>NZ_JAKVIP010000020.1 GCF_022601875.1 Chryseobacterium sp. SSA4.19
GTGAATGTTATCAGCTTTATAGGTTAATATTACCTCTGCTTATTTCTCTTCAATATCTTATGAAGCAAAGGTATAGACGCAATGCGACAAAACGTGTCGTGTTATACATTAGCTTCTGAAAAGTATCATCTGCTCCGATCTGTAAAATATCCGGCATTCTAAAAAAATCTTTACTGATCCATATCCATAATGAAACAGGGTGCCGGTGATGTCCTGATCTGCAACGCAAAGATACGGTTTTATATGATATAACAATATATCATTGAAAAATATTACAATGATATATTGTATTCTGTGCTTCGGAAAGCTCAGACCCTGCTATTAAAAAAAACTTTGAGCCCTGCGCAAATTCTTCAGCTTCAACTGTAAAATGCCGGTTTACCACGGCAAAAAATAGTACGTTAACAGCTTTGTACCTACAAAATTCAATAAAATAACCGGAATTTTGCAGAAGGCTGATAATAATTCACACAATGTTGACGTTAGAAACGTAAAACACAAATATGATGGGACAGGTCTATTATTGTATTTAATAACCATAACACGATGAAAACAAAATTCAACGGACCGTTCTCCGATGAAGAACAGTTCAAAGGCACCCTCCTGGCTTTCCTTTCCGAAATTCTCAAAAGCCTGGACAGAAAAGAGACCTGCAGCTCCGGCTATTACGACAGTGCAGATGTCAAGCAAATGCTGAATATCAGCGACCGCACCCTGCACCGGCTCAGGAAATCCAAGGCGGTTCCTTATATGAGGATCGGCAGGAAAATATTTTATCCCAAATCATTCTTCAGCGGTGAGCCGTATGGCGGCCCGGAAAAAAGGGAAGGGTAGTGCGCTTGGCCTTGTTCCCGGCTTTTACCCGGATGCTGTCCAGAGAGGCTGACCTGTAATTTCCCGCCGGGTGGGGTATCGGTTCCGGTTTTATCCGGCTGCCTGATCTTTCGGTGCTCCTCAAATGCGGTTCCGGCATTAAAATCGTATGCTATACTTCAAAACAGCATCATATGGATACCGGAAAAATAACAGTCAGGCATGCCTCAGGAACCTATACGATACAGGCAGACCCTGAAGCTTTCGATAAAGCCCGTAAAAAGATAACCGCCATTATAAAAGGCAAGAACAAATATTTCAGGCACAGGCCCGACCCTGATACGTTACAGGTGTTCACGGCAGAAATGCTGAGGCAGAGCGTAATCACCTTCGAGCGGCAGAAAGCGGGTGCGGGATTGATTTCGCAGGGCATCATATAGCGTTCTGCCCGTCCATCCGTACCGAAACAGCCTCCCGGCAGGGGCTGTTTTCTCTTGTTTACCCATAGGCCGGATCACCTTTTTACCCATTCAGCCACGAAAGTCCGTTCAGGAATATCCTGTGGTTACCTCTTTGGAAGGCTCTCCATCCTGCAGGCTGCCACCGGTTAGCGGATCAATCTCCGGCCGTACTCGGCACCTGGTTTTTTAACAGCCGGGATTATGGAACGGATCCCCGGTTTTTAGATGGCGTCCAAGCAAAATCCCTTATGTTTTTACGGTTTGTCCGTGATCAGCCTGCCGCCGCTTACCCGGAAGCTCCGGGAAGCCCATGCCATGTCTGTCCGGATTTTAATCAGAAGGAACCGGTGCCCTGCTCAAAACGGCCGGTCAAAATAAACCGGTCTTCCGGTTTTGTCCGGGTTTTGTTCGGTACTTGTTCGGAAAAAACATCTTTTTTCCGAACAAGTACCGAACAAGTACCGAAGGACTACCGAAGGAAGTCAGGAAGAGCCCTGACAAAACCTGCCAAAACCGGACAATAGCAGACACAGCTTTCCAGGGTATTTGAAAACCGGAAAACCTGTTTTACCTTCGTTCCGTTAACCATAAAAAACATAACATTATGGCAAGAATCACAAAAGGGATCCTCGGGGGATTCTCAGGGAAAGTAGGAACCGTCGTAGGCGCCAGCTGGCGCGGACAGGACATCATCAGGAGCACGCCGAAACCCAGCAGCCGGCAGGCGACCGGGAAGCAGATGCTCCAGCAGCTGAAGTTTAAACTGGTGATCGGTTTCCTCAAACCGCTTACCGGCATCCAGAACCGCTACTTCGGATCGGGGAGCGGTTCCAAGTCCAGGGTTAACCTGGCCGTATCCTATACCATCGGCGAAGCGGTACAGGTAACGGCGGATATTCCCAAACTGATCTACAGCAAAGTGCTGATCACCAAAGGCGACCTGGCCGGCTTCCAGGAACTCAGCGCAACCCCGCAGACGGGGAGTATCATCCGGTTTTCGTGGCGCGACAATTCCGCCCAGGGCAATGCTTCGGCTACGGATAAGGCCAATGTCGTATGCTACAGTGAAGAATTAGGCACATTCGAGATCTTTGAATCGGTTGCGGCAAGGACGGGCCTGACATCGGATGTCAAGCTGCCGGATTATTATTCGGGAGAGCAGGTCCATGTCTGGGCCTACTTCCATAATGCGGAAGGGAACTCGGCCTCCAACAGTGCTTACCTCGGCGCGCTGACCCTGGCCTAGCGGCGAAGGCTGATCGTATTTTGATCTCCACCCCGGAAGGGATGGGGATTTTTCTTGTTCATATTCCGGATACCATCAGTTTGGTGCGCTCCGGTGGCTGAGCGGAGCCGAAGCCACCGGGAAGAGCCGAAGCCACCGGGAAGACGTCATACATATGTTCCCGAAAATCACTATTTTTAACAACTAAAAAAGACCAACCATGAAAGGATGGATGTACATACTCCTGTGCTCCGACGGCAGCTACTATACCGGCAGCACCCATGACCTTGAATTGAGGCTGGTCCGGCATCAGGCCGGGGAAGGCGCCAACCATACTAAAAAACGGCTTCCCGTACAACTGATCTATTATGAGGAATATGACCGCATCGATCTTGCGTTTTACCGCGAAAAGCAGGTGCAGGGCTGGAGCAGGAAAAAGAAGGAGGCTCTGATCAATGGCTGGGACGAAGAACTTAAAAAAGCAGCAGAATGTATGAATGAAACCCATTATAAGTTCTATGATAAGGAACGATAGGGTAGCTTTCGGTGTCATCCGGTGGCTGAGCGTAGCCGAAGCCACCGGGTAGAATATGCGGCTGTCACCATTACCCTGAAAGCACAATTCGGAATCCGGTGACTGATCGTAGAAAGTACAATGCGGAATCCGGTGGCTGAGCGTAGCCGAAGCCACCGAACCCAGTCCCGAAGGCAGAAGCGGGAATGTCATTATTTTTCCTATTTTTAAACATGAATTAAACCGACCCCCATGTACAAATACCGTTACCTGTTCTATACTGTTTTAGGAATTCTTGTGGTATCCGCCGGAACACTGGTGTATTCCCTGATGTCCGACCCGGACCCGGCCCCTGATTTTGAGCAGAAGAAAACCGACCTGAACGGCGTATTCTCCGTCTATAACGGGAAAGTCTATGCCCTGGTGCCGGGCAACGGCTATTATGAAGTCAGCGGCGCCCGCCCGGGGACGTTCAAACCCCTGGAAGGGGAGTACAACGATTCCCATATCGGGTACGACGGTCAGCATGTCTATGCCGGCAACCGTGTGTTGGAAGGATTGCAGCCGGCAAAAACCGTGGCTTTGGGGAATAACTATTACTCGGACGGGAAGGTCACCTATTATGTGGATAGGAATTCGGAACGGAATGAAGCGTTAGGGACTTTCGGTTTCCTGGTACAGACGGTAGGGTACCGGTTCCATTGGACAGATAAGCCGCAGAACTATGGGTACCCTGTTGTAAGGCTTCCCGCAGGCCGCTATCATGCAGTACTTAACTATGCCGTAGCCGTCAATGGGCAGCAGTCATTTTTTAAAGGATTGCCGATGCCCAAGGCTGATCCCCACACCATGCATGCACTTCCGATCAGGTTTTCAGACCGTAGCGAGCGGGAAAGCATCGATTATTTTACCGACGGCAGGCACGTCTATTACCGCGATCAGCTGTTGCCGTTGGCTTATCATCCCGGACTGTACGAAACAGGCATTGAAGGCGATGTGGCTTCCCGGAATGCCTATCTGACGGATCAGCAGAACGGGATGGTGTATGTGGACGGCCATTCCTTTGCCCCGGAACCATCCCCTTACCGGCTCTTAAGTGCAGACAGCGAACATGCCAACCATATCCTGTGGCTTTCTCCAAAAGGCATTTATTTTTACAATGCCGAAACAGAAGAGCAGGAAAGGGCAGGGGACACTCCTTTTCAGGGCAAGCATCCGGAAGAACTCGCGCCCGATGTGTTCCGGAGCGGTGATGCGGTATATTACCTTTCGGCCTCTGAAAGCTGGGCCCGCAAATCAGGGCTGCAGAGCAGGAGCACCCACCTCAACAGACTGGAAAATATCCGGGCTTCCGGCTTGCAGAAAGTCCGTTCCGGGAGCCCGGACCACAGCAGGGTCTGGAAATCCGGAAGCCGCTATTTTTATTTTGACGACCTGGGGAGCTCACAGCTGCTGCCGTCCGCCATCTATGAAATCAAGGAAGCCGATGTCATTCAAAAGCTTATGGATGCAGATGACCTGGGAAGCGATGAGGTCCGCAGTCTTCTCAGTGACGGGAAGCTCACCGAACCGGACCACGACACCCTGGTCACCGCATCCACGGAGTACAACCGCCACACAAACGCTTTCTACTGGATTGCCGGCGGGGTTGTTGTGTTCATCCTGCTGTTTGCCCTGTTAGGCAGGATACAGGTTGACCCTTTTACCGTAAAGGGCGGGTACCTGATTGTGAATAATCTTTTCTTTAAAAAATACAAGCTTACGGATATTCAAAAAGTCGTTTTCGGGGTCAGTGTCCCTGTGATGAGCCGTGGCGGTGCCCTGGGAAAGATGCAGGTGGTGCTGTCTAACGGAAAAAGGAGCCGGAATTATACCTTCTCATCCAGAATAAAACTCCTGCCCGAATCCCAATACGAACTGAAATCCTATATTCAAAAGCTGCAGGCCCGGCTTAGGCAGTATGGGATCAAAAGCGAACTGGAAAAGTAAATAGGAATTCCTTTCCTTTGATATACCACTATGGCAAGGCAGCTTACTGCCTCTCCCGGACTGGAAACCGAAGAGGTCCGCAACCTCCGTCGGTGTACTGAAAAAAGCGGAATTGCCGACAGAGTTACGGTGTTGACCTATTATCCTGCCTACAGAAATATGCCGTACCGGATCACCGGCGGCAGTATTGTGCCGATGCTTATCCATTCACTGAACCGGAAAAAGATAAAAATGCCATTGGCTGATGAAGTTCACTCAACAGGTTGCCTACGTGCGTCCCTAACGAAAATACGTCCGGTGCATCCGGACCTTCGGGTTTTGCCCCTCAATCCAAACCCATCTTCCCGGCCATTCCACTGCGGCAGGATACTTGTATTGATGTGTGGGATCAGTGTGGGGTCGCGATGGGTCAGGAAATAGATTTATAACAGATCATCCGTCCGGTTGTTGCCGCCTGATCCGGAATGAATACAATACCAACTATAAAATATATCAATATGGAAAAAGTCATAGGGATTCTCGCAGGAAGCCTGCGCAAAGAATCGTTTTCAAAGAAAATTGCAGAAGCTATTATAAAGATGGCACCGGAAGGGTTTACGTTCCGGATCATTTCCTTAGACGGACTGGAGGTCTACAACCAGGATTTCGACGACCATCACCAGGTCCCTGAATCCTATAAAACATTCCGCGAAGCCATGCAGAACGTACAAGGGGTCATTTTCATCACCCCTGAATACAACCGCTCCATTCCCGGCGTCCTGAAAAATGCCATCGATATCGGTTCCCGTCCGGCCGGCAGCAGCGTGTGGGACCAAAAGCCCGCCGCCGTCTTCAGCAATTCCCCGGGAAACATTGCCGCCTTCGGAGCCAACCACCACCTGAGGCAGAGCCTCGTCTTCCTGAACATGCCCGTCATGCAGCAGCCGGAAGTCTACCTCGCCAAAGCCAACGAGCTGTTCGATGACAGCGGTGCCCTGAAAGAAGACGAAACCAAAAAGTTCATCGAAGAAGCGGTGGAGGCGTATGTTGCCTGGTTTGAAAGGAATGCAGAGGCTTAAATGCAGGAGTAGGGTTTTGGTATAATAACCACAAACAGATTGATAAATCTTTGCTGATCAAATGCCCGGTTGTTGCCGGGCTTTTTTGTGGAGTATATCGACAAGTTGTGTTGTGGTAGCTATGAGTTGCAATAGAACATAACAGCCGGAATTTATTTTTACGGCTTCCCATCTCATAGGGATTGATTTTTTAACTATATTTGACAAAACTTTAACCCATGAAAAAACTCTTTTTCCTAAGCATGCTCTGCTGTGCAGCCCTTTCTTTTGCACAGGTGACTCCCAAATTCGTTTATGCCGAAATCGTCGGCGAATCCAGGCTTTTCAGTACTAAAGTTACTGTGTCCATCGATTACGGTCAGGCGACTTCGTTTTTTGAGAATACAAAAGTTAAAAATGAAGATTGAAGCAACGGGAAGTTTAATTCTACGGGTGTATTAATAAAAAGGTATGGTTAATAATCATGTTTTAAGGCTTCTTCAGGTGAATAATTTGATATATTTTTATAATTCTATATTATTTTCTTGTTATGAAAATAAATAACTGAATTTAAGATAATTAAGTGACTCAAAAAGATATTAAACAGCTCGAAGTAGAACTTTGGGAAGCGGCAGATGAATTAAGAGCTAATTCAAAATTGACTGCTGCTGAATATAAAGATCCGTTATTAGGATTAATTTTATTGCGTTTTGCTGAAAATAAATATTTAGAAGCAAAAGATAAATTACAAGAAATACTACCTGTAAATCCTCGTACTGGAAAACGCCGTGACGCTACGAAAGATGATTATGTGGCTCTTGGAGCAATGTTTTTACCGGAAAAAGCACAGTATACCCATCTTGCCAACTTACCGGAAAGCGAAGATTTAGCCGAAGCGGTAAATTCTGCAATGAAGCTTATAGAAGCTGAATATGAAGAACTGGCAGGTATTCTTCCCAAAAACTATCAGGAACTGACTCCTGAAGACGATTCTGATAATAATTTGCTGGCAAATCTGATCCGCATTTTTAACAGTGACTCAGTACAAAAAGCTAAAGGCGATGTCTTTGGAAGAGTATATGAGTATTTCTTGATGAAACTTTCAATGATGGGAGCTGGTGCACAAGAAGGAGGAGAATTCTTCACACCTCCCTCATTGGTACAGTTGATTGTAAATTTTATTCAACCAGATCACGGGATAATCCATGATCCTGCTTGTGGTTCGGGAGGTATGTTTGTACAAACCGCACATTTTATTAAGGATCATCATAACAAAAAAGTAAACGAAGCCATTAAAGTTTTCGGTACAGAATATAAAAGCAATACCACACGTCTTGCTAAAATGAACTTAGCCATCCACGGAATAAACGGGAGTATCGCTAATAATAATTCTTTTTACAGCGATCCTCACGAATTATACGGGAAGTGCGATTTCCTGATGGCAAACCCGCCCTTTAACGTTGACAAAGTGGATGCTAAGAATAAATTTTTAGCAGAAGATAAGCGCCTACCATTTGGTGCACCATTAACAGGTAAGGGAACGATTGGAAACGCCAATTATCTTTGGATACAGTATTTTATGTCGTATCTGAACCCAACTGGAAGGGCTGGTTTTGTAATGGCATCTTCTGCAACTGATGCTGGAAATGCTGAGAAACGGATTCGTGAAGAATTAGTTAAAACAGGAAATGTAGATTGTATTGTTTCTATAGGGAACAACTTTTTCTACACTCGTTCGCTTCCTTGCCATTTATGGTTTTTTGATAAGGGTAAGGGAAAAGAAAACAAGAATAAAATACTGATGATCGATGCCCGTAATGTTTATCGAAAGGTAAGCACGACGATTAATGATTTTTCTCCTGAGCAATTGGAAGGATTAACGGCTATAATGGCATTATACCGAGGTGAAACTCCTGAAGTAGCAACAGACAATGCTTGGTTTAATGAGCATTTTCCTGATGGGACTTATCGTGATGTAGAAGGTTTGTGCAAAGTGGTGGATTTGAAAGAAGTGACAGAACAGGATTATAGCCTTACTCCGGGACGATATGTAGGTGTAAACATTGATATTGATATGGATTTTGATTACAAAACCCGAATGCAGGAATTGCATAGTGAACTAGCAGAACTGAATACAGAAGCTAACAAATTGATGAATCAAATTCAAGCTTTTAAATTATGAGAGAAGGTTGGAAGAAGGTGGCATTAGGTGATGTTTCAACTATGATCAAACGAGGTGTTTCCCCAAAATATGTTGATAATGAAGGGTTTGTAGTGCTTAATCAAAAATGTATTCGTGATTTTAAAGTAAGTTTTATTGGCTCACGTTTGACCTCAAAGGAAAAGAAAAGCTCAAAAGAAAAATTCTTACAAGTTGGTGATGTCTTAATTAATTCTACGGGAACTGGCACATTGGGAAGAACTGGTTTCGTAAAAGAACTATTTGAAAAGACTACAGTAGATACTCACGTTACAATAGTTCGAGGAGATGAAAAGGAGGTTAATTCAAGATTTTTAGGATTTCTTTTAAACTATTACGAACCCTTAATAGAAAATTTAGGTAAAGGAGCTACAAATCAGATAGAATTAAATGCAAAAGATTTAGCAACTTTAAAATTTAATCTTCCACCACTTTCAACCCAGCGTAAAATCGCCAATATTCTTTCTGGTTATGATGATTTGATAGAGAACAACCAGAAGCGCATCAAAATTTTAGAAGAAATGGCACAACAAACCTACGAGGAATGGTTTGTGCGGATGCGTTTTCCTGGTTATGAAACGGCGGTTTTTGATGAGAATGGTTTGCCGGAGGATTGGGAAAAGGTAACTTTAGATGAAATTACAAGTAAAATTGGTGATGGTTTACATGGAACGCCTAAATATGATGATAATGGTGAGTACTATTTTGTGAATGGGAATAACTTTGAAAATGGAGAGGTTATTATTAAAAGTGAAACTAAAAAAATATCTAAAATTGAATTCAATAAAATTAAGAAATCCTTAAATGAGCGAACAATTTTATTGGCAATTAATGGAACTTTAGGCAATATTGGATTATATTCAGGAGAAAAAATTGCGCTTGGAAAAAGTGCTTGTTATATAAATGTAGCTGAGAATGTTAGTAAGCTATATGTTAGATATGTACTAGAGAGTCAACATTTCCAAAATTATGCTTATTTATTTGCAACAGGATCAACTATTAAAAATCTTGGGTTAAAAGCTATTAGAAATTATAAATTAAATTTACCACCAATCATTGCTTCTGATAATACGCAAAGTATTCTATTTCAATTTGATAATTTAATACAGCCTATCTACCATTTTATAAAAAAACTACAATCTCAAAACCAACGTCTACGCGAAGCACGGGATATTTTGTTGCCACGATTGATGATGGGAATGATTGATGTAGAGAGTTTAGAAACAAAACCAGTTGAGGCTAAAATCATTCCGTTAGAACAACCTAAAAAAGAAGCTTCCAAAGAATTTAAAGAGGCTGTTTTGATTGCTTGTTTAACTAAAAGATTTGGAAGTGAAAAATTTCCTTTAGGAAGAAAAAGATATACCAAGCTATCTTATCTATTTCATCGATATTCAGACAATAAAATTCAGGATTATCTGAGAAAAGCTGCCGGACCTTATAACCCAAAAACAAAATATGGCGGTCCTGAAAAGATTGCGCTAAATAGTAAATACATTCAAAACTGGAAAGGAGATAAAGGTACGACAGGATTTGTCGTTGCCGAAAAGATAGATGATGCTAAAAAATACTTTTCCAACTACTGGCAAATAGCCGATTTGGATTGGCTTGTTACAGAGTTTAAATTCAAATCTAATGATGAATTGGAGCTTTTGGCAACGGTTGATAACAGTTTGATGGAGCTTGCTAAAAAGAATATGGAGTTTACTTCAGCCAATGTTTTGGACATTATAAAATCTGAAAAAGAATGGGAAGCGAAGTTGGAGCGAGCGATTTTCAGTGATGCAAATATGGAGAGGGCGATTGGGTTTTTGACTGAAACATTACAGTATGAGAAATAATTAAAAACTAAAAAAACTAAAACTTATGAAAATAATAAAAACAGAGTTCGTCGCAACTTTACTTTACGGAATCGATCACATAACAGGATTGGACGGACTAATAATAGAATCCAGAGGAGGGACAAAACAATCAAATAATTATAGAAACCCGGAACACAGTTTATTGCTAGCCTATGTTTTAAAAAAAATCCAGAATGCAAATGTTTCAGATTTAGAAATTTATGTAGCATCTAATTCATCAAATTATAAAAATATTGAAGACAGAAAAGTCTTATATAATGGTAATGTCAAAATTAATTTAAACTCCATTACTGATTTCGAATCTTTCTTAAAAAGTATAAAAAAATCTATAAAACAATCGGGACAAAAGAAAGGTTCAACAGGAGGAAATAGCACAAAGAGAATTACTTTGTATTCAAAAACCGAAAATTTGAAAGATTTGTTTACATCTGATGTAGAGGTTCAGGTAAGTAAACAAACCGAATCGGAACTTGAATATACCTATCAAAGAATTAAAAAACGCCTTCGTCAATCCAAATTCAGAAAAGAACTTTTAGAAGCTTACGATTATACTTGTGCAGTCACTGGAAGTAAAGTCATTGAATTATTAGAAGCTGCTCATATTCAACCGTATAATGGTGTTGATACAAGTGTGGTAAGCAATGGGATTTTACTGAGATCAGATATTCACGATTTGTTTGATTTAGAAACAAATGGTAAACGATTAATCAGTATATCAGCGGATTATGTAATTGAAGTTCATTCAGCATTAAAAGGTTCTGAATACTGGAAGTTTAATAGGAAAAAACTAAATCTTCCGGTAAATAAAAATAATTATCCAAAAATTTAATTAATGAATTACTGGCATATTCAGTTGCATGATAATCATTTAAGCCAAGCTGCTACCAAAGAAATTCTTTTATTTAAAAAAGTTATTGGTTTAGGTAGTTCTTGGAAAGACAAAAGTGGTAACGATGTACCTTTCCCTTCTTACTTTGAAAAAGATATGAAGATAGGAGATGTGGTAATGGTCAGAGATGGAAAGGAGCCAATTGCTTTAGTTGAAGTGTCGGGAAATGCTTACTTAGAGGACAGTCCAAATCTCGAACTCGATTGGTTTGATTTAAGAAGAACTATTAATCTCTTAGGTTTTTATGAAGAATCTGATAAAAATATACTTAAACAAATCTTAAGTCATTATGATAAAAACTATATACAAGCACCAGGAACTCTAACCTTTTGTAGTGGTAAAAATGCAACAAATGATTTTATCAAAGAATGGCACAAAGCAATAAAATTTAGGAACATTATGAAAAATATTATACTTTCAGACGTAAGCAAAAAACAATTAAGTCAACTCTTTGATACTTTTTGTCAAAAGTATAATGATAGCGATAAGATAACGCTAAATGATAATGCTTCTGTAATAGTTAATGAGTTTCAAACTTATATTGATAAGATTAAAACTAATTCTTTTACCCTTGATGATTACACGAATCGACAAGCTAATGATACAGGATTGCCTGGTTCTTATTTATGTAATTTTTTAGAAAGAAGATCAAGAGAATTGTTCGGTTCTTCTAAACCTGCAGGTTCGGCTTTGAGTTTTGGTATCAAAGCTGACAAAAATGAAAACTCATTTACAATCGATAGAAAAGATCCTGATAATTTTAATAAAAATAATAGAGGAGAAGCCGAGTCAGAATTTGAAAAGTATAAAACGTTTTTCAGAAATGTGGTAAATGAATCAGAAATTTTCCAACAAATGAAGTTGATAGAAGATTGTGATTTTATTTCAGCAAAACAGATTTTGAGAAAGTTTTTGGTTCTATCTCATCCCTTTCAGTTTATCTATGCATACAATGATAGGTTGGATGATCTATACCAATATTTCTTTGGTGATGATCAAAGTCTATCTAAAATAGAAAAGAGTTTTCATATCAATTTTGCAGTCAAGCAAATATTAAATGTAAATCAGGACAGCTACGCTAATCAAATAATTGTTTCTCGTTTTCTTTGGAAATTAGCAAGTTCTCAATCACTTTTTTCCAAGAGTAATCCAAATGTTATTTTATACGGTCCCCCTGGGACAGGTAAAACCTATAGAATTAAACAAGACTTAGAATTTTTAACTAAAGGTGATTCTTCACGAGTAAAATATATTGTTTTCCACCCATCTTATGGTTATGAGGATTTTATAGAAGGAATAAAGCCTTGTGGCGTAACAGAAAATGGTAATTTGAAGTTTGAGTTAATTAACGGCTCGTTTAAAGAATTTTGCAAACTGGCAAAAAGCAGACCTAACGAAGAATTTTATTTTGTGGTTGATGAAATTAACAGGGCAAATTTATCTGCTGTTTTTGGAGAAACTCTAGTTAGTTTAGAAAGTTCATACCGAGATGTAGTATCAAATAATTTTAATGATCGACATTTATTCAGTACGCAATATTCATCTTATCAAGAGCATTTGGACGAAAAGAAAAGGCTAGAGTTAGCTTATGAAATTTCAGAGACTGGAAGCGTTCTTTTTGGTGTTCCAGACAATCTATATTTCATTGGAATGATGAATAATGTGGACAAAAATATTGATAGTTTTGACCTTGCTTTACGTCGCAGATTTAAATGGATTTATTTTGGTTGCGATTATGATGTGATCGAAAATGTAAAAAGTAACAAAGGAGAATTATTTACAAATAGATTAGATTATGTTGATGCTTGTAAGAGTTTAAACGAATTTATTTCAGATTCGAAATATTTAGGATTAGGAAAGTCATTCGAATTTGGGCATTCTTTATATATGAAGATTTCAACAATTGAAAAGCAAAAACATATTCAACAAAAAAGTATGGATCAAATTTTCCGAGAGTTTTTATTGCCGACTTTAAATGAATATTTGAGAGCTTATTACGATGAGTCAGAAATAGAAAAGAAGTCAGAGGAAGCTCAAAATTATTTTAAGTTGTAATGTGATGCACATAACTTTACCAGTAAATTACAACTACGGAAACGATAAAATTGGTTGGACTGATTTGGAATTCAAACAATTCTTAAAATCCAATGACAGTTCATTTAATAAACAGATGATCAAAGACTGTTTTGATAATTTTGATGAAGTATATCTTAGTAATAGTCGCTACAGTAATTTAAATGTAATTTCTTTGCGTAAATCGACAAATTTAGATAAAGATCAAGATGCTTTTGTAATTAAGTTTTACAAAAAAAAAATTGGAGGAGAGACGATTTATTATATAGAAACCGGACAGTATGCTGGATATATTAATTACAAAGGATTTGTAATTAATATATCATTAAGTGAGCGATACAATGTTTCTGTATTGAATCATTTGCTTACTTATGCTAATAACATTTCTTTGGACTCAGAAGCCATCCTGACAAATTATAAAACACGAACGAATTAACTTGAATATCTTCTCTGTTTTATGTTTTTACAAAAACTAGAGAAAGCATCAATATTAGGACTCCCCAAAAGATTTCAAAATGTTAATGAGCGACTGAATACTGTTCGAGGTAAAGTCGAATTTAATTCATTCATAAAGAGAGACATTCCTTTTCAAGGAAAAGTTTCCGTTCATTACCGTGATAGAAGTGATATACAAGAAATTATTGATGTTTTGTTTTATACTTTATATATAATTAAAAATAGGTACTCATCAAATTCTTTATTTAAAGTAAGAAATGTTTATAATGAACTACTTTCTAAGTATAGCAAAATTAAACCAAAAAGTGATACAATATTTAAAGCTAAAAGCCATCCTGTTTTAGCAAATCCTCTATTTGTTCAGTTTAAAAAAGTCTTAGAATTAGCGGAAGTAATCATTAAGAGTTTTAGTCCTGATTTTAATCAAGAAAGTAAAAAACAAATATCTGGAAATCTCTATAACACATCAGAATTGTTTGAACTATATATTGAAAAGATTTTAAAATCTAATCTTAAAGGTTGGAATTTAGATGCTCAAAAAGAAATATCTATTTATAAAAATCATTTTTTTAGTCGTAAAATGATTCCAGATTTTATTCTGCATAATGTGAACCAAGATAAATATGCTATTTTAGATGCAAAGTTCAAAACAATGAATTATAATTATTTGGACGTTGATAGAGAAGATATTTTTCAACTGCATACATATAGCTATTATTATCACGATAAAAATGTATTGTCTGGATTAGTTTATCCACTACAAAAAGAGGTTGATGTTTCAAGAAAACATATATCAAATACTTTAGATCAATATTCAAACAGATTTGGAATCTTTGGAGTTGAATTAAATAAGAATTCAAATATAAAATCCATAAAAGAATCTGAGTCAAAATTCATAAATCAGATAAATGAATTGCTAAATCAAGAATCAGAAAAACTTTAAACTATGTCCTACGAATACTCAGAAGATGCATTAATAGAAAACGCTACCGAAGAAGTTTTAAGAGAACTTGGGTGGGAAGTTACTACAGCCTGGAAGAATGAAAGTTTTGGAACTGAAGGATTATTAGGTCGTGAGAATAAAGGAGAAGTAATCTTAGAACGATATGTTTTAGAGGCTTTACAGAGCTTAAATCCTGATCTTCCAGAATTAGCATATACACGAGCTTTAGAAAAAATTGTTCAAAAAGAAGCAGATAAAACTATTGCTCAGCAAAATAAAGCCAAATATCAATTATTAAAAAATGGTGTTGAGGTTTCGTTTACAAATGAGGATGGTAAAACCGAAAAGAAAACTTTAAGAATATTTGATTACAAAGATTATCTAAACAATCATTTTCTGGCTGTTCGGCAATTTGAAGTGAGTGGTGAGTTACATAATCGTCGTCCTGATGTGATTGGTTTTGTAAATGGTATACCTTTAGTATTCTTCGAGCTTAAATCTCACGCTGTCGATTTGCGATCTGCTTATGAAGATAATTTCAAGGATTATAAAGATACAATACCTCATTTATTTTATCACAATGCCTTTGTAATTTTAAGCAACGGTACAGATGCTAAAGTGGGTACTGTAACCAGTCCTTATAAATACTTTCTTGACTGGAAACGTATAACAGAAGATGCTGAAGGAATTGTAAGTTTAGATACAATGCTTAGAGGAACCTGTGGTCCTGAAAACCTGATGGATATTTTCGAGAACTTTTTACTCTTCGATGAAAGCAATGGAAATATTGTAAAGCTAATGGCAAAGAACCATCAGTTTATTGGGGTAAACAGAGTGTTGGAAAATGTTCAGAATATTAATGATCTCGAAGGGAAATTAGGAGTGTACTGGCATACCCAAGGTTCGGGTAAAACATATTCTATGGTCTTTCTTTGTGAGAAAATACATCGCAAGTTTGGAGGTTCTTATACATTTTTGATTGTTGTCGATCGCACAGAGCTGGAAAACCAGGCTTACGACACATTTTCAGGGGTTGGAATCGTTAACAATAAAAATGTAATTGCAGGTAAGAAGAAAGGTATAACGGGTAGGGATCATCTGAGAGAATTATTAAGCGAAAATCACAGGTATGTATTCTCATTGATTCATAAATTTTCTATTGATCCTGAATTAGAAAAAGAATACCCCTTAATTACTGAAAGAAAAAATATTATTGTAATTTCTGATGAAGCGCACCGTACGCAAGGTGGTAAATATGCAAGAAATATGAGATTTTTTGGATTGCCTAATGCTTCGTATTTAGGATTTACAGGAACTCCTATTATTAAAGAGGAGCAGGAAGTCACAAAGAATATTTTTGGAGAATATGTCTCTGTATATGATTTTAAAAGAGCAATTGAAGATGAAGCAACCCTTCCATTAAAATATCTGAATCGTGGGGAACGACTGAATATTGATAATCCTACATTGGATGAACAAATGGCTGAGATTCTTGAAAATGAAAATCTTGATGAAGATCAGCAAAAGAAATTAGCTTATCTATTTAAAAAAGAATACCCCATACTTACTGCAGAATCGCGTCTGAGAGAGATTGCTAAAGATTTGGTTTGGCATTTTAATGAAAGAGGCTATCAAGGGAAAGCAATGTTGGTAACACTTGATAAGCCGACAGCGGTTAGGATGTATGATTGCATTATGGAATATTGGCCAGAATATCTGACCGAACTGGAACAAAAAATTGCACAATCAAAAGACCTTCAGGAAGAGCAAGAATTGAAACGTAAATATAACTTAGTTGCTTCAACGGAGGTTTGTGTTGTCATCAGCTCAGAACAAAATGAAATTGATAAATTCAAAAAAATCAATTTGAATATTGAAACCCATCGTCGCAAAATGGTTGAAAGAAATCTTGAAAAAGAATTCAAAGATGAAGAGAATCCATTCCGATTGGCAATTGTATGTGCAATGTGGATAACAGGATTTGATGCGCCTGCTATTTCAACAGTTTATCTTGATAAGCCGATTAAAGGACATACTTTAATGCAAACCATTGCCAGAGCAAACAGAGTGTATGATGATGAAAAAGAAAACGGGCTTATTGTTGATTATGGTAATGTTTACCAACAATTAGAAAAAGCTTATGCTGTTTACGGAGAAGGAGATAATGGCAAAAAAGGAGAGAGGATTGATAATCAAAAACCATTCGAGCAATTAGAAGCAATGTCTGACGAAATCGAGGAAGCCATTTCTGAAGTTGTGGAAATGTTAAAAGAAGAAAATTTTGATTTAGATACTCTAATTGAAGCTACAGCTATGGGAAAAATTGCAGCAGTAAATAACGGAGCCAATGCTGTCTGTAGAAATGATGAATCCCGTGCTAAATTTGAAATAGCAGCTAGAAATGTATTTAGAAAGTATAAAGCTCTCTTCCCCGAAAAGCAGGCGAAAAAATTCACTCCACAATACAATGCTATTGATGCTATTTACAGCAAACTTAATCAAAAAGTAAAAGGTGCTGATGTTACCGAGATTATCTTAAGTTTACAAAGCATAGTTAATGATTCTGTTGTTGTAGATTCTGTTTACGAAAACCAGTATACAATGATAGATTTGTCTACTTTAAACATTGATGCATTAAAAAAAGCATTTGAGAAAATACCTCGAAAAAATGAATTGGTATATGATCTTAATAAAGCTGTAGAGCAAAAATTAGAACAAATGCTTAAGGAAAATCCTTTGCGTTTAGAATTTTATGATCGCTATAAAGAAATTGTCGAAGCCTATAATAATGGTAAATCTGAAGCAGAGCTTGTACGCAGTTTTGAGCAATTGTCAGCATTTGTTCAATCCCTGTCACAAGAAGAAAAAAGAGCTTACCAAGAAAATTTGGATGAACCTACCCTATCGATTTTTGATCTTTTAATTCAGGATAAAGAATTAAATAAAGAGGAGAGACAAAAAGTTAAACAAGTTGCGACACAAACGTTAGAGATTCTTATTAATGAAAAGCTTAACATTCCTCACTGGAAAGAAATTCGTGAAGTTAAAGCAAGTATAAAAGCTACTATTTATGAACATTTGTTATATCTTCCGGAAAATAAATATACTGATGAGGAAGTAAGTTTAAGAAGTCTTTCTGTTTATCAGCATATTTATTCTTATTCATTTGCATAAAAACCAAAGCCTGAGAACTCTCAGGCTTTACTATTATTTTTTCAATCAACTTCTCTATCAATTTAATCTGCTAATCCTTAGCCTTAATCAACTCCGCATTCAGCCGTTTAATCTCTTCCAAAGCTTCAATCCATTTTCAATGGGATTAACAGTAGGGTAGTAGCTAAATAGAGAATTGCCCGAAGCATGATCGCTGTTATTAACAGTATTCGAAATAATATTAATCGCCTGCTCTTCATCAAAATTCTGAAACGCCACCACGGGAATTTGCAGCACTTCGGAGATTTTATGCAGCAGGGCTTCTTCAGTAATCTCCTTTTGTTCGACGAGAGAATCTATGTCATAAAAGTTTTGATTCTTATTTTTTGGTTTTTCTTGAAATTGGTCCGGCGACTGTAACAAATGAACATTTCTATTAAGTACAGCAATTTCTCGATACGGTTTTTACAAAACCTACTCGAAGTGACGTTGGGAGCTCATCAATCGACGGAATTGAATTATTTAGGCCTTCTATTTGACCATTAAACTTTTAGCGTTAAGCAAATTGAAAGAAGGTGGCCACAGAGAAACCATCTTTGGTTCGGCGAAACCAATAAGAAATAAACAATGATGAGCCAAAAGTTTTATGTCCGAAGTGCGGACCAAAAAGTCACTAAGCACACAGATAGTCCATCCGCACAAACCTAACGGAGTGGTTCGACGACCAACGGGAGTCAATTTTTAAACTTTTCAGCGCCGGCTCAATTTGTAGCGTTAAAAAGTTTTGGGATCTTGAATTTTTGATTCTTTTGTTTGACTATGTCGAATCTTCGATTTCAAGACAAAAGAATTTCCACGAATCACACCCACTTCTCGATACTGTTTTTTCAAAACCTACTCGAAGTAACTACGCTTAAACGACAGTGTTTTCATTTAGGACAATTATTGGATTGGCTTTTTTCTGTAGAAGTTTCCCATCCGTCAATCCGAGTAATTTTCTGTAGTGCAGCGGAAGAAAATGGTATTGAGAATCTAAACCTGAAACTCTATCTAAGTCAAGCGAAAATAAATGTAAAGAACAACAATAACAGAAAAACCTTGAATAATAATCAGTTATCAAAAGTAGTAGTTTTACTACAATTTATCGAATAGTGTAGAATTAATAGTAATAAACCACAAGATTTAGCTACTTTTAAGATAAGAATTACACCAAACATCAATGATATGAGAAATTCTACAACCAATGCGGATAAAATTGCTGAAAGCCATGTTTCCGGGATACAGCGTGTGATACAGCTCGATATCGTCATCGACGGTAAAATCATCCGGCACTTCAAAAATTTTCAATTAAAGCAGAGTGTCAGAAAACACCATCATTTTGAACTCACGCTGGCTCATGATTCATTGGATGAAGTACAAAGCCATGAGCTTCAGGAGGCACACCGCTTTTTAGGGAAACGGCTCACGGTCGTTTTTAAATATAAGGATTTAGCCGGCGAAAGCCCTGAACGGACTTTTGTGGGGGTGATTACAAAAGTAGCGTACAGCCAGGAAAAAATGAGTCTTGGAAATGTTATTTTAAAAGGGTTCAGCCCGACCGTTCTTATGGATTCCGCGCCTCATACGCAAAGCTTCGGCGGAGATCAGGCGGTGAATACGTCGATTATTGCCGAAAGAATCATTAAGGAGACCATCGATTCAGGTAAATTTGATTATACCATTGATACACAGAATAAAAGCTACATCAATTACAGCGCCCAGTATAAAGAAACGCATTACAATTATTTATCGAGACTGGCAGAAGCGTATGGCGAGCAGTTTTTTTATGACGGTGAAGTCCTTCATTTCGGAAAGCTGCCTCAAAATGATAAAGCCGTAAAGCTGATGTACGGGAGTAATGTGACGGATGTGTGTGTAGAGTTAAAAGCAGTCCATACCAGGCCGGAATTTTTCGGATATAACAGCAGTGAGCATGCGAAACTGCAGAGTTCAAAAGCCGAGATCAAACATGTAGGACAGCTGGCGGACAAAGCCTATCAGATCAACCAGGATATTTATAAAACCCAGGCACTGATTTCTTCTCCTATTAATGCCAACCTGCCGATCGATCTGGATGACTCCCAGAAAAGTGCGGGGGGCAGTGCTGCTGTTGAAGTGTTTACAGTTTCCGGAGCAACATCGGTTCCGTTTTTATATCCCGGCTGTGCTGCGGATATTGAAATGAGAAAACCGGGCAGCAACCGGACGTCTTATTTTACAAAGCTCATGATCACCGAGGTGACTCACGAAGTCAATACCCGCGGATTTTACACCGGATCATTTGAAGGCATTGCTGAAGGGACAGGGTTTTTACCAAAAGCGGAATTTACTGTTCCTTCTGCCGAACCCCAGATTGCGACGGTTGTTTCCAATACGGATCCTTTGAACCAGGGACGTATTCAGGTGAGATTTGACTGGCAGGTGAACAGCACGACCCATTTTATCCGGATGATGAGTCCCGATGCGGGAGGTACCGGTGCCATTACCCAAAACAGGGGCTTCGTAGCCATCCCCGAAGTGGGAGACCAGGTGATGGTCGGTTTTGAATATCACCATCCCGATTTTCCGTTTGCCATGGGTGGCATGTTTCACGGGCAGGTAGGCCTTGGAGGAGGGGTGAATAATCACATGCGTTCCATCCAGACCAAAAGCGGGATACAGGTTCTGATGAATGATGATGAGAAGAGCGTTACGATCCTGGATCCCAGCGGCAATACCTATTTTATGGATGGAAACGGGAATATCACCGTAACAGCCCCTAAAAATATGACATTCAATGCGGGAGAAAATCTTACTATCAATGTAGGAACAGATATGAAAACCAATGTCGGGAATGATCATACTCTATCCATTCAGAAGAACCATCAGTTTTCATCGCTTAACTACAGGCAGACCGTGAACGAAAATAAAACAGTGAATGTCACCGGTGACCTGAACGAAACCACCTCTACCACCACCCATCTGGCAAAAAACGGAGATATCTTGTTGCAGAGCTCGGGAGTGGCCAAGATGTTAGGGAAGATTGATGCCAAAGTGAATAAGGGATGAAATTAAATACAGTACCCTTTACAGTGGTTTTCTTCTTTAAGAGATTATCGTAGAAGGAAAAATTACACATAATGAACTACATGCTAAAATATTTCTTTTGCCTTTTATTTTTTACACAGATTTCGTGTCAGGAAAAGAATGCCCATCAAAAAACAAAAGTAATGACAAAATATGAATGGACAGAAGGTACTTCTGCGTCTTTGGGGTATCCCATGGAAGTGTATAAAGGGGGAATGGAATATGAAGGCGACGGCTGGGTCGGTTTAAGTTTTGGGATTGTACCCGGAACGAAAGGCTGGGGATCTGTGAATAACGGGATGGACAGCGGCCTTAAAGGCTTGCCCACCCGATTAGATTTTGTCTGGATGTCTTACATGGAAAACCAATTCTACCAAATAGATACCGATATAGATACCAACAAGATAAGGGAATATTTTACCAAAGGATATGATAGTAAAGGGGCAAGCGGAAAAATACAACACTTAAATTACAATGTGATTTGTGTTGGCATGGCACCTGGCGGGGTTGTGGTGGTTTGGGTATCGGGAGTCGGCTGGCAAAAAGAAATAGGAAGATACCAGGGGAAGAAAGTGACCATCCCGGAATCGGAAATAGCTACATTGGATAGTCATGAAAACCGTTTTTGGAGGAAGGATTATTTGGATATGGTACGTACCGGTGATAGAATTGTTCCTAAAAAAGTACAGGAAGAAAACAAAGGAAAGCCTATACCGTTTGGAATTTGGGATGTTTATAGAACAAGATTTTCCTGGAAACCTGTATTTGAACTTCCAGTGGGAGCAAAACTCCATCCATCAACAATGGTGGGTATTGATTTTATAAATGGTGAGCGCGAGAAATTTGACGGATTAAAAACGCCATTATCAGATTATGATAAACGGGCCATTCCAACGTCTGTCTCTATGTCAATTTTAGACAAAGATAATCATAGATATGGAGCTTCCTGTGAAATAAATGAAAAGTCAAGCTTTGAAGCTTTCAACAAAGTTTTTGGGGATGATCCTGAAAGTACTAAAGCAGAACTTGTCGTCTATGTGAATGAAGCTTTCAGTTTTTTTACCATTAAATTAAAAGGTGAAAATGGGAAAGAGGTATTCATTAAGACTGATAGTGTAGAAATGTTTAAATCAAAGAAGAAATAATTAAATATTAATTATGTTAATATGGGAAAAACATTTGTTTATAACACGGGCAATGCTATATCTCCAATTGATCAACTACATCTGGAAGTAGGTGTTTTCTTTGATGGCACTTTGAATAACCTTAAAAATACTGAGCTTAGGCAAAAGTATAAAGACGGGAAGAATAAAATAGAAAGCACGGATTCTGATGAAGAGGTTTTGCAAAAAGAAAAAGCGATATCCAGTACTACCGAGCAACAGGAAAGCGAATATGAAAAATTAAAGACTAAAAAACATCCAGGGTCAGGCTCTGAATATGAACAGTATCTAAAAGCCATCCATAGAACCAGTATAGACAAAAGAGGGGTTGATAATAGTTTTAGTAATGATTTTACAAATGTGGCCAGACTGTATACATGCTGTGAACAAAATGACTACGCAATCTACGTGGAAGGGATAGGAACCGTAGATAACCGCAGGGATGTAGATGATGGATTTCAATATGGATCTGGATTTACAGGGGTAAGAGGAAAAGTAAGGCTTGGCTGTGAAAAATTGGCAGACCGGATAAAAAATAGTATTACAAAAGGTTCAAATTCAGATAAACAGTTAAAAAAAATCTCCATCGATACCTTTGGATTCAGCAGGGGAGCAGCGGCAGCCCGAAATTTTTCCTACGAAATCAACGGCAATAAAAGAGCTGAAGACATAGAGATAAAAACCGCTAAAAAACTGGTGGGTTACAGGAACAGCAGGTCTTACGGAAACGATGGTGTTATCCCGGAATATGAAACCGTTTGGATTGATAAAGACAAGACAGAGGTAGATCCGGATTTTCTTGTAGACGGAAAGCTGCCGAAATATGGTTTTCTCGGCTATTATCTGCTCAGTAAAGACATACTGACCCGCGAAGAACTTGATATATTAGAATTGGAAGTTCGTTTTATAGGGGTTTATGATACCGTTTCGTCCTATGAAGAATTTGGCGATATGGGTGCAGTAGAAAGAGTGGGACTGAAAGGAGCGATTCATTCTGCCATGGGCCCCAGCCATTATTTTGGTAATGATGTAGAGCAGCTTCAGCTAAAAAATCCGGGACCGTTTTTGAAGGCTGTGCATTTTACGGCACTGGACGAGCACCGTGAAAATTTTTCTCTTACCAGATTCCCGGGCAGCCTGGAAAAAGAGTTTCCGGGTGTACACTGTGATATCGGGGGAGCTTATGAAAATGGAATGGAAACAGTGGATGAAATTGAGACTTCCAACCACAAGCCTTTGTGGTTTCTGAATGACAGAAGGCAACATTTAATTGATGAGCATTGGTTTACAGACGAACAAATAGAGATAAACAATAAAATCTGGAGTGCTCTTACCTTTGGTACTGTTTACCGTAAAATTACCGGCAAACGTTTTTTAAGAAAAGAGTACAGCTATATCCCGCTTCATTTTATGGGAGAACATGGAAATCGATATTTTGATCATCAATTAATGAATAAGAATATTTTGGAAATATCTTATTCTATAGAGCACGATACATATTTACCATCAGCTAAAAATTATCTATACCATTATGTTTTTGAAAATGGAGAAAGATGGAATTTCAAAACAGATGAACAGGTAAAACTGGAAAGAGAATTAAAAGAAGCAGAACGTCTAAAAGAGGAAATACCTGCTGCTGTGATTGATCATGTTTACGTAAAACCTCCCCTGGAAGTCCCCGTTCTGCTCCCAGGATCAGAGCAGAATAGAGGAGATAAAAACGGCAATGAGATGAAAACGGTTGACCTTGAAGAGGTCACCGTAACAGGGTATTCTGAACAAACGTTATTGAGAATCTTAAGAAACAGGTATTTACACTGGTCAGCAAACAGGGATTGGTTGGGTATGGACCCTAATAGTGATTATAAACGACGGGTATATTAGCAAAGGTTAATGGGGATTTTACAGAACTTACATCAGAAAGTATACCGATTGGAAACAATGGTTACGGAGCAGAAAGATTTGTTTTATCTGACGGAGAAAAAATATGTAAGAAATGTGGAAGTTTATTATTTGGGTAAGACTGACAAAATTGATCATTTCCAGGTTTTGGTCGTTGAATTTGATTTTTCTGATGACGACAATGCTGAAGGAATACTTATAAAAGAGATCAGTTATTTATTTGATGAGCTGGAAATTTTTGTTGATGAGGAAGGAAATATTCTTAAAATTGGAAATTTAGATTTTCTAAAACGCAGATGGATTATCATATCAGGCAAACTTTCATTGAGCCACAAGGGTGAAACAATAGATAATTATCTTGCTCAAATAAGTGAGTTACTGGAGAATGAGCAGGAGCTGATTGATTTTTTATCTGGCTATAAAATGTTTGGATTATTGTTTAACGGGTTATTAAACTCATTTCAAAATAAGACAAGCAGGGTTTCTTCAGAAGGATTGACAGAAATTTTGAAGGTCAAAATTGAGAGCGATACAACGATGATATCAATTTCCGCAGATAACATTGAAGATACCGGCATCAAAGATTTTAGCGGAATATTACAATACAGAAATGATCGGTATGAAGAAGGTTTTATTCAAGTTAAAAAACACAATTACCATTTAAAACATTCATTACTATGGATAGGTTAAATAATGCAGCGCCCGGTTCCGTGCCGAATAACGATAAAAAGTCAAACGAATTTACTGAAAAATCTACGGGAACGGATAGCAGCAAAGATCTTAAATCTGAAAACAGCAGTAAAATGGAGGAAAAACGTGCTGATAGACAGAAGGAAGATAATAAATCAGACGATTTACTATTGGCCATAGATGGCGCAAAAATAAAGTTCAATGCCCATCCCGGAGAATTTAAAGTGATGAATGATGTCCCGACAACGCAAGGCAAACTCACCGGGACAATAGTGGAAAAACAGATTCCCAATTTTACATTTAATGATGGTTTCAAAATGATCTCCCTTACAGAATGGCAGGACTTTGGGACGGCCCAGGTACAGGACCATTATGTACTGTTAAAAAAATCCAGGCTCCCGGGAGTGGGTAAAATGCCGGGAAATATTCCGCCGGAAACAGGAAATATCGAATTTGTGGATTCCGGACAGATTAATCAGCCGGAAAGTATTGACACCGTGGGTGCACCGGTGCCTGAAAAGAAAGAGGACCGTTGCCCGGAATGTTCAAAGGAAATTACGGTTGAACAGATCAAAGACACCATTGGCGCTAAAACATTAAGCCAGAAACAAAACAGTACCATCAACTCTTTTTTGCCCTATTTAAATAAATACAGAAAAGATTTCGGGCTGGATACCTGTCTAAGGAAAGCACATTTTATAGCTCAGATTGCTTTAGAATCAGCCAGTTTTTCTACTTTCGAAGAAGGTGAGGAATGGTCTTCAACAATTTCTCTTGGAGTGTTCAGTTCTTCGGCTATCCAGATTGATGCTACGATTGTTGAGTCTTTAAAAGATCATCTGACGTCAATCTTTAAAATAACTGACAGTAAAGGAAAGGAACTGTCGAAATCCAATGAGGAGCTGAAAACAATTCTTCTCAGTGAAAAACCTTCTGTTGTTGATGGTGAGTTATACGCCAAGTATAAAGGGGTTAAAGATGCGAAAGATGCAAAAAAGAGGAATAATAAAGTTCTGAAACAGGTTCTGAATGCTGATAAATCTTTAAACTATAAGATAGAACTAAAACCGCACACGTTCTTCGGGGTGCCTCTACTATCAAGAGCTTACGCTCCGTATCCCGGCGATACAAGAGGGCTGGGCAATGGAAAAGAACTTACCAGGGATGGATGGAAATTTAAGGGCAGGGGATTAAAACAGGTTACGGGAAGAGCAAACTATGTGACATTCTCTAAGTATAGAAACAAAAATACATTTCCGGAAGATACTACCGGTTCAATTGATTTTACTGAGGAAAAACCAGGAGAAGATCTAAAAGGGAATTATTTGAAATTATCAGAAAATGCAATGTACGCCACACAGTCTGCTATCTGGTTCTGGAATGAAGGAACAAAATATAACAAAAAAACAGCAAAAGATCATGCCGATGCCGATGATGTAGATTCTGTTTCAAAGGCTGTCAATAGATATGACAGTAAAGCGTTGCCAAAAAGAAAAGCAAATTATGAGAGAGCAAAAGTTGCTTTTAAAATTGAAGAACATTATAAATCTTTAAAAATAAAAAAATGATAAGATTTTTTTCAGGTATATTGTTTTTTCTATTCTCCACTTATATGGTATATGCTCAGAATGTTTCTGTTTTAAAAGATTCCGTCTGTATCTCAAAGGAGTGTTT
This sequence comes from Chryseobacterium sp. SSA4.19, assembly GCF_022601875.1. Taxonomy (GTDB): domain Bacteria; phylum Bacteroidota; class Bacteroidia; order Flavobacteriales; family Weeksellaceae; genus Chryseobacterium. The sequence continues at coordinate 26,150 of NZ_JAKVIP010000020.1, forward strand.
TGAATTGCAGGAGTTAAAAATCAATAGCCCAAACACACGGATCTATAAAAAAATCCAGAAAGATTATGACATTTTTAATGGCTTTTTATTTGACATTCCGGAAAAAAGACTGCAGGCAAAAAAGGATACGCTAAGAAAATTGATCTCGGAAAATTCCTTAAAAGAATCTCAGTTCGGCTTTGAAAAATACAGGATATTATTTGACAGAAATGGCTTGCTTAATTTATCTGTACGTATAAAGTCTTATGGCTCTCCCTGGGAAGACATCAGGTACTCTTTATTTGATATCAATGATCATACTGACATAGGGGATAAATTGTTTATCAATAAGAACCTGCTGTTGAAACTCTGCAATAAAAAGTTATACGATCAGGACCTTGTGAATTTTAAGGTGGACAGCCTGTCTGAATATATTTTAAATACGGATAATAAGAAAAACTTCACGGGTATTACTTTTATCATGTATAATACAGAAGAGAGAGAAAGTGGAGGATATAAGATGTATTCTGTGCCTTTTACACGCAGGGAAATTGAAAAATTTATTACGCCGAAATATAAAGAAACATTATTGAAACATTAATTGGTAAAGCTTACTGTCTTCCTAACCTAACTTACAAGTTAGACAATTAGATAGAGTCTGTATTCCTTCAGTATAGGATTTCTAATCTTGTTAATTCAAAATCTCCGAGCCCCTAATCCTTACACAATACTCACTTCCCAGAAACCTCGGGTCTCCATGCTTTTCAGACCAGAAACCGTCAAGGACATCATTGTTCAGGCATCGGTAAACGGCGGTTCCCTTGTAGATCGTATGATCTTCGCCTTCATAATTAAAATTGATCACCAGAATCCCGTCTTTATAAAACCCGGTGCCGTGCTGTTCATGGGCGCCGATCAGCCATTCGGCAATAATGCGGTTGTTTTCGTCGAGGGATAAGGTCAGGATGCCCTGATAGGAAAAGCCGTCTGTTTCTTCCTGGTTGCTGCCCTGGATAGAGTAGCTGCCTGTCAGGTCTTGTACTGTCATTGTTTGGTTTTTATCGGTAAAATAAGGAAAATTTTCTGGGATCAGGGTATTTTCATACCGGTAAATGGAAGAGCCTGTTTGAAAATGTCATTTTAAACGGATACCTGTTATTTCTGACATAAGCCTGCGGATCTAAAAGATTTTTCTGTGTTTTTACATCTGCGTCATCGCCATCACGATCATCTGCGGGAGAAAATCCTGTATAGCCGAAGGCAAACAGTCTTATTGAAATATGCAGCTGGATTTAAAGCGTGTTTGGAATATACGCTCGCAGATCTGCCGGATTGAGCAGATTTTATGAGCGTATATTTTTGTACTATTATTATCTGGGAAACCACAATATTGGGCTTAAGGTAATAATGCAATAGGATTATGAGGTTTATTATTGTTTCTTTAGATTTGTCTGTATGTTTTATGTACTGCTTCTCATTAACCTCATGACCTTTATCCTCTTTGGAATCGATAAGCGGAAAGCCGTGAGGCACCAACGGAGAATTTCGGAAGCTTCTTTGCTGGCCTGTACCTTCCTGGGCGGGACCATCGGGGCTATCGCGGGAATGCTGATCTTCAGGCATAAGGTTTCCAAAAAATCTTTCCTTGTGAAATTTGGACTGGTCCTTCTGGTGCAGGCGGTCGTGATTTATTTGCTGACCGTTATCAGATAAAGGCTCTGTCCAATTCAGGCTTTATAGAAATCTTCATGTTGATGGGTAAAGAATAAGAAGAGCATCGTAAATTATTTTGAGTCATTTGAGGAGGCAATTTAATTTCCTCATTATGAATTTGTTAATAAATAAAACTTCTTACCGGATATTTCATTTAATTTCCCTATTTTTGCACCCGTAAAAATCTTTTATGCAAAACATTAGAAATATTGCGATTATCGCACACGTTGACCACGGAAAGACGACTTTGGTTGACAAGATCATCCACGCTACCAATATTTTCAGAGAAAACCAGGAGAGTGGGGAATTAATTATGGATAACAATGATCTTGAAAGAGAAAGAGGGATCACCATCTTATCCAAGAATATTTCTGTTACTTATAAAGACACGAAAATTAACGTAATCGATACCCCTGGTCACGCCGATTTCGGCGGGGAAGTGGAAAGGGTACTGAAAATGGCAGACGGGGTGATTTTGTTGGTGGATGCCTTTGAAGGGCCGATGCCTCAGACCCGGTTCGTACTTCAGAAAGCTCTGGAGCTTGGATTAAGGCCATTGGTGGTGATCAATAAAGTAGATAAGCCGAACTGCCGTCCGGATGAGGTTCACGATCAGGTATTTGACCTGTTCTTTAACCTTGAGGCGACTGAGGAACAGCTGGATTTCCCAACGTTCTACGGTTCTTCAAAGCAGGGCTGGTTCAACACGTCATTAGAAAAGACGGAAGATATTTTCCCGTTACTGGATGGGATTTTACAATATGTTCCTGAACCTAAAGTAACCGAAGGGAACCTTCAGATGCAGATTACTTCACTGGATTTCTCTTCTTTCTTAGGAAGGATTGCGATCGGTAAAGTAACCAGAGGAGAACTTAAAGAATCCCAATGGATCGGTCTTGCCCAGGCAGACGGTAAAATAGTGAAAGGAAAAGTAAAGGAATTATACGTTTTCGAAGGATTAGGAAAGAAAAAAGTAACGGAAGTACAGGCAGGAGATATTTGTGCCGTAGTAGGTTTCGATGCATTCCAGATCGGGGATTCATTCGTAGATCTTGAAAACCCTGAGCCTTTGGAAAGAACGGCGATTGATGAGCCTACCCTGAACATGACGTTCTCCATCAACAATTCACCGTTCTTCGGGAAAGATGGTAAATATGTAACGTCCAATCACCTGAAAGAAAGACTGACGAAAGAATTAGAGAAAAACTTAGCATTAAGGGTTCAGCAGACGGATGATGCCAATACTTTCCTGGTATTCGGCAGAGGGATCCTTCACTTATCCGTTTTGATTGAAACGATGAGAAGAGAAGGGTATGAAATGACCATCGGTCAGCCACAGGTAATCCTGAGAGAAGATGAAAACGGGCAGAAACTGGAGCCTTATGAATCTTTGGTGGTTGACGTTCCAGAAGAGTATGCTTCAAGAGTAATCGATTTGGCGACTCAGAGAAAAGGGGACCTTCACATTATGGAAACCAAAGGCGAAATGCAGCACATGGAATTCGAGATTCCTTCAAGAGGATTGATCGGATTGCGGTCCCAGATGCTTACGGCAACTGCCGGAGAAGCGATTATGGCGCACCGTTTTACGGAATACAAGCCTTTCAAAGGGGCAATTCCGGGAAGAAACAACGGGGTATTGATCAGCAAGACCCAGGGTCCTGCTACAGAATATTCCATTGCCAAGCTGCAGGACAGAGGGAAGTTCTTTGTGGATCCGGGTGAGGAAATCTACGCCGGGATGATCATCGGGGAACAGAACAAGCCGGGAGACCTTGTGGTAAACATCGTGGAAGCAAAACAGCTGAACAACATGCGTGCTTCCGGAAAGGATAAAGATACCGGAGTGGCTCCTAAAATCTTATTCTCCCTTGAAGAATGTATGGAATATATCCAGGGTGACGAAGCCATCGAGGTTACGCCAAACTTCATCAGAATGAGAAAGAAAATCCTTTCTGAAGAAGAAAGAAAAAGAACAGAAAGATCTGCGAAAGCATAATCCTAACGATTCAATACAATTCTTAACAGAATTGATATCATACAACCTTCCGTTAAATACCGGAAGGTTTTTCTTTTTTAGTGAAAGTTAAATTATCCACCCCGCGCTTCAGATCACTGTAATTGATGCTTCTTTACTTCCTTATATTTAGTGTATACAAGAATCTTTGCATTAATACAGATCAGCAATCTTACCATCCGCTTCATTTAGACCAATTGCAATTGATCCGTCTTTACCCTCTTATCATAAACGCATATAAAAAATATTTGCGTTAAAAAAACACTTCATCTGAATAACCATGATCATTTAGAATAGTAAACATATTTCAGGTGATCATTTCGTCGATCCGGGGTTTACCGGTTTATCTTTAACCCTGAATACATGACGCTAAGCACCCGGCTGACTTTTTGCAGGATACTGGACATGAACAGATTGTTATCCTTCTTATCTTTTATCCTCACTGCATTTTTCATCTTTTCCTGTGACGGACTGAAAATGCCTAAACACATCTTTGAGACTTCCGAACGCGCCAAATACGAACGGGACTTTTCAGGGCCCGACAACCTGATGTCGAAATGGAAAGCCGGCTTCATTACTGCCGCAGCCAGCCAGCTTACAATACCGGATGGCTCGTCGTTTACGATATTCAGTACCGATCCGGATTTTTCTGCAGTGGCGTACTCGTTGGAACTTAAAAAAGGAGAGATGCTGGTTATCGAAGCAGCTGCCAATACGCAGGATGCTAAAATTTTCATTGATGTCCTGGAACAGGGTTCGGATATTGGGAAATCAAAAAGTGAAAGGATTAAGAACGGCCGGCTTACGAGGTTTATAGAAAACAGCGGCTGGCATAAAATCATTATCCAGCCTGAGATTGAGTACCGGGGAGCACTTGGAATGAAAATATACACCCAGCCTTCACTGGTATTCCCGGTAGCCGGTAAAGGCAACCGTGATGTACAGAGCTTTTGGGGAGCAGACCGTGACGGCGGAGGCAGGCGTCACGAAGGCGTCGATATTTTTGCCTCTCGTGGAACTCTTGTGATGGCTGTTGCTGACGGATTTGTTACCCGAACCGGCAACCAGGGCCTTGGCGGGAAACAGGTTTGGCTGCGTGACGGGATTCTCGGGAATTCATATTACTATGCGCATCTGGACAGCATCCTGACCGAAAGCGGGAAGCAGGTGAGAACCGGGGATACGCTGGGAAGAGTAGGGAATACAGGCAATGCCGAAGGTGGGCCGCCGCACCTCCATTTCGGGATCTACACCTCTGGCGGGGCAGTGGACCCGTATCCATACCTCCGCAAGCGTCTGGCAATGCCTTCTTCAGAAGCGGCTACGGAAATGCCGTCAGGAAAAAGCAGTAAAGCAGGCAGTACCCTCCGTACCGGTCCCGGTACGGAATAGGAGACGGTCACGATGCTGAAGTCCGCAATACCTGTTCAGGTACTGGCAGTAACAGGATCGTGGCTTCATATAAGAACTCCGGACAACGTAGAAGGTTTTATTTCTGCCAGCCGGTTAAAAGACCGTTAAATAACAGGTCTTCCTTATTTAATTTTTAATACATCATTTATCATTTATCATTTATCATTGTTCAAAACTAAACGCTTTCTTCCTGTCCGGAATAAAAGATTAATATTATTTTTGTGTTATGAACATCCGAACGATTAAACCTCTTATCTTTTTTCTTTCAGCAGCAGCCATGGCTTCATGCGCCTCACAGAAAGCTTCAGCACCGGCAAAAAGGCCTGCTGTGGAATCAAAACCGGCAGCTCAGGCCAAGCCTGTTCCCGCTGTGCCACCGGTAGCTGCGACAGCTGATGAGGTCTTCAGGACCGATCTTCCTGCCATAAAAAGGGAATTCCGCGGTGCCTGGGTTGCCAGTGTCGCCAACATCAACTGGCCTTCAAGAAACAGCCTGACCGTTGAACAGCAAAAGGCGGAAGCGATCAGGATGCTGGATATGCTTCAGGACAATAATTTCAATGCGGTTATTTTCCAGGCCCGGCCTTCGGCAGATGCTTTGTATACAAGCAATATTGAACCCTGGTCTTACTTTCTGACCAGTGAAACAGGAAGGGCACCATACCCGAATTATGACCCTTTACAGTTCTGGATTGAAGAAGCACATAAAAGGGGAATGGAGCTGCATGTATGGCTGAACCCTTACCGGGCACACCACAGCAACGGCGGTCCTGTAAACAGCTTATCGATGGCCAATAAGCTTTCGGATTTCGTCATCAGGCTTAAAAACGGGATGTACTGGTTCGATCCTGCCGATCCCAGGACCCAGGGGCATGTTTCCAACGTGGTAAAAGATATTGTGAAACGGTATGATCTTGATGCCATTCATTTTGATGATTATTTTTATCCGTATGCCACTTACAATAAAGGAGCGGATTTCCCTGACACTGCCACCTGGAACGAGTATGTAAGAAACGGAGGGACTTTAACAAGAGCCGACTGGAGAAGGGACAATGTAAATAAATTTGTAGAAAGGATCTATAAGGAAATCCATGCGGAAAAAAATGACGTACGCTTCGGGATCAGTCCGTTCGGAATCTGGAAGCCGGGTTACCCGCAGGGTGTGACAGGGTCTTCACAGTATGATGAGCTGTATGCGGATGCCAGATTATGGCTCAATAAGGGCTGGGTGGATTATTTCTCACCTCAATTATACTGGCCGGTGGAATCAAAAGGACAGCCTTTTGAGGCTTTGTTAAGCTGGTGGAAATCCGAGAACACTATGAACCGGCATTTGTGGCCCGGCCTGAATACCGTTGAAATAAAAGCAGCTGACCGCCCGGCGGAAATTAAAAACCAGATTGAGATTTCAAGGCAGGTTTTGGGCAATGATGCGGGAGAAATACACTGGAGCATTGCAGGGCTGACAAAAAATGCCGGTATGCTTCCGGCACTGAAAAACGGTCCTTATAAGGAAAAAGCACTGGTGCCGAAAAGTCCCTGGATTAAAGCGGCTCCTTTGCAAACCCCCAGTTTATTTATCAATGATAACGGAAGCAATGTACAGGTAAGCTGGAGCAATAAAAATATCCGGCAGGTATTCCAATGGGTACTCTTTACCCAGCACAACGGAATATGGGAAACAGAAATTCTGACACTTGATCAGCTTTCAAAAGAAATCCCCAAATATAAAGAAGGAAAAACCCTGAATGCAGTCGCCGTGAAAGCCATTGACAGGTTGGGCAATGAAAGCGATTATATCGCTAAAAAAGTAAAATAACTTTTATCCAATTCTTTATTCAGTACTATTCCTGCAGGATATCTTTGCAGGATTTTTTATTTTGATATTTTTTATAATTTGTTTAAAAACTTATTTTAGAATTTACGCTTGCGCATCTAACGGGTTCAGCAGATTTTATTTTCATTGACATCTGCGTTATCATCATAATCTATGGAAGATTATATGCTTCGGCCTAATATAAGCAGATTCTAAAAAAATTAACCATCTCACCAAGGAATTTTTAGGAAAAGAAAAAGCATTTCATTTATTTTCACTGCTAATAATAAATAGGATTTTTAACCACTGTTATTTTAGAATAACTTTAAATTGCTGTTTAAATATCAATAAATCAATATTTTATAGAATGTCTTTTTCGGTCGTGATTAAGATGAGGTACTTCTCGGAACTATTTTTGCATCCTTGATACCATAATCACTAAAGAATATTACATTATGAATACCAACAGACTTTCCGCGACGATAGAAAAAGCATTAAGCGACCAGATGAATAAAGAAATCCATGCCTCGCACGTTTTTTTATCATACGGGATCTGGGCGGATGATAAAGGCTACCAGGGAATTGCCAATTTCCTGTACCGGCACGCTCAGGAAGAAAGAAACCATTCCATTAAATTCATGGAATATGTACTGAACAGAGGCGGAAAACCGAAAGTAGAAGCCATTCCTGCTCCGCCGGCAGATCCGGAATCGTTAACGGCCTGCTTTGACGGTGTTTTCAGGCATGAAGTGGATAACACAACTGCTATTTACCGTATTGTAGATATGGCCCTTGAAGAAAAAGACTGGGCTACCTGGAACTTTATGCAGTGGTTTGTACAGGAACAGATTGAAGAAGAAACCCTAGCATCGAGCTTAATTGATAAACTAAAAATTGCAGGTGGCGACAGGGCTACTGATGAATCTCTTTTCACGCTGGATAAGACTTTACAGAATACCCCGAACGATGTCCCTCTGGCGCAGGAAGCTACAGGAGACAATCCGTAAAAAGATAAAACCGGATGAATTAAAATTAGATCAAGATCTGTCAGAATACTGGCAGATTTTTTTATTATGAAACTCCCTTTAAAATCACTATCTTTGCGCACCTTTATTTTTAACATGCAAAAAGCCCAAAGCCAATTGCTAAAAGCTAAGAAAATATGAAATGTGGAATCGTAGGCTTACCGAATGTAGGTAAATCAACTCTTTTTAACTGCCTGAGCAATGCAAAAGCACAGTCTGCCAACTATCCTTTCTGTACGATTGAACCTAATTTAGGAACTGTTTCCGTACCGGATCAAAGATTGTTTGAGCTTGAAAAAATAGTGAAGCCTGAGAGGGTATTACCGGCTGTGGTAGAGATTGTAGACATCGCAGGCCTGGTAAAAGGAGCCAGCAAAGGGGAAGGCCTTGGAAACCAGTTTCTGGCCAACATCCGCGAATGTGAAGCGATTATCCATGTGTTAAGATGTTTTGATAACGGCAATATCATCCACGTAGAGGGTTCGGTAGATCCTATCAGAGATAAGGAAATTATTGATATCGAGCTTCAGCTGAAAGATATGGAGACGGTTGGAAAAGCTGTTGAAAAAGCAAAAAAGTTCATCAAATCCGGAAAAAAAGAAGATATTTTAGCATATGAAACCCTTCAGAATCTTCAGAAATTTCTTGAAGACGGTAAAAATGCAAGAGAATTTCCTGTTGATGACGTTACGAAACCCATGATCAGCGATGTTCAGCTGCTTACCAATAAGCCGGTGCTGTACGTTTGTAACGTAGATGAAAACTCAATTAAGAACGGCAACGACTGGATTGCCAAAATTGAGGAAATGGCTAAAAATGAAAATGCTGAAGTGGTGGTTCTTGCTGCACAGATTGAAGCAGATATCAACGAACTGGAAACTTTTGAAGAAAGAGAAATCTTCCTTGAGGAATTGGGACTTACCGAACCGGGAGTAAACCGGTTGATCAGAAAGGCTTATGATCTCCTGAAGCTTCAGACCTATTTTACGGCAGGCGTGAAAGAGGTGAGAGCATGGACCATCGGTCAGGGCTGGACGGCACCGCAGGCGGCAGGGGTGATCCATACGGATTTTGAAAAAGGGTTTATCCGTGCAGAAGTGATCAAGTTTGATGATTACATGACATATGGTTCCGAGGCAAAAATCAAAGAAGCCGGAAAACTTGCTGTGGAAGGAAAAGAATACATCGTGAAGGATGGTGACATTATGCACTTCAGGTTCAACGTATAAAAAAATATTAAAGTTAGTTATATAGAAAAACGCTTCGGAATTTATTTCCGGAGCGTTTTTTGTCTAAAATGATAGCCTGATTAAGGATCACTAACAGGCATCCTCCTGTTTAAGGTTCTATTATAACATAATGGCATTCAAACTCCGCACATTGCCTGCCGTAGCTTTTGCATTGTCCTGTATACGGATCGATGCATTGCTGCAATCCTCCGGTAATTGATCTGAGCTGTTTTTTATCCAGCTTTTTTCCTTTTAGTAAGTTTTGATTTTTCATAATAATGAATTTTGGTTTTGGTAAATAATATTAACTAACATCCTGACTTTCTGCAGCAGCATGTTCTATGCTTTTATCTGGGCCTGCATTCTTTCTGCGCGCAGTCTATTGAAATTATCGTGCAGCCGAATTCATTTGCGGGCTGCTGCGGACATTCCGGGACGAATGGCGGACATCCCTGGGCAAAACAATCGGCTATGGCTCCTCCGTTAATAGAGCGAAGTTGTTTTTTATCTAATTTTTTTCCATGGATTACATTCAAGTTTTTCATAATAATTGATTTTGAGTGAGTTATTGAAACGGTATAATGAAATTATTCCTGTTTAGAAATTTTAGTAAACTAAATAAGTGTTTATCTGTTACTGTTTTACACTAAGGTCTGCAATTTGTTTGTGCACAGGATTTAGAGATGATTAAACACCCGTATTCATTAAGCGGTGGACATCCGTCGGGTGTCTGGCAGATTCCTCCAAGACAGTCCAATAATCCGCCTGTGATAGAGCGAAGTTGTTTTTTGTTTAGTTTTCTTCCGTTGATTGGATTCTGATTTTTCATAATAAATAACTTTTAAGTGTTTGATGAATACGAATATAGATATAATTTTGAACATATCACAAAGTTTTGAATAATAAATTATGAAAATAAAATGGTGCTTTTTAAGATGGAAATTGTTACTTTCATATGTTTGAATTTCACAAATTATGATCATGGAAAAAACTGCCCATACTTCACATACTTCACTCGAAGATTTCTACCGGGAAATGACGGATAAGCTCGGAGCTGATCTGGAAAGTATTTTCCCGAAAGGGCTCCATAAAGACATCGGGCATTTTAATGTGTTTGATATTGCGCAGACCATTGAGAAGATGAAGATGACTTCAGAAATGCCTTATAACAGGAGAAAATATTATAAGATCAGCCTGATAAGAGGAAGAAACAGGGCGGAATATGCAGACAAAACCATCCAGATCAGACAGAATGCCTTATTGTTTGCGACTCCCAAAGTACCGTACCACTGGATTCCTGAAGATTCCCTACAGTCAGGGAGCTTCTGTGTGTTTACGGAAGATTTTTTTATCAAGGACAGGTCGCACAGCACCCTTGAAGACCTGCCGATTTTCCAGCCGGGAAATGTTCCTTTGTTTGAAATTGATGATGAGCTTGCAGATGAAATTCAGGAACTGTATACCAAAATTAAAAAGGAAATTGCTTCGGATTATATCTTTAAATATGACCTGATCAGGAATTACGTGATGGAACTGATTCATTACGGACAGAAATTACAGCCTGCTGCAAAGCTCTCAACTTCCAATGATGCTTCCCTTCGGGTGGTCTCATTATTCATTGAGCTGCTGGAGCGGCAGTTTCCTATTGAATCTCCGGATCAGCGTTTAGCTTTGAAAACCGCCAAAGATTATGCGGACCGCTTAGCGGTTCATGTCAATTATTTAAATAAGAAACTGAAGGACAGCACAGGAAAAACCACCACGGAGATCATTGCTGAACGCGTGATTCAGGAAGCCAAGATTTTATTGAGGCAGACCCGATGGACCGTTTCGGAAATCGCATATGCTCTGGGGTTTGAAGAAATCGCTCACTTTTCGAATTTCTTTAAAAAGAAAACGTTAATGGCTCCTTTGGAATTCAGGTCATGATTTGAATTTTGCAAATTTCAGTTTGATTGGAGCAAACCGGCTTTTAAGCAAATGGCTGAACTTTGTCACTGTAAAAATATTGAAATATGGAAACAAGAACAAAAATTGCATTCATTACCGGCGGAAGCCGCGGACTTGGCCGGAATGCAGCCTTAAAAATTGCCGAAAAAGGGCTTGATGTCATTATTACGTATAAAAGCAATAAGGAAGAAGCTGAAAAAACAGTCCGTGAAATTCAGGCTCTGGGCAGAAAAGCTATTGCTTACCCACTGGATACAAAAGACATCAGAAGTTTTGATGCTTTGGTAAAAACCGTTGGGGACCATCTGGAAGAAAATACCGGGAGCAGGAATATCGATTACCTCGTTAATAATGCAGGAACCGCTTTATATTCCCCGATTGCTGAAGTGACGGAAGAGCAGCTGGACGATGTGGTGGATATTCATTTCAAAGGAGTATTTTTTCTCACCCAGAAATTTTTACCCTTTATTAATGAGAACGGTGGAATCATAAACATCTCTTCCGGACTGGCAAGGTTTGCTTTACCCGGATCTTCAGTGTACGGTTCCATAAAAGCGAGCGTTGAGACCTTAACGAGGTATATGGCCAAAGAATTAGGATCAAAGAAAATCAAAGCGAATGTAGTGGCTCCGGGAGCAATTGAAACCGATTTCGGAGGAGGCAGGACGAGAGATGATGAACAGGTAAACGCAATGGTTGCGGGTGCTACGGCATTAGGAAGAGCAGGAGTTCCGGACGATATCGGTGGAGTAGTGGCCTTCCTGTGTACAGAAGATGCACGCTGGATTAACGGGCAGAGAATTGAAGCTTCCGGCGGGATGTTCCTGTAAATAAGAGAATAAGTTTTTAAGAATTAATCCTATATAACGTACATCTGGGTAATCTCATTAAATAATCCGGTGGCTTCCTACAGAAGCCACCGGATTATTATATTTTTGAAAGGTTTTCAAGTGCTTTTTCCAGGGTTTCCTGCTTTTTGGCAAAACACAGACGGATCACGTGATCATTCCGTTTGTTTTTATAAAAGGAGGAAAAAGGAATGCTGGCAACTTTGTGGGTAGCAGTAAGTTCACCGGCAAATTCAAAATCATTTTTGTCAGAGATTTTGTCATATTTTAAAGCCTGGAAATACGTGCCTTCACAATCCAGCAACTCAAAAGGCGTATTGGATAACCCCCTGTCTTAAAAAGTCCCTTTTTTCCTGGAAGAATTGGTTTAAATACAGGTAATGATCAGGGTTTTTCATATGTTCGGCCAAAGCCAGTTGAAGAGGCATGTTTACGGAAAACACATTGAATTGATGAACTTTCCTGAATTCATCTGTTAAATTCTTAGGTGCAGCACAATAGCCTATTTTCCAGCCGGTTACATGAAACAATTTCCCAAAGGAAGCGACGACAAGACTTCTTTCTTTTAATTCGGGATATCTGCAGATACTCAGATGTTGTTTACAGTCAAAAACAATATTTTCATATACTTCATCACTAAGGATCAGTATCGAAGTATCTTTTACAAGAGCAGTCAGTTCCTGAAGATCATGTTCTTTTAAAATCCTTCCTGACGGATTATTGGGATTGTTAAGAATAACCATTCTGGTTTTTTCACTCATCAGGCTTTTTACCGCATTCCAGTCAATACTGTAGTCAGGCGCCTGCATTTCAAAACGTTTTACAATGCCTCCGAAAAGTTCTACCGTCGGTTCATAACAGTCATAAGCCGGTTCAAAAATAATTACCTCGTCGTCTTTCCTGATGAAAGTGGCAATGGCAGTAAAGATGGCTTGGGTGCCGCCAGCCGTTATGGTAATTTCTGATTCGGGATGATAAACAGCCTGATGGCTGTGTTCGATTTTTTTGGCAATCTCTTCCTTCAGGCCGATTATGCCACCCATCGGAGCATACTGGTTGAATCCTTTTTTTATAAAATATTCGGCGTGGCCTAACAGTTCTGGATCCGACATGAAATCCGGAAATCCCTGGGAAAGATTAATCGCTTCATGCTCATGAGCCAGCTGGGTCATCTGGCTGAAGATGGTAGTCCCGATATGAGAAAGTTTGGATAAAGGAAGTTGAATCATTAAAGGAATTATTTCTTACTTCGAATTTAATTCATTTTTTGTAATCAGAAGCAGAAATTCCATAAAAAAGACTGTCTTTCCAAGAACAGTCTTTGAAGTTGCAGCATTCTGTGAACGTCTATTGTGAAATCAGCAGTTTCTGGAAACTCCTGGTATGTTCAGATTTAACTTCAACAATGTAGGCACCCTGTACCAGCTTCTCAATATTCAGGCCATCCCCATCATTATAATTGACCATTCTGGAGATCTAGGCAAAAAGCAATTAGACGCATATAATATAAAAAAAATAGATGAAAAAGTGTAATTTTTTCACTATTTATTGAATAATATGGTGAATGTATAATTGATTAATAATGCAACATAAGCTGGAGAATGTTGCATGGAAACCTATGTTTGGGTGATTTTAAAAAAAGCAGCAGAAACTTTTAAAGCTTCTACTGCCCGCGAATATTTGTATTTTATATATTTAGCCTTAAAAAAGATGAATTATGCTTTCATCAGTTAATTTTTAATTAATTTATGAACCGCACTATATCCTTTAGTGTCCTGAATTGTAACGAAGTAAACGCCTGTATGCAGTTTACTTATATTTAGTGTTATGGAATTTTTTCCTGCCTCTGTCTTATGGGAATAATCCATTACTGTTTTTCCCTTCATATCAGTAACCATGATCTTTATCGTAGTTTTATATTCACAATCCATTGTTAATGTGATATCATCTTTTGCCGGGTTTGGAACCATTGTTGACTGGGCTGTATTAATACTTGCTTTTGGAATAGTAGGACTTGGCGGAGTATCTTCCATTCCGAAATTTTCAGAATCTTCATTGTTTTTTAGCATTTGTGCCGCATTCCAGAAATAGTTTTGCATAAACCCGTTATTTCCCCTGTAAAATAATTTGTTCCCCGGACCTACGCCTATTGAGCCCGCTACATTATTAGCATTGGGAGCCTGCCAGCTGGTTTCAACCCAGTCATGAATCCATGTATTATTGTTACTGCGATAATATAGATGCATTTTCCCGTCAGTACCACGGTAAAAAATCTGATTACCTTCTCCTGCACTTACATCCCCATACACATTGGTATCATTGCTTGTGCCCAGCCATTCATGCTGCCAGGAATTAGAGCTCCAGTAATACCTGTGCATCTTATTGTCTGCACCACGATAATAAACAGTATTGTTATTGTTTTTATCAATACTGATAGCCCCCGGAGCGGAATGGATATTGTAACCGGAATAGGCGTTACTTCCGGCAGGGTCCACATAGGCATGTACCCAGGCATTGTTACCCCAGTAATACATCTGTAGTTTTCCGTCCCCGCCCCTGTAAAATACCTGGGTTCCTTGGCTACCCACCACAATATCGCCATCGATTTTCGTATTGTTATTAATGCTTCCTGAGATAACCCCATGCTGCCATGCATTATTACTCCAGTAATAAATATGCATTTTATTGTCTGTACCACGGTAGTATACTTCATTATTGACGTCTCCCAATGCAAGACTGTGTGGAGAGCTGTGAACGGAGCCTCCCAGAACGCCATGCTGCCAGTTATTATTGGCCCAGTACATGGTATGTATGCTTCCATTGATGCTTCTATAGAACACCTGGTTACCGAGACCTACAGCTATATCCCCATTAACCAGATCTGAAGCTGAGCTGGTAGGCTGAATTGTACCATGCTGCCAGCCGGCAATATTCCAGTAATACATCTGTATCTGATTATTGGGTGCCCTGTAAAATATCTGATTGCCGAGCCCTACATGAACTACATCATAGGCGCTGTTATGAACTTTTCTGGTATTGGTATTCTGCGGAAATTTGAAATGTCTCCAACCGGCAGGGATAAGCCCTTGTATAGACATCTGATTGGTATTATTGGGATCCAGATGGTCTCTAAGCCTTTGGCTTGATCCGCCATAATTCCAGGATGCTGATAAACGGCCGAAATAGGAATGATTTTCAGGTGGGCAGAAATATTTGTGCCTTATTTCAGGGAATGGCCATCCACCCACATATTCTTCACTGTTAGTCGCTGTTGAATTTCCTATAATTTTCCCATCCTGATTAAATAAAGGGGAGCCGGATGAGCCGCCTTCTATTGAAGCATTATCAGGATGTGATTCCCACAATGTGTAGGCTTCGAAGGTTCTTGTAAGTGTAGGGGTAATTTTTACATCAACAGGGTCTGGATTGGGAATCAATGGCTGATCATCAAACGTTATTTTTTTAGGATTTCCGCGGGGATGGTGGATCACGATACCCCTGTAAGGATTATGCTCTGATCTGTCCCAACCCGGAAAATAGGCTTTATAAGAAGACGGGATTCTGTCATTCAGCTGAAGCAGCAGCATATCAGCGTAATCATTAGAGCTTATGCGGGTAGCTCCTGATACTTTAATAACATCATCGTTTTTTCTGTAATCCGACTTAGGGCCGTCGCATTCTTCTTTCTCATGGTTAAAGTAGAAAACGCTGTTTGCCGGGTTGCTCAGTAAACCATAACAATGGTCAGCGGTCAGGAACAAAGGCTTTCCGTTATTGGCCGTATTATTGATCAAAGATCCTGAACAAAGTCCTGTACCACCCACAGTAATAAGTGCAACTCCTCTTTTATGGGTTTGCCATTCGTTTCCAACAGCACAGTTGATATCATTGTGGCAGTCTAAAATTTTCTTTGGTTTTTCTGTACTGCTTACTAAGTCAAACACATCCAGAAAATCATGAGACACATTTCCAATGGTGAAGTATGAAGCTCCTTCTTTATAGCTGCTGTCTTTAACAACCAGTTCTACGATGATACTGCTTCCGGGTACCAGCTCGGTAGGGTATATATCACTTTCCTTATTGTAATTATTGGTTACAGGTCCCACTACATAGCTCATGTCTTCGTTATAAAGAAAAAGGCTGGTGTCATCCGGGAGGCGCATATTTTTGAATATCAGCATCATGGAGTAGGCGTCTTTTGAGGTGATCCTGTAACGCCATACGTGCAGATCATCTACCTTTTCCCATTGGCCGGAATTTACTGTTGTGATTTCAGTGTCAAATTTTTTGGCAAAAATCAAAGGAACTGATTGATCGCTAAAATCGTTTTCCTGTAGCGTTTCCTGAATACTGAAAGAAGGACATACAAAAGTTTTGATGTCGGTGCTAAAACCATCATAAACGGTTGTTGTAGGATTCAGAAGAGCTTCCTGGGCTGATAATGCATTTCCCAGCAATGCGAATAGAACGAGGGGAATATTTTTTCTAAAAAGAATAGGTATTGTTTTCATAGGTGGTATAGTGGAGATTAAAAGTTTTTATAAGCTTGAGTAATCCGGCAATGAGCAATAAAAAAAAGTAAAAACACATTCCGACCCATGGCTGGAATGTGTTTACAATCATCATTATTTAGGCTCTACCCATGGAAGACCTCCCCATGGCATTGTGTAGATAGCTGGAATCCCGCCAATAGGTTGGTTGGGATTTTGAACAATAGGTGGCTGGGCCGGGTTAATTGCCCCCGGACTACTTGGCGTAATAAAAGCGGTTCCACCTGCAATAGAATTCATTTCCTTTTTCTTAAGTACTTTTCCTATGATTTTTTTCATGATAATTTTTTTAGTTGATTAACATGACGAAAATAGAGAAGAGTATTAACAAAAAACATATATAACTAATAAGTGCGGGGGCTGGGTCAGTAAATGCGAAAAGAATATTTTAATCCGTATTTCCAATTTTATGAAGGAAATCATTTTTTCGACGGAATGAAACGTCAAGAACAGAGCCGTCACTCATAACAACCTGTCCGCCCCGGCCTTTGATATATTCCTGAAGATGATCCACATTAATAAGATGTTTATGATGTATCCTGAAAAAATTAAGTTCGGGAAGTGCCTGTTCAAATTCATGAAGAGTCCTGGAAACCATTATTTTGGTTTTATTGGTAAGATAAAAGGTAGTATAACTGGAATCTGCTTCACAGCGGATAATATCGGCAATACCTACGACTTTAAATCCCTGCAGGGTAGAAAGAGTGATTTTATTGTCCTGCCACGGATTATTGTTATGTGCAGGCTGTATTTTTTTTATATTTTCCAGCGCTTTGTTGACTGCAATGATAAAATCAATTTTTTTGATAGGCTTTAAAAGATAATCGGTAGCTCCGTTTTTAATAGCCTGAATGGCAAAATTCTCAAAAGCTGTAACGAAGATAATTTGAGAGGACAGTTCTTTAAATTTAGCAAGTAAATCAAAAGCGGTACCATCACTCAGCCGGATATCCAGAAACAAAATGTCCGGTGAGTTTTTGGTAAGATAAATGTAAGCTTCTTCCACACTTGAAGCCTCGAAACTTATTTCAAGCTCGGAAAATTCTTTTTTCAGCAATAAGGAAATATAATCTCTTCCATGCTTTTCGTCATCAATGATGCAAATTTGTGTTTTCGTTTTCATATGATGTTATATAAAGTTTTATTTGTGTTCCATGCTTTCCGTATTTTTCAGAAAGATTAATGATTTCTAAAATAATATTGGTTTCGAAGAGCTGTTTAAAGGTTTCAATTCTTTTTTGGGACAATTTTAACCCAAAAGAATTATTCCCGGCGAAAGATTCATTTTTGATTCTGATCCCGTCACCATTATCTTCAATCGTAATGCAGAGGGTAGAATCTGTATGGTCAAAAGATATTTTAATAAAACCTTTTCGGTTCTTCAAACCGGAAATCCCATGTTTTATGGCGTTCTCTACAAAAGGTTGAATTAATAATGAGGGAATTATCCAGTTCCTGTTTACTTGTTCAGAGATATGTATTTCATAATCAAACAGTTCATTTTGTCGAAGTTTTTCCATATCCATATATAAAAAGAGATATTCTGCTTCGTCTCTTATAGGCATGAAAGTTTGTTCCGAATAATAAAGTGTTTTTCTGATGAGCTGAGAAAATGTATCCAGATAATTTTCCGTTTCCTCATAATCCTCTTTGAACAGCAGATATTTAATAGAATTAAGGCAGTTATAAATAAAATGAGGGTTGATTTGTGCCTTGATGGCCTGCAGCTCCAGTTCCGCAATCTTTTTCCCATAATAGATCTTTTCCAGCTTTTTACTGCGCTTCCTTTTAAAATAAACACTCATCCCGAGAATAAGAATTACCATGGCCAGTATTGCTACAAGTAATCTAAACCATCGGGTCTGCCAAAAAAGAGGATGAATTTCAAATTCCGTATCGGTAGACCGGAAAGACTCCTTGCCATTGTATCCTAAACCGAAAATTTTCAGGACATATTTTCCGGGAGGCAGTGAACTTAAAATGATTTTCGATGAATTATTGATCTGCCACTTATGATTCAGCCCTTCCACCAGATAACGGTAGCCGATCTTGCCCTGTGAAGCATAATCAGGAAAGCTTACATTAAAAGTGACATCTTCAGGAGAAGTACCCTCCAATTTTTTATTGGCCCCAAAATACTCTTTATCACCTATTTTTACGGAATTCACAATAACTTTCTTATTGATGGATTTTTCCTGGACCAGCAGCTTTTTTATGGAAAACCTGCCGAGACCTTTAGAGGTACCGATGAAAACCGAATCGTTCCTCATAACACAGCCTGCTACGAGATTCGATGGAAGGCCGTCGGTCTTCGTAAAGTTATTAATCGTAAAACGGTTTCCTCTCAGTTCAATCCTGGAAATTCCGGAGTTTGTACCTGCCCAGAATGTATTTTGATTTTCGACGGTGATTTTTTTTACCTGATCGCTGATCAGCCCCGTGTGCTCGGTTATCTTTTTTACAATTCCTTTTGAGTCGAACAGAATGATTCCGTTGAGGTTGGTAGCACCTGCGTAAAGATTATCGTGCAGTTTTTTAAGATCCGTAAAATAATACCCCTTCAGGAATATTTTTTTTCTTTTCGTCTTGGCATTTACTTTGTAAAGATCGCTGAAACTGCCTACGAACAAACTGTCTTTGGCAAAAGGTAAAGCCGTGTAGCATCTTTCAGGAAAAATCAGGTCTTTATTCCCCGTTTTTAAATCATAGGTAAAAAGTCCGTTGACCAGGCACAGCAAAACGGAATTCCATGAATAGGAAACAAGGTTTTTCGTACTTAATATATTTGCGCTCTGTGTTTTGCTCACCGTATCATACACCAGAAATTTATCCGAAAACCCGAATATGATATATTTACCTTTTGCCAGTACAGACCTGCATTCGGTCTTATCATACCGGTTAAAAACAATATTTTGAAACCTGCCGTTTCTGTATATTCCCCCTGCCGACCGGTTGTAGCCCAAAACAATATCTTCACCGTTTCTCTCTATGGACTTAATGTACTCCGAATTGTTTTTCAAAGGAAAGCCGATATGATTTTCAAAAAAAGCCCTGGCAATGAAAAAGAGCCCGTCATTCCTGGAATTAAACCAGACATTGTCGTCTTTATCCACAAGAATATGATGAACGATGTATTTATCAAGAAACTTTACCGGCTTTATTGGCTTTCGTCCGCTTTCTTTTAACGATTGATTGTAAAACAGGGTGCCTCCGTTTACCAGACTTACCCACAATTTATAATTCCTGTCGATAAAAGTGTAGAAGAATTTCTCCTTTACAGCATAGGTCCTGATTTTTTTCAGACGGTAAGGTGAGACGAACCTGAATACATGCAGCAGGTTGTTTTTGTCCTGAAAGGTTATGAAATTATCTTTGTGAAACATGAACCCGGACTTTTCAAAAGGGATAATCCGGATTTGGTGGGTTACTGTATGATAGGCGGTAATGGCTTTTTCTTCATCATTCTGAAGGTAAAGGATCTTGTTGCGGACGTCAAACTTCAGGGTATAATACGGTTTACCGTGAAAATTGATCAGGAGCGGGATTTTTTTTATTTTTCCGTTTTCATAGACAATAAGGTTCTTCGGATTTTTCATGCTGTACAGATAAAGCCGGTTGCCATCCCGTTCAACCCCCGGAATGGAACTTCCCAGCTGGTACTTCAGATGGTTGTTGATGTCGGAATTTATAATCTTCCCGTTTTTGAGATAAGCAAAATCGTTTAAAAACGGAATAATAAATACTTCTCCGTTGGGCAGCGGTTCGCATGAAATGACTTCGATGTTCTTCAGGCCGTCTTCTTTTCCGTACTGCCGGAATTCTTTTCCGTCAAATTTAAACAGGCCGTTATCACTGCCGATCCAAATAAAACCTTCTTTATCCTGCCTCAGGTGATAATTATAGGAACTGTTCAGTCCATCATTTTCATTATAGTTAATCAGCCCGGGAATCTGTGACTGATATATTGAAAATGATAAAGCAATGAAAATAAAAAATA
The DNA here is from genome assembly GCF_022601875.1 of Chryseobacterium sp. SSA4.19. Taxonomy (GTDB): domain Bacteria; phylum Bacteroidota; class Bacteroidia; order Flavobacteriales; family Weeksellaceae; genus Chryseobacterium. The sequence continues at coordinate 46,687 of NZ_JAKVIP010000020.1, forward strand.
ATTTTACATACATTATTTATATCTGTTCATCGTGAATTATTAGTTTAAATAAATATATCAAAAAATATGGAAGTTTGCTCTTATATTTTTAATTTCTTCTGAAAGCAAAAACGGAAAGCTGCCTTAAAAGGCAGCTTTCCATACTAATTGTTAACGGTACTATTTTGAAATTATCAGTTTTTGAAAATTTGTTTTATTCTCTGCGTTTACTTCAACCATATAAACGCCCTGTATCAGTTTTTCTGTATCAATTCTGATGCTCTGTCTTCCGCTGTTAACAGTTTCAGAACTTTTGGTTAGAATTTTTCCGGAAGAATCAATGATCCTTATGGAAACGGAGCCTTTTTTTGAAAGGTTCGTGATGACGTCCACGTAATTTTTTGCAGGATTCGGAACAAGAGTGTATTCCGCTTGGATCGGGATACCTGTTTCTACCAGTGCAATATCCCGGACCTGATTCAACGGAGATTTTACATTAACCGGGTTTTTCCCGTCTCCGCCCTGAGCAGGTTTCGGAATACAGATCGAGAGACAGGTTTTGCATTTAGGTTTGTCTCCCTCATATTGTATTACACAAACCGTGTAGCTTCCCGGGTTGGTGTAAACATGTGAAGTTAATACATCCCCTAAGGTTCCGTCGCCCCAGTCCACTTTATAAAGGCTTGGAGAATTGGTGCTTTCAAGGAAGACCTGCCCTACGGTATAATTCCCTGAAGTGCTTGTTGTAGTCTGGATCTTGAAGTTAGAATTACATTCATTACAGCCTTCGCAGGGTTTTACACAAATATTATCGAAAAATACAACTTCCTGTTGAGTCGTCGTTATGTCAGGCGTAATGCCAATAACTTGGGAATTCATAATAATATTGTCGAAAATTGCGGCATTTACCGTACTCATAGTCCATGCTCCGTCTGAGTTGCTTGGAAGTACACCGCCGCTGGAAAGTTGGATCGGAGCTTTTATCCGGACCCATCCGCTTCCGGGAGTTACAGTAACACTGGCTACAAAACTAGCATTGTTTGTGCCATCTGAAAGGGTAATGTAAGGGTGATAAGGCATTCCGTAGCCACTGTCGTTTTCAAGATAAAAATCAAAGTAAATACACTGTCCCAGAAAATTTTTCCCGAGATATTGGTAGTCTTTCCAGTTTTCATACCAGGAACCTCCGGATTTATCTTTGATGATCAGAAACTGTGAGCCATCAAGCGCATTTGCGGAGCCTACACCTACGCTTACATTTCCATTCGGAGGGGCAGACGGAGCCCAATTTCCATAAGGATTGGAAGGATCATTAAAATCTGAACAAGGCGGGACGTTTTGTGCATTGAACAGAAAGCTACCGAATAAAAGGAACAATGCTGAAAAATATATTTTTACCATAACGCGCTATTGATTTTGTACATCAAAAATCAACAAAAACTTTAAAAATTAATATTCATTTTTAATAAGGTCTGATTCTATCGTTTCTTTTGTCTTAGTTTTACCGCTATTTCATAGAATAAATCTATCATTCGTTATAATATCACACTAAAGTGATTAATTAAGTGTCGGATGATTTTGAGTAAGTGTGGAGTGTTTTTTATCAGATGTTTAAATAGATATGTCTGGAGATAGATTTATGATTGAAAATCAAAGTAAGGTTGTTTGGATTCAGGCAGATCAATCCTGAATCGGCATTTTTAGTGTAGATATTTCACTGTCAATGTTCAGGTTATAAACATATGAACCCCTGTGAATTTCTATTAAAATAATGTTTCGTTAACCTAATGCCTGTGGGAAATGAGCGAGTGTAATTGTTTTTCAAATAGTTGTGATATATTTATGCGATGGCGTGTAAAAATTCATGTTTTTTTCGTATCGATACATCTAAAATAGAGTTATCCGCCATGATAACCTGTCCGCCTTTTCCTTTGATGTATTCTCTAAGGTGCTCAAGGTTGATAAGATGTTTGTGATGGATTCTGAAAAAATTATATTCTGAAAGATGTTTTTCAAAATCATACAATGTTTTGGAGACCATCACTTTAGATTTATCGGATAAATAAATGAATGTATAGTTGGAATCTGCTTCACACCGGATAATTTCATCAATATTTACCCTTTTGAAACCCTGGAGGGTAGGAAGGTTGATCTTATTATGGATGGCATTGTTAAGAATGGCTGCCCTCTGTTTCCTTACATTTTCAATCGCTTTGTTAACGGTAATTACAAAATCAAGATTTTTTACAGGTTTGATCAGGCAATCGGTAACTCCTTTTTTAATGGCCTGGATAGCGGTTGTTTCAGAATCAGTCATGAAGATGACGGACGAAAGCGTATCTCTGAATTTCGACAGCATTTCCACTGCTGTTTTATCAGCCTTTAAAAGATCGACAAACAAAAGATCCGGTGAATTTTTACACAGATAATCATAAGCATGCTGAATGCTGTCTGTTTGTAAATCAATTTCAAATTCAGGAAATTCGTTTTTTAGCAACAGGGCAATAGGATCGCCATTGTTTTGTTCATCAATGATGCAGACATGTAAAGTGTTTTTCATGGTGTGGTTTTGTTTTTTGTTCTTATATCAGGTTAGTTTGTTTTTTTCCATGTTCAGTTGTGTTTTTAAAATACAGGTTAAAATGCTAAGTTTGATGATCGTTACAATAGATTTATACAATATTGTCTTTTTCACATAGTATTGAATAATGTAAATATAACTTTTCATTGATAATTATACAAGAGTTTAGGATAAATTTTGTTAAAAAATGAATTAAAAATTTCGGATAATTTTTCACAATTTCGTACTTTTGTATGTTTGCTGAAATTATATGTCACAAGAAACAAATCCAATCTATTCCGAAGATAATATCAGAACCCTCGACTGGCAGGAACACATCCGTCTGCGCCCCGGAATGTACATCGGGAAGCTGGGAGACGGCTCTTCCGCCGATGACGGCATCTACATTTTACTTAAAGAAATCCTGGACAACTCGATCGATGAGTTCAGGATGAAATCCGGTAAAAGAATTGAAATAAAATTAGACGACGGCAAAGTTACGATCCGTGACTTTGGACGTGGGATTCCACTTGGAAAAGTAGTGGACGCAGTCTCAAAAATGAATACCGGAGGAAAATATGACAGCAAGGCTTTTAAAAAATCGGTAGGTCTTAACGGAGTGGGTACCAAGGCGGTCAACGCACTGTCTCAATACTTCCGTGTACGCTCTTTCCGTGACGGAAAAATGAAAATTGCCGAATTTTCCCGCGGTCTGATTACTGAAAATTTTGAAGAAAAAGATACTTCAGACCGTAATGGTACCGAAATTTCCTTTATCCCCGATGCTGATATTTTCCTTAATTTTAAATACCGGAAAGAATACATCGAGAGGATGCTGCGCAATTACGCCTATCTGAATCCGGGACTGAAAATAGTATTCAACGGTGAAACGTTTTATTCTGAAAACGGTCTTAAAGATTTACTGGATGAAGAACTGGAAAGTGAAACACTCTATCCGATTGTTCATTTAAAGGATCATGATATCGAAGTGGCGATCACGCATACCGATAAATCCCAGACGGAAACCTATTTCTCGTTTGTCAACGGACAAAATACAACGCAGGGAGGTACCCATCTGAATGCTTTCCGGGAGGCGTATGTAAAAACCATCCGGGAATTTTTCAATAAGAACTTTGATGCGTCAGACGTCAGGAAGTCCATTGTTGCTGCTATTTCAATTAATGTGGAAGAACCTGTATTTGAATCCCAGACCAAAACAAAACTGGGTTCAAACGATATGGGACCTAACGGGCCGACGGTCAGAATATTCATTATTGACTTCTTAAAAAGTAAATTAGATAATTTCCTACACAAGAACCCGGAAGTTGCAGAGGCGATCCAAAGAAAAATTATTATCTCTGAGCGCGAAAGAAAAGAGCTTTCCGGTATCCAGAAGCTGGCCCGGGAAAGAGCGAAGAAAGTTTCGCTCCATAATAAAAAGCTCCGCGACTGCCGCCAGCATTACAACGATCAGAAAAACGAAAGAAAAGGCGAAACCCAAATCTTCATTACCGAGGGAGATTCAGCTTCCGGGTCCATCACTAAATCCAGAGATGTGGAAACCCAGGCCGTATTCTCATTAAAAGGGAAACCCCTGAACTGTTACGGCTTAACCAAGAAAGTAGTATACGAGAATGAAGAATTCAACCTTCTTCAGGCTGCATTAAACATTGAGGAAAGCCTGGAAGATTTAAGGTACAACCAGGTCATTATTGCCACTGATGCCGATGTTGACGGAATGCACATCCGTCTACTGATGATTACATTCTTCCTGCAGTTTTTCCCGGACCTGATCAAAAACGGACATCTTTATATTCTTCAGACGCCTCTATTCAGGGTAAGAAATAAAAAAGAAACCCGGTATTGCTACTCTGAAGCGGAAAGGATCAAAGCACTGAACGAATTGGGGAAAAATCCTGAAATCACAAGGTTCAAGGGACTGGGGGAGATTTCACCGGATGAATTCAAACATTTCATCGGGAAAGATATCCGCCTGGAGCCGGTAGTAGCAGGAAAAGATCAGACGATTGAGCAGCTGCTGGAATTCTATATGGGTAAAAATACTCCCGACCGTCAGGCATTTATCCTTGAAAATCTGGTGGTTGAAGATCCTGACATTAATAAAAAAGAAGTGCTTAGCGAAGCTGATGATGAAATGGCTTAAATAAGCGGCAATTTGAAATTCTCATTAAAAAATAATAAAACCGATAACGGGAAAAGAGTTAATAACAAATGATGACAGAAGAAAATCCGCATGAAGGTGAAAGCTTAAAGAAAGTTTCCGGACTGTATAAAGACTGGTTTCTGGATTATGCTTCTTATGTAATTTTAGACAGGGCAATTCCTTCGGTATACGACGGTTTCAAGCCTGTTCAGCGAAGAATCATGCATTCCATGCGGGAGCTGGAAGACGGACGTTACAATAAAGTGGCCAACATCGTAGGGAATACCATGAAGTATCACCCGCATGGTGATGCTTCTATTACCGATGCCATGGTAGGGATAGGACAGAGAGAACTGCTGATTGATACGCAGGGTAACTGGGGAAACATCTATACGGGAGATTCCGCGGCGGCTGCAAGATATATTGAAGCAAGGCTGACCCCTTTTGCACTGGAAGTAGTATTCAATCCCAAAACGACGGAATGGGCAAAATCGTATGACGGCAGAAATAATGAACCGATTGACCTTCCGGTAAAATTTCCGTTGCTTCTTGCCCAAGGCGTTGAAGGAATCGGAGTAGGACTTTCTACAAAAATTCTTCCGCATAATTTCAATGAATTGATTACAGCTTCAGTAGCCTATTTAAAAGGAAAGAAATTTGAACTTTTCCCTGATTTTTTAACGGCAGGCTACCTTGATGTTTCTGAATACAATGACGGTCACAGAGGCGGGAAAGTAAGAGCCCGGGCGAAAATTTCGCCATTGGATAAGCATACCCTGATTATCACGGAGCTTCCCTATTCCAAAACAACGAGCGACCTTATTGATTCAGTGCTGAAAGCCAATGAGAAAGGCAAGATCAAGATTAAAAAAATTGAAGATAATACTTCAGACAAAGTGGAAATCCTGATCCATCTTCATAATGATGTTTCACCGGATAAGACCATTGATGCCCTTTATGCATTTACCGACTGCCAGGTTACGATTTCCCCTAATGCCTGTGTGATTGTCGGGGATAAGCCGATGTTCCTGAATGTGTCTGAGATTTTAAGGATGAATACGGACCATACGGTTTCACTGCTTAAAAAAGAATTGGAAATTGAGCTTCACGAATTACAGGAAAGCTGGCATTTTTCTTCATTGGAAAGAATCTTTATTGAAAACAGAATTTACCATGATATTGAAGAAGTAAAAACATGGGAAGAGGTGTTAAAGACAATTGACAAAGGCCTGAGACCTCACACCCAACATCTTTTGAGAGCCGTTACTGAAGAAGATATTTTAAGGCTGACCGAAATAAGAATCAAAAGAATTTCAAGGTTCGATCTGGATAAATTCAAAGAAAATATTGCGGCCCTTGAAGGTAAAATAGAACAGGTAAAAAACCATCTTGCCCATCTGGTCCAGTATGCGATTGATTATTACCTGAACATCCAGAAGAAATACGGTAAAGAACGGCAGAGAAAAACCGAGCTCAGAATTTTTGATACTATCGATGCCACAAAAGTAGCCGTTGCGAATGAAAAGTTCTATGCCAATTTTGAAGAAGGTTTTATCGGTACCTCGCTGAAAAAGGACCAATATCTGTTTGACTGTTCTGATATTGACGATATCATTACATTCAGGAAAGACGGAAGCATGAAAGTGGTAAAAGTCGAAGCCAAGACGTTCATCGGTAAAGATATCCTTCATGTCGCTATCTGGAAGAAAAATGATAAGCGGACGGTTTACAATATGATATACCGGGAAGGGCGTGAAGGTCCTTATTACATGAAACGTTTCTTTGTAACAGGCGTTACCCGAAATACGGATTATCCTTTAGCTTCAGATAAAAAAGGTTCGGAAATGCTGTATTTTTCAGCCAATCCAAATGGTGAGGCGGAAACCGTAAGCGTCCTTCTGAAGCCGAACCCCAGAATCAGAAAGAGCAAAATGGATATCGATTTCTCCGAACTGGCAATCAAAGGCCGTGATACCAAAGGGAACCTGGTGACCAAGTTTGCAATAAAAAAAGTAGATCTCAAAGAAGAGGGCGTATCTACTCTGGCACCGAGAAAAATTTGGTTTGATGATACGGTGAGGAGACTGAATGCAGACGGAAGAGGAACTTTACTGGGGACTTTTAAAGGGGATGACAAGATCCTGACGGTCAACACCAACGGAGAGGCCAAGCTGGTTTCTTTTGATCTGGGGAACCGTTTTGACGACCAGTATCTGGTCCTTGAGAAATGGCGTCCGAACCAGCCTGTGACGTGCATCTATTTCGATGGTGATAAAGATATTTATTTTATCAAAAGGTTCCTGTTTGAAAACACACCGAATGTTCAGACCTTCATGCCTTCGGAACATCCTAAATCGTTTATTGAAACGATCATTGTTTCAAATGGTGTAACGGCTGAAATTATTTTTGCCAAAGACAAAGGAAAAGAACGTGAGCCTGAAACCATAACTATTGATGAGTTTATTGCCGTAAAAGGAATTAAAGCGATCGGTAACCAGTTTACGAAGTTCAAGGTAAAAACCATTAATTTTACCATTCCTGAATCGGAAGAGGAAGAGGAGCCGGAACAGTATGAAGAACCTGAACGGACAGAATCTGAAGATGACGGCGGTACAATCGGGGATCTGTTCGAGAGTGATGAAGGAATTTTAGAAAAATGATGATAGAAATAAAAATTAAAAATTATGAATCCGATTGTTTTATTTATAATAGCTATTACCTGCATCATAAGTTATGTAGGAATGAATAACGTTAATATCTTTGAAAAATATAAATTTAATGTAAGTGCTATCAATAGCAGAAAAGAATATGTAAGGTTAATTTCTTCTGCCTTTCTTCATGCCGATTTTATGCATTTATTTTTCAATATGCTGTCTCTGTATTTCTTTCAGGGCGCTGTGACGATGTACTTCGGAACTATTGGTTTTATAATTATTTATTTCGGTTCATTGCTTTTAGGAAATCTGTTCAGTTTAATGATTTATAAAAACCAACCTTGGTATTCTGCAATTGGTGCTTCTGGTGCTGTATCTGGGATAATTTTTGCCTCTATCGCAATGGCTCCAAATGAAATCAGTGTGAACTTTTTACCCGGTTGGATCTTTGGAACATTATATTTCGGATATTCAGTATATATGATGCTTAACCCGAAACAATGGGATAACCTTGGGCATTCTGCACATTTAGGAGGAGCTTTTTTCGGATTGGTGTATTCAATTGTAATGCATCCGCAACTTGCATTAAGTAATCTGTACTTTTTAGCAGTAATGTCGCTTCCTTTAGTTTATTTAGCTTATCAGATCTTTGTGAAGAAAAAAATAGGATAAATTATACTATTCGATCAAATAAAAAGCAGTGGATTCACTGCTTTCTTTTTTATTTTTCACGATTGAAAATCATTATTTCCTTCCAAAAACAAACCGGTCATTCCTGGATAAATCTTTTATCAGAAGAGCTTCTGAAAAGCCGTTCTTGTAGAGTTCAAGCGTTTCCGGACCGAGCTTTTGGTTGATTTCTAAAAACAGCAGTCCGTTTTCATTAAGATATTTTCCGGCATGTTCTGCAATTTTCCTGTAGAAAATCAATGCATCATCCGTAGGAGAGAAGAGGGCCATTTTCGGTTCAAATTCTTTCACTGAATCAGCAATCTCATTTTCTTCTTCTATCCCGATGTAAGGAGGATTTGAAATGATCACATCAAAGTTTTCATTAAGATCATAATTCAGGTAGTCCGCATGAATAAAATTCACTTCCAGCCGATAGAACTCAGCATTTTTCCGGGCTGTTTCCAGGGCTTTTTCAGAAAAATCAACAGAGGTTAGTTCAGCCTGCGGAAAATGTTTTTTTAACACGAGAGGAATCACCCCGCTGCCTGTTCCGATGTCGAGAATCTTTATTTTTTTTAATTCGGGATTTTCGACCGAAGAAGAGCCTGATGTTTGGGTGTTTGGATGGCCTGTTTGCTCTGATTGTACATCAACTTGTCGGATTCTTGAAATATACTTTGTTATTTCTTTAATGGCCAGCTCCAGCAGTTCCTCAGTTTCAGGACGGGGAACCAGCACATTTTCATTTACGAAGAATGTCATTCCGTAAAAGTCGGTTTCCCCGAGAATATGCTGATAGGGTTTGCCGGTCTTTAATTCAGAAATAATTTCTTTGAGTTTGTTTTCATCATCAGCTAAAAGTTGCTGGTCAGCAAATCTCCTTTGGTAAAATGAATTGAATCCTACGGTTTTTTCAATGAAAACCGTACATAAGAAAGCACTTTCCGAATCTGTATACAATTCCGAAAGCTGTTCCTTACAATAATTTTTAAATTCTGAAATCGTCATTTATCTTGTAAAAACCAATTTTGTATCCGTTGATTTCTCTTCATCGATCCTGTAGCCTTCGTAATTGAAAGCTTTTACGTCATTCAGTGTTTTCGCCTGGGTCTGGGCGCAGAATCTTACAACCATTCCTCTTGCATGTTTCGTATAGACAACGATGGTTTTAAGCTTTCCTTCTTTTAATTCATAAAATTCAAAATCAACAATCGGGTTGGTGATTTTTTTACGGTCAATGACTTTAAAGTATTCCTGGCTGGCCAGGTTGAGAAGGATTTCGTTCTTCTTAAGTTCTGAATTCAGCTGTTCGGTTATTTTTTCTTTCCAGAATTCATACAAGTTGTGGTAATCTTCAAATTTGAATGGCCTGCCCATTTCCAGCCGGTAAAGCATGACCTTGTCAGAAGGTTTTAACAGGCCGTAAAGTCCGGAAAGAATCCTGTAATTTTTCTGTAAATAATCTACTGCATTTTTATCCAGGGTTTTAGCATCCAGCCCTCTGTATACTTCCCCGGTGAAAGCATATAGGGCAGGAGCGGATTCCTTTGCCGTAGGCTTGGGTTTCCATTTCTGGTTCCTTTCCCAGTTTTCATCCGCCAGCTTTGGCGAGATTTCCATCAGTTCAGAAAGATATTTCGGAGATTTATGTTTTAAATGAGATTGTATAAATTCTGCCTGTTCGATGAACTTAGGAGTTGAGGCTTTCAACAGGTCTGTTGAGTTTTCTACATTCATTAATTTGGCAGGTGATGTTATGATTTTCATAGATTATAATGCAGATATAGATTTAAAATGAATAAAGTTCATCAGCATCAATGAGATAAAATCATACATAAAATGACAGATGATCAAAATTTTAATGTTAGAATAAAATTTATAAAATGCAGCGAAAACAACTCCGATAAAGAACGGGATAAGCACCTGAGCAACCGTTCCGTAAGTGCTGTGGAGCATTCCGAATAAAACGGCGGAAATAATGATTCCGAAATAGGGGTTGTGATATATTTTTTCAAGCCTTGGCTGTATATATCCGCGCATCAGAAATTCTTCCACGACACCAGCTGTTATACAGGTCCATACAATCAGTGCATAATTGTTTTTAAAAATTAAAATTAAATTCAGTAAAGTATTGCTGAACTTTTCGTGGGTTAACATTTGAACCAATGCGCTCAGAAAACCTCCCCCGATAAGACAGGTAAAATACATTTTGGTAATGGTAGCCAGATAAAATGCAATAGGATATTTTCTCTCTTTCCAAAGCAGGAATGACTGTTTTTCAACAAAAAAAGTATATAAAAAGATTAGAATTAAAACAACCCACAATGCCAATCTTGTATAAAAGAACTTTTCTGAAGTAATGCCTGCAGTTCCCATCATGGTATTGATAACAGGTATGGCATACAGCATAACCAGCGTCAGCAATACAAAAGTGAGCAGAATTCCTAAAGAATATTTTCCGTTCAGACTCATAAATGACCGATTTGTCAACAGACAATTTAAAATAAGAACCTCAATATTAAATTTCGCCTTTTCCCTGTCTGATCAGTTCCGGTTCTCCGGAAGTGAGGTCTACAATTGTTGATGCTACATTATCTCCATATCCTGAATCGATGACAATATCCACCAGGTGGTCATACTTTTCTGCGATCAGTTCGGGATCTGTGGAGTATTCAATAATCTCATCATCATCTTTAATGGAAGTTGATGCAATCGGATGTCCTAACTTTTCAACAATAAGTTGCGGAATCGGATGATCCGGAACACGGATGCCGATGGTCTTATGATTTTTATATGCCAAAGGTAAACTTTTGTTGGCTTCAAGGATAAAGGTAAAAGGTCCGGGCAAGTGGCTTTTCAAAAACCTGAACACCGAAGTATTAATCGGTCTTGTAAAATCCGAAAGATGGCTGAGATCATTACAGATAATGGAGAACTGGGCTTTTTCCAGCTTAAGTTTTTTGATCTGGGCCAGCTTTTCCATCGCTTTTATATCAAAAATATTACAGCCTAATGCATATACCGTATCAGAAGGATAAATAATTAACCCTCCATTGTTTAGTGTTTTAATAACCTCATTGATAAGGTTTTCCTGTGGATTATCAGGATATATTCTCAATATCTTTGCCATACTTCAAAGATACGAATATTAAAATAATTTCCATAAAAGTCTTTAATAGTCAAGAAAAATTAGGATTTTCAAAATATTGTCGTATATTTGCAATCCAATATCGCGGGATGGAGCAGTAGGTAGCTCGTCGGGCTCATAACCCGAAGGTCATCGGTTCGAGTCCGGTTCCCGCTACTAAGTTTAAGTGCTTTCGGTAAGCACTTCTAAAGATACACCGCGGGATGGAGCAGTAGGTAGCTCGTCGGGCTCATAACCCGAAGGTCATCGGTTCGAGTCCGGTTCCCGCTACTACAGGTAAGAGTATTACAGTTGTGTAATACTCTTTTTTATTTTCAGGATATTGAATTTTAAAATCCTGATACAATTAGATGATTATTGCAGAAACAATGATATCGATTTGTTTCAGTGATACCATATTTTATCTTATTGTTTTACCTTATGAGAAAAAGGAATTTTTGTTTTCATACATCTTTTGCATTTATTTATAGTTTTTTATGTTTGACCGGCTTTAATGGCGTAATTTATGCTGATCAATGGTAACAATCATTAAAAGACGATAATAGTATGTATAAGAAATTCCTTGCGGGCTTAGGAGGTGCCGTTGCGCTCAGCCTGCTCCACGAAGCGATCAGGAAAAATTTCGACAATGTCCCCGAGATTAATAAAGTGGGCGAAGAAGCTTTAAATAAGGCTTTGGATAAAGTGGATATGAAAGTAACCAACCATGATCAGCTGTATGCTGCAACCTTAGCTGGCGATGTAATCGGAAACGGAATGTACTATGCCGCCACGGCAACCACTGACTTCAACATTGCTTCCGGGGTTCTAATGGGATTGGGAGCCGTCGCACTGCCTGAAAAAATGGGCCTGGATGATACGCCGGTGGCTGAAAATAACCAGAAAAAAGTAATGACTGTAGCCTATTATCTTTTTGGTGCAATCATTACCAAATTTATTTATGATAAAATAAAGTAGATCCATTGTTAGTCTTACAATAAATTGCCACAGTAAAGCTGTGGCAATTTACATTTTTTTAAGTGCGGAAGCTTTATGCACGGCTGATTTCCCGGTCTTTTCACTCATCACCTCATATTGTGGTTCTTCTTCTGAAGCGCGCCTTTGCCTGTTCATAAAAGTAAAGTCTTTTGTATGGATATGCATAATTTTTCCGTGCGTCTCACCATAGCTGGAATTCCATCTTACCATATCTCCCTTTTTTAAACTGCTCATAATATATCATTTAAATTCAGAGGTAATGATCATTTATTATGCCATTACAGTAATTTCCCATATATGCAGTATACTCTTGTAACCGGATATGAAAAATCCCGCTTAAAAGCGGGATCTTATGATTTATTTTAATAACAGCATCTGTATTATTGAGCCAGTTGGTTAAAAGGTTTAAGTGCATTGTCATCAGCCATAGTCTGGCCCAGGAATTCTTTTTTCTGTCCTCTCTTCATTCTGTTGGCAGCATCATTTCCGTTAAAATAAGATTCATTCAGCTTTGTAGTAATTTCAGACGGGTTGAAATCAAATTTAGTATCTCCTTCTACGCCCAGGTAACCGTTCTTTCTGGTAAGATTGGTAATGTAATTGTTGTAATTGATCAAAGTTCCTCTTAACATTGAAGTATGGTATTCCATGCACTTCTTCGCCTTTTTGGAAGAGTTGTTCAGGATACAGTTGTTCATATTTCCTCTGTAAAGACGCCATTCCAGTTCCACTTTTCCATATTCTTTTGCTAAAGCTGTGGTTCCGTTGCTGATGATGTTGGGATCATTTTCTTTTTCACTTATTTCTTTTAAATGCTTAATGACCAAAGGAACCGTATTTTCAATTTTATTTTTTGTTTCACCTACGACACTGAAATCCGCTGCAGGAGAGCCTTTCTTTTGAGCTGTAGTAACGTTAAAAATGAGTAGTAATAGTACAATCAATAAATTATATCTTTTCATGAGAAATTTTTAAAGCACTAAAATAAATATATTTTCCGAGTTTGACCCATTTCATTTTAATTTTATACAATAAAAATTAACAACTTTTAAGAATTTTAATCTTTTTGGTTAATATTGGTGCATATTTTAAGATCATTATTTTATCTGAATACTGTTTGAGAAAAAATTAGATAAATTTATTGTGCTGATTTTCAATTTATTAAATAATAAATAAATTTATCACTAAAAAAATAGTTGTTCAAATCCATTTTATTTTTACATTTGTATAACTAATTTGTTAGTGATAATGAAACAGGGATGATTGTCACAATAATGATAAAGTGAAAAAGTAATGAAAAATCAGACTTTAACAAAAGCGGAAGAGCAGGTAATGCAATATGTGTGGAAACTTGGAAAAGGATTTCTTAAAGAGATCCTTGATCTTTTTCCTGAACCCAAGCCGCATACCAATACCGTCTCTACGATTTTAAAGGTATTAAAGGAAAAGGAATTCGTAGACTATAATGTGTACGGGAGACAGCATGAATATTTTCCATTGGTTTCTAAAGAACAGTATTCCGGGAAAACAATGAAAAGCCTTGTGAAGAACTATTTTAAAGGTTCCTATAAAAATGCGGTTTCTTTTCTGGTAGAAAAAAATGAAATGACCGTAGAAGATCTCGAAATGCTGCTGAACGAACTCAAAAAGAAAAACTGACAGATTATGGAAACTGTACTTTTATATTTCGGAAAAGTAATTGTATGCTCCGGTGTAACATTTCTGTACTATCGGTTGTCTTTAAAAGATAAGACGTTTCATCATTACAACCGGTTTTATCTTTTGTCTGCCATGCTGATCTCGATCTTGCTTCCTGTGATAAGGATTGAAGATTTTACCGTTGAAGTGAGCAGTAATATATACCGGCTTATTGATACAGTACAGGTTTTTAATAAAAATTCAGGCCATGATTACATTTATTTTAGAATTATTCTTTCAGCTGTGGGGCTGGTTTCTCTCTTTTATTTAGGGAGGTTTATCCATGGAATAATAAAGATCCGGCAGCTGAAAACCCAGTTTTATAAAGAAACTTTTGACGGGATTAACTTTTATAGTACGGATTTAAATGACGCCCCTTTTTCCTATTTCAGGAATCTGTTCTGGAAGAATTCCATTATGCTGAATTCAGATGTCGGAAAGCAGATTCTTAAACATGAAATGGTGCATATCGAACAGAAACACTCATCAGATAAAGTATTTATTGAAATCCTAACGGCTGTTTTCTGGTTCAATCCCTTTTTTCATATCATCAAAAAAGAAATCAGTTTAATTCATGAATATTTGGCGGATCACAAAGCCGTCAGACAATCGGACACCAAAGCATTTGCGCAAATGCTCTTAGCCAGCCACTTTTCCGGAACAGCGTTGCCGGCAGCCAGTCCGTTTCTCAGTTCAAACCTAAAAAAACGACTTAAAATGTTACAAAAACCAAAAACCAAGTTCGGATATGTGCGCAGAATTTTTGCATTGCCGGTAGTGTTTTCTGTAGCTTTTGCCTATCTGGTAAATGCTAAGAATCAGGAAATCAAAGCTACGAATATCGAAATTGAGAAAGCTGTCTCTCAGATTAAAAAAGAAGATAAAACGATCATTAAGAAAGATACGATTGCTCCGAAACCAAAAAATAATACGGCTGTATCTCCAAAAGATGTAAAAGAAAATCAAAAAAGGATTTCAGCGTTACATAAAGATATTGCTGAAAAGGGTAAAGGACTGAAGGATCTTGAGCCTGATAGTGAAGAGTTTCAAGCTAAAGTAAAGGAAATCGCTGTATTAGCTGCTGAAACAGTAAAGATGAGTGATGATGAAATGATGCATACATTGGATCAGGATTTTAAAATCAATAAAAAGGTGAAAAAAACTGTTGATTGGGAAATTATCACTCGAAGCGAACCCAGAACCAGAGAAATGTCTGATTTTAACTTTAACTTTCCCAACATCTCGCCAACGTCACCAAATGCTCCTAAAGTAAAAGTATATACTTTCAAGGATAGTGGAGATATGAAATGGTCTCCTGAGATGGAAAAATCTTTCAGGCTGTCAGAGTCAAATGCTACAGAATCTGCGGCAACTGCAAAAAAAAGAGCAAAACTGGAAAAAGAAAGAGCGAAGCTGGAAGAAAAAAGAGCGAAGCTTGAAGGAGAAAAAGCAAAACTGGAAGCGGAAAGAAGAGCTTTGGACGGAAATAGAAAAGTTTACATCTACAGCAATACTATAAAGGGTTTACAGGATGATAAATTTTTTAAGCTGACCGCAACAAATAATATCAGGATCAACCATAAAAAAAATTCTATGCTTACATCCGGAACTAAAAATGTCAAAGGCACGGAAGATATCAAAATATATTTCGACGGCAAAGAAATTACGGATCAGGAAATGCAGGCTCTGGATCCCGGGAAGATTGAAAGAATGAATATCTATAAAAAAACAGTCGACGGAGGCATGACGACAGGAGAAATAAGAATCGAGGCAAAAAAATAATGATCAACCAATTTCAACTGAGCGCTGTCGATGATATAATTTCAGATTTTAACATTCTGCATCGACAGTGCTTTTATAATACAAAATATAGATGATGAGAAACCGTTTTTTTCTTTTTTTATTTCTAAGCGTGCTTTTCAATGCACAGAACCAGCGTTTTACCTATGATTACAGCTTCATCCCTGATTCTGCCAATATTTCTGATATAAAAAAAGAAATGATGAATCTTGACGTCTCGAAATCGGGTTCTAAATTTTATAGTTATACGGTTTACCGGTCAGATTCTTTAATGAAAGTTGATCTGGAAAAACAGTTGGCAGCCTCAGGGTCAATGAATGTAAAATCTGATAACCGTAAAGGTCTGGTACGATATACGGTTTCAAAAACATATCCTAAATATGAAGTCTTTTTTCATAACAGGATTTTAAGGGATCAGTATAAGGTTTCTGAAGAAAGGCCGATAGTATGGACAATGACTTCGGAAAAACTGAAAATCGGGGAATGGTCAACACAAAAAGCAGAGACTGATTTTGCAGGAAGGCATTGGTATGCCTGGTTTACGACGGATATCCCGATTCAAGACGGCCCTTATAAATTTCATGGACTTCCCGGGCTCATCGTGAAACTGGAAGATCAGACTCAATCTCATCGTTTTATGCTACAGGCTGTAAAAAGCATCAGTTCTATTCCTGAAGACATTTTTGGGTCGCATGAAATTTCAGTGAATTCCAAACAATACGGCAAATTGGTCAAGGAATATGAAGATTATCCTACCAAAGGTCTAAAACAAATACAGATGGGAGGCGCGGTGATGATTATGAAAGAGGGGCAGAATCCCAATATGAAGGATCAGGAAAAACGGATCAAAGAAAGAATGAAAAAAGATAATAATAAAATTGAACTTAATACGATCTAAATAATGTATAAAATTTTTACAGTAGTATTCCTTACCATAGGATTCGGCATATTTGGGCAAACCCGCTTTTTTTATGAATATAAGTTCATTCCTGATTCTACTGATAAAGCTGGTGTTAAAACGGAAATGATGCTGCTGGATATTAATAAAAGCGGCTCCCGCTATTACAGCCGTGATAAATTTGTATCCGATTCAACATCAAAAGCCGATCTGGAAAAACAGTTGAAACTCAGCCCCGGGAATATAAGTATCAACAGAAGAGATAAGCCGGGACAGGTTTCTTATAAAGTAACCAAGCAATATCCCGATTTTAAGACCTGTCTCTTTATGAAAGTTTCGTCCGACAGTTATAAAATTGAAGAAGACAAAAAACCGGAATGGAAAATTCTTCCTGACAAACAGAAGATAGGAGCGTATACTGCCCAAAAAGCCACAACCAGTTTCGGAGGAAGGGAATGGACAGCATGGTTTTCCACAGAGCTTCCGTTTCAGGACGGCCCTTATAAGTTTTACGGACTTCCCGGTCTGATTGTTAAAATTGAAGACAGCACAGGTTCCCATTTGATGACGCTGGTCGGAAATAAAACGATTACGATAGCTACAGATAAAGAACCGGAGCTTCCGCAGGGAATACAGGTCTATGGAATGGGCGGGAAAGACATTGAAATCAATAAAAGCCAGTTCAAAAAAGTCTGGAAAGCCTACGTCAACGATCCAACGAAAAATATGCGGGAAATGATGATGAAAAATACGGATACGAACAAAGTTGTTTTCAAAACAAAAACTGCAGACGGAAAAGAAATTTCAGATCCGAATCAGGTGTTCCGGGAAATGGAGAAAAACATAAAAGAAGGTTTTAAAAAGAACAACAATCCTATTGAACCGGATTTGTATCAGTAGAAATGTTTCATTTTTTGAAAGCAGGGTGAAAGTTATTTTTTCATCCTGCTTTCTTTTTATTATATTGTAACAATACCCAAATATAAAATAAGAATTATGACAGAAAAAGAAAAATGTGAGAACGGATTTTTATATGACGCTAACTACGATCAGCAACTGATTAATGAACGGATGACCGTTAAAGATCTCTGCCTGGAATACAATCAGCTGAAAAATTCAGATCTGCAAGGAAGAAAAACGTTGATCAAAAGTATTTTAGGTAAAACTGAAGAACATATTTGTATCGAACCCAACTTCTGGTGTGATTACGGATACAACATCGAAATAGGTGAACATTTTTATTCCAATCATAATCTTGTCATTCTGGACTGTGCTAAAGTAATTTTTGGAAATTATGTATTTATAGGTCCTAACTGCAGTTTCTACACGGCCAGTCATCCGCTTGATGTAAAACAGAGAAACCAGGGCTTAGAATCGGCACATCCGATTACCGTGGGAGATAATGTATGGTTCGGAGGAAATGTCGTGGTATTGCCGGGAGTTACCATTGGGAATAATTCCGTAATCGGCGCGGGAAGTGTGGTGACCAAAGATATTCCTGACAATGTCGTAGCGGTAGGGAACCCTTGTAAGATAATAAAGAATATTGATAATTAACAAGTACGGCTCGGAAACTTTGTTTCCGAGCCGTACTTTATCTGAACAGATAGTTTGTCTTTATGCTAATTTCTCAGAATCTGCAATAAACTGTGCCAGTCCGCTGTCTGTTAACGGGTGCTTTAACAAGCTCAAGATCGGAGGAAGCGGTGATGTAATCACATCAGCACCGATTTTCGCACAGTCGATAATATGCATGGAATGACGGATTGAAGCCGCCAGAATTTCAGTTTCATACATATAGTTATCAAAAATCAGTCTGATTTCCTGAATTAAACCCAACCCATCCGTTGAAATATCATTAAGTCTTCCCAGGAAAGGAGATACATATGTTGCTCCTGCCTTTGCAGCAAGAAGAGCCTGGCCAGGAGAAAAGATTAGGGTACAGTTGGTTTTGATGCCTTTATCTGAAAAATATTTTAATGCTTTGATTCCGTCTTTGATCATCGGGATTTTAACCACGATATTCGGGTGGATGGCTGCCAGCTCGTCACCTTCTTTAATCATTTCTTCGTAGGTGGTAGAAAGTACTTCAGCAGAAATATCTCCGTCTACGATTTCGCAGATGGCTTTATAATGATTTTTGATGTCTTCAGCCCCACGGATTCCTTCTTTAGCCATTAATGAAGGGTTGGTTGTTACACCGTCAAGGATTCCAAGGTCTTTAGCTTCTTTAATTTGCTGTAGATTCGCAGTGTCAATAAAAAATTTCATTTGTTTTACAGATTTATTAGGTGCAAAGATAAACATTCCTTTCCGAGTGTAAAATTTTAATATCAGGCTGATGATCACTTTTTCAAAAACACTGGAATATCAGTGATAAAAAATCATACTGTGTTTTACAGGATGATCAGTATTGTTTTATTGGCAGACCGGATAAAATAGCATTTTAAGGCAGAAAAGATCCTGGAAAAATTTAGATTATCCAAAAAGGTTAAAAAAATTAAATAATATCATTAGAGTAAAGAATCTGAGATCGTTAGCTTGTTCCCGATAAATTAGCTTCGTCACATTGTCTGCCTATTTCTAAAAAAGCTTTTAATTTATCAAATTATTCAAAAAGAAGAATTTGTTTCCATGGTTATTAATTTTTTATCAAAATACCCAGGTTTTCAGGTTTTGGCTGAATGATATTTATTTTGAGGATATGTTACATTTATTTCAGATCGATATAATTCAGGTTGATACCATCGTTCTCAAAATAGATACGCATTTTATTTTCCCCTTTGTTTAAATTAATGGATTTTACAGTTACTGTTTTCCAGTTTTCATTCCCTCCTGTGGCAGGCAGTGAAACCGTGGTCATCTGTTTTCCGGAAGCATCCTCAATTCTGATTTTTCCTTCGCTGTTACCCGCATAATTGATGTGAAGAACGTAGGCTTTGTCAGCTTTCGAGTTAACGGTATACTGAAGCCATTCGCCGGCTTCTGTTTTTCCAACATAATATTGATCGTCTTTTGTTTTGTAGATGTCTACTCCGTCATTTCTCAGCTGGTTCCCGGAGTTCCATTCTGATCTTTTAGCAGGATCGCTTACCCAGAGGTTTACAAAATCATTATCTTTATACGCGGTACCGATTCTTCCCAGATCATATTCGGTGGCTAAAACCCTGCCGGGTGCCTGATGGTCTTTGAAAGGTTTTGAAGAATCGTCCGTTGTCTGCCTGAACATGGCATCAATTACATCATTTTTAATTTCAACATTACTGAATTTGTAATGGTCGGCTATTTCCATCAATACTTTGTAGGCAAATTCCTTAGAAGGCTTTTCACCGCCGTTTTTCCAGTAATCCAGAAGCTTCTGGTATTCGGGTGTTATTTTCACATTGGTCACGCCTGCGATATTATCGATTTTCTTCATGGGCCAGAACGCATACCCGATGTTGTGTTTATCCAGCAGCTGGATCAGTTCCGTGAACCACACGTTGGAATTTTCGCCTGTTTCTCCAAGCCAGATCGGGGCATTGTGCTTTTCCCTCAGATCCAAAGCAAACTTAAGTGTTGCCTCATCATTGTTGTTCCAGTACTTATGAAAGCTGAATACCATGTTATCGTCCCAAAGTGATGTCAGTCCGTTATAGTTATTTCCCCAGCCGTTTCCTTCGATAATGATGAGGTGTTTTTTATCAACCTGGCGGATTGCTGCTGTGATTTCCTTCTGAAGCTTCCAAAGCGGAGCGTTTGACATTTCATCCGTTCCATTTGGGTTTTTCCCCGTGAAATTGATATTGGGTTCATTGATCAGGTCATAGCCTCCGATCCAGGGTTCATCTTTATATCTTTCTGCCAGTTTTTTCCAGAGCGCAATTGTTTTTTTCTGGTTTTCCTCGCTTTCCCAAAGTGACGGTTTTGATTTATCATTATCAGAGATATTGACGTCGTTTCCATGTCCGCCCGGAGCAGCATGCAGGTCCAGGATCAGGTACATTTTATTATCCGCACACCATTTCAAAAGATTATCCGTCATGACGAAACCTTCATTTAACCAGGTATTTTGGCCCTTAGCCGGTTCTTTTTCAATCGGTAAAGTATACAGGTTATAATGCATTGGAAGCCGGATCGAATTGAAGCCTGCTTTCTTTAAAAAGTCAATATCTTTTTTGGTGATTCCGTTTTGAAGGTAAGCCTTATAAAATTCCTGCATACCGTCTTCACCGATCAGCTCTGCAATTTTTTCCTTGATTTTATATTGTGGACCAGCAAAATCTGCGGTTTTCAGCATGTATCCTTCCTGCAGCATCCAGCCTCCCGGCCCAAGGCCCCGCAGCTGAATATTTTCTCCTTTATCATTAACGATATTCTTACCACTGGTTTTTAGAAGTTGTGATGTCCCAAATTGAGACAATAATAAGGCGGATAATAGTATGGTTCTTTTCATAAAAGTTTAATTATTTGAATGGTAGGGGATTAATTTTAGAAATATTCTTATTGTATAATCACAAATATATCTAAAAATTTCTGAATACCTTATCATTATTTTCTTTAAATCCATATTTCATTTTAAAGAATGGAAATTGATCAGCTTATCCATATATCCATTTTTTGATAGATACATTTGTTTAATTCTGTCATATCTTTACACATAATAAAACAACACCAAAATGCTGGACCAGATCGGAAACTTTTCAGCTGCTGAAATACAGGTATTCAACAGCAGTTTATCTAAGAAATATCTGGCTAAAAATGAAATTTTGATTGCTGAAGGAGATATTTCAAAATCGATCTATTTTATTGAGAAAGGTTCTTTTTATCAGTTTTTTTACAATGAGAAGCGCCAGGAAAAAATGATCACGGATTTGCATATTGAAAATGAGTGGATGTTCAATGCTGAAAGTCTAAGCAGCCAGATCCCTTCAAAAGTAACAATCCAGGCTTTTGAACATTCGGAAGTGATGGAACTTACCCTGGAAAATCTTCATAAGCTGATTGCCGTTTCCCAAAAATTCCTGCATTTCAACAAACTTTTCAGTGCATCAGATTCAAAAACGGTTTTCTATGACATGAATCTGAATCCGGCTGAAAGATATAAGTACATGATCAAAACGAATCCTCGTCTGTTACAGAAATTTCCACTTACCATAATTGCTTCTTACTTAAAGATCAGACCTGAAACTCTAAGTCGGGTAAGGGCAAATGTTATTATTTGATTTTGATCAAGTGCTCATTTGCTGTATTATCTTCATCTTTGAATAAAAAAATTATGATGACATCAATCATTCCGAAACTGCCGATGCGCAATAAGGATACCACCAGGAACTTTTATGAAAAATTAGGATTTAAACCCTCTGAAAATGATTTTCCGGGTTATCTGATGATGAAGAATGAATCTGTGGAAATCCATTTTTTTGAATTTACAGATTTGGTACCTGCTGAGAACTATGGGCAGGTTTATATACGCATTTCAGACATAGAAACACTTTACAGCTTGTATCTGGAAAAAAATATTGAAATTCATCCCGCAGGAAGCCTCGGTAAAAAAGCATGGGGACAGAAGGAGTTTTCAATACTGGATCCGGATAATAACCTGATTACATTTGGCCAGGCTTTGTAATAACAGGCGCCTGATGAACATTGCTTGCAGATATGCCTAAAAACATAAGAACGGGACAGCCCGTTCTTATGGTATCTTATGATCAGTAAGTTTTAAATCACGAGATCAGTTCCATCACTTTTAAAGCTACTTTCAAAGCTTCCGTACCGTCTGCGAGGGAAACTTCTACATGCTTATTTTCGGTAATAGAGTCTGCAAAAGCATTCAGCTCATCCAGAATGGCGTTATTCGGCTGGATATTCGGGTACTCAAACAGGATCTGGTTTTTTTCACCTTCTGCGTTTTCAATAATCATATCGAATGGAGTAGGGTGCTCAGGCGCATCTTTCATCCGGATAACTTCCGCTTTCTTTTCCAGGAAATCCACTGAAATGTAAGCATCTTTCTGGAAAAAACGGCTTTTCCTCATGGCTTTCATCGAAATTCTTGAAGTCGTAAGGTTGGCAACACATCCGTTTTCAAACTCAATCCTTGCATTGGCAATATCCGGAGTTTTGCTCACTACGCAGACACCGCTGGCATGGATGTTTTTAACTTTGGATTTTACGATGCTTAATAAAATGTCCAGGTCATGGATCATCAGGTCGAGAACAACCGAAACATCCGTTCCGCGGGGATTGAATTCGGCGAGCCTGTGGATCTCGATGAACATCGGGTTCTGGATATAATCTTTGGCTCCTATAAAAGCAGGATTGTATCTTTCCACATGTCCAACCTGTGCTTTGATGCCGTTTTCCTGGCACTTTCTGAGGATTTCCTCTGCCTGTTCCAGGGTCTGTGTGACCGGTTTTTCAATGAAAAAATGAAGTCCTTTCTCAATGGCCTTTAAAGCGTAGTTATAGTGGTAAACGGTGGGCGTAACAATATCCAGAACATCGATCTGATCCAGAAGGTCATCAAAATTTTCAAAATATCGATATCCGAATTCGGCTTCCAGTTTTTTTCCGTTCTCCGGATCTTTATCATGAAACCCTACAAATTCATATTTATCCGACTGATTCAGAAGTCTTAAATGGATTTTCCCTAAATGTCCGGCTCCTACCAAACCTGCTTTTAACATAGCTTTATTTATTTTTGTAAAGATAATAATTTTAAGGATTGCTACCGGATGATAGGTTTTAGGTTGATCCATAGTAAATGTTTTTTTACTTTTGCACAAACTGCCGCTTGCAATCTAATACCAGCTATCTCATGACGAATGATTCGTTTGTACATAAAGGAAAAAGAAAAATTTTAGTTGATTATCTCCGGAACAGGATCGGCATTTCAGATGAACATGTGCTTTCGGCCATGAACCAGGTTCCGAGACATCTTTTTATTGAAAGTATTTTTGAGGATTTCGCTTACGAAGACCGTGCTTTTCCCATTCTTTCCCATCAGACGATTTCCCATCCTTCTACTGTAGCGGAACAGTCTGAACTGTTGCAGGTAAAGGAAGGCGAGAAAGTGCTTGAGATAGGAACCGGATGCGGATACCAGACGGCTGTTCTGCTTGCGATGAAAGCCTTGGTGTATACTGTCGAAAGACAGAAAGACCTGTTTGATTTTTCCAAGAAAAAGTTTCGTGAAATGCATTTGTATCCGAAGTTCCAGAGTTTCGGAGACGGTTTTGCAGGCCTTCCGACCTTTGCTCCTTTTGATAAGATCATTGTGACCTGCGGCGCTTCCGTTTTACCGACTGAACTCTTAAAGCAGCTGAAAGTAGGCGGGAAAATGGTCATTCCTTTAGGCCCGACCGATGAGCAGGTACTGTACCGGTTCTCAAAAATTTCCCCAACCGAATTTGAAAAAGAAGAATTCGGAGCCTATAAGTTTGTTCCGATGCTGGGGAATACGAATCAGTAGCAACAGCTCATTCAGTCAGCAGTAAAAGAATTCCCTCCAGAGGAGGGGTGTCGAAAATTGAAAATTTTTGACGGGGTGGTTTAGAAATATCCCATAAAAACACAATACATGGACGAAATTTTAACCCGCATTCACGGAATTCCCATCCGTAGAAATTTCGTGGAACACTTACCTTACAATCCACAACTGAGAAAATTACTCAGCGGGAAACGAAAAGCAGGAATTCTTAGTGAAGTTCTTTTCTGGAAACAGGTACGGGCAAAAACATTTCACCACATTGATTTCGACAGGCAGAGGATTATCGGAAATTACATCGTCGATTTTTACGTGAAAGCTCTGGGCCTGGTCGTTGAAATCGATGGATGGAGCCATAATCATAAAGAAGCTGATGATGAAGTCAGGCAAAGATATCTTGAATCACTAGGCTTAAAAATATTCAGGATTATTGATTTTGATGTAAAAAATAATATTAGTGTGGTCATGAAAGATCTGGAAGATTTTATCATACTGCATTATAAAGCTGATATGGCTTAGTCTTTTCTTATTAAGTCCGTGTTTTCTCTTAACAAAGAAGTCCTTATTCCACATCGTTTTGCACATAACAAAATTCCCCTCCCAAGGACTATCGTGTGGACACAATTAAATTAATACTTTTGTTATTAAGATGGATACAAGAAATTTTAGAGACTTAGCAG
>NZ_JAKVIP010000021.1 GCF_022601875.1 Chryseobacterium sp. SSA4.19
TTATTTTTGAAGAAAGGCTCAGATTATAAAATCTAAGCCCTGACTTTTTAACTTACACACTTTGTGGGAGAGTGTCATAAAATGCAGTTTCTGGTTCCTGAAAACGGAGTTCTGGCCAAACCAGATAATTTCAAAACAGATCATATGAATCTTGGATTCTCATTAGGTGTTCAATACAGGTGTTTCAGACGTTTTCTTTTAGCATTAGAGTACCAGCAGCATACAATGAGAAACGTTTCTTTAAAAAACAGCAGTTTGGATTTTGACATCTTTAAGACGAGTAATACCTTTGCAGAAAGAAAAATAAGTTTCGGAATTTCCTATATTATTTCCGGAAACTGATTTAAGTAAGTAAGCAGCCAATACATGATCTATTTTAAATTTCCATTCGACGAAAAACTGTATTCAACAGACGAAAATTCTTATGAAAACCATGTAAGCTTTCATTCTTTTGACGGCTTGAGCAAAGTAAACTGTAATGGGAAAATTACAGAAATCACCTCTGAGAGTTTTGAAGAAACAATAATTCCAAGTGAGCTTTTACTGCCAGATCATACTCAATATACTGCTGAAACAAAAGATGGATACATCCATAATCTGCATCAGGTAATTGATGTGATAAAAGAAAACAAGCTTCCCAAGCTGGTGTATTCAAGAAGAAAAATCTTCACAGATTTTAACGAGATTGATATAAAAGGAAGCTTCAGGAACCTTTGCCGATCTTATCCTAATGCTTTCAGGTATCTGTTAATCAACGGCGAAAATTCATGGATGGGAGCTTTTTCAGAGGTTTTAGGCAGGTTTAATAAAAACACCCATGATTTTGAAACAATGAGTCTTGCAGGAACGCTTCCTGTATCGGAAAATTGGTCAGAAAAAGAAATTGAAGAACAAAAACCGGTAACCGATTACATCCGGAATATTTTAAGCCATTTTACGGAGAATGCTGAAGAATCTGAAACATATGACCATATTTCAGGAAATATAAAACACCTCAGGACCGATTTTAAAGCTAAAATAAACCCTGAAGATCTGGACAGCCTTATTCAGGAGCTCCATCCAACACCTGCTGTCTGCGGAATCCCTAAAAAACTATGCAAGGAAAACATCCAAAACCTGGAAAAATATCCTCGGGAGTTATATGCGGGATACATTAAAATAGAAGCTGAAGATACCGTTCATTATTTTGTAAATCTGCGTTGCTGCAAACTATATCATAATTCCGTTCATGCATTTGTCGGAGGAGGCATTACCGCTCAGAGTGACCCTGAAAAGGAGTGGATCGAAACAGAGCTTAAATCTGAAGCAGTTCTTAAAAACCTTGAAATTTTATAATCAAACTATATACTCAACTGTCGTTCAATATGAAATCAATAAAAAAACCTCTTTCCTATAGAAAGAGGTTTATAATAGTTGATTAAATTTATTTTTTAACACCTATCCTACTCCATGTATCCATTACAAAAAGTAAAATAAGACCTATAACTGCTGAAGCGATTGAAAATACAAACTTCAGGTTATCTTCAGACAAAATATCCGTTTGCCAGTCTAAAGCATAAAGATTGATGGCAATAAAAACGATAAACAGTATTAAAAATACTTTATAAAACTTCTGCATAATGCTTAAAAATTAATATAATTCTGTACCAGTTGGGCAAAATTCGCGGTAAACAATTTAATGGAAATCGCTAATAAGATGATCCCGAAAACCTTTTGCAGGATGGCCAATGTAGCCTCTCCCATTTTATTTTCCAGCCACTTAGCTGATTTCAGCACCAAATATACAAAAATTGTATTGAGAATAATCCCAAAAATAATATTAATATCATGAAACTCAGCCCTGAGTGACAGCGTAGTTGTTAAAGTACCGGCTCCGGCAACCAACGGAAACGCAATAGGAACAATGGAAGCGGCTTTGACTTCAGTTGTTTTATGGATCTCAATGCCCAGAATCATTTCAAGCGCGATCACAAAAATTACAAATGCCCCGGCTATAGCAAAAGAATTTACATCAACCCCGATCAGTTTCAGGATTTTATTACCGACAAAAAGAAAAACCATCATGATAAGACCTGCTGTAATAGAAGCTCTACCGGCCTCAATCTGTCCGAATTTTTGCTGTAAAGTTACTACAATAGGAACAGAACCGATAATGTCAATCACCGCAAAAAGTACCATAAAACAGGTAACAATTTCTTTTATAGAAAAATCATTCAATATTTCCATGCAACTGTAATTATTAATAATTTCGCAAAAATATGAAAATAAACTGATTATTTGCTAATCCGTGAATACAAATTAACAATTGATCTTAAAAGTTCCTCTATGCCTTCAGAAGATTTTACCGGTGTATATTTCTCGATCTGGATTTTTTGTGACAGCGATGTATATTCCTCGGCAGTTGCAGCACCATGATTCATCTCCAAAAACTTTCTGAAATCCTGAACGGAAGCCTGTGAAAATTGTTTCCTCACTTGTGTTTCCAGCTCATCATACGTACTAAAGAATTTCTGATACTCTTTATTATCCTTAAGATTTTCCAGGTAACTGAAATATTCATACACATCGGTTTTCTGCCGTTCTCTGATCTCTTCTTCTGTTTCAGATACTGAGCCTAATGATTTTAAAGGTATATTATTTTTAATTAACAGACGCTTTTTTTGCCAATTTTTAAATAGCATATACGCTAAAAATAAAGCAAGCAGGATCAGAAAATTAATCAGAAGAATATTCCAATGGAATTTAGTTTTTTCTTTTACTTTAAAAGAAGTGGTTTTCAATACAGGTGTATTTACCGTTTCCAGTAAAGTATTGGTATATTCATTTACTTTTTCCACTGTTGTTCTGGCATCCATGATCTCCTGGTGAGAAAATGCATTAACCGATAATGTTTTCTCTCCGAGATCCACATATTCTTTACTTAGCGGATTGAAAAATGCAAAATGTTCTGTTTTAATAGAAATTGCACCAGTTTTCTTAGGGATGATGATATAATTGGCTGTTATTTCCCCTTTCATTCCTTTTATTCCTGTTACAACTTTAGAAGTAATTTTTGGTGCGAAGACGTCATAATCAGCTGAGGCAGCAATTTTCGGGAGTTCAAGATTTTTAAGGTTTCCTTCTCCGCTTACTTTCACCAAAACATTCATCGGTTTTTTAACCTCTGCTTTCTCTTTAGAAGCATTGACGAATTTTACCTTAAAATTTCCGACCGCATTTTTAAAACATTCCGGCGCATCTTCAGGAAGCTTTCTAACATTGATTTTTACCTTATTGGAAACAATCCTGCTCTTCCCGGAAAAAGAATTCACTGATGCCGAAACTCCCGGCACTTCCACGTATCCGGCCTCATTGGGAAATACCATAAAAACAGCTAAAACCTGCGATGCCATATTTGCATAATCAGAAGACGGATCGATTTCAGATTTCGTAAAACTTACCGGGTACACATTAAGATTGTCCTGCTCGGGAAGATGAATATTTTTCACCTTTCTGAAGTTATCCATATTTTTTGAATATACTTTCAGAACAGCAATGGTAGGCTGATCCTGATAAACCTCACGGTCCTCAATCTCCATGTTGAGGTACACGTCTTTTGAGGTATTTGATGTTAGTGATTTTCTGTCAGTATCCTTTATAAAAAGTTCAAACGGTTCCGTTTTATAGATCTTATTATTAACTGTTACCAGGAATGAACCGACTTTTACTTTTCCTTTCTGCTTTGGTTCAAGAGCTATTCTGGTTATGTATTGTGAGATTACAGTATTGGTCTCAGGATCTACATATCCGTTGCTCATCGAGCCACTTCCGATAATATTAAATTTGGATAAATCCGGTGAGCGCAAAGGTGTTTGCTGGGCATATTCCTCACCATTCATTTCGAGAACGACGGTAAGGTTAATAATTTCTTTTCCGTTGTAGGTGCTTCTATCAGGATTTACAAAAATATTGACCTGCCCGTAAGAAATTACGGATATAAAAAGGAATATTATGTAAATGTATCTGCTCTGCATCACCAGTCTTTCTCGTTGCTTTCAGGCATCGAATAAGAATTTTTATTTAAAATTCTTTTGGCTGTTTCTTTCTCTTTGTCGCTTACTTTATTGAGTATTTGATTTTCAAGTCCTTTTGGGATTCTGCCTTCATTATTCGACTTTTGGTTTGGATCGCTTCCCTGGCCTTTGCCTTGGTTCTGCTGTCCTTGTCCCTGATCTTTCTGGTCTTTCGGACCTCCTTTCTGATCATCATTCTGCTGATCCTTACCTCCGCCTCCTTTACCGGAGTTATTTTGCTTCTGTTGCTTCTGTTGGTTTTCTTTTTCTTTCAGCTTTGCAATTTCATAATTCTTTCTGGTAGCTTCGCTGTAGGGATTTTGTTTTAGGGACTGTTTGTAAAATTCCGCTGCCTTTTCAGGCTGTTTCGTCTGCATGTATGAATTTCCCAGGTTATGAAGGGCTGCAGATTTATCGGAAAGGGTCTGGGAAAACCGTTGCGCCTTCTCAAACTCTACCTTCGCTTCTTCGTATTTCTTGCTTTTATATAATGCATTTCCCAAATTATAATGTGCTGTAAAATCTTTATCATTGGTTTTTAAAGCTTCCAGATACTTGGCAGAAGCTCCATCATAATCTTTACCATTGAATTTTTCATTGCCTTCATACACAAGTGTCCTGTAGTTTTTCTGCCCAAACAGAAAACCTGAACTTGTAAAAGCAATAATAAACGATAAAAAAAAGATTTTAGTATTCATCTAATGCAAAATTATTCCTTTATATGTTAATAAACAGCGCCTTATTTGTTAAAGTTGGGTTAAAGTATTGCGGTAATCAGGGCATTAATCATAGCTTAAATATTTAAATCTCTTTTAGGATTAAAAATATAAATCAGCATGAAGAAAAATATGGAAACCGCTAGAAAATACTGATAATAATGGTTAGCATTCTGCGATTTTACCAAAGTTTCTGAAGATCCCATTTTCTTCTGCAATGCGTCAATGATCTGAGTCGGAGCTTCATTGATGTTATTCCCGTCAATATATGTTCCTCCCGTAGCTTCTGCCATTTTTTTCAATGCGGAAGTCTGCCTCCTGGAAATTACGGTTTGTCCTGAAACATCTGTTTTATAGCCCATTAACTGGCCAAACTGATATTCGGGAATAGGAGCGCCTTCATCAGATCCTATCCCTACGGAAGTGATCATAATTCCTTCTTTGTCAGCCAATTTTACAGCTGCCTCATCATTGCCTTCATTATCTTCCCCATCACTTAACAGCACGACCTTCCTGGCATTTTTACTTACATTTTTAAATTTATCTGAAGCAATCTTCATGGCGTTCAGGAAATCAGTTCCCTGAATCTGCATCGTATTTGTTTCAATTCCGCCGATATAGGTTTCTGCTGAATTATAATCCGTAGTCAGCGGCATAATGGAACTTGCCTGTCCTGCAAAAATTACGATGCCCACCTTATCATTTTTCATCTTCTGCATCGTCTGAATCATCAGGTTTTTAGCTTCTGTCAGACGACTTGGATTAATATCTTCCGAATTCATTGAATTGGAAACATCCAGCATAAAAATGACATTATTCAATTTTTGATTGGTTTTAATTTCTTCAGATCCACTAAGCAGATCAATAATTGAAAAAATTAAAAATAAAGTGGCCAATATATATAAAACCGGAAAAAATTTGGTAAAGCCCGATTTTTTCTCAAATAAATGCTCATGAAACTGTGCATCAGCAAAAATCTGCCTCTTTTTATTTTTCCATTTCAGATAACGGACAAGAAAGACAGCCAACAGCGGTAAAAGCAGCAACAGCAATACATACCAATAATTTCCCAAATACCAATCCATCAGCTTAAAATTTTATAAAACACCCACCTTAATAATGCATCTATGAACAGAACCCCTAAAGCAATCCACAGAAAAATCTTAAAATATTCCTGATAATTAAACAGCCTGGATACTTTCACATCTGATTTTTCCAGCCGGTTGATTTCATCATACACTTCTTCCAGGCTGCTGTTGGAAGTTGCCCTGAAATATTTACCACCGGTCATCTGGGCCACTTCCCTGAGAACAGGCTCATCAATCTTCACTTCTGTTTCTGTAAAAACCAAATCTCCAAAGATATCGGTCTGAGTAGGCATTAAAGCATATCCGTTCGTTCCGATTCCGATAGAATATACTTTTATATTGTTATTTTTTGCCAGTTCCGCAGCAATAGCAGGCGGCATGGCATTTTCAATGGTGTTGACACCATCGGTCATCAAAATAATAATCTTACTTTTTGCCTTGCTGTTCTTCAGGTGATTGACAGCAACAGATAATCCTTCACCAATCGCCGTGCCCGGTTCCAATTCCAAAGGATTGAGGTTCTGAAGTTCATCCACAACCACCTGATGGTCGGATGTTACGGGAACCTTTGTAAAGGCTTCTCCTGAATATGTTACCAAACCGATTCTGTCATTCGGACGCTTTTCTACAAATTTGATCGCAATGTTCTTTAGAGCTGTCAAACGGTCAGGAGTCAGATCTTTTGCGAGCATACTCAGCGAAACGTCTACAGAAAGCATAATATCAATTCCTTTTGTATCGTCCCTATCCTGGGAAACAGTAAAAGTCCTTGGTCTTGCCATTGCAATAATCAGCGCAGAAAGAATGATATATTTTGATATTTTAAGGAAAAACATCACCATATGTATTCCGCTGCTGTCAGCCATATTCTTAACAGTTGGCACTTTGATCCCTTTTCTTTTCTGTATACTTATATCCCTGAACAATAAAGGAATAAACAATACGAAAAGTAACAAAAACCACGGACTGTAAAATTCAAAATCAAACATCTTTCCTCAGATTTTCAAATTCAAGATCTTTCGATGATCTTTTTACAAAATTTCTGATGTCCGCAAAATCTTTTTCCATCGTCTGCTGATCCGGGAATGTTTTTGCAAATTTCACCAGGTCACCTCTTACAAATACCTCTTCCACTACTTTTTCGTTCTCCTGAGAGATGGTGTTGTTTTTCTTCATCAGATCAACTAAATCATCAGTCAGCAAAACGTCGGCAGGCAGGCGGTACTGTTTCGCAATAAATTTTCTGGAAATATCTATCAGCTCCACGTAGAATGAACGATAGTCGCCACTTTCCACATATTTTTTCTTTTTAAGGGAATCCAGCTCCTTTAAGGTCTGATTGGTTGCCACAACAGGTGAATCTTTTGATTTCCTCCCATGTTTTATAAACATAAAAATAGCGATAATCAGTGCGATTACTGCAATTGCTGCGAGAATATAAAACTTATAGAGTTGCCAGTAGTCTGTTACTTCCAGCTTTACCTCTTTGTTATTCATGATATCATTAATCGGATCCGTCTTTTGAGCGGTATTGATCACTTCAATTTCATAAGGAATGGTTTTTAATATTTTTCCTCCAACCTTAAATTCAAGTTCCGGAATGGTAAATTTACCTTCATCAAATACAGCAAAATCAATCCTTCTGTAATAAACCTCCTGAGTCTGTGCAATACTGTCTTTAACCTCTTCGAAATGAAAAGGAAGAAGTTCATTTTCAGGAGCGGCAGAAACTTTTTCATGATGAAGATTATTAATCGTTACAACGATGTGGTTGACTTCTCCCAAAGCAATGGTTTTCTTCTCAACACTGGAAGAAAGGATCTGTGAAAAAGCATTTGCACAGATTAAAAAACAAAATATAAAGAGTATTTTTTTCAATTTTATAATTGTTCAAAGTTTAAGATTCGAAAATTAAAGTTTGAAACCAGTTTCTAAGATCTGATGTCCGGCTTCTGATTTATTTTTTCTGAAAATAATTATACAGGAGTCTCGAGTAATCCGAACCTGTATTGATATTTATAAAACTTGCTGAGCTATTGGCAAAATCTTCTTCCAGAGCTTTTAACTTCTGCTTCTGAGCCTCTGCAAAAGTATATCTCCAGCGCGCGCTGGAAGTATTAGCCCAAACCTGTCTTCCTGTCTCGGCATCATAAAGTAACGTATATCCCACATCAGGAATTTCATTGTCTTTTTCGTCAAAAACCCGCATTCCAAGCAGCTGATGTTTCTTAGAAGCCACTCTAAGCATTTTAGAATCATAATCATCTTCAAAGTCTGAGAATAGGAAAACAAGTGATTTTTTTTTAAAGATTCCCATCATGTATTCCAATGCCTTATCCATCTTGGATTCTGCAGGAACATAGGCCGCCGTAAGGATATTGCTGATGATGGAAAGAATATGCTTCCTTCCTTTTTGTGGCGGTATTACTTTATACACTTTATCGGCAAATAAAATCAATCCCACTTTATCATTATTGCCCGCTGCCGAAAAGCCTAAGCTTGCCGCAATTTCTGCTACGTATTCCCTCTTAAGCTGGTTCTTTGTCCCATAGTCCATTGAAGCGGAAATATCTACCATCAACATCATCGTCAATTCCCTCTCTTCTTCCATCACCTTTACAAACGGTTCACGGAAACGTGCTGTCTTGTTCCAGTCAATCCTCCGGATTTCATCTCCGAACTGATATGGACGAACTTCTGAAAAAGTCATTCCCTGGCCTTTAAAAGCGCTGTGATACTGTCCCATTAAAGTAGCTTCCGTCTTTTTACGGGTACGTATTTCGATCTGCTTTACTTTTTTTACAATATCTTTTATCTGCATTTTCTTAGATTGCGTATCTCTTTAGACTTTCAAATTTAACTTCGTAATCCATCTTCTGACTTATTGAAAGCCGATGGAAACATTAAGCCATTCATCATCGAATTTCGGATTGTATTTTTTGTAAAAGTTAATAGCTGATTCATTCCAGTTCAAAACCTGGAAAACCATGCCGCTGTATTGATTTGATTTCCCATATTCCAATGTTGCTTCAAATAATTTTTTCCCGATCTGCTTTCCTCTTAATTTTTCCGTAACGACAAGATCTTCCAAATATAATCTCCGCCCTTTCCAGGTTGAATACCGGTCATAATATAACGAAATCCCGACAATACTTCCGTTTATCTCAGCAACAAATGCTCCCCATACCGGCGAATTTCCGAATCCATCCTCAACAAATTGTTCCAGCGTTAAAGTAACTTCATGCAAAGCTTTCTCATAATCAGCAAGCTCTTTAACCAGCTCCAGCATGGCAGCACAATCTTCATAAACTGCCTTTCTGATTAATACCTCGTCCATTACGGAGCCTGGATTTTTGCCAAAATCCTGCTGATAATTTCTTCTGTTGAAATATTTTCAGCCTCAGCTTCGAAAGTCAGCCCGATTCTATGCCTTAAAACGTCATTAGCCAGCGACTTTACATCTTCAGGAATTACAAATGCCCTTCCTTTCAGGAAAGCATAGGCTCTTGATGCAATAGCCAGATTAATGGACGCTCTTGGTGAGGCACCAAAACTAATGTAATTTTTAAGTTCAGCAAGACCGTAATTTTCAGGATAACGGGTCGCAAAAACCATATCCAGAATATATTTCTCAATTTTTTCATCGAGATAAATCTGATTGATGAGCTCTTTAGCCTCCACGATATGTTGCAGGGAAATCACCGGTTTGATCACCGGCTGATGCGAAGTGGAAACCATCCTCATCACAGTTCTTTCATCTTCAAACTTAGGATAGTCAATGGTGCACTTTAGCATAAAACGGTCGCTTTGGGCTTCCGGAAGAAGGTAAGTCCCTTCTTGGTCAATCGGGTTTTGGGTTGCCAATACCAAGAATGGCTTTGGAAGCTTCATGGTTTCGTCGCCTATAGTCACCTGCTTTTCCTGCATCACCTCAAGAAGTGCCGACTGTACCTTTGCGGGTGCACGGTTGATCTCATCCGCCAGAACAAAATTGGCAAAAACAGGACCTTTCTTTATTGAGAAATCATTGTCTTTAATATTGAATATCATCGTTCCCACCACATCTGCAGGCAGCAGGTCCGGAGTAAACTGAATTCTTGAAAATTCACCATCGACTGCTTCGGCAAGAGTTTTAATCGCCAATGTCTTAGCTAATCCCGGAACCCCTTCCAAGAGAACATGCCCGTTACCCAGAAGACCTACCAGCAGGCGGTCTATCATATATTCCTGGCCGATGATAATTTTATTGATTTCCTGTCTAAGGCGGGAAAAATAATAGTTTGCTTCTTTTATCTGTTCCGTGAGCTGACGGATGTCTTCAGCCTGATTAATCTCTGACATATCTTGATTTAAAATAATGGGTAAATTTCCAATAAATACCTGCATTAATCAACACAATTAATGCCATATTTGAGTTAAAGTTTGTTAAATATTCCGGGATTGATGCAAGATCGAAAATCAGGATACTCTAAATAAACAACTCTATAATTTTATTTTTTCATAAAAAAATATAAATTTGTTTCCATTACCCTTTTAAAAATTGTCATTTCCAGTTTATTAAACTATTTTTGGTGATTAAATTTTTGCAAAATGAATTATCATTTTCAAGCACACAGACAGGTAAGGAAAAATCTTCTGAACATTTTACAGGATACTTCCCATGAAGACCTGCTGTTTATCCCGGACGGTTTTAACAATAATATATACTGGAACATCGCCCATACGGTTGCCACACAGCAGCTGCTACACTATTATCTAAGCGGGAATCCCTTCAGAATTGATAAATACTGGATTGAAACTTATAAAAAGGGGACGCTGCCAAACCTGAATGTGCAAAAATCAGAAGTAGAAGATCTGGAGTTTCTATTAACAGAAACCTCAAAGATCCTGATGAAAGATTATGACAGTGATTTCTTTTCAGATTACACACCTTATACCACGAGTTTCGGAATGGATTTGAAAAGTATTCAGGATGCAATTATTTTTAACAATATGCATGAATGCCTTCATTACGGGTATGTGATGTCTCAGAAAAGAGCCATTTTAGGAGAAAAATATTAATTATGTCTGTAAGAGGAAGTTTTTATTTTAAAATAACAGTAACGGGAAATTTAATCGGAGAATACTTTAACAATTACAGTAATGTATCTCTTTCTAAAAGTGCTAACAGAATTAATCCAGGAATAGGTTTTGTGGGGCAATATGTTACCTCTTGGAGTGAAAATCAAACAAGTGCAGAAATAAATAAACTAACAATTGAAGAGATTTCTACCAATATGTTCAAATTAATCTGGACGGATATGAATGGAAAGGAAACATTTCACGGGAAAGCCTCTCTTCTAGAAAAAAATATAATTTACGGATATTACTCTGGAGAACAATTTATACAAGAACATTAATGGAAAATAACGATAAAAAAGACGATTTTATTTTCGGGTTGCGTCCCGTGATTGAAGCTATTGAATCAGGAAAAACAATTGACAAAATATTTGTTCAGAATGCTTTGCAGGGAGATATTTATGCCGAGCTTAAAGCCATCTTAGCCAAAAATAAAATTCGTCCCAACTATGTTCCGGTTGAAAAACTGAACCGTTTCACGCGAAAAAACCACCAGGGTGTAGTGGCTTTTATTTCAGATGTTCCGTTTCACAAAATAGAAGATATTGTTCCTCAATTATTTGAAGAAGGGAAAACACCTTTTTTATTAATCCTTGACCGCCTCACTGATGTCAGGAATTTCGGAGCCATCTGCAGAACGGCAGAATGTGTCGGGGTTGACGCGGTTATTATCCCTGAAAAAGGAGCTGCACCTATTAATTCCGATGCGATAAAAACTTCTGCTGGCGCGCTTTATAATGTAAAAATCTGCAAGGCGCCTAATCTTGCACATGTAGTTGATTACCTTCAGCAGAGCGGAATTTCTGTATTTGCAGCGAGTGAAAAGGCTCAGAAATTAATTTATGATGTAGATTTTAAAGCACCTTGTGCTGTGGTAATGGGAAATGAGGAAACCGGAATCTCCAAAGAAGTACTCCATCATTCAGATGAGAAAATAAAATTACCGATTGAAGGAAAGACGCAGTCTCTAAATGTTTCTGTAGCCTGCGGAGCCATTTTATACGAAGCGGTACGACAGAAAATGGCAGTAGATTCCAGCTTGTAATCTTAAATTTTCAGATCCACTTAAAAGTAATAAAATTAAAAAAAATCAAATGAAAAATATAGCAGCATTAGCGCTTATCTCGACCATAGCTTTAGTTTCATGCAATAAAAAAGAAACAACCAAAACCACCAAAGTAGATCCTAAAACAGGGAAAACAATTACGGTAGAAGTTCCGGCTGATTCTGTTGCAAAAGTAGAAGCAAACCCCGCTATAAAAGATTCTGCAGGCATTTATACCCAGACTTTTAAACTGGAAAAAGGAAAAACCTATCCTTTAACCACTTACCAGAGAGATACCAAGACAATGACCGATCCTAAAGGGAAAACCCTGAACGGGACAAGCGAATCTACCGATGAAATGACTTTCACAGTGAATGATATTAAAGGAAACGTATATGATATTACCCTGAACCTTATTGCTAAAAGAAATTCCCAGTCAGCAGACGGAAAAACCATTGTTGTGGATACCAAGTTACCAATTCCTAAAGAGGATGACCTGAAAATGATCTGGAATATTAACAAAGCCCTGACCGGAAATAAACTGAGCATGAAGATGGATACTAAAGGCAATGTGATCTCCATTACAGGTTTTGATGCAGTCTATACAAAAGTTTCCAATGCAGTCGGCACTCTCATAAAGGATGCCAACCAGAAAGCTAGTGTGGTGGCCAGCCTTAAAGAATCGTTCAATGAAAAAGTTCTGAAGGACCAGCTTAATAAAAACCTGACGATTATTCCTAAAAAAGGAGTAAAAGTAGGAGAAAAATGGACCAGCAGTGAAAATGCAGATGCCCAAGGTAAAGTAAAAGTCACTTCAAATTATATATTAAAAAGCGTAGGAAACGGCATTGCTGAAGTTTCCGTAACAGGAGGGATCCCTAAAAAAGAAGATAAACAAAAGCAGGGAGAAATTACCCACAGTTTAAGCAGTGAGCTGGCACAAAACGGAACGATTAAATTTGACCAGAATACAGGATGGATCAACAACCAGAATATTTCCGTAAAAACCACACAGATTGAAACCATCTCCAACGGAAAAGAATCCCAGTCGATGAAAAGCGTTTCCAATTCTTCTGTTATGGTAAATCCGTCGGCGAAATAAAAGAATTAAATTATTAAAAAAATAGCCTTGAAAAATTTATTTTATTCCGCATTATTTTTATTTTCAACTCTTGCTTATGGGCAAATAACTTTTGAAAACGGATATTTTATTGACCTTAATGGAGAGAAAAAGAATGTTTTAATAAAAAATTATGAATGGAAAAACAGTCCATCCAGTTTAGAATATAAAGTAGACGAGACTTCAGTTCCTTTACAATTAAAAATTTCTGATTTGAATGAATTCTCTGTTGGAAATCAGAAATATATAGCAAAAAACGTAATGATTGATCGGTCTTCCTCTAAAATAGAATACTTGTCAACATCAAAGGATTTTACAAGTAACGAAGAAAGACTTTTATTGAAGCTAATTGTTGAAGGAGATATTAGTCTTTATTCATATTCAGACGGTTCTGTTACTCGATTTTTTTATAAAAAATCAGATGATAATGAAATTAAGCCTTTGAGGTACAAGGAATATCTGGTGAATAATACACAGATTAAAAAAAATGAGGAGTATAAAAAACAATTAAATCAAATATTTATAAACAATAAAAATATTTCAGAAACCGATATTGATGGATTGTCATATAATGAGAACCAATTGAAAAAAGTTTTTAAGATCTATAATAATATAAATGATCCTGAAAAAACGAATCGAAATGGCAAGGGGAATAATTTTAATATTTATTTGAAACCGGGAATAGGCTTTTCGAATTATAAAATTTTACCACCCAGTGATAATTTGTCAATAGGAGTAAGAAAAGAAGATAAAATTATTTTTAGGGCTGCTGTAGAGCTGGAATATGTCTTACCTTTCAACAAAGGTAAATGGGCTATTTTTTTAGAACCGGCTTTCTTATCCGCAAAATTTGCTGTAACAGATTATAACAGAAGAAATTTTGAAGTAAACTATTCATCACTGCAGATTCCTTTAGGAGTAAAATATAATATGTTCATCAATCAAAGATCTAAAGTTTATGTAGCCGGCTTATTACAATATAATATGATGCTTGGTAAACATACTTTTTCTTCAGACAACAGGTCATATACAGGAGATGACCGTGTTTATCCATCCTTTGCCGCTGGTTATAATTATGATAAATTTGGTATTGAAATCAAATGGGGAGTAATTCCTCTCTTTTCCTCATCTTATTATGGACAGTATCATAATTTTGGAATGGATGGCATTAACCTTTCCGTTTCATACAAATTGTTTTAAATTTTAAAATTATGAAATATATTTTTGAGCTGGTATTAGCCGCAATTATCATTTTCTTTGTGTGGAATATTCTTAAAAGAATATTTTTCAAAACTTTTTACAGTTATAGATTTAACAATGAGAATACCAAGCAGGATATACAAGACTCAAATAAAAATAATCAAAATATCAAGTGGGATGCCGAAACCGTAGACTACGAAGAGATCAAAGAAGATAAAAAATAGATAGCCCAATTCACCCTTTCAGATCAATACCTGAAAGGGTGCTCAAATTAAAATACATGTATGTTTAAGAAAAATAAAAATCTGGTTTTCATCCTGGCAAGTTTGGTAATATTTATCATCCTTGCCTTTGTATATGCCAATCCTGTCATCAATGGAAAGCAGCTTTTCCAGCATGATATCGTACAATATCGCGGTGGTGCCAAAGAGCTTTTGGATTACAGAGCCGATACCGGAAATGAAACCTACTGGAGCGACTCCATGTTCGGAGGGATGCCAACCTATCAGATGGGAAGCCGGTTTAAAGGAGATCTTATTAAAGAAATTGATTCTAAGCTTAATTTTTTTCCAAGGCCAGTCAATTATCTTTTTCTTCTTTTCGGGGGCTTTTTTCTTTTAGGGATGGTGGCTGTCAGAAACTGGAAGTATGCTCTGCTGGGCGCTACATTTTTCGGGCTTTCCACCTATTTTTATATTGCAATTGCTGCCGGGCATAATGGCAAAATTAATACGATTGAATATTTCGCACCGCTCCTGGCCGGGATTTTACTGGTCTATATCCGGAAGCAGTACATTTGGGGATTCATTGTCACGACCCTGTTTATGGGGCTTCAGATTGCAGCGAATCACCCGCAGATGACGTATTATCTCTTCCTTGCATTAGGATTCTTATTCTTATCGGAATTGATCAGAGCGATACAGAAAAAAATAACAGTAAGGCATTTTTTAATTTCTTCAGGAATTATTGCCGCTTCATGTGTAATCGGGGTTGGAATGAATTCCCAAAGAATCATGGCCAATTCTGAATATATTAAAGAAACCGTCCGCGGAAAGCAGATACTCACCAATGACAGCCACACGGGAGGAACTTCAGGAATGGATAAGGAAAGTATGCTGATGTGGAGCTACGGAAAGCTGGAGACCCTGAATCTTTTTATTCCAAGACTGATGGGTGGAGGAAGCCAGGAACCTGAAGGTAAGGAAATGATGGAGAAAGTCCAGGCTATGGTTCAGGAAAATGTAACCTCGCAGGCTGAAATGGATAGAATCTCAAAAGGATTCGGAAGCCTGACCTACTGGGGAGACCAGCCGGGGACTTCAGGACCTGCATATCAGGGAGCCATTGTCTGTTTCCTTGCAGTGTTAGGATTCTTTTTTGCATGGAAGAAATACCGTTACTGGATCCTTGCAGCATCAATACTAACAATTTTTTTAGCCTGGGGAAGTAATTTAATGCCGGTTTCAGATTTCTTTATTGATTTTGTTCCTTTTTATAATAAATTCAGAGCACCTTCTTCTATACTGGTCATTATCGAATTGCTGTTCCCTTTGATAGCCATTATCGGATTATACAGATTCTTCACTGATGAAAAACTGACGCAGGAATACAAACAGAAAATCCTGATGTATGTAAGCGGTGGGACCTTAGGCCTGGTTTTAATCCTGTTAATCTTCGGAAAATCGTTATTAGGCTTCCATACAGAAAATGAGAAGACTTATCTTCCGCCTTTCCTGCTGGATTATCTGGTGGATGAAAGATTTAAATTATTCAGGATCGATGCGATTAAAGCATTTATCTATGTAAGCATTGCCGCCGCAGTTTTGTTCTTAAGCTTGAAGAAAAAGTTAAGTCAGAACATTGCACTTATTGTTATCGGTGTAGTCAGCTTATTTGATTTATGGTCCGTAAACAGGCGTTACTTAAATGATGAAAACTATGTTGATAAAATATTTGCTGAAAATCCTTTTCAGACGGAAAGCTCAGATCTTCTGGCAGAGAAAGTCCAGGGCAATCCTAATCTTGAACCGATTATAGCGAATGT
This sequence comes from Chryseobacterium sp. SSA4.19, assembly GCF_022601875.1. Classification (GTDB taxonomy): domain Bacteria; phylum Bacteroidota; class Bacteroidia; order Flavobacteriales; family Weeksellaceae; genus Chryseobacterium. Next base: position 16,384 of record NZ_JAKVIP010000021.1, read on the forward strand.
CAATGTTAACAAGACCCTTGAAACTATTGCTGAAAAAGATAAGACCCATTACAGGATTTTTAATAATATACTGGGGACATTCAGTGAAACCAACACTTCCTATTTTAAATCTTCCATCGGCGGATATCATGCAGTGAAACTGAGAAGGTATGATGATGTCATCAATGAATATTTCCAAGTGATGGATTCTGTAAAGGTTCCTAACATCCTGAATCTTCTGAATGCAAAATATTGGGTGGTAGGCGGACCGGAACAGCCACAAGCTGTTCCCAACCCTAAAGCCAATGGAAACGCATGGTTTGTAAGCGATCTTAAATTTGCAGATTCTCCTAATCAGGAGATTAAATCCATCGGTGTTATCGACAGTAAAAAGACAGCGGTGATCTCTTCTTCCGATAAAAAGTATTTCGATGGGAAAACCGTTCAGGCAGACTCTGCGGCATTTATTAATTTAACGAAATATCAGCCGAATGAGTTGGAATTCAAAACCCAGTCTAAAACTCCGCAACTGGCCGTATTTTCTGAAATTTATTATCCTCACGGTTGGAAAATGTTCATTGACGGGAGAGAGGTTACGTATATCAAAGCAGACTATTTATTACGTGCCGTACACGTTCCTGCAGGAAGCCACAATATCAGAATGATTTTTGAACCTCAGGTGATTGAAACCGGAAAATGGATTTCTCTTCTCTGCTTCGGATTGTTTATTCTGTTAAGCGGTCTCGGAATTTATTTTATGTACCGAAAAAAAGAGAACAGAAAAGAAAGCATTGTTGAAAAGCAGTAGAATTAATACTATCATTTCTCCACTTTTTGTACTACATTCACAATAAAAGAAAGAACGTTTCTTGATTAATGGAACAGAAAAAAATCCTTATTATTACCTATTACTGGCCTCCTGCAGGAGGCCCGGGTGTTCAGAGATGGTTGAAATTTGCAAAATATCTGCCTGAATCCGGCTGGAAACCTATCATTTACACCCCTGAAAATCCAAGCTATCCCCTGATTGATGAGAACTTACTGAAAGATGTTCCTGAACATATTGAAGTGATAAAGACAAAAATATGGGAACCTTATCAGATAGCCGAAAAGCTGAATAAAAGCAATAAAAAATTCAAAGCGGGGCAATTTGATGTCGGGAAAAATCAAAGCTGGAAATCGAGACTTTCCATTTGGGTCAGAGGGAATTTTTTTATTCCCGATGCCAGGGTATTCTGGGTAAAGCCATCCGCTACATTTTTAGAGAAGTACATCAGGGAAAATAAAATTGATTTAGTCGTAACCTCCGGTCCGCCCCATTCACTGCATTTGATCGGCCTACATTTGAAAAAAGCGTTACCCACTATAAAATGGATTGCCGATTTTCGTGATCCGTGGACAGAAATTTCCTATTACAAACACCTGAAACTGACCCAACGATCTGACCAAAAACACCGGACCATGGAACGTGATGTTTTCAGGACTGCAGATATTACCTTAGCCACCAGCTATACAGACGCGGAAAATTTCCGTAAAAACGGAGCCAATGCCGTTTGTATTACCAATGGCTTCGATGAAAGCGATGCCCAAAATTCGGCGGTAAAAAACGACCAGGCAACAGACAAGTTTATCCTAAGTTATATTGGGGTTTTGGAACAACTGAGAAATCCCGAAAATCTTTGGAAAGCACTTAATGATCTGGTTCTTAATAATTCCGATTTTTCAGAAAATTTTACACTGAAATTTGCAGGAAGAATTGATGATAAAATTTTAAATTCACTTGAGAATACAAGTTTAAAAAAGCATATTTCAAACCTGGGCTACCTTTCTCATGACAAGGCCATTGAAGAAATGAAAAAGTCTTCGCTGTTACTAATCACTAACTTTCCGAATGAATCTTCCAAAGGGATCATTCCCGGGAAAATTTTTGAATATCTGGCGACAGGAAAACAAATTATTTCTTTCGGGCCAGATAAAGCGGATGTCGCTACCATATTAGATGAAACCAAAGCAGGAAAACATTTCAGTTATCAGGATACTGAGTCTATCAAAGCTTTTATTCTGGAAAAATTCGGGCTGTGGAAAAACGGTGCACTTGCTGAAAACACTCAAAGTATTGAACAGTTTTCAAGAAAGAACCTGACTAAAAAGCTGGCAGAAATTTTAGAATAAATTCATTATTTCCAGTACTAAATTCGTAAACGTATACAATCAGGTTGTTACAACTGATTTTTTTGTCAGTTATTAAAAATGATTGGTATAACTTTATATTTATAAATTAAATCGTCCACTGATCATTGACAATACCCACCAGATAATATTTTCCTTTAAATTCTTCAAATACAAGGCGAAGGCATTTCCAGTCCATCTCCGGATTGCCTTCTGATCCTTTGATGAAGTTTTCTGTAAAATCTGCTTTTGGATATATTTTAGTTAAATTATTCAGTGAATTTCCGCTGCCTTGAAATTCATTAAGGGAAACCTGTGCCGTTGCAAAATCTTTTGAATATACCCATTTGTTGAGATAATCGTTTAAGGTTGCTTTATAAAGGTCACCTGAACCATCCATTGCTCCCCAGGTGAAAATGGTTTTTGTAGGCTGGTATCTAATAAATTCATCCCGTGAAAAAATTTTATCTTCAGCTGGATTCACAAAAGCATACATGGAGAAGCGTACGCCTTTTTCAGGATGAATGAAATCTGCCAGTTTCCTGTAATTTTTATCTTTTAAAAGCTGTACAATTGCTTCATTTATTTGTTTCAAAGCTGATTCCTTTTGTCCGGTATTTACGTTTGTTTGAGAGGCCTTTGTTTCTTTTTGCATAGAATCAGATCTCTCATCATTGACAAATTTTTCAGGATTCTTTTTACAACCCATAACACAAAAAATGATCAGGGAGACAAGTATTTTTTTCATGTTGATATCTATTGGACATAAATCACCAAAATGAATGCCATTTTGTGGTACATAAAGAGACCAGAGATCTGTAATAAACGTATAGAACTTCTTATTTTAAATATGAATACTCCCTTAAGGCTTTTTTGTATTTTTACGGTATGGAAATTTTAGATATTCTTATTGTCGGAGGCGGACCCATTGGATTGAACTGTGCACTGGAAGCTCAAAACAATAACCTCTCCTACATCATTATAGAAAAAGGAACGATTGTAAATTCCCTCTACAATTACCCTTTGTATATGCGGTTTTTTTCTACTGCCGACAAACTGGAGATTGCCGAAATTCCTTTCATTTCAGCAGCTCCAAAACCCGGACGGCAGGAAGCACTGGAGTATTACCAGGGAATTGCCCGGCAAAGAAATCTGAATATTAAGTTATATGAAAAAGTTTTGCAGATCAGTAATAAAGATGGTGTATTCGAAATACAAACTTCAAAATCCCGATATCTGGCAAAAAATGTAGTGATCTCAACAGGATTCTATGACATGCCGAATATGATGAATATTCCCGGAGAACATTTGCCTAAAGTAAAACACTATTATACGGAGCCGTATCCATATGCCAGGCAAAAAATTGTAGTGGTCGGGTCAAGCAATTCTTCAGTAGATGCAGCTTTGGAAACGTATAGGAAGGGAGCTGAAGTAACCATGATTATCCGTCATTCTGAAATTTCCGAAAACGTAAAATATTGGGTAAAACCGGATATCGAAAACAGAATTGCTGAAGGGACTATTACCGCCCATTTCAATGCTCAGATAACGGAAATCAAAGAACGTTCTGTCCTGTTCAGAAATGAAAAAGGAGAAATCCATGAAATTGAAAATGATTTTGTCCTGGCCATGACCGGCTATCTCCCTGACTTTAATTTCCTGAAAGATGCCGGAATTGAACTCGAGAATGATTGTCTAAAACCATTCTACAATCCTGAAACCATGGAAACCAATGTAAAAAATCTTTATCTTGCAGGCGTTGTTTGTGGCGGAAAAGACACCCATCTCTGGTTTATAGAAAACTCCAGGATTCATGCAAAAATGATTGTGCAGGACATTGTTGCTGAAGGTTGAAATTCACCATAGTATTAACCGGTATATTTATTTTTTACCCACACATATCAATAACCTTAAATATGAATAAGCTTTTAATTACACTGACTTTCATTACATTACTCATTTCTTCCAACGCTTCTGCACAGAAAGACAGTATCACGATGTATGTTACTAAAGCATTGGATATCATGAAAAGCAAATCGGTTAATAAATCCAAAGTGAACTGGGAAACATTGTACAGTACTACCTTAAACGATGCCACAAAAGCAAAAACCATTAAAGAAACCTACCCGATTTTAGAAAAAGCTTTAGGCTCATTAAATGATGCACACTCAAAATTTTACCCTGAGAAAGTGGTAAGAGCATATACATTGGGCTATAAAGCGACAGGTCAGGAATTTCCCGTTATTGAAAGCAGGCTTATTGATAAAAAATATGCCTATATAAGCCTGCCTAATATAGGATCATTTAATAAGGATGACTGGAACTTATATATCAATACTTTTTACGCCAAAGTAAACGAATTACAGAAACAAAAACCAAAAGGCTGGATCCTTGATCTGAGAGATAACTACGGTGGTATGCTGTATCCGATGTACGCTGCTGTCGCATCATTTTTAGATCACAAAAATGTCGTGGGAACCAAGGATGCTGAAGGTATCGTTGAATATTTCAATTATAAAAACGCGAAATTTTATGAAGGTCAGACAGCAACCCAGCTTTTCCAGCTGAAAGAAAAGCAACCTAAACATATAAAAACGCCGATAGCTGTATTGGTGAATAAAGTAACCGGAAGTTCAGCTGAATTTATTACAGCAGCATTTGTTGGACAGAACAATGTGAAATTAATCGGTGTTAATACGCAGGGTTTAACTTCCGGAAATCAGGAATACAAATTACCGGACGGGTCGTTTCTGGTATTGACTATAGGAAATATTGTAGACAGGAACGGAAAAGAGTATGATAAAGTCGGCGAAGGGATTTCAACCGATATCAGAATAGACAAGACCGATGACAAAACAAAGACTAACGAATCGTACATGAATAAAGCACGTATGTATATTGATAACAGCCGTCAAATAAATTAAAATTCAGCCTTTACCCCGAAAACAAAATTCCTTTTTGCAGCCGGATTATAATACCGGTTACCGAAAGCGTTAATATCAAAGCCCAAAACATAGGATTCATTGTAGAGATTCTGAATCTGCAATGATAAGGTCAGTTTTGTTTTTTCAATATCTACAGGATATCTGAATTGAATATTCCCGACCAGACTTGAATCTGACCACACGGAATTCGCATCATTTAAAGGAATTTTTGAAGTATAGAAATGAGAATAATCCACCATCAGCTTTTTGAAAAAAGTAAAATTCAATAAGCTGTTGAGAGTGGTTTCAGGAACTCCTGTAAGATCATTACCGGAAAAGTCATTGGTATTTTGCCTGTAATTTTCAAAGGTAAAATGATAAAAACTACCTGAAAAACGAAACTTAAAATTGCTGAATACCGTATTTTTAAGGTTAAAATTCCGGGATTCCAAAAGCACTTCCACTCCTTTCTGTACCGTCTCTCCTGCATTGACAAAATATTCCTGCCCTACCTCGTTTTGCCTTCTTACGATAGCATCCCTCATTCTGAAATCAAAATAATTTCCTTCAAAAAAAACAGAGCTTCCAAACTGTTTTCTGATTCCCACTTCTTTATTCCACCCATATTCCGCCTGTAAACCGGTATTAAATTCCTGATTTGAAGAACGGATTTCTTCATTCGTCGGGGCTGAATTTCCCTTTCCGATCTTGGCTCTGACAGAAAATCTTTTGGTAAAAAGATAAGTAATCCCAATATTCGGGAGCCATTGGTTTTTAAAAGCTACTTTTCCGTTTTCAGTTCCCGGATACATCCTTTCCCAGTCATATGAATTGGAATTTAAACTTAAGGAAATATCCGTAAAAATTTTTTCATGAATATTGAGTTTCTGTGAAATAAAATAAAATCCTGACCTGTTCTGAATGCGGTCAAAATTCTGAGGGTTACTTTCTGCTCCTCTGTTATTATCGTAATTTTTAATCAGAATAGTATTGATTCCACCTTCAAAACCTATCCGATAAGCCAATGAAACTTGGTCCCATTTTTTTTCATAATTAAAATGGGTTCTTACTGCAAAATTGTTTTCAAAACGGTTTTCAAAATTGGTAATAAAAGGATTCTCAAAATCCACATACGATCCCTGGGACATAATGAAATGCGAAAATTCCGGATTAAAATTAAATTCATGGGAAATACCGGCCAGAATCATTTTGTTTCTTATTCCGGCATCCTGTTCACTGGCCCCCGGAACTGTTTTGGTTCCCGGCCTGGCTTGCTTTCTGTTCGATTCCATTTGTTCTAAGGTTAAACCGCCAGGCGTCTGGTAATCCAGATCGGTGTAAAGAAGCATCGCTTTCAGCAACCCTTTTTGCGAGTATTGAAAGTTATCTTTAAGAAAGAACTGCTTCCTTTTTACTTTAGCCTGATCCCTGTAAGAATCCGTACGGTAATAATTCTGAAAAACCTCAACAAAATGTTTTCCCAACTGTTTAGATATCTCAAGACTCTGATTAAAAGTCCCATAGCTCCCGATCGCAACACCTCCCGAAGCATACTCGGATCTTCGGGTCTGGAGTAGAAGAGTTCCGCCTGTTATCGCTCCATAATCTCCGCTTTCCGGCCCTTTATACACCTCCATTCTGCTGATCAGTTCCGGAGAAATGACATTGAAATAGGTATTGCCTGATGCATCGGACAGAATAAAATCGTCCAGATAAACTTTCACATTGCGTACTCCAAAAGGTGACCTTAAAGTACTGCCGCGCAGTGAAATCCGGTAGCTTCCGGGGGAACGCTCTTCCATTCTGGCTCCGGGAATTTGATTAAAGGACTCCAGCATTCTTTCAGGGGTATTCTGATTCAATAGCTCTTCAGAAATTACGGCTGCTGATTTTGTAGAAGCCATAAAAGTGACCGGTTTTTTATAGGCATCGATCCTGACTTCTGAAATCAATGCTGCGGAATCTCTCTGTTGAGAAAATATAACTGAACCGGATAGAACAGAAAATAAAAAATACAGTTTCGTCATCGGCTTAAGCTTAGCAAAAACCATACTCTTATGTATAAATGAGGTATTATTTCTACTAAAATATTTTAGATACCATTTATTATTTCATTGTAAAAAATAAACGAATATTCTAATTAGCAGAATCTGAAATACTATCTCCTGAGGATAAAAATGCATTAAAATAATCTTTATATTAATGCGTGATTTCCACACTTTCATCTTTTTCTTTAATCATCCAAGGAACAATAAAATAGAAGGCAGCCGCAATAAGAATTGATAGAAGTCCGGTTCCGATCCATAATGCCGAAAAACCGAATTTATCTGCAATTAAAGTCCCTAAATACGGAGTAATGATAAAAGCAATGGAAAATGATATCCCATTCAGTCCCATATAAGCACCTTTATTATTTTTACCTGCCCGTAAAGCCGTAATGGTCGACATAAAGGGCAATGCCCAGATTTCCCCTACACAAAGAAGGCTCATCGAAATAACCAAAGTTAAAATATGATGGTCAAAGCCCAGCATTGCATAAGAAAATCCGCAGATAAATGTTCCTAAAAGCATTGTGGTCGCTAAGCTGAAATACTTTTCAGCAACCTGAACCAGCCCCATTTCCAGCAAAACAACCAGAAAGCCGCTATATCCTAAAATATATCCGATATTCTGCTGGCTCAACTGTGCAGTATCCTTATAGAAAATCGTTAACGTACTGAACAGCTGAAAGAAACAGATAGAAAACAACATACAACAGAAACAGTAAATTAAGAATTTACGGTCCCGGTACGGCGAGTTTTCTTTTTTTATTTCAATTACTTCTTTTATTTTTTTAGCTTTTATTTTGGACAGCCGATTTCGCTTTCTGAAAAAAATGATATACATGATTCCTGCCAGTAACGCGGTCAGTGCATTGCTGAAAAACAGGAATTCATAAGATATTGCCGATAAAATACCACCCAAAGCCGGACCGATGGAAAATCCTAAATTAACAGCCATCCGGTTTAATGAAAAAGCCCTCGTAATATTTTGCGGTTTCGCATATTTCGTGATTGCTACAGAATTGGCAGGCCGGAAGGCATCACTTACAATGCTTTGAAGCAGGATAATAGCAGCTACTCCAGCTTCAGTTTTAAAAACCGGAATCAGGCAAAACAACGGAACGCTTAACAATAAGCTGAGATACTGGACTTTATATTCCCCAATTTTATCCGTAATAAATCCGCCCAGCCAGGAACCGATTACAGAACCGATTCCAAAAAAGCTAAGCACAACACCCGTATTTTCGATGCTGAAATGCAGGTGATTGGTCATGTAAACGCCTAAAAAAGGCAGCACCATCGAGCCCGATCGGTTGATAAGCATCACCAGTGCGAGCATCCAGCTTTCCTTAGAAAGTCCTTTGAATGAGTTGGTATAGAGATGTATAAGTTTCACAATTTTAAAAATTTAGTTTAATATTTGTGTTTGAAATCTTAATTAACTTCTGTAAAAGATGGAAGAACTTCTATCATGATTCCGTAGTTCTTATTATCTTTTTACTTTTTGTTATCATAAAAAAACAGGGCTTAAAAAAATTAAGCCCTGTTCATTTATATAGATATAAATAATTTTACTCCGGCTTATAAGAGTCTTTTAATGTTACCGTTCTGTTGAAGACGAACTTATCTTCAGCAGAATCCTGATCTTTTGTAAAATAACCTATTCTCTGGAACTGAAGAGGTTCTCCCACTGCAACATCTTTTAGTGCAGGCTCAGCAAATCCCTGAATCGTCGTTACCGACTCAGGATTGATAAAGTTCAGGAAATCCACATCTTTTTCAGCATCCGGCTGCTCTACAGTGAATAATTTATCATAATTTCTCACTTCTACCGGAACCGCATGTTTCACAGAAACCCAGTGGATGGTACCTTTTACTTTTCTAAGACTTTCCTCGGTGCCGCTTCCTGACTTTGATTTCTCGTCATAGGTTGCGTAAATGGTTGTTATTTCTCCGTTTTCATCCTTCTCTACTCTTTCTCCCTTGATGATGTAAGCAGATTTCAGGCGGACCTCGCCTCCTAATTTCAGTCTGAAAAACTTATTATTGGCCTCTTCCTTAAAGTCTTCGCGCTCAATATATAATTCTCTTGAGAAAGGTATTTTCCTAATGCCGGCATCTTCCTGTTCAGGATTATTTTCAGTTTCCAGCCATTCTTCCTCGTTTTCAGGATAGTTTTCAATGACCAGCTTAATCGGATCCACGACAGTCATCACACGCTTGGCGACTTTATTAAGGTCTTCACGCACACAGAATTCCAATAACTGAATTTCAATAAGGTTTTCTCTTTTGGCAACGCCGACTTTATCAATAAAATTCCTGATTGCGGTCGCTGTATATCCTTTTCTCCTCATTCCGGAAATAGTAGGCATTCTCGGATCATCCCAGCCGTTTACTACATGTTCAGCAATCAGCCTCTGCAGTTTTCTTTTGGAAGTAATCATATAAGAAACGTTCATCCTGGCAAACTCCCTCTGCTTCGGTGCTACATTAGATTCATTATATACCTGCTCCAAATACCAGTTGTACAATGGTCTGTGATTTTCAAACTCCAAGGAACATAAGGAATGTGAAATCTGTTCCAGATAATCAGATTCTCCATGAGCCCAGTCATACATCGGATAAATTTTCCAGTCTGTACCGGTTCTGTGATGAGGCCTTTTTAAAATTCTGTACATGACAGGATCACGCATATTCATATTAGGAGAAGTCATATCGATCTTTGCCCGGAGTGACATGGCTCCTTCCTCAAATTCGCCGTTTTTCATTCTCTCAAACAAATCCAGGGATTCTTCAACCGGACGGTTTCTATATGGAGATTCAACTCCCGGTTCTGCCGGGTTTTTTCTTTGTTCCGTAATCAGTTCAGAAGGCTGCTCATCTACATAAGCTTTTCCCTCTTTAATTAACTGAACGGCCCAATCATAAAGCTGCTGGAAGTAGTCGGAGGTATATAATATTTTATCCCATTTAAACCCTAACCATTCAACGTCTTTTATGATAGAGTCTACAAATTCCTGCTCTTCTTTTTCAGGATTGGTATCATCGAAACGAAGGTTTACGGGAGCATTATATTTTTCACCTAAACCGAAGTTGATGCAGATCGCTTTGGTATGACCCACATGCAGATAACCGTTTGGTTCAGGCGGAAAACGGAAACGGATCTGATCCCTTTTCAGTCCATTCGCCAAATCATCTTCGATAATTTGCTCAATAAAGTTGAGTGATTTTTTTTCTTCTTCCATTGAATTCGCTTTATATGCCGTATGACACAACAATTGGCAAATTTAGGAAAATTAAAAGTTTTATGGAAATTATAATTTTCATACTTACCCGATGATATTTTATTTGTGCTTAAATTAATGAAAAACCATTTTTCACATCAATAATCACACTGATAAAATAATGAAGCACATTTCAACAAATAACACTTTTACAATTAATTACACTCACTAAAAAAGTAAAAATAAATTACGATACCACATTTTGGCATAAATATTGATAATATTACGGTTAAGAAATACTAAATTTTATATCATGAAAAAGATAAAAAAAAGGTTTTCTTCTTTGTTGGAATACATTAAGAAAACAATTTTCGTGCAGGGCGTTATCTAAGGCCCGAGATTAACTAAATCAGATACTCTATACGTTTTATTATTACTATTTTCTTTACTTATAATTGATCTCTCAATGGCGTTAAGCTTATTGATACTTACACATTGCATTATATTTAAATTTATTGATTTTAATATTCGTTAATTTATGTTAATAAATATTATATATCACTAAAAAGTGACCATATTTACACAACTAAATTAAATCATTATGAAAAATCTAAAAAAATTAAAGAGAATTGAGTTAAAGACTGTCCGTGGAGGAGCTGTTCCTTTAGGCTGCAATAACTGGAGTCCAAGAGAAAGATGCTGTAGGGAATGGGACGCTGAGCATCAGAATAATCCTACATGCCAAACACCGTAATATTTAAACTTTAAAGTACAATAATTCTCCTTTCAGCTTAAGATCTGGTTCGAAATTATTGGTAAATAAACCTCCAGTGCCCAAACCTTGCGGCATTGGATTTTTTTTAATAAAAGTATATTGCGCAATGGCATTCAATCCGATATTACTTTCCAATGCAGAAGTGATCCACCAACCAATATTCTGTTCTTCAGCAAGAGAAATCCATTCGTCAGAACCTGAAATTCCGCCAATCAGGGACGGTTTTAAAATAATGTACTGAGGTTTTATCTTATCTAAGAGTTTTCTTTTTTCATTAAAATCAATAATTCCAATTAACTCTTCGTCCAGAGCAATCGGAATCGGGGTTTCAGCGCATAATTCTGCCATATCATTCAAATTCCCTGCTTTAATAGGTTGCTCGATCGAGTGAATATGCAAATCTGCCAATTGTCTTAAAACTGTTTTTGCTTCCTCTCTATTAAAACCGCCGTTGGCATCAACACGGAGCTCCAGAATATTTTCTGAAAATTTCTTTCTTAACTCTTTAAGAATTGCGTATTCAGATTCCCAATCGACTCCGATTTTCAATTTAATACAATGAAAACCCTGATCCAGTTTATCCTGAATTTGTTCCTGCATAAAATCAACATCACCCATCCAGATTAAGCCATTGATTACAACAGGAGTTTTTCCTTCAGTAAATTCGCTGGGAAAATAAAGTTTTTCTCCTTCGTTTAAATTCAGGATCGCCTGCTCATATCCGAACCAGATGGAAGGAAATCTTTTTAATTCTTTTTTTAACAATTCAGACTCCAACTGAATATGATCACAAAGCCATTGGAGCTTTTCTTCGTAATCCGGACGGTCATCGAAGCTTAGTCCGCGAAAAACCGCACACTCCCCTATTCCTTTTCTCCCGTTTTTGGAAATCTCCAGAATAAAGGTCTCTTTTTCATGCAAAACGCCTCGGGACGTTCCGCCCGGGCGTTTGAATTTTAAAATATACTTAAAATATTCTGCTTTCATTATTTCACACTGTCAATCCGCATAAACTCTTCTGCTTTTTCAACCATATCAACACTTCCACAGAAAAAAGGGATTCTCTGATGCAATTCTGTGGGTTCAATTTCAAGGATTCTTCTGAAGCCGTCCGTTGCCTTTCCGCCCGCCTGCTCTGCCAGGAACGCCATTGGGTTACATTCGTAAAGTAATCTCAGCTTTCCATTTGGAGCCTGTGAATAGGAAGGATAAATATAGATGCCGCCTTTTAGCATGTTCCTATGGAAATCAGCAACTAATGAACCTATATATCTTGAAGTGTAAGGTCTGTCACCTTCTTCCATCTGGCAATACTTAAGATAGTTTTTAACGCCCTGAGGGAATTTGATATAATTTCCTTCGTTAATAGAATAAATTTTACCTGTTTTCGGAAACTGCATATTCGGATGAGAAAGATAGTATGTTCCCAAAGACGGATCGAGCGTAAATCCATTTACTCCGTTCCCTGTTGTATATACAATCATCGTTGATGAACCATAAATTACATATCCCGCTGCAATCTGATTAATTCCTTTCTGTAAAAAATCTTCCAGCTGAACAGGGGTGCCAGGTTCGGAAACCCTTCTATAAATTGAGAATATAGTTCCTACGGAAACATTCACGTCGATATTTGAAGAACCGTCCAAAGGATCGATCAATACTACATATTTACTTAAGTGACCGTTTTCACCGCATTTAATATCAATGAAATCGTCATTCTCTTCTGAGGCTATTCCACAAACCACTTCTCTCTGTGACAATGCTGTAATAAAAATGTCATTGGCAATTACATCCAGTTTCTGCTGCGCTTCACCCTGAATATTTTCATTTCCGGCCTGCCCGATAATATCGGCAATACCAGCTTTGTTTACTTCCCTGTTTACAACTTTAGAAGCTAATCTTATGGCGCTCAGCAGGCGGGAAAATTCCCCGGTGGAATACTGAAAATCATCCTGCTTATCAATAAGAAATTCTCCCAAAGTCTGTAATGGCTGATCTGACATATTTTTATTTTTACGATTTCTCCAAATTTCGTAAAATTTATTACATTTAAAAAGAATTATTAATAAAAGAGATTATCATCTGTCTATCAAAAACATACAAGGCTCTTCTTTTCAAAAACCAATACCTTATCATAAAAATCAGCACCCGAATTGTTTAACAAATCAGAATAATTAAGCGCTTCATAGTAATTTTAATGAAATCTTAAGGCACTCCTCGAAGCGGGCTGTTTCATATCTCACTGTAAATTTATAATTTTGTAGCCCGTAAAATATTCCCATAAATTTTACATAACAATTTTATTATTAACAAATTAATGAAAATTTTCAAGTTTGGCGGAGCATCAGTGAAAGATGCTGAAAGTATAAAAAATGTATCCATGGTATTGCAAAGCCAGGGATTTGAAAAGTGTCTCTTAGTAATTTCAGCAATAGGTAAAACGACCAATGAGCTGGAAAAAGTGGTAGCGCTTTATTTCGAAAAAGATAATTATCAGGCTGAAATTGAAAAGATCAAACAGAAACACATTGGAATTGCAGAAGGCCTTTTTCCTGATGGCCACGCTGTTTTTGCTGAGATCAACTTATTTTTTGATGATATTGACTCTTTTTTAAGAAGGAATAAATCACCTAATTATAATTTTGTTTATGACCAGGTAGTAAGCTGCGGAGAAATGATATCAACTAAAATTCTGAGCGAATATTTGAATGAGATCCAGTTTACCAATCAATGGCTGGATGCCAGAGATTATATAAAAACTGACAATTCTTACCGGGAAGGAATGGTAGACTGGACCAAAACAGAAGAATTTATTTCCAGGCTGAATAAGGAAATCTGTTATGTGACACAAGGGTTTATCGGTTCAGATGACAATAATTTCACCGTTACTTTGGGAAGAGAAGGTTCCGACTACTCTGCTGCTATTTTTGCATATTGTTTAAATGCAGAGGCCATGACAATTTGGAAAGACGTTCCGGGAGTAATGACCGGCGATCCGAGAAAATTCAAAGATGTCAGTCTTCTTTCCAATATTTCCTATGAGGAAGCTATAGAAATGGCATATTACGGAGCAAGCGTCATTCACCCGAAAACCTTACAGCCGCTTCAGCAGAAGAGCATTCCTTTTTATGTAAAATCATTTATGGACCCTACCAGACCGGGAACCAAAGTAGGAGCTTCTGAAAAAAACCAAAGTGAAGAGGTTTATATTTTAAAGGAAAACCAAACCTTGTTCAAGATTTCAACAAGAGATTTTTCATTTATTGCAGAAGATCACATGAGCCTGATTTTCGGATATCTTTCCAAATATAAAATTAAAGTGTCGCTGATGCAGAATTCTGCTATTTCACTGGCTTTATGCCTGGAAGATAAATTCGGTACCGCTGATGAACTGAATGATGAGCTGCAAAAAATATTTAAAACGGAAATCGTAAAAAATGTATCTTTATTTACGGTAAGAAATGCCAAGATTGAGAACATTGATCAATTTTACCAGGAAAAAAGTGTATTATTGGAGCAGATTTCGAAGAATACGCTTCAAATTGTAACACAGTAAAAACTAATTGCGACTAAACACAACATGAGTTTAATTTCGAAAAACGATTTAATCAAAGCTTCCGGCTTAAGTAAGATAGGATTTCTGAAGAATCCTGTAGCGTCTGCCGTTATGAGTATTGCTAAAATTAACGAAGTAAATAAATTATACGAAAAGTTAAAAAATAAGGAAGGTAAAGATTTTTTCGACTCATTTGTGAGGGAACGTAACTTAAGCTATATCGCTTTTGAAGAAGATCTGGCAAAAATTCCGAAAACAGGACCTTTTATCCTGGTTTCCAACCATCCGCTTGGTGCCATCGACGGAATTTTGATGTGCAAAATATTATCAGAAGTGCGTCCTGATTTCAAAGTCATGGGGAATTTCCTGTTGGAAAAAATAAAACCGATGGAGCCTTATGTCATTTCCGTGAATCCTTTTGAGACCAGAAAAGAGGCATACAGCAGTTCTTCCGGTATGCGCGGAACTCTTAAGCACCTCCAGAACGGAGGCTGTGTAGGAATTTTCCCTGCGGGAGAAGTTTCCAATAAAAACAATCCTTATGGCGAAATTCTGGATAGAGAATGGGAAAAGCCGGCCCTGAAACTGATAAAAATGGCAAAAGTCCCGGTAGTTCCCATGTATTTTCATGCCAAGAACAGCCGCCTGTTTTATCAGCTGGCCAAGCTGCATCCGAGTTTGCAGACCATGATGCTCCCCGCAGAAATGATGAATGAAAGGGAAAAACCCATCAGAATCAGAATTGGAAAACCTATTGCCGTAAAAGCAATGGATGACATGGAAACGACTGAGGAGCTTGGAGAGTTTCTTAAACGTAAGGTGTATATGATGAAATCTTACTATGAAAAAAGAAAGTCGCTGGCCCAAACCATTAACCTTAAAAACCTGTCTTTAAAATTCCCTTTATTAAAAGAGGAAAATATTGTACAGAATATCATCGATGAGACCCCAAAAGAGGATATCCTGAATGATATCAGCAAGCTGAAAGGAACTGATAAAATGTTTTTCAGTAACGGAAATTATGAAGTTTATTTTACGTCTTATGAAGAAATCCCATCAATCATGAGAGAAATCGGCAGGCAGAGAGAACTTACTTTCCGTGCAGTAGGTGAAGGCAGCAACCTGCCTTTTGATCTGGATGAATATGATAAACATTATCATCATCTTTTTCTCTGGGATAATGCTGAAGAGAAATTGGTAGGCGCTTACAGAATGGCACTTGGTAAGGAAGTAATGAAAAAATCGGGCATTAAAGGCTTTTATACAAGCTCCCTGTTTGAATTTGAACAGGACATTCATCCTTTCTTCAAAAAAGTGATTGAAATGGGGCGTGCTTACATCTGTCAGGAATACCAGCAAAAGCCATTACCTCTATTCCTTTTGTGGAGAGGGATTGTCCATGTCTGCTTAAGAAATCCTGATCATAAATTTTTAATGGGCGGTGTAAGTATTTCCAATAAATTTTCTGAATTCTCAAAATCTCTGATGATTGAATTCATGCGTTCCAATTATTATGATTCTGCCGTAGCCCAGTATATTACTCCGAGAAATGAGTATAAGGTAAAACTTAGGGATAGAGATAAAAATCTTTTCTTTGACGAGATGGAATCTGATTTAAACAAATTAGATAAAATTATTGATGATCTTGAACCGGAGCTCAGACTTCCTGTCTTGATCAAAAAGTATATTAAACAAAATGCAAAGGTTATTGCATTTAACGTAGATCCGAATTTTAATGATGCTATTGACGGACTGATGTATATCCGCATCAGTGATCTTCCTGAAAATACAATAAAGCCTGTATTGGAGGAAATGAGTGAACAAATCAGAAGGGAACAGGAAAATAATTTAGCTGAAAATCAATAGGTTTTAATCTTTGTTAAAAAAAGTACTGTTATTACTTGCTTCATATATCAAAACTTACTACTTTTGCAACACTTTAAAACAACAAAGTAAAAGAATGGTTTCTTAGCTCAGTTGGTAGAGCAATGGATTGAAAATCCATGTGTCCCTGGTTCGATTCCTGGAGAAACCACAAAAACCACCTGTAAAAAGGTGGTTTTCTTTTCAAACTGTTTTATTTGTATTTCTTCTAAAAAAGAAATCTATCAATGGTTTCTTAGCTCAGTTGGTAGAGCAATGGATTGAAAATCCATGTGTCCCTGGTTCGATTCCTGGAGAAACCACGAAAATCCCTTTTACTATATAGAAGGGATTTTTTATATATAATCTTCTAAATACGTTCTAAAAAGTTTCCTTTGATAATCTGATTTTTATTTTAATTAATCCTATATTTATTTAAGAACTACAACCTTAAATAACCATGGAAGAATTATATCAGAGAAACAGAATTTATTTAACAGAAAAAGAACAGGAACTTATCAAGACTTACCCCATTTTAATTGCTGGTTGCGGAATCGGGAGTAACATTGCTGAATGTGCGTTGAGATTTGGCTTTGAAAATTTAACAATTATTGATGGCGACTATGTAGAAGCATCCAATCTCAACAGGCAAAACTATATTTCGGATGATATTTTGTTTTATAAATCCGAGAGATTATTTAAACGATTAAAGGAAATCAACCCCGAGGCAGATATAAAATTCCATACAGAGTATATTAACCATCAAAACGTACATTCCTTAATAAAAGATCATAAAGCAGCCATTAATGCCTTAGATTTTACTTCTGATATTCCTTTATATTTTGATCAGCTCTGCCAGGAGAAAAACATCCCTATTTTACATCCATACAACTTAGGCTGGGCTGGATTGGTAACTGTTCTTACTTCTGATTCAGAAAATTTAAATTCTGTCAGCACCAATTTTAATGAGCTTGAAATGGTTAAGTTTATCATAAGTGATTTAAAATCCAAAAGAAAAAATTACAAGTGGCTCGAAGATATACTTGATACATATATCAGCGAGGAAGTAAAAACCTCCCCTCCTCAGCTTTCCGTTGCATCCTGGATATTAGGCGGGATTTGTACGCATCTGCTATATCTTATGGCTACACAAAAGGGAATTAAAAAATTCCCTGACTATTATATTAATTCTGTTCTTCTATAAAAGCTTATTGTTGGTGACATAAGATAAAGCTTCGGAAATATTGCTCACATGCATTTTTTCAAACAGTTTTCTTCTGTGAAATTTAATGGTATCGGGAGAAACAAAAATCTTTTCCGCAATTTCAGTAATAGTATAACCTTGTGCATAATATCTTAAAACATCCAGTTCCCGTTCAGTAAGTTTTATTTTCTGTTCATTTCTCCAGACACCTTCTTCAAGATCATACTTCCAAAATTGATTAGTGCCTTGTTTAAAGACAGCAATGTTTCCGGAATCAGTATTCGTTGAAAGTGATACAATACACATAGCTTTCCATATTTTCCCGGTATCGGTAAGAAAAAGAGGAGTCAGCTTATGATTAATTAAAATCGCTTTGTCTTTATTTAAAAGGTGAAAATCATAGGAAATAGTATACATTTTTCTTTCAGAAACAGGAATTTTCTCATAAAAGTCAAAACCTACCTTATTAATTTCAAGCAAAAGGTCAAGATCATTTTTTTTGACATATTTAAAATAGAAATTATAGCCCATCATTCTCACCTCATCTGCAGAATGCCCACATAAAAATAAAGGATTATCTGACACGTATTCAAAATTTTTGTTTTGGTAATCGATAATATAGACGCTCATATAACTTACTCTTGAAAAAGCTTCCGTCACCTCTAAATAATTCTTAAGCTGGTCTTTTTCTCCCACAGATACATTCTCAACGGTATTCTTTGAAAAAAAAAAGTCGTTTACATTTTCACTCATATCTCTCAGTTTAGTTATTGGTTTTTCATCAATATATCTATTTAAATATAAATTCTACACTTAAGTGTAGTGTTAGACTAAATCAATCCCTATAAATTTATGAAAAATAATTCCCATGGCCAAGATAAATATCCTGACGTCTGATTTTGATTACAGGAAATTAGCAGAATTTATTATTAAAGAAAATTATACGCATCATAATCAAAACTATATATATTCAGAACAAAGAACCAAAGCTATTTATGAAGAAGAGATTCACTACAGAAAAAACGCATTAGTATTCGCCTTGCAGGATTCGCAGAATAATTTCATAGGAACCATAAGAGCACTCAAATGGAACTACTCTGATGTTTTGCCTTTAGAAAAAATATTTTCCATACATCCTTTTCAGATACTTAAGAAAAATTTTGACGGTGAAATCTGGCATATCGGAAGATTTGCTATCAGAAAAAATGAAGGACTGCTGCCACTTAAAAAACTAATGACTCTTGCCATAGGAAGCGTGTGCGAAAAAGAAAAAAATATAGCTTTTGCAGAATGTGACACCAAATTATTAAAAATATTATATCTGATGGGGATAGAGCCTACAATAATCGGTACCTCCAAATATTATTTAGGCTCTGAAACCATCCCTGTTTTACTGACTTATGACAATCTTATAAAATTTTATCATAAAAATGAGCATTTGATTAAAAATTCATTAAATCAATCTGTTACATGTGGCATTTTTGAAAAAAGTACAGTAAACTATTCTTTTAATTAAGTCTTAAATACCTTCCCTGAAAGATAAATAATAGAAATTAATCAGGATTACAATATAATTTCTTGCAAGAAGAGACCAGTGAAGGAGCGAATGTCGATAAACTTTGCTCCGCAAACAATCATTTCAAATTTTTATTATCATGAAAAAAGCAAAATTTAACGCAAAAGAGTTTTTAAAAGCAAAAACCCTTTCTCCACTTGAACAAAATCAATTAAGAGGTGGTTTCGGTGAAGCTGAAGCTGCTGAAGGAGTAGTAGTAGTAGTACGTGTTGTACGCGTAGTACAACAAGTACAAAGAGTTATCGGCTTGTAAAAAACAGGTAATAGTGAAAATAAATTTTCACTATTACCTTTCTTTTCAACATCAAAAAATTTTAAATATGAGCAGCAAAGAGTTTAATAAAGATTTTTGGCAACAGTTTATCGATACCAACAAAAATTTCACGCAAACCTGTGTTATCAAAAATGTAATCCCAGAAGATCTTATCCAGAAATTAAAAAATGCAGTTGTAGATGGGCTTACAAATAGATTTAAAACAAAAGATCTGGATGGCTTCAGATTGTATTTTCCATCTCAGGGAAAGGGTAAGGAGAATTCTGATTTCATTGACGAATTATATAAGAATCCTCCTTTAGAAAATGAAGAAATTATTGATTACTGCAACAGAGTTTTCAAAGAAAAATTCGGTCTTATTGTCAATTTTTTAGAAAGACACTCAGGTTTTATTTCTAAAGAATTGAGAATGATTACTGAACCTCTCCTAGATATTATTGGTATCCCAGCAACCGGAGTAGACGTCACTGTTTTTATCGGAAATTATGGATGGACCCCCTTAGGAATTCACCAAGATCATCAGGGCGAAAATGTGCTCCATTTTCATCTTGGTCCTGGAGATAAAACAATGTACATCTGGGATCAGGAAAAATATAAAGAACTAACAGGTACAAAACATAATAATTTTGAAATTGAACCTTTACTGCAACATGCGGAAAAGTATGATTTTGGAACAGGAGACTTATTTTTTATGCCATGGGATAAATTCCATATCGGAAAAAGTGATGATTTGTCTATTGGCGTTACTTTTTGGTTTAATAACCCTTCAAAAGTGAAATTTTTTGATCGAATTTTAAATACATTCTATCGGGATTATATACATGAAAATAAAGATATTATTGCTCCACAACATAATTTTCTGGAAAACAATGATACATTTAAAGAATTCCTTTCAGTTTTAAAATTAGATGAAGAAATTTTAAATGGATCTACAAGGGATTTCTTTAAATATTTTTATAATGAATTCAAACATGGCTTATTAAGCAATGCCGGTTGGCAGGCTCCACCGCAATCAAGAGAAAAAGAAGATAAATATGATGTAGATAATTATGAATTCCTACTTGAAAAGGAGATTTATACCAGCGAACCTTTTAAAATGATTCATAAAGTAGCTGAAGAAAAAGAACAGCTTTATTTATATGTAAGAGGAACGAAAATAGAAATGAGATATCATCCTGAATTATTAAATATTATTGATCGTCTTAACTCTCACCAGGTATGGAAAGTATCCGAGTTGTTGAAAAATCTTGAAAATGACTGGCCGATTGAAGCAGGATTATATTTCCTTTCAATGATCTATGATAAAAAAGGAATTGAAATTCTGGGAGAATCACGTACTATACTACAGGAAGCTGAGAACCTTTTATTAGAAGAAGAAAACTAATGAAATTTATTCCTCAACATGATAAAATGGATTGCGGACCATCGTGCTTAGCTATGATTACTTCTTATTATGGCAAAGCATATGGACTGCAATACTTACGTGACAATTGTTTTACTTCAAGAGAAGGTGTTTCAGTCCTTGCCATTAATAATGCTGCAGAAAAAATTGGATTTAAAACATTAGCAACCCAAATTTCAGTTGAGGATTTAAGCAATGAGTTCTTACCCTGCATTTTACACTGGAATCAGAATCACTTTATTGTACTTGATAAAATTTCAACAGCACTATTTAGTAGGAAAAAAATTTATACTATTGCTGATCCTGCCCATGGGATTTTAAAACTGACAGAAGAAAAATTTGAAAAGTCCTGGCAAAAAAATACAGACAAAGGAGTTGCACTTTTACTAGAACCAACTGATTCATTCTTTCAAAGAAAAAATATTCCGGATCAAAAATTATCACTTGCCTATATCTATAATTACCTAGGACCGCATAAAAAACAATTTTTGTGGCTATCATTAATTTTATTACTCGGAACTGTAACTACACTTGCTTTTCCCATACTTACGCAAAAGCTTATTGATGATGGAGTTAGTAAAAAAGACATGGGAATTATTACTTATATTCTTATGGCCCAGCTTGCATTTTTTGTGGGTAATATTGTTTTAGGAATTTTCAGAAACTGGATTATGTTGTATGTAGGAAGCCGTCTGAATATAAGTATCATTTCAGATTTTTTAAAAAAACTTATGAGTCTGCCTATTAAATTTTTCGAAACAAAATTTATGGGAGATTTCAATCAAAGAATACAGGATCATGAGAAAATAGAGTTATTCCTCACCTCAAACAGTTTAGTCACTATCTTTTCTATATTTACTTTTTCTGTTTTTTTCGTTGTGCTCTGGAGCTACGACTTTAGAATTCTAGCCACTTATTTTACGCTTACTGCACTCTCTATCATCTGGTCTTTATATTGGCTTAAAAAATTAAAAGTCTTAGATTATTACCGTTTTCAGGAAAAAAGTGAAAATCAGGAATCAATTTATGAAATAATCAATGGGATTTCTGAGATGAAACTTAATAAATTTGAAGACTACAAGCGAAAAGAATGGGAAGAAATTCAGCAGAAACTATTTACAATAAATTTACGAATTTTAAAAGTTGACCAGATTCAACTTTCCGGCTTCGAGTTCCTCAATCAATTAAAAAATATTATGGTCATATTTCTTTCTGCTTCATTTGTTATTCAGGGAAGTATGACATTAGGTGCATTATTAAGCGTTTCTTATATTATTGGCCAGATGAACACTCCAGTGGGCCAGCTCATCACCTTTTTCCGTTCCATGCAAGAGGCAAAATTGAGTTTGTCCCGTTTATATGAAGTTCAAACCCATCCCGAAGAAGAACAAAAACATCTGCTTCGATTAATGAATGAAAACTATACACGTCAAAACGGCATTGAAAAAGGAATCTATTTTAAAAATGTATCATTTCAGTATGAAGGTCCACAGTCTCCGTTTGTACTTAAAGATATTAACCTTTTTATTCCTACAGGTAAAATTACAGCTATAGTAGGCGCAAGCGGAAGTGGAAAAACGACATTGATTAAGTTATTATTAAAATTTTATGAGCCTACACACGGTGAGATATATTTCAATCATTCCAAACTAAAAGACATATCTCCAAAGGATCTAAGACAAAACTGTGGTGTTGTAATGCAGGACGGACACATCTTTTCGGATACCATTGAAAGAAATATAGCAACAGGCGACGAAAATATTGATCAAAAAAGAATTCAGAAAGCTTTGCAAACTGCTAATATCCAATCATTCGTAAATGAATTGCCTTTAGGCTTAAACACAAAAATAGGAGCTTCCGGAAACGGCATTTCCGGTGGGCAGAAACAAAGAATATTAATTGCAAGAGCTGTTTATAAAGATCCCCAGTTTATTTTATTTGACGAAGCCACTTCTGCATTGGATGCAGAAAATGAAAAAGTTATCCACGATAATTTACAGGAATTTTTCAAAGGGAAAACCGTTATTATTATTGCCCATCGTCTTTCAACTGTGAAAAATGCAGATCAGATTATTGTTTTAAAACACGGAAAAATTGTAGAACAGGGAAATCATCAGTCGCTGGTTGAAAAAAAATCTGATTATTTCAACCTGGTTAAAAATCAGCTCGAACTCGGCGCATAATTCTTCATTTCAAATCTTTTCAGTTAATTTTTTATAATGTCGGATAGTTTTTATCCGGCTTTTATATTATAAAAACAAACTATAATTTCCGTTAATATCATCTCTTCTCTTATAAACACATCATCTATCTCTGGGAAAATAAGTATCTTCGCTTTTTAAATTTTGATCATTAAAATGAAGAAATTTACCTCCGGATTATTTTTGTTTTCTGCCATAGCCGTATTTGCGCAGGAAGCAATTCAGTTTCAGGAACTGCCGTTTAAAGATCTTGTAGCCAAAGCAAAAAAAGAAAATAAAATTGTATTTATTGACGCTTACGCTTCATGGTGCGGGCCATGTAAAATGATGGAAAGAAATGTTTTCACCCAAAAACCTGTCGGAGATTATTATAATTCCAATTTTGTAAATGCCCGATTTGACATGGAAAAAGGAGAAGGAAGAGAGATCGCTGCTAAATACGGCGTACGTTCCTACCCTACCTATTTATTTTTAAACGGAGACGGAGAGCTTGTGTCACAAAACTACGGTTATATGGAAGGAAACATGTTCCTTTCCATGGCTCAGGATATTAATTCGCCAAACAATAAAAAAGGATCCTTAAAAGAACGTTTTGCCAAAGGTGAAAAAGATCCGGAATTCCTGATCAATATTATGAAGCTTAATTCTTCATCAGATTTTGATTTTGCCAAAAAAGCTTCAGAAAGATATTTTGAGAATAAGAAGAAAACTGATGTATTTACTAAAGATGATATTGGACTCTTATTATTTTTTCTGAAATCAAGCGAAGATAAAAATTATAACGTTTTCACAGAAAGAAAAACAGAAATTACTAAGTTTCTACCTGAAGAAACCTATAAGGAATTTAACAATCAAATGAAACTGTCAAAGATTGTTGAACAATCTATTGATACACAAAATAAAAGGATCAACAGTGAGTATTTTATGCAGGCTGCTGAACCTTTAGTTGGCAAACATGATGCGGAAGTCAAGCTCAATCAAATTAAATTAAGTTATTACGAACACAATGCCAATTTTCCTGAATATGAAAAAGCGGCACTGGAATATTATAAAAACACAGAAGCTTTTGAAGCCAATGAACTGCTAAAAGCAGCATGGATATTTTCTGAAAATGTAAAAACACCATCTTCCCTGAAGAAAGCAGCAGAATGGGCGGAAAAATCCGTTATGATTAATGAAACACCTGAAAACACCTATATTGTAGCCAAAATTTACTTTCTGATTGGTAAGAAGGATCTGGCAAAATCATATGCAGAAATGTCTAAAGAAATAGCAATAAGGGCTCAAAAAGACTTTTCTTTAGCGGATAAATTATTACAAGAAATACACTAAGAGATGCCGAAAATCAAACTTATTACAGGATGTATGACTGTATGTTTAATAGGAAGTCTACATGCTCAGGAACAGCAACAAAATGGTGAAACAGCGGTTTATATAAAAGGGAATGCTTTATTAATTCCCATTGGAGTAGTAAATGTAGCTTTAGAACATCAGTTAAATAAAAAATTTACCATACAGGGAGATGTTCTGATCTCTCCATGGAAATCTTTTGCCGGGCATGAACTGCAGTATTATTCGGCTTCTCTGGAAGGCAGGTATTATTTTAATGAAGCGTTCAAGCATTGGTACTTAGGAGCCAATATTGCAGCTTCATCATTTGTCTTGCAGAAGTGGAATTATTGGAGTAATGATATTTATATAAATGAACAAACAGGTGCTCATTATGTCAAATCAAATCTATACCAGAAAGGCTATTCCCTTATATTTGGGATTACAGGTGGATATCAGTTTAAAGTTTCCGACAGATGGAATATTGATCTATACGCCACTATAGGAACTTCGCAGGATTTTTATAAAGGATATAACAGAACTAACGGAGAGCGGTACGACAGGGAAGATAATAAGTTTAACAGAAGCGGGGAAATTCTGCCTTACAGGGGCGGAATCATGATTTCTTATAAATTAAAATAAATCAATGAAATTATTCGGAAAAAATCATATTATTATCTGTATCATTACTTTCGCCATTTTATTTTTGATGAATTATCTGGGAAATGATCAGCCTGATAAAATGGAAAGGGCATTAATGATTGCAGGAGCAGGTGTTATCGGGCTAACCATCGGGCTGCTCATTATGAATCGAGGAAAAAACGACAAAAATCCGCCACAGGATTTCGATTAATCAGGCGTAAAAGGCCATTCAGGATCAGTCTTCATAAGTAATATATTTTTGTCTGACCTTTTCAAAATTTTTCAGGTCATTTACCCATGAGGCTTTTATTTCGGAAACTGATTTTCCTGCAATAATCTGCTTTCTCAGTTCATCTGTCCCCGCTAAAGTATCAAACCATAAATTTTTCAGAAAGAAATCTAACTGTGGGTTTTTATAGTGTTTATAAGCTTTGATCACCCATTCCAAATTGAGTTCCCTTAAATCAGTAGTATATTTGGAAAGATTTTCTCCGTAGCATAATTTTCCGTTAAGAAAAGGATCTTTAGCCCCAAAATTAGGTCTGGGAGTAAACTGATAAGGCAATCCTGTTGTCCACGGTGAACCGTAAATCTGAAACGGCAGATCCGTCCCTCTTCCTACGGAAACCTGAGTACCTTCAAAAAAGCATAAGCTTGGATATAAATTAATCGACTTATCATTGGGCAGATTGGGTGAAGGCTTGTCCAGAATCGGATAGCGATGTTTCTTATGATAATTCTTCATAGGAATAACGGTATATTTTGCCTGTATTCCGTTTTTCAGCCACCGTTCTCCGTTCACCATTTTCCCATATTCTCCGATCGTCAGTCCGTAAACAACGGGCACTTCATGCAACCCTACGAAACTCGACCATTTTTTTTTCAGAACAGGTCCATCCGTATAACCGTCATGCGGATTAGGCCGGTCCAATACCATAATCTCGACTTTATTTTCCGCCCCGGCCTCCATTAAATAGCTTAAAGTAGAAATATAAGTATAAAATCTAACTCCAACATCTTGAATATCAAAGACAACAATATCAATTCCTTTTAATTGTTCAGCTTTTGGTTTTTTATTATTTCCGTATAAAGAAACAATAGGAATTCCTGTTTTTACATCTACTCCGTTTTTGACTTTTTCACCGGCATCCGCATCACCTCGAAACCCATGTTCGGGAGCAAAAATAGACTGAATTTTCACCCCGTTTTTCACCAAAAAATCAACGACATGAGTCCTGTCGCTCATCAACCCGGTCTGATTGGTTACCACGCCTATTGTTTTTCCTTTTAATAAAGGCAAATAAAGCTCAGGCTGATCTGCTCCGGTTTTAAAACCCGGAATATGCTGTTGCTGTGAATAATATTGATGGAATACTCCTAAAAAAATTAGGCAAATAAGAAGTAAATTTTTAATTTTGAAATCTAAATTCATAAGTTTGAAATTTCCTTTATATTTCTCTAGAAAAATAGCGTTTTCCAAAGATAACAAAAATAACCTTTCAAGGGTGATCATCTTCATCGGAAGGCTTTCCGTAGCACTGGGAATCATTGTTTCTCTGATAACAGTTTCCACAGGATTCGGTTCTAAAAAAGCTATTAAAGAGAGATTGGCAGATTTCAGCGGACATATTACCGTAAAATCCACACGGTCAAATTCTTCCTACAATACCTCAGTACTTGACAATCAGGGATTAGATATTAAAAAAATCAGGGCGATGCCGGATGTGGAATCGGTGCAGACTTATGCAACAGTGACCGGAATTATGCGCAATGAACATAATTTCGCAGGCATTATTTTTAAAGGAGTCGGAAAAGATTTTGACAGTCTGAGATTTAAAAAATTCCTGGTTGCCGGAACGACGCCTAAAATAACCGGCACCGGATATAACAATGGGGTAACGATTTCCCAGAAAACTGCGAATGATCTTCATCTGAAACTGAAAGACAGCATTGTCACCGTATTTTCAAAAACGAACCAGCAGCCTGTGTACAGGAAATTTGAAATTGTGGGAATCTATAAAACGGATATCAAAATGATTGATGATCAGTTTGTGATCGGAGACATCAGCCATGTCAGAAAGATCCAGGATATGAAACCTGATGAAGTCGGCGGCCTTGATATTTTCTTTAAAAATGTAAATGATATTGACAGTGATTTCCCTGAAATCGAAAAACTGATCGGCTATAAAAACTATGCAGAAAAGGCGACCGAAAAATTTCCGCAGATCACTGACTGGATTAGTATTTTTGACACGAATATCGCACTGATCATTATCATTATGCTGATTGTTGTGGTTATCAATATTATCATGGTGCTTTTGATATTAATTATTGAAAGAACCAATTCTATTGGTTTGCTAAAGACTTTAGGGGCCAGCAATGGGCAAATCCGGGCTACCTTTATCAATTACACGCTTATTATTATGATTCCCGGTCTGCTGTATGGAAACCTGATCGGGCTGGGCTTAATTTTAATCCAGAAATGCTTCGGTATTATCAAATTAAATCCTGAAAACTATTATGTAAGCACGGTTCCAGTAGATTTAAACCCTTTTGTCATCGTTTCAATTTCTGCAGGTATTCTTATGATATCCGCTCTGGCTTTGATTATCCCGAGTTATCTGATCAGTAAAATTTCTCCGGTAAAAGCCATTAAGTATAACTAATCACTAAAATAGTTTATCTGTTTAAATCTTTATAGAATCCTTTACATAGAAATAGCTACTGAACACAGATTATAAAATAAAGTGCTGTCATCATAGTTTCAGCTTTAATAAATTCTTTTTGTCTTCATTTGACTTTTAGCCCCGATTGAAGCATTTGTCTGAGCTCATTTTTCTTTAAGAAAAGAAAAATAGCGAGTGCGGAAAGCGGGAAATAGCTCATAAAAACTAACCGGTCATATTTGAATGGTATTAAAGTCATTGATAAACTGTTTTATATAGATTCTTTATATGACAGATACTCATTTTTCTGAACTCTATTTTTTACCTGAATAAATTTAAAGCTGTATCTTTGCACCGTTTATAAAATATGTATGAAATACGCACAAAATATTCTTGAAACGATCGGAAATACTCCGCTGGTAAAGCTTAACAAAGTTTTGGGAGAAGATTTTCCGGCATTGGTTCTGGCAAAAGTAGAAACATTCAATCCGGGCAACTCTGTAAAAGACAGAATGGCGGTTAAAATGATTGAGGATGCTGAAAAGGACGGAAGATTAAAACCGGGAGGAACAATTATTGAAGGAACTTCGGGAAATACGGGAATGGGACTGGCTCTTGCCGCCATCATTAAAGGATACAAATGTATTTTTGTAACCAATTCCAAACAGTCAAAAGAAAAATGTGATATCCTTCGTGCCGTAGGTGCTGAAGTAATTGTATGTCCTACCGATGTAAAGCCTACAGATCCGCGCTCTTACTATTCGGTATCCAAAAGATTAGCTAAAGAAACGGAAAATGGATGGTACGTCAACCAATATGATAATTTATCCAACAGAGCTGCTCATTATGAGTCGACTGCTCCGGAAATCTGGGAACAGACGGAAGGAAAGCTGACACATTTTGTTGCGGGTGCCGGAACGGGAGGTACCGTTACCGGCTGTGGCACATTCTTTAAAGAAAAGAATCCGGCTATTAAAATTATTGGCGTAGATACCTACGGTTCTATTTTAAAGGAATACCATGAAACCGGCGAGCTTCATTATGATCATGCATACACATATATAACGGAAGGAATCGGTGAAGATATCATTCCGGAAAATTATGATATGTCCGTGATTGACCATTTTGAGAAAGTGACGGATAAAGACGGTGCTATTTATGCAAGAAAGTTAGCTAAAGAAGAAGGTATTTTCTGTGGCTATTCTGCGGGAAGCGCCATTGCTTCTTTAATACAGATGAAAGATCAGTTTACAAAAGATGATGTGATTGTCGTTCTTCTTCACGATCACGGTTCAAGATATGTAGGAAAAGTTTATAATGATGAGTGGATGAAGGAAATGGGCTGGTTGGATTAATATCCGTCTTATTTACCTTTCTTAAACAACAGAAACTCAGAGGAATTTTCTCTGAGTTTTTCATTGTTTTATATTTTCTGTACAGCCTGCTTTAATGATTCATATTCTTCCGGAGTCATTGATTTTTTGGGAAACATATAGTTGTATTTCCCTTCCATGGAAATAAATGTGTCACTAATTTCTGCAGAAGTAAACTCAGTCCAAAGACAGGTCTCTTTCTGATTATTTATATTGACTGTAAATATTTTCTTGTTAAATTTAATCTGATAAATCTCAGCATTTTCCAGTGTTTTCAGATAAGCGGTTACTTCTTTTCTCCAACGTGAAGCTTTGTTGATAGCAACGGAAAGAAAAACAGCACAAAGCAGAAACAGGAAACTGACAAAATATAAAATCCCATATTTTTCTTTGCTTAAATCATCTTTAAAAAAGAAGAGGATCAGCAGAATCAATCCTACCACCAATGTAGTTACAGTTCTCCCTTTTGTGCCCGGTGAAAAAAAAAGGCTTCCTGCAGTCCCACTGAAATAGACTTCTTCAAAATCTTTTCTGTCGATATGTAAATTGATGATTTTATCGTCATTCATTTCTGAGATTATTTAATGGCTATATTTTTACAAAACTAAATTAAATATCTTCATATTTCTCATTAATTACAGAAAGTTTATTCATCAGTTCACGGTTTTTCCGTCTTAAGTGATCCATTTTCTGAAGCATCCCATGAATTACCTCCAACCCGGGAAGATTAATTTCCAGATCATAATGCCAGTTGGTCAGCTTTTCAAAGACAGGCAGGTCTTCATACATCAGATAATGGATTTCATTTTCTGTCTGTACACTTAAAAGACCGTATTCTACCAGTTCATCAAAAAAGGTGATCTCTACATTGTATATTTTTACGAGTTCTTCTCGCGATATTCTTTCAATCATGACTTAGGAATTTTTAAGTTGCTCAAAAAGTTCTTTTTGCTTTTCAGTAAGGTTTGTCGGTAATTTTACCTGATAGGTCACAAATAAGTCCCCAAACTGTCCGTCTTTTTTATACACAGGAAATCCTTTCCCTTTTAACCGTACGGTCATTCCGTTCTGTATACCGGGTTTTACTTTGAGATTAACGCTTCCGGCCAGTGTATTTACCTTGACATCTCCGCCCACCACAGCGGTGTAGAGATCAACAGTTACTTTTGTTTTCAGATCATCACCGGATCTTTCAAAATCCGGATCTTCAGCAATATTGAAGGTGATGTATAAATCACCGGCCGGACCGCCGTTGAAACCAGGATTGCCATGGCCTTTAAGTTTAATCTGCTGACCGTCATACACACCCGCCGGAATGGTAATCCTTACTTTTTTGCCATTAATATCAAAAGTCTGCTGATGCGTAACCGCCGCATCTTTCAAATTTAGAGTCAGTTCTGCCTGAACATCCTGCCCCTTGAATTTTCCTGAAGCGCTCCCTCTTGAACTTCTGCCAAATCCTCCTCCTGCACCTCCGAACATGCTCTGGAAAAAATCTGAAAAATCTTCACCTTCCCCGAAATCAGCGCCGGAAAATCCACCACCGGAATTTCCTCCCTGACTCTGATATTGCCTGTGCTGTTGTTGCTGTGCCTTCTCATACTCTTCACCATGCTTCCAGTGTTCTCCGTATTTATCGTACTTCGCACGGTTTTCGGGATTGCTGAGCACTTCATTTGCTTCATTCAGCTCTTTGAACTGTCTTTCTGCTTCCTTATCATCAGGATTAAGGTCCGGATGCAGTTTTCTTGCCAGCTTCCGGTATGCTTTTTTAATATCATCCGGGGTTGCGCTTTTGTCTACGCCTAAAATTTTATAGTAATCTATATACGCCATAGAAACGTTTTTACTCAAATTTAAGGATTTTGACAGTGAAAAATATATAACGGAATGTTAAAATAAGCCTATCTTTGATTAAAAGCGCTTTATGAAAGAAGTGGTAAAAAACTACTCGGGCATTTTACTTTTACTGCTGGGCATTACCGTGGGAAGCATTCTAGGAATTATGGCACCGGGCATTGTTGACTATGTTAAACCTTTGGGAGATATTTTTCTTAATCTTCTTTTTGTCAGTGTGGTTCCGCTGGTATTTTTTGCGGTCTCCAATTCTATTGCTTCCCTGGAACAGCAGTCTAAGTTCGGGAAAATTATGATGACAATGGCCTTCACTTTCCTGTTCTTTATCCTTACGGCAGCGGTTTTTACCATCGGTGCTGTATATTTATTTCCGGTTTCAGGTGTTTCAGGAAGTAAAGAAATTGTAGAAGCAGCAACAGATAATGAGACTTGGGGAAATCGGATCGTCAGTTTTTTTACAGTTGGAGAATTTACGCAGCTTTTTTCCAGGCAAAATATGCTGGCTCTTTTAATCTTTGCTTTTATGACCGGTTTTTCAGCACGAAAAGCCGGGGAAAAAGGACAGGCTTTCAGGACCTTTATTGCCTCAGGCTATGAAGTGATGAAGGAACTGCTTATGCTGATCATGTACATTGCACCAATTGGGCTGGGCGCTTATTTCGCCTATCAGGTAGCCACTCTGGGACCTCAGCTTTTCGGGTTTTATGCGAAGCCTTTAGGATTATATTATATTGCAGGTGTTATATATTTTCTTGTATTCTTTTCTTTATACGCTTTTATGGCAAACGGCAGGAATGGTGTAAAAAGTTTCTGGACCCATGCTGTTTATCCTACTTTAACCGCACTCAGCACATGCAGCAGTTTTGCCACGATGCCCGCGAATCTGCAGGCGGCATCCAAGATTGGGATTCCGAGCCAGATTTACAACATTGTGATCCCCATCGGAACTACCTTACATAAAAACGGATCTTCGATGTCCTCCATCATCAAAATTTATGTGGCATTTTTAATTATCGGAAGGGATTTTTTCGATCCGGTCAATCTTTTGCTGGCCTTGGGGATTACGGTTTTCGTAAGTATAGTTGCGGGCGGCATTCCAAACGGTGGATACATCGGTGAAATGCTGATGATCTCCGTATATAAGCTCCCTCAGGAAGCGATCCCGGCAGTAATGATTATCGGAACTTTAGTAGATCCTCTGGCTACGGTTCTGAACGCAGTCGGACAGCTGGTCGCTTCAATGTTTGTGAATAGGTTTGTGAAGCTCTGATTTGCGGATCGGACATCGAATTGTTATTGCGAAATTAACATGAATTCTTTCTATAAAGCTATCGGCTTGTATAGTCATCTGAGTTTTACCATTGAGATGGAAAAATCTGAATTTTTTGAAAATTTGAAAAAGATTACTTATAAGACCAACACATCATTCATCACATTAGTTCCTGATTACGGTATTCCTACAAGATTTGAATATAGAGGAACTGTTAATGTAAATGATTTTACACTTAAGAGAAGAAGACATTTTTTTGATTACCATATTTTTCATTGTATAATAAAGGAACTGTTTCAGAAGCAAATGACACAATCTATATTGATGCAGAATTTACTCCTTTCATCTTTCATTTTCTATCTTTTATACTTGTATTGTTACTTTCTCTGTTTATTTCCGTTATAGAGAGTGTAAAGGAGAAGAATTATTTTATTATAGCCCTTCCATGGGTAACAGGAATCATCCAATATTTTATTTTAAAAAGAAATATAAAAAGAGATAAATATAATTTTGAAAGAGAAATATATTATATGCTTCAAAAAAATAATCAATTCAAAATTACAAGTAATTTATTTATTCACTGCGTTTTACAGGTTCTAAATTTCCATATTCTTCTTTCGTAAAGAGTTTATAATGGACTTTAAATGTTTTCCACATCGGGGTTTCCAATGAAAAACCGCCAGGTCCGAAACCGTCTGTCACATCCAATGTAAAATGCGAATACTGCCAGTATTCAAACAGGTCACGGTCGATCCAGAATTCATGTCCGTTGATGGTTCCAATCATGGCATCATTCATTCTGGGATAAAATCCCCCTTTTTCAAAACATTGCGGCTGAGTCCCTTCACAGCAGCCTCCTGCCTGATAGAACATAAGTTCTCCGTACTTTTTTTCGAGCTCCCAAATAACTTCAAGGGCATTTTCGGTGACTGATACTCTGGATATGTTGGTTTCCATTATTTTTTGATTTTCGGGATTATGAAAAAAATTTCTTACTTCATTCCATAAAATTAAATAAAGCCTGACAAATAATCTGCCAGGCCTCATTTTATATTAATAATTAATTTGATCCGGCAATATCAAGAACGATTCTGCCGTCAATCTGTCCTTTTTTCATTTTATCAAAAACGTCATTAATGTCTTCCAGTTTTGCAGCTGTTACAGTTGCTTTTACTAACCCTTCGTTGGCAAAATCCAGGGCTTCCTGAAGGTCTTTCCGTGTTCCGACTATAGATCCTCTCACGGTAATTCTTTTTAAAACCGTTTCAAAAATCGGAAGTTCAAAAGAGCCCGGAGGCAGTCCGTTCAATGCGATGGTACCTTTCCTTCTCAATACATCAATACCCTGTTTAAAAGCAATCGGCGAAACTGCTGTAATCAAGGCTCCATGCATTCCGCCCACTTCTTTATGCAGATATTTACCGGGATCTGTATTTTTTGCATTAACTACAAGATCCGCTCCCAGTTTCTTTGCCAGTTCAAGCTTGTCATCTGCCACATCAATCGCCGCCACATGCATGCCCATCGCTTTGGCATACTGTACAGCTACGTGCCCTAACCCGCCGATTCCTGAAATGGCAACCCATTCTCCGGGTTTTGTTTCCGTTTCTTTCAGGCCTTTGTATACCGTTACTCCTGCACATAGGATAGGTGCTATCTCTAAAAAGTTGACATTTGATTTCAGATGTCCCACATATCTCGAATCGGCAATAACATATTCTGCAAAGCCGCCATCTACACTGTATCCGCCGTTTTGCTGCGCTTCGCACAACGTTTCCCACCCTGTGATACAATAATCGCAGCATCCACATGCACTGTACAACCAGGGTACTCCTACAGCATCCCCTTCTTTCACTTTGGCTTCAGGACCGCAGGCAACCACTATTCCTACTCCTTCATGTCCCGGAATAAGAGGCATTTTCGGCTTTGCAGGCCAGTCCCCTTCTACTGCGTGTAAATCAGTATGACAGACTCCGCAGGCGATTACTTTCACAAGCACTTCATACCTTCCCGGTTCTCTTACAGGAACCTCTTCAATTTTTAGGGGTTGTCCGTAGCCTTGTACTACAGCAGCTTTCATGGTTTTTGGAATCATACGTTTTTATTTAATTTGTTGATAATAGGAATTCTGCTTATCCGAATAACTCAGATAAGACATAAATGGTGAAATATTGCGTGAGGGATAGGAAGGGCGGCGAGGCGCAGCCGAGCCGGTACGGAATGAAATGCAGTACCGAAACAAAGTGTAGCCCTGAATAGCCCGACCGTTTTGTCCTGTTTTAAAAACAGGACAAACGGGCACGCCCTAACATGTAATATTAAAAGAAACCTAATTTGTTCTTGTTATACGAGATAAGCATATTTTTAGTCTGACGATAATGATCCAACATCATTTTGTGGTTTTCCCTACCGATTCCCGACTGCTTGTAACCGCCGAAAGGAGCCCCTGCCGGATAAGAGTGGTATTGATTTACCCAAACTCTTCCCGCCTGGATCTTACGTGGCACATTATACAATTGGTGCGCATCTCTTGTCCATACTCCTGCTCCCAATCCATAGATGGTATCGTTGGCAATTCTAATCCCTTCTTCCTCATCTTTGAATGTGGTAAATGCCAGAACCGGCCCGAAAATTTCTTCCTGAAAGATTCTCATTCTGTTATTTCCTTTAAAGATGGTCGGCTGGATGTAATATCCGTCTTCAAGATCTTCGCCTACATGGTTCACATCTCCTCCTACCAGAACTTCTGCACCTTCTTCTTTTCCTAATTTAATATAAGAAAGGATTTTGTCTTTCTGAATCTTGGAAGCCTGCGCGCCCATCATCACGGTTTTATCCAGCGGGTTTCCTACTTTGATGGCTTTTACCCTTTCGATTACTTTTTCAATGAAGGCATCAGCAATATCTTCCTGAACCAGCAACCTTGAAGGACAGGTACAGATCTCACCCTGATTCAGGGCAAAAAGTACGGCTCCTTCAATCGCCTTATCCAGGAATTCATCATCCGCATCCATTACCGAACTGAAGAATACATTAGGAGATTTCCCGCCTAGCTCCAGCGTTACCGGAATGATATTTTCTGTCGCATACTGCATCACCAACCTACCTGTTGCCGTAGAGCCGGTAAATGCTGCTTTATTAACCTTAGGATTGGTCACGAGTGCTCTTCCCAGTTCCGCTCCGAAACCGTTAACGATATTCACCACCCCGGCAGGAAGCAGATCCCCGATAATTTCCATTAAAACCATGATGGAAATCGGAGTGCTTTCAGCCGGTTTTAACACGACACAGTTTCCTGCTGCCAAAGCAGGCGCCAGCTTCCATACAGCCATTAATATCGGAAAGTTCCATGGAATGATCTGGGCAATTACTCCAAGCGGCTCATGAACAATCAAGGAAACCGTGTCTTTATCCAATTCATTATGAGAGCCTTCTTCTGCCCTGATCACAGAAGCGAAATACCTAAAGTGGTCGACGGCCAGCGGTAAATCTGCCGCCAGCGTTTCCCTTACGGCTTTACCGTTGTCGATTGTTTCTACCGTTGCCAGATATTCGAGATTCTGCTCGATTCTGTCGGCGATTTTATTTAAAATAATACTTCTTTCAGTAGATGAAGTATCTTTCCATGTCTGGAATGCTTTTTCTGCAGCATTAACCGCCAGCTCCAGATCTTCTTTGGATGAATGGGCTGCCTGGGTAAAGTTCTTTCCGTTCACGGGAGAAACAACATCGAAATACTGCCCGTTTACCGGAGGTGTATACTTACCGTCAATATAATTATCATATCTGCTTTTAAATTCAGGCCACTGTAAAACTGATCCTGACTGCTTTTCTGTAACTGTACTCATTTTAATAATTTTTATTTTTGCTGATTCTAAATTTACACAGCCTAAAAATAATTGTATAGCATAATCGTACAAAAAAACTTCACAATCGTATAAAGGCTAAATTTTATCATTTCATTAACAGTGGTATCTGCTGATTATCTTTATATTTGAGTATCAGGCATCCAAAACATTTTTAACAATGAATGATTCTAAATCTTTACTCCATACTCCTGAATTAAAACGGCAGAACCAGCTGTTGAATCTTGTTGAAAACCAAACCGTATTCAACCTGAACAACTGCGAATTTAGCATCTATGAAACCCATCAGGCTGCCTTTAATGTAAAGCTGTATTTTGAAACGATGGCTTTTACGGCGATGCTTCGCGGAAAAAAACATATGAAGCTGGAAAACAAAACCGGATATTTCGATTATTTCCCGGGCGAAAGTGTTTTGGTGGCACCGGGCGAAACGATGGTGATTGATTTTCCTGAAGCTGATGAAACCCCTTCGCAATGTATCTCGTTAAGCCTGAACCCTGAATTCATTGAAGATTCCCTGAATCATTTAAATTATCATACACCTAAAACCGATGAAACCTCCCGGTGGAACATTGAGCTGGATGAATATTTCCTGTTTAACAACCCCTCTTTAGCTTCTGCCACCAACAACATTATGCGGATTGCGATGGACGACAATTCCCAGAAAGATATTATGGCGGATTTTGCTTTGAAAGAGCTGCTGATCCGCCTGATGCAGACCCAGGCCAGAAATATGGTGGAAAAGAACAGGGCTAAGCACCAGTCAAGAATCAGCTTTGTGGTGGATTACATCAGAAAAAACCTTCATCAGAAACTTTCGGTGGAAAGCATTGCAAAATTAGCCTATGTAAGCAAATCCAATTTCTTTAAGATGTTTAAAGATGAGCTGGGAACCTCACCGAATGAATTTATCCTTCATGAAAGAATAACCAAGGCTAAAGAATTGCTGGCAAGCCGGAACAGCATTAAGGAAACGGCCTACCAAACGGGGTTTTCTGATACGAATTATTTCACAAGGGTTTTTAAGCAGCTGGTAGGAACGACTCCGAAGAGCTATCAGGATAAAATAATTATTTTAAGCGAATAATAATCATGATATCGCCTAAAGAGATGATTGAATATTTATTTGGGTTTAAAATAAGTAAAAAAGTAGACTGGATTATTAATTTAATTCTATTAGCTTTCATTATATTGATTGCACTAATAATAAAGAATAAGCACTCCGGATGAAGTGCTTAATTTTTTACCGGATTACTTTTGATAATCGTAATATCTCGCTCCTTTCAGAAACGGGTTTTGCAATTCAACATTTTTCAATCCAAAACCTTTATAGTTTTCATTAACGGATTTTCCCAGTTGCTTCCTGTGCAGTTTTTCATACGTCTCAAAATCGATGGCTGTCCTGTTTTTTAAGTTTTCAAACAAATCCCATTTCTCAACAACGCTTTTCCAGTTCTCAGAAACTTTTCCCGCAAATACTTTTGATTTAGAACCGCTCCCATACCCCAGAAAACCGATTTCTTTTCCGGAAAGCTCTTTATTTTCATCAAAAGAAACCTGTAATGCTGATAGCAATGCCATAAAAATAGAAGCGGTATACATGTTTCCGATTTCCGATGATGCTCTTTGAGACCTTTCGATGGTATCATTAATGAACTGAATGTACTCCGGAGATTTTGCCACTGCCTTCTGTTCTTCAGGATTTGAGTACGGAAGTGTATTTTCCAGGCTGTAGATTTCCGTGAAGACTCTTTTTCCGTGATATGCATACGGAAGGTGAAAGATCATGTATTTCCAGTTTTCATAAGGCTTTGCTGTTCCGGTTATCTGTTTGTAATGATCATACGCTTCTTTTATTCTGTCCTGATAACACTGATTGGAATACTGGCCGTCGAAAACAGGTTCATCCGTGAAAATTTCAATTTTATCAGGGAAATTTTCAGGAGCATCTTTAAGATCTTCTTTGTTAAAATGGCGTCTGGGTTTGAAAAAATCAAAAACACTTTCTGTAGCAACGCCCCAGTTGTTTTCAATTTCCAGTAAGTCCGGCTTTGCAGAAACCAGAAGAGCCACCGCGCCTCCGCCCTGTGTATATTCCCCTGAAGATGCCAGTTCGTATTTGGCATAATCACTGGCGATCACCACGGCTTTTTTATCAGGATTGACTCTTACAAAATCCAATGAATTGTGAAGGGCATCCACTGCTCCGATGCAGGCAAACGTCATGTCCACCACATCACAGTTCTTGAAACATCTTTCTCCGAATTCATTTTCGAGTACTTTCTCCACCATCTGCATGGCATAAGAAGCCGTTGACTTCGCTGCGTCTAAAGCAGATTCCGTCCCCAGATAGATTCTTGCTATTTCTTTTGGATTAAGATGGTAATCATTCATTAATTTCAGCAAAGCTTCTGCCGCAAAAGTGGCAGCATCTTCATGAATATCCGGCAATGCCATTTTGTGAAGGCCCAGTCCTTTTTCCAGCTTTGCGGGTTCAATTCCTCTTTTTTCTGCTAAGTCTTTAATTTCTACATACAAGGAAGGGACATAATAGCTTGCTGCTTCAATTCCAAAAGTCATATCAATCAATTTTACTACGAATTTAAAAAATGTAAACGTTTAATCACTTATGATATTTGACAGATTTTTAAAAATGATTGTGAATTGAAGTTAAAAACAAAAAAAGCACCTCCTTTCGGAAGTGCTCTTAATTTTAAAAGTATCATTAATTATTTAAAATCTTCGATTGCTTTATTGATGGCCTCAATCTGCTTGTTGATGCTTGCGGCATTCTGAGGATTCTGCTTAAGAAGCTCCATCTTTTTACTCAAACCGTCTTTCAGCATTTGGGAAATCATCATTTTCACCTGAGGATTATCGCCCATCTGTCCTTTTGCCTGGCTCACCATTTTGGTAATGCTTTCTGTTGCTTTCAGATTATCTGAAGACATGATCCAGTTGTATCCTTCTTCGGCGGATTTTCCCAATTCGGGATTCTGGAATTTAATGAACGGATAGAATGCTACCAGTGGTGCTATATTTGACATCTGCGAAGTGACTTTATTTTTCACGACAATCGGCAGCATTTGTCCAAGCAAAGTTTCTGATGCGCCTTTCAGGTCAATTTTCTCTGCCAGCGCATTCGCTTTTGAAGGATCAATGGCTACGATTGCCACTACCGAATTTCCTTTTACAGCATTTGAAACGGCATTTGCTCCTTTTTCAAATACCGGCATATACTTTTTATCTTTGGTTTTTGCCAATGCGGAAATAGCTGCTGCCTGAACCAAAGTTTTGGGATCATTTGATGCTAATTTTTCCACCTCCGAACCCATCGCTTTAAACTGTTCTGCATTTGACAGGTCCATCAGCTGCAGGGCTTTGATTCTTGTTCTGAAATAAGGATCCTTCAAAGCGGCCGACAATAATTTTGTTGCTGCCGGATTTTTTCCTACCTGGTCTTTGATTCCGCTTAAAGCATTATACCGGCTTTTGAACTCTTTGGATCCTGAAAACTGCATCAGATTCTGTTCCGGGGTTTTCGTATCGGTAATGTCTGCCAGTAAAACACCGTCTGCATTAATGTTTACCAGATCAGCATTTTTCGAAGTATCAAAGCTGAAGGTATTTTTTGCCTGCGCATTTACCCAGACATTGTATCTTTTCGGCTTTCCGTTGTCATACACATCAATAGCAAGAGGAAATTGAAAAGGCTGATCCTGCGTCTGGTTGATGGTAAGGGCAATCTGTTTTTTAACCGGTTCGAAAGTATAGGAATAATTAATTTTCGGATGTCCGCTTCCGAAGTACCACTGGTTGAAAAACCAGTTGAGGTCTTTTCCTGAAACTTTTTCAAATGACAATCTTAACTGATGGGCTTCAGCGTTCTGGTATTCGTAGGTTTTCAGATAATCCTGCATTCCTGCAAAGAAAGCATCATCACCCAGATAATTTCTCAGCATATGAAGGATTCCTCCTCCCTTCTGATAAGTAACCAGATCAAAAACATCTTCGCGTGAATCATAATTAAAACGTACTAAATCTTTATCAAAATAGCCCGGGGTTGTACGATACATGTTCACATCTTTCATCTGGTGATAATCTGCCTGGTCTTTTCCGTATTTGTATTCGTTCCAAAGATATTCCGAATAGTTGGCAAAAGATTCGTTAACCGTAAGATTGCTCCAGCTTTCTGCCGTTACCAGATCCCCAAACCAATGATGGAATAATTCGTGAGCAATGGTATCTTCCCAGGTATTTTCATCGATCAGCTGTCCCGGTTTCTGTAAAATATCGCTTCCGTGCAAGGTTGCGGTTGTATTTTCCATCGCACCGCTTACGTAATCCCTTCCAGAAATCTGTGCATATTTTGCCCAGGGATAATCATATCCGAGCTTTTTAGAGAAAAACTCCATCATTTCCGGTGTATTCCCATAAATCTGCTTTGCATAAGGCTCGTATTCTTTTTCGATATAATAATCAACCGGAATATTTCTCCATTTGTCTTTTACGATGGCATACTCTCCCACGCCCATGAAGAAAAGATAGGTAGAGTGTCTTTTGTCCATCACCCAGTGATCTGTTCTCAAACCATTGGCTTCTTTTCGTGAATCTTTTAAAATACCGTTTGAAAGCGTTACATATTTGTCAGGAACCGTCATGTAGATTTCCTGAGTCGTTTTCTGATTGGATTTATCAATAGTCGGGAACCATGCAGAAGAAGATTCCGTTTCTCCTTGTGTCCAGATCTGGGTCGGTTTATCCGCATCTTTCCCCTGGGCATTGATGAAATACAGACCTTTTGCATCATTGATCGCTGCGCTTCCCTCCTGTTTTACTTCATTCGGGCGGGCCGTATATTTAATGTATACCGTATAATCCTGATTTTTCTGATACGTCTTGTCTAAAGTAATCTTTAAGACATCATCCTTGTAATCATATTTTAAAGCAGATTTTTTACCATTGTTATCCAAAGCCACTTCATGAATCAGCATTCCTTTGGCATCCAGGGTCAGTTCGTTGGTCGGATAAAAATACGGTGCGGCCGTCAGCCATTCCTCCCCATTCATCTGTTCCTTCTGGTAATCGAAATTTACTTTAAGCTTGGTATGTTTCAGTTCCGTTGCTTTTGTATGGGTCGCTCTGTAGACTTTTTCCCTTCCTGAAGTTTCAGTTTGTGCTGTCATATTTGCGGAAAAGAAAATCCCGCTAAGGATAGCGATCGATAAAACGGCTTTTTTCATATGTATGTAGTACTTATTTCTTAGTATTGTTTTTTGTTAAAATATCGAAAATATCGTTGACTACTGTTTCGTAATCTCCTTTTTTAAACTGTTCTTTGGTTTTGGTAAACGCTTTTTTCAGTTCGCTTTCAGGATTTTCCTCATCGATAATTTCTACAGACTCTACACTTTTCATCTGAAGGATAGCATTTTTCAATGCTTCCAGATCAGCGTTCTGTTCGGTATTTATTTTTAAGTATTTCATTATATTATTCTTTTGTGAATGTTGTTTTTACACCTCCCTGAATGATGTCAAATTGTTTTTTTCCGGATAAAAATTAACTACAATCCCTGCCATATCAAATTTAAAGCTGGTTTCAGAAGTTGCATCCAGCTGGAAAGCACTTTGTCCGGTTGCCTGCGCCATCAGTTTTTTATCCTGGATAAAAATATTGAATTTTACAGGAACCCCGGCACTTGCATAAATGCCTGTGAATTTCTGCAGCTGGGCTTCCGGGATTTCAAGGGTTTTAAAGCTCGGCATTTCAAAATCTTTTCCTGTCGCCGTTAAGATCATTTTATCGAAAATCTCATCGGTATCCACATCCGCCTGGTTCACAACATAACTTACCGCAATCTGCAGGTCAGGAAAATAGAACAATGCTGACCTGAAACCGTCGATTCCGCCGTTGTGCCCAAAACCGGAGATTTTACCGGAAGTGAACTTCACCACTCCGTACCCATAATCATCAATGAAATTTTTCATTCTATCGAGGCTTTCTTTTTTAAGAAGTTTCCCTTGTTCCAATCCGAGAATGAATTTTATAAGTTCAGTGGGTGTTGAGATGATATTTCCCGCGCCAACCGGGATACTCATATCCGTTTCGGGTAACCTATGATATATTCCGTTGGCATACATGTAAGAATTTGCCTGGTTTTTTGAGGAATCAATTGTTCCTCCCGCTTCTGTTAATGTAAGATTCAGTGGCTTGGCAATTTTATCCTTGATTAATTCCGAATATGGCTTTTTATATGTCTTTTCCAGAATAAACCCGAGCAGAATATAGTTGGAGTTGCTGTAGTTATACTTTGATCTCGGTTCAAAATCGCTTTTATATTTTTTAATGATATTGATTAGATCAGTTTCTGTCTGAGGTTTCATATAATACTGAGCATATTCCGCTTCATCCGTCAGGTTATGAATTCCGCTTCTGTGCTGTAATAGCTGCTCAATGTTAATTTTATCTGAATTGGGAATCTCAGGATAGAAATCTGAAAGTTTTCTGTCTAAAGAAAGTGTTTTATCTTCCACCGCTTTCATGACCAGAACGGCCGTAAAAGTCTTACTGATAGAGCCAATACGATATTGGGTATTCATATTGGCCTTCTGCTGTTTTCCGCATCAGAAAATCCTACTGTTTTCAGGAAATTCGTATCGTTCTTATCCGTAAAGGCAAAACTTCCCATTACTTTGTGATGCACAAACAGGGAATCCAGATAATTTCCCAGTTTTTCCTTTACTCTATTTTGAGAAAAAGAAATACCTGAAATGCTGATCACCGAAAGAAAAAGTAACTTTTTTAACATGCATTGAGATTTAATCAATAGGTTGAAAAAATGTTCTGAATGTTACAAAAAAAGTGAAGTTTTGCACTTCACTTTTTAGTTATCCTATTAATAAATATTTCAATTTTAACGGATCCTGTTACAATACTAAAAACAATTTAATAGTAATCTGGTCTTTTTTAATTTCGTAAATCAGCTTAATTTGTTTTTTTCCGATCAGTGTATATTTTACATTAGGAAACTTTTCTAAGGATGGATGTTTAACGATATCTTCAATAATGGTCTGCCTGAATTTTCGGATATCATTTTCTAAAACAGCAATTTCTTTTGCAGTCAGTTCGTTTTTAAAACATCAACAATTTCTTTCAAAGAGACTTTTGCAGTTTCTGAAATCGTAATTCTCATTTTCCATTAAATATTTCCTTTAACACATCATCTGTCAGATCCTGGGTT
This sequence comes from Chryseobacterium sp. SSA4.19, assembly GCF_022601875.1. Classification (GTDB taxonomy): domain Bacteria; phylum Bacteroidota; class Bacteroidia; order Flavobacteriales; family Weeksellaceae; genus Chryseobacterium. Next base: position 59,817 of record NZ_JAKVIP010000021.1, read on the forward strand.
TTCCCATTTTTGTAATCATTCTCACTCTGCTCCATTACTTTCGCAAAATATTCCGAATCTTCAATTTCTTCCCAAGAATAACTTTTCTCATTTTCAGTAACCTCAATACTCGTAACACCTTTTATCTGGGATAAAAGTTTTTTAATGAAAGGAACATCTGCGTATTCATATAAGCGGATTTTAATTTCCATACTTTCTGAATTTAAATTAAAGGTAATGAAATTATCATTAAAAATTAAATCGCTACGGGTGCTTTAATCCCCGGATGCGGATCATAATTTTCTAACGTAAAATCTTCAAAATCAAAGCTGAAGATATCTTTAACTTCAGGGTTCAGTTTCATGGTCGGAAGCGGCCTAGTTTCTCTTGAAAGCTGTCTGTTCACCTGCTCGAAATGATTATTGTAAATATGAACATCGCCGAAGCTGTGCACATAATCCCCTACTTCCAGATCGCAGACCTGCGCTACCATCATCAGCAATAATGCGTAACTCGCAATATTAAACGGAACCCCAAGAAAAACATCTGCGCTTCTTTGGTATAGCTGCAGTGATAATTTTCCGTCAGCGACATAAAACTGAAACAGCGCATGGCAGGGTGCTAAAGCCATATTGGGGATTTCCGAAACATTCCATGCCGAAACAATCAGCCTTCTGGAATCCGGATTTTTTTTAATCTGATCAATAACTTCAGTGATCTGGTCAACTGCTTTTCCGTCCGCTCCGTTCCAGCTTCTCCACTGCGCGCCGTAAACAAGACCTAAATCACCGTTTTCGTCTGCCCATTCGTCCCAGATAGAGACGCCGTTGTCTTTTAAGTATTTAATATTGGTATCGCCTTTCAGGAACCAAAGCAATTCATAAATAATAGATTTCAAATGCACTTTTTTGGTGGTCACCAAAGGAAATCCTTTAGACAGGTCATATCTCAGCTGGTATCCGAAAACACTTCTGGTTCCGGTCCCAGTCCTGTCAGTTTTGTCAGTTCCGTGATCTAAAATATGCTGTAAAAGGTCTAGGTAATTCTGCATTTTGAAAAGCTGTTTTATGTTCCCAAATTTAAAGAATCTAATTTAAAAGGCCGAATAAAAAGGAGTCATTTTACCAATATCCTGTCCTGCTGTCACATACCAATTAACGAAATTCAGTATTATTTAGTATAATTTGATCTTAACCGGCATTCAAAGGCTGCTTATAATACGGTTACCAAATTTCTTCAATAATCTGGCTGACTGTATTGACGGAGAAACTCTGTCCTTTGGTTAATCCTGTCATAGCCTTCGCCAAAGGAGATTCAGCAGATATGGTCATTATTTTCTGATTGTCCAAAATGATTTCTCCGATGGAAGCCGAGATGTAAAAAACACCTTTGTCTGTTTTTACCAAAGCTCCGTTCTGCACTTTTAAGGAAGGCTCAGAGGTTATTTTCCGGATCAAAACCTGCTGATTTAAAGCTTCATTCAGTTGCCTCTGAAGATTGTTAATCTCCTGCTGAAGCATTTCCCTGCCGGTTTCATACTTGTCGCCCATAGAGCTTTTCGTATCATTGCTCGAAGCTCTGGTTTCCGCAATCAGGTTTTCAAAATTCTGAATTTTCGAAGTGATTTTATTTCTTACTATTTTTATTATTTCCGATTTATCCATTGACTGTTGGTGTAGCAAAGATTTCAAATGTATTAAATACATTGTAATGTTACTATTTGTTTAAAATTATTCAAAGTATTAGCTTAAAAAAATCCTTTCATTAAAAACTGTACTTCTCAGAGCTTGTGATAAGTTTACAAAACGAAGTCAGGCAGCCATGATTTAGCCGCCTGCTCGTTTATTTAGAAAATTCAGTTCTTATTTCTCAAACACAGCGTAGTCTGATACTTTAAAATCAAAGGTTTTACCTTCATCAAAATTCTTTTTCGTTTTATCAAAAACATTTTTGAAAGTCCCGGATACCTGCTCGTCTTCAATACTGAAGCTCACAGGTTCTTTAGACATGTTCAGAACGACCAGTACTTCATTCTGCCCGTTTTTCCTTAGATAAGCTAATATTTTATTATTGGCTGTCGTGTTCAGGAAATAGGTGGTCACCGCCAGGTCACCTCCTCTTAATGCGGGATTTGAAGCCTTCAGGCTGAATAAAGTTTTGTAAAAATCTGACATCCGGTAGCTGCCATCCCATTGAATCGGATCTTTTTCAAAGAACTCCAGCCTTTTCAGATTGGGAAGTTCCTGACCTGAATACAGCAAAGGGATTCCGTTCCAGGTAGCGGAGAATACAGCCATTGGCTTGGTGATATCTCCGTATTTTTCATACTCCGTTCCGTTCCATGAATTTTCATCGTGGTTGGTAGTAAACCAGGCTCTCATAGAACCGTCTCCGATCTTCGAGTATTGAATTAACAGATCTTTCAGTTCCTGTAGCGGCTGGTTTTTCTTGTAGTAGTCTTCAGATTTGTGCATCCATTTCCAGGAATAGCTGGCATCAAAAACTTTTCCATAATCCGGATTTTCAAGCTCATCATATTCCCCGATCCAGAAAAGCGGTTTTATTTTTTCAACTTCCGGGCGGGCTTCTTCCCAGAAATCCACTTCCACCCATGAAGCCAAATCACACCTGAAGCCATCAATCCCGGTTTCCCTGATCCAGAACTTCATGGCATCGATCATGGCATGACGCATTTCCTGGTTTTTATAATCGAGTTCAATAATATCATCCATCCCTGATGCCATATGGAATTTTCCGTCCGGGTCTTTTAAATAAAATTCAGGATGCGTTTTGGTCCAGACATGGTCCCAACCGGTATGGTTGGCTACCCAGTCAATAATGACTTTGAACCCCAGCCTGTGCGCTTCATTCACCATATGTTTAAAGTCTTCCATAGTCCCGAATTCCGGATTAACAGAAGTATAATCTGCGGCTGCATACTGGCTTCCCAGGCTTCCTTTTTTATTTTGCTGTGCGATCGGGGTAACCGGCATAAACCAGAGTGTCTGCACTCCCATTGCTTTCAGTCTCGGCATTTCTTTCTCAAACGACCTGAATGTCCCTTCCTTGGTATATTGTCTTACATTAACTTCATAAATATTAGTCGTATGTCTCCAGTTTTTCGGCAAGTCTGTCATATCTTTTTTTATATTTTGAGTGGCACAGGAAATCATTCCCAGGCTCATTACTGCGATTAAAATTAACTTTTTCATTCAGTACTTTTAACAAAAATAGGAATTGTAACCGAAAAAGGGCATTGTTAGCTTGTGAATTTTATATGACAGAGATGACCAATAAAACTGAATGTAAAACTTTCTCTATTTAAGAACAGAGAAAGCCCCTTATTACTGACATTCAATTTTGTAATAAAAAAACCCTGAATTCTCATTCAGGGCTGATATTTTAATCGTTTTAATTATCTGTCGTCTTCATTATCGTCATCTTCGAAAACATCATCATTGTAGTCTTCTTCTTCCTCATCATCAAAATTATCGTCGTCTTCGTCTGCGAAGTTCCCGCTTGCCATTAAATCATCGTCAAAGCCAAAATCATCGTCCAGCAAGGGCATTGCCGATTTTTTCTTGGATCCTCCGGCCGTACTTTTGGCAGGTGCTTTCAAAGGCACGTTACCGAATCTGTATACGGTAATCGGGTAATTTACCCCTTTTGTTTCGTCAATGATTTCAACAAGTTCGCAGAAGAATTCCCAAAGGTCAAGAAGCCCGTACTGAAACTGTGCCTTGTTTCCTGTATTTTCAAAAGCTTCATCAATGTACACATCCGACATAATTTCACCGTCACCATCGTCACTCATATCTTCCAACGGTACGCTTTTTATGATTGTTCCGTCTTCTTCCAGGAGATTAAATGTAGAAAGTTCCTCTCCCTGCAGGCTGAACGCACTCTTGATCCCTAAATGTAAGTTCCATAGCGTCTGTTTCCCTTTAACTTCGATATCCCGGAAAATATCTTCTTTTGCATCTAATATTACGCGGATTTTATAAACCATCAGTTTTTTAAATTACTTTTTGCCTTTATTATTATGATAAATCTCTATTGCAAATATAAAATAAATGAGATGTGACAAAAAAATATTTATGGATTTTTTAAAACATTTTTTTTCCTTACATTTTGCCGGCATGATTTGCTTTTTCAAGCATAAAACTGAATTTTGTTCCTTCCAGATAAACACTTTCTGCGGTGATATTCTCATTATGGGCTTCCAGAATATGCTTTACAATAGCCAGGCCAAGTCCTGAACCGCCTTCCCTTCTGCTGCGGCTGGTCTCTACCCGGTAGAATCTTTCAAAAATTCTGGGTAAGCTTTCGGATTTTATCCCCATACCGTTGTCTATCACTTCAATTAATACTTTATTCTTAAGAACACTTGTCTTTACCACGACTTTCGCTTCCTGGCGGTTGGCATAGTGAATGGCATTTGAGATAAGATTAATAAAGACCTGTGAAATTTTCTGCTTATCCGCTTCCACAAAAATCTGAGGATGCAAAGTCTGAATCTGTAAAGTAGCGTTATGTTTTTCAGCCTCGAGATCAAGAAGATCAAAAATTTCCTTGATGAGGATATTCACGTCAAATTTGGAAACCGTAAGGTTAATCTCGCCTGCTTCCAAACGGTTGATCATATCCAGATCGGTAACAATTGCAATCAGCCTTTCTACAGATTTATCAATCCTTTCCAGGTATTTATCACGGATCACCAGGTTATCGACCCCGCCATCACGTAACGTTTCCACATATCCCTGAATCGAAAACAGCGGCGTTTTAAGCTCATGGGAAACATTACCGATATATTCTTTACGGTAGCTTTCCATTTCCTTCATCATATCAAGCTCGGTAATTTTCTTCTGATTGAGATCTGAAAACCGCTCCCCCAATTCTTTAATGGTAATATTCTCATTATTGTTATCTACAATTTCCTGCGGCAGGATACGGGAAAGTCCGCGGACCTGTTTTTTACCGTAATAATTAAAGAGCAGCTCCAGTACGATATAATTAATGATAAAAATAAATATAAGACAGATAAAGAGTCCGATTTTGAAGAACGGAGTGCTGTAATACAAGTCCTTCAGCGAATCAAAAATGATTACTAACAGGAACATCACCAGTGTCAGAAGACAGGAGGCTACAAGGGTAAGCCTGTAAAATTTCAATTTTACACTATTTTAGGGGTTGACAGTAAAGATAAGGATTGGAACCGAATATTAAACAATAAGTTTATACCCAATTCCTTTTAAGGTCTGAATGGTATTAATTCCCAGCTTCTCTCTTAGTCTTCTGATGTGTACATCAATCGTTCTTTCTCCTACAATCACGTCATTTCCCCATACTTTTTCCAGAATTTCTTCCCTTTTAAATACTTTTTCAGTATTTGAAGCCAGTAAGTACAGAAGATCGAATTCTTTTTTCGGAAGCAGAAACTGCTGCCCGCTTTTGGAAACCCTGAAATTGTCTTTATCGATAATGAGGTCACCGATTTCAATAAGCTTGGCATTATCCGAAACCTGCGACGTCAGCTGCAACAAGGCATTCACTTTGGAAATAAGGATCTTCGGTTTGATGAGTTTAACGATATAATCATTGGCGCCCGCCTGGAATCCGGCCAACTGTGAAAACTCTTCGCTTCTTGCAGAAAGAAAAACAATCAGGGTTTTCTGAAGCTCTTTGATCCTGCGAAGTTCCTGACAGGTTTCAATCCCGTCTTTTTCCGGCATCATTACATCCAGCAGGATCAGGTCCGGAATAATTTCCCTGGCTTTGTCGATTCCTTCATTACCGTTGGTGGCTGTATATATATCATAGCCTTCCTTTTCCAAATTGTAAGACAGAATCTCTAAAATATCCAGTTCATCGTCTATCAGGAGGATTTTCTTTTGGTTCATTTTTGATTTTTACGAGTCAAAGTTAATAATATTTTAATCACAGTTTAACAAAACGGACATCGTTCACATAAAGTTAACAATAATAATCTTTTCTTAATGTTTAGTTAAGAAAAAATTAAATTTCGCTAAACCATGTACTCCATTAATCTTCCCTTCCTTTGCACCGAAAGAATATAGTAAGAAGAAAAGAAATGAATTTTAGAAAACTGAGTATTGCAGTTTTGTTTTTAACAACATCCGGAACTGTACTTTACGCTCAAGAAACCAAAAACGACACCATCAAGAAAGAAAAAAAAATTGAAGGTGTAGTGATCCAGGGAAGCAGTAACAAGAAAACGGAAACTGCAGTTCTCGTAGAACAAAAAAAGGCAATCATCCAGAAACAGGCTGTAAGTGCTGAAGAAATTTCCAGGAAAGGAATTTCCAACGTTGAGCAGGGTCTTACGAAAGTAACCGGAATCACTACTGTTGAAGGAAGAGGTCTTTTTGTAAGAGGCCTTGAAGAAAGATACAATTATCTTTTAATTAACGGGCTCGGTTCTCCTTCTAACAATCCCTTTCAAAAAATCATTGCTTTAAAGCAGTTCCCGACAGACGTTGTAGGGAAGCTTAATATCTACAAAACATTTAACTCCAATCTATACGGTGACTTTGCCGGAGCGACTTTCGATATTGAAACCTTAACGATTGATAAAGCATTTTCCAAAATTGAATTCAGTGTCGGAGTAAATACATTAAGCACATTCAGGAATAACTTTAAAATTGCTGAAGGGTCAACAGGCATCAATTCTTATTTGGGATTAAATTCAAGAGACAGAAGGCTTCCAACAGAAGTAAGAGAGTACAGACCTAATAGCTATAGCTTTACAAAAGAACAATCGTTAAATTCTTTTAAAGACTCTTGGAACGTAAAAAATATCAAAACTATACCCAATACAAGCATAGGCTTCACCACGGTACAGAAATTCAAGGCCGGTGAAAGCGGAACGCTCGGACTATTGCTTTCCCTGAATCAAGGTTCAAAATATGTTTACAGAGAAGGGGACAACAATCAGTTCAGAGATAATGGACAGAAGGTTGAATTAAGTAATTTATTAACAAAGAAAAGTTACGTATACGAACTTGAATCTTCCGCACTATTTGGTTTAGGGTATAAGAATAAAGGCACAAACGTAAATTTAAATGCTATTTATCTTCAAAATTCTGCAAACATTATTGAAGACTTCAGCGGTTATAAAAACTTCATCAATGAAGACGTACGCTTTTTCAGAACGAACCAGCAGGATATTTCGAGATTTCTCGACATGCAGTTAAACGCTTCTCAAAAATTGGGAGAACGTCATTTATTTAAAGCGGGAGCAAGCTATGTAATGAACAATTACAGCCAGCCGGACAGAAAGATATTTGAACTTACCATGCCTACGGATTTCAATAATGCCGTATTTTCTTATGGAGGTAACAACCTGATCAGACAATACCTGGATGTTGACGGCAAATTCTATGCGTCAGCTTATGGAGAGTATTCCGTATTTCTTGGGAACAAAGGTGAACGTAAAGATTACCCTTTACAGCTGACTGCCGGATACAACGGTTTTGCTGACTTGAGAAAAAATTCGTACCGTTTCATTTTTGGTGTTCCTAATTTCCAATTTGCAAACAATCCTGTTAACGTAAACGTTGATAATATTCAGCCTACCTTAGACAATTCCATCAATAACAACAGATTGTATTACAGAGAAGGTTCCGATGCTTATTCTTATTTATCAAATATTTATCAGTTTGTGAATGCAGGATATGTTCATGCGGATTACAAACCTACTGATAGCTGGGATATTTTAATTGGCGGGCGATTTGAGAATGACATGCGTATTATCCGCTATAATGCCCCAGGTGTTGCAGACAGACGTACACTGGCTCCTAAGATGAATTATTTCCTTCCTTCCCTTTCCGTAAAGAAAGCACTGGATACAAAAAACAATCTTAGGCTGTCTTTAAGCAAAACCGTTACCCGTCCTATCCTGATTGAAACCATGCCGATCGAGTATATCAATCCTGATAACACCTCCGTAAGAGGTAATGAAAATATTAAAAACAGTGAAAACTATAATATTGACCTGAAATGGGAACATTATCCTTCTGCAAAAGAAATGTTTGCGGTAAACCTTTTTGCAAAAAGGCTTGATAACGCTATTGAGAAATCCATAGCACCGTCAGGAAATGCAAGTGGGGTTGTTATTACATTCTATAATGCAAAAAGAGCAACTTTAGCAGGTATTGAATTGGAAGGAATATTAAGTCTGGGAAGGCTATCGGAAGCATTGAATAAATTTACATTTGGCGCCAACGCGACCTTTATGTATTCTGATGTTGACAGAAGTGAAGATCAGTTAAAAACAGAAAGACCGAATATTGTAGGATTTACCGATGATCAGCTTCACAGAAGAGGTTTACAGGGAGCGGCACCTTACACTATCAATGCGGATTTGAAATATGAGTATAAAAACTCTAAAAATTTAAGCAGTACGATCTCTTTAGTGTATAACGTATCCGGATCTAAAATTTTTGCTGTTGGAGGTTCCGGTACCGATAACTATTACGAAAGACCGTTTAACCAGCTGGATTTTGTCTACCAGAATCAAATTGATAAGAACTGGAATATCAAATTCAGAGTACAAAACATGCTGAACAGCAAGTACAGAGTAGAATTAGGTGACAACAGCTATTATCCAGTTGACACAAAAGGTAATTATGCGCTAAACAGTTATTTCAACGGAGTAAACTTCAACTTTACAGTAGGATATACATTCTAAAATCAGTAAAAATTAATCTTAGTATAAAATGAAAAAGAATCTTTTAACTTTATTTTCTCTTACACTCGCTTTAAGTGTAACTCTATCTTCTTGCTCTATTGATATCAATGACGGAGATAACGGTAACGGTACAGTAAATACTCCTGGAACTACTGAAAGTGTTCTTAGCGGAAGCGGAACTCTTTCCGGGACGATTACTAAAGATATTTTAATTAAAAAAGGAACTTATATTTTAGACGGTGTTGTAAAAGTAACCAATGGAGCGACAATTACTATTGAAGCGGGTGCTGTTTTCAACGCTGTTACAACCAAATCCAGCAGCCTGGTAATCCTTCAGGATGGTAAAATTAATGCAGTAGGTACAGCTTCAGAACCGATCGTGTTTACCACGACTACCAAAACACCTGGTGACTGGGGAGGAATCACATTATACGGAAATGCTCCTATCAAAGCGGTAAATGGTTTATCTCAGGCGCTTTCTGAAGATGGAAACAGCGTATATTATGGTGGAAATGATGCCAATTCCAATTCAGGAACCATGAAATTTGTACGCGTAGAATACGGAGGTAAAAAAATCAATGACGGTACTTCCGAAACCAATTCTATGACCTTCTACGCAGTGGGAGCCGGAACTACTTTGGAAAACCTGGTAACTTATAAAGGAACAGATGACGGATACGAATTCTTCGGAGGTACGGTAAGTGCTAAAAATATCGTTTCTTACGGAAACTTTGACGATTCTTTCGACTGGCAGGATGCTTGGAGCGGACAAAACAATACGAACTGGTATGCATTCCAGACCGGAACAGGTAACTTTGGAATGGAAGTAGAGGCTTCTGCAAATGTAGATAATACAGCTCCTAAAATTTCTAATATTACTTTAATCAGAGACAACAATACGAATCCTGAAGTTGCAGGTTCCGTAGAAATTTCAGCGATTCAGTTCAAAAGACAGGGAACGGGGATTTTCTCTAATGTATATATCAGTGGCTATAAAAACATGGGAGGTAAAAACGCTTATGCAGTTCTTATCCAGGATGATGCTACAAATACCAACCAGGTAAATGCAAATCCTACCAAAGTTTCTGTTTCTCCTGTCAACTATGTAAATTCCGATAACGCAGGAGTTTGGGGATACGCTCAGACGAATGGTGGAAAAACATTCACCAATACCTCTACCGTAACCAAAGTTTCCCTACCTGCAGGAGCATGGGCTACTGTAGACGGAGTTAACCTTTTGGCAGGACTACAATAATCAGTAATTAGTTTCTTCATATTAACTGAAACGGCATCGGAAATCTATTTCCGATGCCGTTTTGCATGATTAAGTTTTTTAAAGGATAACCCGGGATTTTGAATTGGGAAATAAACAGAAAAGATGTAATTTGGCTTTTTGAACACAGGGTTCAGATCATCTCAATTCCGTAAAAAGAAAATATACCTACTTATGAAGAAAAATTTTATACCGTTGATTGTCTCTTTACTAATAACCGGTACCTCACTGACCATGATTTCCTGCAAAGATGATGAAGAGATTGCTACCATCCCCGTGGTGGGCATCGCACAGGATCCGGGTAGCTTCAAAGGCGATATTACCAACGGTCAGGTGGTGACCCTGGATGCCACCAAGGTGTATGTCCTTAACGGAGCAGTGAAGGTAAAAGACGGCGGTAAATTAGTCATTCCTGCCGGAACCAGAATTGTTGCGACAGCCGGTGCGGCTTCCTATATCCTTGTTGAACAGGGCGGACAGCTTTTTGCGAACGGCACCACTTTGTCTCCCGTATCATTTTCATCCTCTGCCGCAACACCGGGCAGCTGGGGCGGATTGATTATCTGTGGGAAAGCTCCCGTTAATACAGGCACTACAGATTCTTCTGAAATCGGGAATGCATTGTATGGAGGCACAGCTTCCAACGATAACTCAGGATCTTTCACCTATGTAAAAATACAGTATGCCGGAGCTGATTTTGTTGCGGGTAAAAAGTTCAACGGACTTTCTTTATTCGGGATCGGTAGCGATACGAAAATAGAAAATATCGCCGTCATAAACGGTGCTGAAGACGGCATCCAGCTGTACGGAGGAACTGTTAATGTCTCCAATATCGTATCTGCCGGCAACGAGGATGACGCTTTTGTATGGACCGATGGATGGACCGGAACCGTCAACAATATGTATACCACAAGAAAAGCTGACGGAACGGGAAATACAGGAATCAAAGGGCTGAATAATGCAACCAATGCAGATGCTTCACCAAGATCCAACCCTGTCATCAAAAATGTAACCGTGCTGGGCGCAACTTCCGGAGAGTCCAATGGGATCCGGTTGTATTCCGGAACGTATGCTACACTGGACAATATTGTATTTTCCAAATGTGGATATACTAACTTATCGTCCAGTAAAAGTTAAGCATAAAGCCTTAATTTTAACTTATGAAACGAGAGCGAAAAATATACGATCCAGCTTTTAAAATCAAAGCCGTTCAACTGAGCAA
>NZ_JAKVIP010000022.1 GCF_022601875.1 Chryseobacterium sp. SSA4.19
TTTTCTTCTTCAAATTTTATAATCTCGAAGTATTCGATTAATAATTCAGGTAAAAATAATTTCAGAATTTCAGTATCCTTTAACATTAAACAAAGTTACCATTCTTATTTGATCCCCAAATTTTGTAACTGATCCAAACTAAATCCAAAACCATATTCATCCAAAAACTCCGAAATCCAATCCAACCTCCAAAACCTAAATAATAAGCATACAGACCTTTTTGGATATAACTATTGTTCTCGCCTCTTTATTATCTTTACTGAAAAACTATCTTCTTCATCCTTGATGATGCTTCTGTAACTGTTAATTCAGTACATTAAAAATATCATTAACACTATTCCGCTATAATATCCAATCACCGCTATTTATTGTTGCTTATATCAGTTCATTATAATTAGCATTAGTATAACTATTAGTGCACTATCATTTGAACCTGACAGGTTTTTAAAATCTGTTAATTATTAGTAGAACTAAGAAAAACATAAGCCCTGTACTTCGGCTATAGAAATACTGCTGACTAACTCCAAATGAACCCTGTACATCTTTAATCCCCGATAGAAACGGTTACTCCGCAGCTGGTAGATAAAAAGCAAAGGACATCAAACTGCAACACCCGGGCGATAGGACTAATAGTCCATAGCGGAAGCAGGCTAATGGAAATATACTAAGCTGATAAAAAATAAACACATATCCAGAAACATTGTCTTCGTATGATAATTCAAATGTTCTATATAATAGCTTAAACAGATACCTTTGAAATTGATATAATAAAAAAAGCATTCAAAAATGAATGCTCTAAAGTTATTTAATAAATCCTCTGTTCCTTAACAGCGGTTTAATATCAGGATCATGGCCTGTAAAATCCCTGAATGCCTGATTAAGGTCAACAGAGTTTCCTACCGACAAAATATATTTTCTGAAACGGTCACCGTTTCCTCTGGTAAGTCCTCCATTTTTGCTGATCCATTCCCAGGCATCATTGTCAAGAGTTTCAGACCATAAATACGCATAATATCCTGCAGAATAACCTCCACCCCAGATATGGGCAAAATAAGGTGTATGATATCTTGGAGGAACAGTTGCCAAAGTAAATCCATGTTTTGTCAGCGATTGCTTTTCAAAATCGAGTACCGGAATTAACTGATTTTCTTGGGTTACAGTATGCCAATCCATATCCAGCTCAGCTGCAGAAACAAGTTCTGTGGTCATATAGCCCTGATTAAACGTGGCTGCTTTTTTAATTTTGTCAACCAAAGCCTGAGGAATAGGTTGCTTTGTTTCATAGTGAATAGCATAATTTTTTAAAACAACAGGATCTAATGCCCAGTGCTCATTGATCTGTGAAGGGAACTCTACAAAATCCCTTGGTACATTGGTTCCTGAAAGCGACGGGTATTTCTGACTGGCAAACATCCCATGGATGGAGTGGCCAAACTCATGAAAAATAGTGGAAACATCATCATAACTGATAAGCGAAGGTTTTCCTGGGGCTGGTTTCTGGTAATTGTAGCAGTTTACGATAACCGGTTTTGTTCCTAGCATGTAAGACTGTTCTACAAAATTGCTCATCCAGGCACCTCCATTCTTAGCATCCCGGGTATAGAAATCCAGGTAATAAATCGCAATTGATTTTCCGTCATGATCAAAAACTTCATAGGTCACCACATCAGGATGATAAACAGGAAGATCAGTTCTTTTTTTAAATGTTAACCCATAAAATTTTTCAGCGGCGAAGAAAACACCTTTTTCCAAAACAGTCGTAATCTCAAAATAAGGTTTGATCTGGTTTTCATCGAGATCAAATTTTGCTTTTCTTACCTGCTCTGCATAAAAATTCCAGTCCCAGGGTTCTACTTTAAAGTTTCCTTTCTGTTGATCGATGAGATCCTGTATATCTTTTGCTTCCCGTTTTGCCGTTTCTACTGCTGGTGTTGCGATCTGGTTCATCAAGTAGGTCGCAGCCTCCGGAGTTTTTGCCATCTGATCCTGCAGTTTCCATTCTGCAAAGCTTTTTTTACCTAAAACCTGTGCTTTTCTAAGCCTTAAAGCAGCTAATTTTTCAATTGTTGCTCTTGTATCATTCGCATCGCCTTTCTCGGCTCTGAGCCAGGAAGCCTTAAATAATTTTTCCCTTGTGGCTCTGTTTTTAAGATTTTGCAATAAAGGTTGCTGGGTGGTATTTTGTAAGGCTAACAAATATTGTCCGTTTTTTCCCGCATTTTTTGCGTCACTGGCCGCAGCAGCGATTTCATCAGCGGAAAGTCCGTCCAATTCTTTGGCATCTGTAAAGAATACGCCGCCCTGTTTTCTTGCCTCCAATAATTTATTAGAATATTGGGTGGAAAGCGAAGCCAATTCCTGATTGATTTGTTTCAGCTTTTCCTTATCTACTGAAGAAAGATTGGCTCCCGCAATTTCAAAGTTCTGCTTATAATATTGAAGCAGTCTTTTACTTTCAGAATCCAGACCGTTATCGGTAATGGATTTTATCCTTTTATAGAGGTTATCATTCAGATACATTTTATCAGAATGAGCTGCAAAAACCGGAGCATACTCTTCATCCAATGCTTGCAGAGTTGGGTTTGTATTGGCACTGGTAAGGTTAGAAAATACAATCACGGCTCTTTTTAATACTTCGCCGCTTTTTTCCAGCGCTATAATCGTGTTTTCAAAGGTTGGAGCTTCCTTATTATTGGCAATCTTTAAAATTTCGGCATCATGTTGCTTTAATCCGAAATCAAATGCAGGTTTAAAATGCTCATTTTTAATCTTGTCGAATTCAGGGGCTTCATATTGAAGGCTGCTTTTTTTCAAAAACGGATTGGTGGACAGTGAAGCGTCCGGTGATGGAACTTCCTGTTGTGCGTCAGTGCTTTTCATTGTGGTACAGGATTGATTAAATGCTAATGCAGAAATTAATAATACTGATGAAATCTTCTTCATAAATTATTTACTGTTAAAGATATAAAGATATTAAAACTTAAGCTATAATTCGCCGGCTGTATCAACTTTGTGTATGGAAATCAATAAGACTCTTCTGAAAATCAGAGAAACTTCATTCTATCACATTGAAAAATCAAAGGAGTGCTTAAATATGTTCCGGGCGTTGAATTTCAGAAGCTGCTTTTCTGGAGACCATGACGGCTACCATTTCAAAGGCGCCTAAGATAACATGAGGGAGATATACCCTGTCATTAAATCCGAATAACCATGGAGATGACAATAAAAGCATACCCGCAACAAAGTCGATAATCAAATGGATCTTGTATGGCAACATACGGGCTAAACTGTATTCGTAATTGGTAAAAAGACTGTAAACCAAGGTTGAAATCCCTAGAATAACGGGAACCATAGTGGCGGCACTGTCATCAGCAAATCCCAAAAGCCATGGAGCGGCAATTAACAATAGTCCTACAACATAATCTAATACAGCGTGAATTTTTGATGGAATCATAATAGTAATTTTTATGGTGTGTATAATGTATTTTATTCAATATCTGTACCGTAAGAAATAAATTTATGGTATAAGTTATTGATTTTTAGATGATTTTAATCTCTGTTCAATAGAGAAAAAGATGTGGAATAAACCTTATTATGATTGTAGTTATATAATTATAAAAAGAGATGTAATATTTTTTATACATTAGTTGTTATCAAAGTAAGTAAAGTAATAATAACCTATAATACAATAAGTAAATATGAAATCAGCACCACTTTTTATTTTTTCATTATGTATAGTATTGGCATCCTGTGAAAATAAGCATGACAGAAAAGGTAATGAGAACGGAAAAGACTGGGTAGAAAAAGTCGTTACGAAAGACCATGGACCCACAAAAGAGAAACAGGTAACAGGAAATTTTGATGAAATAGAAGTTTCTCAGGCTATTGATGCTGAAATTATAAAATCTGATATTGAGAAAGTGGTACTCTATGCTCCTGAAAATATTATGGATGAAATTTTGGTGGATATTAACGGAGGAAAGCTCCATATCCATTATAAAACCGGAATCCGTGTGATGAACAGTCACAATGTTTCAGCAAAGATTTATGTAAAAGATTTCAATAAAATTAATGCAAATTCTGCAGCGAAAATCACCGTTAAAGATAAATTTGTCCAGGAAAAGACGGATATTGAAGTTTCAAGTTCAGGCTCTGTTTCCGGTGATCTGGAAGCCAATGACTTTGATATTTCAACGGACAGCAGCAGCAGTTTCAGTGGAAAGATCTGGGCGGTTGACCTTGATGTCGAGGCCTCTTCCGGAGCCAGCATTGACATTTCCGGAAAAGCTAAAAATGCAGAAATTTCCTCTTCTTCAGGCAGCAGCATTTCTGCCAGGGATGTGATCGTGCAGAATTTAAAAGCAGAAGCTTCAAGCGGTGCAAGCGTTGACATCAGCGCTTCGTCATCCGTTAAGGCAGAAGCCTCATCAGGAGGAAGTATAAATGTCTATAAAAAAGGGAATATAACTTCGGTAACTAAAGAAGAAAGCAGTGGAGGCAGCGTGAATATCCAATAGGTTATTTTTCATCTTCTTCGTCATTT
This sequence comes from Chryseobacterium sp. SSA4.19, assembly GCF_022601875.1. Lineage (GTDB taxonomy): Bacteria > Bacteroidota > Bacteroidia > Flavobacteriales > Weeksellaceae > Chryseobacterium. Next base: position 4,544 of record NZ_JAKVIP010000022.1, read on the forward strand.
GAAGAGTCTTCCCACTGTTTATTATCAAAGTTAAGATTGTCATAAGCCAGTAAGTCCTCCTCCCTCTGGAGGAGTTCTTTCGTGGTAAAAAGATGGATGTCATCGTCATCGTCGGATTTGGCAAGTTTTCTGATTGATCCTTTATCTATAGCCATAAACCTTTGTCCAAGCCGTCTTGCAGAATATTTACGCATTCCGGTTTCATGAAGGACATCCACAGCCATATCTACAGCTGTACCTAATGTTTCACGGTAAATATTATCGATGCCGTTGTTTAAATATTCATAGGCATCAATCCTGTTTTTAGCCCGGACAAAGATCTTTACATCCGGATAATGTTCCCGGACTATATCCGCAACGAACTTATTGGAATCAGGATCATCCAGACAAAGGACTAATATTTCAGCATCTTCAATTCCGGCAGCACGTAAGGTTGGTATTTTTTTAGCATCTCCATAATAGACCTTAAAGCCGTAGCTTCTCAATAATTTTACACGATCAGAATCCCGGTCAAGAACGGTTGCCGAAATCTTATTGGCTTTCAGGAGCCTGCCGACCGTACTTCCGAAATGCCCGAAACCAACAATGATGATCTTTTTTTGGCGGATTTGGCCGTCAAGAATATTGAAGTCATTTTCCGGATCAGGTATTTCTTTGATAAACTTCGGATTGATCAGCTTATCATTGATAATTAAAAGGAAAGGAGTAATGCACATGGTAATTGCGGTTACCGCCATCATCTGTGCATTAAGTTCATCACTTAAAAGATGGAGGCTTGAAGTATAATTAATCAGCACAAATGCAAACTCTCCCACCTGCGAAAGGGCAAATGCATAAAACAGGCTCTGTGGCGTATCCATCTTAAAGAATTTTCCGATGATATACAAGACGAAGAACTTTATTCCTAAAACAGCAAAAACCGTAGTGAAAATAAATACGGGATCTTCCTGAATAATATTAAAGTTCATTGTTGATCCTACGCTTACGAAAAAAACAGCAAGCAGAAGACCTTTAAACGGATCAATATGGGCTTCCAGTTCATGCCGGAATTCACTATTGGCCAGCATGACTCCTGCGAGGAAGGCTCCCAGTGCAGGAGACAATCCTATCGCAACCATTAATTCTGATACACCAATCACCAGGAATAAGGAAGAAGCCGTTAAAAGCTCTGTCATTCCGGATTTTGACACATACCTTAAAAACGGAACAAATACGTATCTACCCAGTAAAATCAGAATGGCAACGCCTAAGATAACGGTGGCAAACTGCATCCATTGCGGAAGATTCTGGATAAGTACCTGTATTTCATTATCACTATTCGTTACTTTATGATGGGCAATTAACGGAAGTATGGCAAGAATAGGGATTACAGCAATATCCTGAAAAAGAAGTGTGGAAAATGAAGCTTCTCCGGCTAACGTTTTCAGATTATTCTTTTCCTGTAAAGTCTGCAGTACAATGGCTGTGGAAGAAAGGGCAAAGCACATGGCAACAGCGACTGCTTTATCAACTTGCCAGCCGGCCCACAAGAAAACAATGAAAAGTAAGGAAATCGTGAGGAGCATCTGGGTCATTCCCAGCCCAATGATCTTTTTCCGCATTTCCCAGAATTTGCGGGGTTCAAGTTCTAGTCCCACCAAAAACAGCAGCATGATCACACCGAATTCACTGGCATGCATAATATCATTGACATCTTTTCCTGTCAGACGCAGAACGTACGGTCCGATAATAATTCCGCCCGCAATATATCCGATTACAGAGCTTAACCCGAATTTCCTGGCCAGCGGTACCATAATAATGGCAACGCCCAGAAAAAGGAGGGTGTTCATTGCTAAGCTGGTTTCCATATTTTATTGATTGAGAAGTTCTGTAAATTTCCTTTTATGCAGAATGATTTCTTTTTTCGATAGTTTATTGGCTTCGTAGACGATCTTGATATCTTTAATATCGGCTTTAAAGACATTCAGGGAAACAATCAGTCCGCTGATGAGTTCTTCTACAGTATAGCCATACGTACCTTCCTTACTGAAAGACCTTTCTTTGCCGCCAGTGGTGACTAAAATGTAAATTTCTTTGCCTTCCAGCGGGTTCATATGTTCTTCTTTAAGCCAGTCACGGTCGAATACTTCATCGATCCAGAGTTTTAAAAGAGGTGGCATCCCAAACCAGATCAATGGAAACTGGAAAATGAAACGGTCATAATTTTTTAATCTTTTTCTTTCCCTGAAAGCAGCAATATGAAAATCAGGATAATCTTCGTAGATATCCCGTAGTGTAAAATGTTGATGGCGGACATAGAAATTGATGAGCTCTGAATTCGAGTTTGAATGCTCTAAATAAGGATGCGCAAAAACGACCAACGTCTTCTTCATAAGGCTGTTTTAGTAAATATAATGAAAAGTTTTCTATTAAAACATAGATAAACTGTATTTGTCATTTTACTATTGATCATAAAAAAACTGAAGCTACCATGAACTTCAGTTTTCTTATGATGTATCAGCACAGAATGCAGTGCCGATAAATGTATTAAAATTTTACCATCCGCCTGAAGCACCACCTCCTCCGAAACTTCCACCACCGCCAAAGCCTCCGAAACCTCCTCCTCCTCCTGAGCTTCCACCGCCGAAGCCTCCGCCTCCAAAGCTGCCCGGGAAAGGAAAAAATCCGCCAGGATAATTTCTGCGCCCTCTTCTGGAGAGAATCACATCATCGTCATCATAATTACCGCCGCTTCCACCGCCTCTGTTCCTGAAAATAATCACAATAATGATGAAAATAATAAAGGCGACAATTACAAAACTGCCTGCGCCTTTTTTACTCCCTGTCTTAGGATGGTTCAGGGGCTTAAATTTCCCCTGTACGGCTTCCATGATTGCTGAACTTCCACGATCGATTCCTTCGTACCATTGGCCTTTCTTAAAATGCGGAGTAACGATATAATCTAAAATCTGCCCTGCAACGGATGCTGTAAGATATTGTTCAACAGCTCTTCCCTGCTGGATAGACATGGTATGATCTTCAGTAGCAATTAAAAAAACAATGCCGTTGTCTACATCTTTTTTACCGATTCCCCATTTCTCACCGAACATGGTGGCCAGAAAATTCACATCTTCCCCTTTGGTAGATGGAATAATCACTACTTCAATTTCCGTGGAAGTAGAGTCTGCAAAAGCGATCAGCTTTTTATTAAGATTATCTTTTTCCTGCTGGCTTAGCAAATTGGCTTCATCATAAACCGGATAAAGCACGGCGGGCTTTTCAGGAACGGTATATTGTGCTGATACAAATGTGTATACGCAAAACAGTAAAAATGAAAAAACAATTTTAAGAGAAGGTAATTTCATTAGAAAGCTCGTTGTGATTCTCTCCTTTTACAGGAAAATGTTTTTTTAATTCAAGGCCGGTTTCCAGAATTCCGCTTTTCAAAGCTTTGTAATAATTTCCTTTGGCGAACTCAGAAGTAATGTAATCATGAAGATGGTCCCAGTAGGACTGATGTACTTTTGCATGAATAGCAGTGTCACCAATGATAGTGAGGTACTTTTGTTCAAAATTCACGTGAAACAAGACGGCATTTCTTTCCGCTGTTTTATCCATACACAGTTCTTCAAAAACTTTAAATGCGGTCTTAGCACTGTCAGTATCCGTATTTGAATCTATATGTACCCTGATCTCACCGGTAGAATGTTCTTCTGCCGACTGAATAGCTTCCACAAGGGAAGCTATTTGCTGACTGGTCAAGAAATTACTGCTCATCTTATTATTCTGAGAATACATCAGGGGCTTTCTGCGCTCCTGCATCTGCTTTGAAATAAGGCTTTTCTTTAAAATTTGTAAAATTCGCCAGAATATTATTCGGGAATGTTTTAATCGAGGTATTGTAATCCTGGGCAGCTTCGTTGTAATAGACGGTTTCTGTCCGGATGCTGTTCTCAATGGCTGTGTATTCTCTCTGGAAATTAATATACTGCTGATCTGCTTTCAGGTTAGGATAAGATTCCACGACTGCCATCAATCTGCTTAAAGCTCCTGATAATTCGCCTTGTGCAGCCTGGAATTTAGCAAGATCCTGTTCGGTCATATTCGTAGGGTCTATGTTAATTGATGTCGCCTTTGAACGTGCTTCCACAACTTTAGTCAGGGTTTCCTGCTCAAATTTTGAATACGATTTCACCGTTCTTTCCAGGTTCGGGATCAGGTTGGCTCTTTTTTGATAAACGGTTTCTACATTAGACCATTTGGTATTCACGTTCTGTTCTTTCGTTACAAAATTGTTGTAGCCGCTTTTTCCCCAGAAGAATAATACTGCAACAATAATCAGAAGAGCAATGCCGATGGTTCCGGCGCTCAGACAGCCTCTGTTTTTCATAGTTTATTTTTTTAACTTTTTCGTGCTAACCAAATATACAAATTATGTGCTAATTTTGTAAAAAATTATTTAATGATTACAATCGTTGTTGCGATCGGGGAAAACAGTGGGATTGGTTCTGATAATCAAATGCTCTGGCATCTTCCGAAGGATTTAAAACATTTTAAGGAAATCACATCGGGCCATCCTGTGATTATGGGGAGAAAGACTTTTGAAAGTATCGGTAAACCGCTTCCTAACCGTACAAATATTATAATATCAAGAAAAAACGATTGGTTTGAAGAAGGTGTTTTAATCGTGGGAAGCATAAAAGAAGCGATAAAATTTGCTAAAAAAATAGATGATGATATTTTCATCATCGGAGGAGGCAATATTTACCAGCAGACAATGGATATTGCTGATAGGATAGAACTAACAACAGTTAAGGCCAATATTGAAGCAGATACGTTCTTTCCCGAAATCGATGAGAAAATCTGGAAAAAAACAAATGAGGTTTTCCATGAAAAAGACGAAAAGAATCAGTATGATCTCTATTTTCAGACGTATGAGAAAATTAAGAGTGAATAGTCAAAAGAGTTATAAAGCTATGGGAAAAATTCTCATTTCTAACCTCTGGTTTCTAACCTCTAATTTTTCTATCTTTGCACTTCTAAAATTTAATAATGAATAAATACATAAAAATAGCGGTTGCAGCAGTTCTTATACTTTTAGGACTTTATATGATGATCTTTACCCGGAGTATGGGTTGGGGGATCGTGGTTTTCCTTTTATCAGCGGCACCGATTTTACTCTTCTTTAAAAATGAGTATATCCTGTTGGCTTTCTGGCAGCTGAGAAAACAAAATATGGAGAAAGCGGCAGTTTGGTTACAGAATATTACTAATTATCAGACTCAGCTTCATCAATCGCAGTACGGATATTTCCATTACCTCACCGGATTGACACAGGCACAGGCTCACCCGGCGAAAGTAGAACCTTTAATGAAAAAAGCACTGGAATACGGTCTGAATATGAAGCATGACCGAGCGATGGCTACCTTAAATCTAGCCGCAGCAGCCATTTCCAAAGGAAGAAGACAGGAAGGGCAGAAGCTATTGGAAGAAGCGAAAAGACTGGACAGTTCAGGGATGATGACGGATCAGATCAAAATGATGAAAGACCAACTGAAAATGCCGACCATGCAAAAGCATATGCATAATCCTAATATGAGAAACCGAGGGAAGTTCGGATAATTAAATACAAAATTTTAAAATAGAAAAAGCATCTGCAAATAACTCAGATGCTTTTTTATGCTGAAACATTGAAACTCTTAAACTGAAGTTTACATTTCAGAATTATTTTCATATCCGTAAAATTTCGGAATCTGCCATTGGTATTTTACTGCTAAAGTTCTTATGGCAACAATCAATAAAATGGTGAAAATCTGAATAACGGTATAGGTCAGCGTCGTAAATTTTGTCAGAAGCAGAAATGCAGAACCTCCTACAATACATGCTGTGGCATAAATTTCTTTTCGGAAAATCAAAGGGATCCTGTTCAGTAAAATATCCCGGATAATTCCTCCGAAGCATCCTGTAATGGTTCCGAGACCTATACATATTAACGGATGAATGTCTGCGTGCAGTCCTTTCTGAACACCGATAATCGTAAACAATCCCAATCCAAAACTGTCGAAAATAAATAAGGTGACTCTGAAATTCTTTTCAAACGATTTGAAAACCATGGTAAAAATGCTGGTCATAATAATCAGCGCGCATGTCAGCAGGTCATGCATCCAGAAAACGGGAATGTCCAAGAGTAAATCCCTTACCGTTCCTCCGCCAACCGAAGTTACGAATGCAATAATCAATACACCGAAGGGATCCAGACGTCTCTGCATAGCCGCAAAGCTTCCCGACATCGAAAAAGAGATCGTCCCGAGAACTTCTATGGCAAAATTGAACTGCTCGTGCATATTTTATAGGTAATGAGTATTAGGTAATGGGTAATAAAATTATCCTTTTATACTTTGTGACAATTTAAACTTATATTTCGTATTACCTTAACTAATTCTTCATATTCTGATTTTTGATAGGAAATTTTTTCTGCATCTAAATATTTTAATTCTTCAATGATTTCAAGCCAAAGCTGAGTCTCATCAATTTCTTCAACCACAATGCAGAGCTTTGCAAATCTTTCTTTATCTGATCTCGCCCTGGTAACAGCCCTATAATTAGCTGCTACGGAAGTTATAGATCGGATTATTTGTTTTCTGATTATTGAAACGTCATCAGAATAAGATAATGATTATAGTAGCTTGATAATGGAAATAGAAAAATTTTTAGTCCGATCTCTAAAAACCTGATTGAAATCCATACTTGTTAAAATTGCTCATTACCAATTACCCATTACTCAGCGTTTTACCCTCACCGAATCAGGAACCAGCAATTCGTATTCCCCATTATGGTTGATGATTTCCCGGACGATGCTGCTGCTGATAAATGATTTCCCGGATGAAGTCAGTAAAAATACAGTTTCCAGTTTCTTGTGGGCCAAAGTTCTGTTGGTGTGGGCAATGGCCTTTTCAAATTCAAAATCTGCAGGGTTTCTCAATCCTCTGATAATATATTGGGCATCTTTTTCGAAACAGTAATCTACGGTTAAGCCTTCAAAATAATCCACTTCCACATTGGGGAATTCGGCAACTGAATTCTGAATAAATTCCATTCTTTTTTCCAGCGGGAACATATATTTTTTCTGTGAATTCTGGCCGATAGCAATAATTAATTTATCAAAAAGCGGGGCAGCCCTTTCAATGATGTCATAATGCCCTAAAGTAATAGGATCAAAAGACCCCGGAAAAACAGCAATTTTCATGCGTATAAAGTTATAAGTTATGAGTTCAAAATGATAAGTTGTAACTGTAAGGGGCGAATCTTCAATCGTAAATTTTAAATCCTGCCATTATCAACTATACTAATTTCTAACTTCTAATTCTTAATTTTTAAATTTATCTAAAGCTTTTTCAACCTCGTTTCCACAAAGGTTCGTAATGGAAATCCCATAAATCTTTGCCTGCTGCGGAAGAATGCTTGCCGGAGAAAAACCCGGGTTGGTATTCATTTCCAGCATATAGGGAGTGCCGTCCATTAAAATAAACTCACTTCTTGAAAAACCGCTCATGCCTAAGGAATTATACGCATGTTTGGCTATGTTTTCTACTTTGATTCTGGTCTCGTCATTAATACGTGCAGGTGTAATTTCTTCAGAAGCTCCTTCATATTTCGCTTCATAATCGAAGAATTCGTTGGTAGGAACAATTTCCGTAATGCCCAGGACAATGGTTTCCCCTTTATAGTCGATTACTCCTACGGAAACTTCCATTCCGTCGAGAAAACTTTCAATTAAAATTTCATCATCTTCTTTAAAAGCAATTTCTGTTGCAGTTATTAATTCTGATTTTTCTTTAACCTTTGAAATTCCCAGCGATGAGCCAGATTGGTTAGGTTTTACAAAAACAGGAAGTCCAAGGGTTTCAATGATTTCATCAACATTCATCTCTTCTCCTTTTCGCAGATAAACACTTTTCGCAGAAGGAATTCCGTATTTTGAAAGCACGGCTAACGTATCTTTTTTATTGAATGTAAGGGCACTTTGATAAAAATCACAACCGGTATATTTTTGCCCGATTGCATCCCAGTAGGCCTGTAGAATTCCGTTTTCACCGGGTGTTCCATGAATGATGTTGAAACAGACATCGAATGTCAGGGAGCCACTTTCTGATTGTACCGAAAAGTCGCCTTTGTTGATCTCATGCTTCTGACCGTTTTCATCCAGAAAATACCATTCATTTTTAAGGATGACCACTTTGTATACATCATAAAGATTTCTGTCTAAAGAATCATAAATTAACTGTCCGCTTTTTAATGATACAACATATTCATCCGAATAGCCTCCCATTACTACGGCAACACTTTTTTTGCTCATAACCATATAGTATCAAGTAAGGCAAATGTAATGATTTTCTGTCATGGATAAAGCATGTACGGAAATTTTAAGTATGAAATGAAATGTGTTAAATAAAAAGCACATTCTAAAATTATTAATTATATTTGCTGTCTAATTATAGTAATTTTAAGTATGCTTAAATCACTTTTCAATTGGAAAGTTTTACTGAACTTAGTCGTAGCCATCGGTGTTTTTGTGGGGTTGGTTTGGCTTACGTTCCGTTGGTTGGAATATCATACCAACCACGGTCAGGAAATTCCTGTTCCCAATATTGTCAATAAATCTGTATATGAGGCCATTAAAATCCTGGATGATTCCGGATTGGAGTATGAAGTAGACAGTCCTCAGTACAATCCTAAATACAGACCGTTTCAGGTATTGCAGGTCTATCCTACACCAGGATCAAGGGTTAAAGACGGAAGAGCAATTCTGTTAAAAGTAAACCCGAGAACATGGGCGAAAGTTGAGATTCCCGATGTGATCAATAAATACTCAGGGCTTGCCTTTCAAAGGCTGGAACAGGTAGGATTAAAAGTGGGAGATACGATTTACGAACCAAGCATTCAGAAAGATGCCGTATTGAGGATTTTATTTAAAGGGAATCCTGTAAAACCTAAGACTAAAGTTCCGAGATTTTCTGTTGTAGATGTTGTGATCGGTTCAGGACCGCTCAGAAATATTTCCATTCCGAATGTAGTAGGATTAACCGTAAAAGAAGCAAGAGCAGTCATTGCCAGAAATATGTTTGAGATAGGGATTGTGGACCATGAAAACGGAGGCAAAGATGAGTCGGATATTATTTATTATCAGGATCCTGCTGCCGGAGACGTCCGCGACCAGGGAATGCAGATCGACCTCTGGGCAAGCGACAGAACCCCTGCCGAGCTTAGAGATAAGATTGAGCAGCTGAATTCGGTGTACAGAATGAAAGTGGATACCGGGTTGCCGCCTGTTCAGTATCAGGAAGCTCCTGTTCATCAGGAACCGGTCTATGAAACCCCGCCGCCTGCAGTTCCTGAAGCACGGAGGGAAAATTCAAGATCTGCTACAGACGGTGCGAAAAGAGAACCTGCTAAAACAACAGCGGTTCAGTCAACGTCTGCAACTCAAAGTAGCAGGCCTAAAACGGGTACTCCCAATGCAGGTAACGGTTCCGGTACTCCTACAGGTTCTAATATAAACAGGCCAACATCTGCCACGCAGCAGAAGCCGGCAGAAAAAGCAAAGGCTAAAAAATTAGTTATAGAATAATTTCAATTACCATAAAAATACAGGCTTCAACTTTTATTATGTTGAAGCCTTTTGTATAAAAAGCAAAACAATGTCAGAAGATAACGAAGATTTTTTAGAGGAAGCATTACCGGAACACGACAGTATGGACTCGGTTGATATCGACGAGGAAAACAAGGGACTGTATGAACATCTCAATCTTACGGTTGATAAAAACCAGGAGCCATTGAGAATAGATAAGTTTTTATTGATTTTCCGTCAGAATTCTTCAAGAAATAAAATTTCTCAAACCTGCAGGGCCGGAAACGTTATTGTAAACGGTGCCGTGGTAAAACAGAATTACCGGGTAAAACCGGGAGATCATGTTTCGGTGCTGCTGGCACATCCGCCGAGAGAGAATGTTATTATTCCCCAGGATATTCCTATTAATATCGTATATGAAGATGATGATTTAATTGTTGTGGATAAAGATCCCGGAATGGTGGTGCATCCCGGATTCGGAAACTGGGATGGGACATTGGTAAATGCCCTGGCCTATCATTTTGAACAAAACGGGGCAAAATCTGATCTTGACCGTGTGGGGCTGGTGCACCGGATTGATAAAGATACTTCCGGACTTCTGGTCATTGCTAAAAATGAATATGCTTTAAGCTTTCTGGCCAAGCAGTTCTTTGACAGGAAAACCAAAAGGTTGTACTGGGCTTTTGTGTGGGGAAATGTACAGGAGGATGAAGGGACTATTCAGGGGCATATCGGGCGTCATCCGAAGAACAGGATGCAGATGTACACTTATGTAGACGGAAGCCAGGGAAAGCATGCGGTAACGCATTACAAGGTTCTGGAAAGGTTCAGGTATATGACTTGGGTGGAATGTAAATTAGAGACAGGAAGGACCCATCAGATCAGGGCACACTTTAAACATATCGGGCATACTTTATTTAATGATGAAAGATATGAAGGCCACACGCCGCTGCGTGGAGTGAATCTTCCTAAGTACAAGCATTTTATAAAAAATGTTTTTGAAGTTTTGCCTAGGCATGCCCTTCATGCGCATACTTTGGGATTCATACATCCGACCACAAAGAAGGAATTATATTTTGAGAGCCCAATGCCGAAAGATATGGCGGATGCTGTAAAAAAATGGAGAAATTATTTAGAAAACTAAAAATATATTGAGAATTTTTTTATATTTGTTGAATTGAAATCAAGATTTGTTATGAGAAAACTATATGCTATCGTATGTTTAGCTCTTCTGTCAAATGCATACAAAGCACAGGAAACATTACCATACTATCAACAGTACCTTTTGGATGGTGAGTTTCTGTTCAACCCGGCACAATACGGAAAGACCGATTATGTGCAACTTAATCTTAACTATCAGCAGCAATTTTCGAAGTTTAGTGAGTCTCCAAACGTACAGTCTGTGGGGATCAATGCGAATATTTTTGATAGAGTAGGTGCGGGTTTATCAGTATTCAGAGACAGTAATGGTCCTATTTCTGCAGGAGGTATTACGGCTGGTGCTTCATATTTTATTCCTCTTAGCAGCGAAGGAGACCGAAAAGACCAATTCTCTTTCGGTACCAGTGTGAATTTTTATAACATGAATTTTGATTATTCAAAAATTAATACACAGGATGCTTCAGATCCACTTTTGCAGGGAAGTGAAAGTAATATATTCATGGCTTATGCCAACTTTGGGGTAGCTGCTACCTACAGAAATATTTTTGCAGGTGTTTCAGTTAACGATATTGCCCTTACCAATGATGAGGCGATTGTTAACGGACGCGAGCCTTCTCCAATTAAATTCTTCTTAAATCTTGGCTATGACTGGCATGTGGGCGATAACATTTATTTCACACCTTCTGCTTTAATCAACCTTAATACCAATTCTACAAGAACAATCGATTATAATTTGATGGGTACGTTCTTTAATGATATCAATTCATTCTCATTCGGGGTAAGCTACAGATCGGTTCAGAACAGGTTTGACAGCCAGCAGTTACAGATTGCTCCTGTAGTAAAGGTAAGATTCAACAAATTTATGATTGGTGCTACTTACAACCTTGGTTTATCTGATATTCAGGAATATGGAGGAAACAGCTTCATGATCGGATTAGGATACAACTTCGATAACTTCATTAATCACAGAGGGTATAGATATTAATCAATTTAATTTAAATAAATTTGAGCTCTGAATTTTTTCAGGGCTTTTTTATGATTTATATTCACATCCCGTTCTGCAAGCAGAAGTGCAGCTACTGTAATTTCCATTTCTCAACCTCTTTAAACTTTAAAGACGAGATGATTGCTGCGATGAAGAAGGAAATTTTCTTACGAAAAGATGAGTTGCGGAACAAAAACGTACAGTCATTGTATTTTGGCGGCGGAACTCCTTCGATTCTTTCTGCTGATGAAATCAAATCTTTGATCGATGAGGTTCTGAAATATTTCAGTTTTAATAATGATATCGAGATTACGCTTGAAGCCAATCCGGATGATTTAGATAAAAGCTTTTTGAAAGGATTATCAAATTCACCAATCAATCGCCTGTCCATCGGAACACAGAGTTTTTTTGAGCAAGATTTAAAATTGATGAATCGCGCACACACCGCAAATGAAGCTGAAGATTCCATTAAAAGATCCCAGGATTTTGGTTTTGAAAATTTAAGTATCGATTTAATCTATGGTTCCCCGACTTCCAATCTGGAAATCTGGAAACAAAATTTAAATAAAGCCATTGCGCTCGAAGTTCCGCATATTTCTTCTTACGCACTAACAGTAGAACCCAAAACGGCTCTGGAAAACTGGATTTCAAAAGGAAAAATAAAGAGTCCGAAAGAAGAGGAACAGAATAAGGAGTTTTATTATCTTTCAGATTTTCTTAAAGATAAGGGGTTTGAGCATTATGAAGTTTCCAATTTTGCAAAGACGGGCTTTTATTCAAAACATAATTCTGCCTATTGGAAGTATAAGGAATATTTAGGAATCGGCCCGTCTGCACATTCTTATAACGGCTTCGATAAAAGAAGCTGGAATATAGCCAATAATCAGCAGTATATTAAAAAGCTAAACTCAAATCTCTTGGCGAAGGAAGAGGAAATTCTTTCCTTAGAAGATCAGTTTAATGAAATGATCATGATCGGTTTAAGGACAATATGGGGCGTAGATCTCGAAAGTCTGAAAGAAAAATTTAATGACGGGTTTCTTGAGCATTTTCAAACTGAAATTAAATTAAAGCTGGAAGAAGGGATTCTGGTTATAGAAAACCATCATCTGAAAATTCCGGAGCGACATTGGTTTATGGCAGACGGAATTGCTTCGGATCTGTTTATCGTTTAAATTTATGACGGTTAATATTTGCACTGTAAAATTCCTTATTTTTGTATAAAATTTCAACTTCACTTTGAAAACTAAGAAACAGGACTATTCACACCTTTCACCTAAGCAACCCATTGGGATTTTTGACAGTGGAGTAGGAGGCTTAACCGTGGCTAAAGAAATCAAAAGGCTTCTTCCTCATGAAGACCTCATTTATTTCGGTGATACCAAGCATCTTCCGTACGGGGAAAAATCGAAAGAAGCCATTATCGAATATTCTACAAAAATCACCAACTTTTTACTGAGCCAGAACTGCAAAGCGATTGTTATTGCCTGCAATACTGCGACAGCGAATGCCTTAAATGAAGTCATGGAATCCGTTGCGGGGAAAGTTCCGGTGATCGACGTGATCAATCCGGTGGCAGAAAAGGTTTCCTATGAAATTCATAATAACGTCGGAGTGATTGCTACCAAGGCCACTGTGAATTCAGGACTCTATAAAAAAAGCATCAGGAAACATAACAAATGGATCCGGGTAGATGAACTGGCGACTCCGCTATTGGTTCCTGCTATTGAAGAAGGTTTTAAAAACCATCCGATAACCCATGCGATTATTTATAATTATCTCAGCAACAGTAAATTAAAAAACATAGAAACCCTGATTTTGGGTTGTACCCATTATCCTTTACTGATCGAAGAAATCAAGCAGTATTACGGCAACCGCGTACGGGTCATCGATTCCCCGAACATTGTAGCAAATCATCTGCAGATTATCCTGGATAAGTACCATTTGCTGCAGACGGGAAATCCAAAGCCGAATTATCATTTCTATCTTTCGGATATAACAAAGAATTTTGAAAAAATCTCAAAGAAGTTCTTCGGGAAAACCATTGATCTTGAACTTAAAGTATTATAAATTTAAAAGCTGTTTCAGATTCTACGAAACAGCTTTTTTAGTATTTAAGGTTCTCCGATAACCCTGCTTCTTATTTTTCGTGAAATAACAAAGTGAGGTATCGGTATTCTTCAGAATTAAAAAAATAATCATGGATTTTTCCTGATTATTCTGTTATTTCGCCAGTGCTTTCTTGATTAGGTTTAAAAAAGCTGAAGCTGACGTTCCCGTACTTTCTGGTATCGATGAGGTTGGGATGGTCTAATTTCATTCGGCTCTGATGTTCGATCACCAATATCCCGTTTTCTTTGAGATACTTGTTATTCAGCACCAAAGAAAGTATTTCCTGATACTTTTTTTCTTCCATCTCAAACGGAGCATCGGAAAATACGATTTCAAATGATTTTTTATTCCTGAATTTTTTGAGCCAGTCAAAAACATCTCCTCTCTGGACGCTTACCTGCAGACTGAATCCAAGCTCAGAAGCTGTTGAATTTAAGAATGACGTATGTTTCGGATTCATTTCAACGGAAGTAATATCCTGTGTACCTCTGGAAGCAAATTCAAAAGTAATCGATCCGATTCCTGCAAAAAGATCCAGTACAGAAACCGACTGCATGTCATACGTATTCTCCAGAATACTGAAAAGGGCTTCTTTGGCAAAATCCGTCGTAGGCCTTACATCAAAATTTTTAGGAGCGGCTATTTTCTTGGCTTTCCATTTGCCTGAAATGATTCTGTACATATTTGTTAGGTTTAATTAACCGGTAATGGATGGCATATAGGTTTTAAAAACCATGATCTGCAATCTATAACCTAATTAAGTATAAAATTTTTGGTGGGAACATTATCCGCTACAATTTTTAGATTCTTTACGAATTTCTGCAGCTCTGAAATAAATGTTTCATTTTCAGTGGTTTCCCCATAGGTGAAAAAGTAGGTTTCATTAATCCCGAAACCGATTTTGCTTAAGGTAAACATAACAAAATACAGAAAATCAACATCGGAGCTGACGTCCAGGTTATTGTAAAGAATCACTTTCTTTTGGTCTATAGCAAAAAACTCACATTGGTTGTGATAAAGGTTGATATGAATCTCCTTATTGTTTTTAACGTTGATTGAATTTAAAAACTTCTCACCCGAAAAATTGAAATTCACCGGCAGAGCCAGGTCTTTGATCTTTTTATAAAAGTTTTTCGGAAAAGTATAATAAAACTGAACTTTGAATTTTTCATTAATCGAAAGCATCAGTTCCTCCTTTTCCTTATCTACCGGCGCATTGAAGGCAATAAGCTCAAATCCTGATTCATGCTGTGAAAATCCTTCAGGCATCAGGGTAAAATGATTCAATGCGGAAACCACATGAATTTCATCAAACCTTTGCCTGATCAGCACCTCATCAAGCTGGTCTCCGATATAATTTTCCGGAGAATCTTCGTCTACGAAATAAGATTTTTCCTCCAAAATGCTTTTGTTCTTTGCAATCTGGTAGATCAGCCCGTCTTTGGTAAAAAGTAAATTAAGTACGTTCATATTCCTAATTCCTGCAAATTTAGTGAAATTCTACCATTACTGCACCTGATTGATGATGAAGTATTTCCTTATTATAAAAATCAAGATTCGTCTGGCTTTCCAATACGTCCCACACCATCTTTTGTAAAATACCGTCCCCGATACCGTGAACAATTTCCAGTTTCTTCAGATGGTTTTTGCGGCAGAAACTCAGCGTTTCCAATAATCTTTCCTTTTGAATAAACAGTCGTTCAAAACTGTCGTAGTCATGCGGGTTTTTAACCAGACTCGGAAAATGAAGGTCCAATACCATAGGATTCTTCTGATGTTTCTTAGAAATATTTTTTCTCGGTTCCGGTTTTTTTATCACGCTGATGTTTTCATAAAAGCCGGTAATTTTGGGCACCAGCTTTTCTTTGGGATACTGGTGCGTAAAGCCGTATTCATCTTTGAAAACCACGGTATTGCCGTGAACCGAAGCTATAACTCCGCTCAAGTCTTCATCTACTACAGAAACTGTATCGCCGATTTTCATATTTATCAATTCATTTTTAGAAGCTGTTTCCCGCTATACACTTTTACTCCTCGCTCCCTTTCATTTCCTGCTGCCTGCTGCGGGGTAACCGTTGCTATCGGGGCTAAGATTTAGTCATCAAATTCAAAACTGAACAAAGCTCAGCATTACATCAGCAGTTACACTTATTATCTTCCGCAAAGCCGGATATTCCACTATTAAAGATACTGTCTCTCACTTTATGTATTGCCTTCCAGTTTGAACTATGCGTGATATCCAGTGATAAATTATTTTGCGAAATACATTCAAACAGGCTTTTATAAACGAAAATAATTGTGTTTATTTATATTATTTCGGACCCAGCTCGATCACTTCCAGATCCTTGATTTCCGTATCATCAATCACAAAACGCATCATGGTCCTCGTTTTGTGCCATCCCTGTTTTCCACAGGCTCCCGGATTTAGGTGCAGCAGATTGTTTTTCTGGTCAAACATCACTTTAAGAATATGGGAATGCCCGGAAATAAATAATTTCGGAGCTTTCTCACTAATTTTTTCTTTAGTAAGCGGGCTGTATTTCCCGGGATACCCTCCGATATGGATCATCAAAACCTCAACGTTCTCACAGAAAAACCGGTTCACTTCCGGAAATTCAGACCGTATTTTTGCATTGTCAATATTGCCGTAAACCCCTTTTAACGGTTTAACTTTTTCAAGCTGTTCAATAATCTCAAAGCTTCCGAAATCTCCGCCATGCCATATTTCATCAGCCTGGCCGGCATATTCTAAAATTCGGTCATCCATATAAGAATGGGAGTCTGAAAGCAAGAGGATTTTAGTCATTAAAATTTTTTTTGCTTTGCAAATATAAACAAGCTTTATTAAATAGGTTATTTATTACATTTGGGGAAAATTTAAAAAATGAAGCAGAAACTTTCTTTTTTTCTTTTCCTGATCGCTGTCGGTATTTTCAATGCACAGGTTGAAGAGAAAAAATTGGATGAATTAATCCAGAATACGTTAAATACTTTTGATGTTCCCGGTATGTCCGTAGGAGTGATCAAAGACGGAAAGATAATCTATTCAAAAGGTTTTGGCGTACGTTCCCTCGCCACAAAGCAACCGATGGACGATAACACTTTAGTGGGAATAGCTTCCAACTCCAAAGGTTTTACCTGTACGGCATTAGCCATTCTTGCAGATGAAGGCAAATTAAACTGGGACGACAGGGTTTCAAAATACATCCCGGAATTTCAGATGTTTGATCCTTATGTTTCCCAGAATGTAACCATTAAAGATTTGGTAACGCACCGTGCCGGACTGGGGCTTGGTCAGGGAGACCTGATGTTTTTTCCGGAAGGCGGTAATTTAACTGTGAATGATATTGTACACAACGTCCGCTATCTAAAACCTGAAAATCCTTTCAGAACAACACTGGATTATAATAACATCATGTTCATCGTTGCCGGTGAAGTGATTCACAGGGTTTCCGGACAAAACTGGGCAGAATTTATCGAACAGAGAATTATGAAACCTGTGGGAATGACCTCCAGCTTCGGGAGCTATAACAGGGCAAAAGCGGTAGCGAATAAAATCGATGCCCACGCTCCGGTAAACGGAAAAGCGATTGCGGTTCCCCACGACTGGAATGAAACCGCAAATGCAGCGGGAGGGATCATGAGCAATATTAAGGATATGACCCTTTGGGCAGAATGCTTAATCAATAATTTCACGACCAGAGACGGCAAAAAATTAGTTTCGGATAAAAATGTGCAGCAGTTGTGGAATCTCCAGATTCCAGGTGGAGTAGCTGCAAAAAATCCTTACGATACAAGTTTCTACGGATATGGAATGGGCTGGTTCTTAAGTGATGTGAAAGGACATAAGCAGGTTCAGCATACAGGAGGTCTGATCGGAACCGTTACACAGTTTACCCTGATTCCTGATATGAAACTAGGAATTGTAGTGTTAACCAATCAGCAGTCAGGAGCTGCTTTCAACACCATAACAAATACCGTAAAAGATTCCTATCTGGGAATTGCAGACAGAAACTGGCTGAAGACATATGGTGAAAGGATGAAGAAAAATGACGAATATTTCGAAAAGCAGAAAAAAGAAGCTTTTGCGAAATCAGAAGCTTTTAGAAAAGATAAAAACCTTCAGCCGAAAGCAGAGCAGTTTGTGGGAATTTACCATGATGAATGGTTTGGAGATGTTGAAATTGCTTCCCAGGGAAATACATACAGAATTTCCTGCAAAAATTCTCCAAGATTAAAAGGGGAACTGTTGCCTTTTTCCAATAATTCTTTTATTATCAAGTGGGACGACAGAAGCTATGATGCGGATGCCTATCTAATCTTTGAATATGATGAAACCGGAAAGGCACAGGCTGCGAGGTTAAAACCTATTTCCGATGTTACGGATTTCAGTTTTGATTTTGATGATCTGGATTTAAAAAGAAAATAAATATATACTGAATAAAGCTTCAACTTTTGTTGGAGCTTTTATTTTAATAGGGAGGAATCTAAATCTTTCCCGGTTCATAAAAGAACATCAGTTTTTTCTCCGCTCCGTCAAATTCAGACCATGATTGGCAATCAATTTCAAAGCCTGCTACACCACAGGTGGGGAAATGAAAAATATCTTCGGAAATGGAATTGGCGAAATTGGAAATCCCGTTATTGTGAGAAAAAAATGCAACTGAGTGATGGCTGTCATCAAGATCATAAATCACCGATTCAAAATTGCGTTCCGAAGGATTGTAAAGTTTCTCATTCGTGGTCATGCTGATCTGGTAAGACTGGTTAAAAATTTCACAGGTCGTCAGAGCACGGACGGCAGGGCTTGATACGAAATAATCGATTGCCACATTGTTGCCTTTCATGAATTCAGACATATGCTTTGCTTCTTTTAATCCCTTGTCTGCCAGTGGTCTGTCGAAATCTTCCGTTTCTTCAGGCCAGTCACTTTTTGCATGTCTTACGAGAATGAGTTTCTTCATGTTTTGTTTTTTGGAAAATTAAAATTATAAAAAAATTCGCGTAATAAAACATGATTTAGAAAAAAAACTGTGTTTGGAATAAAATCATTAAAATTTACTAAATTTGCAAACCTATGGGACAGATTCTTGCAATAGACTATGGAAAGGCGCGTTGTGGCATTGCTGCAACAGATGATATGCGGATTATTGCCAGCGGGCTGGATACCGTTCAGACACCGGACCTGATTGAATTTTTTAAAAAATATTTCAGTCAAAACCCTGTAGATGAAGTGGTGGTCGGACTTCCTGTAGACCTGAAGGGAAATGTTTCAGAAGTAGAAACGGATATTCTACAGTTTATTTCGGTTTTTCAGAAAGAATTTCCGGCTGTTGCAGTTCACCGCTTCGACGAAAGATTTACGTCTAAAATGGCTTCGTTTTTTATTTCCCAAAGTGGGAAAAGCAAAAAGCAAAGGCAGGAAAAAGGACTGATAGATAAAGTAAGCGCAACCATCATATTGCAGAATTTTTTAGAACAAAGAACAAGATGATTTTACCGATAAGGGCCTTTGGGGATCCAGTTTTAAGAAAAGTAGCCAAGGATATTGAGAAAGACTATCCGGAGCTGCAGAATTTGATTGATAACATGTTCGAAACGATGTACAGTGCAAATGGTATAGGCCTTGCCGCACCGCAGATCGGTTTGGATATCCGCCTGTTTGTCATTGATGTTTCTCCTCTTGCGGAAGATGAAGACTATGACGATATTAAGGATGAACTCGCAGAATTCAAAAAAGTATTCATTAACGCCAGAATTCTTGAAGAGTCGGGGGAAGAATGGAAATTCAATGAAGGATGCCTTTCCATTCCGGATGTGAGAGAAGATGTAAAAAGGAAGGACACCATCGTTATTGAATACCATGACGAAAATTTTGTAAAACATACAGAAACTTTTTCCGATATTAGAGCCCGCGTAATTCAGCATGAATATGATCATATTGAAGGGATTCTTTTTACCGATCATTTAAGTGCATTAAAAAAGAAGCTGGTTAAAGGAAAACTTACCAAGATCAGCCAGGGAGACGTAAGCATCGGTTACAAAATGAGGTTTCCCAAATAAAAAAAATAATAAGGATAAAACAATAATAATAAACCGCAAAAAGCCCAAAGCTGATTGCAGAATTTACAAAAAATAAAATTATGCTGTTAGAAAAAATAATTTCAATTTCCGGTAAGCCAGGACTTTTTAAATTAGTTTCCCAACTTAAGAACGGATTTATCATTGAAGATGTAACGACAAAGAAAAAAGTGAGCATCGGAAATTCAAGCCAGGTAAGCCTTTTGGATAACATTGCGATGTTTACAGTGGATAAAGAAGTTCCTTTGTTTGAGGTTTTTGAAAATATTGCCAAAAACTACGATTATAAAGAAGCAATCCCTCACAAATCAGGTGACGCTGAATTAAAAGAATTCATGACAGCTTCCCTTCCAAACTACGATACAGAGAGGGTTTACGCTTCTGATATCAAGAAATTGGCTCAATGGTACAATATTCTTCACAAAGCAGGATATATCACTCCGGAAAGCTTTGTGAAATCAGAGCCTGAAACTTTAGACGGTGCGCCTGCTGAAGAAGTAAGCTTAGAAAAAGAAACTCCTAAAAAGGCAGCTCCAAAAGCAGATAAGCCGGTAGCTCCAAAAGCGAAAGCAGCTTCTGGTGCAAAAGCAGCTACAAAAAGTACACACAGAAAAATGGGATAATTCATTTATCCACATTTAAATATAAACCTCATCAGCAATGATGAGGTTTTTTTGTTAGTTGTTTTGTTTTATAGGTTTTCATTTTCAATGTTTTTTGCTGATGCATTTGATTAGGGGTAAGCATATGACTGGAATAATAGGGTCTTCTTTCATAGACTTCAATCGTTTCTTTTATTATTTGTTTCACAGTGGGTAAGTCTTTATTGTAGTTATCAATATTAAATTCTTGTTTTAAAATACTGACTAGTCATAAAAAATAGATGATTTGTTCTGAAAAATAGCCGCCAATTTTTTAAATTCTAGCTTCAAAGGAACTTGCAATAGAATATTTTCAATCAGAACATCTGAATTTTGAAAATCTTTTTTTTTGATGTGCTCTTAAATATTTTTTTAAGGTATCAAAGTTTCCTGTGACTAATGAATGGATAACACTGATTAAAGTTTGATTCTTTTGTTTTTAAGACAAAAAAGAACATAACAAAATATTTGCCTTAAATTTGTAGCACTTTGAATTCTCAATTATGAATACCAGACAGGAAAAACTAGACGCTTTCGGAAGATTATTGGATATTATGGATGATCTGAGGGAGAAATGCCCGTGGGATCAGAAGCAGACGTTAGAGTCGCTCCGTCATTTGACACTGGAAGAGACGTATGAGCTTTCCGATGCCATCCTGCAGGAAGATTTACAGGAAATTAAAAAAGAACTCGGCGATGTGCTGCTTCATCTGGTTTTTTATGCTAAAATTGGTTCGGAAAAGGAAAGTTTTGATATCGCGGATGTTATTAATTCACTTAATGAAAAGCTGATTTTCCGCCATCCCCACATTTATGGTGATACGGAAGTGAAAGATGAAGAAGAAGTGAAACAGAACTGGGAAAAATTAAAATTAAAGGAAGGCAATGTTTCTATCCTGGGCGGAGTTCCCAAAAGTCTTCCCAGCATGGTAAAAGCCTACAGGATCCAGGATAAAGTAAAAGGGATCGGTTTTGAGTTTCATGATGCCGAAGATGCCTGGAAAAAAGTGGATGAAGAAATCCGGGAATTCCATGCGGAAACCGATTCCGATAAAAAAGAGCAGGAGCTGGGTGATGTATTCTTTTCACTGATTAATTATGCCCGAATTTCCGGGATCAATCCTGATTCGGCCCTGGAAAGGACCAATCTCAAATTCATTTCCAGATTTCAGAAAATGGAAAAAATAGCTTTGGAAAACAACATGAATTTAGCTGATATGACCCTTGAAGAAATGGATGTTCTTTGGGAACAGGCGAAGCGTTTATCTTAATATGAGAGTACAGAATCCCGTATCCCAAAGGTTCCAATATCTGTTGGAATTTAAGCAGACGGAGAGGAAATGGCATTTTCCTTTTCTGGCAGCACTGTGTATAGGAAGCTGTTTGTTTATCGGGTATTTTCTTGGGAAACCGGCTTATGGAAGTCTTTCCAGTCTGGGAGCCTTAACAATTCTCTATTTTACATCGGCACCGATAACCCAGCGAATGGTTCACCTTGCCATCTGTGCTTTCGGAATTGTAATTTCATTCACGGTAAGTTTATTTTTCAGCTTTAATGCGTATATGGCAGCATTATCGCTGGGAACCATAGCGTTTTTAGCGCATTTCCTCACTTCGTATTTCAGGATTCTGCCGCCGGGAAATTTTTTCTTTATTATGGTTGCAGCCATGGCCAGTACCTTTAAGTTTGACCTGGAAGTTATTCCCACAAGAGTCGGGCTGGTAGCAATGGGAGCCATCTTATCATGCTCTCTGGCTTTTCTGTATTCGGTTTTTATTGAAAAGAGCAAAGTCGTAACGGTCCCGAGAAGAACTTTTAACAAAAGAAGATATACCAAGTTCGTTGAAAGTACCATTATTGGTTTTTTTATGGCTTTAACTCTTGTTATAGGATACCTGCTGGAATTCAAGAATAACTACTGGATTTCCATTGCGGCTGTAGCCATTTTGCAGGGAAGGAATTTTGAACATGTTCGCCAACGGAACATGCACAGGATCTTAGGAACTTTTATAGGGATAGGCCTGGCCTGGATGATCTTATGGTTTGAGCCGGAAAAAGTAATTATGATTGTTATTATTACGGTTTTACAGTTTATTATAGAATTGCTGATCGTAAGAAATTATGGCTTTGCAGTCGCTTTCATTACACCATTGACGATTCTTCTGGCAGAAACCGGGAGCGAGATCCATCATCCTGTTGAAGAGCTGATGCATGCAAGATTGCTGGATACGGTTATCGGAAGTCTGATCGGACTGACCGCAGGCTTTTTCCTGTATCATCAGCGGATTATCGATAACCTGGAAAAACAGATCAGGTTTTCTTATTTTCAGTTTAAAAAATTAAAAAAATAATTATGTTGCGTACTTTTTTATCCGCCTTCGCTTTGCTGAGCTGTAATCCTAAAACTCAGGATTCAACGCAGAACCATGAGGGTCTGAAAACAGAATTTACTTTACCGAAAAAGCTGAAGGAAGTTTCCGGGATAGCTTTATCGAACGATAAAAAAATAATATGGGCTATTGAAGACCAGGGAAATAAAAATGTTGTGTATGGGATTGATCTGCAGGGGAAACAGGTGGCGGATGTACTTGTGAGTAATGCTGAGAATAATGACTGGGAAGATATTACCGCTGATCAGGAAGGAAATATCTACATTGGGGATTTTGGCAATAATGACAATGACAGGCAGAATCTTTCCATAGTGAAATTAGATTTAAAAGACGATTTCCGCGCAAAGACATCTGTAACCCAGACCACAAAGTTCCATTATGAAGGGCAGACCGAATTTCCGCCGAAGAAATCAAACTGGTTATACGACTGTGAAGCTTTCGTTGAAATGGACGGAAATTTTTATCTATTCACAAAGAACAGAAGCAAAGGTTTTGACGGAACTTTTTTAGTTTTTCGTGTTCCTAATAAAGAAGGGTATTTCGAAGCAAAATTGGTTGGCCGATTAAAGCTGAAAGGCAGTTATAGTGATGCTGCAATTACTTCAGCTGCCATTACCCGTACGAAAGATAAGATTGTGCTGCTCAACCATAAAAATATTCAGGTGCTGACCGGATTTACAGCAGATGACTTTAGTACAACAAAAATACAGACCCTATCCCTAAATCATAATTCACAGAAAGAAGCGGTGGTTTTCCTTGATGATAAAACCTTACTGATTGCTGATGAAAAAGATAAAAAGACGGGAGGGAATGTTTATCGTTATTCTTTGCCGTAATATTTGTTATTCAATAGTTTAGAAATATCATTTCTGCTTTAATATAGATAGCTAGTTTTATTTAAAAGGTAATACATAAAAAATCCGCAGCTTATAACCGCGGATTTCTATATTTTAAAATGATTGAAGTTAGAATGCCAGACCCACACCTCCTGAAATTCTTCCGCCGTCTTCACCGGTAAAGTAATCCAGTCTCGCAGAGAACGTCTCGAGAATATTCATCCAGAATCCGGCTCCGACACCCTGGTGCCATTTATCGGAGCTTTCACGATCCATCCAAACCCTTCCAAGATCATAACCGATCAATATTCCCATATTGGTAGGGACAATATTGTTTTTAATACGTCCGAAATCCCAGCGGACTTCCGCATTATTCACCAGATAGGATTTGCCTGCAAACCTTTCATTTCTGTAGGCGCGCATACCGTTGTTTCCACCGATCGCGGCAGCCTGGTAAAATTCAAAATTATTATTGTTGATGATCATTGCATTGGTCGAGTTGGCAAATACAAATCTTCCGCGCTTATCAATTCTGTGAAATACATTCATGGTTCCCTGGAAGGTTGCGAAATTTTGATTGAACTCCGAAACATTGGCTTTCCATCCTGCCTGTAAAGCCAATTCCAGTCCTAAAGTAGGGAATGCTTTGTTATCCAGGTTTTTAAAACTGAAGGTATAGTTTGCACCGGCAAACTGCTGTCCGTTAAAAACTTCCTGATTTACATCAGGGGAAACAGCAACAAAACGGTCGTCATTTCTCTGGACTTTGGCATGCTCAAAACTCAACTGGAACTGGTGTTTCAGATTCAGCCAGCTTGTTGTTGAAACGGAGGGTGCAAATTTAAACTGTGAAATCCTTACCCGGTTATAATCTCTGTCCACTGCATCTTTATCGTACTCGGTTTCATTGCCCAGGCCGAAGAATGTCCTGGCAAAAAAAGGAGTGGTATAGGAAGCATCAATTCCTGCATCCCAGCCGCCTATCGCTTTTTTGAAAATTCCTTTATACCCTACATTGAATCCTCCTGTTGCGGTATACATATTCGCTCTCAGGCTGTGCTTTTGCGTATAGGGATCACGAATAAAATTATTAACGGTATAATTCGCTACCACACCTAAGATCACGCCATCATCCGGGTTGAAGTTGGCATTTGGATATCCTGCAAAGAAATTATATTTCGGATGCTTCCAGTTGTAGGTATTCACGTCATAATCATTGGTGATATGCTTGGCTGCGGTTTTGGCATTGTAGGTGTTTTTCTGGGATTTGAAATCATAGATTTTCACCCGGTTCCCTTTTTCTACATTATACGTATCATGATTATAACCGCCGATCAGGCGGATATTGGTTTTAGGCCTTCCGTTTCCTGAAACTTCATAGAGATCATCATCTTCCAGGCCGTAGATCCAAATCTCTTTGGTTTCTTTATCATCGTAGATCTTTGCAAAAACCAGTTCCTCAGACTGATCTCTGTTGATTTTGTATTGTTTTACGTCAACTGAATTTTCATTCTTGACAATCACAAATTTATCAGGCTTTACGGTTCCTGCGAGCTGTACTTTTTCCTGCAGGACATGATAGTATTTTACCGCAGAAGTTCCAATTTTTGCTTTTCTCAGCTTTAATTTTCGCTGAATGTCCGTAATGGTTTCATCCTGAACTTCCTGAGGAAGGTTTTTAAACGCTTCATCAATATCAGCATCGGTTAAATGCTGCTGGATATAGTCAGCCTGTGCAGTCCAATCCTGTTCTGAAGAACCTTTTAAAAGGATCATATCCAGCGGATACGGTTCCATATTCATCCAGCGTACATTTTTAACTTCATTTTTAAAAGATTTCATATGGCGGATCACCGGAATATTCATCACCACTTTAAATGCAGCGCCGTCATAGTTGCTGAAAGCCTGGTCATGATCTCTGGGAATAGGTTTGTAAATAACTTTGTCACCGTTTTTATATTCTGCCCATTTCCATTGGTCTTCATGCCGGTCCCAATCGCCGATCAGCATGTCAAAAATCCTTGCCCGGATATATTGTTCCTGGTCAACAGAATATTTACTGTCTTTTCTGAGATTTTTCAGCACATCCTGGGTTGAAAGAATATCAGATGCATTGTCAAGATATTGTAGGGTTTTAGGATCCGAAGAAAAACGTTCTTCAATCATATAGAGCTCATCTCCGTAATTCCTGTTATATTCGCCAAGGCCTTTTTGTTTCGGAACATAATACAATTCTGGATTGCTATGGAAAAGATCTATTTTTCCTGCCATATTATTTACTGAAAATACGGTGAAGGGATGGCTTGTGGTATAAAAATCCATCAAAAACCTGTCAGGGAAGGTATTATTTAACTCGTTTCCGAATGTGTTTTTTTTGAACGCCATCGCATTAAGAAACCGTACGGCACTCTTTTTAACACCGCGCATCACAAATTCCTGTCCGTCGGCAGCCTTCAATCGGAGACTGTTTGATTGGTTTCCGCCGCCTTCCCTGAATGGAGTATAACCGCCGTTCAATTCAGAAATATTAGCGGTTTTCGCATTAATGGGAAGTGCGTAGTATTTACGGTAATGATTTCCCCACAGCCAACGATAGATCTTGCCTTTATGGGTCATCTTTTCAGTGTAAATTGATGAGGTATAGTTTGGCGAAATAGTGGAAGGATATTTATTCTCAAATGCTTCCGGTTTGGAAATCACTTCAATCTGCGTCAGCTTTTGCAGGGTATTGTTTTTAGTTGAAAAATACTCTACATCTGAGCTCTGGTCTTTTCTCAGGTTTAACACGGCGAAACCGCTTCCTCCATAAGAAAAATCGGTTGGGTTGACAATGGTGGCCGGATCCGTCTTAGAGCCCGCACCGCTGATGATCTGCTTGATGTTGTTGTTCTTGTGATACTGCAGATTATGATCGTGTCCCGAAACTAAAATTACATTTTCTTTATCCTGAATGATGCTTTTAATCCTGTTTGCAAATTCTGCATAATGTGCATTGCTGAGGTCTTCCATACTTGCTCCGGAAGAGCTTCTCAGGGTAGTGGCTATTGTGGCAAGTCCTGGAACCGGAAGTTTTCCTTTGAATGCTGAAAGATGGGACTTCGCAGAATTGAAACCTGCATGCACGCCCGAGCTGATAACCGGATGATGCAGTGCTACGATAATTCTTTTATCCTGGTTTTTAATAATCAGATCTTTAAATTCTGCATAAAAATCATCTCTGGTTTTAATATCGCATCCTTCATTGATTCCCGGATATTTATCCCAGTTGATAAGTGCCCATTCAGAATCTACCACAATCAGTTTGATGTCTTTGGTTAAATTGATATCATCAATCGGACATGAATTTTTAGGCAGAAAAGACTTTTTATCGTTGAGATAAGTTTTTACGAATTTTTCCTGGGCTTTTAAGCCTTCTAGTCCGTGATACCAATCGTGATTTCCAGGGATCACAAGCGTTTTACCTTTGAAATTTTTTGTAATGGCCAGCTGATTTTCTATCTTCTGCTTTGCCAGTGCATAGTTTTTATCATTTTCTCCAGGCATTCCCAGCGGATATATGTTATCTCCTAAAAAGATCAGTAGTGAATTTTTATCCGCCGAATCTATTTTATTTTTAATAAAACCAAGGGTTTGCTGAGACTGTATTTCATCCGCATTTCCGGCATCGCCTACAAGGAAAATCTTAAAATCATTGTCGGACTTTATATCAGAATTTTTTATCTCGGATAAGTTTTTACCTTTTTTTACGTTATAGGTTGCGCAGGAATACAGAACTCCTGCAGACAATACGACACTGAAAACAACGGACGTATTTTTTAAATGAGTTTTCAAGGATAAATTCATAAATTTACAATAACAAAATTCCGGCCATGAGCATTTTACAAAAAGCCAAAGATTACGTTGAGATCTTATTCAAAGATAAGTTATCTTCGGTTTACTTTTATCATAATTTTATACACACTACTTATACGGTAAACAAAGCTGAAGAAATCATGAAAAATACACCTGTTTCCGATAAGGATCAGGAAAAAGTGCTTTTGGCATTATGGTTTCATGATACGGGTTATGTAGAATGCGCACAGAATCATGAAGAGAACGGGGTGGAGATCATGAAAAATTTTCTTAAAAAAGAGAATTTTGACGAGGATTATATTAACGCAGTGGCCCGACTTATTTTAGCGACCAAAATTACATACCAGCCCCAAAATCTTTTAGAGCAAATTGTAAAGGATGCTGACTGCAGCCATTTCGCCAGCCATGATTATAATGATATTGCTGATGCTTTAAGGAAAGAATGGGAACTGACCAATGTAAGGTGCTTTTCAAATGATGAGTGGAATGCGGGCAATCTTGACATGCTGAAAAATAAGCACCAGTTTTACACCGATTATGCTAAAAAGAACTGGCAGCCGCTGAAAGATAAAAATATCAAGAAAATTGAGAAAAAGCTGGAAAAAGAAGATCCCGGAAAAAAAGAATCTTCTGAAAATAAGAAGGATAAAGAGAAGGAACCTAAGTCTGACCGCAGTGTTGATACCTTATTCAGGATCACGTTAAGCAATCATACCAGATTGAGCGATATTGCCGACAGTAAGGCGAATATCTTGCTTTCCGTAAATGCGATCATTATTTCAGTCTGTCTTTCTGTTTTGGTTCCCAAGCTGGATACTCCAAAGAATTCGCACCTGATCATTCCGAGTTTTCTTCTGCTGATTTCAAGTGTCATTACCATTATTTTTGCCATCTTATCCACGAAGCCTAACGTAACAAAGGTGAAATTTACGGCGCAGGATATTGCCGACCGTAAAGTGAACCTGCTGTTCTTCGGGAATTTTAACAGGATGCTTTTTGATGATTATAACCATGCCATGAAAGACCTGATCAACGACCGCAATTATATTTATGATTCGATGGTAAAGGATTTGTATTTTCTGGGTAAAGTATTGGACAGGAAATATAAGCTTCTTTCAACCACGTACAACATCTTTATGGCTGGAATCGTGATCTCGGTTCTTTCTTTTGCCTATGCTTTTCTGAGTCTGTAAAACAGATAGAATTAAAACAGATACTACAATATAGATTTAGGATCATACTGCGGAAGGCTTTTTCACATTACTATAATAAATCTTCACAGTTTTTCTCATAGATATCAAATCTATGCGTTTATTTAATACTGAAAATATGCCCGATATCGGAAGGTGGGGGAGTGGATCAATTGTCAGATAAGATGAGAAGATCCTTTCCCATGGATATACATATCAAATCAAGATAGAAGGGCTTTAAAATTATTTTGCATTATATATTTTGTTATTATAATAAACGAATATTAAAACCAACGCTTTCAGATATGATCCGGAAATTCTTTGGCAAGGAAATAGATAAAAGTAAATCATAAATCAACTTTAAAAAATATTGAAGTGAAAATTTTTTAACATTTATAATTACATTATGGATGACCGTATCAAGGAACTGCAGATAAAAATAGAAAAACTGGAAAGCGAAATCAATTTTAAGAACGGACTGATCTCGATATTATCTCATGACTCAAAAGAACTGTTTGGAAATTTTATCTGGCTTATAGAAGCGCTGGAAGAAAAGACCATCAATGAGAAAGATTTTTTTAAGTTGCTGCCTCAGGTAAAAAGTGATGCCCGGAAGAATCTGCAAACTGTTCAGGACAGCACCTCCTGGTTAAAAACACAATATGGGGAATTTAAGATTAAACCCGTTAAAATCAGGGTGATGGATCTTTTTCATCATTTAGAAGAAAAATATGCTGCTAAATTAAAAGAAAAAAACATTAAATTTTATTTTAAAGGGGATCAGAATGCATTTCTTACAACTGATCAATTATTGCTAGAATATGTTTTAGACAAAATTTTTAACAATGCGGTAAAATACTCCTTTTCGGATCAGGATATTTATTTACAGTCAGTTAAAGAAGGCGATCAGATGATACTTTCTGTAATTGATTTTGGGACAGGAATGAATGAAAAATACTTATCTGCGATCTATACATATGATAATCCTATATTTCAGGGAACTGTGGGCGAAAAAGGAGTTGGATTAAGTTTGAAAATTGTAAAAAATTTTATATCCTTGATGTGCGGAAACATAGACATCATTTCGTCTGAAAGTAACGGAACAACTGTTTCGCTTTTTTTACCTAACTTTAGTGAATGAAGGATTTAAAATTAAATGTTCGTATTGCTGTAGCAGATGATCATGGTATTGTCCGGATGGGTTTGATACAAACAATCAGAAGGCTCAGGCCCGATGCCATAATTTCAGAAATAGAGGATTATAAATCGCTGTACAAAGTAATTCTGAAAGAAGAATTGGATCTGGTCATAATGGACGTTAATATGCCTAATGGTACTGTTCAGGAAGCAATAGATTACATAAAAATTCACCAACCTGAATTAAATATTTTGATATTTTCTTCACAGGATGAAGAGTTGTATGCGGCGCGTTACCTAAAAATGGGAGCTGGCGGCTATCTAAGCAAGCAAAGCTCCGCTGAAGCAATTGAGGCTGCCTTAACGTCGATGCTCAGCAAAGGCCGGTATGTCAGTGATAATTTAAAAGAAACGATCTTTTTAGAATCATTAACGGGTGCGACAAAAAGTTCTCCTTTTGAATCACTGTCAGACCGTGAATTGCAAATTGCCAATAAGCTTGCAGAAGGCCTTCCCCTCAAAGAAATTTCTAATCAACTGAATCTGCATTCATCAACGATCAGCACTTATAAGAACAGGCTGTTTGACAAGCTGAAAATACGATCCATACCTGAATTGGTCGAGATTCTTAGGCTGTATAATCAGTCCTGGTAAGTAACCCAAGTTTAAGGGTCAAAACAATCTTTACATATTGCCTATTCTATTTCAGCAGGAAAAAAATCAAAGGTAGTTCTTGGAAGGCCTAAGGGAAATTATGCACAAACAGTAACTTATACTGCAACTACATTATAGTAAGAAATATCAATTTTATATAAGTCCTCAATACTTAAAGGTGTTGAGGGCTTTTCTATTTAAACCAAATGAAAAAGCCTGTAGTTATTTTACTACATGAACTTCCATTTTCCACTACAAAGAAATTTTTATTGCCGCCGTAGATTTGTATTGTTCAAAGGAGGGCGATTAAAAAAGAATAAAAATTAAATAATATGATCATGACAAAACAAATCGCAATCGCAGTTTTAACTGCAACGGATCAAACTTTAGTATCAGATGCTCTACCAGAAAGTGCATTTACACTGAATCTGGATTACACTATTACAGTGGTGACATCAACATCTTCCGGTATTTTAGATAGACCGGCTGGACTTATATGCAAACCGTAACTTAACTGCGACCTCATTATAACAAAATACAAATTGTTGTTTTCTTGAAAACTATTTATTTTTAAATTGAATATATTTATGGAAAAAAATGAAATTATGGTAACGGAATGCTTCAAATGCGGAGCACGTTATCAGAACTATTTTAGAACATCACCCTGCTGTAGCTCAATTATTTTGAAAGTAGATGAAAATGGGAACCGTACAAGTATAACTTTTCTCAGCGCACTATCATTACCAGGCTTAGAATTTATTAAATTAGATAAAGAATAATATTAAAACATCTCTATGAGAAAAATTTTACCGTACCTCGCGGCACTTTCATTTTTAGCTGTAGTATCCTGTACAAATGATGACATGGATTCTCAAAACAATCAGGAAAACGGACCTATTTTAAATTCTGATGCTAAAACGTTAAGCAAAAGAATTGATTTTGCCCATTCGGGAGTTTTGGATTTGAAGCCGGGTTTTGCCGGGAAAACGACAACAGCAGGTAACTTTCCGTTGGTATTGGTAGCAGAGGTAGCACCACCGGTTTATAACGGGAAAACGCTTCGCGCCACGCACGTTGCTATAGAAGGAAACTATGCCTACGTATCTTATAATACTGAAGGAGAAACCTATTTAGGAGCCATTGAAGTATTGAATATCACCAACCCCAATGCTCCGCAGCTGGTGATGCAGGCTATTCTTCCCGATACCGATGTGAGTTCGGTACGATACGACAACGGTAAATTATACATTGCCGGTGCAAAAGATATCTATGCTTCAGGTGCTCAGACACCGGCTTTCGTAGGAAGCATGACGCTTAATGGCGGTATGCTGACCAATGCTCTTCAGCAAACGGTTCTGACCGGGAAAGTGGGAACGGATGTGACATCAGGCAGCTCAAAATATTATGCGGTGTCAGGAGCAACGGGTGTTTTAGCCCAGCTCAGCAAAACGAGCCAGCAGGTAGAAGTGTCTATTCCTTTGAGCGATCTCAGAGCTTTGGGATATAACAATAATAAAGTAGTAGTTCTCAGCGGAACGGATGGAGTAAAAATTTATGATGCCAACGGATTAAACCTTCTTACCTCTTTTGCCACTTCATCTGATGTGGCAGAAGCTAAGAGAACAATTGATTTCATCGACGGAAAATTATTGGTTTCCGAAGGATACAACGGAGTAGGTGTGTATAATCTGTCAACAGGTGCCAAGCTTCAGAAGCTGTCTGTGCCTACAGATCTTCCGAACGTAAACCCTGCCGATATTGTAAGCAACGCGGTATCGGTGAATTCCGGGCGTGTATTCGTAGCCAACGGCGGTGCGGGGATTTATGTGTACGCTCCACAAAATAACGACCTGACCCTGATGGGATCTATCGATCTTACCGGATCTTCCAACTTCGTCATGAGTAGAGGCGAGTATATTTTTGTTGCCACAGGAGCGGGTGGACTTAAGATCATCAAAACGGTAGCGCCTGCAAGCGGTGCGGTAAACTGTTCCGGTTACGCAGCGTACAACGGGAGCGAATGGTTGAATGTGAATTCCGGACAGACTCTGGAATATTCAGGAACAAAAAGCCTTCAGGGAATCAATGTGAATCAGGTGCTGACATGGTGTGGTGCTCTGACCGCTTCACAAGGTGTTAACATCAACAGCAATGCGACTTTTAATATGTACGGACAGCTGTACCAGGGGACGCAGAGCAATCCCTGGAACTCGCTTAACATCAACAGCGGTGCCCTTCTTAATCTGAGAGGAAACCTGACGACCTACGGACACATGATCCTAAACAGCAATGCCAACTGGAAAATTGAAGGGAATGTAACGATTTTTGGAAACCTGACCATCAACCAGGGATCTAAGATTGAGTTTATCGGAAGCAATTCCTCCATTACGATTCACGGAACGGTTACCAAAAACGGGACGTCAACCATTACGGGAACTTATACGGATGTGAATAACAAACTGTAATAACAGCAAACCAAAGCATATTTAAAAAGGAGATCATCATGATCTCCTTTTTTTATGTTCGATGATAAAGTAAAACGTATCCTTATCAAAGTTTTAAAGATTACGTTAGGTCCTATTATTTCTTTAATAAGAATAAGTTACAAAAAATATAAAGGTTGCAACTGGTCAGATTAAAAAAAAATTAAATAATCTCAAAAAACGATTAAAAAATAATTGCAAATTTATACTGCATGTACTAAAGGTAAAAAGGTAATATTATTCAAACGAATGTGTGTTGAAAAAACTGATGAAGAAGTCTGTATTTATTTTAAAGCCATAAGATTAATGGCCACAAATTATTGACAGTATGTAAAATGAAGCTCCAAAGTAGTCCATTTTTTACAGCTACATACGAAAAAAGTAATCCATTAAGTGTGAAGGGAAGCAAGCAAATAATAATTGTTAAAAAACTACTATGGCTAAAATCGAAATTATAGTAATGCCATAATCCAAAAGCTATGGCACTAGCCAATATAAAATAGGTGCGATAAATACGTTTACTTAGATTATATATAATTCTTGCAATGATTTTTTTGGAAATCAACAAGTTTAGAAAAGATATTGCGAGAACTCCAGCAGTTGGCAGGCTCAATTTGTAGAAATTTAGATCGGCAATCCGGCAGATAATCAAGTATGTAAGCGAAACCAATGCTACTTTGAATAACAAAGGATTATTTTGTAATGGTCCTCGGAAAGCTGTTTCTTCTAATAGAGGAGCTAATAAAGCGATTTCCAGAACTATTTCAAACGTGGACATTGATTTCATATATGATGGGATCATTCCTTGGGATTTAATCGGATCTATAATTTCCCAATGAACAAAAAGCAATTGCAGTAATGATGAAAATAAAATGATAATGAACATCATGGGAATCATTATAACCGTAAATTTTATTTTTGATTGAACACTTACCAATTCGTTGATTAAAAGATCACCACTCAAAAAACGGAAAAAATTTTTCATATGTTTATTTCTTTTAAATGTAAGAATATTTCTTAGGCTAAATATATTGGTTAACATTAAAAAAAAGTAGTTAACATCTGGAGTTGAAATCAATCAATCTCAAAAAACGATTCATTTTTAAGATAATAATACAGAATGAATTCATCTGAAACTGATGAGTTGATTTTTATGCCAGTGAAACCCTTAATGCCAGAAGCCCTGTAATTCCCTGCAGATCCTCGACCTTTAAAAATTCTATATCATTTTTAAGAATATTCCTTTTCTGTAATTTACTGATGTATTCCAGATATTCCCTTTGGTTTTCCATCCCGAAATAGACAACGGTTATTTTTCCCGGGCAGGTAATTCTTTCTTCTGAGCCTTTTACATGCGCTTTATCAAGCCGCTTTTTAATAATTTCATAATAGGAATTAAAAGCACCGTCCACATCAAAGCGTTTTTCATCCATCCGGAAACGGATGTCGATCTTTTCATTGTACACAAAAATTAAAGAAGCAATATCCAGAGGAATCGACAGGTCTTTCTTAAAGTTCTGGAATTCATGTTCTATGTTGCAAATCGTCTTCAGCTGCCAGTATCTTAGTTTCTGGACGACCTTTGAGGTATATGGCAAATCCGGGGCAATATTCTGGCCCGTATACAAATTATGTTCTACGCCATCGGATTTAAACCTTTCATAATAATGCGGGAAAATCAGCTGTGCTTCAACCTGGTCTTCATCCAGCAAATCAGCCACTTTTCTGTTGACCAGTGTGATGGAATCATCCAGGCTTTTCCGGTTGAAATAAAACAAATCGTTCTGAGGATAGACCTGGGCAAAATAATCCTTGATTTTTGCTTTGACCTCACTGGATGTTCTGATCTCTAATTTTGCCTGCAGAAAAGGATGGATTTCGTCTCTCAGCAATCTCTGGAAACGCTGTTCGCTGTCTGCCTTTATTTCATTATTCAGTTCGTTTTCGAAAACTTCAAGCGCTAATATATATTGTTCTGCATCCGATGTGATTAAGGAAAAAATTTTGTGCAGGCTGTCAATCTGCTGATTCAGGTCTTCCAGCATCAGATAGAAACGCTTTTCCGAAGAAGCACGGATATCGGAGAAACCGAAAAGCGGGGTAAGATTTTTGAAAGAAATCTGTTTCAGGGTATATATTTTTTTCCCGAGAGAAGCATTAAAATATTTTTCCGCCTCATTACGGAACTTCCACATGACACTGTCATGAATGGTAGTATATTCTCTCTGGATAATGGCCTCGATCTGATAGTTTTTCTCGAAACTGAACCGGTTCAGGGAAAACAGGATCATATCCGTGAAAAACTCCATTTTTTTGAGCTTTAATCCGTTGAAACTGTTTTTAACGGGTGATGTGAATTCCATAATGGCCAGCAGTTCATTGTCTTTCATGATCGGGATGACCATAAAGCTTTTAATATGGTTATTCTTTAAAATCTTAAATGATGGGAGGGATTGTATTTCTTGATCCAGATTCTCCACATTGGAGATAACAAAAGGCTTAGAATTATAATTGATGTTGCTGAAGGTGCTCTTTCTGGTTTCTTCGTCAAAAGCATTGATCCAGAAATCCAGAATATGATGGGTAAAAAGGTTTTCATAAATCGGCAGTTTTTCAAGACGCTGATCTTTTGTATTGAAAAGCATTAAGCCGAAATTAAGCTCAGGAACATCAAAATACGATTTGAAGATTTCGATCAGGTTTTCATCAGGCGAAAGGTTACCCGGATCGATGCTGATCATGCTGGATTTCAGATCTGATAGCGCAACTTCCGAGGTGCAGTCAACCAGGGAAATTATGGTAAAACCTTTCAAAATCCAGGATTCGTAAGGGAAATGTTTTTTCCAGAGCTTAATATCATCCAGGTTTTCAAGCAGGATATCCAACACGTCATCTGAAGGTATCTTTGTGCCTTCCGTAGGGTACACCTCGGTGAAATCGGCATTTACCGTGATTTTGTAATGTTTCATAATGCCCTGCCGGTTCGGGATGTCATAATAAAAAGGCAGTGTACTTCTGATATCCCTTTTGAAATAGCTCTGTACGATCAGGCAGCAGCAAAATACATAAAATTCGTCATCATCGATGTTCCTTAGTTCCATTTCAAAATCTTTTCCGGCATCTTTAAGGATACTTTTAAACCGCTCGGTATAGTTGAATGTTATATCAGAAAGCGGAATGCTGGCCGCTTTTATTTCATTATTGGTAAGCCCGGTAGGGAAGAGGTCTGCCAATACCAGCCCGATGAGGTCTTCATGCTTTTCCAGCAGCGAAGTGTCCTGAAATCCGTCCCTCAGCTCGCGGAAGTTCTTTGTTCTCTCAATCAACGATTTTGCATAGCTGGCACGATATTCCAGACGGTCATTGTACCGGATGTGTTCCAATACATCAAGATATTTTTTAAATGAAATGTAAACCTGAAATGGAGCGTCTTTTTTATAAAGATTTGCCAAAGCTGAAATTTAAAGTAAAGTTATAAAAAAACCACAACTCTTATGTTGTGGTTTATATGATTTGTGATGACTTTTTACAGTCCGAACTGTCTTGCAAATAAATCCGGGAAAACGCCCAATGCAATGATAGATGCAATAATGCACACCGCAACAATATTATAGGTAAGCGTTACTTTCTCCGAAGACTTGAATGTACTTTCTTTAAAGAAGAACATCGCAATGATTAACCTAAGGTAATATGCAATGGAAACTGCAGAACCTAATACGGCGATCAGAACAAGAAAGGCAGCGCCGTTCATAGCCTGGGAAAATAAAGCAAATTTACCCATGAAGCCTGCCGTTAGCGGAATCCCCGCCATTGAAAGCATCGATACTGCAGCTACTACAGCCAGCAATGGTTCTGATTTGGCCAATCCTTTGAATGCGCCGAAAGAAGTTTCCCTTTTCAGTTTCTCTACATAAATTAGGCACATGAAAACTCCTACAGTAGATAATGCATAGGCAAATAAATAGAATGCTAAATTATAAGGAGAAAGACTGGTAATTCCGAAGAATACCAAACCGATATATCCTGCGTGAGATACGGAAGAGTAGGCCAGCATTCTCTTGGCGTTCGTCTGCGCAAGTCCCATAACGTTGGCCAATAATAAAGTAATAATTAAAAACACGCCGAAAACATTGATCCATTCATTGGTAACGCCTGCAAATCCGATCGTCATTAATCTGAACAATGCAAAGAATCCTGAAATTTTAACCACGCTCGCCATAAAAGCCGTAATCAGTGATGGTGCTCCGTAATATACATCCGGGCTCCACATATGAAATGGTGCCAAAGCCACTTTAAAGGCCAGTGCACACAGGATGAGCAGTACGCCTAAGATAAACATGACATCTTTAGGATTGGACATCCCGAAATCATGGATCTTATATAAATCAAAACTTCCGGTGCTTCCGTAAATAAATGCAATCCCGAACAAAAGGAAACCTGTTGCAAATGCACCCATTAAGAAATATTTAATAGAGGCTTCGTTGGATCTTAAATCGGTCTTGTTCGCTCCTGCCATCACATATAATGGAATAGAAAGAATTTCGATGCCGAGGAATAAAGTCACCATATTCTGGAATCCGAAAAGGATAATCCCGCCACAAAGCGCAAAAAGCATTAAGGCATATAATTCTGACTGATGGCTTCTGTGGTTACTGAATGCAAAACCTCCCAAAAAGAACAGCAGTAGCGTGATCACCAGTGATATTTTAGTAAACAATGCGGTATTTGCCGTATAGTCATACATATGCCTGTACTGTTCAAAGAACGAATTTTCCGGCATGAAACTTACAAATAATGCGATGATTAATCCCAAAATTCCAATGTACCTTGCGAATTTTCCCTGTTCAAAAACTCCTGAAAATAACGCAACGACTGCCGTTAGGAAAACAATAATTAAAACACTCATAATTTATATTTGAGATTTGAGATGAAAATTTTTAAATAAAATGATTAGGATTTAAAGTTTCTGGATTACCGTTTACAAACCTTAATTTTCTATTTTCTAATTTTTCTGATCTCTTAATTCTTAATCTTTTATCTTAAACTTACTCTTAATTAACCATGGAACCGTAAATAAACCTTACTGAACTGCCTACCATGTCAATAATCGGCTGCGGAAAAATCCCCAACACGATTACAAATACTGCCAGACTTGCCAATACGGAAAATTCTACCGCAGATAAATCCCGTGCTGTACTTAAAACCGCTTCGTCACCCTGCCCGAACATCGCTTTTCCGTAAAATCTCAACAGATAAACCGCTGCAAGGATAATGGTAAGTCCTGCAATAACGGCTGCAGTTCCATTAAAGTCATATACTGATTTCAAAAGGATAAATTCCCCAACGAATCCGTTAGTCAATGGAACTCCCATTGATCCTAATATAATAATCAGAAACAGGACCGCAAACTTAGGAGCTACCTTGGCAAGCCCGCCCATTTGTCTGATGTCTCTGGATTTAAATCTTTTATATAGAATATCGCAGCAGTAGAACAAACCAGCCACGTTAATCCCGTGGGCAAAAGTCTGTACCAGCGCCCCTTCAGCTCCCTCTATGTTAAAGGTTCCTCTCAAAGTAATGACGGCGGAAGCAAAAATACCTGCTACCATAAGACCTACGTGAGAGAAAGAAGAATAGGCGATGATCTTTTTCATATCCGTCTGGATAATAGCAATCAAGGCTCCGTGAACAATTCCTATAATGGCAAGGATCAGTACAATCTGTCCTGATATTCCAGCAATCGGAATCGGTGTAATCGGCAGAAGATAGCGCATAACACCGTATATGGCCATTTTCAGCATGATCCCTGATAAAAGCATGGAACCCTGCGTCGGTGAGTACGTATAGGTGTCTGGCTGCCACGTATGAAAAGGAAATACCGGTAATTTCACCGCAAAAGCAAAGAAGATAAACCAGAATACAACCGTCTGTTGTGTTTCGTTTAATTGAGCATTGTATAAATCAGTCAGGGCAAATGATGCAGAGTGGTTGTACACATAGATCAATCCTGCTAACATGAATAATGATCCTACGAAGGTATACACAAAGAATTTCGTAGTAAATTCAAATCTTTTATTTTCCTGGCCCCAAAGCCCGGCGATCAGCCAGATCGGAATCAGAGTAACTTCCCAGAAAATATAGAATAACAATCCGTCCAGTGAAGTGAAGACTCCTACAAGGCCGAACTGCATCAGAAGAATCAAACCGTAGAATGTATTTCTGTAGCTTACATTTTCATTAAAAGATGATAAAATAATAATCGGTGCTAAAATATTGGTCAGAAGCAGAAGAAGCATACTCATACCGTCAATACCGAAATGAAGCGTGCTTTTGATGAACTGTGACCACGGATAAGTGATTTCATACTGCAGCTTACTGTCTACAGTCGGACCAAAATTAAAATCCGAAAGAATATAGAAGGTAAGGAGCATCTGTACCAATGCAATTCCCAGTGCCAAATACTTGCTGGAATTATTTTTCCATGCAAAGACCAATCCCGAACCTACGAGAGGTAATAGTAATAAAGTTATTAACAAACCAGACATTGTTACGGTAATAAAAAGTTAACGATTAATATAATTCCCACTGCTAGAGACATGATCAGAATGTAATTCTCCACATTTCCGTTCTGGATGCGTTTCATAGCTTTACCGCTGTCTTCAGCGCCTTCTCCTACAAAGTCTACCAGACGATCGAGAATACCTTTATCAAACATCCTTCCTCCGCGTCCTAATCCTTCAACAGTTTTTACAATAATAGCATTGTAAAGTTCGTCAATATATAATTTTTTGGCAGATAGTTTTTCCCAACCCGTATACATTTCTTCCGGCAACGCCTGCTTTTTCTTATTTACATACGTATTTTTAACAAGGAACCATACGGTAAAAAACATTAAAACAGTCGCTCCTAATAAGATCATTTCTGTACCGAAAGGCACTCCTGAAAGAGTTGCTTCCATCTGGTTAAAGCTTTCTTCCGTAAGAACCGGCTTCAGCCATTCCATTAATTTGGCATAATGACCATGGCCGATGAAGTGAGGAAGATTAATGAAACCTCCTGCCACAGAAAGAATGGCCAGTACGATTAAAGGAATCGTCATATTGGAAGGGCTTTCATGCAGGTGATGTTTCTGTTCTTCGGTCCCTCTGAAATCTCCGTGGAATGTCAGGT
The DNA here is from genome assembly GCF_022601875.1 of Chryseobacterium sp. SSA4.19. Lineage (GTDB taxonomy): Bacteria > Bacteroidota > Bacteroidia > Flavobacteriales > Weeksellaceae > Chryseobacterium. The sequence goes on from NZ_JAKVIP010000022.1 coordinate 44,844, forward strand.
AATATAGTCTGAACATATAGGTGGCCGTAACAGCTGCTAAAATAAATAACATCACCCAGTAAGCAGGGTTTTTAGCAAAGGCCGCCACTAAAATTTCATCTTTTGAAATCATCCCGGATAACAATGGGAATCCAGAGATTGCCAGAGTACCGATCAGGAAAGTAGCGTGTGTAACCGGAATATATTTTTTAAGACCACCCATAAAGCGCATATCCTGCTCATTGCTCATAGCGTGAATTACAGAACCTGCCCCAAGGAATAACAAGGCTTTAAAAAACGCATGTGTCATCACGTGGAACATGGCTGTAGTGTAAGCCCCTAAACCTAAAGCAATGAACATAAATCCAAGCTGTGAAACGGTAGAGTAGGCCAATACTTTTTTAATATCGTTTTGACGGAGTGCATAGAATCCTGCCAAAGCAGCGGTTAAGAATCCGATTAATAAAATTCCGTCCTGAACGGTTGGTGCCAAAGTGAATAAGAAATTGGATCTTACCACTAAATAAATACCTGCCGTTACCATGGTGGCTGCGTGAATCAATGCAGAAACAGGTGTCGGACCTGCCATCGCATCCGGTAGCCACGTATATAAAGGAACCTGCGCAGATTTACCAGTTGCCCCGATAAATAAGCTCGCAGTAATAAAAATAATCACGCTTCCGTCCAGTTCAAATTTGCCGGCATTTTCTTTTACAGAAAGATAATCTACCGCATTGGTCTGAGAGGCAATCATGAAAATACCGATCAGTAACGCAAGATCACCGATTCTGTTCATAATGAAAGCCTTTCTTGCCGCTTTACCGTATTCTTCGTTGGTATACCAGAATCCGATCAGTAAATAAGAACATAGTCCTACACCTTCCCATCCGATAAACAGGATCAGGTAGTTGCTTCCCATTACCAATAACAGCATGGAGAAGATGAATAGGTTCAGGTAAGTAAAAAACTTGTAGAAACCTTTATCGTGGCTCATATATCCGATAGAGTACAGGTGAATCAGTGACCCGATTCCTGTAATGATCATGACCATCATTAATGAAAGCTGATCGATCTGGAACCCAAAATTGATCTGGATGCCGTTTACCCTGAACCATTCAAAAGCTTTTACGATTACGGGCTGGCTTTCAGAATCGAAATTCATGAAAATGCTTACTGCGATACAGAACGGGATAAATACCATTGCCGTAGCCAGGGAACCTACCACTATTTTTGGAAGGCTTTTCCCGAATAAACCGTTTATAAGAAACCCTAAAAGTGGTAAAAGTATGATTGCATATACTAAATTCTCCATTCTTATCCTCTTAATTTATTAAATATACTTACATCAACAGAACGGGTATTTCTATACAGCATGGCAATAATTGCCAGGCCTACCGCCACTTCCGCAGCAGCCACCACCATAATGAAGAAAACTAAAAGTTGTCCGTCTCCGTTTCCTTTATAGGCTGAAAAGGCAGCCAGCAAAAGGTTTACAGAATTCAGCATAAGCTCTACACAACCCAAAATAACAATCGCATTTTTTCTCAGCAATACACCCAGCACTCCTAAGCAGAATAATACTGACGAAAGAATGATGAAGTAATTCAGAGGGATGCTTTGTATAAATGTATTTACTTCTCCCATAATTTATAAATCTTTTTTACCGATTAATACCGCACCTACAATACCTGCCAGAATAAGGATGGATGCAAGCTCAAACGGCAAAACATATTCATTGAACAAAAGTCTGCCAAGATTTTTCGTAAGTCCAACGCCTTTATCTGCGTTTTCAACAATCACCTGGTTTTGCTGTACACCTCTGAATACACCTAAAACCCCAATTAATAAAAGACCTGCCGTAAAAACTCCAACAAATTTTAAAGTATTGTTCTTCTTACTTTCGTCTTGCTTATTAAGGTTAAGCATCATCAGGATATAAAGGAACAGCACCATGATGGCACCGGCATATACGATAATCTGAATAATGGCAAGGAACTGTGCATTCAGAAGAATGTACATGCCTGCAATAGAAAACATCGTAACAATTAATGACAAAATAGCATATAAAGGATTTCTCGCGAATACAAAGTACACTGCGCTTGCCACTGCTAAAAATGCCACCAAGAAAAATAAAAACTGATCCATTATTTTACCGCATTTTTTTGTTTCTCGGACTGTCTTTCAGTGATGTCAATCCTTTCGTTTATTTTTTCAACCAATTTATCTTTTCCGTAGATGAACGATCTTCTGTTGGTTTCCACGTCTACCAGTCTGTCGGTAAGATAGATGGCAGATTTCGGACAGGCTTCTTCACACATTCCGCAGAAAATGCATCTCAGCATATTGATTTCATATACCGATGCATATTTTTCTTCTCTGTAAAGATGTTTTTCCTCCTTTGTCCTTTCACCTGCTGTCATGGTGATGGCTTCTGCAGGGCAGGCCACGGCACACAATCCGCAGGCAGTACATCTTTCTCTGCCTTCCTCGTCTCTTTTTAAAACGTGCTGACCTCTCCAGATATCTGCTCTCGGCTTCTGTACTTCCGGATACGAATATACTGCGGGAGCGCCTTTCAATACGGTTCTTACAGCATGCTTGAATGTGATCCCCATCCCTGTAAAAATGGCAGGAAGGTAAATCTTTTCAGCAAGGGTCATCTCTTTATTGGAAACAACTTTTGATCTGTTCGTAAGTTTCATTTAATTATAGATGTTAGATGTTAGACATTAGATTTTAGACTAATCTTGTCTGTTATCTTAATTTTAATATTTATAAAGCTAAAGATAATTTTATGTATTAAATTTTCAAATTAGCTCATTCTCAAATTTTCAAATTAATTAATTTCCGAATGCTAAAATTACAGCTCCAGTAATTAATAAGTTTACCAGCGCCATAGGAATTAACGTTTTCCATCCTAAATGCATTAACTGGTCGTATCTGAATCTCGGAAGTGTCCATCTGATCCACATAAAGATCAAAATTCCGATGATTGTTTTTGTTAAGAATGCGACAATACTCAAAATTCCTGCGGTATTCTCCCCCCAGTTCTGCGTTACCCATTCAATGCCCGGATAATTGTAGCCTCCAAAGAAAAGAACAACCATAAACGCATTGGAAATAAACATATTTACATATTCACCGAACATGTACAATCCTAACTTCATGGAAGAGTATTCCGTAGAGTATCCTGTCACCAGCTCAGATTCACATTCCGGTAAATCGAAAGGGTGCCTGTTGGTCTCTGCCAAAGCGGCTACAAAGAAGACCAGGAAAGCAATAGGCTGATAGAAAATATTCCAGTTCAGGCCAGAAACCCAGGGAATAAATCCCCACAATTTTCCGTTGGTCTGGCTTTCCGTAATTTCTTTTAAATCCAGGCTTCCCGTCATCATAATAATGGAAAGCAAAGCCAATCCCATTGCAAGTTCGTAAGAAATCATCTGGGAAGAGGCACGGATAGCACCTAGTAATGAATATTTATTGTTGGAAGCCCAGCCTCCGATCATAATACCGTAAACCCCGATGGATGCCATTCCGATAATGAAAAGCACACCTACGTCGATATTAGCCACCTGAAGATCAAAAGAAGTCCCGGCAATATTTAAGCTTTTTCCCCAGGGAATAACTGCTCCGGTAATCAATGAAATAAACATCACCAAAGCCGGCCCCAATACGAAAAGGAACTTTTCTGCATTGGCGGGTGTAAAATCTTCCTTAAAGAAAAACTTTCCACCGTCAGCAAGAGGCTGCAGCAAACCGAAAGGCCCGGATCTGTTAGGTCCGATCCTGTCCTGCATAATGGCCGCTACTTTTCTTTCCGCCCAGGTAGAGTAGGCTGCTATCGTTAGTGATAAAAGGAAAAGTGCCAGTACAAGTATCAATTTAAATGTAAGTAAATCCATTTTGTTTTATAGAGGTTAGATATTAGAAGTTAGAAATTAGAATGGCAAAGTCTGCTATCTAATGTCTTCAATCTGATGTCTTCATTAAATTATTTTTCGTCTTTTTCACTGATTTCTTTAGCCAGCGGATTATCTAAAACCCTCAGTTCATCTTTAGGCTTTTCATAATGGTTCAGGGAAATAACCGAATGTCTGTCGATATGTCTCGGGCCTTCGATATTCCAGTCGCTCAGATTTTTTCTTTCAAAACGGCAGGTATCGCAGATAAATTCTTCCACTTCTCCCCACTGGTCTTTTCTGGCAGTTACTCGGATAATTTCGTCACCTTTCATCCAAACCGTAGTTTTGCCTGAGCATTTGTCGCATTTGCATGAAGCGTTCATCGGCTTTGTAAACCATACTCTGCTTTCAAAACGTGCGGTTCTGTCTGTTAAGGCTCCTACCGGGCAAACATCGATAACGTTTCCAATGAAATCATTATCCAGCGCTTTATTTAAATACGTTGAGATTTCTGCGTGGTCTCCCCTGAAAAGGATTCCGTGCTCTCTGGTCTCTGTCAGCTGATTGGCTGTTAAGACGCATCGCGCGCAGAGGATACAACGGTTCATGTTCAACTTAATATTCGGGCCAAGATCATCTGCATCGTAGGTATTTCTTTCAAACTCAGTCCTTGTGTTCTCATTACCGTATTCATAACCGAGATCCTGCAGGTGGCATTCGCCGGCCTGGTCACAGATCGGGCAGTCCAAAGGGTGGTTAACCAACAAAAACTCAGTCACGGCTTTTCTTCCTTCCTGCGCTTTTTCAGAAGTAAGGTTTTTTACTTCCATCCCATCCATCACATTGGTTCTGCAGCTGGCAACCAATTTCGGCATAGGGCGGGGATCTCCTTCAGATCCTTTGGATACTTCCACCAGACATGTTCTGCATCTTCCTCCGCTGGCTTCCAGCTTGCTGTAATAGCACATTGCAGGAGGTACAGATTTTCCACCGATTTGTCTGGCAGCTTCCAAAATAGAAGTTCCAGGCAAAACCTCAGTAGTCTGTCCGTCTATAGTGATTTTGAATTTTTTAACCTCTTCGCTCATATTCTATGCTTTTCGCTTAAGCTTGTAAGGCGTTAAGCTCTATTTTAATTATACTTTTTTGTATTAAATGTATATCCGATGCCAAAATCCAACTCGCCGTACACAAAATCCTGTGAAGCCTTATCCGGCTTATTGTTGAGGGTAGTTTTGATATCCGGCATATTGATATAACCCAATTTGCCTTCCAGCTGAACTACAATATGTCTGATGGCTACCAGGCTCACGGCTGCTCTTGCATCTGCTCCGAAACCTGCCAGATGGAACCTGTCACTTCTTTCATTTCCCATCAGCTGTACATTAGATTTGGGTAATAAAGCTCCGATTCCTGCCCCGTAGCTTACAAAAACATCAATATTTTTCTTATTAAAAATATTGTGATATTTCTGAGCTCCGATATTGATGTAATTCAGACCGTCTGTATGTTCAAATGTCAATAATTTCGCATCGCTTAAATCTACTTTTCCATTCTTTACCAGACCTGCATATTCAGGATCATTAATATATCCTTTAAAATCTACCGTCTGCTCCTGATCCATTACATATTTCATATGGTCCATCCCTAAAGTAATCCCGAGATTATCTTTTGGAAAATATGTGATTCTGTAATTTACCTGCGGAATTGTAATTGAAGTAGGATTAAAATACGTACCCCAATCAAATTTCGTCTGTCTGTCATGAGCTGCAACATTATTCAGTTGAAAATCATATCCATCCCCCTTAAAATGAATGTCTGATTTTGAATATACTGAATTGTTCCATCCCCAGAATACCATCACTGATCCTTTTTTAAACGGATCCACTTGACTTTTTTGAGCTTTTACGCCCAATACTGCTGTTACTGCTAACAGCAATAAACACTTTTTTATCACCTTAAAATTTTATTCTTACCCCCTAAGAATTAAACTGATGGCGCCGGAATAGGATCTGCATAATGTGCCAGTCCGTAGTTTTGTGTAAGACACAGTTCCGGGTTTTTAATATGCCATTCAAATTCATCTCTGAAATGGCGGATGGCCGCCGCTACAGGCCACGCTGCCGCATCCCCCAATGGGCAGATCGTGTTTCCTTCTATTTTTCTCTGAATATCCCAAAGCAGATCGATATCTTCCATTTTGCCTTCTCCGTTTTCGATCTTCTTTAAAATCTTGTACATCCAGCCCGTACCTTCACGGCATGGTGTACACTGTCCGCAACTTTCGTGATTGTAGAATCGCGCTAAAGTCATGGTATGTTCTACGATACACTGGTCTTCATCCAACACGATAAATCCTCCTGAACCCATCATGGTTCCGGTAGCGAAGCCACCGTCTGCCAATGATTCGTAATTCATGTATCTTGGTTCTCCATTTACGGTTTTAAGCAATAGATTCGCCGGTACAATCGGAACTGAGCTTCCTCCCGGAATACACGCTTTTAATTTTTTACCATTCGCAATACCCCCACAGTATTCGTCAGAATAAATAAATTCTTCAACGGTAATCGTCATATCTATTTCATAGACGCCCGGTTTGTTGATGTTTCCGCAGGCAGAAATCAATTTTGTCCCTGTTGATCTTCCGACTCCGATTTTTGCATATTCAGCTCCCGTAATGTCGATAATCGGAACGATGGCCGCAATAGATTCAACGTTGTTTACCACCGTTGGTCTTTCCCAAAGTCCTTTCACAGCCGGGAACGGCGGTTTTAGTCTCGGGTTTCCTCTTTTTCCTTCAAGAGATTCCAGTAAAGCTGTTTCCTCTCCGCAGATGTAGGCTCCGCCTCCTCTCTGTACGTAGATTTCACAATCAAATCCGGTCCCTAAAATATTTTTACCTAAAAATCCTGCTGCCTTCGCTTCTTCAATGGCTTCTTCCAAAATGTCAGGAATCCATGAATATTCACCACGGATGTAGATATATGATACATTTGAACCTAAGCAGTATGATGAGATCAGCATTCCTTCGATCAGCACATGAGGAAGAAATTCCATTAAATACCGGTCTTTAAAAGTTCCCGGTTCAGATTCATCGGCATTTACCACAAGGTGTCTCGGAACGCCTTCCGGCTTTGCGAGGAAGCTCCATTTCATCCCGGTAGGGAATCCGGCTCCTCCACGTCCACGAAGTCCCGAAGCTTTCACTTCTTCCAGGATTTTGTCCGGTGTCATTTTCAAGGCTTTCTCTGCTGCTCCGTAACCTCCCTGTTTTCGGTAGGTTTCGAAATAACGGATGCCTTCTATGTGTGCGTCTTTAAGTAAAAGTTTTTTACTCATTTTTATGATACTTTTAGCGTTTAGCTATGGCCTGTGGCATTTAGCGCTTAGCTATTAATTTGTTACAATTTATTTAGTCCAAAGCAATCTGTCCTTCTCTGCAAAGATCCAGGATTTCATCTACTTTTTCTATGGTTAAATTTTCATGGAAGAATTTTCCCAGCTGCATCATCGGAGCATATCCGCAGGCCCCAAGGCATTCTGCAGGCTTCAGGGTGAACATTCCGTCTTCGGTGGTCTGTCCGTCTTTAATGTTCAGTTTGGTTCTGATATGGTCAAGGATTTTTTCACTTCCGCAAACCATGCAAGGTCCTGTTCTGCAGACTTCCAATACATATTTGCCCACCGGCTTCATATTGAACATCGTATAGAAAGTAGCCACTTCATACACTTCGATAGGCTGGATACTCAATAGTCCGGCAACATAATCCATTACAGGAACATCCAACCATCCTCCGAATTCTTTCTGTGCCAGGTGAAGTACGGGAAGAAGGGCAGACTTTTGTCTTCCTTCAGGATATCTTGCGATAATTTTGTCTACCTGTGCTAAACTTTCCGGTTTAAAAGCTATTGTTTCGCTCATTTTCTTTATTTGTAAAATGTACAATGTACAATGTACAGCGTACTTTCTATTTATTAATCTTTAATACATTTTACTTTGTACTTTGTACAAAATTAGGCATCTAATTCTCCTGCAATAATATTCATGCTGCACATCGTAACAATGGCGTCAGAAATTACAGAACCTGTGATCATTTCAGGATAAGCCTGATAATAAATAAAACATGGTCTTCTGAAATGCAGTCGGTAAGGGCTTCTTCCCCCGTCGCTTACCAGATAAAAACCTAATTCCCCGTTTCCTCCTTCTACCGCATGGTATACTTCACCTTTGGGCACATCGGTTTCTCCCATAACGATTTTAAAATGGTAGATCAGGGCTTCCATCTTGCTGTATACATCAGCTTTTTCAGGAAGATAAAAATCCGGAACATCCGCATGGAATGGACCTTCAGGAAGATTTTCGTATGCTTGTTTGATGATTTTAATCGACTCCCAGATTTCCTGCTGACGAACCATAAAACGGTCGTAGGTATCTCCTGCAGTCCCTACAGGAATGATGAAGTCAAAATCCTGGTATGAAGAATAAGGCTGAGCCACTCTTACATCATAATCCACGCCGGCTGCACGTAAATTCGGACCCGTAAAACCATAGCTTAACGCTCTTTCGGCAGAAATAGCTCCTGCACCAATCGTTCTGTCCATAAAGATCCTGTTTCTTTCTAATAAAGTACAGAATTCTTTGAATCTCGGCGGGAAGGTTTTAAGGAAATCTTTGATTAACTCATGGAATTTCGGTGTGAAATCTCTTTCAAAGCCTCCGATTCTTCCCATATTGGTGGTCATCCTTGCTCCGCAGATCTGTTCATACATATCATAGATACGTTCTCTTTCGATGAACATATAAGTAAGTCCTGTGATTGCTCCCGAGTCCATCCCGGTTACACCATTACAGATCAGGTGATCACCAATTCTGGCGAGTTCCATTAAAATCACACGCATATAATCGACACGCTTCGGAACTTCAACCCCAATCAGTTTTTCAACCGTCATGTGCCAGCCTAAATTATTGATCGGCGCAGAACAGTAATTCATACGGTCGGTAAGCGTAGTGATCTGAGCATAATTCCTTCTTTCTGAAATTTTCTCAAATGCCCTGTGGATATAACCTACTGTCTGTTCGGCATGAAGGATTCTCTCCCCGTCCATCGTTAAGACATTCTGGAAGATCCCGTGCGTGGCAGGATGGGTAGGCCCTAAATTGAGGGTATATAACTGACCGTCAATCTGCTCTCTGCTTTCGTACTGGTTAAGTATATTGGATAATGAGTTGTCTTTCATAATTTAAATGCTTTAGGCGATAGGCTTTAGGCTTTAAGCTTATTGCTTATTGCTTACTGCTTATTGCATTATATTTTTATCTGCCGAATTTTGCATCGTCCTTATCAGTTCTCGTTCCATCTTCAAGACGGTATTCCTTCAGCATCGGATGATATCCCAGATCCTCCATATTTAAAATAGGTCTGAGATCAGGATGGCCTTTAAATTTAATTCCGAAGAAATCATAGGTTTCCCTTTCCATCCAGTTGGCCCCGGCGTACAGTTCCACCAAAGAATCCACTTCGATGTTTTCTCTGGACATGAAAATTTTCAGGCGCAATCTGAAATTGGCCATCATATTATGCAGGTGATACACCACTCCGATCTCTTTTTCAGGAAATTCAGGATAATGGATCCCACAGATATCGGTAAGAAAATTAATTTCAAGTGATGAATCTTTCAGGTAATGAATGATTTTTTTAATATCATCCTTTTTTACTTCAACCGTAAGCATTCCATACGGTTCAGAACTTGAGATGACAGACTCGGGAAATTCTCTGGTAAGGGCTTCTAATACAAATTCGTTCGTCATTATCCGTTAGTTGCTTATATTGTAAGAATCTAATAATTTCTGGTACTCCGGCATATCCCTTCGTCTGATGCTTTCGCTTTCCGCCAAAGCCTGAACCTGCATCACTCCTTCAATAATTTGCTCGGGTCTCGGCGGGCATCCCGGAACATATACGTCAACCGGAATGATTTTATCAATCCCCTGCAATACGGAATAAGTATCAAAAATACCACCGCTGCATGCGCATGCTCCTACAGCCACCACCCATTTCGGCTCAGCCATCTGAGTGTATACTTCTTTCAGTACCGGTCCTAATTTTTTAGCGATCGTTCCACAGACCATCAGCATATCTGCCTGTCTCGGAGAGAAAGAGTTTCTTTCCATTCCGAATCTGGAAGCATCATAGGTTGGGTTCAGGGTAGCCATAAACTCAATACCACAACAAGAGGTGGCAAAAGGTAACGGCCAAAGTGAAAACTTTCTCGCCATACCGATGACACTGCTCAGTTTTGTTGCGAAAAACCCTTCTCCTTCAAATCCTTCAGGGGCGGGTGCATCTGTTCTTATTACTGGTTTGTTATCTGACATTTGATTGATTTAAGATTTAATATTTAGATTAAAAATCGGTGTTAATGTTAGTTCAACGCAGATTTCTCTCATCTAAAACGATCATTTAAAATTTCTATTCCTATTTATCCCAGTCCAATGCGCCCCGTTTCCAGACATAAAAAAATGCCATAAAGAAAATTGCCACAAAGGTAAGAACCGCAAGGAATCCTTCCATACCGAACTCTCTGAAGTTAACTGCATATGGATAAAAGAATACGATCTCAATATCGAATAATACGAACAGTACCGCCGTCAAAAAGTACTTAATAGAAAATGGCGTTCTGGCATTTCCTTCTACAGGAACCCCACATTCCCAGCTCTGGTTTTTCACAGAATCCCCTTTTTTCTGTTTCGGGCCTAAAAAATGCGCTCCAAGCAGAGAAATGGCTACGAATCCTATCGCAACACCTGCCTGTATAAGGATTGGAATATAACTTTCAGGTAAATTCATTTTTGCATTATTATCTCAATTTGCAAATTTAAGTAATAAACAAGAAAGCATGAAATTAATAAGCTTAAAAGTGGAATTAAAATCTCTAAAACAGGTAATTTAGAATTAATAAAAATTACATAACAACGATAATTTTTTTGGTATATGTTTCACCTTTTTTTGTAGTCATGGAGAGTAAATAGGTTCCGGCCGATACACCGGAAATATCCAGATGTTCCAAATTGTTTTGGTGAATAAAATCTCTAACAAGCCTTCCTGTATTATCATACAGACGTATTGAAGCTATTTGTTTCCTTTCAATATCGGTTTTACAGATAATGATATTCTTAGAAGGATTAACAACACTGAACTCTATTGATTTTTTACGGGTTTCTTGCGTATTCAATGCTGTCGGGGTACATTCGGAATTGCTTGATGTTAAGCTGTAACTGCTGGTAGCACCGTAAATACGATGATTATAAGTTCTTATTGGACTCCCGATCTGGTGGTTGACCATATCAAGTTCATACAAAACAGAGTTTTGGGAGACATTATTAATAACATATGCTTTGGAATATGTTCCGTAATTTATTGAAAAGCCTGCATATAAGCTTGAATATTGGATACCCAAGCTAATAAATGGGCAGCTTTGCAGAGGATTTACCATATTAACTTCCATAATGCCGCCTGTGGTGGTTAAAAAGAGCCTGTTTTCATAGAAAAAAAGATCTCCTCCGGGAATTTGATCAGCAGGAATATTTCCTATGGCAGAAAAAACTCCGGAAGTCATATCATATCTGTATAAAATGCCTAAACTGCCTGTAGCATATAAATAATTACCGGAATCTGCAGTGAGAGAGTTGATGTTGCTGGAAAAGTCACCTAAAAACTCACATCCGTCTCTTGTTTCATTTTGTTTGTATAATAATCCTGAACTGGTAACGTAATAGAAATAACCATCTTTATCTATGGCGATATCAGTATATGCTTCATTGGCTGTTACCGTTGGGAGACAAAAATTTTCCGAAGTTTCCGAAGGACTTGAGATATCAAGTTTGTAGACACTATTGCTTGGAGGAATTCCAGGGTAGATATTGATAGTGTTTACATAAAACTTCTGAGAATATGTTTTGATTGAAAGAAGTATAATTCCTAAAAATAGGCTTTTTAAAATGTTGATTTTGATTATCATAGTTAAAATTAATCTCGTAAAAGTAAGATATAATTTCATTAAACTGTGATTTTCTGTAGTGTTTTTGCCTTATTTTTTCATTTTCCTGATCAGCGAATACGCCAAAAAAGAAATATACGCAAACAGGATACTGGCATAAATGATATTAACAGCTGTATTGATTCTGTCGTTACCTGATAGAAAAAACAGGTTGAACATAATAAATCCGGCAATTAAAATACCAAAAATAATAAGCTGGGGCTTCATGATAGATAGATTGTAGGGTTGGATTACTAAATTCTAATAATGAATTTCACGAATTTTATTGCATTACTTTAATGGGTTATCTATCACCATTGAGTAGGTTCTTCTCCTTTTATGATTAACAGGGTTATAATCCTGCCATAAGACCTGTACGCTTTTATTCTCTTCCAGTTCAGGATTGGTTTCTGCAAAATTGATTCCCATACTTGTAAAGCGTACGAAAATCTCTTTAAAAATGATCGCTGTTACGCCGCGCCTTTGATATTCCGGATGGATTCCGATTAAATAAAAATTAGCACGGTCATTTTTCTTGCCGGCCTGTAAAAAATGCCACCATCCGAACGGGAACAGTTTTCCTCCTGATTTCTGTAATGCTCTTGAGTAGGAAGGCATGGTGATGGCAAAAGAAACCAGCTCCTGATTTTCATCAACGACACAGATGACATAATTTTTATCGATAAATGGAAAGTATTTCTCTTTATAGGTTTTAATCTGCTCTTCGGAAATGGGGGTGTAGGTGGATAGCGTCTTATATGTTTCATCCAACAGTTTGAACATCGGTTCTACATACGGCAGGATCTCTTCTTTTGATTTGAAATGCAGAACTTTCAGCTTGTATTTCTGAGCAATCAGCCCGCTGAATTTTTCGACTCTTTCCGGTAAAACTTTAGGAAAATTCATTTCAAATTCCACCCATTCTTTCTCTTTAACCAAACCTAAGGCTTCCATATGTTTCGGGTAATATTCATGATTATAAATCCCGATCATGGTGGCGAGTTTATCAAAGCCCATAGTCAGCATTCCTGCTTTATCAAGATTGGTGAAGCCCATGGGCCCTTCAATTTTACTGATATGGTGTTCCTTTGCATAATCAATGGCTTTCTGGATTAAAGCGGCAGAAACATCCTGGTCATCAATAAAATCGATCCATCCGAAACGCACTTTTTTAATGCCCAGCTCCTGTTCTTCTTTATGATTGATTATTACCGCAATCCTTCCGACTACTGCATCTCCTTTTCTGGCAAGAAACTGTTTGGCTTCCGAGTAATTCAGCGCAGGGTTTTCTTTGGCATCCCAGATTTTAAATTCATCTTTTATGAAAGAAGGTACATAGTAAGGATTGTTTTTGTATAAATCCATCGGAAATTTGACAAACTGCTTTAATTCTCCAGGAGTTTTTACTTCAGTAACTGAGACTTTAGACATGCGCGTAAGGTAATTATAAGGCAAATATAAATAATAAAATCGTAATACTTTGGCACAATTTTTACATCTTGTAGGGTGAAAAATAGCAGAAGAAAATGATAGGAATAGGATATTATATAATTATTGGAATTTCGATGCTGGTCAGCTGGTGGGTATCATCAAGGCTGAAATCAAAGTTCGAATATTATTCCAAAGTGCACCTGCGAAACGGGCTTTCCGGCAAGGAGGTGGCAGAGAAGATGCTGAGAGACAACGGGATTAACGATGTACAGGTTATCTCTGTTCCCGGACGTTTAACCGACCATTACAATCCTGAAAACAAGACCGTAAATTTATCTGAAGCGGTTTATATGCAGAGAAATGCTGCCGCTGCCGCTGTTGCTGCCCATGAGTGCGGACATGCAGTACAGCATCAGGTTGGATATTCAATGCTCCAGCTGAGATCGAAATTGGTTCCGGTAGTACAGGTGAGCTCCAATTTAATGCAGTTTGTGCTGATTGCAGGCATTATGCTGATGTTTGCGACTCAATCGGTAGAAAATCCCACAGGTAACAGATTGGTGCTGACTATTGGGGTTATTATGTTTGCTTTTACAACCTTGTTTGCCTTTATTACGCTGCCGGTGGAATATGATGCAAGCAACAGGGCTATGAAATGGCTTAAAGATACTGGTACGGTGACGTCAGAAGAATACGTAGGTGTGCAGGACAGTTTAAAATGGGCAGCCAGAACTTATGTGGTAGCAGCTATCGGATCACTGGTACAGCTGCTATATTGGGCATCTTTGCTTCTAGGTGGTAGGAGAGATTAATTTAATTAATGTACATGATAAAAACATCCTGGTCAGTCTGATCAGGATGTTTTGCTTTTTTCTAAAATCTGTTCAGTTAGAAAATTTGCTCTTTATTACCGGAAAGAAATCTTGGATTTATGTCATCATCGATACTGACAATGAAATTTTCAGAACTAACTTATAATTTGTTTACTCAGATTTTATATTCTACGAATTGAAAACTGGCAAGAGCTTTTGTAACAGATTCTTTATCTTTTGTTTTTATTGTAGCAATGATAACGGCTTTCTCCTGAGCATCAAACCGGATAATTTTTGCACCGAATTTTGAAAGCAAAGTAAAAATGGTATTTTGCTGGTTAAAATTAAACCGGATTTCAATTTTTTCCTCAAGCTCCCTGGTAATCATATCAGCTTCTTCCAACGTAATTTTAGCTGATTCTTTATAGGCTTTTATAAGTCCTGAAACGCCAAGCTTTGTTCCGCCGTAATAACGGACAACAATAACCAGTACATTGGTTATCTCATGGGCTAATAACTGATTGAAAATAGGCAAGCCCGCACTTCCGGAAGGTTCTCCGTCATCATTAGCCCGGTAGTTTTCGCCTGTAAGCCCCATTCTGAAAGCATAACAATGATGCGTTGCCTTCGGATGTTCCGCTCTTATTTTTTCCAAAGCCTGCTTAAGTTCTGATTCATCGGTAACCGAAAATGCAAATCCGATAAACTTGCTTCCTTTTTCCTTAAGTAAGATGTTTTCTATAGGCTTTTCTATGGTTTTGTACTCGAACATGGTACAAAGGTAATTATAGAATAAATCGGATCAAATTATTTAAAATAAAAAAAGAGAACATAAAGCTCTCTCTTGTTTCTCAGCATGGAAAAGTTCCCTCAAGCCAGGGTGGTGGGCAGGCCGAACTTGACGGTGTCGCAAAACATCTCTGCAGGTTTGCAGGGTAATAGGAACAGCATTCAGGGGCGCTGCCTCCCGCTACCTGCTTCAGTTCCTGTCTCTGAAGTTTTTTTAAAGTTTTCATGGTTAATGATTTTAAAGTTCAATTGGAGGATTTGGGCAGGCCTGTCCGATAGGAACACATTTGCCATTACAGTTGTAAGTAGTGTGTGGATTGCATGGACAGTATAACGTTCCGTCCAACTGGTAATAGCATTTTTCAATGGCTCCCTGGATTGTTCTTAATTCTCTTTTTGATAGTTTTTTTAAATTTTTCATGATATGGGTATTAATTCATCATGAAGGTAGTGATTAATATCAATAAATGGTGATAAAAATTTAATTATTTATATTAAACTTTTGATATATATGATTTTACCATTCATCAGGCTGATAGAATTCAATTATATTATCTGAGAAAGGTTCAGTGTTCTTCGGTGTATAAGAAAATTCCGGGGCTTTTGTCCCTCTTTCCAGGCTAAGGTTTTTATTTTTAATAACAATTGCCTCATCCCAAAGGCCGGCATCAATAAATTGTTGTAAAGTAAAACTTCCGCCTTCGACAATGATTGATTGAATCTGCTCTTTATATAAAGCCTTGATTAAATCAGACAGGAAATTTTCTTTTCCCATTTTAATATACTGAATATGACTTTCTGTTTCTTCTTTAACGGAATTTAAAACGATTGTTCTTGCATCATTGCTGTACAGGTTGAAATTATTCGGGACTTTAAGGTCAAAATCAATCAGGATTCTTATAGGGTTTATACCTGATGCATTCCTTACCGTTAGGCTTGGGTTATCGGTCAAAGCGGTTTTTGTGCCTACCAAAATTGCGTGTTCATCTGCTCTCAGCTGATGAACAAACTGATTCACCAGAGCATTTGAAATAGAGGAGGGTTTGAAATCTTTATCTAAAAAACCGTCACCGGATTCTGCCCATTTCAGAATAATATACGGTCTTTTCTTTTCATGATAGGTAAAGAACCTTTTGTTAAGTTCAATACACTCATGCTCCAGAATGCCGGAAGTTACTTCAATCCCTGCGTCCTGAATGATTTTTTTGCCTTTCCCGTTCACTTTGTCATGGGAGTCCATGGCTCCGATTACCACTCTTTTAAAGCCGAGCTCTTTAATTTTTAAGGCACATGGAGGTGTTTTCCCGTAATGGGCACAGGGTTCAAGAGAAACATAGATAGTAGATTCCGGAATAAGGCTTTTATCGGTGACTGAGTTGATGGCATTGATTTCCGCATGAGGTTCGCCTGCCTTATGATGATAGCCTTCACCGATGATTTTTCCGTTATGGACAATCACGCTTCCTACCAAAGGATTCGGATAGGTTTTTCCAATGGCTTTCTGTGCCAGCTCAATGCATCTTTGTATATAGTGTTCGTCCTGCATATTGTGAATGAAAAAGGCGAAGTCAAATCGCTTTGCTTCGCCTTTTATTATAGTAAAAATAATTTATTCTCCGGCAATAATATGGTGAAGATTTTGCTTCAAAGTCTCCAGATGGGCTTTTTTATCATCAATGGAATTGAAAGTATCCTTAAGAAGCGGGTTGTCTTTAGACGGATTTTTAAAGAATGCCAGGTTATTTTCCAGCTTAACGATTTCAGCTTCAAGCTCAGAAATCTGGCTCTTGATTTTTCTCGCTTTGTCGGTTAACTGGTTTTCAGATAAACCTTCTTCTTTTAAATCAAATTCATTGATTTTATTCAGCTTCAGTTTTTCCTTCAACGTTTTGTTAAATTCGGAATTGATCGAGATTTTGTCTCTCGGCACTTTCCCGATATTGTTCCATGCCGTTTTGATGGATTCTATTTTCTCAATGCTTCCGTCTTCATCGGATACGTTTTTCAGCTCATCAAGAATGGCCTTTTTATTCTTATAGTTCTCTTTCCAGTTATCGGTTGAAGCATTGCTCTTTTCTCTGTAGTTGTTGAAGAACGTATTGCAGGCTTCCCGGAATTCATCCCAGATTTTATTGGTCATGCTTTTCGGGACATGTCCTATTTTTTTCCAGTCTTCCTGAAGTTTTTTGAATAAAGGAACGGCAACATCCCATTCCTCATTATTCTGGTTGTCTTTTGCCGTCTGGATCAGTTTCAGCTTTTCTTCAAGATTGGTCTGCTGAGATCCTTTTAAGGATTTATAATAGGTGTTCTTCGTCGTGTTGAACGTTCTCAGGATGATTTTAAAATCATTCCAGTTCTGGTTAGACAGTTTTCTCGGCACACTTCCGGTCTTCAGGAATTCGGTACGGAGGTCTTCTACCTTACGGATGGCATTCTGCCAGTAGCTGTGATTGGGATTTTCACCCGGCTCGGAAAGCTTTTTGATTTCAGCGATAATCTGGTTTTTCTTCTCGAGGTTATCGTTCTGTTCCGTTTCAATAACTGCAGAAAGTTCGGATTTTCTTTCGTGGATTTTATTCGAAATTTCTTTAAATTCTTCCCATGTTTTTTCACGGTATTCTTCTGAAACCGGCTCTGCTTCTTCTTTCCAGAGTTTATGGAGGTATTGCAGTTCGTTCAGGGCTTTCTGAATTACAGGCTCATGTTCAAGCTGCTTGGCACGCTCAATAATGTGCTGCCTTTTCTCCAGGTTGTGGCTGTATTCCTGCTCCAGGAACTCTTTATTGAGATCCAGCATCTGATAAAACTGATTCAGATGGTGGAAATAGTTATTGTTGAGGATTTTGAATTCCGATTTCGCAACCTGCCCTGCTTTGGACCAGTCTTCCTTAATTTCCCTGATGGATTTGAAAAGATTCGTTCCCGGTTCAGAATTGGTGTAAAGGTTTTTTAACCGCTCGATAATATTCTGGCGGTAGTCAAGGTTTTTTTTCTGCTCTTCTTCCTGTCCTTTCTGGTAGCTGTCCTGCTTTTCCCTGAAAATATGGACCAGAGCGGAAAATTTTGATTGGGAAGGATGCTCATAGCTGAAATTTTCAGGCGCATTGCCAGCTTCTTCGTATTCGTGCTTTTTATCCTCCACCTCATCGTGGATGTAATGACTTGCTTTTTCTTTCAGCTGATTGAATCTTTTGAACTGTTCTCCTGCATCATGCGCATTGATGATTTTTTCCATCTCTTTCAGGGCATCGGCCAGAGAGATGTCTGCATCAGCGTGCTCCTCTTCATGTTCAGCTTCCTCTTCATGTCCGTTTTCAACGGGGGCAACAGTATTTTCTGAGTTTTCTTCCTGAGTTAATTCATTAAGATTTTTATTCTCTTCGTTTTCAGAAAGGTTGTTTTCTGTAATCATAGCAAATCGTTTATGTGAATGGCGTTTATAAGCTTTAAATATAAAGCTAAAAACCCAATTAAAATACTAATTTATGTTATTTTTTCTGAAAGTTCCAAATTTCCCAGGCTTTTTCTGCCTGCTGCTCAAGCATGTAATAGCCATTCACTGTTTTTGCTCCTTTTTCAGAAGCATTCCTAATAAACCGGGTATAATTCGGGTTGTAAATTAAATCAATAACCAGATGGTCTTCAGAAAGCCCTTCGAAAGGAAAATCCAGGCAGTTCTCTACATCCGGAAAAGTTCCGACAGGTGTGCACTGTATAATAATTTTATGGCTATGTACGGTTTCAGCATTTAAATTCTCAAAATTCGTTTCAGAGGTTCTCGAAACGGTAAGAAATCGGATTCCGTGTTTTTCCAATACATAGTGTACGGCTTTTGCCGCACCGCCGTTTCCTAAGACCAGGGCGGTATTATGGTGGGCCTTTTTATGCAGTAACAATGTTTTTTCAAACCCGTAGGCATCCGTATTGTATCCTGTTTTTTTCCCGTTTTCAATTAAGATACAGTTAACGGCTCCTATTTTACTTGCTTCGTCGCTCAGCTCATCCAGGTATGCTATGATCTTCTCTTTATACGGGATGGTCACGTTGCAGCCCAGGATCCCCGGCATAGAAAAGATATCAAGGACTCCGTCTATTTCTTCCACATCAAAAATATCATACGAATATCCTTTCAGCATAAGCTTCTGAAACTTGTTTTCGAAGAATTTTTTAGAGAAGGAATAAGCAATATTTTTCCCGATCAGGCCTAATTTTTTATTGGAATCCATAGGTTCAAAAGTAAAAAAAAGACCGGAAAAACCGGTCTTTATCTTGAAAATATTTTCATTTACTATTCGATAATGAATTTTGCAGAATGATTTTCTGCGGTCAGGATGTAATTCCCTTTTACCAATCCTTTAAGATGAATCGTACTGGAGTTTTTGAAAGGGTTTTCAATCGTCTGGATCAGTTTCCCGGAAAGGTCATAGATCTGTGCTTTTGAAATTCTGCTTAAATTGCTGCCTTTTACATACAGTTCATTGTTTTTTACCGGATTAGGATAGATGATGAACCCAAATTTGTCTTTTGTAGTTTCAGCGACTCCCAATGTACCGGAGCATGTCCAGCTTAAATCATCAATAGAAATTCTTTTCCCTGATTCTGAATTGATGATCTTGATGGTGAAATTACCGGTTACATTGATGTTGTTAATCGTAGTGGTTGTATTGGTAGAATTGAAAGGAATGGTTCCCACATTATTCCCGTTGATTTGCAGGGTTAGGTTTCCTGCAGCATCATTAAATGGAAGTTTTGTTGTAACCGTTAAGCTTGTAATTCCTCCCGAGATCGTAGAGCTTGTAAGATTCCCGTTTCTGATGTTGATAGCCTTGCCGTTGATCGTCTGATCAATCCTTGCATCAGTTGCTGTCCATGTAATATTGTTATTGGTCCATGTTCTTGTATTATAGGCAGGGGTGGCCGGTGATGTCGGGATCGTCGTGAAGTCTTCTGTTCCGCAGCTTGTATTTCCTCCGCCCGGCTGTCCGCCTGCAAGGGTAATTTCTGTAGCTGTATTGCTCGCCACGGACGAATTTCCACCTGCGTCTTTAGCAATTACGTAGAAAGTATATGCAGTAGACGGAGCCAATCCTGAAACAACGGCAGTAGTTCCTGAAACATAGGTTCTGAACGTATTGTTCGCATAAATATCATATCCTGTTACTGCGATGTTATCTGTTGCTGCGTTCCAGCTTAAAGAAATAGAATTTGATGTCGGATTGCTTGCCACCAGATTGGTTGCGGCTGTCGGAGCCTGAGTGTCAATAACCGGTGTACCCCATATCTGGGCTACATATTCAGGATGATCGATGAAAGGATTCCTGTTTCCCTGGTATGCATACGACGCATTATTTCTCGCAATTTCAGTCTGGGAAACCGGATCTGCTGCGCTCCATGCCAAAAGCTGGTTCAGTTCCCATGACTGTAACCCCGGGAATGCAGAACCGCCGAGCATATTTCCGGAAGAAAAACCGGAAAGCTGGGTTTCATACCGGGTTACGAAATAGAAAATCATTCTTGCGATATCTCCTTTGAAGGCATCGATCGGTTCGAAAACCGTCCCAGAATATCCCTGAGAAACTGAAGTTCCTAATTTTGATCCGTTTTGGGAGACAAAAGAGGCAGTACCAACCGTTCCGAAAGGATAATTTGATCTCATCCCGTTTACTTTTCCATCGGTAGCCCGAATGAAATGGATATCCGATTTCATTGGAAAAGCTTCACTGAACAAGCTTTGCGGTACCACGTGCTCCCTGTTGTAACAGTCACCTTCGTTGGTGTATCCTGAACCGCCGCACTGGTTGCTGCCGTAAGTAAAATTGTAATTATCCGGCCCGTTCGGATTTTCAGAATACATATCCAGGATGGTTCCGTCATTTTCGTAGCCAGGGATTCCCGGAATGTTATCACGGTCCGTGGTCTGGTAACCCGTCCATAACCCGCCGTAGCCGTTGTCAACGTGCCCATCCGTAATAATCTGTTTTAATTTGGATTTCAGTGCCGCTCCACTAAGGCCCGAAGTACCGTCATAATAACCTGTAGGAATCTGGGCAAACGCATTCATAAATGCCAGGGTCATTAAAAAAGAAAGTAAAGTCCGCTTCATTTTTTTATTTTTGGGCCACAAAGTTACAAAAAAATGAATGCGTGAATGTTAAGCTTTGGTAATATACTCCCTGCTGATTTTTGAAAATACCCATGAAATACCAAACCCGAAGAGGGCAGCAGTAATGGAAACCATAAGGTAATTTTTACCGACAATTTTTACCGGGAAAGGCAGGGTTTCATTGGCTTTAAAGAATTCCGTATACTGCTGGAAATAACAGAGTCCGGTTCCAAGGATCAGTCCGGAAATAATGCCGAGAATTACAATGAGGATCCCGGTATAAAAATAAATCTGTCTCAGATGGCTTAAAGGGAACCCTAAAGAAATCAGGGATTTTGCCTGTTCTTTTTTATCCAGCTGCAGAATAATGATGGCTCCTGCCAGATTAAAGGTCGTAATAAAAATCACCAGCGCAAAGATCAGGTAGATAAACAGCTTTTCCGTGTTAATCATCTTCCAGAAGGCGGCATTTTCCTCTTCTTTGGTCTTGATGTCTATCGTATTGCCGAGAGAAGAGAGCAGCTGTTGTTTCACCGCTGTTGTATTGTCCGGGTTTTTAAGCCTGATGACGATCTGGTACGCCGAGTGTTTGGGTAAATTTAACAGCTCCTCCGTTAGTTCAACAGGAGAGATAATGTAATTGTCAAGCTGGTCCTTTCCGGGGAAAACTCCGGTGACAAGGATATCTTTTTTGTGATAAATGTCTTCTTCCTTATTAATGATTCCCGTTCCGGCTTTAGGCATAAAAATCGTTGCATATGCCGTACTGGACGGGACAGGAATGGACAGCCTGTTGTCCAGTGAATTTTCCATCAGCACTTCATTGGAATACTTGAAGCTGGGATAGGTTCCGTAAAATACGTCTTTATTGATAGGGTTTACCTTGGTATAGGCAGAATCTACCCCGCGCAGGTACGCAATGTCGCCCTTCCCGTTGTAGCTGATGTATACTTTTTCCTCAATGACCCTTGAGAAATTGGTTACTTCTTTATTACTTTTAAGGACCTTACTGATTCTATCAAAGTCCTTCAGCGTTTTCCCGGTTCTGCTTTTGATGGTAAGGTCGGCATGCAGGTTGGAGATCAGGTCTTTGTTGAGGTCTTCCAGCCCTGAAAAAACGGAGATGATAACGAACATGGCAGTGACCGCAACGGTCATGGCGCCTACAGCCAGCCACGTGATAAACGTAACGGCCGTACTTCCTTTCTTAGACAAAAGGTAGCGGGAAGCGATATAAAATGCAATGTTCTTCAAGGCTTATAAAATAGGGTTGTCGCCTTCGCCTCTTAACTCGCGTTCCAGTTTTTCAACATCATCAAGAGCGGTGTCCAGGTAGAAATTCAGGTTAGGGATCACACGTACCTGCTTGGCCATTTTCTGGCCGAGGAAATTCCTGTACTGGGCTTTGTTCTCTTCAATCTCTTTCATTACGGCAGAACGGAATTCCTGCGGGAAGATGCTCAGGTAAATCTTCGCAATCCCGAGATCCGGGGTTACCTTTACATCTGAAACGGATACCAGAATGCTCTGTTTGCTTTCTGCAGCCTGTTTGCGGAACAGCTCCGCGAAATCTTCCTGTATAATCTGTGCTACTTTTCTTTGTCTGTTACTTTCCATAAGTGGTGCAAATTTAGTATTTTTGTTTGAATTGATCCTTTGAAAACACCAAGCTTTATCAAATTTACCACTTAATTTATATAATTGTTTATGAAATTGGAACATATCGGCATTGCCGTACAATCTTTGGGCGTTTCTGATGAACTGTTTGCGAAACTTTTAGGAAAGGAACCCTATAAACGGGAATCCGTGGAACGCGAAGGCGTAGTGACCTCGTTTTATGCCGCCGGAGAATCTAAAATCGAACTGCTGGAAGCCAGTAAAGAAGAAAGCCCCATCGCTAAATTCATTGATAAGAAAGGGGAGGGCATCCACCACCTTGCTTTTGGGGTAGAAGATATCCATGCAGAAGTGGAGCGGTTAAAAAAAGAAGGGTTTCAGTTTATCTCCGAAGAACCGAAAGAAGGCGCTGATAACAAGCTGGTTGTCTTCCTTCACCCGAAATCCACCAACGGGGTACTGGTAGAATTGTGTCAAGAAAAACCATAAAAAATTTTGTAATGCCGGAAATTTTACTATTTTTGCAATCACAAAATTCAACCGATTTTGAGGTCCTATAGCTCAGTTGGTTAGAGCACCTGACTCATAATCAGGTGGTCCCTGGTTCGAGCCCAGGTGGGACCACTTTTTAAATCAAGCACTTACAGATTGTAGGTGCTTTTGTTTTTATTAGGTAACACAGAAAATTATAAAATATTGAAGTATATCTTATATTTATCCAATAAAGAAACAAGCTGTAAGAGCCATATTATTCCTCTCTTTACAATTTCAATTGTAAAATGATATTCTTAAAGAATTAATAGTAGAAATATTTTGAACCACTTAAAGGATAATAGTCTGGCTGATGAAGCAATAGCGCTTCTATCTCAGGAGCATATTCATAATGTTTGAAATGATGTTCTAAATATTTTTTTGCACTTTCGAGTTTACCATGTTCATCAATATAGCAAGATAGCACAACCTTGTCTGGATAAATGTCTTTAGCAACTGCAATAAGAGAGTCTAAGGACTTGTTTTTATATGCTCCAAATTCTTTACTGTTATGTTTAGCTTCTCCGATAATTAATTTGCCATCTACTAAAGCTACTACATCTATTTCATTTGTCGGCTTTTTTGAAAGATAATCATTATACAAGTTGAATTGGGAACTATATTCAAAGGACTTGTTACTATGTCTTAATCCTAAACGAATCAGCGTTCTAATAACAGTTAAGTTACCATCTCTTTGCGTCTTTGATTGAAATATATTATTTTTAATCAAGTCATTTAACTTGTATGAAAATGTAGATTCAATTGGCAGATTATAATCTTCCAGACACCCTTTACAGTTAACTTTATTTCCAACCTCTTTGATGTGGTACCAAAATATGGAAGAACATCTAGGACATTTAATTTTAAATCCCTGAAGAAAAACGCTTAATTCACATAGTGTTTTTAATATTTGTTGTAACCCAAGTGATAGGTTTTCTGGATTTTCTAATGTTTCCCCTTTTTTTCCAAGTTTTCTAATTTCCGCTTCATACGTTGATATACATCGAATCAATAAATTGTCGAAAGAAATTGAGTCGCCCGCAGCTTTTTCACTTTTACAGAGGTCTTCAAACAGATCGACCCAAAATTTATCCGTAAAAAAATCGTCAATCATATCAAGATCATAATTAAACAACTTGATAAAAGAGTTCATTCTATTACTGCTATCGTGCGGACCTATGTTTATGTATTTTGTATCAGAAACTGTCCCTTGGAAAACTGGATTTTTGATGAGCTGATGCAAAAGAAGTTTAAATTCGGGGATATACATTTCAACTGTTCCTGAGGTATTTTGCTGATTGTGAATATAAAAAGAGATATCTCTTCTGTTATTAATTCTACCATTTACTGTTCTAACGATAAATCTAGTATCAGTAGTTAGTGGAAAATTAAGTGTTTTTCGACTTGGTTTATTGATCTGACTAATTTGAATATCAATTGCCCATTTTTGTTGATAAAATTCAACTTTTTCAGTAAAGCTAAGTCTAGGTATGAAAAGCAGATTTTCATCAGATAATAAAGTTTGTAGAGATGATTGTTCTCCATAATCACTTTCACGCAATCCATCGGCATCTAAAACATCAAATGGGAAATTTGATCGGTCTTCATATCTAAACGTTCTATGGAATGCAATTTTATTAAGATGATCATTTATAAGTTGCTGTATTTCTTCTTTGGTAAGTGTAAAGGATACAACATCAATTGTCTGATCTACACTTAAATCGTAAAGAATCCCTCCAAAATATTTATCCTTTGTTAACTCTAATAATTCATCAACAGTAACATAAATGATGCTATGACATTGATATAGCTCCCTATTCCAATAATATAAAAGATCCAAAATAGATGTTGTGTCCTTTGCTATGACAATCTCAAATGAATTGTATCTTGCAAACTGTAAATTACGTAATATTTTAGTGTTAAGATTTTCTTTGGATAATTTAGTTCGATTTATTGGTTTGTGTTCATGAATAACACGATTAAGTGTTGGAAAATTATCAATAGTAATTTTTATTGGATTAAGGTGTTTGGTCATTTTGTCCTCACCAACATATCCATTAGAACTTAATCCAAAGTTTGTTAAATAGAAGTCCAATAGGATATGTAATCTTCCCTGTCTTAGGTACACTCAAAAGTAGAGTTTTTGATTAATAATTTCTTGTTGTCGTTGTTAAAAT
>NZ_JAKVIP010000023.1 GCF_022601875.1 Chryseobacterium sp. SSA4.19
TTAGTCTTTTTTAATTGCAATCCAAAATTGCTAATTTTCTCGGAACTCTTTTTCCTAAATAAGTTTAAACAACTTCATTATTAAATTTATTTTAATCTCGTCAATTCTACAAGAATTTCACGTGACCTCAACAAATTTACGAAATAAAGACGGTGACCGATCTGACAAAATTTAAGTAAACTCAGTTGATTAATAGCAGGAAAAACAGGATTGCAAACATTTTAATAATGAGATGTGTTTTTCAAAACCCTGTTCAGGCTTCTGACGGTAACGCCAAGATAGGAAGCCATATCTTCTTTTGAAATGGAAATTTCCTGTCTGGATTGCAGCTCCAGAAGCTTTTCCAAGCTATACTCGATGGTATAGACCTGTTGATAAGAAGCTCTGCTTGACGTATTGATAATACGTTCTGTAAAAACATCCAACAGCAGGTTGTTCAGTTGAAGGCTGTTTTTGATAAGCTGTAAAAAATAGTCAGGAGAAATGGCATAAACCGTGACGTCTGTCATTGCTTCAATGTTACACAGGCATGCGATCTGTCTGATGAACTCAATTTCTCCGATGATCTCGCCACTGCCTAAAAATTCGACGATATATTCCTTCTCGTTATTTTCTGTAAAAAAACATTTGGTAATGCCGTCTTTTATGACCATTACCTTGGTTGCGTTTTCATTTTGAGCGAACAACTTCTGTCCTTTGTAGTATTGCTTTACGATAATATTTTCTTTCCGTTCCTGTTGTTCGTAAAGTTCTTGTATATAAGCTAAAAAAGATTGATTGGTTCGTAGCATATATTGGTCGGGACAAATGTCCTTTTTTCAGGTTATTACTTTTTTGAATTTTGCTTTTTCAAAATACAAAAATAAGAAATGAAAAACAAGATAAAAAGCATCGCTTTCGATGCAGATGATACGTTGTGGGTAAATGAACCCTATTTTCAGGAAGCCGAAAAGCAATTCTGTATGTTATTGGAAGATTACCTGCCTCAACATTCGGTGTCGCAGGAACTGTTTAAGACTGAAATGAAAAATCTGCACCTTTATGGTTACGGCGTAAAAGGTTTTGTATTATGCATGATTGAAACAGCAAGCAGGATTTCCAATGCTACCGTTCCTGTGAAATTGATTGACGAAATTATAACGATAGGGCACGACCTGTTGTTTAAACCTATCGAATTATTATCCGGTGTGTCTGATGCTTTGGAACAACTGAAAGATGATTATAGATTGATTGTAGCCACTAAAGGTGATCTGCTGGATCAGCAACGGAAACTGAAAAATTCGGGACTGGAAGATTATTTTCATCATATCGAAATCATGAGTGATAAAAAAGTTAGCGATTATCAAAAGTTATTAAAACATTTGGACTGCAAACCCGAAAATTTCCTGATGCTGGGGAATTCTATTAAATCCGACATATTGCCCGTTTTGGAACTGGGTGGCTACGCAGGTCATATTCCTTACTACGTAACCTGGGCACATGAACAACATGAACCTGATTTGAAGCACGAAAATTTTGTGGAGTTGAAAAGTATTGACAATATTCTTAGTTATTTATAGGAAACGGAATTGATAATACACATTGGAAGTGTCATGACAAAGTTCAGCCGGTTTTCAGAAATCGTTTTCGTAGTTTTGTTTAGTCAGCGGTATCATCGGAAACAGCAAAACAGCATTTAAGCAGGTAAATTAAATGTTTGATAAAAATTCTTATTCCAAAAACCACATTTCAAATAAACTTCCTTTTTCCAGGGGTCTGTAATTTAAATAACCTCTATGTGCTTCTATAATGCTTTTGCTGAGTGTTAAACCGATTCCGGAACCGGTGATTCTGGTTGTAAAAAAAGGAAGAAAGATTTTATCTCTGATTTCGGTTGAAACTCCGATTCCGTTGTCTTCTACACTTAGAACGGTTCTTTTATTATATATTTTGATTTCAGTTTTGATGATTTTTTCAGAATTGTCTGCAACAGCGTAAAGGGCATTTAGGTAAAGGTTTATTAAGCATCTTTCAATCATTTTTTGGTCAGCAAGAATTGTTTGATCTTCTAATGAATTGATCATTGTAATTTGATTTTTTTCAAATTCTTGTTTCAGGAAATTAAGTGCAGATTCTACAATGTTTTTTAATGAAATTGTTTTAAAAACCGGTTTTGGAAGTTCGGCAACTTGCCGGTAATCATCTACAAAATTCAGTAATTGTTTCGATTTTGAATTAATGATCATCAGACTTTCTTTCATATCCTGTTGGTCTTCTTTTTCTATAATATCCTGATTGGCAATGTATTCCATGTTTTGAATCAAACTGTTTACAGGCGTTAAGGTATTCAGAAGTTCGTGGGAAATTACTTTCATCAGATTGTTCCACGCCAGTTTTTCTTTTTGTTCGATGATTTTCTGAACGGATTCTAAACTGATAATGCAAAACTGATTTTTCACATTCTGAACTTTTTTTGTTCTTAGTGAAAACGATTGTTTCGTATTTTCATTAATCGAAATATCAAAAAATTCCTGAGAGTTTTCGTAATTGGTTTGCTCAATGATTTTATAAAATTCTGAGATTTTATGTTCATAAAGATTCCACGAATTGTATTTAGGGATTTCCAGAATTTCAAGAAAAACCGGATTCACGTAAAAAATTTCCCAGCCATTACTTTTCTTTGACAAAATAATCAGTCCGATTTCGAGTTGATTTAAAATTTCTTCATACAAAAGTTTATAAGATGACAATGACAAATGTTCTTCTTTGGTTTGATAATACAATTTCACAGCATTATCAATCAAATTATTGTCCTCAGCTTTCGGAAATAATGAAAAATCTTTTTTCTGAATCGCTAAAAGCAGTTTTTCCGTTTTTTGAATATAAGACAACGCAGAATTCTGCGCCAGAATAATGCAGGTCAAACTCACCAAAAAGAATAAAAGACAGTTAATCAACTTGTGTTGCAAATAAAAATCAAACGCAAAAATACCGCTGACAATCGCCGACAGGATAAATATCAACCAAACAAAACGACTCGAATTCATAGATTAAATATATAAAAATCCATCAACCAAAAACTATCAACAAACGACCAATTTATAATTCAAACTTCTCCATCCTTCGGTACAGCGCTGCTCTCGACAATCCCAGGTCTTCTGCTGCCAGAGAAATATTCCCGCGATGTTTTTTCAATGCCTTTTTAATTAGAATTTCTTCCATTTCTTCAATGTTGAGATTTACGATGGTATTTTCAGATTCTTCATCCTGAGGCATCAGTAATTTAAGGTTTTTCTCATTGGAAAGAATAACGCTTCTTTCGATGCAGTGGTCAAGTTCACGGATGTTTCCCGGCCAGGAATAATGTCTTAATTCTAAAAGTAAATTTTCATTTAAGGCCAAATCAGGTTTGTTATATTTCTGTTTATACTTATCCAAAAAATAATCAGCTAAATCATAAACGTCTTCAATCCGTTCTCTTAAACTCGGAATATTTAATTCAACTGTATTGATTCTGTAATATAAATCTTTACGGAAACGGTTTTCGGCAACGGCTTTTTTAAGATTTTCATTGGTTGCGAAAATAAATCGCACGTCTAACATCCGTTCTTTACTTTCTCCAATTCTCGACAGTTTACGGTTTTGAATCAGGCTCAATAATTTGGTCTGCAAATGAAGCGGAAGATTCCCGATTTCATCAAGAAAAATGGTTCCGTTTTCAGCATTTTCGATTTTTCCGGCGTAATCCTGATGCGCATCCGTAAACGCACCTTTTTTATAGCCGAATAATTCCGATTCAAAAAGATTTTCTGAAAGACTTCCCAAATCAATATGAACGAAAGGCTGGTTTTTCCGTCCCGACAACTCGTGAATGTGTTCTGCCAAAACATATTTTCCGGTTCCGTTTTCTCCTAAGAGCAAAACATTCGCATCAGTGGGTGAAACTCTTGTTATTTGTTCCATTACGTCTTTCATTGCAAAAGACAGCGTTTTCAATTGATATTGATTGGCTTTTATACTGACGTTTTCCCACTGATTCAGTTTCTTGTTTTTTCGGGAAATATCAACGGCAAGATTCACGGAAGCGTATAGTTTTTCATTATTCCAGGGTTTAAGAATAAAATCGGAAGCTCCGTTTTTCAAGGCTTCAACCGCTAATTCCACTTCGCCATAAGCGGTCATCAGAATAATCGGGAGCTGAGGTTCCAAAGTTTTTATTTCCTGCATCCAATACAATCCGTCCTGGCCGTTTTCAAAACCTTTCCTGAAATTCATGTCCAAAAGAACGGCATCAACTTGTTGTTCCGATAAAAATTTCAAAATATTCTTAGGCTGACTGAGACAGCTTACTTCCGTGAAAAACTTCTTGAGCCAGACTCTCGCCGAAAACAAAATATCTTCGTCGTCATCCACTATTAAAATATGAGCTTCTTTTTTTCGCATTAAAATTTAAGTTTTGGCTAAAGCCTTTTTATTTTGTCAACTTTTTTAAATGAGCTAAAGCCTATTTCTATTGATATTAATATCGTTGCCAATTTTTTATTTGTTGATTAAAATAACATCGACTTCTTGTGCCGGTGAAACGACAATTTTTATTTTGATAACATCTCTGCTGAACGACAATTTTGTTAGTAACTGTAACAATATTTTTAATCATTAATTTCGACCGAAAATAAAAATCATTTATCAATTATAATTCATCATTTATAATTTCTGTCCGTTTCCGCACAAAAAGTGTCCGGTAACGAACAGTCTTGAACTTAATAAATTGATCTTTATTCACATTTACAGCGAGTTATGAAGTTATAAATCTCTGGCACTTACATTGTGTAATAGCTTGTAGATAAATAAGTTATCGTCAGTTATGGATACGAAAATAGTAAAAAAGAAATCTAAAATAAAATTAATATCGATTATCGTTATTTCGGCTGTAGCGGTTTCAGTTTTTGGATGGTATTTCCTGAATCAAAAAAAAACGTATAATGTAAAGGCGGAAGATATCACGATTGATGAAGTAACGAAAGGTAAATTTGAAGATATGTTGATGGTGACAGCGCAGACGCAATCTCTTAATTCTTCTTTGGTAAATGTTTTGGAAGGTGGTGCAGTGAAAGAAGTTTTTGCGGAAGACGGGCAAATGCTGATGAAAGGACAACCTATCGCAAGGGTTTACAACCCTAATACGGAATTCAATTATCTGAATCAGGAAACGGGAATAATGCAACAGATCAGTCAGATGAGAAGTTCGCTTTTGGAACTGAAAAATCAGGAATTCAACCAGGATAAAGAATTGTTGCAATCGCAAAATGATTACAATACAGCATTAGAAAGTTTCAATCTTCAGAAAAGATTATACGATGCGGAAATCGGAAAGAAAACCGATTATGATATCAGTCTTCAGAATCTGAACTATCAGAAACAGAGAAAACAGATTGTAGAAAATGGCGCTAAAAATGAAAAAAATTCCAGAAATACTCAGTTTTCTGCCATCAATAATTCCATCGGCCAAATGGAAAAAAGCTTAAATATTCTTCGTTCCAACAAAAATAATTTCCTGATCATGTCGCCTGTTTCGGGAAGGTTGTCATCATTCAATATTTCGCTCGGGCAAAATCTGACAAGCGGAGAAAGTATCGGGAAAATCGATTTGATGGGCGGTTACAAACTCATTGCGAAAGTGGATGAATATTATATCAATAAATTAACGGTCGGAATCAAAGGAAGTCTGGACAATAACGGAAAAGAATATGAAGTCATCATCAGTAAAATCCTTCCGGAAGTGAAAGACGGACAGTTTTCTGTTGAGTTGAATTTTATTGATGCGAAAATTGAAAACCTGAAAATCGGGATGACGTTTGGTGTTAAACTAAAACTATCTGCCGACACGCAAAGTATGATGATTCCGAAAGGAAATTTCTACAAAGACACAAATGGAAAATGGATTTTCGTAGTGAAAGGCAACAAAGCCGAAAAACGCAACATCAGTCTGGGAAGAGAAAATCCTTTGTATTATGAAGTGGTTTCCGGACTGAAACAAGGCGAATCGGTCATTACTTCGGATTATTCGGAGTTGAAGAAATACGAAATGCTTGATATTCAAAAATAACAGTCAGAGACTGATTATTAAATAAAACTAAAAAAATATAACAATGCAAAAACTATTATTACTAATAATTACAATAATTGTCGGACTTTTTGTGACTTCGACAACATTGAAAGGAAATGATTTTTCAAATGGGATTCAGAAATCAGAGACTAAAACTTTTAATTTGAGTCCATTCGATGCTGTAAAAACTTCCCAGGCTATTGAAGTGGAAATTGTAAAATCAAACGAAGAAAAAGCCGTTGCGACAAGCACGCATTTGGCAGAACTTAAAATCGAAGTAAAAAATAAAATACTTTACATCCAATACAAACCCAATGTTTCGCTTCAGAACGCCGATACAAAAGTGGTTGTTTACGCCAAAAACCTTGTAAAAGCTGAAGCCGGAAATGCTTCGTCTATAAAAGTGAAAAGTGTTTTTGAAGTCGCTGAACAAACTTTCGAAAGTAATGGAAGCGGGAAAATTGATGCCGATTCAAAAGCTTCAGTTGTTAATATTAATACAAACAGTGCGGGTACCTTTTCAGGCAAAATCAATACAAAAAACCTGAATATTGACGCCAATTCTGCAAGTTCGGTGAAAATCAGCGGTTCTGCTGATAATACGGAAATCAATGTGGATAGTGCAAGTTCTGTGGATGCCAAAAATATGAATATCCAAACAGCAAAGGCAACGGCAAGCGCAACATCAACAATCACTTTAAGCGTTTCAAAAGAGTTGACCGCGTCTGCAAGTTCATTGGCTAAGATCAGATACAAAACATTGTCAGGAATCAAGTTTTCTGCGAGCAGAAGTTCTGGTGGAACCATCGATATGCTTTGATTTTAATAAACTATAAACTTAGAAAACTCAGATTAAATGAAGACCTTAAAGATGATTAATAAAAGCATTTTGACTTTGATGATGTTTTTATTGGCGGTGAATCTGAAATCTCAATCAAAAGTGGATGTGGAATTCAATCCTAATATTGCGACTTATTCCATTGCCGAATATTTGGTGGCAAAACATCAGGGAAGACTGTTTTATATCGACGGAAAAACGGATATCAGTTATCTCCCGCTCGCTGATTTGGCTAATAAGGAAATGGGGAAATATGATAATTCTAAAATCATAAAGGCGATGCAGGATTATTTGCAAATTGTCGGTCAACAGCAGGATTTGGCTTATCAAACTTTGATAAAGCACAATATTTTTCCTGCAAAAGGATACGCTTATGAGATTGAAGAAAATGAAAGAAACAAGAAAGAAACTGTAGAGCAATTTGCGGAACAATTGAGAGAATTTTACATCGAAAGAAAGCTGGGGATATTCTTCAAATCTCAAAGTCATTTCATTGAAGGTGCTAAAAACGAAGTCAGAAAAAATATTCCTGCGGGCTATATGATTAAAATGGAAAAGTATTATGGACAAAGATTTCTGGCTTACAGATTTTACGTCAATCCGTTTGATGTCCTGCCTTACAGCGAGGTTTTCTGGCACGGCAACGGACCGATGTTCAGGTCAGAAAAAGGACAAATTGCCAATATGATCAGCAGTGCTTACGTGCCTTTGAAAAAGAAAAATGACATCAAAGATTACACAGAATTTGGTTTTAATCATCAGGAAACGACCAACTTTTTAATCACGCACGAGTTCGGGCATTCATTTGTCAATCAATATTTAGGGCAATATGAAGCAAAAATTAATCAAAGTAATCATCTGATGTCTGAGGCTTTCATAAGCAAAATGGATGCACAAGGCTATTCTTACTGGCCGTCTTGTGTCGGCGAACATATCGTGAGAACGGGAGAAATCCGAATTGCGTTGGCAAACGCGAATCCTGAATTGGCAAAGAAATTAAGACAACAACACATCAAAGAAAATTCTTTTGTTTTGATTCCAGACTTTGAAAAGAAAATGGAAGAGTATGAAAATAACATAACAAAATATAAATCGTTTAAAGATTTTGTTCCTGAATTGCTAACTGTTCTGGATGAAACGAGTGTCGAGAAAATAAGAGCCAAATTGGGTTTGCCTAATGAAAAATATGAAGCGACCATAACGGTAAATGTTCCCGAAAACAGTGGCGATGTTTACATCACAGGCAATCAATCAAGTATTGGAAGTTGGAATCCTCAAAAAATTAAACTCGATAAAACCAACGAAACAACCAGGAAGATTACTTTTACAACATATCCGGATTTGAGATTCAAATTGACCAAAGGAAGTTGGGACACCGAAGCCAAAATCGATGGCATCGAAGAAGGTAAAGATGTTTCTCTGTTGCTTGATAAAAATACAACTCTGAATTACACAGTAAAAAACTGGAAACAATAATCAATCAATCCATAAACTTAAAAAATATACTACAATGATAAACATTCAAAACCTTTCAAAAGTCTATAAAACAGAAGATGTTCAAACCAATGCGCTTAATAATGTGAGCCTGCAAATCAAAGAAGGCGAATTCGTCGCAATAATGGGACCTTCCGGTTGCGGAAAATCAACTTTCCTTAATATTCTAGGACTTTTGGACAGCGCGTCTTCGGGTTCTTACCAATTTGAATCGGTTGAAACGATTGCGACTTCCGAAAAGAAAAAATCGGACATCAGAAAGAAAAATATCGGTTTTATTTTCCAGAATTTTAATCTGATTGATGAACTGACGGTTTTTGAAAACATCGAATTACCATTAATTTACAACGGCGTTTCTTCTTCAGAAAGAAAAAGAAGAGTGGAAGAGATTATGGAGAAAATCAACATCACTCACAGAGCAAAGCATTATCCACAGCAACTTTCCGGAGGTCAGCAACAGAGAGCGGCGGTTGCCAGAGCTTTGGTAACGAGACCAAAATTAATTCTTGCCGATGAACCTACGGGAAATCTTGACAGCTCCAACGGAAATGAAGTAATGAATCTCCTCGCAGAACTTCACAGAGAAGGTTCTACAATTGCAATGGTAACACACTCTTCCTACGATGCCGGTTACGCTTCCAGAATCGTGAATATGAAAGACGGCGAGATTTTCAGTGAAGAACATTCTTCTCAAAGAAAAGATGTTTTCGAAAAAGCAGACGCAAAAAATTTCGAATAATTGTTAAATAAGGAAGCCGGATGACGGAAGCTGGGTGTTTTACATTACAGGATCCTTCCGTTTTCCCGCAACCGACTTACAACATTATCATTCATTATCTTATCAACTATCGACTATGATTAACAACTGGCTCAAAATTGCCTTCATCAATTATAAAAAAAACTGGCTTTCCACCCTCATCAATTTGTTTGGACTGACCATTGGATTGACAGGATTTATGCTCATCCTTATGCATTGGAACGACGAAGAATCCTATGAAAGGTGGAACCCGAAGAAAGACCAGATTTATGCTTTCCAAACTTATAATAAAAAAGAAAACTCATATGGGAATAATATTTCTATTCCGATAGCAAAACGTGCAAAAGAGGTTATTCCTGATATTAAGGATTACGTCTTGTTCAAAAGTTCAGGACTGGGTTTCAAAATAACCACGAAGTCCAAAACAGTCTTCCAAGAGGGTGGAATGAATGTGTCGGATAATTTTTTCGAATTTTTTCCTTTCAAACTGGTTGACGGGAGTTCTAAAAATACTTTGAAAGATGGTGGCGTCATTGCACTCTCTACAACTGCTGCTAAAAATCTTTTTGGTAAAACCAATGTTGCTGGTGAAAGCCTGAAATTCAATAACAAAAATTTTGTTGTAACGGCAGTTTACGAATTACCGAAAGAAAACAGCCAGATAAAACCAGAGTTTCTTCTAAAGCCAGTAGAACCAATGAAAAACGATGAAAACCAATGGGGAAATTTCGGCTATGGTTGTTTTTTTATGCTTGGGAAAGATGCAGATCCTGTTATTGTTCAACAAAAAATTGTAAAGGATGTTTTTGAATATAGAGCCAAAATAAATGCTGGAGGTTCGGGCATCACACCACAAAAATACTTAGAGTTATATGGACCTAATGATTGTTTGCTTACGCCTCTTGATAAAATAAAACTCCATGCAAAAGCTTCCTGGTTTGGAAATCCAGACTTCAAAACATTAATGATTCTGTTTACACTTTCTGTTTTGATTGTTATTTTATCTGCGATTAATTTTATTAATCTTAAAACAGCTCAGGCTTCTCAGCGTGCCAAAGAAATTGGCGTTAGAAAAGCCATTGGAAGTACGAAACTGAGCCTTGTTTTACAGTTTTTGCTGGAAACTTTTCTGATTTGTCTTGCGTCATACTTTCTGGCTTTAGCTTCAACGGAGATTCTTTTGCCAAGTTTCAACAAGTTTTATGATAAAGAAATGGTGATGAATGACTGGCATATTTACTTCTACTCATTTGCAATGGTTTTAGTGGTAACGTTGATTTCGGGATTAATTCCGGCCACTTACCTTTCCAACTTCAAAGCGATAGAAACCCTGAAAGGTAATTTCGCCAGAAGCAAACACGGTGTTTGGCTCAGAAACGGAATTCTGACATTGCAATTGATCATCTCTTCATTCTTCATTATTGGCGGATGGATTGTCAGTCAGCAGGTCAAATATATGATGAATAAAGATTTGGGCTTCAGTGGGAAACAAATTATGATGATCAACTTTAGCGAAGAAAATCCTAAACCCTGGCTTAAATACGAACGGCTTAAGAATGAAATGAGGAAGATTCAAGGCGTAACCGATATATCCTACGGAGAAGCTGTGCCTGGAAATGGCAGATCAAGCGATTCCAATATGGATTATATGGATAAAAGCATACAAGCCCAGCACGGATCAATGGATTATGATTACCTGCAATTCATCAACGTAAAACTAAAAAAAGGTCGTTGGCTCGAGCAAAACCTTGCATCAGATACTATAAGCAATGTTTTAGTCAATGAGGCTTTTGTACGAAAATTTGGATGGAATGATGAGGAAGCTTTGAAGCGTGTATTCCATCCCGGGTTTGACTATCAGAAAGATTATCACATCGTAGGAATTGTAAAAGATTTTAATATTAAAAATCTACAAACTACGATAGAGCCAATTGTGTTTTTTCATTATAAAGAAACCGATTGGAAACGATTCGATGTTTATAATATCCAATTGAAAATAAATCCAGACGACATCGACGGCACCGTAAAAAGGCTGAAAACCTATTGGCAAAACAATGTAGAGCCAGGTTATCCTTTCGATTATTATTTTCTGGATCAGAAATTCGCAGAGAGTTTTGTTAAATACCAAAAGCAACAAACACTTTTCACCATCCTGAATGCCATGGTTTTGGTGGTAGCACTATTAGGATTATTTGCGTTGTCCTCATTAATGATCGGGCAGAAGCTGAAAGATGTAGCGATTAGAAAAACTTTGGGCGCATCAGACAGAACATTGATTTTAGGATTGACGAAACAATTTCTGTGGATTACTTTGATTGCTGTTTTAATCAGTATACCAATCAGTTATTACCTGATGAATGAGTGGCTGAAGGATTTTGCCTATCGAATTGACATGCCGGTTTTCCCGTTCGTTCTGAGTTTGATTTTGTTATTGATACTGACCTTCGCGGTTGTCAGCGTCAAAGCTTACCAGGCCACGAAAGTGAATCTTGTGAAATATCTGAAATACGAATAAACTCGAAGTTGGAAGCTCGATGATGGAAGTTTTTCCATAAAATAATTAACATCCATTATCCACTAAAATCATTTATCACTTATCACTTATGATTAAAAACTGGCTCAAAATAGCATTCATCAACTATAGAAAAAACTGGCTTTCCACGATAATCAATATCCTGGGATTGAGTGTTGGTTTGTGTGTTTTCCTGTTGATTTATATCCATTGGCAGGATGAGAAGTCCTATGAACAGTGGGTTCCGGACAAAGAGAATATCTATTTTGTGGAGAATGGAAGTCCTGCTTTTGGGATAATGTCCAGCTCCAGTTATCCGGAGATATTTGTCTCGAAAGAGAAATTCTCAGAGATAGAAGATGGATTGGTTTATAATGAATGGGGCAAGCAGAAACTCACTGTCGGCGATAATTCCGCTTATGTTTCGGGCTCCGCTTCTATTGATTCTTTTTTTAAGTTTTTTCCGTTTGAAAAAGTGGCGGGAAATTATCAGAATGCTTTGTCAGATGACGGAAAAATAGCTTTGTCTGAGAAAACGGCTAAGTTATTATTCGGTGATGATTATCTGAATGCTGTCGGCAAATCGGTGAAAAGTGATGCTGATGATAAAATATATGTAGTCAGTACTATTTATAAACTTCCCGAAGGCAATACGGTTTTCAAACCGGATTTCATACACAGAAATCCTTATATGGAAGAATCCAAAGATAAATGGACCAACTATAACTATAATGGATTTTTCAGGTTGAAACCTGGGACGGACATCAAAGCTCTGGAACAAAAACTCTCCAGACAGATGCAGGAACAGGACGTGATTGCTTCCAAAAAATGGGGCTATAAAATTGATAAGAAAAACCTTGCAACGGTTTATCTGACGCCATTGAGCAAGATGAAACTCGATGCCAGAAGCAATGGTATCAACAAAGGCGATAAAAAATCGATTATGATTTTGCTGGGATTATCTGTTTTGATTTTAGCATTGTCGGGCATCAATCTGATTAACCTCAAAACGGCTCAGGCATCACAGAGAGCGAAAGAAGTTGGCGTGAGAAAAGTGGTAGGAAGTACAAAATCCGGTTTGGTTTTACAGTTTTTGCTGGAAACTTTTCTGATTTGTCTGGTGGCCTACGTGATTGCCTTCGCAATGGTCGAATTATTTTTGCCTTCTTACAATCAATTTCTGGGCAAAGAAATTAAGTTATCCGACCCGAAATTATTCATCTATACAGGATTATTACTGATTCTATTTTCATTGATTTCGGGAATGATTCCGGCACTTTATCTGTCCGATTTCAAACCCATCAATACGTTGAAAGGCAATTTTGCAAGAAGCAGAAATGGTGTCTGGCTGAGAAATTTTATTCTGACTCTACAATTGGTCATCTCCTCGTTTTTCATTATCTGTTCCTTGATTATCCATACGCAGGTCAGCTATATGATGAATAAGGACTTGGGTTTCCAGGGTGACCAGGCGATACAGATTTATTTCAAAAAAACGAATTGGGAAAACGGTTTTAATTTCAAAAAATACCAAAGACTGAAAGCTGAAATGGCAAGAATACCAGGTGTGACGGATGTTACGGGCTCTGTCAATTCTTTGGGAAGCGGTACGGCCAATGCTTCAATTGTTAAATTGGCAACCGACACCACCAAAACGGTCCAAACGATGTTGGGAGGAATTGATGAGAATTTTTTAAGATTCTATAAGATAAAGTTCCTTTCCGGACGTGACCTGAACTGGAAAAAGGCGTCTGACACTATCAGCGGCGCCGTGGTCAATGAAACTTTTGTCGGCAAATTCGGCTATAATCCTAAAACTGCTTTGGGAAAAGAATTTTTCACAGGCTGGGATGGCAAGAAAAAATATCAAATTCTTGGCGTGGTAAAAGATATAAATTACAGTGGTGTGAATCAGCCTGTAGAACCGATTGTTTACTTTAACTATGACAGAAACTGGGTGAAAAATAATATGAGCAACCTGCAAATCAAAATCTCTGGCAATGATATCAATGGGACTTTGGAGAACATCAAGGAATTCTGGATCACCAAAGCTGAACCAGGTTATCCTTATGAGTATGAATTTGTAGATAAACAATTTGCCAAAACGTTTGAAAAATTTCAGAAACAGCAGACCTTATTTACAACTTTGAATATCGTGGTCTTAGTGATTGCCTTATTGGGATTATTTGCCCTGTCATCCTTATTAATCGAACAAAAACTGAAAGATGTTGCCATCAAAAAAACATTGGGCGCAAGCGAAAAAACCATTGTCTGGGATTTGACTAAAAGATTTTTATTGATTTGTTTCATTGCCGTTTTAATGAGCATTCCATTTAGTTATTATGCAATGAATGAATGGCTGAAAGATTTTTCTTACCGAATCGATATGCCCGTTTGGCCTTACGTCCTGAGTATGATTTTGTTGTTGATTTTGACATTCGCAGTCGTGAGTTTCAAAGCCTACCGCGCTACAAAAATCAATCTTGTTAAATATTTAAAATACGAATAAAATGAAAAAACTAATCATCATTCATTGTTTACTAATTATCAATCTGGCTTTTGCTCAGACCAATCGATTCATTTACGAAATGGAAATGAGACTGGCTGGAAAGCCAATGAAAATGAATATGGTTTTGGACATCGATAAAGAGTATACCAAGTTCTATGATTATGATTTCCTGAAAAATGATTCTATCAGCAGGAAAACCGGAGAAAACTGGCAGTACAATACACAATCTGACCAGTTAATTCTGAGAAAAACCAATTCCAATGAGAACAGGTCATTTCATGATAATATGTTCGATTATTTTGTGATTGATTCTAAGGATGAGGTGAATTGGAAAATCGAAAAGGATATAAAGAAAAAGGGCGAATACACACTGCAAAAAGCAAGCACGGATTTCGGCAGAAGACAATGGACGGCTTGGTTTTGTTCCGCGATTCCTTTTCACGAGGTACCTTATAAGTTCAGAGGCTTGCCAGGTTTGATTTTCGAATTGCAGGATGATAAAGGCGATTACAGTTACATGCTGTCTAAAAGCATCAATCTTCCGGAGACTTTTGTGACTACCCATTTTTTAGAAACGCACTACGGCCATCAGCCTGTCAAAGTGACTTTGAAGCAATTCCAAAAAGTGAAACTCGATTATTACAATGACCCTGTTGCAGAAATAAGAAATAATCTGAAAAATGGCGGAACGGTTATTATTGGCGGCGAAAAAATCACCCGTCAGGAACAGCTCGATCAGAAGAGGAAATATATGCAGGAGAGCATCAAGAATTACTACAATCCCATAGAACCGGACAAAGCCATCGCTTACCCCAAAAATTAAATTGTCAACAAAGACCAACAATGAAAAAGCTATTCTTCATATTATTAATTAACTTTCTTCCAGCCCAGCAAAGTTGGACACTTCAGCAATGTCTGGATTACGCTTCTGCCAATCATCCGTTGGTAAAGCAATCTGTGGTCAATATTCAAAAAAATGACCGTCAGATTTCGGCCTCGAGAGGAATGTTGTTGCCGTCTGTGGATGCAGGAATCAATCACAATTACAATTTCGGAAATGGGATTAATCAGGCTAATAACCAAAGAGAAACCATCAATACCCTGAATGACCAAGTCTATGCTCAAGCGAACTGGCAGTTGATGAACTGGCGGAAT
This sequence comes from Chryseobacterium sp. SSA4.19, assembly GCF_022601875.1. Classification (GTDB taxonomy): domain Bacteria; phylum Bacteroidota; class Bacteroidia; order Flavobacteriales; family Weeksellaceae; genus Chryseobacterium. Next base: position 15,351 of record NZ_JAKVIP010000023.1, read on the forward strand.
TTCCTCAATATCTCCCTCTCAAAAATCAACAAACAAACTTCTACTTTCCGTATGAAAAAAACGCAGAATGAGATTAAAATGAATGTCATCCAGATGTTTTTCACCTATCAAAACAGTAAAAGCTGGCTCGATGTTTTGCAGACACAATTGGCCGGAATCGAAGACCAAATCAAACGCACCGAAAAGGAAGTGGAAATAGGAAACCGTCCGAAGAGCGACATCTACGACATCAAAGCTAACCTTGGAACAATGCAGGAACAGTGGGTTTCTGCCAAAAATTCCCGAGACCTTTCCAAAATCAATTTGCTCAGTGCATTGGCGATTACAAAAGATACTCTGGATTTCACGATCACTGAGGGAAATCTGGCAGTCAATAATTTTAACGATGCCAGTTTCATCCAGAATCTTCTCGAAATAAATCCGGCTTATCAAACCGTTATAACAGAAATCAAGGCACAGGAAAAAAATGTCAATATCGCAAAATCGGCCTATTTACCAACGTTGAACGGCTCTTACATATGGTCCAGTTTTTACAACAAAACTTTGGGCGAATCTGCGGACAGTTTTTCCGAACAGTTTAAAAGAAACAAAAATCAGCAGTTAGGTTTCGGTTTGAACATTCCGGTTTTCAACAAACTGCAGGTCAAGAATAATGTTGAGATTGCCAAACTGAACGTCATCAATTCCAATTATGAAAAAGATATTGTCATCAATGATTTGACGAAAAGTATCAATTCTATCAAAGCCCAATTCCTGAATGCGCAGGAAAAATACAACCTTCTCGAACTCAATTTTGAAAACCAAAGACTCTCATTCCGGAAGTCAGAAGAAAAATACAGAGAAGGATTGATGGATGCGTATACGTTTTTTGTTGTTAGAAATAACTGGCTGCAGGCAAATTATAATCTGATCAACAGTAAAAATGAAGTTATGCAGCAGACAGAATTGCTAAAAATATTTCAGTTTGATTATTGATATGTCAAAATTTATTTTCTAAAAAAGGCTGACGATTTCGAAACGGAATGATCTACCTTAAAGCACGCCAATGAAAAAACGGGTGCACTTTTTGCAAATAGTAAATAATATTAAAAACGGCGTCACTTTAAGACAAGTAACGCCATAGCTTTTGTGACCTCGACAGGATTCAAACCTGTAACCTTCTGAGCCGTAATCAGATGCGCTATTCAGTTGCGCCACGAGGCCGTTTGTAAAGGTTTGCAAATATAATACTTTTTTACGTTCTTTGAAAGATGAAATCAAGAATTTTACTATTAATCGCATTTTTATCGCTAACATCTTGTAAAAGAGAATCAAAAATTTCGCTTTCAAAACCTGTTGTTATCTCAAATTCGGTAGAATATAAAGAGGAAAATGGAAGTCTTCATATAAAATCAGGAAATTTCACATATGATTTTAAGCAAAATCAGATCCCTTTCAAAAAAATTATTCTTTTAAATTCAAGTATGGCAGGATATATTTCAGCACTTGGAGCGGAAGGCCTTATAACAGGCGTTTCAAGTCCGGAATATATTTATGATGAAAAGATTCACACTTTATTAAAAAGCGGAAAAATTCAGGAGGTAGGAAATGATCAGAAATACAATGTGGAGAAAATCATCTCGCTGAAACCGGATGCTGTTTTTACCAACCACATCGCAAGTTTTGACAATACCTATCAGTTGCTTAAAAATAACGGGATCCAGGTGATTTTTCTTGACGAATATATGGAGCAGGAGCCTCTTGAAAAAACCGGTTATATCAAACTGTTCGGAAAGCTCTTGGGAAAAGATAAAGAAGCTGAAAAAGCATATCAGGAAATTGCCGGAAATTACGATAGTCTGAAGCGCCTGGCTTTACAGTCTAAAGCAAAACCTGTTGTCCTGGCTAATGAAATGTACGGTGATGTCTGGTACCTTCCAGGCGGAAAAACATCAACTGCCCGCTTTATTTCTGATGCTAATGCCCAATATATCCTTAAGGCTAACACTGATGAAAAAGCAGTAACCATGAGTTTTGAAGAAGTGTACGCAAAATCAGGCTCTGTTCAGTATTGGGTCAACGCAGGGAATCACATATCAAAAAAAGAAATGTTGGGCATGAATCCTTTCTATAGTAAGTTAGATGTTTTCAACAAAGGGAAAGTATATGTCATCACAGGGAAAGAGAAGGGGCAGGCTAATGATTTTTTTGAAAGTGGCGTTGTAAGATCGGATCTTGTGCTGAAAGATTATATCAAAATATTCCATCCTGAACTTTTGCCGGGATATCAGTTATCCTATATGAAAGAATTGAAATAAATCAGACTATTTCCTTACTTTTGGCATTCTTTTAAACAAGATTATGTGGAATAAAATTAAAAAAATCATATTCATCATTCTCGTTCTGAATGTATTGTTTATTGTATGGGGAAGATTTTTTAATCCGCCTATTACGATTACACAGATCGGAGGCCTTTTAGAATACGGAAGGCTTCAGAGGGATTACATTTCTTACGATGAAATGGGAAACAATGTAAAAAAAGCGGTTATTGCATCAGAAGATCAAAACTTCTTTATCCATGACGGTTTCGATTATAAAGCCATCGAAAAAGCCATGAAGAGCAATAAGAAAGGAAAAAAACTTCGGGGCGGAAGTACGATCTCCCAGCAAACGGCTAAAAATATATTCCTTTGGCAGGGAAGAAGCTGGCTGAGGAAAGGGCTCGAAGCGATGTACACCTTCATTATTGAAAAAGTATGGACCAAGGATATTATCCTTGAGAGATACCTGAATTCTATTGAAATGGGACAGGGTGTTTTTGGAATAGAAGCCGCTTCGCAATATTATTTCGGAAAATCTTCAAAAAATCTTACGGTCTCTGAAGCTGCCTGGATTGCAGCCGTTTTACCCAATCCCAAAAAGTATGACCCTAAAAACCCTTCTGCATATCTGAGCAAAAAACACAGCTGGATTATGAGACAGATGAGGAATGTGAGTTTGAAATAGTATCTTTGCAGGAATGAAACTCTTTAACTCCAGCATAAATTTTGAGTCTGTTCTTAAAAAATACTTTTCTTTTAAGAACGAGACACTCTCTCTGGAGCCGCTTGCGGAATTCCTGGAGGGAATAAAAAGTGCGGATTTCACGGAGGTCCTTAATTTTTTCAAGAGCCATCCTCAGATTACTGATAGTTTTAAACAGTATCTGCATCATATTTTCAGGGATAAAACTTTTAATCTGTCACTGACTGAAGCCAATATCCTGTCTGAAAACGCCTTTGTGCCTGAACTCAAAAAAAGGATTCTTAACAAAGTGCTGCCTCCGGTTGTCAACGAAAAGACCATCTGGTACATGATTGACAACGTAAGTTTCAAGCCGAAAAATGATCTGGAATTCCTTCATAATATTCCTGAACACGAAATTAATGAGTTTTTCCGTTTGCTCGGGATCTCAGATTTTATCATTATGCCGGATGTAAAAAAGGAAATTCTTTTCTCTATGAACATCCTTTCGTGGCGGGTAACGGGATCTGCTATGGAAACCGAGGTGGTAAGGATGGCACCTGAATACCGTAATTTCGACAATCCGTTCCTGGCTTTGCAAAACGAGCTTGAAGAACTTGCCTCCGAATTTGAGAAGAATCCACGGCTGCAGCTGCATTCAAAAGACAGCAGGTATAAACAGATTAAGATTTATATCGAGCAGTGCCTGGAGTTCGTTACGATTGCATTTAAAAATTCTTCCAGGTATGGAATTTCAGGAAAGATTAATCAGTCTTTGTTAAAAATCCGCCAGCAGGTTCAGCGGATTTTTGAGATTGTCCAGTTACTGGTCATCGATAATGAAAAAGATATTTTAATCAATTCAAAACAACTTGTTTTTAATATTTTAAGATATAAATCTCACCGGAATAATATTTCTGAGCTGATCAATGACAGCACAAGGCTTATTTCGCATTTAATTACCAACCATACGGCAGAAGCGGGCGCCCACTATATTACGTCAACCCGGAAAGAATATATGAATATGTTCTATAAAGCCAGTGGGGGAGGGATTATTGTCGGTGCTTTATGCGTATTGAAAATGCTGTACGGCTACATTCCCGGAAGTGATTTTTCACATGCATTTTTATATTCCATGAATTACGCCATGGGTTTTGTGATGATTTACCTGATGAGGTTTACTTTAGCGACGAAACAGCCGGCCATGACTGCGGCTACGATGACAAAAGTATTGTCAGAAGAGGGAAATATTAAAAGTGACAGTACGGAATTTGCCCATCTGGTTTCAAAATTATTCAGAAGCCAGTTCATTGCTTTTGTTGGGAATGTACTTTTGTCCTTTCCCATTGCTCTGATTATTATTTACGGACTCGATGTTTTTTTTTCGCAGAATGTAGCTGTGGAAAGATCAGATAAACTGTTGAAAGACCTTGATCCTTTTCAGTCCAAAGCGATTCTTCACGCATGTATTGCGGGGTTTTATCTTTTTATTTCAGGAATTATCTCAGGAAATATCGGAAACAATTCTGTTTTTTACCAGATACCGGAAAGAATTTCCAAGAATATTCCGATCAGAAGGTTTTTCGGAAAAAATTTCGCAAAAGGCATGTCTGCATATTATGCTAAAAACTGGCCCGGAATCGTATCCAATTTTTGGTTTGGGGTATTTTTGGGTGCCACTGCACCGGTTGGATTATTTTTAGGCTTGGATCTTGATATCCGCCATATTACATTTGCCGCGGGGAATTTTGCCATCGGATTATATGGAAAAGATTTTTCGGTGGATGCTTATACGTTCTGGATTTCTTTTATTACGGTTTTCCTGATCGGGTTCTTTAACTTCCTGATAAGTTTCAGCTTATCGATGTTCCTGGCATTCAGATCCAGAAAACTGAATTTCGGGCAGGTAAGTGAGATTTATAAAGAAATTTTCAGATATTTTATGAAAAATCCGTTACGGTTTTTCCTTCCGTTAAGCTCCGGGCTGGATAAAAAAACGGATGATCTGATGAACAGTACCATCGCTACAAAATCCGGAGATCATTAAACTGATCCGCTCCGAATTTATCCTGGAATTTTTTCAGATAAAAACTTTTACGCATCTGGAAATCATGTTTTAATAAAGGTGAATTGACGGTTATGACAATGCATTTATCCTCTATATTCACACTTCTGATTTCCCGGAACAGGCCTTCATCAAGATATTCTTCCAGAAAATCTTTAATTTCAAAAGCGATAAGCTTATTTTCAAAACCGTAAATCCGGGCAAAAGATTTTACGAGATCCGAAGATTGGTATTCACGTCTTTTTTTCCTCATGATCACACTTCAAAAATTATACTTTCTTCATTAATTTTCTTCACAACATTTTCGGTACGTTCCCTATGTGTATCCGTGATGAAGATCTGCCCGAAATTTTCCTGGTTTACCAATTCAATCAGCTGGGAAACGCGGTTGTCATCCAGCTTGTCAAAAATATCATCCAGCAAAAGGATCGGGGTTTTTCCGGTCAGTTCCTTCACTAAGCTCATCTGTGCAAGTTTTAAAGAAATAAGAAATGATTTCTGCTGGCCCTGGGAACCAATTTTCTTAATGAGAACAGAATCCATTTCAAAAAGGAGATCGTCCTTGTGGATTCCCTTTGAAGTATAGGTCAGCATTCTATCTTTTTCCAGGCTTTCCGTTAAGAGGCTGTAAAACTTTTTTTCCGGCCGGGAAGTATCAAAATCTTCCAGCAGGTGGGATTCATACAGAACGGAAACACTTTCTTTTCCTGCCGAAATAATCCTGTAAAAGCTCCGGATAATCGGGTTGAGCCTTTCAACAAAATCTCTTCTCTTGATAAATATCTTTGTACCGAACTTTGCTATCGGATCATCGTAGATTTCTAAAGAATCTTTGTCCCAATACCTGTTTTTAGCAAAGTATTTTAGTAGCGCATTTCTCTGCTGAATAGTTTTCTGGTATTGAATCAGATCGAAAAGATATTCAGAATCGGTTTGCGAAATCATCGAATCCAGGAATTTCCTCCGGCTTTCCCCGGAATCCGAAATGAGATTGGAATCATACGGAGAAATCATGACGCTCGGCAAATATCCAATGTGGTCGGCCAGCCGGTCATAGCTTTTATCATTCTTCTTGATTATTTTTTTTGATTCTTTAGGCTGCAGTATCTTGATGATATCTTCGCTTTCATCATTTTGGATTTCGGCATCAATAGTAAAAAAATCTTCTTCATTTCTGATGTTATTAAGATCCGTATTTCCCAGGAAGCTTTTTCCGACTGAAAGGTAATGGAGTGCATCCAGGATATTGGTTTTCCCCACACCATTATTGCCCACAAAACAGTTGATCTGCGGTGAGAACTCAAATTTCTTGTCAGAATGGTTTTTGAAATTGTACAGGGAAAGTTTCTTAATAATCATTCGTCAAAAATACTTCATTATAAGCGAAAATAAAAAGGGAAGCGCAGAACATGTTTCAACCCCGAATGAAAAATAAGCATCACTCCGTTCATTTTCAGAGAAATAGATGAGAAGAAAAGTGATGATAGCCGATAAATAAAAAGCGATGGAACCTGTAGGGCTTAGATAAAACCCTGTAAGAACGGTGCTGATAAAAACCAGCATATAAGCAATATACTTCGTATTCTGTACACCGATCATGGTGGGAAATGTTTTTACCGTATCCACTTTCATATCGCGGATGTCAAACGGCAAAACCAGTGCGGTAATGAAAAAGAAACTGATTAAAAATATCGGAATACTGAATTCTGGCAACGTCAGCCAACAGTTCATCAGAGCCCACACTAAGCCTACGTAAAAGACTTTCAGCAGAGGGATTTTCCGGATGTAAACGTCGAGGAAAAAACTATTGTACAATAACCCTAGTATCACAATAACAGACCATTTTATTAACCGTATTTCATTATGATTATGAATGATTAAAAGAGCACAGACAATCCCGGCAATCACATTCAGGATCAGAATTTTAGAAAAATGTCTTGTCTTCTGGTATTTTGTATAAAGATATCCGCTGAAATAAGTAATGAAAATAAAGCAGACTGTGGGGTAGCGGAATGTATTTTGCTCGATCATGAAAAATACTGCAAAAAGAGTTCCTGTTAAGGATACGTAAAGCTGGCTGTCGATAACCGTTTTTTTCAGTATTTTTAAAGAATTCATTTATCAAAAATAACACATATGAAAAGATTTTCAAAGATTTTTGTGCTTTTGCTTCTCCTGCTTGATTTTTCACAGCTTTTTGCCCAGAAATATTACGATGAACAGTGGAAGAAAGTGGAAGAGAATACCAAAAAAGGAATATATAAATCTAATCTTCCGCTCATCTTAAATATTCAGAACCAGGCTATGAAAGAAAACAATGCACTGCAGCTGATCCGTTCTTTGAAAAGCGAGTTCAGTATTTTGAACAGGACGGCAGAAAATGATCAGAATAATGCTGCTTCAAAATTTTTTACCAAAATCTTGAATACAGAGAAACAGATGAAGGGTGATGAAAAAATTATTTTAGAAATATTGTCGAATAATTTTTTATTAGATTATTACCATCAGAATAGCTGGAAGATAAACAGCCGCACAAATTTGAATTCCCAGGATCTTTCTCAGATCGAAACATGGAGCAAGCTTGATTTTAAAGAATATCTGACGAAAAGTTTCGGACAGCTGGATCAGAAAAAGGCTGAAATGAAAAAAATCTCTCTGGTAAAATATAAAGATCTCTTTTTAAATATAAAAGACATTGCCTATTTCCCGACTCTGGCTGATTGGTATACCTTGAAAAAAATTGATTTCCTTTCTGATAACGGATTGTTTACAAAAAATGAACTTACAGAAAACAAAAAACAGATTGATGCTGCTTATGATGAGTTGATTTCACAGAACACAGGAAATTCCAAATTATATTTCCTGCATCAGAAACTGGAAAGAAATTGCAGCTTTAATTCATGTAAAGATAAACTCGAACAGCTTCAGAAGCTTGTAAAATCAAATGTAGAAGGTGACTATAAAGTGGTCATCATGGAACAGGTGATGGATGAATTAATGGCTAAAAAGCAGGAGAAAGAAGCTCTCACTGTAGCCCGAGAGGCTAAATCTCAGTATCCTAAATCTCCTTTTATTGAAAATATTAAGAATAAAGAACAGGAGATCACGGTGCCGTCTCTCAATTTACATTATGAACAGCAGACCCAATCCAATCTGCCGATCCATTTGGTCGCTGAACATAAAAACGTATCAGGTTTTAATCTGAACATATATGAAGTAAAAGAAGATTTTACATTTTTCTTTCAATATGCCGCAAATTCTTACTCAGATTTATATGGGAAGATCAAAAAGAATTTGGTAAGAAAAGAAACATACCAGTTGCCGGACTCCAAAGATTATCGTGCACACTCTACATCATTGGAGATACAACCTCTTCCTCCAGGAATCTATATCGCAGAATATACAGTTTTGGGAGGTGAAAATAATGATCGTCAGAACTTCTATTTCTTAGTTTCCAACAATAAAATCATCTATCAGAAAAAGGCTGGAAAAGATATTAATGCAAATGAACTGAAACTGGTAAACAGTGAGAGCGGAAAAGCTGTAGTGAATGAAAACCTTATTTTTTATGAATTTGTAAATGGGAAAACATTAACCAAAACTTCCGGTAAAACAGATGGGAAAGGGGTTTTTAAATATCCCGCAGGCAAAGAATATTACAGGCGGTATCTGATTCAGCAGCCTAAAACAAATAATTATCAGATTTTTAATGCCTATGGTGAGTCTGATTATTCTGAAGAAAACCTTAATAATCAAATCCGGACAAAAGCCCAGATCTTTACGGACAGGGCCATATACAGACCTGGCCAGACATTGTATTTTAAAGTGATCAATACAAAGATTGATAAGGAAATTGAATCGGTAGCATCAGGAATAAAGCAAAAAATTATTTTAACGGATGCAAATGGTCAGGAAGTTTCCACCCAGGATTTTACCACGAACGAATTCGGTTCTTACCACGGCAGCTTTATTCTTCCGAAAGGAAAACTGAATGGAACTTTTTATTTAAGAACGGATAATGAAACACAGGGATATAAAAATATTCAGGTTGAAGAATATAAAAGGCCGAAGTTTGAAGTGACTTTTGAGCCTGTAAAAGACGAATATAAATACGGACAGACCATAGAGTTAAAAGGAAAGACCATAATGTTTTCAGGTGTGGCTCTGAGCAATACGACGGTGCAGTATGAAATTAAAAAGCAAAATATCCGTTGGAGGTATTTCAGTTGGTACCCTCAGGATAATGATAATGAAAATTCGATTTTAGGAGAAGCTAAAACAGATGATAAAGGAGAGTTTATCATAAGGCTGGATCTTCAAAAAGACGAAAAAATAGAAGGGATTCAGATTGATAATTACAAAATCAATGCTTCCGTAACCGATATCAGCGGAGAAACCCAGTCGGCAGAAACCAATCTGAAAGTGGCTTCCGTTTCACATTACATAGATGCCGGCAGTATTAAAGATGCATTTACAGACGAAAATGTACAACTCAATGTAGGGACGAAAAATTATAACGGACAAAATCTTAAAAAGCCGTATCAGGTTAAGCTTTCAAAGCTTGAATCTCCTGACAGGGTTTTCAGGGATAATTTCAAACCGGAGGTTCAGGATTTGCCGAAATTCTCAAGACAGGAGTTCATCAGTAAGTTTCCCCACGATCTGTATGACAGGAATGATGAAATGGGACACTGGAAAGTTTCATCCGTCATTCTGAATGGCTTGAAGCGAAGTGAAGAATCCTTGAATTTAGGGAAACTGGAAGCAGGTGATTATAAATTGGAATTGTATAATATTGAAGGTAAAGACACCATAAAAAGCGTACAGAACTTTAGCGTCTGGGATAAAAAATTATTAAAAGCCGGACAGAAAACGTTTTTAACGGTTATAGAACCTGTAAACGAGTTTTCAAGAGGTGAAAAAGCGATAGTATATGCTTATTCTGCAGTTCCTGACGCTTTGGTACATATTTTTATTCAGGATGGATCAGGAAAGACAATTTCTGATGTAAGAGAGTTTAAAAACGGAGTTTTGGAATATATGGTTGATATTCCCATGGATAAATCCGTTTCAGTTTTAAACCTTCAGTTCCAGATGGTAGCATTTAATGATGTCCAGACTGAAAGTGTCGATTTAAAAATAAAAAATACAGAACAGCCTTTAAAAATAGAAACCGTTACATTCAGGGATAAACTGGAACCCAATTCAAAAGAAAAATGGTCTGTAAAAGTTTCAGGCGATAAAAAAGAGAAAGTCAATGCTGAGGTTTTGGCCAATATGTATGACATGTCTCTGGACCAGTTTGCCGTGAATAATTTTACCTGGCAGAATTTATATTCTCCTTATTCCGTAGTTTCCTCGTATGATGTGAAAAATAATCTTTTGACAGAATATTATGAAAAAAGAATGAAATATTTCACCGGAAATTATGTAGAGGTTCCAGTGTTTAATTGGTTTGATAATGCTGTTTTACAAAGTCTCACGGGAAAAGTTGCAGGAGTCAGAATACGTGGTGCTGCACTTCCTGCTCCAATGGCAGAATCAAAAAGAGAAGTGGCGACTATTGAGGATAGAATAGAAGTCATTCAGAATGTTGTACCTGAGCCGGTCAAAGCTCCTAAAGTAGATACACCATCAATTGAGAAAGATTTAAATAAAATTCCGGTCCGTCAGAATCTCAACGAAACCGCTTTCTTTTATCCGGATTTAAAGACTGACTCGGAAGGAAATGTCAGCTTTGAATTTACTTCTCCGGAAGCTTTAACAAAATGGAAACTGATGTTTTTGGCCCATACCAAAGATGCGAGAGCTGCCACCCTGGAAAAAGAAGTAGTTACCCAAAAAGAATTTTCAGTAACACCGAACTATCCGAGATTTTTAAGAGAAGGTGATGAATTGAATCTCCAGTCGAAATTATCAAACCTGACAGATAAAAAGTTAAACGGTTCGGCTGCTTTACAGATTCTTGATGCGTTTACCAATGAAGATGTTTCAGAGAAATTTAGACTGAGTATGCTTACTGCGGTTTCAGGATTTAACAAAGAGCAGGCTTTTTCGCTGGATGCTAATGGAAACACGGCATTGACATGGAAACTGAAAGTGCCTGATAATGTCTCTTCAATTATTATAAAAGTCGTGGCAAAAGCAGGGAATTATTCCGACGGGGAACAGAAAGCCATAGCGGTGTTGCCTAACAGAATGCTGGTGACCGATGCAGTTCCTGTTTTTGTAAAAGAAGGCGAGACTAAAACGTTTGTTTTGGATCAGCTGAAGAATATCAATTCTACAACAGTTACCAACGTATCAAATACGCTGGAACTGACAACGAATCCGATCTGGGAAATTATGTTTGCCCTTCCGAGCCTTAAAAATGACCAGAACAATTCTGCCGATGTGATTTTCAATAAATGGTTTGCCGATGTATTGGCTTCGGAAATTTTTAAAGCCAACCCTAAAATGAAAACTGTTTTTGAGGAATATCAGAATAAAGGATTGCTGAATTCAAATCTGGAGAAAAATCAGGAACTGAAACAGCTGCTGCTGGAAGAAACTCCTTGGATTTTGGAAAGCAAAAATGAAAACGAACAGATGCAGAAATTAGCTTTGCTTTTTGATACGAATACCATGAGAAACTCAATAAGCCAGGATTGGGATGACCTCAGGAAATTACAAAATCCTGATGGCGGATTTTCCTGGTATCCGGGCTATCCGAGTTCGTATACGACGTCTCTTTATATTCTGAAGAATTTAGGAAAGATCAATTCATGGTTAAAAGACAGTGGAAAAGATGAACAGAAGGCCGGACAAAACGAAGTCGTTGCAAAATTAATTCAGTATGTTGATAATGAGATCACGAAATATTATGATGTAAAGAAGGAAAACGTCTGGAATAATTCAGTAATTGATTATCTTGATACCAGGAATTACTGGGAAAAACAATATCCTCTAAAAGGAAAAGGATTAAACTTAAAATCATTGGTAAAGCAGAAGGCAAAAACTGCTAAAATCACTGATTTTACATTCTTCGGGCTGTACCGGATGGCATTATTAATCAATGATTACGGACTGAAAGAAGTGTCAGATAAATTAATGACCTACCTGAAAGAAACTTCTACAGACACTAAAACCCAAGGCATATATTGGAAACAAAACCTCGATGACTGGGGCTGGTTCAGTTCAAAAGTAGTTAATCAGGCCGGAGCTTTAGAAGCATTCAGCAAACTTAAGCCTAATGATCAGGAATTTATTGAAGATCTCAAAATATGGCTGATCACACAGAAAGAAGTAACTTCATGGGGAAGTTCAAGAGGAACAGCAGAAGTAATTTTCACGATTTTAAATTCAGGAAAATCATGGACGGGCTCTGAAAGTGACAAAGCCAACATTGTATGGGGCGGAAAAGAAGTGCAGGCCCAGGCAACCGGTTATGTAAAATCTTCTGTAAAAACAGATCTTGTAAATAAAAATCTTGCCACCGTTACCATAACAAAACCGGGTCCCGGGATTGTGCAGGGTGGATTATTCTGGCAGTATTATGAAGATCTGGATAAAATACAGTCTTCCGAAAATTATCTTTCAGTAAACAAAGAACTGTACCGGAAAATAAAAACCGTGAACGGTGAAGAATTGCAGAAGATCTCTCCTGAAACGCCTTTGAAAGTCGGAGATAAAGTAACGGTAAGAATGATCCTGAATACGGATCGCCCGATGGAATTTATCCATATCAAAGACATGAGAGCAGCAGGATTTGAGCCGGTAGATGTAATTTCCGGATACCAATGGAAAAACAGCTTAGGGTATTATCAGTCTGCAAAAGATGCTTCTACGAATTTCTATATTCAGTATATGCCGAAAGGAAAATATGTATTTGAATATGATATGGTAGCCAATGCTTCCGGAAAGTTCTCCAATGGAATTACGACGATACAGAATTATTATGCACCTCAGATGAATGCTCATACGAAAGGAGAGAACGTAACCATTTCGGAATAATAAAAAACAACCATCATCAGAAAACGGCTTCTTTTTAAGAGCCGTTTTTTTATCTTTGGGAAAAAATTCAGATGTATAACCTGTCGGACCTGCAAAACCAGTTTTCAAAACAGAAAATCAATAAGGTGAAAAAATTCAGCATACGTGAATTTGAAGAAACTGAAAAGAACCGTTTTGTCTGTTTTGTAGATGAAGAAACAGCATCTTATGATGTAGGTCTGGTATTAAATTCAGAATCTGAAATTACGGAGTATTCATGTGAATGCGGCAGTAAGGATTTCTGCCTTCATGTTCTGGCTATGGGGATTTTTATGTCGCAAAATAAAGCTGGCAAAATATCTTCACCGAAAAGAGCCAAAAAGAAAACCACTGAAGCGGAACTCGCGATGGAAGATCTCAATTCAGATGAGCTTAAAGGCTGGTTGCTGGAATTTTTCAAAAAAAACAAAGATGCGGAAATGCAGTTTATGCTCAATTTCGGGCAGAAGAAAAAAGAATTTTCAGAAATCGAAATCTCAGAGCTTATTAAAAATACAGTTGCCTCGGTAGCAGGAAAGAGGAAAAGCTTAACCGCACCGGAAGTTAAAAAGCTGGTTGATCTTCTGGCCAAGGCATTGGAACCGGTAGAGCAGTATCTCATGCAGAATCCGGATAAAAAAGAAAGCATCAAAAAGTTTCTATGGTTGAGTGACCATATTTCCATGTTAAAGATGAAGATTTTCTTTTCAGGAACAAGGATAGATACTTTTCAGAAAAAATTAAGAGAACGCTTTGTTGCCCATATTAATCAGATAAAAGATGTTGACCTTTGGAAAGGGCTGGCTGCCGAAAACTGGTATCTGTTTCTGAGAAGTGAAGATTCTATAACGTTCGATTTTTACGATTTCATCAAAGAAGTATACCATGCCAGTAACCCCGATCAGAAATTATATATTGCCGAAATGGTAAGGGAGGAAATTAAAGTCTGGGAAAAAACAGGTTTTAAATTGAGGACTTCCCTTAAAGAGGATATGCTGGAAATCATTGCCGAAAACGAATTTTTCACGGAACTTCAAAACTACTTTAATATTGAAAAATATGAAAATTCCTATAACCTGAAAGTCATCGGTGAACTTCTGAAAATAAATCCTAAGAAAGCGGAAAAAGTCTGTAAAATGATCATCGAAACCAATGTAAATGAAAGATTTGATCCACCATATTATGCCATTCTGGAAACAATATATAAAGAAGACGGCAGCCCGGAAGATCTGGCTTACATCAAAAGAAAAAGATTCTGGGAGACACTTTCCCTGAAAGACTATATTTTCATTGCAGAAAACGACGCCGATACGGAGGAATTCAAAAAGTTCAGGATCAGGATCCTGGGTTTCCTGAAAAACTCTTTTAACAATTATCCGGAAAGTACAGGACTGTATTTTGGCATTCTGGATTATGAAAAGAATTATAAAAAGATGCTCGACGTTATCGACAGCAACACCCCGACTTCCGTCATTAACTTATATGCAGAACAATTATATTTAACCAATAAAAACAAGTTTCTGATGGTAGTGAGATCGCGGAATGAATGGAACAGTAAGGAAGAAGATGAAGAAGTACTGGCCGCTTTCCTGGCTTCAAAATACGATGCAGGCCAGCTGGATGATTCTTTTGCCAAAAAATACTACGGTTTCGGATCAGACCGTTTTTCGAAAAAAGTTTTAGCTAAAGCAGGACTCTTTAAGTAGAGTTTTTCTTTAAAGCTAACAAAAAAGATTTGGTATTTTATCATCGTCACTTCGGGTTAGGTTTTGAAAAAATCATATTGAGAATTTATTGATTAAAAACTGCGTTTGATTTTTTATAAAATCCTGATGCTTTTAAACCGGCCAGTTGTGTCATTAACAGGAGAAAACTACCGGTTCCCGTCCTCACTCTTCCAGTTCTTTATTCCGGATACCAATTCAAAAAACAAAATTAATTTGATATAGTTTCTGTATCGAAAAACTGATATATTTGTCTTTTAAGAATCAGACTAACTATGGAAAATGTTTTTGATGCAAAAATAGCCCGGCAATACATCGACAGGATTAATAAGTTGACTCCGGAAACAGAGGGATTATGGGGAAAAATGACCGTTGACCAGATGCTGGCACACTGTAACGTATCTTATGAAATGGTATATGAGACTGAAAAACATAAAAAGCCGGGAGCGATTGCAAAGTTTATTTTAAAAACATTTGTAAAACCTAAGGTGGTCGGTGAGAAAGCTTATTCCAAAAACAGTCCTACTGCGCCTCAGTTCATTATGACTGAAAGAAAGGATTTTGCAGAAGAAAAAAAGCGGTTGATCGGGTTTATCCAGAAGACCCAGCAGTTGGGTGCTTCTGCCTTTGACGGAAAAGATTCTTTTAATTTCGGGAAACTGAAAGCCGAAGAATGGAGCAATATGTTTGCAAAGCACCTGAATCATCACCTCGCACAATTTGGAGTATAAGTTCAGATAAAAAGCATCTGTTTGCTTTCTTATTTAAAGTTATATATAAATAAACCTATACAATCGCATGAAGAAAATTTTACTGTTTTTTGTTCTTATTTCCCATTTTATTTCTGCACAGATGCCGGATATTTCAGACGTTTGGCTGAACAATAGCAAGGCCTATGCCGGGACCATAGGGAGTGAAAATCAGGAGATTAAACTTAAAATTAATATTTCCGAACAGAATAAGAAAAATGATCAGGAGTACTTTGTTTCAGGATATACACTGGTCGATAAAAATTATACGCGCTTTGAAGGAAAGCTGACCATTACCCAGTATAAAGATGCCAGGAAAAAAGGCACGGTATACGCTAAATATGAGCTGACGGAAGAAAGCAAGGGAAAACATTCGGGAATATTTACAGGAAGGTTTGTATATACCTTCAGATGGAACAAAGAAATGCAGAAAACAGAATCTCCGTATATAGAGCTGATCGGTGACTGGAAAAGCTACGATGGAACATTGGATTTTAAAACAACGATTAAAAATTAGTAATTATATATGAAATTAGGAGCATTTTCAATCAGTTTAAGTGTGAAAGACCTTCAGAAATCTAAAGATTTCTATGAAAAGTTAGGCTTCAGCAAAATGGGTGGAAGTATGGATCAGAATTACCTCATTATGAAAAACGAAGACCATATCATTGGTCTTTTTCAGGCAATGTTTGACGGGAATATGCTGACATTTAATCCTGGATGGGATCAGAATGCTCAAAATATAGAGGTCTTTGATGACGTCCGAGCTATCCAGAAACAGCTAAAGGAAAAAGGAGTGGAAATACAGAAAGAAGCTGACGAAACCACTTCCGGACCGGAACATATTTATCTTAAAGATCCTGATGGAAATATGATTCTCATAGACCAGCACAGATAATATTAAATAAGATAAATTAAAGTATCAGTCTTAGTGCATTAAAAAGATGGTTGGATTGAGAAACTTTAAATCTGACATCTCTATTTTAAATATATTCAACAAAACGATAGTATGGCTACAGTAAACGTATATCTTACATTCAATGGAAACTGCCGCGAAGCATTTGAATTTTACCGGTCAGTTTTCGGAACAGAATTTCCTTACATCGGAACGTTTGGGGAAATGCCTCCGATGGAAGGCCACGAACTTTCTGAAGAAGACAAAAACAAAGTTATGCATGTAACGCTTCCGATTTCTAAAGAAACCATGTTATTGGGAAGTGATACAACCGGAGAATCACTTTCCGGTCATCAACAGGGAAATAACTTTTCTATTTCCATCAATGCAGAATCTAAAGAAGAAGCTGATATATTGTTTAATGGGCTTTCTGCAGGAGGGAAAGTTACCATGCCTATGGAAGATACTTTCTGGGGTGCATATTTCGGAATGTTTACCGATAAATTCGGCATCAATTGGATGGTCAATTATGATGATCCTGCAAAAGTACAACATCAGTAAAAATAAGTCAGAACAATACCGTCCAGCCGTCAAAATATATTGCCGGTTTCTTTATTGATGAGCATATTTAAATGTAGCTGGATTTTTGAACACGCTGTAAGTTGGTATTGAAAACCAAATATGACAAAGGAATTACAAATTCTATTCTCCTAATCAGTTTGGTTTGTATTGCTTAAATCTGCACATCATTAGGTCATTAAAATAATTTTTGCTATTATTGATAATTGGTATTGAATTTAGTCATTCGATAGATATTAATAATAAATTGGCGTAGCAGATGAAAAAGATAAGATTGTTGGCATTAAGTGTTTTTACTCTCGGGACAACATTTGCACAGGCCCAGGAAAATGATCTTGGAGCTTGGTACATGTATTTTGGAAATAATAAAATCAGCAAAAAGCTGAACTTCCATAACGAAATCCAGTACCGGAATTTTAATGCAGCAGGAGATCTTGAGCAGTTGCTGGTCCGCACAGGGATTGGTTATGACCTTACGGAAAACAACAATAATATTTTATTGGGGTATGGCTTTATCTTAAGCCAGCCTTATATCAACGGTGAAAAAACTGAAAATACTGAGCACCGGATTTTCCAGCAATATATTACAAAGCAAAAGTTCGGACGTTTTAACATCCAGCATCGTTACCGCTTGGAAGAACGGTTTCTTGAGGACGATTTCCGGATGAGGTTCAGATATTACGTAGGCTTTAATATACCAATTACTAATAAGGAAATGCTTCCCAAAACCATCTATGCTTCAGCTTATAATGAAATTTTCCTTCACCTTAATAGTCCGGTTTTCGACAGGAACAGGGTGTACGTAGCACTGGGATACGTGATTAATAAAAATATGAGAATTGAAGCCGGCTATATGAATCAGATTCAGGAAAATAAAAACCGTGGGCAGATCCAGATCGGATTTTACAACAATATTCCTTTTACAAAAAATTAAAAAATCGCGGCTAAACAGGTTAACGAGCATTCATTAGGCGCTCTGAAGTTAAATAATATCCCCGCATAAGGATTACAATTTTGTCAACATCTTCCTGAAATGGACAGAGTGGAATAAAATTTTACTAATTTTGGAGAAATTATTTTAAAAAAATTAATGAAAAAAAATATGATAGCGGGATTGGCCGCAATTCTGTTGCTGGCATCTTGTAAAAATGATAAAAAGATTCTTGATTCCTTGGCGGATTATAATAACTCCATGGAACAGAAAGGATATCATTTCGGTGATAAGCTGAACCTGCCAAAAGAGGTAACCGATGATGCAGAAAGTATCTCCATCAGTTTTGGGGACAAGGAAACCTCAAGCCTTACTGTTGATCCGAAATTTTTCACTTTAGGAGATAATGCGGTGACTTTCAATATTAAAACAACAGGAGGTGAAACGCTTACCCAGGATGCTACCATTAATGTTTTTGCAAAGAATCCTGAAAAAAATATAGCTTACGAAATTGTTGCTGAATATCCTCATGATCCCAAAAATTTTGTTCAGGGATTCCAGGTTGAAGGCAATACCATCTATGAAAGTGACGGACAGAACGGATCTTCACAGATTCTGAAATATACGTTGGGAACAACAACACCTCTGGCTTCAACCAAGCAGGGCCAGCAGGATTTTTCTGAAGGAAGTACGATTGTAGGAGATAAAGTATATCAATTAACCTGGCAGAGTAAAAAAGGATACATTTATGATAAAAACTCACTGAAGTTATTGTCTGAATTTCCGTATCCGAATGTTTTGGGAGAAGGCTGGGGACTGACGTATGACGGGAAAAACCTGATTGCATCAGACGGAAGCAAGCTTCTGTATTTCCTGGATCCTGCTGATCCTTCTAAGTTGATAAAGTATATTGCCGTAGCAGGAAGCTCGAAGATTTATGATCAGCTTAATGAACTTGAGTATCACAACGGATTTATCTATGCAAATGTATGGCAGAAACCGGTTGTTCTTAAAATCAATCCTTCAAATGGAGAAGTGGTCGGAACCTTTGATTTTACAGAAATTGCCAGGCAGAATACCAAAGGAAGCGATGATGTGCTGAACGGAATTGCTTTTAAAGGTGAGAATATGCTGGTAACCGGTAAAAACTGGTCGAAAATTTATGAAGTGGCCATCAAATAGTTTTCAGATAAATTAAACTGACGTGAAGAAAATGCTGATTACGGGTTTGGCCAGCTCTCTATTGCTGGTTTCCTGTAAAAATGATGAAAAGATTCTTGATGCTCTCGCAGACTATAACCATGTAATGGAAGAGAAGGGGTATCATTTCGGCGATAGATTAACACTTCCGAAAGAAGTGACGGATAATGCAGAAAGTATCTTCATTAGCTTTGGGGATAAAGAAACTTCTGATTTAAAGATTGATCGAAAATTTTTTGAGTTTGGAGATAATAAAGTGACTTTTCAGATTAAAACCAAAGGTGGCGAAACTCTGAACCAGGATGCGACTATCAATGTTTTTACGAAAACGCGGGAGCAGAACATCCCTTATGAGATCATTGCAGAATATCCCCACGATCCGAAAAATTTTGTAGAAGGCTTCTTTCTTGACGGAAATACGGTGTATGAAAGTGACGGTATGAAGGGTGAGTCTCAATTAATAAAATATACATTGGGAAATACAGTTCCTGCTCTGACTGAAAAACAGTCGCAGGAAATTTTTTCAGAAGGCTGCGCTGTGGTTGGCGATAAAATCTATCAGCTGACTTATCAGAACAAAATAGGTTTTATTTACGATAAAAATACATATAAGAAAGTTTCAGAATTTGATTTGCCTGATGAATTCGCAGAAGGCTGGGGACTGACGTATGACGGAAAAAATCTGATTGCCGATACCGGTTCAAACGATCTATATTTTTTAGACGTCAATAATCCTTCTAAAGTGGTGAAAAAAGTTCCTGTTGGCGGAAATAAAGAAGTGTATAACCAGATTAATGAATTGGAATACCACAACGGATTTATTTATGCCAATGTCTGGCATACTCCATATGTTTTAAAAATAGATCCGGCGTCGGGAGAAGTTACGGGAAAGTTTGACTTTACAGAAATTACCGCAAAAAATACCGGGGATAACAGCGAACACGTTCTAAACGGAATTGCTTTTAAAGGTGATAACATGCTGGTAACCGGGAAGAACTGGCCGGCCATATATGAAGTGGCTCTTAAATAATTAAAATTGAATATACTTCTGTTGCGTAACATAAAAATCAGTAAATTGGCTGCATATCTGAAAAGATACTTCTTTAGTACAACAAGTTGAGAGGATTACATTTAATATTCATATTGCTTTTCTGTTCATTGTCTGCACAGAAGGCACTTCCGTTAGATACTTTGAAACTGAAAGAGGCTAAGGATATGCTGGCCGATGATTACGGAAACCTGTATATTTACAAAAATAAAGATTTCAGTTTAACGAAATATGATTCTTTAGGAAAGCAGCTTGGGCAGATGATGCTTACCGTTCCTTACAAAGTACAGTCCGTTCAAAATCCGCTGACCGTTCCCTTGTTTTCTGAAAATGCCCAGGAAATGAAGTTTATTGACCAGAACATGAATGAAATCCAGCGCGTGGATTTCAAACATAAGTTCGGTTTCATAAGAATGGCATATGCCGAAGATCTGCAGCAGCTATGGCTGTTGGATGACAGTACAAAACGTTTGATCCAGTATAATTTCAGGAATGAAACGATCATCAATTCTTATCCGTTTGACGCAAGTTTTGATGAGCTTTCGGACCTTTTGGTATATGAAAACAGGATCTATATTCTGACAAAAAAACAATTCAGGGTCTATACTTTTAAATTCGAGAAAATCTTTGAGGCTGATATTGAGAACGGGAAACGCTTCAGAAGAGAAAATGAATCCATCCTGGTGGTTACTGATAATTCGATTGTAAAATATATTACTGAAAAGGAAATGCTGAAGATTTTTAGCGATCCCGAAGCACGGATTGTGGATAAAAACACACTTTCTTATTTTGAAATCAAAGCCAACAAACTTTATCTTTACAGCCTTGAAAAACCTCAGCAGACCGAATCTCGGACAGAACCTGATCCGAAGCAGAAAGATACCGAGCAGGAGGTAGAACGATCAGCAGAGAAACCTGAAGAGCAAGACAGCCCGGAAGAAAAGTTGGAGAAAAAAACAGAAGAGATCGAAAGCAAAAACCCTGCAGAGAGTTCATTGCAGAAGCTCATTGAAGATTCATCAGAACTGCAGTCTGCCGGTGTTTAATTATTTATCAACATTATAATAGTAAGGGAAATATGCATATTGCAGTTACAGGGAACATTGGTGCAGGCAAAACAACATTAACGACTATGCTATCGAAGCATTACGGCTGGGATGCCCAGTTTGAAGATGTGGATCACAATCCTTATCTGGAAGATTTTTACGCAGACATGAGCAAATGGAGCTTTGCCCTGCAGATCTATTTTCTCGGAAGCCGTTTCCGTCAGGTCAAGGAAATCAGGGAAAGCGGTAAAAACATCATTCAGGACCGCACGATCTATGAAGATGCCCATATTTTCGCAGAAAACCTGAATGATATGAACCTTCTGTCCGACCGCGATTTTAATAATTATTTGGCTGTTTTCAGTCTGATGAAATCATTCGTTTCCGCGCCCGACCTTCTGATTTACCTTAAATCCGATGTCCCTAATCTGGTAAAAAAGATTTATAAAAGAGGAAGAGAATATGAAGCCTCCATCAGTATCGAATATCTTTCCAAGCTGAATCAGAAATATGAAAAATGGATTTCCAGTTATACGGAAGGTAAATTGCTGATCATTGAAGTGGATGACCTGGACTTTGTTGAAAAGCCTGAAGACTTCGGGTTTATTCTGGAAAAAATAGAAGGCGAGCTGAACGGACTGTTTTAAACAAACAGGTGGAATAGCTTTTATCGTAAGCCGATTCTTTCTATCTTTACTGTACCTAAATTTAATATTAAAAACAATTGAAGATGTTAGTAAAAGTTTTACATAATGGCAATTGTTCAAAATCCAATGCGGTTTTGGAGTATCTTGATGAAAACGGAGTTCCGTTTGAGATGATTAATATGATAGAAGAACCGTTAAGTGTTTTGGAGATTAAAACGGTTTTAAAGAAAATGAATGAGAATGTTTTTCATATTATCAGAAAATCTGAAAAACTGTATATGGAAAAGTTTGCCGGTAAAGATTTGTCTGAAGAAGAATGGATCCAGATTTTATCGGAAAATCCATCCTTAATCCAAAGGCCTATTCTCATCAAGGGATCTGTAGCCATGTTGGGAAGGCCTATTGAAAATGTGAAATTTTTTATTGAAAAATAAATCATAACCCAGTATAGAAAACAAAAAGTCAGCACTCATGCTGACTTTTTATGTTCTAAAACAGATTTATTTTCTATAACAGAATAACATTTTCTATTTTTGCTACTTCTTTATAAATTTTAACGACCTGATCGGCATCCAAAACAAATGCATTGATATTGCACGCCGTATATTTCCCGTTTTTGCTCTCACGGTTCCCCAATGTAAATTTGATACCGTCGAAAACTTTATAAATCTCTGTCAGTTTTGCCTCGTCCGTAGGAATAATAAATTTAAATAAATAATCTTCCGGAAAGTCATGATGACCCTCCAGTTTTTCCTTTAAAGATTTGTAAAAATCTTCAGGATTCGCATGCTGGTTCCCTTGTAATATGTCCATCTACCAATTTTAAAATTACATTAAATATACTGAAGATTTTTCTATTTTC
Organism: Chryseobacterium sp. SSA4.19; assembly: GCF_022601875.1. Lineage (GTDB taxonomy): Bacteria > Bacteroidota > Bacteroidia > Flavobacteriales > Weeksellaceae > Chryseobacterium. The sequence goes on from NZ_JAKVIP010000023.1 coordinate 38,089, forward strand.
CAAGTGGCCCTAAAAGCGACTGTGAGTTTTCGATCTCGTAATTTTCAATGATATTGAACATTCCGTTAACCAATTGCTCGGAAGCGAGCTGTGTTAAGCCTCCGGAATTTACGGTAGTCTTATTTCCTCCTAATAAACTTCCCAGTAAATTGCTTCCTGCTAATGCTGTATTAATGCTTTTGACAATACCGTATTGATTGAGCTGCTCATCTACTTTCGGTGCAATAGCTGCAATCAGTTGTTGTGACGTTTTTTCTTTGAGAATCTGAGTGGCCGTTCCTTTCTCTCCCTGGATAATCCTCGTTACATCCTGTGCATTCAGACTATTTACCGCACCAACCAGAATAGGCTTCGAGATGTTAACGGTGTAAACGGCAGCGTCAGCAATATAAGCTCTTTCTTTTGCTACCAGCGAAGGTGCAATCTTCTCAAGCATAGAATTGATTTCCCTTAATTGTTTGGGAAGCGCTTTGTCTACCATATTATTTTGTAGAAATGCCTCCCTGTTGCTGTAAATACCTACGCCTTTATCAATTCCGTTTAAAAGAAATCGTTTAATAATTGACAGGCCTAAATCTGTAGTCGCTAATGTTGTGCATGATTGTATCGTGGTATTGATAACAGCTCCCGTTCCTAAAATCAAAACAGCAGCAATAATATATTTTTTCATTGATATTGATTAAAATGTAAATACTTTCAAATAATGAACCAAATGTAAGAATAACAATTATTTTAACAAATTTTAAAGAAATGTTAATACGATAATATTAAATTGATATGCTTGAACATTCATTAAGCGTGAGTGGTTTTTTATGATAAGCAAAATATAAAATAATTCATTTTAACTGTATTCACTACTATAATTCAGTATTGTAAGTCCTTGTTATAAATAGAGTTATTTTTGATAATTCCCTAAAATAGAGTTAATAAAACCATTATTTATCAGACTTGTTTTAATTAACATAACCGTAAAATAATTAAGTGAAATTAACATTATTGAAGATATTTTTATAATTTTGAACAATGTCTTTTTATGAGAATAAGTAACATTCGGTAAAAAGTCTTTTAAGATTAGTTTCTTTTGAAGAAAATTTGATTGTACGAATAAAATTAAACTATATGAAACAAAGTGATTTAAAGTATTCATGTCTCATTGCTGTTCTCTACTTCGGGATGAACGTCAATGCGCAGACTACACCCCGTGACACTGTTGCCAAAGAGCAGAAGATTGAGGAGGTGGTGATGATTGGATATGGTAGCAGGAAAAAGGTGGATAATACCACTTCAATCAGCTCTATTAGTGCAGAGGAAGTAACAAGAACGAAAGTATTAAATGCATCGCAAGCCATTCAGGGTAAAGCTGCGGGAGTACAAGTAATAGCATCCGATGCCCCTGGTTCTAGACCAACAGTGATGATTAGAGGTTTAGGTACTGTACTGGGTGGTAGAACACCATTATATGTAGTAGATGGAATGTTTACCGATAATATTAATAATATCAATTCTAATGATATTTTAACTTATGATGTATTAAAAGATGCTGCAGCATTAGCTATTTATGGTAACAGAGCAGCAAATGGAGTTATTATCATTACGACTAAAAGTGGTAAAGGAAAGTTAAACGTTTCTTATGATGGTTTAGTTGGAATTAGAACTCCTTTGAGAACCATTAAAATGGCAAACGCTTCTGAATTTGCTAATTATAATAATGCTGGAAAATCAAGTAAATATTTGAATCCTGATCAACCTTATAATACAGATTGGTTTAAAGAAATTACAAGAACAGGTATTTACAACCAACATAATGTTTCTATTTCTGGCTCTTCAGAAGCGGCAAAATATTTCTTGAGTTTAGGAAATTATGATGAAGAATCAATTCTTAAAGGAACTAAGTATAATAGAACTACAGTAAGAACTAATAACGAATTCAGACTTAGTAAAAAAATAAGACTTAGTCAGACTCTAAGTGCTACTTTTACAAATGACACCCCAAAATCATTTGGTATTTTCACAAGTGCATATAAACAATCTCCATTGGTTCCTGTATATTACCCGAATGGAAAGTATGGTCAGCCAATTTACAATCCTGCCACAGGTAATATTGGTTATGTAGGAAGCAGATTTAATGATGTAGGTAATCCTGTAATGCAGCTTGCTTATGATAATCAGAAAGGGAAAAACTTTTTATTGCAAGGTGGTTTAAAGCTAGACATTGATATTGTTAAAGATTTAAAATTCACATCTCAGTTTAGTGGAGAGTATAACAATTATAAATACTATAATTTTGTTAATTCTAAAGCTTTTTGGTTAGACAGTGATCCGATGAGAGTAGATAGTCAATACTCTGCAACATCGCCATTAACAAGACTGACGAATAGAACTGAAAACTATTACAATTGGTTACTTAATAATTATTTGACCTATAGTAAGAAATTCGGAAATCATGACATCGAAATTGTAGCGGGTACAGAGGCTTCTGTAATGAATGGTCTTGAAAAATTAGTCATCAATAGGCAAAATGTTCCTGTTTCAGAAGACTATTGGAATCTTGATGGAGTTGATTATTATGGAAATTTATTTAGTGATAATACCACCAAAGCTATTGAATCAGTAAAAGGCAATAGAAACACGACAACTTCTTATTTTGGAAGGTTTCAGTACAAATTTATGAACCGTTATTTATTAAGTGGGACTGTAAGAAGAGACGGATCTTCTCAGTTTGCAGAAGGTCATAGATGGGGAACTTTCCCTTCTTTTGGTGCAGGTTGGATTGTATCGGAAGAAGATTTTATGAAAGGAGGATTTTTTAATATGTTAAAACTTAGAGGGGGATGGGGTAGATTAGGTAATCAAAAAGTTCCTTTAAATTACTTACCTCTCTCATCAGGAGCTACGTATAATTATGGATATGGCTCTTCAGCAGTAAGCAATGGTATTACAGTGAATCAAGGATATGATCCGAATTTAGGTTGGGAAGTTACCGAAGAAACATCTTTAGGGCTGGATTTTGGAATCTTAAATAATAGATTAACGGGTACTTTTGATGTTTATAACAGAAAAACAGAAAATCTTATTTTAGCAGTAGTTCCATATTTAGGAACAGGTATTGCTGATGTGAATTACTCACACATGGGAAGTGTAGTAAACAAAGGTGCAGAAGTTAGTTTAAACTGGTCCGATAAAGTAGGTGAAGACTTCTCGTACTCTATTGGAGCAAACTATTCTTATAACAAAAATAAACTTGCCAGCATTGATTTATCAAAGCCAGTTTCTCAAATTATAGGTGGAAATTTGGGTAATGGAATAGATACAAAACTTTTCAATGCCTCTTCAGTAGGGTATGCTTTAGGAAGTTTCTATTTATACGAAGTTGACGGATATGACGCTCAAGGTAATTTGAAATTTAAAGATCTTAATGGTAACGGAGTAACTGATGGTGGTGATAGACGTTTCTTTGATTCTTATATTCCGAAATCAACATTAGGTGTAAATATTTCTATGGCTTATAAGAACTGGGATTTTGCTTTAAATGGTTATGGGGCTTTTGGATTTAAGGTATACAATGGTAAAAAAGCTCAAAGAAATGGAGGAGAAAACGTAGAAGCTTCTGTAGCGAATGATTTCTGGACACCCACAAATACCAATGCAGCAAACCCTGTAAATCCGTCAAATATTCCTGTTGCATCTAATTTTTATTTAGAGAGTGGAGATTATTTTAGAATTAATAACATCTCAGTTGGTTATACATTTAAGAATGTAACGGATTATATGAAATCTATCAAGCTTTATGTAAGTGCTATTAATCCTATAGTTTTCCAAAAATATTCAGGATATTCTTCAGAATTATCAGGATATAACCCTGCAGATTCTTCAGCAGAAGGAGATCCAAACAAACGTGCGGGGATAGAATTAGACGCTTATCCTACATTAAGATCTTTTGTATTTGGTGTTAACCTAAATTTTTAAAAAATGAATAAGAAATATATCGTAGCAGCAGCATTTTTAATTTTAGGAGCTGTTAATCAAAGTTGTAGTAATGACTTTATTGATGTTTCACCTACAGAAAAAATTCCAGAATCTGCATTAGGTGAAATCTATAATAATAACGAAGGAGCAAATACTTTAGTAACTTCTATTTATGCTAAGTTCTTAGATTGGAATATGAGTACCTTTGCTTGGATTGGTGTTACCTCAATAGTTTCAGATGATGCAGATAAAGGTTCAAGCAGTAGTGATTCTGGTTCGGATAAAGATATTTTAGATGCACTGAATTTTACTCCTGCCACTCCTTCATTTAAAGAATTGTTTGCTTCTAATTATCAAGGAATTAACAGGTGTAACCAAGCGCTAAAATATCTTCCTCAATTAGATAAGGCTGATTCTCAATTACGTGAAAGATTAACTGGTGAAGCTAAGTTCTTAAGAGCTTTTATGTATTTTACTCTAGTAAGATCTTTCGGTGGAGTACCATTGGTAGATCATGTTCCTGTAACTGGAGTTGAAGCTGATAAGCTAATGACCCTTACAAGAAAGAGTAAAGAAGATATATATGCTTTTATAGAAAATGATCTTAAAGAAGCTGCTTTAGTTTTGCCGACAGCAACAGGAGGTCAAAGGGCCACAAAAGGAGCAGCTCATGCATTATTGGCAAAAGTTTATTTGTATCAAAAAAAATGGCAGTTAGCTTTAGACGAATGTAATTTAGTAACAGGTTATTCATTGACGCCTAATTTCCAGGATATTTATAAAGTTTCAGGCGAAAATAATGCTGAATCCATTTTTGAAATTAATGGAAGCGGAGGAACTGCTGGAAGAGCTATCCAACAATATAGCCAAGTACAAGGTGCAAGAGGTACTACTGGTTGGGGATGGGGATTTGCAACACCTACTCAAAGTTTGTATGATGCTTACTCTGCAACGGATACAAGAAGAGATGCAACGATTATCCATAGAAGTATGACTTTGTATGATGGATATTTTGTTGGTCCAAATACAGAAAATAAATTTTATAATTATAAAGCTTATTCTTCAAATTATAGAGACCAAGCTTCAACAGATGTAAATATTCGTTATTTAAGATATGCTGAAGTCTTGCTGATCAAAGCTGAAGCAATGAACGAATTAGGTCAAACTTCTGCGGCAATTCCTTTCTTGAATCAGGTTAGACAAAGAGCAAATATTGGAAATACACCTGCGGTTTCTCAAACGGATGTAAGAGCAGATATTTGGAAACAAAGAAGATTAGAACTGGCTTTTGAACACGACAGATGGTTTGATTTAGTTAGGACTGGCCAAGCACAGGCTGCAATGGCTGCTGACGGTGGCAAAATATTCAAAGTAGGAACACATGAGGTTTTCCCACTTCCACAGGATTTTATCATGGAGGCTGGTGGATTATCGGCTCAAAATCCCGGCTACTAAAAATAAATATAACTTAGAGGAGAATGAAAGTTCTCCTCTTCTTTTAGTATTTCGTTTAAAAATGTTACAATGAAAAGGATAATACTATCAATAACAACAATATCATTACTCACAGTTTCCTGCAAAAATTCCCAGGTGGTTAAATCAGATGCTTCCAAAATATCATCTATACAAAACAACCTCACGGACAATCAGCTTATGGATAAAGTCCAGAAAGAAGCGTTGAAATATTTTTGGGATTATGCAGAACCTCATTCCATGTTGGGAAGGGAGCGCTACCATGAAGACAATATCTATCCGGATAATGATAAACATGTAGTCACTACAGGAGGATCAGGATTTGGATTGGCAACAATTCTTGTGGGCGTTGAAAGAGGATTTGTTCCACGGAAAGAAGCGGTGAAACGATTGACCACGATGATGGATTTCCTGGCAAAGGCTGACCGCCACAAAGGAGCCTGGTCACACTGGATTAATGGAGAAACCGGGAAAACGGTGCCTTTCGGAAAAAAAGACAATGGTGGTGATCTTGTGGAAACGGCATTCCTGACCTCAGGAATCTTAATGGTCCGTGAATATTTCAAAAACGGAAATACCGAAGAAAAAGCGCTGGCAAAAAAATGCGATGCGCTCTGGAAAGGGATTCAGTGGAACTGGTACACCAAAGGCGGAGAAAAAGTCCTGTATTGGCACTGGTCACCGGATTATCAGTGGGACATGAATTTTCCTTTACAGGGATATAATGAATGTCTGATTACCTATATTTTAGCGGCTTCATCACCTACTTATTCAATTGATGCCGAAACCTATTATAAAGGCTGGACCAGAAATGGAACCTATCTTTCTGATAAAGAAAAATATGGGCTTCCGATGTACGTAAAACATAATGGTGCAGAAGAATATGGCGGCCCTTTATTCTGGGCGCATTATTCATATATTGGTCTAGATCCTACTAATTTATCAGATAAATTGATCAAAAATTATTTTGATTTAAATAAAAATCAGGTGTTGATCGATTATAGGTATTGCGTTGAAAATCCAAAACAATGGAAAGGTTATGGACCTGATTATTGGGGGTTAACTGCAGGGTACTCAAGAAATGAAGATGGAAGTGTAGGGTACGACGCTCATTTTCCACAGAATGATCATGGGGTAATTACTCCTACGGCCGCACTGAGCAGCTTTCCCTACACACCAAAAGAATCCATGGATTTTTTAAGGTTCATCTATACTCAGAAACCTGAATTTATCGGTTCTGCTGGCCCATATGATGCAACATCCATCCATTATAATAATTGGACCACGCCAAGGTATCTGGCAATTGACCAGGGAACCATCGCTCCGATGATTGAAAATTACCGCACCGGATTCTTATGGAAACTGTTTATGAATGCCCCGGAAATTCAGAATGGATTGAAAAAATTAAGCTTTACATCTCCGAAATATAATATTAAATAATATTTTTAGGAGCTGTTTCCCGCTTTCCGCACTCGCTATTTATCTTTTTTAAAAAAGAAAAATGAGCTCAGACAGATGCTGCAATCGGGGCTAATTATAGAAAAACAGACAGTTGAATAAAATCTTATATTCTGTATAAAATTGAAAAGTACTCAAACTTAAAAAGTCTCCTATGAAATTTAATCTAAAATTGATTCCTTTTTTACTTTTGCCGTTTTCTCTGGCTCTTAATGCTCAGGAAATAAAAGCAGAACTCAATAAAGAAGTCAAAAGACAGGAAAAAATTTCCTATATCCTCGATTATCCTCAAAAAGCAAAAGGAAATGTCCCTTTGATCGTATTTCTTCACGGATCCGGGGAAAGAGGAAATAATCTGGAAATGGTAAAGGCGCACAGTCCATTCACCTATAAAAATTTAATAAAAGAACCGGTAGCAATTTTAGCACCTCAATGTCCTGAAAATATGTGGTGGGATACGGTGACGATTTATAATTTAATCAAGGAAATTCAGTCAAAATATAAAATTGATCCTTCCAGGATTTACCTTACCGGACTTTCCATGGGAGGCTGGGGAACTTTGAAACTGGTCATGGAGCATCCTGAAATGTTTGCAGCCGTTGTTTCGGTTTGTGCACCAACAGACCGTGTGATGTATGCCAATATCAATCAGTACAAAAATTTGCCGATGAAAATCTTCCACGGAGGAATGGATGACGTGGTGCTTCCGGAAAATGCATTTAATTTTTACCAGAAGCTGCATCCGGTAAATCCATCTGCAGAATTAACCATTTTTCCAAATGATAATCATAACTCTTGGGACTCAACGTATTCTAATCCTGCGTTGTATGAATGGATGCTGAGTAAAAGGAAAGAAAAGTAATCAATAACAATCACAAGCAAAAAAGTAAGTGAAAGCTCTGTGTCTTAAAAAAGTAAGTTTGATCAGAAAAACTTGCTGTTTTACGTTAAGAATTAAAACAAAGCTCTTATGCAGGTTCAATACAAACACAAAATCTGCGAGAATAACTTAAATAGGCTTTAAGAAATTTAAGTGGAAATACATAAAGCACTTAAATCAATAGAGTAAAAATTAATTGAAGATGATAGATTAATACAATCTAAATTCACAAATACCTAAAAATGAAGAAGTAATGAAAAAGTTAATTGTAATCGCCACTTTAGCACTGGCTCCGATGTTTTCCGCACAGGAAATGATAACAAAGCCTGTCCAGTCTTACCAGACGGCTCAATATCATGATAAGAAGAAAGCCTTTATTGATAATCTTTTGGCTAAAATGACCCTGGATGAGAAAATCGGTCAGCTGAATTTACCAAGTTCAGGTGATTTCACCACAGGTTTAGCTAAAAGTTCAGACATTGGAAAGAAAGTAGAGCAGGGATTAGTCGGAGGATTGTTCAATATAAAAGGAGCAGAAAAGATCAAAGCTGTTCAGAAAGTGGCTGTAGAAAACAGCCGTCTGAAAATTCCTTTGATTTTTGGAATGGATGTCATCCATGGGTATGAAACTACTTTTCCGATCCCGTTAGGATTAGCAGCTTCATGGGATATGAATTTAGTGCAGCAGTCTGCAAGAGTTGCTGCAAGGGAAGCTGCTGCAGACGGAATCAACTGGACGTTCTCGCCAATGGTGGATATTTCCCGTGAACCGAGATGGGGAAGAGTTTCCGAAGGTTCCGGTGAAGACCCGTATTTAGGAAGTGAAATTGCTAAAAATATGGTGTATGGTTACCAGGGGAAAGACCTGGCAAACGGAACCAATATTTTGGCTTGTGTAAAGCACTTTGCTTTATACGGAGCCGGTGAAGCAGGAAGAGATTACAATACAGTGGATATGAGCCACGTAAGAATGTTCAATGAATATTTCCCTCCTTACAAAGCGGCTGTTGATGCAGGTGTAGCTTCTGTGATGGCTTCTTTTAATGAAGTGGACGGTGTTCCGGCAACAGGAAACAGATGGCTGCAGACGGAAGTACTGAGAAATCAGTGGAAATTCAAAGGATTTGTGGTAACCGATTATACAGGAATCAACGAAATGGTGGACCACGGAATGGGAGATCTCCAGCAGGTTTCTGCCTTGGCTCTGAAAGCCGGAGTAGATATGGATATGGTAGGAGAAGGTTTTTTAACAACCTTAAAAAAATCTCTATCCGAAGGAAAAGTGACCCAGGCGGAAATTGATATGGCAGCAAGAAGAGTTCTGGAATCAAAATATGATTTAGGTTTATTTGATAATCCATATAAACATGGAGATGTTAAATTGGCAGCGAAAGAAGTATACAGCATGGAAAACCGTAACATTGCGAGAAGTGCTGCTGCTCAGTCCATGGTCCTGATGAAAAATGAAAATCAGGTGCTGCCATTGAAAAAATCAGGAACGGTAGCAGTAATCGGTCCGTTGGTCAACAATTCAATGAACATGGCCGGAACATGGAGTGTTGCGACAAAACATGCCATTTCTGTAAATCTGATGCAGGGCCTGCAGGCGAACTACGGAAAAGACGTTAAATTCCTTTCTGCAAAAGGAGCTAACATCGATTACGATGCTAAACTGGAAGATATTTATGCAGCACACGGTAAAAAAACAGACCGTGATAACCGTTCCAAAGAAGTGCTGTTAAAAGAAGCTGTGGACATCGCCAATAAATCAGATGTTATTGTTTTGGCTATCGGGGAATCAGCAGAAATGAGCGGAGAATCTTCATCAAGAACTGAAATCACCATTCCTCAGTCTCAGGTAGACTTGTTAAACGAGCTGAAAAAGACAGGAAAACCGATTGCTATTGTATTGTTCACTGGCCGTCCTTTGGCATTAACCAATGTAAAAGACACGCCGGATGCTATTCTGAATGCGTGGTTCCCGGGTTCAGAAGCAGGAAGCGCGATTGCAGATGTTCTCTTTGGAAAAGTAAATCCTTCCGGAAAATTGCCGATGACGTTCCCGAGAAGCTTAGGACAGGTCCCGATTTATTACAATGCTAAAAATACAGGCCGCCCGCTTGATCAGAAACTGGTGGATAAATGTGAATACCAGAGATTCCGTTCCAATTACATGGATGAATGCAATACGCCGCTGTACCCGTTTGGATATGGTTTAAGCTACTCTTCATTCAGCTATTCTGACATTGCGGTTTCCAATGCCAATCCTAAAGGAAACCAGACTGTTCAGGCATCTGTTACCGTTAAAAATACAGGAAATTATGATGGCGCTGAAGTAGTGCAGTTATATATCAGGGATATGGTAGGAAGTATTACAAGGCCGGTAAAAGAGCTTAAAGGATTCCAGAAGGTAATGCTGAAAAAAGGAGAATCTAAAAAAATAACCTTTGACATTACTCCGGAACAATTGAAATTCTATAACGGGGATTTGAAATATGATTGGGAAGCCGGAGAATTTGATATCATGATCGGAACCAATTCCGAAGACGTGAAGCATTCAAAAATAAACTGGACAAAATAAATTCAGAAGCCATTCGAAAGAGTGGCTTTTTTGATCTCTAAAATGTGCAGAATTCTGGTCGGATGGCGTTAACAGGAAGAAAATTTATCAGATAATCTGCCTGAAAGTATTTCTAACAATAACAGAATATCTCCGGGATAAAAAAGCACTTTCATCTCTCAACCAAAAACCGTATTTTTGCATATCTATAAAAAAGTAAAAGAAAAGAATGAATTCCTACAAAAATCCTTTGGAAGAACGCTATTCAAGCGAAGAAATGTTGTTTAACTTTTCTCATAACAATAAATTCCAAAACTGGAGAAAGCTTTGGATTGCTCTTGCTGAAATTGAAAAAGATCTTGGTCTTGAAATTACAGACGAGCAAATTGCTGAGTTAAAAGCCAATGCTGAAAACATTGATTATGATAAAGCTGCGGAATATGAAAAAAAATTCCGTCATGATGTAATGGCTCATGTTCACGCGTATGGTGATGTAGCGCCTTCTGCGAAAGGAATTATTCACTTAGGAGCAACTTCAGCATTTGTAGGAGATAATACCGATTTGATTCAAATCCGTGACGGGCTTTTAATTTTGAAGAAAAAGCTGGTGAACGTAATAAAAAATCTTTCTGACTTTGCGATTCAATACAAAGATTTACCGACGCTTGGATTTACCCATTTCCAGCCTGCTCAGCTGACTACAGTTGGAAAAAGAGCCACGCTTTGGCTACAAAGTTTGGTGCTGGATATCGAAGAGCTTGATTTCTTCCTGGAAACGTTGAGGTTCAGAGGTGTAAAAGGGACTACAGGAACTGCAGCCAGTTTCCTGGAACTTTTTAACGGAGATTATTCTAAAGTTAAACATCTGGATAAAGAACTGTCAAAAAGATTCGGTTTTGAGAAGGTTTTCGGTGTTTCCGGACAGACCTATGACAGGAAAATTGATGCTAAAGTGGTTGCTTTATTAGGAAATATTGCACAATCTGCCCATAAATTCACGAACGATTTACGTTTGCTGCAAAACCTTAAAGAAATTGAGGAGCCATTTGAAAAAAACCAGATCGGATCTTCGGCTATGGCGTACAAACGTAACCCGATGAGAAGTGAAAGAATCGGAGCACTGGCCAAGTATGTGATGTCATTAACGACAAGTTCTGCAATGGTAGCTTCTACACAATGGTTTGAAAGAACCCTGGATGATTCTGCAAACAAAAGATTAACCATTCCTCAGGCCTTTTTGGCGGTGGATGCCATTCTGTTGATCTGGAACAATATCATGAACGGAATCGTAGTATATCCGAACAGGATCAACAAACATATTATGGAAGAGCTTCCTTTTATGGCGACAGAATATATCATCATGGAAGAAGTGAAAGCAGGTGGTGACCGTCAGGAAATTCACGAAGTGATCAGGGTTCATTCCATGGAAGCTTCCAAAAAAGTAAAAGAAGAAGGAGAAGAAAACGATCTGATTGAAAGAATCTTAAATGATAATTCTTTGAAATTGGATAAGTCTAAGTTAAAAGAAGTTTTAGATCCTAAAAACTTTATTGGTTTCGCACCAATCCAGACGGAGGAATTCATTGCCAATGAAGTTCAGCCGATTCTGGATCTGAATAAAGACCTGATAGGATTAGAGGCTGATCTTAAAGTATAAATTAATATGCAGTCTTCTGGGCTGCATATTTTATTTCTCACCAAAAAATAGAATATGAAAAAAGTGTTTTTAAGTTTAGCATGTATTCCGCTTTTGTGTTTCGCCCAGAAACGGGAAGTTTTACAATATTTTAAAACAAAAGATTCTTTGGTGGGAGTCAAAAATAAAGAAGGGAAAATCATTGTTCCTGCCCAGTTCAATATTTTTTCGTATTTGAAGGATGGAGAGTTGGTGAAAGGGGAAACGATCTATTTCGACGGTCCTAAAAAGAACGAAGTTAAAGAAAAAAATACCTGGGGATATGTGTATGATAAAAAAGGTAATTTTCTGTACCGGCCATTCTTTTTTGATAATGGAGCCGATTACTTTTCAGAAGGTGTCAGAAGATTCGTTAAGAATGGGAAAGTAGGTTTTGTAGATAGAAACGGGAGAGTTGCTATTGAAGCAAAACATGATTTTGCGGCGCCTTTTAATTACGGGTACGCTGCATTCTGTAACAGCTGCGACTGGGAGAAAACTGAAGATGAGCATAAAGCCATTGTAGGTGGAACCTGGGGCGTTATGAATTTTAAAGGAGAAGAGGTGCAGCCTGTGGCTCAGTCTGAAAACGCTGTGGAAGTAGAAGGGAAATATTTTCCTGATCCGTTTGAATACAATGAAAAAGAAAAAGATATTCTTCTTTTTTTCGAAAGACAAAATAAAAAACTCTCAGATATTTATTATGTAAATGTTTACAACAAATTATCTGAAAATGAAAAGAAATTATATTTTGAAATTGTGGAAAGACCAAAAGAAAATTTCCCTTTTTATCAGGTCAACACTTATGATTACAGAAAATATGATCTGGGATCAATGTATGATTTCAAATTTTTAATCTCGGAAGACCGCAAAAATATTTTCGCACTGGATTACGATGATGAAAAAATTCCTTTTGAAAAATGGCTGAAACGGAAAACGAAAGAGGCGGTTAGGTATCAGAAAGAACATCCCGATAATCCGAATAAAATTAAGTAAATAAAGTCTAATAATATTTAATATCTGACATCTAATGTCTCAAAACAAAAGAATTTTCGTAGAAAAAAGAGGAGTTTTCGATGTGGAAAGTCCAAAAATTTTTGATGAAGTAAAAGCGGTGGTTCCGTTGATCCAAAGTGTAAAGGTGTATAACGTTTACGATATTTTCGGGTTACATGACGGAGAGTTTGATAAAGTAGTCAACAGTACTTTCGTAGATCCTGTTACAGATCTTTTAATCGAAGAAAACCCTGCACAGGGAATTCATTTCGCATTAGAATTTTTGCCCGGACAATATGACCAGCGTGCAGATTCTGCCCAACAATGTATTGCTTTACTTACTGGAAATGAAAAGTCTAAAGTAAGAAGTGGAAAATTAATCGAGTTTGAAGGAATTTCCGAATCTGATTTGGCAAAAATCAAAGATCTTTTAATTAATAAAGTTGAATCTCAGGAAAAAGATTTATCGGTTCTCAATATTCCTGCGGAAGAAACACCGTCAGAAGTTCCGGTACATGAAGGATTCATCAATTTTGATGATGCTCAGCTTGAAGAATTCTTTAACAATCACGGTTTTGCATTAGGTTTGGATGATTTGAAATTCATTCAGGAATATTTTAAGACTGAACGAAGAAATCCTACAGAAACTGAACTTAAGGTTTTAGATACCTATTGGAGTGATCACTGCCGACATACTACTTTTGAGACAGAATTGTCTGATATTGAGTTTGAAGGACAGTTTAAACATACCCTGGAAACCATTTTCAATGATTATATTGAAAAAAGAAAATTTTTAGGCCGCGAATTAAAGCCGATTTCTTTAATGGATCTTGCCACGGTTTGCGCCCGGTATTTCCATAAGACAGGGAATCTTGAAAACCTGGTGGTTTCAGATGAAATCAATGCGTGCACAATTCAAATTGAAGCAGAATACGATGGCAAAAAAGAACCATGGTATTTGTTATTCAAAAACGAAACGCACAATCACCCGACAGAAATTGAACCTTTCGGCGGCGCTTCCACATGCTTGGGCGGTGCGATCAGGGATCCTTTATCAGGAAGATCGTATGTGTTCCAGGCGATGAGATTAACGGGTGCGGCTGATGTACTAGAACCCGTTGATAAAACATTACCGGGAAAATTACCTCAGAAAACAATCACTAAACAGGCGGCGAACGGATATTCTTCTTACGGTAACCAAATCGGTTTGGCGACTACCATGGTTTCTGAAATCTATGATGAAGGATACAAAGCAAAAAGAATGGAAGTCGGTTTCGTTACCGGAGCGGTTCCTGTAGATTGGGTAAGACGTGAAAAGCCAGAGGCCGGAGACTCTATCATTATTTTAGGAGGAGCTACGGGACGCGATGGTGTAGGCGGGGCAAGCGGAAGCTCAAAAGAACAGGACGAAACCTCTATCCATACCATGAGTTCGGAAGTTCAAAAAGGAAATGCCGTTGAAGAACGTAAAATCCAAAGGTTATTCAGAAATCCGGAAGTGACGAAACTGATTAAAAAATCAAATGATTTCGGAGCCGGCGGAGTTTCCGTTGCCATTGGTGAAATTGCTGACTCACTGGAGGTGAATCTGGATGTACTGCCTTTAAAATATGAAGGACTGAACGGTACTGAACTCGCTATTTCCGAATCTCAGGAAAGAATGGCGGTCGTTGTAGAGCCGAAAGATAAAGAACCGTTCATCAAATTCTGTGAAGCTGAGAATATTGTGGCTGTTGAAGTGGCAAAAGTAACGGATTCCGGAAGAATGCAGATGTTCTGGAAAGGGAATAAAATTGTGGACCTGTCAAGGGAGTTTTTGGATACCAACGGATGTTCAAAAAGCCAGGAAGTTAAAATTACCCACCTTAATGAAATCAAAGAAGAAACTCCTGCATTTAATGAAGAGAATTTCCTTAAAATATTGAGCGATAAAAATGTAGCTTCTCAAAAAGGTCTGCTTGAAATGTTCGATTCATCGATTGGTGCGACTACGGTTGCGATGCCTTTAGGCGGGAAATACCAGCAGACTTTGATGGAAGGAAGTGTTCAGACATTGCCAATCATCGGTGCTAAAGATATCGAAACGGTTTCTTTGGCGAGTTGGGGATTTGATGCCGGAATTTCTAAGCAGAATTCATTGCTGGGTGCTTCCTATGCAGTCGTTGAAAGTGTAGCGAAAATCGTTGCGATGGGCGGCAATTATAAAAATATCAGATTAAGCTTCCAGGAATATTTTGAAAAATTAGGACACAACCCTGAAAAATGGGGCAAACCTCTGGCTTCTCTTTTAGGAGCTTATGATGCACAGATCAATCTTGGCCTGGCGGCCATCGGAGGGAAAGATTCGATGAGTGGAACGTATCAGGATCTGAATGTTCCGCCAACGTTGATTTCTTTCGCCTGTGCAAACGGAGAAAAGAAAAATATTATCTCTCCTGAATTTAAGAATGAAGGAAACAAAGTCTATTTCTTCAATCATATCGCTCAGGAAAATGGACTTCCGGCTTATAACACTTTAAAAGAAATTTTTGAACTGATTTTTGAAAATATCAAAGCGGGAAAAATTGTTTCGGTAAAAACGGTTAAAGAAGGCGGAGTAGCGGTTGCTTTAGCAAAAATGAGCTTTGGAAATAAGCTGGGTGCTGAAGTTAACGTCGACGAAAGCATCTTACTGGCTAAAAATATCGGTAGCTTAATTATTGAATCTAAAGAAGAATTAAGTTCTGTAAACCTTCAGTTAATTGGAGAAGTTAAAAATTCTGACAATATCAAAATAAATGATGCTGAATTTGCCATTGAGGATTTATTAGCTGCAAATACAAATACATTTGAAAACCTTTTTCCAACGGTTGAAAAAGAAAAACTGACGGTTGAAATTGATGAGAAATTAAACTCGATCAACCCAAGAAATATCATCATTAAAAAACACGGGATTGCCCAGCCGAAAGTATTTGCTCCGGTGTTCCCGGGAACGAACTGTGAGTATGATACCCTAAATGCTTTTGCCAAAGAAGGCGCGGTCATCAGCAGTTTACCTTTAATTAACATCAACCACCAATTATTGGATGAAAGTATTGACGCTTGGGTGGAGGAGATCAGAACTTCCCAGATTCTGGCGTTCTCAGGAGGATTCTCAGCAGGTGACGAGCCGGATGGTTCCGCGAAATTCATTGTCAACGTTTTGAAAAACGGGAAGATGAGAAATGCTGTTCACGAATTATTGGATAGGGACGGTATGATCATTGGAATCTGTAACGGGTTCCAGGCATTGGTAAAATCAGGATTATTGCCTTATGGAAGAATCAAAGACTTGGATGAAAATTCTCCTACGTTGGCGCACAATGCCATCAGAAGACATATTTCCCAGATGGTGAATGTAAAGGTTCTGAACGATGAAAGCCCATGGTTAAAAGGAATGAAAGATCAGGTATTTACCATTCCTATTTCTCACGGGGAAGGCCGTTTTATGGCTTCCCAAGATGAAATTAAGAGATTGTATGAAAACGGACAGATTGCAACACAATATTTAGATTTAGATGGGAATGTTGCTCACGGAATGCCTTTCAACCCAAATAATTCGTTATTCGGAATTGAAGGAATCACAAGTCCGAATGGAAAGATTTATGGAAGAATGGGCCACCCGGAACGTTTTGCAGAAGGACTGATGAAAAATATTCCGACCGCAAATTATCACAACATCTTTAAAAATGGAGTGGAATACTTCAAATAATAATAAGAAAATGACTGTCATCAATGGCAGTCATTTTTCTAATCTGGCAGGCTTCTATGAAGAAGTTTCCAATATATTGATGAATGCTGAAGACGACTGGAAAGTCGGGACACTGGATGGTTTTGATGATATTCTGTATGGCTTTCAAGGAGAAATAATATGGAAAGAATCTCAGAAATCGAAGGAAGATCTTGGCTTTGAAGCCACTAAGGAATTTTACGAAAACAAAATCCGTCAGGGCAAACCGTTTAATATAAAACTGATTCAGCAGAAGTTGGATCAACTGCTAGACGGAAATGGACAGACTCTATTTGAAATCCTGGTTGAAATTATAGAATCCCATAAAAATATTAAACTCATTCTGGATTAATTATGCCTTATTTATTCTCATACGGAACTTTACAGAAACGAAAAGTTCAAATTGAAACTTTCGGAAGGATTTTAGAAGGGGAAGAAGATGTTTTAACAGGTTACAGGCTTGAAATGTTAGAAATTACCGATCCCGAGGTTCTCAGAAAGAGCAATCAAACCTTCCATCCGATTCTTAAATTCTCAGGAAGCCCTGAAGATGAAATATCAGGTGTTCTGTTCACCGTCACAGAAGAGGAACTGCTCCAGGCAGACGAATACGAAGTAAAAGATTACAAAAGAATTGAAACCGTTTTTAAGTCAGGAAAACATGGATTTATTTATGTCGGAAAGTAAGTTTTTTGATGATGAAAAAATGTCTTTATGTGGAATTATGATCTGTAATGCCTTCTAATCTGTATGCCAAAAATGAGCTCAGATAAAAATATATTTACGGTAGACGAAGAAGCCGATGATCACCGAAGCAAAAGCCATTAAAATAACAGCACCGGCAGAAATATCTTTAATAAATCCAATCCTTTTATCAAATTCAGGCTGAATAAAATCACAGATTTTTTCAATGGCCGTATTGAAAATTTCTGCAGCCAGAACTCCGAAAGAAACCATAAGGACAAAAACAGCATCAGTATCTGAAAGTTCCAGATAAAAAATGAGGAACAGGTTAATGAAAAAAGCCAAAAGCTCAATCTGAAAATTCCGTTCATCTTTCATCATCAGGAAAATCCCCCTGGATGCATTCCGGAAACTTTTATGAATGGGCGGCTTTCTCATTTTTAATTTTTACAAATATAACATAAGTATTTTGAAGGTATTTATTTTATCGGTTATCTTTGAATAATAATGATAACAGTGATGAAGAATAAAGTGTGGTTTTTTTTGAGCGTTTTAATATCAGGATTAGGTTTTTCCCAGGATTATCAAACTAAGATTGCCAGAACAACCTGTGAATGCTTCAATAAAGCTAAAGCGGAAAACCCAGATCCCAAAACACTTGAAATAAAACTTGGATTATGTATTATCCAAGGCGCTCAGCCCTATGCAAAAGAGCTGAAAGAAGATTATAATCTCGACATCCTTAAAGATGATTCTTCAGAAACGGGAAAATTAGTTGCCACTTGGCTTTTAAAAGAATGTCCGGAAAAGGTAATGGAGCTTTTTAAAACCGAGAAGAATAATAAAATCTCGAAGGATGATTCAGAACTGCTGATCAGCGGAACCGTTACAAGAATAGAGAAAGATAATTTTGTCGTATTTCATGTTGCAGGAGACAATAAAATCCTGACAAAGCTTTACTGGATATCTCCTATAGAATCCAATCTGGATTTGCCAAAGGAGTACAGCTCGCTGCTGAATAAAAAAATAAATATCGGATATTACACAGATGAAATTTTTGATGTTAAAATTAATGACTACAGAAAGGTAAACATTATTTCGACACTGAAAACCGATTAATGACGATTGTGAAAAACTCATCTGATTATTTCTTCTCAATCTATTTTCTATTTATTATATTTGTAAAAACTTATTTTTAAATCTATGAAATTTATTATTTCAAGTGGTGAACTGCAGAAAGCTTTGCAAACTGTAAGTGGCGTAATATCAAGCTCTCAGTCGAGACCGATTTTAGAAAACTATCTTTTTGAGTTAGACGGAAATAACGTTACCATTACAGCATCTGATGGCGAAACGACTCTGGTAACCTCTCTTGATGTAAAATCTGACGATACCGGGAAATTTGCTGTTCCTGCTAAGATTTTTCAGGATTTCATCAAGACGTATGGGGAACAGCCGCTTACCTTAGCGGTAAGAGACAATGAAGAAGGAACAGGAAGTCAGCTTGAAATTTTAGATGAAAAAGATAATTTTGCTGTAGCTTTGGACAATGCAGATGATTATCCGGAATTGCCGGAATTTGATGCTTCCCAAAGTGTAACCATGTCTGCAGGAGTTCTTTCTGAAGCATTAACCAACACTCTTTTTGCAACCAGCAACGATTCTTTGCGTCCCGTAATGACAGGTGTATTATTCCAGTTTGGAGAAAATGAAACCAATTTTGTCTCTACCGATTCTCACAGGCTGGTAGTATACAAAAGAATGGATCTGATGAATACCGAACCGATGGAATTCATTATGCCTAAAAAACCGCTGAATATTTTCAAAAATATTTTAGCCAGCTCCAATGAAGACGTAACCATCGACTTCAATGAGAATATGGCCAAATTTACTTTTGGGAAACACATCTGGATCTGTAGATTAATCGATGGGAAATACCCGAATTATACGGCGGTAATTCCTAAAGAAAACCCGAATGTATTAACTATTAACAGGAATCTTCTGTTAGGTGCTATTAAAAGGGCTTCGATCATGTCCAACAAATCAACCAACCAGGTACGTTTTAAGCTGTCTGCCAACATTCTTCATCTTCATGCAGAAGATACTGAATATGCAAACAAAGCGGATATGCAGATTCCCTGCGATTATAACGGAGAAGATATTAACATCGGGTTCAGCTCTAAGTTTTTAACGGAAATGCTGACGATCTTAGGTTCAGACGATATCACCATGAAAATGTCCCAGCCGAACAGGCCGGGAATCATTGAGCCGCTTGACGGGCTTGAAGAAAATGAGAATATCTTAATGTTATCCATGCCGGTAATCGGATTGTAACAGTAAATAAATTATATCAGTAAAAAGGTTTTGTTCTTCAAAACCTTTTTTGTTTTGTACTATTTAAATCCGTGTAAGTGAACGAAATTATAGTAGATTGAAACCGGTGCACTAAACAGATTCAGAAAATCGGCAGATCAAAGTATTTGTTTTATGACCCTTAAAATTTCTCTGTTTCTCAAAAAAACACGACATTTGTAACTCGAAAAATTTAAATAAAATTTTCAAAATATATTCAATGAAGATATCAAACAACTGGCTTAAAGACTTTATCAGAACAGAAATCAGAACGGAAAGAATCGGTGAGTTTCTTACGGATATAGGCCTTGAAGTTGAAGGGATAGAAAAATTTGAAAGTATAAAAGGTAATCTTGAAGGAATTGTAATAGGTAAAGTTTTAACCTGCGAAAAACACCCGAATGCGGATAAGCTGAAAAAGACTACCGTAGATGTAGGAAGCGGCAAGATTCTTCATATCGTTTGCGGAGCTCCGAATGTGGAAGCCGGACAAACAGTACCCGTAGCGGTTGTAGGAACCAGGATCTATGATAAAACCGGAGATTTTTTTGAGATCAAGGAAGCAAAAATCAGAGGCGAGGTATCCCAGGGCATGATTTGCGCAGAAGATGAGTTGGGTTTAAGCAATGACCACGGCGGAATTATGGTTCTGGATGAAGTAAAGTACGAGGTAGGAAAGAATTTTGCTGATTATTTTGAATTGACAAACGATGAAGTTTTTGAAATCGGCTTAACCCCGAACAGGACGGATGCGATGTCGCATTATGGAGTTGCAAGGGACCTGAATGCTTATCTTTCCACCAATCAGCAGAAAGCTGAATTTGAAAAAGTATCTTCCGTTGCCTTAAGCAGCGAAGGCTCTCATGAATTCACATTGGAAGTTGAGAATACTGAGCTATGTCCAAGATACATAGGAGCCGTTATTGAAAACGTAAACGTTGCAGATTCTCCCGACTGGCTGAAAGCCCGGTTAAAAGCGATTGGCCTGAGTCCGATCAATAATATTGTAGATATTACCAACTATATTCTTCACGGTTACGGACAGCCTCTTCATGCCTTTGATGCAGATAAAATTGCAGATAAGAAAGTAAAAGTGGGAACCGTAAAAGAAGGAACCAAATTCACCACTTTGGATGGAGTGGAAAGAACGCTGAACGGGTCAGAAATTATCATTAAAGACGGAAAAGATCAGCCGATGTGCATTGCCGGAGTTTTTGGTGGTGCTCATTCCGGAGTGTCCGGTGATACGAAAACCATATTTCTGGAAAGTGCCTATTTCAATCCGGTAGCCATCAGGAAAGCAGCTAAATTCCACGGACTGAATACCGATGCTTCTTTCAGATTTGAGAGAGGAGTGGATCCGAATATCACAAGAACTGCCATTACCCATGCTATTAAGCTGATTCAGGATCTGGCAGAAGGGAAACTGGCAGGAGAGCTTCTGGAGGAATACCCGAAGAAATTAGAAGATAATTATGTGATCATCAGATTCTCAAAAATCGAACAGATTTTAGGGACAAAGATCCACAGAGAGAAAGTAAAAGAAATTTTAAAGGCGCTGGATATTCAGGTATTAAATGAAATTCAGAACGGTCTTGAAATCTCTGTTCCGGCTTACAGAGCTGATGTGACAAGGGAAATTGACGTTATTGAGGAGATTTTAAGGATTTACGGCTACAATAAAATCGATGCTCCGCAAAAGATATCATTTACGCCTGTTAAACTAAGTGCTCAGGATCAGGACGAATTGGAAAACAATTGGGCAAGGACTTTACAGGGACTTGGTTTTAATGAAGTGATGAATAATTCACTGACTTCGGTAAAAGATGAAACCGATGCCGTAAAATTGCTGAACCCTCTGAGCAATGACTTGGCATTTATGAGAAAGTCTTTACTGGAAGGACTTTTGCAGAATGCCATCTATAATATCAACAGGAAAAACCAGGACATTAAGTTTTTTGAGTTCGGAAAAATCTATCATAAAAGAGAAAAATACGAAGAAAGAAAACAGCTCGCCATACTGGTTTCCGGTAGAGAGGTCGCTGAGAACTGGCTGCAGCCAAAATCGGCAACAAGTTTCTATCATCTGAAAGGGTATGTAAAAGTCTTACTTGAAAAATTAGCGGTTGATTATAAAGAAACGGCTCTGTCGGATGAAAGATTTTCTGACGCTTTAATGTATGAAGCAGATGGAAAAGCTTTGGTGAGAATCGGGAAAGTAGCACCGGCTCTATTGAAAGATTTCGATATTGATCAGGATTGTTTTTATGCCGAAATTGAACTGGAATATGCGCAGGAACTGCGTTCTAAAAACGAACTGAAATTCAGGGATATTCCAAAATTCAATAAAACCAGAAGGGATCTGGCATTGCTTATTGATAAAAATGTAAACTACGAAGATCTTTATCAGACAGCAAGAAAGAATAAGTCGCCTTATCTTAAAGGAATTAATTTATTTGATGTATATGAAGGTAAAAACCTTCCTGAAGGCAAAAAATCCTATGCGATGAGTTTTGAGCTTCTGAATGAAGAAAAAACCCTGGAAGAAAAAGAAATTTCTGCGGTAATGGATTCTTTGATCAAATCTTTTCAGAAGGAATTTAATGCAGAGCTGAGAGGGTAGATACATACAATCAGCATGACAATAATTACAGAAACGGGCTTTAGCCCGTTTTTTATTGCTGAAACGATATGTACAGAATTATGATAGAGATTATTCTTTTTATAATTCTGTATGGGCCTAAATCTTGAAGAATCTTAAGCTCTAAGAAGCAATAAAATTTTGTTAGGCCCGTTTAAATAAGA
Organism: Chryseobacterium sp. SSA4.19; assembly: GCF_022601875.1. Classification (GTDB taxonomy): domain Bacteria; phylum Bacteroidota; class Bacteroidia; order Flavobacteriales; family Weeksellaceae; genus Chryseobacterium. Next base: position 60,686 of record NZ_JAKVIP010000023.1, read on the forward strand.
ATATTTACGTAAATTTGGTTTAAATCAATAAGGAAAATGAAAAATCTTTTTTTTAGTATAGGTGCCGCAGCAGTTCTGGTATCATGTGGAGCCATGGCGGGTTCATCCGCTTCAAAAGTTGGAAAAGCACAACCTTCTTTAACTGGTACCAAATGGGCTTTAGCAGATAATGTGAAAGGAAAAATTCCGACACTGAATATTGAAGGCGAAAAAATAAATGGAAACACTGGATGCAATAATTATTTCGGTACCGTGAAAGTTGATCCTTCCAACGGTAACTTTTCAGCCGGACAGATGGGTTCTACCAAAATGGCTTGTGATAACATGAGCGTTGAGAGAAACTTCATGGATATGATGGGAAAAGCCAATAAATACGTCCTTACCGGAAATGTTCTGGAATTGTATCAGGACAATTTATTGCTGTTGAAATTCAATAAAGCTCAATAAGAAAGAATTGTAGAGCTTATTCTACACAGAAAATAATACAAGGCCTGGATTTTTATGATTCAGGTTTTTATGTTTTTCTGATAATAGAAACAGTGGAAATAAATCGTTTATTTTGTTTATTCAAAAAGCAAAGGAACCCAATAATGAGTTCCTTTATTTTTTATGATTGAATTTTATTATTCTCCTTCCTCTTCGTCGTCGTATTTAGCCAACTCTTCATCACACCATTTGAATGCAGCTTCCACTACTTTTGTAGCCTCGTCTGCCATCGTTTCTTCATCATCACCTTCCAAATCATCCAGCCACTCAACTTCTTCTTCCTCAACATTAAGGATAAATCTAGGATATTCTGTATGAACAACGAATAAATCTTCTGGAAATTCCGAATTATCTGCTAATAAAAACTTTGGTAATTTCATTTTTTAATGTTTTAACTTTAAATCAAAGATAATAAAATTATTGGTATTTGTTCTTGTCAATCTTAATTTTTTGCAAAACTTTATACCTCGTTAAGGTGGTTCTTTTTAAAGTATCCTGCGGCTTGAAACTGAGCGTAATACGGGGATTTATCGTACTGATGAGTTCAGCCACCTGTATTTTGTCCAGATCTTCAGTCGTTTCCAGATAAAATTGTAAAGGAACTTTGTCCAGCTTCTCAGAGTGTAAAAAATTTTGCATTTCTTTTCTGTTTTCCAGATAATTTCCTTTGGAAAGCCAGGTGAACAGAAAGCCGGACATGATACTTAAAAATCCTATGGCGTATACCTTAGTGCTAAACAGTTGAAATAATTTCCTGAAATACACCAGCCAAATGGAAAAGCTGAACGGCGCAAGCAAACGATAGTCAATGGCGTTGACGGGATAAAAATACTGTACGAAATAAGAGCATATAATGCCTGCAATTCCAATAAATACAAAGAAAAATTCAGAATCAGAAAGCTTATATTTTATAAAGAGATAAATGATCAGAAGAATATTTAAAAATCCAATTCCGTAAATTGCATAATTAATCATCCCTCCGCCCGGATCTGCAATATGAATAAACGGGTTGAAGGTAGTACATAATCCCATAAACAATTCGGGGAGCAGTTTTGAGGTAGGGTGGAGACCAATGGTAAGTGCGTCTTTTATGTAGTTTTCATTAAAATAATCAATGAATAATAATTTATACAGCACGACAAATATTCCGCCTATAATTCCGGCAATAATGAAGCTTTTTGAATATTTCCTTTTCCAGAAAATCAATCCGAAAAGTCCGGTACCACCAATGACAAACAGAGAACTGTACCTGATATTGTATAGTGCAATCAGACTTAGAGACAGGTAAAAAACCGCTTTCCTTTTTTCTAATTTCCCCGTGATAATTTGTGATGAAATGTACAGAAACAATAAAACAAATGATAATGTAAGTGCTTCACTCATCGTAAAGGAAAAGATAGAAAGAAAACTGAATAAAGCACAGAGAACTACTGATTCTTTAAAGAAAAACTTTTTCTTCCACGTGAAAAAAATGATAAAGATAAAAGCTGAGATTCCGACAATCTTGCTTCCCCAGAATTCATCAAAACCAAAAAAAGTAAAAAATTTGATGCTCAACGGATAACCTAAAGGTGTTGTTGTATTATCAACAGTCGGCAAAACACGGGCAAAGCGAAGATACCGTATAGAATCGGGGCTGGTTCTTCCTTTTTCATTGAGTAAAAAACGCAAAATGGTCATCACTAAAGTAATGATGACCAATAATATCTGAATATATTTTTCTTTAAATCTTATCAAGGTTGAAGTTATTAGGTTGTAGAATTAGCATTCAAATGTATAACATATAACCCGAAACTCATAACTTAATAACTATTTTGAAAACATTTTTGCCACTTTTTCTGCTTTTTTGCTTTCGGAATAGTCGTAGAATCCTTCTCCGGATTTTACGCCTAATTTTCCGGCCATTACCATATTCACCAATAACGGATTCGGTGCATATTTAGGGTTTTTAAAGCCGTCGTACATAACGTTCAGGATGGCCAGGCATACATCAAGGCCGATAAAGTCTGCCAGCTGAAGCGGTCCCATCGGATGTGCCATACCCAGTTTCATCACCGTGTCGATTTCCTCAACGCCAGCCACACCGTTATACAATGTTTCAATCGATTCATTAATCATCGGCATCAGGATTCTGTTGGCTACAAATCCAGGATAATCGTTGACTTCAACAGGAACTTTCTCTAATGTTTTGCTCATTTCGTAAATAGAATCGAACGTTTCCCGGGAAGTAGAGTAGCCTTTAATAATCTCTACCAGTTTCATAATCGGTACCGGATTCATAAAATGCATTCCGATCACTTTGTCTGCTCTCTTCGTGGCAGCAGCAATTTTAGTAATGGAAATTGATGAAGTATTGGTCGCAAGAATACATTTTTCCGGCGCGAATTCATCCATCTGCCCGAAGATTTTTAACTTTAAATCCTGGTTTTCAGTAGCGGCTTCAACAATCAGATCAGCATTTCCGACAGCATCCTGAAGCGCTGTGAAAGTCGTGATATTTCCTAACGTCTCTGCTTTTTGTTCTTCCGTAAGGTTTCCCTTTGCAATTATTCTGTCAAGATTGGTCGTAATGGTTTTCAATCCTTTGTCTAAAGCTTCCTGTGACACATCAACCAGGTTGACAGTAAATCCGCTTTGTGCAAAAGTGTGTGCAATTCCATTTCCCATGGTTCCGGCACCGATAACGACAATGTTCTGAATCATTTTTCCTTATTTAATTAAAATTATTTCTTATAAACTGTTAGGTTTCTTGCGTTGGCAAGATCTGCTTTTTTTACTTTTTCAGATTCATTAAAATTAACCATTCCATCGCTGTTTCGTTTTCTTGCATTGTTCTGGGCGTTGATTGCTGCTTTCAATCCGCGGATAAGGCCTGTTTTCTGCATTTTTGAAAGTTGATCAGTCCCCACATACAGATTATATTCTCCCTCTCTACCCAGACCGCTCTGTTTGTATACTTCCAGTGATTTTACTCTGTTTTTCTTCTGAAAGCGGTTAAGGTAATCCATAACGGGTTTATCAGACGGAGCTCCGCAACACATGCTTGAATAGCTGATCTGCAGATAATTTTCGCTTTTTTGTGCAAACAATAAAGTACTGCCTAATAATGCTATTGCTACTGCTAAATTTTTCATAATAAATCGGTTTTAAAAATAAGCTTAAAATTTTACTTATTAAAATAATCCCAGACTGTCTTTGAAATATCTGAAATCATCTTGCAATTTACAACATCTGTTTCCGTTGAGTTGCTTATAAATACAGCTATTGCATAATGCTTGCCATTCGGTAAAGTTACGATTCCCATGTCGTTTTCAGCGACTGTTAAATCATTATCGTACTTCCCTGATGATCCCGTTTTGTGAGCTATAACTCCTTTAGAAAGCTGTTCTTTTAATTTGTTTCCTCCTGTGGACGTATTCAGCATAATATTGTATAAATAAGCAGTCGACTTTTTAGAAAGAATTTTTTCGCTATAAAACCTTTGCAATAAAGCAACAGCGGAATTAGTAGTGCTGTAATTTTTATATTGATTTTTCCAGTCTTTATGCATTTCGTATTCGTTGACTAAAATCTGAAAACCTTTCACACCCTTAGAATTCATGAACTTTTGAACGGTTTGAGTACCTCCGATGAGACTCAGTAAAAAATCACAGCCATTATTATCACTCCCGCTAACGGTATAATCAATGATTTCACCTAAACTGAGCGTAATATCACCTTTCGGATATTTCTTTTTAATCGGTGACCAGGTATTGGGTAATAATTCTGATTCTTTTAATAAAAACTTCTGATCAAGTGAAAACTTTCCCTTATCCACCAAATCAAGCACTGCACAAGCGATATGAAACTTGAAAACACTTAAGGTAGGAAGCTGCTTATCTCCGTTTTTGTTGTATGTAAAATGATCTTCAAAACTTAAAACTGAAACTCCTACAGTTGCTTTTTTATCTTTGATAATGGAATTGACTTTCTGCTCTAAAACAGATTGCTGTGCAAAAGTAAAAGTTGAAAGTAAAAGAAAAATAAGAACTGTTTTTTTCATAATGTTTTTGGTATAAAATTCTTCTGGAATAGGTTAATTCCCTTAAGTCTCGACAAAATTAAACAATATTATTAGAATAAAGAGTGCGATATTGTACTGGGCTCTCTGGTACTCTGTCGCTATAATTTCACTAGAATAGGTAGAACTTTTATAAAGTTCAATATATTTTAATTTGAAATCAAAACTGAAATTTTATTTTCTATCTATAATAACTGCCCCAAAAAGTTTTTAACTTTTTGGGGCAGTTTAGTTTAAAAAAATGATATTTCTTTATGAGTTTAAAGCTTTGCTAAGCTTGACGGCATCCTGGTTGGTAGGATCATACTGTAAGGATTTTGCAATGTGTTCTTTGGCTTTATCACGGTTCGTTTGCTGTTCAGCAAAAGCCAGATAAAAATAGGCATATGCCAGATTTTTCTTATTCTGTTCTACTTCTTCAGGTTTTACCGTGGCAATATATTTTTCATAAGCCATTCTTGCATTGGCATCATCCTTCGCTGATTGGTAGGCATACGCCTGGCTGTAATATGACGGTGCCCAGTCCGGTAGCAATACACTTATTTTTTTCCATGTATCAATAGCGTTGGTCCAGTCTGAAGCTTCCTGGTAAGCGGTAGCAAGTTTTGCTAATGCTTCCGTATCTTTAGGATTGGTCTCTATTTGTTTTTTTAAATTGTCTATAGCCGGATTAGCTGTCTGAGCTGTTGTAACCGCTGTGGCAGAACTGTCAGTCTGTGTAGTTTGTGCACTTATAAAACCGGCACTTCCTGTAAACATTAAACCTAAAAAAAGATTTCTGATGTTAATTCTAGTCATTTTCATAATTCCTGTATTTTAAGATTACAACTTTAAAATTCAATAATAATTCCAGAAAAATATAAAATTTAGAACCTTTAGGTTTTTTTTGAAAATATTAACGGACTTGCTGTTTGTTTTATATTAATTTTTGATTCTTTCCGGTTTGAGCTATCTTTGTTATTCAACAATTTATTTAAAAATACATGAATGTTATATTAGCTTCAACCTCTACCATTTTCGGAGGAGAATATTTACATTATTTAAAAGAAGAAATAATAAGATTATATGAGGGAATTGATGAACTGGTTTTTATTCCGTTTGCAAGGCCGGGCGGAATTTCACATGATGAATATACCGCAAAAGCGAGATTTTTTTTTGAAAACATCGGCATCAAAGTAAGAGGTCTTCATGAATTTGATGATAAAATTGAAGCTCTTCATCATGCAAAAGCTTTTTTTACAGGTGGCGGAAATACTTTTTTATTGGTGAAAACGCTTCATGAAGAACGCCTGATGTCTGTTCTCAAACAAAACGTGGAAAACGGGAAGCCTTATCTGGGTTGCAGCGCAGGCAGCAATATCGGCGGCATGAATATGAAAACGACGAACGATATGCCAATCGTCTATCCGCCAAGTTTTGACTGTATGGGATTGGTTCCTTTCAACATCAATCCGCATTATCTGGATCCTGATCCGGATTTACAGCACAACGGAGAAACCCGCGAAACCCGGATTAAAGAGTTTTTAACCCAAAACCAGGCGAAAGTGATCGGACTTCGCGAAGGAAACTGGATCAGGAGAACCGGTGATAAAATTACCGTTGAAGGAAGCGAGCTGACAAGGATTTTCGAAGCAGGAAAAGAACCATATGAAATAGAAGCAGGCTCAGCATTGTAAATTTCATTAATTATATTTAGAAAGCTTAGGCACTAATACATCATCAACAATCAATGCATGATTTTAATGTATTTGTCAGAGCATTAATTATATTATTAAAAATAAAAATGGAATGAGAAAAACATTTGCCGTTCTTACCTTTTCAACACATATTATTTTTGCCCAGAATGTGGCTCAAAAGCTGGATGCCGCTACAAAAAACCTGATGGAATCTTCTGCGGCAGTTTCTTCCAGCCTGTCTTTTTATGTTGCTGATGAAAACGGGAATTTCATTTATGAATATCAGGGAAATAAAGGATTGTCTACGGCTTCTACCCAAAAGATTTTTACCGCCGCCGCTGCTCTGGAAGTATTGGGAAAAAATTATACCTACACAACTACATCAGGTTATTCGGGAACGGTTTTAGAAGGAAACCTGAACGGTAACCTGTTTATTACTTCCACCGGGGATCCTACTTTAGGAAGCTGGCGATATGATGGGTATAAACCTGAGCACTTTAAGCAGAAATTACTGGAAGCCATTAAAAAATCCGGAATTACCAAAATTTCCGGAGATCTTATCATTGATGATTCTTATTTCGATCACCAAACCATTCCCGGCGGATGGCCGTGGGATGATCTCGGGAATTATTACGGTGCAGGCGTGTGGGGAGTTAACTGGCGCGAAAACCAGTTTGACATCAACATCAGCGGAACAGAATTCAAAAGTTTCTCATATCCTCTGGAAGGGGTGAAGTGGCTGAATGATCTGAAAGCAGGAGGAAGTTCAGACCAGAGCCTGATCTTTACGGCGCCCTATTCCAATGTGGCTTTGATTAACGGAACGCTGCCTTCAAAAACAGTTACTGTTTCAGGATCCACACCCAATCCGCCTTTACAGTTAGGCATTGAAGTACAGCAATGGCTGAAAGAATCCGGAATCGGGTTTTCAGGAAAAGTAATCACCGGTTCTCAGCTTGAGATTGAAGGGAAAAAAAGATTGGAAACTCCGAAAAATAATATCATTCTCACGTATAAGTCTCCGACGCTGGATAAGATTGTGTACTGGTTTTTACGGAAAAGCATCAATATGTACGGAGAAACACTGATTAAAACGTTGGGAAAAGAAAAAAAAGGAAATCCGGGATTCAAAAGCGGAGTTGCTTACCTGAAAGAGTTCTGGAAGTCTAAAGGAATTAATGCAAATATGATCAATTTTGCAGATGGCAGCGGCCTGTCTCCCCAAAACTATGTTTCGGCAAGGGCTGAAGTGCAGGCTTTACTGTATGCCGGAAAACAATCCTGGTTTGAGTCTTACTATGACGGCTTTCCCACGCAGGATAACGGGATCAAAATGAAAAGCGGTACGATGAGAGATACAAAATCTTTTGCAGGGTTTCATACTTCGAAAGACGGCAAGAAATACGTATTTTCAATTATTATCAACAATTATCAGGGCAGCGGAAGTACGGAACTTCAAAAAATCCTGAATGTTTTAAAATAAACTGTTTTGAGAAAATCAATACTGTCCAAGCTTAATAACTGGATTATTTTTATGCTCATGACCATAGTGGTTTTAACCATTGTGATTGCTTCCACGATTCTGATTAATTTTCTTCGTAAAGAAGAAATCAAAAGGGTGGATATTCTGGTTAGTGCCGTAAAATTCCAGCAGGAAGCCACAACTCCCAATCTTGAAGTCCAGGGATTGATCCTTCAGATTTACAGTTCAAATACCACCATTCCTGTTATTATACTGGATAAAAACAACCAGATTATTGAACATAAAAATATTCCGCAGGAGATAGAAAATGATCCTGCAGAAATTGTGGCCTTTGCCAAGAAAATGGCGAAGACCTATCCTCCGATAGAGCTTAAATTCCCTAATAAAAACAACCAGTTTGTGTATTATGATAATTCCCCGTTACTGAATAATCTACGGTATTCACCTTACATTTTAGGGTTTTTCATACTCTGTTATTTCCTGTTCTCATTTTGGTTTTTAAGAACCATCAAGAAAACGGATGAAGGCTATCTTTGGGCAGGCCTGGCAAAGGAGACGGCACACCAGATCGGAACGCCACTCTCTTCCATGATCGGGTGGATGGAAATCATGAAGCTGGATACTCCCGACTCGGAAGGGGTTCATGAAATTGAAAAAGATATTGAACGCCTGAGAACTATTTCCGAAAGATTTTCCAAAATCGGTTCGGTCCCTGAGTTGAACGACCGTGATTTTAATTCAACGATCCAGGAGAATTATGATTATTTAAAAACAAGGGTTTCAGGAAAAATAAATTTTGGCTTACATCTCCCCAATTATACTATTTTAGTGCCGCACAATAAAATCCTGATCAGCTGGGTGATTGAAAACCTGGTTAAAAATGCCGTGGATGCCATGAAAGGAGTCGGTTCAATTTCTATATCTGTTTCTGAACGGAATAAAAATATCGTTATTGAAGTGCAGGACAACGGAAGCGGCATGACGAAACAGCAGGCCGCAAATGCTTTTAAACCGGGATATTCTACCAAAAAAAGAGGATGGGGTCTGGGCTTGTCTTTAGCAAAAAGGGTGATCAAAGAATATCACAACGGGGATATTAAAATTTCACAGACGGAAGTCGGTAAAGGAACTACATTCCGAATCACCATTAAGAAAGTATAAGGATCGGTTTAAATTTTATATAGCGCAGATATAAATCCAAATTTGCTGAATCTACGGATGTATATTCAAAAATAAGATGTAAACAGACTTTTACATTTAAATTGTATTTTTAGACAGATTTTGCTGCAAGAAGTAATTATTATTACAATGAAGTTGTTTAAACTTATTTATAAAAAAAAGTTCCGAGAAAATTAGCAATTTTGGATTGCAATTTAAAAGACTA
>NZ_JAKVIP010000024.1 GCF_022601875.1 Chryseobacterium sp. SSA4.19
TTATTTTTGAAGAAAGGCTCAGATTATAAAATCTAAGCCCTGACTTTTTAACTTACACACTTTGTGGGAGAGTGTCTCCCATTGATTAATTTTATTCAGAAACGGTTACTGGATAAAAGATCAATCGATATTAATTTCATATGTACACATAACTCAAGAAGAAGTCATTTTTCACAAGTCTGGGCACAGGTGGCCAGTGCGTATTTTAATGTTCCCAATGTTACCTGTTACTCCGGTGGTACAGAGGAAACCGCAATGTTCCATAAAGTTGTGGAAACACTGAATATGCAGGGGCTTTTTATTACAAAAATTTCTGATACCGTAAATCCTGTATATTCAATTAAATATGATGAGCATGTACATCCGGTGTTAGGGTTTTCTAAAAAATATGATAATTCTTTTAATCCTGCTTATGGTTTTGCTGCGATTATGACCTGTTCACAGGCAGATAGTCAACATCCTTTCATTAAAGGGGCTGATCTGCATATTCCCATTACTTTTGAAGATCCCAAAGTTTCTGACCGTACTCCTGAACAGACAAAAGTGTATCATGAAAGGAGTTTACAGATTGGTGCTGAAATGTTTTACGTCTTCTCCCAGATTAAATGACAGAATTGAATGAACCAATCAAAATAAAAATTATTGATCGGTTTTTTATTTAAATTTAGCTGATATAGTATGATAATTTTAGTATACTCATCAATAATTGATGAGTATTTTCCAATAGGATTAATAGTCAGGCTAACACTATATTTACAGTTTCGTATTACCTTTGTTCAAAAGATTTCAGTGTCCCGTCTTCATGATATTCAATATCATATTTATAACGCTCATTTTCGATGGATTGCGGGTACCATTGGATCGTATTTCTTCTTTTGCCGGCATAGATGGTATAATCTTCAGAATGACTCTCAATTTCTTTCCTCTTTTCTGAAAGAGCCCTGTATACATTAGTGACATTTCTAAAAGGAAGTTTATCAAGATTGATCAGCGAACCCTGTACATCATCCATTTTTGACAGAACAACCGGTTTTGGAGTTTGCCACTGTCCGTCCGAATATGTATATTCATCTACATAATTGCTGTTTTCAGGATTTTGAAGTTTAGTGATGATTCTTCCGTCATCATAAAAATGGATGAATTGATAAATAAAAATGGATTTACCCGCAAACTGATTCAGGTCTCGAAGCTGTTTTTCTGCCAGCTCCAGTTTTTCTTTTTGAGAGGTAAAAGGAATTGGCTGTTCAACTGGTTTTTCGATGATGACGTCCGTATTATCAGCAGAATCTGCTTCTGCTCTATTTTGAGAACTTTCGACTGTATTTTGAGAATCTAAGGTATCGTCGATGCTTTTTTTAAAATCTTTGCAGGAAACCAGAATCACCGGGATTATCAGGATATAAAAAATATTTTTCATTGGAATTTAATTATTAATTTCATCAAAAAAACTAAAGTTTTCGGGGTTATCAGGCAAATACAATATTTCTCTTTGTTTCATAGAGGAAACATTTCCGAGATTTAGTAAATCGACAATTTCTTTTTTGCTTGTTTTAATCAGCTTTCCCATTTTATCTTTGAACTCAAGTACAAATTCTATCTGAGGCTGTTCATTGATGTAAGTTCCTGTCTGCCGCACCGAAATAATATCGGCCATGGCCTTCTGGCCCCAAAATTTCAACCGTAATTGTTCCCGGGTCGTCTTATTGCCCATGATAAAAATTTTAAAAATCAAATACATGATACCGGGAAAAAAGATGAGACAGGCAGGTATCACAAGCAAAGGATGAAACAATTCCAAAAACCTCCAGCCCAAGCCGCCACTTTCAGTTGCATAAGCGTAGCGGTAATAGGCAATTACTCCTGCCAGGAATATGCCCCACACCAGAAATAAAAGATAATTGACTTTTGCCTGAGAACCCTCTAAAAAGAGATAAGGATTTCTTTTAAATGTATCATCAACTTTCAGGTAAATAATTTTTCCTGTTTCAAATCTGTTTTCTTCAGGTCTTGTATCTCTGATGATCATAGAATGCAGGATGTCATGACCCGAAAAATTATTGATGTCAAGCACAATTTCTCTTGAAACCGGACCTGACTGATGCTTATTAATCAGTTTTGATTCCTTTATTATCGCCTGGACCCTTCTTCCTGACTGTTCAATATAGGTAAGATTTTTTTTGGCTAAAAAACTGTTTTTTAAAATAAGCCATAAGGTATAACCTAAAGAAGCGCCCCAAAGAATACAGCTTAAGGCTAAGAAAAATAGGGCAAGCATTCCGTTAGGAGTATTATTACTGGAATGGGGGACGTTATAGTATATGATGCAGGGATGAATAAATATAAAATAGGCTATAAAAGCACCCCAAAATATAATAAATCCGTTTTTCATGTTCATTGAATTAATGATCAGTCAACGTTATAGCTAATCGGGCTTTTAAAGTCACAATCGGTATGGGCTATATTGATAACTGATATTGATATCTTACAGATCAAATTTATTCAAATTTTTCTAATTTCATCTTTTAATTTAAAAATAACCGATGGGGTTTTTGTGAAACTGAGCCGGAACCATCCTCTGTTATATCCATATATTGATCAGCTTTCTGCTCTGTTCCATGGCAATTCCGAAAATTAAGTGTGAACCGAATTCCCATACCCACCAGGACTTTGGCATTTCAGAGACTTTCCCCTGCAAACCCAGCACAGGAACAGTGGAACCATGTGTCAACGCCCAAACTGCTGTTCCTGCTTTGATGCCTCCGTCGATTTCTAAATTTTTATTATTATTTACTAAAACAACATACGTAATGCCCACTGCTGTCCCTAACATGTAGTGGATGCATTTCATTGATGTTAAAGTATTATCGTAGGAAAGTCTGTTGTGGGTAACAGCACGGTACACCTTTTTAGCAAGGATTGCCGGAGGCATATTGCCCGGCTGGCGGATTACGTCGGCTCCCTTCAGTTTAAGTTTGTCAGGTTCCGGCGGGAACAGGTTTTCACCCAGTTTTTGTAATGGCGGTTCTACGATTGATTTTATTAACGAGGCAAATAATCCAACGGCAATTCCTTTTAAAATATTCTTTGTCATTATATTCATTGGTAAATATTTTAGTAAATAAAAACAGGTATTCATCCTGACTTTATGCTGTTGCAGCAATATATCTGCTTGCTAAAATTATACCACGAAAACATGGGTAAGCGTTTAAGCTTCCTGTAGAGTTTCTTTTTGAAAATATTTTATGGTCTACATCATTACTGAGAATAGTTCATATTTTAATTTAACCAGCAGATTTTGATTGAACTTTATGCATGAACCCGGAAAGTAAAACAGGTTTGTTTTTCATCCGACATTACAGTTAGTGTACCATTGTGAGCCTTCGCTATTTCAGAAGCAATATAGAGACCCAGTCCCAATCCGTTTCGGCTGGATCGGCTGTTTTTGTTTTCCCGGTGAAAAGGGTGGAAAAGAGATTGCAATGCCTCCTGTGGAATTGGCTCTCCTTCATTGATTACTGAGATTTCCCAAATATTTTCATTAACCGCAGCTTGTATAATCACTGGAGCAGTGGGGGAACCGTGGATGATGGCATTAGCCAGTAAATTGGAAACCAGTTGGGATAAACGTCCCGGATCACAGATGACCGGCTGGTTTATATTAAAATCAGATTGAATGACGCGTTCCGGCCAGGCGAGTTTCAGTTCACCACTTACCTGATTAAGCAATTGCTCAAGATCAGATTCAACAGGAACAATGGGAAAACCGCCTCCCAGGCGTCCTCTGGCAAGATCCATAATGTCATTGATCATTTCGTACATTCTTTTTGATCCCGTCTGAATGATGCTAACAAGCTTCTGTTCACGCTCTTCCAGTTTGGCTCTTGCAAGCAGCTGGCCCGCACTCATAATTCCGCTAAGCGGATTCCGGAGATCGTGTCCGAGAACTGCGATGAACTGCTCACGGATATGGGCATTTTGCTGTTCCATTTTTAGGTTGGCTTCCGCAAGCTGTTTGGCCATCCGGAGATTTTCTTCATACAACCTGCGGTCTGTAGCCCGGAAAATGGTAAACCTTATGAAAAGCGGGTTTTCATTTTCATCTTTTCTTTCATATGCGTTTATGTAAACGGGTAATTTCCCTCTCCCGGAATCTGCCAGTTCCACAGCAACTTCATCAAAATATCCCTGCATCCGCAACAAAGGCCAGAGATGGGTTTCAAAATAAATTTTACCTCCGACAGCCAAAAGGTCAGAAAAACGTTTTCCCGGTAGTGTTTCAGGCTCCATATTAAGCCAGTCGGCTGCACGTTTATTAATGCGGATAATTTTACCTTCCCGGTCTGTAATGATAAAGCCGCACAATGATGATTCAAAAAAATCTTCAAAATCTTCGGCGGATGAAGAAAGGATAGAGTTACTGTCCATGTAAATAATTGTTCATAGCTAAAATAGTCTCCTCCGGAGCACTAAGATTCGGACAATGTCCCGTAGCATTCATAATAACAAGTTTGCTGTCAGGCATATGGTTATGCATATACTGGCCCACTTCTACCGGTGCAATCACATCACTGCTGCACTGCAGGATCAATACAGGAACATTGGTATAAGGCAGGATCCCGCGTTTATCGGTCAGGAAAGTAGTGCGGGCAAAATGCTTGGCAATTTCAGGATCGGTTTTACAAAAACTGTTGGCAAGCTCATCCTGAAGCTCTTTTCTTTCAGGATTTCCCATGATAACAGGAGCAATCGACATTGACCATCCCAAGTGATTGTTATTCATTGATTCCAGTAGCTCATCGATCTCTGGTTTGCTGAAGCCGCCGATGTAATCGTTCTGATTGATATAAGACGGTGAGGGGCTTACCAGAATAAGAGTTTTAAAGATATCCGGAGCCATGCCAGCGGCCATAATGCCCATAATAGAACTTACCGAATGTCCGACAAAAATGCCGTTTTTGATCTTTAGTTCAGTGGCAATTTCCACAATGTCTTCAGCATAGCCTTCAAGCCTGTCGTATTTCTGAAATGAATAGGCTGAAAGATCGGAATTTCCGGATCCTACGTGGTCAAAGAGAACGGTTGTATAGCGGTCTTGGAAATCAGGATAAATATACCTCCACATGTTCTGATCACAGCCAAAACCATGGGCAAACATCATCACAGTGTCTCCGGTTCCACCCACAACGACATTGTTTCTCTTAAGTATACTCATATACGACAGCTTTTCACAAAGATAGTTTATTATTCAAAACAAACATATTTCATTATTGCAAATTCAAAACGGCATTGAAGTAAATGAGGATTTTATTTTAATGGCCTGAAGCACAGGATGAGCCTGTCATGGAATTACTGATGGAATGACCAATATGGGTCTTAATTACTGTATTCTTTTTTCTCATTTCGTTAATTTTAATATCTTTAACTATCAAATTATAAAAAAATACACATGAAATCATCAACATTAGTACTGGCTCTGCTTTTCCAGTTTATAAGCCTGACGGTCTTTTCACAGAAAAATGCGGGCTTAGGTTCCCTGTTAAATAAAAATTCTGAATTTATTTTTCCACAGACTACTGAAAGTATTTCTTCTGTTTTAAAAGAAGAACCTGATTTTTATGAAGATGCTAATGAAGAGAAATATGTCAGATGGGTAACTCCATCGGGCTTGCAGCTTTATTGCAGCCTTGATGCAAGCAAAAATATTAATGAAATGTTTTTTACTATTCCTGACGATAAATTTGTAATTCTGCAGGGGCTTCCGTATAAACTTACTATGAATAAAACTACACTTCAGGAATGTGTTGCCAAATTCAGAAGTTATGGAGCAAAAACACAAAAGTTAGGAGAGGATACTGAATATTCGGGCGGTTCGAAACTTACGTTTAAAAAAGAGAGCCGTTACACCGTTTTACTTTTTGATCACAAGAACCTTTTAAAAGCGATGCAGTTGGTCACCCAGCTGATTGATCCTGCTGTCAATTGATCTTGATTACTGGAGTATATTTACTAAAACAATTTCATAATCAAAAGATTATCTTTAATTTTCTGTAATCTGACTGCTTTATCGTGTTGTTGTTATTTCTACAGATTATACTCTAAGATATTTCTGAGGCTTTCTTCTCCTGCTGATAATCAAAGCAACAAGAATTACGGTTACAGAGCATATTCCCATGGCAAGGAAGCTTTTTGTTACTGTCGTAATTTCTGCGACATACGTAAACAATAAAAGGCCTACGGAAATCAGACTGCTGTCGGAAATGATCACAGACATTACTTTACCCCTGAGATGATCAGGAGTTTTTTCCTGGAAAAGTACCCTGCTGTAACTTCTGAATAACTGGCTGAATAAACCCAGTAAAAATAGGATTGCATAAATAAAAATTATCTCTGGCCTTATAGATAATATAATAAGCAATACGCCACAGAATAAGCCAATCAGATACCACATGCGGATGCCTTGTCTGTTATTTTTAAAAACCCTGTGCAGGATACTTCCTGCCAAAACTGCTCCTACAGCTTCAACAGCTGATAAATACCCGAAATTTTTAATGTCCGATAATAATACATTTTTAACGTAAATGGAAATCATCGCGTCAAAAGGAAACATAACGAGCATCATAAGAATACTCACTATAAAGCACTTCATAAGAATTTCAGAATGATAAATAAAACAAAGCGCTTCTTTATATGAACTTATAAACGACCTTTTAATTCCCTGCTTTGCAGCCTCTGTTATTTTGGGAATTTTGAAAAGAATGATAAAAGAGGGGATCTGCAAAAGCCAGTCGATCCAGAATACAATATGGATTTGGAAATACTGTATAAGCAGTGCCGCCAAGATTGGCGCTCCAATTGCTGCAAGATTCAGCCCTGTGGCATAGTAACCCACAGCTTTTGTGATCATCGACTTATCTGCAATATGAGGTAAAATTGCATTTCTAATACTAGGCTCGGCACCGTCAAACACACTTCTTAAAAATAAAATTCCTGCTAAATAGTACCAGGCCGGCTGATCGTCAACCGAAATTAAGATGGTCTGCAGCAGAGAAGTGCACATAATTAAAAAATACAGCAGGATCATCATTTTTCTTTTGTTATGAAGATCGGCTAAATATCCCCCGACAAATCCCATGAAAAACCGGGGAATGATTCTAAAAGAAAGAACTTTCCCGATAATGGAAAGGTCATTATACGTTTCAAGCAGATACCAGCTTAAGGTGGTTAATGCCATATATTCCCCTAAAGCTCCTATACAGGTACAGTATAAAAAAGAGCGGTAAAATTTGTTGAGTTTCACTTTACCCATGATTAAGTAAAGGATTGGGAATATGACTGAAAACAGTGGAGTCCAATATCCTCATTCTTAAAAGTGATTTTACGGGAATGGTTGTCTTCAGTACAGAATCTTTAAACTTGATTTTATCTGCTGCTGCACATTCGGTTGTCTCTATGATCTCCAATGATATGTTTTTTACCATTTTCCAAAGCAGGTTAACATCCATATTATAATACTCAGCCGAAAAATCAATGATATGACCGATGAGGTTATAATATAATGAATGGAAGAACTCATCAATGCAGTCCTGATAGGATAAAATGGTTTTAGCCGGATCGGTCAGATTGGTGCTCATGTATTGTACCATACAGGATTCCTTCACCATCTGAATGCTTCCCAAATCCCTGTACACCATAGTGTTCGGAATGAAATTACGGTTAAACCTTATGAGGCAGTTCTGGCCATGAGTGTCAAGTGCAATACCCAGCTTCAGGAATATTTCAATAGGCAGATAAAGGATGACGTATAATAACCGTTCCAGATAATCCAAAGCTCCAAGTCCGGATTTTTCCTGAAATTTTATCAGCAATGACTTTTCAATATAGGCTGTAGCATGAGTGAGAGAAGATGCTACTACCAGTTTTTCGCTGTCTGAAGCATACAGCGACGGGTTTTCTCTAAGCGTAAATGAGAGAAGCGGACCTTGCCGGAACTTTTTCACCTCTTCGGTAAGATGCGATCCGTATACATCATTAACAATAATTCCTTTTCCTAAAGAAACAGATTCTAATTGTTTTGAATATATCGAAAGATTCTCAGAAAAGATGATCCCATTGTAAATGTCCCTTTCGGAAAGTAATCTGAACACACTGGTTGCCTGAATGGCAACAGGAAGCTTCACATGTAAACCCGTTCTTTCTTCAGCATTGATCTGCAGTGCATGTGTTCTGAATGAGAGTGTAGGATAGGCCACTATTTTTTCTTCATTCAGTCTGATGATTCCTTCTTTAAATTCTTTATTGAGCGAAGGAAAGATCATGTTTTTTAAATGCCATGGGTGTACGGGGAAAACAGTTTCATCATCATTAAAATGCAATAGAGTAGTGGATTTCAGATGAGACATCCATAAAGCATCATTGCCGTACTCTTTAATATATTCCTTTTTAACGGATAGCAACGGTAGTTCTACTTTCGGGAAAAATTCAGGACAATATTCATAGATTTCATTTTTTGATAACCCGAATTTTGTTTTTGTGCAGACGTGCAGCGGATGGCCTGTGAAAGGAATTGCTTCGGAGGCACGTAATGCTTTATCAATTTCACTAAATGAAGAGCAGTTGATAATGTTATCTATTTCAGACAGCAGGAACGGCAGATTTTTTTCCTCCCATTCAAATGCGGTTTTCATGTTCTGATATGAATTTGAAACTTCATGTAATACTTTTTTTCTTTTATCATCCGGAACATTCCACAGATCAAAAATGTGATGAAGAAAAGACCGGAATTCTACAGGGCGGAAATTTCCATTTTCGTCTACTTCAATAACAGACTGCTTGTTGTGCTTTCCCTGAAAAATAATTAAGAAGGTGTTTGTTTTCTTAATCTCAAAAATTTGGATTTGCTTGTGGTTCGTCTTATATTGAGCATCACCATTTTCGGAATGTTCACGTTCATTCATCAGGGATTTGATCAGTCTTTTTGTAATCTCCTTCTGCGCGATTTTGCTGTGAGCGTTTTTTGCTGCTTTCATCACTCGGTAAAAAGATAATTAAGATAAATTTCAGTAACATTTCGTGGCTTACCACTGGTAGGGAATTCGTGGTCAACAATGCTGGGTCTTGTATTGACTTCTATAACATTAAAATCTGACTGTTCATACGGCAGTGTAATATCTTCACAGCGAATATCCAGCCCAGCCACATCAATGTCCAGAAATCGGGTAATTTCTATTGCCTTTTTTATGATCTGCGGATTTATATCGTCTGTCACATCATGAGCAAGTGCTCCAGACCAGCCATTGCCACAGTTTCCGACATATCTTTTTTCCTGATAAGGAAGTATGTCATCTATGCTATAGCCATTTGATTTTAAAAGCTCTGCTGCGGAATCTTCAGAAATTTCAACCAGCATTTCCGTCTGTTTACCATATACGTCCACCTTAGTATTAAAACGTTTGTGATTCTCAATTTCTATAAGTTCGGAAATACTATTTTCGCCATTTCCCGTTATAAAAGGCCATTCATTCCATAAAACACCAACCACTTCATGGTTAATCAGTAGTATCCGGTAATCTCTTCCTTTGGCCTGCTTCTGGAGAATGGCTTTCTGGCTTACCGATTTAATATGGCTTACTGCAGATTCCAGCTGATACGGATCTACAATATTCATGTGAATTTCTACTCCTTTGTTGGTGTCAAAAGGCTTTGCTACGATCACTGAATGGGTGCTGAGAAAATCTAATGCAGAATCATCAACCTGATCTATGAAAATAAAAGGTGGGATAGGAAATCCATTCTGCTGTAAAATATAGTTACAGGTAATTTTATCTTCTGTAATGGCATTTGGGATATACCTTAGTGAAGGTGAGATCGCACGGTTGATCATAATGGTTTTTCCATTTTTTTTCAACGCTAAAAAATCCTCTTTCTGTGGCACTACAAATGTACATTCTATGTCCATCTGCTTGCACTTTTCAATAATCATCCAGGTATGGATGTTTCTTGTTCTGAAATTCATGGTTATTAATTTTATGGTTTTTTTAAAATCTGAAACTTGCGGTACCTACAACATTCCGTGGGTTCTGCGCCTGTGCATCACTATTCCAGTACTTTTGGTCAGTAATATTGTTAAATTTGAGGCCGGCGGACCAATTTGCACCTTCATACAGGATGCTGGCATTGACTATGGTGTAATGAGGGATAATAATTGAATTGGCGGCATCCCAGTAAACACTGCTTACATAATTTCCTCCTGCACCGATGCGGATATTTTGAAGGAATCCTTCAGGGATTTTATAATCAGCCCAAAGGTTATACATGTTTTTAGGTGATCCCTGCACTCCTTTCCCAATAAGACCTGGTTCTCCGTCAATGAATTTATTTTCATTATAGGCTATTCCGGAGATAAGACTTAAATGATTGAGCTGTGCGATGAGCTCAAATTCAAATCCACGGCTTTTCTGTTCACCGTTTTGCTGTGTGAAATTATTCGCATCTGAAAATGTAGCATCGTTTACGTTTATTTCGTAAAAACTAAGTGTGCCGAATAATTTTTTTTGCAGCAATTGTGCTTTTAGCCCTAATTCCTGCTGATATGCTTTTTTCGGTTTTAAAACAAGCTGTGAACCGTCAGGCTGACTTACCGGTCCCTGATTGATAAATCCGTTCATGTAATTTCCGAATAAGGATAACCTGTCTTTTAATAATTCATAGACAATTCCTATTTTTGGAGAGAAGAAGTTTTGCTCATAGCCGTCATCCTGTTTGGTATTATTTGCAATACTGGGATCATTTTTATAATGATCAAAACGGCCGCTCAGCAAAACGCTTAAATGTTCTGTAAAATTAATCACGTCAGAAAGGTAGACACTGCTGTTATACTCCGTACTGTTCCAGTGTCCTGCATTTCCGCTTCCTAAGATTGCATCAATTTTGGCACGGGTAATTGGTGCAAAGTCTTTATTCACATCAATATCATCATACTTGACCCATTGAAAATTCAGTTTTGTATCGGTTTTGGTGTAGTCGGCACCGAGCAAGATCCGGTTTCGTAAACCGAAAATTTTTACATCTCCATTGAAGTTCTGCTGAAATTGCATAAAAGATAATTTCCGGCCGCTGTATAATCCGACGTTTCGCTCAATCGTTGAGGCTGATGTCCATCTGGGATAAAGCAGATAGCTGAAATCTACAAAGCCCGCACTTGAATTAATGTGAGTGGAAGAAGTCCAGTGATCGGAAATTTTGTACACGGCTTTTACAAAAATATTGGTAACATTTGTTTTGGCATCAACATCTTCACCTCCTATGTACTTATCATAAGCAAGAGGAATTTCATTAAAGTTTTTAAAATAACCTCCTGATAAGTTAGGGTAAGGCATGGCCGTATTTTTTACCGTGGCAAATTCCGCATCGATGAGAACATTGAACCGATCGTTTACTTTGAACATCAGGCTTGGAGAAATAGTAGTATTTTTATAATATCCTATATCCTGAAAGGTATCCTGGTAATTATAAGCCGCATTCAGACGGAATAGAACCGACTTGTCTTTGTTTAACGGCTGATTGGTGTCAACTGTTAACCGTGCTAAATTGAAACTTCCTGCATAGATGGCAAACTCGGTTTTTTGCTGGTCGTAAGGTATTTTGGTCACCTTGTTGATAAGACCGCCGAAAGAAACGGCATTTGCACCATACAAGGTACCTGTAGGGCCTTTTACCACCTCCATCCGTTCGATATTGATGGGATCAGATTCAGCCCTGAACTGGGTAGCCATTCCGTTACGTATGGCATTTCTCGTTTCAAATCCCCTTATCCAGGCAGTAATTGCTCCGGTAGGATTATTAAATGCAACTACCCCTACTGCATTATTAATTATTTCACGGTTGCTGACCAATATTTGATTTTTAATAATTTCTTTTGGAATTACGGAGTACACCTGCGGATTTTCAATATTTTTTAAAGGCATCCTTGCAATGTCTGTACTTTGTTTTTCACCATATTTCTGCGTTGCAGTAATGATTACTTCATCTAAAGAAGTTGTTTTAACAGTGTCCTTTTTAGTTTCTTGGGCATAAGATGTAGTAGAGAGTAGCACTACAGCAAGCAACGGGTATTTTTTATTCACGGCCTTATATTAATTTAGAACAAATATAAATAAAAAATTATTGTGTGGTAGGTTTAATATATAATGATATTTGTCATGATGTATATTTGGAAGATTTTACAACAATTGGGATCATGTTTTTAACTATTTCCAGATATGAAACTGAGTATACGTACAGTCCAAACTGATTAATGTGCAAATTTCTGTTCACTAAATATTTAGTAGAAATATGTTATGATAATTCAATTAATGCATTTTTCGTAATAATAAATCAGTTATTTTATTATGTATTTGATGAAACTTTTTTATTATGAATTTTGGTTTTGAAATATCGTTTTAATTTTATTTATTTCTCAAAAAAATACCACATCACAAAGTTTTTAGATTTTGGGGTATCAGATTTGCATGCATCATCAGAGCAAACCATTTACACCTATTATTATGAAAAAGACAGAAACCCGGGAAAACGGGAATACCGGCAAAATAGCTGCCAAGTCTTCTGCTGCAGAAGGACTTAGAGAATTGTTTATTGATGAGCTTAAAGACATTATTTATGCTGAAAGAGCACTTGTAAAATCTTTACCTAAAATGGCTAAGAATGCTACTGAGCCTAAACTCATACAAGCAATAGAAGAACATGTTGCTGTAACAGAAGGGCAGGTTCAGAGACTGGAAAAGGTTTTTGAAATACTCGGAGAATCCAATCGGGGAAAGAAATGTGATGCAATGGAAGGCCTCATTAAAGAAGGAGAGGGTATTATGGAAGAAACTGAGG
Source organism: Chryseobacterium sp. SSA4.19 (assembly GCF_022601875.1). GTDB lineage: Bacteria > Bacteroidota > Bacteroidia > Flavobacteriales > Weeksellaceae > Chryseobacterium. The sequence goes on from NZ_JAKVIP010000024.1 coordinate 12,877, forward strand.
CAGGGCCGGTTCGTGATGCCGGAATTATCTCTGCTTCACAAAAAATAGAACATTACGAGATTGCTTCATACGGTACCTTAGCGGCTTTTGCGCGAACACTTGGTGAAGATGAAGTTGCGTCACTTTTAGAAGCTACGTTGGCAGAAGAAAAAGAAGCTGATTCACTGTTGACTGAATCAGCATACAACTCTATCAATTTCCAAGCTGCAGACGAAGATCAGGAATAAATTTTCAAATGCTGATGCCGTTGCCGAGATAAGCATTCAATTTTATAAAAATACAAAGCAGAGATTTGCTCTGCTTTGTATTTTTAGGCGAATTTTTTTGATGCGCAAAGTGCTGCATTAAATGATTTGGTACACCATTTGAAACATGCATTTCTTAAAGTTATCTTTAGGAATAAAATAGATCATGAAAAAAATAATTTTTACAGCATGTTTGCTATTATCTACAGTCAGTATCATCAGCTGCACAGCCTCTAAAATGAACGAGCCAAGCAATTCTGAAAGTCAAAATTCAGTAGCTGTAAGCGGAACTGTAACTCATATTGAAAATGGTAAAGACGGTTACATGGCTACTGTTAAAAATTCCAGCGGAAAAGAATATATTATAACCATCAGCATGGTGAATCTTCAGAAAAGCGGGATCCAGTTTAAACGGTATAATGTGGGAGATACAATCACAGTAACAGGGCCTTCCTGGAAAGATGAACAAGGCAAAGTATATATTACCGCAGAAAAATTGAACTAAGCAAAATGCAAATAAATATCCTTCTAAAAACCAGAAGGATATTTTTTATGATATGTTACTCAATAACATGTAAAAGCTATGTAGTGCTGATGTCACTCATAGAAATAAGATAAAACATTTTGAATATATAAAATATTAATTAAAATAAAAAACAGCTGTCCATGGACAGCTGTTTGGTTTTATAATAAATGCTAAGCTAGTCTTTTAAAATTTTCTGAGAAACCGGTTGATTGTTAACGGTTCCTGTAATAATGTAATTTCCTTTCTGCATATCTGCAACATTTAGAGTTTCATTTGCTTTTACAGAAGAAGTTTTAATTAACTGACCTGAAATTGAATATATTTTAAGGTCTTTTACATCTGTTCCGAATACTATTTCATTATTCCTTACTAAAGAATTTTTAACAAATTCATATCGTGGAGAATGATTGTATACATCACTAACAGCAAGTGCTCCGGCTTGTGGTGTAGGAAGCGTAACGGTAAAGTCTATATTGTTATTATTCGTATCTCCTGAAATTCTTGTAATCGAGTTCAGGATGCTTGGAGAAGGAGCCGCTCCTGAACCTTCATACTGATTTGCCAGACCATATCCCACAAAGTCCAGAACATTCGATGCTGTAGGTCCTGTAACCTGTGTGGTGTTGCTTGCCAAAGCCACTTTTCCTGAAGTAAGGGCAAGTCCTATACCTAATCCTACCGTAGGGCTTGATCCATCAAAGTTAAGAACTAAATTAACAATAAGATTAGGGTTAATAAGATTAATGATACCGCCGCCATCAGAACCTTCCTGGATTAAATAGGTTTGCCCGGGAGCAAGCGTAATAGTAGGTAATGTATGATACTGGTTGAACGGCCCTGAAACAGGACCATATTGTATAGTAGCTCCTGTGAGGGTAGAGGTGGAAGCTCCTATATTCTTCAGTTCTATGAAATCATTGGTCAACGTTGCACCCAAGATACCGCCTCCCGTATAAATTTAATTAATCACAATCTGAGCATTGGAAAACTCAGCTATCGAAACAAGTCCGATAAAAGTAAATACTTTTTTCATAAAATTAATATTTAGTTGATTCGATATAAAAAGTACAAAATAAATACCAAATTCATATTAATATACCATATTTTTTGATTTATTTTACATTTATTTTTAATTCTAATATTCTTAAATTATCAATGAATGGTTTATATGTTTAATTTTCAATTTATTGTGATATATATGATATGTATAAGTCTAAAAATGGAAGATTTCAAACAATCAAATTGTTTTTTATTTCTTTGTTGTTTCTTTCAGGGTGAATAAATTGTGTATATATTATCAAATTAAGTGATCATTAGTGATATATGTATATTTTTTATCACATTACATGTTAATATTTTAATTAATTGTATTTTTAGAATGAAATTTTTCAAATTTGTATTAAATAATTATTTACATTTACAAAAACTTTTAGCATGAAAAAAAACGGAGTATTGTATTCATTTTTCTCCATTCTTTTAATACTTTCTGTATCCTTTAGTGTAATCAGCTGTAATGATCGAGATGAAGAGGTAGCTGGCAATAGCGATTTTTCAACTTATAAGGTTGAGATTAAATATTCAGGAGATATACAGAATTGGGAAGAGCGTCTATCCATCTCAACAACAGTTAAATCACCTGTTGAACCTTCTCTTAAAGGGGTAGTAGTCAGTAATTCTGAAAAGATATCTGATGCAGAATACCGTTTTTTATTACCGCAAAATTCACCTTTTGACAAAAATTTTGAGACTAGCCCAAATATAAAATCGATCGCTATAAATGGCAATATTACAATGAAGAATTCAAATGCTCAGCAGGTAACGGCAGTGGTAAAAGTTTACAAAAATAATGAGCTGAAATTTGAGTCACCATTTGTTTTTAATTCTTCTAATACCTATCCATATTACAATATAAATGTAAATTGATCGGAGTCTTTGTATGTCCGATATTATGTATTCCTGTAATAAATATATTATTACTACATCATTATTTCCTAATTATTTTATTGACTACATAGGACTGGTCATCCATTAGTATTATGCAAATTATAAAGCGCAACATTTATAATTTGAATTAATGTTGCAAAATTTAAATTAATTATCATGAATAAAAAAAAATTATTGAGACCGATTGTTGCCATTGTTCTGATAGGCTCCATTTGTATGATTGCAAGTTCAGGACGTACTAAAAATCCATTGCCATCAGCTCCTACAACGCCACAGCCTGCAATTGCAGATAAAACTCTTACTGTTTCTTTACAAACAGTAAGCGCACTACCTAAACCTTCTTTCAGAAACCTTCCTTGTCCTGCCCCTCCTTACATTGGATCCGGAAACGGTAATGGTCCAGCACAGACAATCTATGATCAATATAAATATTACTGTGTTATTACTGTAAGAAATGTAAATAGTTCAACATGGGGAACCAACGGGGTGAAAACTAAAGTATGGGATGTTGCTAATCCTAATAAAACAACAATTGATGTCGCTGTTCCTGGAGGCCATAATTATAAAGTAACTGTTGATTATTATGAAGTTAGAAACAATTTCTGGACTGATAATGTTTCGGCCAGAGGAAAATGGACAACCGAACAAAACTTTAATGCCGGATATGCCGGTAATTGGAACTTTAATCAATGGGCATTTATGTCGAGACAATAAATAAAGAGTAACTATGAAAAAAATATTCGCTTCACTTGCTTTTGCGGCATTGTTAATGATGTCTTGCTCTAATGAAAACACTAATATCGGTAAAGCAGACGAAAATGTTTCGACCTACGAAGATGTTATATCTAAAATTTACAATTCAAAGGCTAAAAACCATATACTTATTGAAAATTTAGGAGGACTGCATTCAAATAAGAGATTATTCAGTATTTTATCACGTTCTATCGGCTCTGAACCATTAGCTGTTTCTTTCAGTGGAAGAGATATTACCTCACCGGTCAACTATTCTGAATTTGGAAATTCCTGGATCAGTAATGAAGATAACTCAAGCCTTTTTGGAAAAAAAATAAGCCTGATTCAAAAAAACGGTAAATTGATATTTTCCCCATTATCCAATTCAGCAAGTAAAAATGCAGAAGAAGGAGCCGCAGGTATCCATGTCTATATTCCTGATTTGGTACAAGTTGGAGTGTCAGGACTTGAAAACGGAAAGCTGGTTCCTGGCACTGTCATTACCTGGAATAAAGATGTTAACAATGAAAATGGAATAATTTTAGGGATTGAGTATAATCCTTATGAGCAGGAAGATCTTACCATCAGAGAATCTAAACCAAATAATGAAGTTGTATATGATAAAGTTGATGATAATGGTAGTTATACGGTTACAGAGGAAGATCTTGAAAAATTCCCTAAAGGTTCATTTCTTTCATTCTATATAGGAAGAATGGCCTATACAATTGACTCTTCAGGTTCGGTAGTAAATGACACTTCGGTTGGTGCTCTGAGTGCGGTGCGTGCTGATTATCAGATTAATTATTAATAACAATAATAAGAAGGCTGTCGTTACGAGGCAGCCTTCAAATTTTACGATGATTAAATATTATCTATTGATGCTTTTCCTTTTTTTCCCTTTATCATCATTTTTTTCTCAGGCAAAAAATACATCAGATGGTAAGGAATTTATTTATAATGTAAGCATCGGAGCAATTACAGGAGCAGTAGGAGCAATTATCAATAAAAAAAAAGATCAAAAACTTGGGGAAATTGCATTCAAAGGTTTTTATCAGGGCGCTGTAGGCGGGTATTTAAGTTTTGAAAGTAAAAGGTTAGTTAGACTTTCCGAAAAAGAAAATGACTGGAAATTGATGTGGGCAGCAAAACTAGTCAATGCTTCAGGTACTTCAATAAAAGAAAATGCTGCTTTAAATAAAGCATTTGGGGAATCTTGGCATATTAATATTGGATTTAACAGAATTGAATTTATTACAAAAGACAGATTTCATGTAAAATATAAAATAATGCCTATTGCCTTAATATATACTATTGGTGTAGCTGCGCAATCAAAGTCTAAATTTGAATTAACAAAATCTTTACAAAACGGACAGGTTATTTTTTCAAATACGAGCGCTCTCTTCGATCAGAATAATACCGTTGCAGCAACTTATCCAGGTGTTATAGTATATAAATTTTCAGAGGATAAAAACCAGCAGCTAATCCCTCATGAAGTAATCCATATATTTCAAGCTAATGATTTCTCCGTAACTGAAAGTTTCTTATATAAGCCATTAGCCCGTCTTGAATCAAAAAGCAAAGCATTGAATACCATAAGCAAGTATGTGCATTTTGACTTCAGATATGTACCTTTTTTTATTTTGAATAATTTAGAATTTAATAGCTCAACCTATTATTATCAAAACTTTTTTGAACGTGAGGCAGGATTCTATTCTAACACATTTGATAAAAATCTTTTGAAATGACCTATAGATATATATGGCTTATTATTTTATTTGGAATTTCAGCCTTCATTTCCTGGAATTATTTAGGAATTGTCTTTATTATAAATATAGTACTGTTATATGAGATTTTAAATAGAATTCAGTCTTATAATTTTGTTTCCAGATTTTTATATGTATTTCCTTTTTTTCTTACATTAAATGTTTTTGCGACATTTTGGTTATTTACTGTAGATGCTGTTAATTCTATTATTACCTATGGGACAAATTCTGCTCTTATGACCTTTTTCTTTGTGATAATATCCCATATCAACATAAAGAAATTTGACAATAAAATACTTTTGATATTTATCTGGCCTATGAGTGAATGGCTTTTGACAAAATGGGATATTGCATGGCCCTGGCTGACTTTCGGAAATGTTTTAGCAAACCAATGGTTTTTAGTACAGTGGTATCGTTTTATCGGTGTTTATGGAGGGACGATGTGGCTTATAGGAATGTCATATGTTGTTTTCCTGATCATAATTTCTGACAAAAGGAAAAAAAAATATTTATTAATATCTGTATTATCTATATTTCCGCTGTGGTCTCTGTTTTCGTACCTTAAAGACGATCCGGGTAATACGGAATCTGAATATGTTGCTTGTCTAGTACCCTCTGAAAATAATACGAATTCATCTGCTTATGATAAAGCTAAAATGTTATTAGAATTTCTTGAGAGAAAAAAATATCATGAAGAAATGATAGTATTGACCCCGGAATTGTTTTATTCTACAAGTTCAAAAGATTTAGAATATAGCGATTTTTCTTATCTTTTAGCTGGTTTCCTGAATAAAAATCCTTATAAACTTTTATTTGGAGCAGAAATCATAAATGATTCTGTCCATAAATTTAATGGTATTACTTATATAGACAAATCAAGCTATTTATTCAGGACAAAAAAAAAATATGTACCGATAACAGAATATACGCCTAAAATCCTTACTCCCTTCTTTGGAATGTCTAACTACTTGAAGAATAATAATGATGATGCTTACAAAATGAAAAAAAATATACATTCACTTCCTTTCGTATGTTATGAAATTTTATTTTCCGATTTTATCGCAGAGAATTCGATCAATTCAGATAAATTACTTTTACTGACAAGTGAGGATTTTATGAATGATTCCTTCTATGGAAGAAAACAGTATCTTAATATTGTCAGGTTAAGAGCTATTGAAAACGGAAGATATTTATTAAAATGTTCTTATAAAGGTAGATCTGTTTTAATTTCTCCGAAAGGGGATATTGATAAAACAATGAGTACTACCTTTAGTGTAACAAAAGTTCCGTTAAACAATGAAAATACAATTTATCAGAGTGCCGTCAGATGGTTATCTAGGTGATAAATTTGTGAAGTTGCATCCACAAACATGTAACAATTTGCATAAAACAATTGCTCCGGCTATCTCAAAAGATAGCCGGAGCAATTGTTTTACTAATTAATAAACTGATTAATGATGTCTTACACCTTTTTGATGATAGTTAACATTTTTATTTACTGCTTGGTAGTTTTTAGACCCATTTTCTGCTGTATTATTATATATATTAGCGGAAGAATTCTGGCTATCAGGTATAGGAGTGGTGAAACGCATTTCTTTACCATTTTTAAACACTTTATTATCATTGGTGCGATACATCTGGTTTTCTTTGTAGGTATTTCCGTCAGGAGCAGTGAATGTTTTCAATTTATTGTTTTTTCTTTTTCTCAATCCCCAGATTAAGGTTCCTGTTCCCAATAAAGCTAATGCTATTTTTATCTTGCTGTTCATAATATATTGTTTTGAAATTAATAATATTTTTATAATTGATTGTTAATTTAAGGTTGTCCGCTTCCTCCTGCGGCACCATAAATCTGTCCTGTGGAAAAACTTGCATTATTGGCAGCTAACTGGACGAAAATGGAAGCCAGTTCCGCCGGTTGCCCCGGTCTTCCTAAGGGTGTATCCGCTCCGAATTTTATCAGGTTTTCCTGAGTTTGTCCACCGCTAACTTCAAGTGCTGTCCAAACTGGCCCAGGGGAAACTCCGTTTACCCGTATTCCTTTCGGACCTAACTGTTTGGCCAGTGACTTTACATAGCTTGTGGTTGCAGCCTTGGTCTGTGCATAATCATATAAATTCTCTGAAGGATCATAAGCTTGAACAGAGGAAAGTCCGATAATGGACGATCCGGGCTTAAGATGAGGCAGGGCTGCTTTCGTAATCCAGAATGGTGCATAGATATTGGTTTTCATGGTCCGGTCAAATGCTTCAGTGCTGATGTCCAGAATGGATTCGTTCGTTTTCTGATGTCCGGCATTGTTAATAAGTATATCAAGCCCTCCAAGCTGTTGTACTGCCTGTGAAACCAGTTTTTTGCAAAACTCCTCATCCCTGATGTCTCCCGGAATGCCAATAGCCTTTCGTCCTGCTTTTCTGATCAGATCAATCACTTCTGCCGCATCAGATTCTTCTTCAGGAAGATAATTAATAGCTACATCTGCGCCTTCGCGTGCATACGCAATCGCTGCGGCACGGCCTATGCCCGAATCTCCTCCGGTAATCAATGCTTTTCTTCCCATCAGTCTTCCGGATCCGATATAACTTTTTTCGCCATGATCAGGCACCGGGTCCATTTTACCTGCCAATCCCGGGAAAGGCTGGAACTGGCTTTTGAAAGGAGGCCTAGGGTATTTGGTGGTAGGATCCGTAAGATCGGGTCCTGTAGTATTTCTCAAATTTTGATTTTGTGATTGAGCCAGAGTTTGCGGTGCCACTGCTGCAACCGCAATGGTCGCTGCGATCTTGCTGAGCGCATTTCTTCTTGTGATTGTTTTTTCCATACGATTAATTTGGTGGTGTGGTAGGCTGTACATAAAGCCTTAACCGTATAAGAGCAATGAACATTCCAAGCTGCTGTTCTTTATCTTTTTTTTAAATAATGTGGTATAAGTTATATCTTGGATACTTGCAGCAATTGTTGTGATTGATAAATAATAATGCTCCACAGCAAGGGCGGCAAGATAGTTGCTGAATTTAACTGCCAAACCATTACAGATATGAATTTACCATTACCTGAAGAATCTGAAACCATGAACGGAAATGATCAGTCAGATCATTTTCTTAATGACGTTCTCACAGGCCTTAAAAGCAATCCGAAACATTTATCTTCAAAATATTTCTATGACAAAACCGGGGATGAACTGTTTCAAAAGATAATGGCAATGCCGGAATATTATCTTACACGCTGTGAACTGGATATCTTTAAAAATAAAACTCCGGAGCTTGCAGATTTGATTCAGGCATACAACGGTGCTTTCGATCTTATTGAACTCGGAGCCGGCGATGCCATGAAATCTACTTTTCTCCTTAAACATCTTATTGAAAAAGGAGCCGACTTTACATATATGCCTATTGATATATCCGGAAATATTCTTTCTGTGCTTAAAAAAAATCTTAATAAAGATTTGCCTGAACTCAACGTTATTCCATTGGAAGGGGAATATTTTAAAATGCTGAAAACAGCATCGGCAATGTCTTCAAGACGTAAAGTAATTTTATTTCTTGGAGGAAATATCGGGAATATGAATAAGGAGGAAGCTGAGCAATTCTGCCGTGAGATGCATCGGATTTTGCGTCTTGAAGATATCATTTTTATTGGCTTTGACATAAAGAAAAATCCTCATACCGTGTTGAAAGCATATAATGACCCAGCAGGAATTACCGCGGCATTCAACCTTAATCTTTTATCAAGAATTAACCGTGAGCTTGGAGGTAATTTTAATCCTGATCATTTTCAGCACTACCAGACATATGACCCTCTCAGCGGATCATGCCGCAGTTTTCTGATCAGTCTCACTGATCAGGAGGTAACTATCGGTGATGAGAGTATTTTGTTTAGAGAGAATGAAGTCATTGATATGGAAGTTTCACAGAAGTTTTCTCATGATGAAATCCGCCGGCTTGCAGAAAAAACAGGGTTTAAAGTGGCGGGAGAAATTAAAGATTCTAAAAGCTGGTTTGTAGACAGCATCTGGAAAAAAGACGACCTTAAAGTTAATACTTATGGAAACTAAGACAAGCATCATCTCTTTAGTTAAAAGATATCAGGACATCCGTAGACACTCTACAGATATATGCGCGCCCTTGGAAATTGAAGATTATGTAGTACAGCCTATTGTGGATGTCAGTCCTCCCAAATGGCATCTGGGCCATACGACCTGGTTTTTTGAAACTTTTATCCTGCAGCCGTATGACCCTTCTTATAAAGTGTTTGATTCTCAGTACAATTTTGTATTTAACAGTTACTATGAGACAATAGGAGCACGCATTATCCGTACGGACCGGGGGAACCTTAGCCGTCCATCTGTAGCAGATGTTTACCGGTACCGAGACTATGTAGACGATAAAATGGCCATATTCCTTGAAAGTAAATATATGACTGAAGCTGTTGAGCCACTGCTGGAACTTGGGCTTAACCATGAACAGCAACATCAGGAATTGCTTTTGACCGATATTAAATTTATTCTGGGACATAATCCTCTTTTTCCGATCTATAAGAATGAAACAATTCAGAAAATCGAAGCCGGAGATCAAAAAATGATCCCGTTTTCCGGAGGAGTATACGAAGTTGGTTTTTCAGGGACAGGGTTTTGTTTTGATAACGAACTGGGAAGGCATAAAGTGTATCTCAATGATTTTGAAATTTCAAATCATTTGGTAACGAATGGAGAATATCTTGAATTTATGGCAGCCGGCGGATACACTGATTTCAGACATTGGCATGCCGATGGATGGAATTGGGTAAAAGATAAAGGCATGACTTCACCATTGTACTGGCATTATATTGACGGAAAATGGATGATGTATTCATTAAACGGCCTACATGAAATCGATCCTGATCAGGAGCTCTGCCATATCAGTTTTTATGAAGCTTCGGCATATGCTTCCTGGAAGGGGCTGCGTCTGCCCACTGAACAGGAATGGGAAATTGCATCTTTCGCTTTTGATTGGGGAAAGCGCTGGGAATGGACGAACAGTGCTTACCTTCCTTATCCGGGATTTACAAAAGAACCCGGAGCAGTAGGAGAGTACAACGGTAAATTTATGGTTAATCAGATGGTTTTACGCGGAGCTTCTGAAGCAACTCCCAAAGGTCATAGCAGGCCGACGTATAGGAATTTCTTTCAGGCCGATTTGCAATGGCAGTTTTCGGGAATCAGGCTGGCCAGATAATGTTCAGCGATGAAAAAGCAGAAACCAAGTTATTTGGATTTTAATTCAGAGGGTTATTCCTGGAAGCCTGATATTGACTACCGTGCCCATCCTGAATTGTACCGGGTAGGAAAGGGTGAGCAGGGAGTTCTTATCTGTGAACCTTATAAAAGTGAAATTGGACCGTATTGGCGTTTTAAAACTGTTGAAATTGCTGAGGAAAGCTCTGAAAAGATTTTCAGGATGTTTAAAGAATATTTAAAAAATGATGAGTTTGTAGGAGCGGATATGTCCAGGAAATATCTGCAGATGGGTTATACGAGGGCACGACGGTATTACAATTATAAGGGCGGAAAAAAATATGATAAAGAAAACGGATATACAATTTTGGAAAGAGGAAACGGAGATCCGGAAAAAGCGAAATCCGCATCAGTTTTTTATGATAAGTGGAAGGAAGCCGAAGCTGATCTTCAATATGCTGAAATGAAAAAGAGGTGGAAGCAACAAAAAGGGTAAACAAAATACTTATTAAGAGAAGCCGAAAAAAATTATATAAAACCGGTTTTTCTAAACTATTATTATAAAAATGTATAAACCGTACCAGCAGAATAATAGTTTAAATAATAAAGCTGTCGGTATAATCTTACAGTTGAAAAACCATCAGACTAATTAAAATAGACTATAGATAAAAGGACTGTTATATTCTAAAAATGAATTAAACCGTCCTCGAAATTAAGAAAATTAAACGGCCAATAAATTATTGATTTTAGAAATAATATCATCAAGGTCAAAAGGTTTTGCCACAAAATCGTTGGCTCCTGCATCTGATGCAATATCACTGCCGTCTACGCTGGCAGATAACACAATTACCGGAAGGTCTTTTATCTCATTGTTGCTACGGATTGCCTTGAGTACCTGGTCACCGGATAACAAAGGCATCCATAAATCAAGCAAAATAAGATCAGGCGAGTTATTTTGAATCTGTTTTATAAGATTGGTGCTGTTAATTTCCGTAAAAACAATAAACCCTTCTGTTTCAAGGAGCATCTGTAATACATCCAGTATGCCCTGATCGTCATCACAGACGATGATTTTTTTGCTATTCATTTTCATCATTTTTCATTATAGGTAAAGTAAAGCTGAAGGTTGACCCTTCACCAACTTCGCTCTCTACCCAAAGTGTTCCGTTATGATTGGCAATAATCTCATGGGAAATATAAAGTCCTATACCCAAACCGGGAAATTTTTTCTGGATATCTCTTGCTCTGAAAAATCTTTCGAAAATTTTTGTTTTGTCTTGGGCATTAATGCCCATTCCGTAATCTTTTACAGAAACTTTTATAAAATCGCCGACCCTGTTTATGTAAACGTCTACTTTATCTGAACCTGGAGAGTATTTAATGGCATTTGAAATCAGATTATTGATGACCTGAGAAATATGCAGCTCGTCCCCTAAAATGGTTGTACCGGTAGATCCAGATAAAGAAATTTTATGGTTCGGCGCTGCTAATGAGAGATTTTCAACCGTATCATAGATAATCTTATCGATTTTAAAAGGTTCTTTATGTAATTCAATATTGCCTGACTGAATTTTAGAGGTGTCTAAGAGATCAGATATCAGGATATTAAGACGGTCAACATAGACGGAAACCTTATCAAGTGTATCGTTATATCTTTCAGAAGCACCTTGAGGAAGCATCCTCTGAAGCATTTGTACAAGACCCTTTATAGTTGTTAAAGGAGTTTTGAGTTCATGGCTGGCTATCGAGAGAAAATCATCTTTCCTGCGGTCAATTTCTTTTTTCTCAGTAATATCCTCTATAGCAATTAATATCCTGTCCTTAAACTGTCCTTCGAATTCGATACGGAATGCATTCAGCAACATCACTTTTTTCCCGATATGAGGAAAATCGTGTTCTACTTCATAATCGATAACCGGGTTATTGGTCGGCAGGATTTTTACCAGCAGCTCTTTTAAAGAGTCGATGTCCCACTGGTGATTTCCCAGTTCAAATAAAATTTTTCCTACCGTATCTTCTGAAGTTACCTTAAATGAACTCAGAAAATGATTATTTGCACTCAATACCCTGTAGTCTGCATCCAATACTAATAAACTCTCTCGGACCGTCTGAATAATACTTGAAAGGAAAGCTTCATTTTCCACCAGTTCTTTCGTACGTTCCTGAATCTTTTTTTCAACAGAAGATTTTTCTTCACGAAGTTCATGTTCTGATTTTTTACGTTCGGTGATATTATTCTGTACACCGATAAAGTGCGTGATAATTCCTTCGTTATTTTTTACGGGAGATATGTAGAGTTCATTCCAGAACAGCTGGCCTTTTTTATTGTAATTTCTAATCTCAACCTTGCACTCGGTCCCCTTATTGATACATTCTTTAATATATTTCCTTTCAGGCTGTGATCTGTCCTGGGCCTGTAAAAAACGACAGTTATGTCCTATGATTTCGTCATAAGAATATCCTGTCATACTTTCAAAGGCCGTATTGCAATAAATGATAGGATTATCGGGTTGGGTATTATCAGTAATAATAATACCGGAATTTGCCGAATTCAGTGCCTGAATGTAAATATCAAGGTTATTATCCATCATAAAGGGTCTTTTTTGTGATGTTTCCAAATTGTACGGTTATTATTGACATCATTGCAAATATATGAGTAAAATCATAAAGTTTTGCATATTCGCATAACTGATTCTTCTCAGGCAAATAGTATGCCTATAATATGATTTATTTTAATTAATTATTGATGCTCACATAATTTTATTAGTATTCTTTAGATTGATTCACTCTAACTGTTTGCAAGGCAGTGTGAACCAAAAACGGCTTCCTTTGCCGATTTCACTTTCTACACCGATTTCTCCTTTGTGGCGCTTAATGATTTCTGAAGAAATGTAAAGTCCTAATCCGAGGCCGGAATATTTTTTACCCTGATGATTGGCCCGGTAATATCTGTCAAATATAAATGGTTGAATTGCAGGATCAATACCGTCGCCATTATCCTTAACGCTAATCTTTACAAGATCATTATCAAGCGTCTCTACTTGCAGGTAAATGTCTCTGGAGTTGGGCGCATATTTTACCGCATTGTTTACAAAATTGATAACTACCTGTTCAATTCTGTTTTCATCAGCAAAAACAAAAGCATTTGGATCACCTTCTATGTTCAGATTGTATTTTCCCATAAAACGGATATCATTGCAACAGTTGTTGAGCATTTTGTACACATTAAATATTTCTTTTTTAAGCTCCAGCTGACCTTCACTGATGCGGTGCATATTTAAAAGATCATCCACCAAAGCATTTAACCTTTTCATACTGCCGGATGCCTGGTCGATAAGCCGTGGAACCATTTCATGTCCCGGATTCCCTTTTAGCTTTGTGAGTAGCTGAATGGTTGCTTTCAAACTGGTAATAGGTGTTTTAAGTTCATGGCTGGCAATTCCAAGAAAATCATCTTTCTGTACTTCATAATTTTTCCTTTTGGTAATATCGACGGTCACTCCTATCATATGAGCAGGATCCCCCGCATCATTGTAGCTTGGCAAACCTGATGCGCTCATCCAGTGTAAAGAACCGTCCGGCCATTTGATCATATATTCTGCCTGGTAAGGTAATCTGCTTTTAACCGCATTGTCAACTTCTTTTTTTACATATTCTCTGTATTCCGGCAGAATACTGTTCATCAGGTCTTCAAAATTAAATGCATCATGTTTTGCAACTCCATAGTTGGCTTTGCATATTTCCGAGCAGCTCATGATGCCGCTTTTCAGGTCTAAATTATAGGAGCCGAGCTGACCGGCATGCAAAGCAATTTTAAGCTGTTGGTTTAGTTCTTCCAGTTTTTTTCCCTTTTTAATCCTGTCGGTAACTTCATTGGCAATCACGATAATGGCTGTTGATTTCCCATGTTCGTTTTTCAGCGGTTCATAAATAAAATCGAAGTAGCAGTCATTAACCGTCCCTTCTGTTTCCATTTTGACGTGGGCTGTATCACCTATATATGTAATCCCTGAAGTGAAAACATCATCAAGTATAGAGAAATATGGTTCACCTTTAAGTTCAGGCAAAGCTTTTGCTAGCGGTTTCCCGATTACAGAACTGCTTTTATTCCATATTTTCAAAATCATATCATTGGCCACTTCTATAATCAGCTTTCTTCCCGTAAGAATCCCAAATGCTACGGGAGCTTTGCTGATAAATGATTTTAACCGCTGTTCGCTGTTTTTAAGATTATTATTAAGCAGTACTGTAAGATCATACGATTTGCTCAGCTCATTGTTAACCTTATTAAGTTCATCATTGGTCGCTTCCATTTCCATATTAAATTCCGCCAGCTCAGAAACTGCATTCTCTAATTTTTTTTGAGCCTCACTTAACTGAAGATTTACCTGTTTGACTTCATCGATGGTATCCAGGGATGATCTTCTGAGTTCTATCTGGTCCATCGCTGTTTTGGCCAGGCTTTCGAGAATGGTCCTGTCAGCATCGCTGAATATTCTTGATTTCCGGTCAATTATACACAGGGTTCCTATAAGAAAACCGTCATGAGTGACCAAAGGGGCTCCTGCGTAAAATCTAAGTCCCAAATCGCCGGTGACATTAGGATTAGCCAGCAGGCAAGGTTCTTTCAGGGCATCTTCAAACACAGTAACTTTTTCATCCAGTATAGCTAATGCGCAAAGACTTTTTCCTCTATTTGCACGGGTTGCCTTACCCATCCCGATATTAGCCTTAAAGAATACGGATTCAGCGTCCACCAGCGAAAGCAATGATATCGGTACGTCAAATATTTTTGCGGAAAGCCTGGCAATACCGTCAAAACTTTCTTCTGAAGGTGTATCTGTAATCCTGTAACGTTTTAGGGCATCAAGACGCGCTGCATCATTTTCAGGCACGATATTTATTCCAAAAGTATTTTCAATCATAGTGTTCTGTTCTAATAAATAAGGAAAAGCTGATGCTAATAGATTAAGTAAATATACTATAAAAAACCAAAATGTGGTATCTGGTCATCCTTATAATATAATGCTATTTTATATCTGCATTTATTGGATAAGTAAGTTCTAATTATAAATTCCTTAATCTTATTGATCTTCAGTAAGTTTTTTAATCATTCCGTTAAAAAGATAGGCATGGAAAGGAAGTACGGAATACCAGTATAACCTTCCCAATAATCCTACCGGCCGGAAGGTTGCTTCCTGTATTAGTTTTCCATTTTCAATTTTGAAATCAAGCCAGGCTTCGCCCGGCATTTTCATTTCTGCAAAAAGGAGCAGCCTTTTGTTTTCTTTGCTGGCATACAATACCCTCCAAAAATCAACACTGTCACCTGCATTTACCGTAGCTGAATTCTTACGTCCTCTTTTCAGTCCTACACCGCCGAAGAGCTTGTCAAGCAATCCTCTTATGCTCCAGAGATGATTGGCGTAATACCAGCCGTTTTTTCCTCCGATTCCGAATATTTTATTTAGAGTTGCTTTCTCATTTTTAACTTCATTGATTCTTCTGTCTTTAAAAACACCCATGACTGGTACCTCTAAAAAGTCCCATACATTTTTGGTGTATCTGTAATTCCCGAAGGAATCATACCAGGTTGAGAGAACCTCATTCTGTTCAATTTTATCAAAGCTCAGTTTCAGACTTTCGCGATACGTCAGGAGTTTTACATGAAGTCTTTCGGCAAGATCATTATCTTTTGCCACCACATTAACGGTCATGCTGTCAACCAGATTTTTGGCTAGGGCATATGATGTTGATGTAATAAAATAGAGCCAGTAAGAAGATAATTTAGGACTAAGAAACGGTACGGAAATAATGAATCTCTTTAAATTTCGTTCACTGGCAAATATCAGCAGCATCTGCTTGTAGGACAGGATATCAGGACCTGCAATATCAAAATGTTGATTATATGTAAAGTTCTGATGGATCACACCGGTAAGCATTTCGATTACATTTCTTATGGCAATCGGCTGGCAAAGTGTTTTTAGCCATTTCGGAGCTACCATAACAGGAAGCTTTTCCACAAGATCACGAATAATTTCAAAAGAGGCAGAACCGGATCCGATTATGATTCCTGCACGGAGTACGGTAAGGCTGTAATTCGGAGACTTCAGTTCTTCCTCTACATCTTTCCTGGACTGGAGATGTTTTGAAAGCTTGTCTTCGTTGACAATACCGGTAAGATAAATTACCTGTTTACAATAAGTTTTTTCAATAGTTTCAGAAAAATTTTTAGCAGATATTTTTTCAGCCTTACTGAAGTCTGCATTGGAAGACATGGAATGGATAAGATAATAAGCTACATCGATATCTTTTTCTACAGGAACAAGGGTTTGGGGATCATTATAATCATGTTCGATGATGCTCAGCTTGTCCTGGTAATTATGATACATTGAAATATCAAATCTTTTTTTATCGCGCACCGAACATATAACTTCGTGCCCTTCACTTAAGAGCTGTATCAAAAGCCTCTTTCCGATATATCCTGTTGCGCCTGTAAGAAATATTTTCATATGCTGTCCATTTTTATTGTAGGTTAACAAGATTTATTCATAGTTGATCTTTTATTACCAGATCCGTTCTGTCCTTGTTCATTGTACTCTGACGCCTTGAAAGTTTACAAAACTGATACCATATAATAAAAATTTTGATTTTAGTTCTTGATTTGTTAAAATTGGTCTGCTTTATGCTAAGAAAATAACAGCAGGTTGATGATCACCTGGTTTTAATAGAAACACCACAAAATTATATAGTATGAAAGAATCTACTCAATGGGACAATGCCTCAACAATGAACAAGGAAATCGAACGTCAGAAAGCACTTAAGGTGCTCGAAAAAGCTAAGATGATCAGCAGAAAGGTTGTCTTTTTGCCCAAAGGAGCCAGCGGAAGCCAAAAGCAGAATAATTTATTTTAATTTTCGGTTTCTTTCCTGATATACAAGCTACTTCAAGTAGCTTTTTTTTTGACATTAAAAGTACGGATTGTGTTAGGCATTCGTATAAACAATTGCTTATAGATTAATTTAAAATCTATTTCTGATAAAAAACCTTTTCAGATTTTACATTAGTATTGTCAATAACTTATTCCGCATATGAATAAAAAATTATCCAGTATCAGTGGATTTGTGTCTTACAGAACGAAGTTGATAAATGCTTCCCTATTTTTTCTGCTTACTGTTTCATTTTTAATATTAACTTATTTTGTTCTTTCAAACCGTTCTGCCCACTGGGATTATTATATCTCCGGGATACTTCAGCACCAGCAGCATGCTGTTCTCGACACTTTAATGAAAGGATTCAGCTGGCTCGGAAAAGTACGGGTTGCTTTTTTTGCTATTTGCTTTACTTCATTATGTTTTTTAATGTACGAAAAAAAACGGGAGGCAATTCTGGTTGGCTCCACAATTCTTACGGGTGCCATAAGCTGGACCTTAAAAATGCTTATTGACCGTCCGAGGCCCGGTGCAGATGTAGTAAGGGTAATTGAAGAAACAAAATACCAGAGCTTTCCCAGCGGACATGTTCTATTCTACACCGTTTTCTTCGGACTTTTATCTATAATTGTATTTTATGCCCGAGGAATAAGCGGCAGGATAAGAGGGATTATGATTTTCCTGCTGGTCTTAATGATTGCTTGCGGAGCAGTTTCAAGAATCTATCTCGGTGCACATTGGTTTACTGATATTCTGGGAGGATTTATTGTCGGAATTCAGTTTTTGCTGATTGCCAGGCTGCTGTATTTAAAAAATAAGGCGTAATTGATATATTATTCTGACAATGGGAATAACAAAATGAATTTGTTAGTATTCATAGTATAAATTTAATGAATGATATTAGTATTATTACAAACGTTTCTGTTCTTCCGTTTTATCACCTGCTTTTGCTTCTTTTACTTTTTGATTTCCGAAATTATATTTAAAATTGATCATAAAATACTGCGTATCACGGTAATCTTTAAAATACTGATTCTGGTCTGCGTATCTCGTGGAAATGGTATTTTTGTTTGTTCTAAACAAATCATTCAATACCAAACCGGCTTCTAAGCGCTTATTAAACATTTTTTTGTTTAAGATAATATTGGTATTTTGGGATGAGCTGATATCAAAAGAGCCCTGAATCGTTTTTGAATTATAGACATAGCTGATATTAAGATCCCAGGTTTTTTCCTTATCAAGTGTAATCTGTGTGGAAATATTGGCATTATAAAAAAACACATCATTTTTATAGAGAATTTTATCAGTTCCCATAAAATAATTCTCATTGTATTCTCCCATAGCAAAAAGATTCAGCTTCCAGAATGGCTTCAGGGAAAAGCTTTTTGAAAAATTGATTCCTATATTTTTTCCGTGATCGATGTTGGTATAGTTATAAACCGTTTCAAAGGTTTGCGGATTCTGGACGGAGATTTCCATAGACGGATCTTTAATATAGCTGTAATAAGCTTCAAAATTCCAGTTTTTTAAGGTGTAAGTAAGGCTTAGGTTATGAATGATGGTTGATCTTAGATTGGCATCTCCCTGGAAATATGAATATAGATTATAATAGGATCTTGACGGATTTAAAAAATCGTAATTGGGGCGGTCAATTCTTTTTCCATAAGAAAAGCCGATCTGCTGGTCATCCTTCAGGTTGTACATCAGGAAAAGAGTAGGAAAGAGCCCTGTTCTTGAGGTTTTATTTCTTACGTCCGGATTGTCTGATTGTGTACTGATTAATGTGGTCTCCGATCGAAGGCCTGCTTTCAGTTCCCATTTATTCCATTTATATTCGGAAGAAAGATAAGCGGCAATAATATTTTCCTTATAAGTAAACATATTGCTTTTTGCAGGATCTGAAATTAAAATTCCTGTGGTTCCGTCAAAGAAGCCGAGATTATTGCTGTTATTGACAAAGCTGTATTTAATTCCGCTTTCCAGGGTAAGTTTATCATTTGAAAAGCGGTAATCCATTTGAGACGAATAAAGCGAAACATCCTGAATGCTGTTGCTGGCAAAACGATTTTTATTTTCGGGCTGGTTGATAAAATAAAGTGAGGTTTCAACATCCTGGTTTTCCTTGTATTTTTTTGTACTGAAATTATTGGTGAAGGTAAGGGTATGATCTCCGAATTTTTTATCATATACAAGATAAGTATTGAAGCTGTTATTGTATTGATTCCTTTTATTGGAGGTAATATAATAAGATTGCAACTGGTTGTTCTCCGTATTATAAATATTCGTCGGAACATTATAATTTCCCTGATTTTTGGGTGCATTGTATCCATCAAACCCGAATTGTATTGTCGAAAGGCTGTCTATACCGTATTGTCCTGAAAAATTATAGATGTGCTGCTCACGGGATCTGGTTTTTCTTACCATATCGCTTTCCCAGCGGGTTTTATCTTTATCAAAGGTTACAATATCAAAATTCTGACGTACGTAATCTCCTGTTATAAAATTATAGTTGCCGCTCAGCTGCCATTTTGCCGTATTGTAAGATTGGGACAGCCCAATCGTCCCTTTTGCGTAAATGGACTGATGGTATCTTGTGGAAACCCTGCCTTTATATCCGGAAAGTACGTTCTGCTTCATTTTGATATTGATGATGGCGCTTCCCTGTGCTTCATATTTTGCAGGAGGATTGGTAATCACCTCAACGGAAGATACGTTATTTCCATCGGTGTTTTCCAGCAGCTGTTTCAGCTGTTCCTGTGTCATCAGAGTCTTTTTATCGTTGATGGTTACGATGATCTGTGAGTTTCCGCGAATGCTTAACTCTTCATTTTTAACTAAAATGTTTGGTGTGCTTTTCAGGATGTCCCATGCATTCAGGTTCTGAAGAGGCGTTTTTTCAATATTGAATTCCAGCCTGTCAATTTTTCTTTTTAAGAGAGGCTTGTTAGCCGTAATCGTAATGGCTTCAATGGTTTTAATAGTATCTTTTTTTAAGATAATATTCAGGAATTCGTTTTGTTCTATTATGATTTCGTAATCCTGATAGTCTGGTTTTTTAATGAGGATAGATGTCGGAAACGATTGCATTCCTTCAACCGTGAAATTGCCCTGCTGATCGGAATAAAATAAAGTCTTATTATTTTTCACTTCAATACTGCATCCTGAAAGTGGTTGTTGATTTTCATCTTCAATGTGTCCTTTGATATTCTGGCCCCATATAATTACAGGAAATAAAAATAAAATAATGCTGTAAAATTTCATTTCATTAATTTTATTCAAAATTGGGAAGAAATGCAGGAAATATTTGTTAATGAACGGTTAATGAACGGTTAATGCTGAAAAGAAAGAAAATTAGATTGTATTTTTGAAATATGAACCGGAAGAAAATTAGTAAAGTAGGTTTGTTTTTATTCAGTCTGGCCATTTTGGTTGTACTGCAGGTGTATTTCATTTACAATTCTTATCGTCTTGAGGAAAAGGAACTCAACAGACAGGCCAGGGATATGGCCGAGCTTGTTATCGCTAAGATGGAAAAATATGATGCCAGTACCAATGAGGATAAACTGGTGGCAGATTTTCAGAAGCTGAACAATAAAATCAATATTCAGAGAGAAGAAATCATTCACCATGGAAAAATTACTGCTTCCGGAAATGAGCAGAGTAGGAAACTGGAAATGATCCTTAAAGAGCAGCTTTGCGAGTCCGGTTTTGACTTAGCTATAAAAAGTGAAATTTATTCAGTATATGACGAGCTGACTAAAAAAGAACTTTTACCGGAAAACCGTTCTGTTATTTTATATCAAACTGCAAAACCAATCACAAAACCGTTGGTTATTAACGAAGGCAAGTGGTCCAGCCGCAATTCCAGCAAAAACACGGAGATTAATCTGGAGGAAAAGCAAAATTACCTCATAAAATCAAAATCCAGTTTCCAATTGCTGAATATCCGCTTTCTGATTTTAAAAAAAATTATTCCTCTTGTAGTCATCAGTCTCTTTATTGTCTGTTTGATTATTTACCTCTTCAGGAACAGCATGAGGAACCTGAACCGTCAGGAAAATAAAATCTTACAGCTTCACACTACTATAGACTCCATTGCACATGAACTCAATACCCCAATTACCACGCTTAAATTTTCAATCGTTCAGTCCCCGGATATAGAGAATAAAGCTTTGTTAGAAAGACAGGTTAAACGACTTGAAAATATTGTGTCATCTATCCATTCGTATGATTCTGAAGGGGCACGGATAGATAAAAAGGAAATTGAGAATTATTTTTCGGAACTCAGGATAACACATCAGCATACCAATTTTAATATAAAAATTGATTTTATCGAAAATAAATTGTTGCTATACAATGATTTTAAGCAGATCATGGATAACCTTATGAATAATGCTTTAAAGTACGGAGCGACAGAAATAGAAGTATTTTTAAAAGTAGATAAAGCCGTTGAAATAAAAATTTCTGATAACGGGATCGGAATTCCCAAAGAAGAGCATAAGCTTATTTTTGAGAAATATTACCGTGTTACAAGACCGGAAAATTTTCACGTTAATGGTTTGGGAGTCGGCCTTTTTCTCGTGAAAACAATAGTGGATAAGTACAAAGGTGATATCGGGGTACAGTCGAAAAAGAAAGGAGTTACATTTAAAATTATGTTGCGGAATGAAGCTTAAAATTATATTGGTAGAAGACGATCCGGATCTGGGAATGGTATTGAAGCAGTATCTTGAATTTTCTGATTTTGAGGTAGTCTGGATTACACATCCTGAAGAAATCCTGAAAAATAAAAAGATGATCGACGGTTATCAACTGGCAATTCTTGATGTCATGCTTCCCGGAATAGACGGATTTGAACTTTCTAAAGAGATCAGAAAAACTTCTGATATTCCTTTTCTTTTTTTAACGGCAAAGTCCCAAAGTATTGACAGGATTTTGGGACTGAAGCTGGGTGCGGATGATTATATTACCAAGCCGTGCGAGCCTGAAGAACTGATTTTAAGGATTAAAAATATTCTCCGAAGGCAAAATCATATAAAAGAGGATATTATTAAAATCGGGTATTATTCATTTGTGCCGGAACAGTTCAGACTGATTTACCAGGACCACGCGATTCAGCTGACTGAGAAAGAATCTGAACTTTTGCTCCTTCTTTCTAAAAATAACCGAAGAATCATCAACCGGAAAGAAATCCTGGAGACACTCTGGGGGGAAAATGATTATTTTCTGGGCCGGAGCCTGGATGTTTTTATGACCCGTTTGCGAAAATACTTCCAGCATGACGAAAGGATAACGCTTGATTCCGTCCGCGGCGTTGGTTTCAAAGTAGAATTTCCTGATAACAGGTCCTGATTAGGAAGACGGCGATGTCATAAATATAAATCGATGCGAAATAGAAAATAGTTCGCATCGATTTATATTAACCTCACAAGTCGTAAAATATATCCGTCACCCTCTAACCGTATTTCCTATTAGAATTATAATTGCCTGCCGGATGGATTCCGTGAAAATTATTATACGTGTAATAAAGGTCTTTAAAATAAATTTCGGTCTCGACTTCATATTTTTCAATCACCAGATCAGTTTTCTGTCTTTTAGAAACTGCAGGGATATGATTCTCTTTAATCGCTTTTTTGTTGCAATGACAGTATAAATGATCATTTTCTACGTGTTGCTCAAGATCCATAACCACAATTTCCGTCTGCGCATACCTCTTGGATTTTTCAAAGGTTTCCTGCTCCAGTGTAAACCATGGTTCACCATGATAAAAAAAATGGTCGATAATTTCAGGATGGTTACTGTCTTTTTTTTCTAAAGGGGCAGCTGAGGAATAGCCATTGCATTTTGTGCACATGGCAACCTGTATTTTTATAGACATATTACTGGATTTATAGTGTTGTAGCTTTCCTACATCAGAAGTTGTGCCATATCCGTAAAATTGGGAAAAAATTATACGGTTACTTTTTGACGCAGAGTAGTAATGAGAATTATTACTATTCAGACAATTCTAAATCACAAAAGATAAATGATCTTAATATATCGAAGAATTATTCTGAATAACAGTAAAGCCTTGACTGCAGTTTTTTAATAATATATTATTAAAAAATTAATCCGGATAAATGTTACGGATTAATTTTTCGGTAGTTTTTTATAGTCTTGCATATAAAAATGGTAAAGAAAAAATTCTTTTTTTGAAAAATTTGATGGCTAAAAAGTGTTTTTTATACACTTTTAGTTAAAAAAAAATAAATATATTTTAACGTTTCTTATCATATCATTTAAATAGATCATTTAAATAATATTTTTTTATATTTTTTAATGTAATCAATTGTTGATTCAAGTATTACGGCGTTAATAAGTATAAATGATATGATAACCTTATCATTAATTTTATACAATTCTTATCATAAAAAATCGATATGTAAATTGTTGATATGTAACTGATAGCATTAATTTTATTTTTTTTATTCAATTGAATTTTTATATTTGTGATGTTACATAAATGTTAACGATTTAAATGAGCCCTAATTTTATTCATACGTATGTATCTGTCGACTGTGTTGTATTCGGATTTGATTACGAAAACAGGTTAAATATTTTACTGGTTCAGCGGCACGTTGATGAAGTTCCGGTAGAACGGCAGAAAAAATTACCGGGCAGCCTGATTTTTAGCGATGAGGATGTAGACGATGCTGCGCAGCGTGTTCTCCATGAACTGACTGGTATTAAGAAAATGGTGCTTAAACAGTTCAAATGTTTTGCAGATCCTTCACGGGCCAACAATAAGCATGACATTAAATGGATGGGAGAGGAATACAAGCATGATATTGACAGGATTATCACCGTAGCCTATCTTTCGCTTTGTAAAATTGATCATAAGATCAACAGCACAAAGTATGATACGGTAGACTGGTTCCCGATTGATGAAGTTCCTTCATTACCGTTTGACCACAATAAAATTATCAGTGAATCTCTGGTAGAAATCAGAAAATGGATAGAATCGGATTTCACCATTATTTTTGAACTGCTTCCGAAAAGATTTACCATCAGACAGCTGTATCAGCTCTACACTGCATTAAGTGAAAAGCATATTGATATTAAAAACTTTCATAAAAAAATATCGTCTTTCAACTATATTGTTCCGTTGGATGAAATTGAAAAAAATGTATCTCACCGGGCAGCACGATATTATAAGTTCGATGCTAAAATTTACAAGAAAAACAATACCAAACTAATCAAATAACACGCTTCTATATAAATTATGTATTTACTAGGCTATGACATCGGCAGTTCTTCCGTAAAAGTTTGTCTCATCGAGGCATCCAGTGGAAAAGTGATTGCTTCAGAATTTTCCCCCAAAAAGGAAATGAAAATCACCGCTGTGAATCCCGGATGGGCAGAGCAGAATCCTGCTGACTGGTGGACGAATCTGAAACTTGCTCACGAAGCTGTCATGCATGAATCGGGAGTACATGCGGAAGATATTAAAGGTATTGGAATTACATGGCAGATGCATGGTCTTATTCTTGTTGATAAAGATCAGAATTTACTGAGACCTTCCATCATCTGGTGCGACAGCCGTGCGGTTCCTTATGGGGAAAAAGCCTTCAGGGAAATCGGGGAAGAAAAATGTTTATCACACCTTCTGAATTCACCGGGAAATTTCACAGCTTCAAAACTGGCCTGGGTAAAAGAAAATGAACCGGAAATTTTTGATAAGATTGATAAAATCATGCTTCCGGGAGATTATATTGCCATGAGGCTTTCCGGACATATCGGGATGACGATTGAAGGATTATCAGAAGGTATTTTCTGGGATTTCAAAAACAACTGCATTTCAGAAGATGTTATCAATCATTACGGAATTCCAAAAAGTTTTTTTCCGGAAATTGTTCCTACTTTCGGAATTCAGTCTACGGTTTCTGCCTCTGCGGCTCAGGAGCTGGGATTAAAAGAAGGGACACCGATTTCTTACCGAGCGGGAGACCAGCCGAATAATGCACTTTCATTAAATGTTTTTAATCCGGGAGAGATTGCTTCTACAGCAGGAACTTCAGGAGTCGTATATGGAGTTTTGGATCAGCTTGAGTATGACAGATTATCAAGAGTCAATACATTTGCCCACGTCAACCACACCTTAGAGCAAACCCGACTTGGTGTTCTGCTTTGCATCAATGGGACGGGCATTTTAAACTCATGGCTGAAGCATAATTTCGCCACTTCACTGTCTTCTTACGGCGACATGAATGAGCTGGCTTCACTTTCACCCATAGGTTCCAAAGGCTTAAGCATCGTACCGTTTGGAAACGGAGCAGAAAGGGTTTTGGAGAATAAGGAAACCAATTGCTCCATTCACGGAATCAATTTCAACATTCATACAAAAGGAGATATTCTGCGTGCGGCGCAGGAAGGAATCGTATTTTCTTACGAGTACGGAATGAATATCATGCGGAATATTGGGATGAATATCGAGGTGATCCGGGCCGGAAATGCCAATATGTTTTTAAGTTCAATTTTTCGCCAGTCGCTTTCCAGTGTCAGCAATGCGGTAATTGAGCTTTACGATACCGACGGAGCTGTGGGAGCTGCAAGAGCGGCGGGAATAGGAATAGGGTTTTATGCAGATTCCAAAGAAGCATTTGCATCACTAGAAAAAATTGCAGTGATAGAGCCTGAACACGAGAAACAAGAACAATATCTGGAAGCCTATACAAGATGGAAACATCATCTTAATGAAATAATCTAAAACGAATCAGCGGAAAAAATTCCTTGGCACTTACTGATCTTTCTACATCAGTGAGAAGGGAATCACTACGCAAACTTTAAATAAAATAAATAAAAAATATGAACACTTTAACAGGTACGAAAGAGTTTTTTACAGGTATCGACAAAATTAAATTTGAAGGAAAGGAAAGCAGAAACCCAATGGCATTCCGCTATTATGATGCTGAAAAAATTGTCATGGGAAAACCGATGAAAGACTGGACGCGTTTTGCAATGGCCTGGTGGCATACCTTATGTGCTAATGGAAGCGATCCGTTTGGAGGACCTACCATTCACCATCCTTGGGATATCGGAAATGACGCCGTTACCAGAGCAATGCACAAAATGGACGCCGGTTTTGAATTCATGTCCAAAATGGGCTTTGAATATTACTGTTTCCATGATATCGACATGGTAGACCCAGCCGACAACTGGAAAGACTATGAGAAAAACCTTCTGACAGTTGTAGAATATGCAAAGCAGAAGCAGGCAGAGTCAGGAATCAAACTTCTTTGGGGAACAGCCAATGTATTTACCCATGAAAGATATATGAACGGTGCTTCTACCAACCCTAACTTTGATGTATTGGCTTGCGCCGGAACCCAGGTTAAAAATTCTATTGATGCAACCATTGCTCTTGGCGGGGAAAATTATGTTTTCTGGGGTGGAAGAGAAGGCTATATGAGCCTTTTAAATACGGATATGAAGCGTGAAAAAGATCATTTGGCACGTTTCCTTTCCATATCAAGAGATTATGCGCGCCAACAGGGTTTCAAAGGAACTTTCCTGATCGAGCCTAAACCGATGGAGCCTACCAAACACCAATACGACTACGATTCTGAAACCGTAATCGGATTTCTGAGACACTACGGATTGGATAAAGACTTTAAATTAAATATTGAAGTAAACCATGCTACGTTGGCCGGCCATACTTTCGAGCACGAGCTTCAGGCAGCAGTAGATGCAGGAATGCTAGGAAGCATCGATGCGAATAGAGGAGATTACCAGAACGGTTGGGATACGGATCAGTTCCCGATAGACTACTTAGAGATGGTACAGGCGTGGCTCGTGCTTCTCCCTGCAGGCGGATTAGGAAAAGGAGGAGTAAATTTTGACGCAAAGATCAGAAGGAATTCTATCGATCCGGAAGACTTGTTCATCTCTCATATTTCGGGAATGGATGTATTTGCAAAAGGTCTTTTGGCTGCTGCAGACATTCTTGAAAATTCTGACTATAAAAAACTGAGAACAGACCGCTATGCCTCTTTTGATAAAGGGAACGGGAAAGCGTTTGAAGAAGGAGCTCTTACCTTGGAAGATCTTCAGAGAATAGCTCATGAAATCGGTGAACCTCAGCCAAAAAGCGGAAAACAGGAATTGTTTGAGGCTATTGTAAACATGTATATCTAAAAAAGTAAAAAGGCTGTTTAACATTAAGGATTTTTATCAACTGACACTACGTACGGGCAGCCTTTTTATTCAACCCTAATATTTAAAAATAATAATTATGAACCGATTTTATTTTGCTAAAACCAATAAGGCTGCGCTGTTTTTTGCAATGGCTTTGCTGCCTTCAGGCATGGTTTACTCACAGGTTAAAAAAGATACGGTAACAAAAGAGAAGAAGATCGATGAGGTGGTTGTTATCGGGTATGGTACCCAAAGAAAAGAAGCGGTCACCGGATCTGTTGCTACGGTAAAAGGAGACGTATTACGTGAAGTTCCTTCTGCAAACATTACTCAGGCTTTACAGGGAAGAACTGCCGGAGTAGATATTTCTCAGACCTCATCAAAACCGGGAGCTGCGATGCAGATCAGAATCCGAGGAGCAAGATCTTTTACAGGAACTAATGATCCTTTAATCGTTTTAGATGGCATTCCATTTATTGGGTCGCTAGGTGATATTAGTTCTAATGATATCAAAAGTATAGACATCTTAAAGGATGCTTCTGCAACGGCTATTTACGGATCAAGGGGCGCAAATGGTGTTATCTTGGTGACAACAAACAGAGGATCAAAAGGGCAAAAACCCAGATTCACTTATAATTCATTCACAGGAGTTCAAACGTTATTTTCCAGATATCCAATGATGGATGGTCCAAAATTGGCAAAACTTAGAGCTGATGCCGGAAATATTTATGGATTAGGAACAGATGAAACGTTGGATACCAATACAGACTGGCAAAAACTGTATTACAAACCGGCTATGATGACGAGTCATGATGTGGGTGTTTCAGGTGGAACAGATGGTGGTAATTATAATGTAGGTTTATCCTATTTTAAGCAGGATGCTCTAATTCCAATTCAGAATTATGAAAGATTTTCATTAAGAATTGGTTTGGATCAGCAGGTGGGTAAAAGTTTTAAATTCGGATTTACAACCAATACAAACTATACAGTGTCTGAAGGAAATGGTGTATCAGGAGCACCGATATTAGGTTACTCCCCTTTAGCTAATCCTTATAATCCGGATGGTAGTATTAAGAGAAGCATGAGTACCGCATCAAATGTAGATCAATCTTGGATCTATATAAGAAAGACACTTGAGAATTTAGGAGATAAATACGTTGATGAAAGTAAAGGTTTTAGTTCATATAATAATATATATGGTGAAGTAAGCTTACCTATTACTGGTTTAAAATACAGATTAAACGTTGGATTGGATTACCTTACTTCCAATAGTGGAAATTACACAGGAGTAGGAGTATTTAATGTAAATGCAGCAACACCTTCTAGTGCAGGAAGAGGAAATAACCAAACCTACCATTGGACTTTAGAGAATTTATTAACCTATGACAGAACGTTTGGAAAGCATAAAATCAATGCAGTAGCTTTATATTCAGCAGAAGGAACCAGATATGTGAGCACATATATGAGTGCTAAGAATGTACCTGCAGACTTTTTTCAATATTATAATTTAGGACAGTCACCACAGGCGGATATTTCTGTAAAACCAGAGGATCAGGTGTATTGGCGGAGAGGGCTTTTGTCTTATATGGGTCGTGCAATGTACACATATGATAATAAGTACATGATTACGGCTACACTCCGTGCAGATGGTGCATCTGTTTTGGCACCGGGTAACAAGTGGCATACGTATCCCGCAATATCGTTAGGTTGGAATCTGGCTAATGAATCTTTCATGCAGAGCATGAAATTTATCAACCAGTTTAAACTAAGATATGGATGGGGACAGACATCTAACCAGGCAGTTGACCCTTATACGACATTAGGATCTCTACAGGTAACTCCTTATAACTTTGGATCTTCAAATACAACAGGAGTTTATATATTAACTGCCCCAAATACTGGTTTAGGATGGGAATATTCTAAAACAAATAATTTTGGAGTCGATTTTGGTCTATTTAACAATAGAATCACAGGAACAGTAGAATATTACAGAACAAAGACTGAAAAAGTTTTATCTGGTACGAGACTACCTCCTTCAGGCGGTATTGATAGAGTGACTAATAATATAGGACAGATAGAAAACAAAGGTTGGGAAGTTTCACTTAACGGTAGTATCATAAATAATCCAGACGGTTTTAGTTGGGATGCAGGTATAAACTGGTACGCAAACAGAAATCAGATTTTAGCTTTATCTTCAGGAACTACACGTGATGAAATTAACAATTGGTTTGTAGGGCACAATATTAACGCTATTTATGATTATCAAAATATTGGTTTGTGGCAGCAAGGTGATCCGTATCTCAATATATTAGAACCAGGTGGTAATGTGGGAATGATTAAAGTTCTTTACACCGGAGGTTACAATGCAGATGGTAGTCCTGTTAGAGCAATAAATACAACCGATAGACAAATTATTGATACAGCTCCGGACTGGCAGGGTGGTTTTAATATGAGATTTTCTTATAAAAACTTTGAGTTAAGTACAGTAGGTGCATTTCAGCATGGTGGGGTTTTGATTAGTTCTATTTACGGTTCTTCAGGTTATCTTAACAGGTTAACAGGAAGAGGTAACAATGTTGATGTAGAATATTGGACAGCAGACAACCCAAATGTAAGAAATCCTAAACCGGGAGGAATTATGAGTGGAGATAATCCAAAATATGGTTCTACGCTTGCTTATTTCGATGGATCATATCTTAAATTAAGAACGATAACATTAGGTTATAATATAAAGAAAGAGTTCTTAGATGATTTGAAGTTAAGCAGTCTTAGAATTTATTTTACGGTGACTAACCCTTTAGTTTTATTCTCTCCTTATCACAAAGAGTCTGGTATGGATCCGGAACCTAATTCTTACGGAAACCAGAATCAGGCGGTTAACAGTAGCCTTCCTTATAACAGCCGTCAGCTTATTATAGGGGCCAATAATCCATCTACGCGTAATTATCTAATGGGAATCAATTTATCTTTTTAAATTACAAAATCATGATAAAGTTTAATAAAAAAATAGTTATAGGAGCATTCTTCTTATCACTTTGTTTATCCAGCTGTAATGAGATTCTGGACGAACAACCAAGATCTAATTATACGGTTGATTACTTTAATACTCCGGATGGAGTTACTGCAGGTGTCACATCTCTATATAGAAGTTTACGCTTATTGTATGGTAATGGTTACTTTATGAGTAATTGCCAGAATGGTACTGATGAAGCTACTTGGGCGCAAAGTGCGGATGGAAACTTCAAGGAAATGGACTTTTCAGGAAATGGAAATGTTACATCAGCTACTTTCCCGCCCAGTATGGTTTGGGGATCTGTTTTTCCTTATATCAACACAGCAAATGGAATTGTAGAGAGAGGTCCACAATTTGGGGTATCCGAATCATTAATTTCAGAAGCAAGATTCTTTAGAGCATTTGATTACTTTATGTTGGTACAGACTTATGGAGGTGTGCCATTGGATTTAGGAGCTGGAGAACTTGCACTCAATACAAATGCAGTGACAACTTCTAAGAGAAATACAGTTACTGAAGTTTATACAAGAGCTATTTTTCCTGATCTGAAAAAAGCCATAGAAAATTTACCAACTTCTCCAAGAGTAACCGGAGGAGTAACTAAAAATGTTGCAAGATTGTTTTTGGCAAAAGCCTATCTCACTTATGGATGGTGGCTACAGAATCCTAATAGCATCCCAACTTATCCTGAAACTCCAAGAACTGATCCGGATGGTCATAATGCACAATGGTATTTCCAGCAGGCTTATGATATTGCCATGACAGGAATTACAAACCCTGGTACTTATGGTCTGCAGCCAACTTTCTATGACGTTAATGTAGGTTCTAATGATAGAAATAATGAATGTATGCTCTATGCAGATCATACTCAGGCAAGCGCATTCTATAATGAATCCGATCCTGTCGGTTTTGGTTCGGGATGGTCTCCTGATAATTTTGCTGCATGGATACATACGTGGAACTATACAAATCTAAAGAGTAGTAGTTCGGCAACCAACTGGGTAAACGTAAGTTCTGTACAACGTGCCGCAACACAGTCGCTAGGACGTCCATGGGCACGTATGTGTCCTACAATCGGGGTTATTCAGAACACATTTGCTGATAAAACAACTGATTCAAGATATGATGGAACTTTCGTAACTACTTATAGAGGAAATTGGGACAAAGCAGGGGTTACTAATCCTGTTCTGTACAATGCTAATAGTTTACCTGTACAACCAGGAGGAGCAATTCTAAGTTTCCTTAATGATGATTCTCAAATGCCAACTTATCCTTCAGATGCAGGGCAAAACGGTGTCGGTGCAGGAATATTGCCAGGAAGAGCCGACTGGGTTGTTGCACCAAACGGAATAAGCAGAATTGTATACCCCGGCTTATGGAAAATCGGAACCTATCGTACGGATGATCCAAACGGATTAGGCTATCCGAATGCAGGATTGACAAGACCTTTCAACGTGGCAAAATTCTCTGAGTTTTATTTTATTGCTGCTGAAGCAGCAGTAAAAGGTGCTTCAGGAACCATGAGCGCAAGAGATCTTATCAATGTTATCCGTGCAAGAGCAGGAAAATGGAAGTTTAATAATGCTCAAAATACTACATTTATTGCTGATAATAGTTCAGCTATGACCGCAGCAACACCTTCAAATATTACCATTGATTATATTCTTGCAGAAAGATCACGTGAATACTATGGTGAATTTTACAGATGGTATGATCTGGTACGTACACAAAAGTGGGGAGAATATGCAGCTACTTATAAAATCGGAGGAACTGCTTATGGAAACCATACGCCACAGACAATAACGCGAAATATTCAGAAATTCCATTACCTGAGACCAATCCCACAAGGACAAATAGACGCAATGAGTGGTGCATCTGCTGAAGAGAAAGCGAAATTCCAGAATCCTGGATACTAATTAATTTTATTCTTACATTCATATTAATAACAAAGTAGGTGTTTGTAAAAGAGCGCCTGCTTTGTTTAATGAATAAAAATTGAAGATTATGGAAAAAACATGGCGTTGGTTTGGCAAAAAAGATAAGATCACACTAAAAACACTCCGTCAGATCGGGGTCGAAGGCATTGTTTCAGCACTTCATGATATTCCCAACGGACAGGTCTGGAGTTTAGAGGCGATAAATGATTATAAAAATTATATAGAAAGTCACGGTCTTCGCTGGTCTGTAGTGGAAAGCCTTCCTGTAAGCGAGGCGATCAAATACGGAGGTGAAGACCGGGATTTTTTAATAGAAAATTACATCACAAGTCTCGAAAACCTTGGTAAAGCCGGTGTAACGACCGTTTGTTACAATTTTATGCCGGTGCTCGACTGGGCCAGGACCGACCTTTTCCATGAATGGGAAGACGGTTCGTCGTCATTATATTTTGATAAAGCCAAATTCGCTTATTTTGAAATTCATATTTTAAAAAGAAAGGGAGCCGAAGCAGATTATACTCAGGAAATTCTTCAGAAAGTTGAAGAACTTAAAAATACCCTTACCGAACAAGATAGCAATGATCTGATCGATTCGGTGATTGTTAAAACCCAGGGATTCGTAAACGGAAATATTAAGGAAGGCGATTTGAATCCGGTAGAAAAATTCAATAATTTATTGGCTTTGTACGATGGAATCGATAAAAACAAGCTTCGTGAAAACCTGAAATATTTTCTGGAAAGAATAATGCCGGTTTGTGAAGAATGGGACATCCAGATGTGTGTACATCCGGACGATCCGCCTTTCGCCTTACTGGGGCTTCCAAGAATCGTGACCAATGAAGAGGATATCGACTGGTTCTTAAACGCCGTAAACAATCCGCATAACGGACTGACGTTCTGTGCAGGATCACTAAGCGCAAACCTTAACAATGATGTTCCAAAACTTGCGCAGAAGTTTGCGCACCGCACGAAATTCGTTCACCTCAGAAGCACCAATGTTTTTGACAATGGCGATTTCATCGAAGCGCATCATTTAGGCGGAAGAGGAAAATTGATCGATGTTATAAGAGTTTTTGAAAAAGAAAATCCGGATTTACCGATGAGAATAGATCACGGAAGACTTTTAACCGAAGATATTGATAAAGGCTACAATCCAGGCTATTCGTTTTTGGGCAGAATGCTTGCCTTAGGGCAGATTGATGGCGTAATGGCAGCCGTTCAAAATGAAATGGCCAGGCAAAATTAGCACTCGTTTTAATCAATTATCAATCATCATTTATCAATCATAAAAATGAACGAAATATTCAGCATAAAAGATAAAGTAGCCGTTATTACAGGTGCTTCCGGAGTTTTAGGCGGAAGTGTGGCAAAAAGTTTCATCGAAGCCGGAGCAAAAGTGGTGGCATTAGGAAGAAGCCAGGAAAAGCTGGATGCTTTTGTTAAGGAATTAACGGTATCAGGCGGTGATGCCTTTGCCGTAGAAGCCAATGTGATGGACATTTCAAGTCTTGAAGAAGCTTCAAAAAAAATTACTGAAAAGTACGGAAAAATCGATATCCTCTTAAGTATTGCAGGCGGAAATATTCCCGCAGCGACCTTATCTCCCGACCAGTCATTCTTTGATATGGATATGAAAGGATGGGATGAGGTGACCGATCTCAATATCAACGGAACCGTTTATCCATGCTTTGTCTTCGGAAAAGCGATGTCGGAGCAGGGTAGCGGAAGCATTGTCAACATCTCATCCATGGCAGCTTATTCGGCGATTACAAGAGTAGCGGGATATTCGGCAGCAAAATCGGCCATCACCAATTTTACCCAATGGCTGGCTTCGGATGTTGCTTTGAAATTTGGCGATAAAATAAGAGTGAATGCCGTAGCACCGGGATTTTTCATCGGTGACCAGAATCGGGCAATTCTCCTGAATCCTGATGGCTCATTAACGGAGAGAAGCCAGAAAGTTATTGCCAAAACACCGATGCAGAGATTCGGGGAAGTAGAAGAACTGAACGGAGCTGTACAGTTTCTCTGTTCAGAAGCCGCAAGCTTTATTACCGGTGCATTACTGCCTGTTGATGGTGGTTTCAGCGCTTTTAGCGGCGTTTAGCAGAAAGTTATATTTTCTTCATATTTAAATAAACAAGATCTTAGTCAAAATAAGGTCTTGTTTTTAAAAATTAAATTCTGAATCATTAAAACCAGCTAATGACTCATTTACATAATAATAAAGAAGTTTTCGGAAAATCATTTTTACTCGGGTCCGCCAAAGCAGAAAATCTTTACTTCGGCTATGCGAAAGACATGCCGATTATCGATTATCACAACCATTTGGAACCGGATGTGATCTCCAATAATCAGAATTTCCGTTCTCCGACAGCCATCTGGCTGGATGGTGACCATTACAAATGGCGCGCAATGCGTAATTTCGGGATTGACGAGCAATTCATTTCAGGAAGTGCTTCAGACCCTGAAAAATTCAAAAAATGGACTGAGGTAGTACCTTATACCCTCCGCAACCCTTTGTTTCACTGGACTCATCTGGAACTTAAAAATCCTTTCGGAATCAACGAGTACCTATCTACAAAAAATGCAGATTCCGTCTATTCGAGGATGAATGAAAGCCTGCAGACCGAGGATTTCCTGCCACAATCTATTATCCGTAACTTCAAAGTGGAAACTTTATGTACCACTGATGATCCTGCCGATGATCTGTCTTATCATAAAGCCCTTAAGGACAGTAATTTTGCGACAGGCGTTTTGCCCGCTTTCCGACCGGATTCATACATCAACATCGTTGATCCCCAACATTATCTAAAAGCAATCAGAAAGCTGGAAAATGTAACAGATACAACCATACATTCAACATCTGATTTACTGGCCGCGCTTCATTCCAGAATCCAGTATTTTGCAGACGCGGGTGCAAAAGTAGCAGACCACGGCTTCGAATATTTTCCCGATACAGCCCTTTGGACTCAAAATCTGGAAACCGAATTTTCAGATTTTTTAAAGGGAAATAAACCGGTTTTTTCAAATCCTGAAGCATTGTGCGGTTACCTGCTGAAAGAACTTTGCAGAATGTACAATGAAAAGGGATGGGTTCAGCAGTTTCACGTGGGCGCGACAAGAAACAATAATTCCGACATGCTCCGTAAAATCGGTGCTAATTCCGGATATGACGCGATTGGCGAACAATATTTTGCCCAAAAGATGAGCGTTCTTTTAGATGATTTAAACGCTAAGGATCAGCTCACTAAAACAATTATCTATAATCTCAATCCTACATTCAATGAAGTACTGGCATCACTGGCCGGAAATTTCAACGAGAGCGGGATTAAATCTAAAGTGCAGTTTGGAGCGGCCTGGTGGTTTTTAGACCAGCTCGACGGAATGAAAAAACAGATGAATACGCTTTCCGGTATCGGGCTTATCAGCACATTCGTAGGAATGCTTACCGATTCCAGAAGCCTTCTGTCATTCTCCAGACACAATTACTTCAGAAGGCTGCTTTGCGATATGTTTGGCAGTGAAATGGAAAAAGGATTGCTGCCTGATGACGAAGAATGGATCGGAAAAATAATACAGGATATCTGTTATTACAATACCAAAAACTATTTCGGACTCTGATGGTTTGAAATAAATCTAATGAAAGAGTTATCCCGCAAAGGCAGAAGAAGACTTTTGCGGGTAAACGAAAAACTAATTGAAATTTAAAACTAAAAACAGCCAATGGCATCTTCAGAGAAAATAGTATGTTTCGGAGAACTGCTGCTCCATTTTGCCCCGGATTCTGACGGAAACTGGTTAAATGAACAGACTATGAAAATTTTCGTTGGTGGCGCAGAATATAACGTGGCTTCCGCACTTTCGCAATGGAAAAATCCGGTTAAATTACTTTCTGCTTTACCGGAAAATTTTGTCGGAAATCACTTAGAAATTCAGCTTCAAAATAAAGGTATTGAAATTTTAGCGGAAAAAAGCAACGGCAGAATCGGAACTTTTTACCTGTCATCGGATGGCGACATGCAGAACGCTGCGGTAGTATATGACCGTTTTCCATCGGTTTTTACGCAGTCCGATTTTTCTCAATTTAGCTTTAATGAAATTTTTTCTGAGGTTAAATGGCTTCACATCAGTACAATTACACCGGCATTGAGCGAAAACGCTTACCAAAAATGTCTTGATTTAATGAAGGAGGCGGTGAAAAGAAATATCATCGTTTCCCTGGATTTAAATTACCGTGCTGCGCTTTGGAAAGACAGAAATCCATCTGAATTAATCAGAAAAATGATGCCGTTCGTTAATGTTCTAATGGGAAATATCTGGTCAATCCAGAAGTTTCTGGAAATCCCAATTGAGTATGAACTGAATGGAAGTTTTGACGATGAAAATCTTTTAAAGCAAGCCAAAAAATCGGCGTTGGAAATTCAGAAACAATTCCCGGATGTTGAAATGATTGCCAACACCTTCCGTTTCACAAATGGCGAAAAAGTGAATTATTATGCGACATTATTCACCGACCAGCTTTTAGTTTCAGAACAATATCAATCCGATAAAGTCGAGGAAAGAGTAGGTAGCGGCGATTCGTTTATGGCAGCATTAATTCACGGAAAAATCAAAGGAAACCCTTCACAGAAAATCTTGGAAGATGCGACAAGGGTGGCCTTCAAAAAACTATTTGTAAAAGGCGACACCATTGACGAATCTATAAATATCGAAAAATTATGAATCCAGTCATACAGAAAATAAAAGACCAGAAAATCGTTCCGTTGTTCTACAACGAATCTTTTGAGGTTTCAAAAAATACAGTAAAAGCCCTTTACGACGGCGGAATCCATGTCATAGAATATACCAACCGTGGTGCTCAGGCTTTGGAAAATTTTACCAGGCTCAAAGAAATTTCATCCATAGAATTTCCAGGACTTTTATTAGGAATCGGAACGGTAAAAAATACGAATGAAATGGAAGATTACGTAAATGCAAATGCCGATTTCATCATTACACCGGTTATTAGCAGGAAATTGATCAAACATTCGGTAAAGAAAAATGTGCTGCTGATTCCGGGCTGTTTTACACCGTCGGATGTTAATCTGGCTTTTCAGAGCGGACTTACTTTAGTCAAAATATTTCCGGCAGATGCTTTAGGTAAAAATTATATTAAATCAATTCAACCCGTTTTTCCGGGAATGAATTTTATGCCAACCGGAGGCGTCAATGCTGATGTTGAGGACATTAATGAATGGTTCAAAGGCGGCGCAATGGCCGTTGGATTGGGAAGTTCTTTGGTAAGATCAGATATAAACGAAGAGCAACTTACCGAAAAAGTAAAAAATTTGTTACAACAACTTAATCAAAACTAATGCAGGTTCCTAAAAACCGCAATATCAGATGGTTTATGCTGTCTTTGGTCTTTCTGGCAACGACCATCAATTATCTCGACCGTCAGGTAATGGGATTGTTAAAACCTATCCTGGAAAAAGAATTCGTATGGGATGAAAAAGACTACAGCTACATTGTGATGGCATTCACAGCGACGTATGCCATCGGATATCTGGCGATGGGACGATTCATCGACAGGGTCGGAACCAAAATAGGATACGCCGTTTCTTTGATTGTCTGGAGTTTAGCGTCTATCGGACATGGTTTTGTGAAAAGTACGGTCGGATTTTTAGTCGCAAGAAGTACTTTGGGTATCAGTGAAGCAGGAAATTTCCCGGCAGCCATAAAATCGGTAGCGGAATGGTTTCCGAAAAAAGAACGCGCCTTAGCCACAGGAATTTTCAATTCGGGCGCAACAGTCGGAGCTATTTTAGCACCGCTCCTGGTTCCGTTTATTTTGGGACATTACGGCTGGCGAGAAACTTTTGTCTGGATTGGCGCACTGGGTTTATTGTGGATTGTTTTATGGTGGAGATTTTACAACATTCCGGAAAAAACTAAAAATCTAAGTGAGGAAGAGCTTCAATACATCAAAAGCGACCAGGATGGAAAAACAGAAGAGCAATCCAAAGTTCCGCTTTCGGAATTGCTAAAACATAAGGTAACCTGGGCTTTTGCCATCGGAAAAATCCTGACCGATCCGATCTGGTATTTCTTTATGTTCTGGCTTCCTGCCTATTTCGCCGACGTTTTTAAAATGGATTTAACCAAACCTTCCATCCCGTTGATCATCATTTACAGCGGAACTACGATTGGAAGTATCGGAGGCGGTTATCTGTCTTCAGTTTTAATTAAAAAAGGCTGGGCGATCGGTAGAGCGAGAAGTTTCACAATGTTGCTTTTTGCGCTGATGGTTGTTCCGGTCATGTTTTCAAAATACGTCGATAATATGTGGATGATTACGATTATCATTGCTTTGGCAACCGCTGCGCATCAGGGTTGGGGCGCAAATCTGATGACCACGGTTGGCGATAAATTACCCAATAATTATGTGAGTTCGGTCATCGGCTTTGGCGGAATGCTCGGTTCGGCAGCCGGAATTCTTTTTCCTCTTTTCATTGGAATTGTGTTGGATACTTTCAAAAAAGCTGGAAACATCAACGGCGGTTACAACATCATCTTTTTCATTGCCGGTGTTTCTTATATCGCGGCGTGGGGAATTATTTGGCTGATTAATAGAAATGCAAAAGGAAATTCCGTTTCAGAAAAGAAAACGTAAAAAATGAACTGTAAATTTTCCATATTAACCCTTTGTCTTTTCATAAGCGGATTTTCCTTTGCCCAGAAAGGCGGAAAATACAAGCTGTGGTACGACAAACCTGCCAAACAGTGGGTGGAAGCATTGCCGATCGGAAACGGGCGGCTTGCAGCAATGGTTTTTGGAGATCCTGCTAAAGAAAAAATTCAGCTGAATGAAAGTACCTTCTGGTCCGGCGGCCCTTCGCGGAACGATAATCCTGACGGTCCGAAAGTTCTCGATTCGATCCGGTATTATTTATTTAACGGAAATTACAAACGTGCCCAGATTCTTGCGGATAAAGGTTTAACGGCAAAAACCCTTCACGGTTCAGCCTTCCAGAATATTGGTGATTTAATTCTTGACTTTAAAAATAGTAGTGATTTTAAAAATTACTACAGAGAATTAGATATTGAAAAAGCAATTACAACAACCACTTTCTCAGCCAACGGGATCAATTTTAAAAGAGAGGTTTTCGCTTCGATTCCTGATAATGTCATTGTTATCAAATTAAGTTCAGACAAAAAAAATGCACTGAGTTTTTCAGCTCAATTCAACAGCGAACTCAAAAAAAACAGCAAAGCAATTGATATTAACACATTGCAAATGGACGGTTTGTCTTCAACTTTGGACGGCGTTCAAGGGCAAGTCAGATTCAGTGCAATCGCAAAAATCCTTAATAAAGATGGCAAAACGGAAGTTTCAGAAAACAGTATTGCCGTAAGCAACGCCAGTGAGGTCACCATTCTGATTTCCATTGCAACCAATTTTACCGATTACAAAACTTTAAGCACCGACGAAGTTTTAAAAAGCAAAAAATACATTTCGGAAGCAGAACCTAAAAGCTTCAACACTTTACTTAAAAATCATCTGAATACCTATCAGAGCTATTTTAAAAGAGTTAATTTAGATTTAGGCACTTCCGATGCGGCAAAAAATCCCACCGATATCAGGATTAAAAACTTTGCCACATCTTACGATCCTGAGCTTATTGCATTGTACTACCAATTCGGACGTTATTTGCTGATTTCTTCATCACAGCCGGGCGGTCAGCCTGCCAATCTTCAAGGCATCTGGAACAATTCCAACAAACCGGCCTGGGACAGCAAATACACCATCAACATCAACACCGAAATGAATTACTGGCCGGCGGAAAAAACGAATCTTCCGGAAATGCACGAACCGCTGATCCAAATGGTAGAAGACCTGAGCGAATCCGGAAAGGAAACGGCAAAAACCATGTACAACAGCCGTGGCTGGGTCGCTCACCACAATACCGACCTCTGGAGAATTACCGGAGTGGTGGACTTTGCCAATGCCGGCATGTGGCCGATGGGCGGAGCCTGGCTTTCTCAGCATCTTTGGGAGAAATATTTGTATAATGGTGATAAAAATTATTTAAAAACCATTTATCCTGTCCTGAAATCCGCCGCACAATTCTACGAAGATTTTCTTATCGAAGAGCCTATGCATCACTGGTTGGTCGTAAGCCCGTCCATGTCTCCCGAAAATATTCCGCAGGGACATCAGGGAAGTGCTTTAGCAGTTGGAAATACAATGGATAATCAACTGATGTTTGACCTTTTTAGCAAGACAAAAAAAGC
Source organism: Chryseobacterium sp. SSA4.19 (assembly GCF_022601875.1). GTDB lineage: Bacteria > Bacteroidota > Bacteroidia > Flavobacteriales > Weeksellaceae > Chryseobacterium. Next base: position 53,632 of record NZ_JAKVIP010000024.1, read on the forward strand.
AGAAGAAATTCTTAATGTAGATTCAGATAAAATAAAAGTTTGGAATAAAATTATCTCTAAATTACCGCCGATGCAGATCGGACATTACGGCCAGCTGCAGGAATGGATGGGCGATTGGGACGACCCGAAAGACAATCACCGCCACGTTTCCCATCTGTACGGATTATTTCCGTCCAATCAAATCAACCCGTTCACCACGCCGGAACTCACAGATGCTGCAAGAACCGTCCTCATCCATCGCGGCGACGTTTCCACAGGATGGAGTATGGGGTGGAAAGTGAATCTCTGGGCAAAACTGCTCGACGGAAACCATGCCAATAAATTAATCAAAGACCAACTGACCCTGGTAGAAAAAGACGGCTGGGGAAGCAAAGGCGGAACCTACCCGAATCTGTTCGATGCTCATCCGCCGTTCCAGATCGACGGAAACTTCGGCTGTACCTCGGGAATCACCGAAATGCTGCTGCAGACGCAGAACGGTTTCATTGATATTCTTCCGGCACTTCCCGACGAATGGAAAAACGGCAACATCTCCGGACTGAAAACCTATGGCGGATTTGAAGTGAGCATCGTCTGGGAAAATCATAAAACGAAAGAAATTACCATCAAATCAACACTGGGTGGAAATTGCAGAATCAGAATTCCAAACGAAATGGAATTAAAAGGAAAAACGAAATTTAAAAAAGCACAAGGCAAAAACCCGAATCTTTTTTTTGAAATACCGGAAATAAAAACACCGTTGATCTCAAAAGATGCAAAACTGAATCCCATTGAAATGAAAAACCATGTGATTTATGATTTCCCGACAGAAGCCGGAAAAATCTATAAATTAAAAATAAAACAAAAAGTCCCGAAGGGACGGCTTAATATAGAATAGGATAAAATCCTATTAAAATATAACAGAAAAAAAATTAAGAAATTTATATATGAAAAAGAGACCCATGAATCCGAATTTTTTAAAGAACAAATTCACCCTGCTGACGGCAGCAGCGTTCTTAAGCGTGAGCAACATTTCTGCTCAGACCTTTTCCGATTTCAACTACCGTGGAAACGACAAAATATACAATGACAATCCACTGAAACCGGACGAGTTCTATTCGCCGATCCTTCAGGGCTGCTATCCGGATCCGAGCATCACCAAAAAAGGAGACGACTATTATCTGGTAAATTCCTCGTTCTCCATGTTTCCTGGCGTCCCGATTTTTACTTCGAAAGATATGGTCAACTGGAAGCAGATCGGCCACGTTCTCGACAGGCCTTCTCAATTAAAAGTAGAAAAAGGAGGTGTTTCCCAGGGAATTTATGCACCGGACATCAAATATAATAAATACAACGACACGTTCTACATGATCACCACGCAGATTGCGGGCGGAGTTGGAAATATGGTCGTGAAAACCAAAGATCCGGCAAAAGGCTGGAGTGAAGTGCAGAAGCTGAATTTTGACGGGATCGATCCTGCGATCTTCTTTGACGATGACGGAAAAGCCTATATCGTTCACAACGATGCGCCGCCAAAGGGAACCGAGCAGTATCAGGGACACCGCGTTATCAAAATGTGGGATTACGATCTGGAAAAAGACCAGGTGGTAGCGGGCTCCGATAGAATCATTGTTAACGCCGGTGTGGATATTACCCAGAAACCGATCTGGATCGAAGGTCCGCATTTATACAAATACAAAGGAAAATATTACCTGATGTGCGCGGAGGGCGGAACCGGCGGATGGCACAGCGAAGTAATCTTTATGGCCGATTCCCCGAAAGGACCGTTTGTTCCGGCGAAGAATAACCCGATCCTGACACAGCGTTACTTCCCGAAAGACCGCAAGGAAAAAGTAGACTGGGCGGGCCATGCCGATCTGGTGGAAGGCCCGAACGGACAATGGTACGGCGTATTTCTGGCCATCCGTCCGAATGTCAACAACCGCGTGAACAAAGGCCGGGAAACCTTCCTGCTTCCGGTGGACTGGAGCGGAACCTATCCGGTGTTCCAGAACGGACTGGTGCCGATGAAGCCGAAATTGAAGTTACCGGAAGGCACCCAGAACCAGACCGGGCAAAGCGGATTTTTCCCGAACGGAAACTTTACGTACAATGATAAGCTGACCGATAAAAATCTGGATTACCGCTGGATCGCCATGCGCGGACCGCGTGAAAACTTCATTACTTCTACGAAAAATGGGGTAAAAGTGAATCCGATGGAAACGAATATCAAAGCTTTGGCTCCGGTTTCCGCCTTATTCCACAGGCTGCAGCATGAAGATTTTGAGACGTCCGTAACCCTGGATTTCAAACCGAAGTCCGAAAAAGAACTGGCCGGAATTACTTGCTATCAAAGTGAAAGATTCAACTATGTCTTCGGAATTACCAAAAAAGACAAAGACTATTACATCGTGCTGGAAAGAACCGAAAAAGGAGTTTCAAAATTAATTGCCAGCGAAAAAATTTCATTGTCAAAAGCCATTAAACTTCAGGTGGCGGGGGAAAATGATAACCTGAGCTTCAACTATGCATTGGATGGTAAAAACTTCAAAAACCTGGGCGGACCGGTTTCCGGAGACATCTTATCCACCGATGTGGCCGGCGGTTTCACCGGAAGCTTGATCGGGCTATACAGCACGTTGTCTAACGATATTGTACCAAATTAATTTTAACGTTATTGGACATCAATAGGAACGGGCTTTAGCCCGTTTTCAAAAAGAAAAATGCGTTCGGCTTTAGCCAAAACTTAAAAAGGTTGAGCTGGATTATAAAACCACAAGTGGTTGTTAATCTAAAACGTTGAAAATAGTATTGCTTTGCTGAGTTTACGCCTTTGCGAACCTAAAAGCAGTTGGTAGTTAAAAAATCTTTGCGGGCATTGCGTTTAAATAAAAATTTTCAAATCTTGAATATTAAAAAATCATTTTATATAGTTTCTTTTTGGGGATTTATCGGGCTGAATTCACTTTCAGCCCAGATAAACCCTTTTCAGAGAAAAGCGACAATAGAATTTACCAATCCCATCATCTGGGCCGACGCTCCGGACTTGTCCATCACCCGCAATGGCGATGATTTCTATCTGATCAGCACCACGATGCACCTCATGCCGGGCGCTCCGGTCATGCATTCCAAAGACTTGGTGCATTGGGAAATGGCAAGCTATGTATTTGACACCCTGAATGACAATTCTAAATATGACCTGCTGAACGGAACCGTTTACGGGCGCGGGCAATGGGCATCGTCCATACGGTATCATAAAGGAAAATATTATGTCTTGTTTTCCCCGAATGACGAACCGTTTAAATCCTATTTCTATGTCACGGATAATCCCGAAAAGGGCAATTGGAAACTCATTACAAGGACCAGGCATTTTCACGACGCCTCTTTGTTCTTTGATGACGACGACCGCGTCTATGTGTTTACTTCCAATAAAGTTTTTGAGCTGAGCCCGGATTTTAAAACGGTTATTGGAAACCCCGACGGTACGCAGGTCTTTCAAAAAGATGAATCTGAAACAGGACTTCTGGAAGGCAACCAGATCATCAAAAAGGACGGAAAATATTACATGATGATGATTTCCTGGCCGAGAGGCGGAAAACGCAGACAGGTCGTGTACCGGTCTGATAAAGTAACCGGGCCTTTCGAAAAGAAAGTCGTTCTGGAAGATAATTTCCTTGGATTTTCCTATGCCGGGCAGGGTGCCCTGATAGATGACAAAAACGGCAACTGGTATTCACTGATCTTTCAGGACAGAAATGGAGTAGGAAGGGTTCCTGTTTTACTTCCTGTAAAATGGGAGAACGGATGGCCGGTATTGGGTGACAATGGAAAAGTTCCTTTAACAGGAGAAGTTCCGCTTCCGCCGTTCAGACCGAAAAACCATCTGGTAGAAAGCGACGAATTCTCCGATAAAAAAATGAAAATCCAATGGCAGTGGAACCACAATCCGGTGAATGAATCCTGGTCCTTATCCGATCGAAAAGGCTTTTTAAGACTGAAAACCAGCAGGGTAGTGGACAACCTTTATCTTGCACCGAATACATTGACGCAGAGAATGGAAGGCCCGAAATCCAGCGGAGTAGTAGCCTTGGATGTAAAAGGAATGAAAGATGGTGACGTGGCTGGGTTCAGTGCATTCAACGGAGATTCCGGGATCCTGTCTGTGGTGAAGGAAGGTGGCAAAAAATACATTGTATTTTCGACTAATGAAGTCAGCCTGGATAATAAAACAAAAGCAGTGACGGGCGTTAAAAAAGAAGAGAAAAAACGGGTTCTTCTGAACACTGACAAAGTTTTCCTGCGCATTGATGCCGATTTCAACTTAGGTAAAGATCTGGCGGATTTTTACTACAGCACTGACCAGAAAAACTGGATCGAAATGGCAAAAGATTACAAAATGATCTTCGATTACCGCAGACTGTTCATGGGTTCCAAATTTGCGATCTTCAATTATGCCACCAAAGATCCGGGCGGTTTTGTGGATGTCGATTTCTTCAGGGTCAATACAGATTTGAATAAGGCTGAATAATCCGGAAACTTTAATGTTAATTTTAAATTCGCAAAACCCGGCAACATCGGTAAAATCAGAACACTGTTCAATGAAATACATACCACAATGTAAACCTATGAAAGAAAAAACACATAAATTTAACAGCCGGATAGAATTTAAAGATCTGAAAAGGCGATATCCATCAGTGTAGGGTGTAACGTTATAAAAATCAATTAAATAAAATATACATCATTTAAAAAACCAGATAGAATCTTAAAGCCTTGAAAGGGCGGCTTACATCAGAATAGGGTGTGAATCCTATGACAAGAACAGCAGAACGATACCAAGCTTTGAAAGGGCGGCTTACATTAGCATAGAGTGTAAGTCCTATGACAAAAACAGCATAACAAAGCCAAGCCCTGAAGGGGCGAAATCAATATACAACCAAAAAAATAATACCGGGAAGGGTTTATTTTTTTATCTAAATTAATAAGTGTAAAAATTACAAATAAAAACCAATGAAGATTACATCTCTACTTATCATAAGCGCATCCTTAATCGCGGTGCCGTTGACAGCCCAGAATACACAGAGACAGGCTCCTGCAGGATTTGATGTGGCCAATACCGGAATTCCTCATGGTAAGATCGACTCCATTCAATATCCCTCAGAGACGGTAGGCGTAACCCGAAAAGCACTGATTTATACACCGCCGGGCTTCAAAAAGGGCAATAAATATCCGGTATTATACCTGCTTCACGGGATAGGCGGGGACGAAAAAGAATGGTACAAGAACGGAACGCCGCAGATCATCCTGGATAACCTCTATGCACAGGGCAAACTTACCCCGATGATTGTAGTGCTGCCAAATGGAAGAGCGATGAAAGACGACCGCGCAACCGGCAACATCATGGCCAAAGACAAAGTGGAAGCATTTGCTACTTTTGAAAAGGATTTACTGAATGACCTAATCCCTTATGTAGAAAAGAAATTTCCGGTTAAAAAAGACCGCGAGAACCGCGCCATTGCCGGACTGTCGATGGGCGGCGGACAAACCCTGAACTTCGGGCTTGGAAACATCGACAAATTTGCCTGGGTGGGAGGATTCTCATCCGCTCCGAATACCAAAGAACCACAGCTTTTGCTGCCGAATCCTCAAAAGGCGAAGGAATTAAAACTGCTCTGGATTTCCTGCGGTGATGCTGACGGACTCATGCCGTTCAGCAAAAGAACCCACGATTATCTGGCGCAGAATAAAATTCCGCATATTTTCTACATCGAACCGGGTGGCCACGATTTCAAAGTATGGAAAAACGATCTGTATATTTTCTCCCAACTGATTTTTAAACCTGTTGATAAAACTACCTTCTCCGATTTTACCGTATTGGGCCTTCCTGCCGAAACCAATATCAGAAATGCGCAGTATCCACAAATCATGCCCAACGGAAAAGCTATCTTCAGGGTAAAAGCTCCGGAGGCACAGAAAGTTCAGATCGATCTCGGCAAAAAATATGAACTGACCAAAGATTCGGACGGCGTTTGGAAAACCACCACCGATTCTTTAAGCGAAGGATTCCATTATTATTCGATGGTCATTGACAATGTACCGGTGGCTGACCCTTCCAGCAAAACTTTTTACGGAATGGGAAGATACGCCAGCGGAATCGAAGTGCCTTTTGCTGGCGATGGCTATTATACGATGAAAGACGTTCCGCACGGAGACATCAGGATTCAGAATCTTTTCTCGAAAGTAACCAATTCCTGGAGGAGGGTATTTATTTATACGCCGCCGGGTTATGATAAAAATACTGCTGAATCGTATCCGGTGCTGTACATCCTGCACGGCGGCGGCGAGGACGAAAGCGGATGGGCGATGCAGGGAAAAACCAACCTGATTATGGATAACCTGATTGCCGAAGGCAAAGCCAAACCGATGATCATCGTGATGCCGGATGCCAACATCGGACCTGCGGGATTCGGAAGCTTCGGAGACCGTAATCTTCAGATGTTTGATAAGGAACTGAAAGAATCGGTAATCCCGTTTGCCGAAGCGAATTTCAGGATTAAAAAAGATGCGGCCAACAGGGCATTGGCCGGACTTTCAATGGGCGGAATCTACACGCTGCACACAGGTGTTCAGAATTACAATATGTTTTCCTCGCTGGGTGTTTTCAGTTCAGGATGGATCCTGCCTTCGCTTCAGGAAGTAGCGGACAAAGAATATCAGTTTATGACCGATAACCAATCGCAGATCAATTCCAACATCAAAAATTTCTGGATTTCCATGGGCGGAAAAGAAGACATCGCCTATAAAAACTGCCAGGTGATGATGAAAAAACTGGATGATCTGGGCATTAAATATACCTATTCCGAATATCCGGGTGGTCACACCTGGCCGGTATGGAGAAACAACCTATACAACTTTGCACAGCTGCTTTTCAAATAAATCCGGAGACCAGCGTACATTTTTAAGGGAGCAATGCCGGACGACAGAGCCGCCGATGAAGCAGATTGTATGTACGCTTCATCAGATCAGCTTGCTGATCACTTCTTTGCTTCCTTACATGATACATCAGGAAAAGCAAACTTTGCGTTAACAAAAATCCGGTAAAGCAAATAAACTTTAAGTCTGTAAAATTTAGTCTTATTCCAAATCACAAAATATGAATTTTAGCACAATAAAAACCAGGACATTTTTCCTTACAGTGGTCATGCTCTCAGGAAATACCGATGCGCAATCCTATAAAAAAACGGATTCCGGATTGAGCCTTTCTGCGGGAAATCTGGCCATTGAGGTAAAATGGTATGGTGGGAACACGGTAAGGGTAATGAAATATCCTGTCGGAAAATCATTGGTAAAAAATAGCCTGGCAGTCATCCAAAAGGAACAGCAGACCCGGTTTTCGGTTTCCGAAAACAATGATGTTATTTTGTTAAAATCGGATCATCTACAGCTTTCCATTGATGTGAAAACCGGAAAAATAAGTTACCGGTCACCGTCAGGACAGGAACTTTTGAAAGAAACCGGAAGTAATTTCAAGCCATTCAACGATGCCGGGAATCAAACTTTATCCGTATCTCAATCTTTTCAGCTGGAGAAAGAAGAGCCGATCTATGGCCTTGGAATTCTGCAGAACGGGAAAATGTCTCAGCGGAATACCGATGTTAAAATGATTCAGAACAACACCTGGGATTTTATTCCGTTTTTTCAGTCGGTGAAAGGATATGGAGTTTTCTGGGACAACGAATCGCCGACCCAATTTACCGATACGCCGCAACAGACCTCTTTCTCTTCCGAGGTGGGAGAAGGCATTGATTATTATTTTATTTACGGAAAAAATGCCGACGGTGTTGTAACCGGAATGCGGAACCTGACCGGGAATGTGCCGATGCTCCCGCTCTGGACTTACGGCTACTGGCAGAGTAAAGAACGCTACAAAAGTCAGGATGAACTGGTAGATGTAGTGAAAAAATACAGGGAATTAAAAGTCCCTCTTGACGGAATCATCCAGGATTGGCAATATTGGGGAAATAATTACCAGTGGAATGCCATGGATTTCATCAGTCCTGATTTTCCCGATGCCCAAAAAATGATTCAGGATATTCATGATAGGAACGCACATCTTTCCGTTTCCATCTGGTCATCTTTTGGCCCGATGACGAATCCGTACCGGGAAATGGATCAGAAAGGAATGCTGTTCAACTTTAAAACGTGGCCGGAATCGGGACGTGATGTCTGGCCGCCTGATATGAACTATCCTTCCGGGGTACGCGTCTATGATGCGTATAACCCCGAAGCGCGGAATATATATTGGAAATATTTGAATAAGGGCCTTTTCAGCTTAGGCGTAGATTCCTGGTGGATGGATTCTACCGAGCCCGACCACCTCAGCCAGAAACCGGAAGATCTCGATACCAAAACCCATCTCGGTTCATTCCGAAAAGTGAGAAATGTCTATCCGTTAATGACGGTAGGCGGTGTTTATGATCATCAGCGCGAAACGACAGGCGATAAAAGGGTTTTTATTCTCACCAGATCAGCATTTGCAGGACAGCAAAGATACGCGGCCAACACCTGGTCGGGTGATGTCAATTCTTCCTGGGAGATGTTGCGTAATCAGGTTCCTGCGGGTTTAAATTTCAGCCTTACCGGAAACCCGAATTTCAATTCCGATATCGGCGGTTTCTTTGCCGGTGTTTACCGAAGGAACGGTGGTGCGAAGAGCCCGGTGTTCCAGGAATTGTACGTTCGCTGGCTCCAGTACGGCACTTTCACCCCGATGATGCGTTCTCACGGGACCGATGTTCCCAGGGAAATTTATCAGTTCGGAAAAAAAGGTGATGTCGTGTATGATGCAATAGAAAAATTCATCAGGCTGCGCTACAGCATGCTGCCGTATATTTATTCCGTTTCCCATGACGTTTCCAAAAACAATTCGAGTTTTCTCCGGGCATTGTCAATGGATTTTTCTTCAGACAAAAAAGCCTGGGATATCAATAATGAATATCTTTTCGGGAAGTCATTGCTGGTGGCACCCGTCCTCCATGCGCAGTACACCCCGGAAAAAATCATAACCACCGATGAAAACCAGGGCTGGAATAAAGATAACGGTACAAAGAAAGAAAATCAGGATTCCGGGATCGATTTCACCCAAAATAAAACCGTGCAGGTCTATCTTCCGGCCGGAGCCGACTGGTTCGACTTCTGGACGAATCAGAAGCACAGCGGCGGTCAGAATATTGAAAAATCCGTTACCCTCCAGAGCATTCCATTATACGTGAAAGCAGGAAGCATTATTCCGTTCGGTCCTGATGTACAATATGCAACGGAGAAAAAATGGGATCACCTTACCGTAAAAATCTATCCGGGAGCCGATGCCGATTTTGTTTTGTACGAAGACGAATTCGATAATTACAATTACGAAAAAGGAGCCTTTACTGAAATCCCTTTTCACTGGAACGAAAAATCAAAAACACTTACCGTTGAAGCCCGGAAAGGCAAATTTAACGGGATGATTGAAAAAAGAAATTTCAGTTTACTTCTTCCGGACGGTCAGCAGAAAACCGTGAGTTATTCCGGGAAAAAGATCAATGTAAGTTTTAAATAATCTTAAAGTATGACAATGAAATTTTTAAGTTTAACCATAATGTTCGGATGCTTCCAGGCCGCATTTGCCCAGAATCCCATCATCCAGACCAAATTCACTGCCGACCCTGCGCCAATGGTTTACAAAGACACGGTTTTCCTTTATACCAGCCACGATGAAGACGATGCTTTCGGATTCAAAATGAAAAACTGGCTGCTGTACACATCTACGGATATGGTCAACTGGACCGATCATGGCGTTGTGGCTTCCCTGAAAGATTTTAAATGGACCGATCCCGAAAACGGAGCCTGGGCGCCCCAGGTCATTGAAAGAAACGGAAAATTCTACATGTATTGCCCGATGCCGGGACAACGCGGAATCGGCGTGTTGGTGGCGGATAGTCCGTACGGTCCTTTCAAAGATCCGATCGGAAAGCCGCTGGTTAAAAATTCCTCCGATGATATTGATCCGACGGTGCTGATCGATGATGACGGACAGGCCTATCTCTATTGGGGAAATCCCAACCTTTGGTACGTTAAGCTGAATGAAGATATGATTTCGGTAAAAGGCGATGTCGTGAAAGATCCGTCCATTGCCAAAGTAAAAGGGGCAGCTGATCCATTTCATTACCAGGAAGGGCCGTGGGCATGGAAAAGAAACGGGAAATATTATATGGCGTATGCCTCAACCTGTTGTCCCGAAGGAATCGGTTATGCGATGGGAAAATCGGCGACCGGACCCTGGGAATTCAAAGGAATGATCATGGACAGCGATAAACGTTCCAACGGAAACCATCCGGGAATCATCGATTATAAAGGCAAAACCTATGTTTTCGGATTCAATTACAACATCGGAAAACAGACCATGAGCAAACATTACGAACGCCGTTCGGTCTGCGTAAGTGAAATGAAATACAATGCCGACGGCACCATCCAAAAGCTGCCGTTCTGGAATCCTGAAGGCGTAAAAAGAATAGCAACCCTCAATCCGTACAACAGGATAGAGGCCGAGACCATTGCCTTCAGCGAAGGCCTGAAAACAGAGCAGATGACCGAATGGGAAAGGAACAATCCCTATGATACCGGCAAGAAAATTACCGACCGGATTGTAGTTTCATCCGTCAATAATGGCGATTACCTCAAAGTACAGGGCGTGGATTTTTCCCAGGGAAGCCAATCCGTGGAAGTCTCCGCAGCTGCTTTGTACGGCGGCAGTATAGAAATCCATACCGATGCTGTTGACGGACCGCTTTTAGGAACCGTCCGGGTAACCGGAAAAGCAGAAGGCGATCTTTTTAAAACAATTAAAACACCTGTAAAAAACATCAAGGGCATCCACGATCTCTATTTTGTCTTTAAAGGAGAAAAAGACCTTTTCTATTTCGATTGGTGGAAATTTAATAAAAATTAATGTTGAATTCAGGAATATCAATAGAAATGGGCTTTAGCCCATTTAACACAGAGAATAACGCGTAGGGCTTTAGCCAAAACATATTGTTATGAGTTGTATTAATCATTGGTTAAAATTTTAAAAATGTTCAGATTTAAACTTTTTGTTCTCAGCTTTCTCATTGCCGGATGCTGTTTAAATGCACAAACAACCGTCTGGTTAGACCAATTGGACCTGAGCGTTACCACGCAGGGAAACGGGAAACCCGGAATCAATACGTCCGTGGACGGGAAAAAACTGACGATTGCCGGCAAAACGTTCGACCGGGGCTTCGGAACCCACGCCGAAAGCTCTTTGCTGATTAGATTAGACGGAAAAGTCACAAAATTTTCAGCATGGGTCGGGATCGACGATGAGATGAAAGGCCACGAGCCCGCAGTGGAATTTGAAATTTACGGCGACAACAAAAAGCTCTGGTCAAGCGGCATTATGCATCTGGGCGACAAAGCCAAACCCGTTTCGGTATCGTTAAAAGGAATTAAACAGCTGGAACTGGTCGTTGCAGACGGCGGAAACGGCCCGTATTACGACCACGCCGACTGGGTGGATGCCCGGTTTGAAACCACCGGCGTTTCTACATTGGAAACCTTCAACCCGATTGCCTCGGAACCCTATATCTTAACCCCTAAACCTTCGGCTGTACCGAAGATCAATTCCGCAGGGATCTATGGTGTCCGTCCAGGCTCACCTTTTTTGTTCAGGGTTGCGGCAACAGGAGACCGTCCGATGGCTTTTGCGGCGAAAAATCTTCCGAAAGGTTTAACAATAGATTCTCAAACCGGAATCATTACCGGAAAAATAGATACGAAAGGAACCTACCTAGTCCTTTTATCAGCTAAAAATGCTAAAGGCTCAGTTTCAAAAAAATTAAGAATAGAAAGCGGGGACAAAATAGCTTTGACACCAACCATGGGCTGGAACAGCTGGAACTGTTTCGGGCACGAAGTATCTGCCGACAAAGTAAAAAGGGCAGCGGATGCGTTAGTGAGAACCGGTCTGGTTAACCACGGCTGGAACTACATCAATGTTGATGATTCCTGGCAATACAACCGGGACGGGAAAGACCCGTCTTTCAAAGGGCAGTTCCGGGATAAGGACGGTTATATTTTAACCAACTCCAAATTTCCGGATATGAAAAACCTGGGCGATTACATTCATGCCAACGGATTGAAAATGGGGATCTATTCCTCTCCGGGACCCTGGACCTGCGGCGGATGTGCCGGAAGCTACGGCTACGAAAAGCAGGATGCCGAAAGCTATGCCAGATGGGGCGTCGATTACCTGAAATACGACTGGTGCAGCTACGGCGGCGTGATCGACGGTCTGCCGGATAACGACCCGAGCAAAGTTCCTTCACTGGCATTCAACGGCGGCGGCGATTTGGATAAAGGGGTAAAGCCATTTAAACTGATGGGCGACCTGCTCTACGGACAGCCGAGGGATATTGTCTACAACCTCTGCCAGTACGGGATGGGCGATGTCTGGAAATGGGGCGATGAAACCCATGCCCAGTCCTGGCGTACCACCAACGATATTACCGATACCTGGGCCAGCGTGAAAAGTATTGCGCTTGCGCAGGATAAAGCCGCTCCGTACGCAAAACCCGGCAACCGGAATGATCCGGATATGCTGGTCGTAGGCGTGGTAGGTTGGGGAAATCCGCACCAGAGCAAGCTGAAACCCGATGAGCAGTATCTCCACATCAGCCTTTGGAGCATCTTTTCTGCCCCTTTGCTCATAGGCTGCGATCTTGAAAAGCTGGATGATTTTACCTTAAACCTTTTAACCAACGATGAGGTAATTGCCGTCAATCAGGACGCTTTGGGAAAACAGGGTGTCTGCCTGGACACTGTTGGTGAACTGAAAATCTATGTCAAAGAACTTGAAGACGGCGGCAAAGCGGTGGCTTTTGCCAATTTCGGAAGGGAAAAAGTAAAGCTTGCCTACAAGGATTTCAAAAAATTGGATATTTCCGGAAATCAGACGGTGCGCGATCTGTGGAGACAGAAGGATATTGCAAAAATCAATACATCGAATCAGGCATTATCATTAGAGATTCCGGCGCACGGTGTAGCTTATTATAAGTTTATTTTATCAAAATAATTAAATATGATTCAATTTAAATCAAAATATATTGCCTTATCATTTTTGTTGGGAGGGATTTGTACTTCTGCACAGAACCCGGTGATCCAGACACATTTCACACCTGATCCTGCACCGATGATTTACAAAGGTAAAATGTACCTGTACACGGGAGACGACCAGCCGGGATTCGATTTTTATACGATGACCAAGTGGCATGTCTATTCATCGGATGATATGGTGAACTGGACCGACCATGGATCTCCGATTTCGCTCGAATCGTTCACCTGGGCAAGAGACCGGGCATGGGCGGCACAATGTGTAGAGCGCAACGGCAAATTCTACTGGTACATCTGCGCGCAGACGGTAGATAACAATATGGCGATTGGGGTAGCCGTTTCAGACAGCCCGACCGGTCCTTTCAAAGATGCGCTGGGAAAACCGTTGGTGACCACCGGAACCTGGGATAATATCGATCCGACGGCTTTTGTGGATGACGATGGACAGGCCTATCTCTATTGGGGAAACAGCAAATTGTTTTACGTTAAACTGAACAAAGACATGACCACCTATAACGGACCCATCACGGAAGTTCCGCAGTCGGTGGAAGCTTTCGGCGGACTCAGGCGGCCCGGAAAAAGTGATGAAGTTTTGCAGAAACAGGAAAAATTCGACGATGTTTATGTGGAAGGTCCGTGGTTTTACAAACGGAACAAACAGTATTATATGATGTACGCGGGAATGACCAACAGAACGGAATGCCTGTCGTACGCAACCAGTGCTTCACCCACCGGACCATGGAAATATCGTGGAAAAATAATGACCGATCAGCCGACCAACAGCTTTACCAACCACGGTGGAATCATCGATTACAAAGGAAAATCCTACCTGTTCTACCACAATGCTTTATTGCCGAACGGTGGAAGTTATGGGCGGGCAACAGCCATCGAAGAATTTAAATACAATGCCGATGGCAGCATCCCGAGAATCACCATCACCAAAGAAGGAGTAAATCCTGTAGGAACCTTAAATCCATATCAGAAAAACGAAGCCGAAACCATGGCCTGGTCGGAAAAATGCAGCACTTCCGAAAATAAGAAAACCGGTGTCTATGTTTCCGATATCCGGACCGGAGGCTACATCAAAGTCAGGGCGGTGGATTTCGGAACCAGTGGGCCTGCCGAATTTTCAGCTTCGGTGGCTGCAGGAATCGATGGCGGGATCCTGGAAGTTCATCTGGATGATGTAAAAGGAACCAAGATCGCCCAGATCGAAATCCCGAGAACAGGCGGCTGGGAAGACTTCAAAACCTTAACCGCAACCCTGTCAGAACAGGTTTCCAGTGTCCACGATGTCTATTTTGTCTTTCAGGGAAAAAACATCACCGCCGGAAGAAAACTGTTCAACTTTGATTCCTGGAGCTTTAAAAAGAAATAAATGAAATGTAAATTGTCAAATATCAACGTAATAAAAATTCCCCTCCAGAGGACTATCGTGTGGACACAATTAAATTAATACTTTTGTTATTAAGATGGATACAAGAAATTTTAGAGACTTAGCAG
>NZ_JAKVIP010000025.1 GCF_022601875.1 Chryseobacterium sp. SSA4.19
AAAATTTTTTGAGCTGTAAGGGCTCAAAATTTTCCAGAATAACTTTTTAACTTACACAGTTAGTGAGACACTACCTTTAAACAGCTAATCTTACAAATTATTAATTGCCTTTAGAATTTCTTCAGGCTCATCTTTCAACCCTTGAATGTGTTCTGCTTTATTTTCAAGAAGTTGTTTTGGCTCTGAAGCATTTTTAAACATTTCCTGCCCTTGCGAAAAAGGAATTGTTGTATCATTCTGACTGTAGATAAATAATTTTGGAAGACCTTCCGTATATTTCACATCTTCTTTGGCAGCATATACATTTTGTAACATTTGGTTAATAAAAGCTTTGTACTGAGGAGCATGAACGGAAGCAATATCTGCAAATGAAGACATTCCGCCATCAATAATTAATCCCGAAATTTTATCTTTGTTTTCTCTTGTCAGATGTACCGCAATTTGAGAACCTAACGAAGCTCCGTAAATATAAATCTTAGTGTTTCTAATTTCAGGTTTATTTAGTAAAAATTCAAACATCTTTTGTCCGTCAGCTGCTACATTAAGATGGGTTGGCGTTCCTGTCGATTTCCCATATCCTCTGAAATCGATCATCACTACTTGGAAACCGTCATCTACCAATGGCTTGGTGATATATTGATAGGTGGAAACATTTCCGTTGGCACCATGAAAAAAGAAAACGGTTTTCTTTTTAGTATTAATCTGAGGTTTTAAAAATAGTGCAGTAATCGTATCATTTTCTACAGGAAGCGAAATAAATGATGGGTTTGAAAATTCCAAAGGCTTCATTACTTTATCAGGCTGGTAAAATTTGTCATCCATTTGTGCTTTAGAAAAAAAGATGGTCAATAAGAAAAGTGCAGAGAATAAAAGTTTAGTTTTCATAGATTATTTTTATACTGCAAATGTAAACGCTGCCATCATAACTCACCAACAAATGATACCGATTTGTAATTTTTCCTTACTGAACCGTAAAAATCCCATTTTTTGTAATTAAAGTTGCTATATTAGGCAAAATTAGAATTCAAAAGGTTTATATATATCATTTGATTTTTCCCAGCAATCAACCATTGACAAAAAAAAATACGCTTAGGAAATTTAGAAATATTATTTTTTATCATTAAATTACTTATAATTCTTCCAAAGGATTCCAAAATAATTTTTTGAAATTTTTAATTCTAAAATTCTCTACCTCAATCCCTTCTGCTTCCAATCTTTTCTGAAAACCGGGTACAGATAACGTTCCGGAACTTGATATCACACGGTGCGCGGGGACATCTTCCGGACATCCGCCCATCGCTTTTCCTACATGGCGTGAGTGATTGGGATACCCGACCGCCTTTGCAATGGCCCCATAGCTTGTAACCCTTCCTTCCGGAACCAGCTTAGTGATTTCCCAGACCTGCTGCTTGAATATTTCGTTCATTTTTATTTTTCATTAAAGTTTAGCAAGAATATGTTGTTTGTTTGCCCATAAGCCGTTGGATTTTAAGCCTCACAATATGCTTTGCATTGTTTTTGATGATATTTAACAATTCTACTAAAGTCTAAAGTTATGAAAAAATCAGTGTTCAGATTTTTAAATAAGATCAATAAAATGGTATTGCCAAAATTAAGCGATAAAGACCCTACTCAACTGACCAAGCTACAGAAAGGTATTTTAGCCTACCGGTATTTCGTACTGGTTAATTCTATGGATTGATCTGCGTAAGGGATATGAAAGGCGCGAGCGCAGCGAGCGGTCTTATTGCTCCGGCAATGAGACCGGAACGAAGTGGAGCCTGGAAAAGCCCGGCCTGAATGAGTGAATGAAGCACAGCGGAATGAACGATTGAAGGATACGCCCAAAAAGAAAAACCTATCCTACAAATAAAAAGCGCCCGAAGACCGGACGCTTATATAAATTTTATTTAATGCTTCAGCGTATTAGTTCTCCAGAATATAAGAGAACATCAATGGGGCACAGATGGTTGCATCACTTTCAACGATAAATTTCGGTGTAGTGATATCCAGTTTTCCCCAGGTAATTTTTTCATTCGGAACCGCTCCGGAATAAGAACCGTAAGAAGTCGTAGAATCTGAAATCTGACAGAAATATGACCAGAACGGAATGTCATGCATTTCCATATCCTGATACAGCATCGGAACCACGCAAATCGGGAAATCCCCTGCAATACCTCCACCAATCTGAAAGAATCCTACTCCTTTTCCTGCCGAATTTTTGGTATACCAGTCTGCCAGATACGTCATATATTCAATACCAGACTTCATCGTGGTAGCCTTCAGTTCACCTTTAATGCAATATGATGCAAAAATATTTCCCATGGTAGAATCTTCCCAACCCGGAACTACAATCGGAAGATTTTTCTCTGCTGCTGCAATCATCCATGAATTCTCTCTTGGAATTTCATAATATTGCTCTAAAACCCCTGAAAGTATCATTTTATACATAAATTCATGCGGAAAATACCTTTCACCTTTTGCTTCAGCATCTTTCCAGATTTCAACAATATGTTTTTGTAATCTCCTGAAAGCTTCTTCTTCCGGAATACAGGTATCCGTAACCCTGTTCAAGCCTCTTTCAAGAAGATCCCATTCATCCTGTGCGGTTAAATCCCTGTAATGAGGAACTCTTTCGTAATGAGAATGAGCTACCAGATTCATCAAATCCTCTTCAAGGTTCGCTCCTGTACAGGAAATAAAATCCACTTTATCCTGACGGATCATTTCTGCAAGGATTTTTCCCAACTCTGCCGTAGACATAGCTCCTGCCAGAGTGATCATCATTTTTCCGCCTTCTTTAAGATGCGCAACATATCCTTTGGATGCATCCACCAAAGCGGCTGCATTGAAGTGCAGGTAATATTTTTCTATGAATTCTGTAATCGGTTTGTTCATTATGATAATTTTTGCAAAGATAAAACTTAAAAACGGAATGTGGCCGCCGCGCTTAAAGAAACTCTGTGTAAACCTTCTTTTTGATCATCATCAAAGTCGTAGGTAACCCCGTTGATTTTCATTTTGGTAAGTGTTCCTGCCGTAAGTCCGAGTTTCGGACCGATTAAAATATTTTTCGTGATTTGATATTGATAGGCAAAATTAAGCTCAGCTCCCAAATTAGAGCCTGTTCCCTTTACATTTGCGGTTTTAGTGGAATAAGAAATAACACCCAATCCCATATCAATGAACATTTTATGCCTTGTTTCCCCACTGAAGTTGGAAATCATAAGGGCCGGTCCGTAAAAATTGATCTGGTCTTTTGTCGTTACCGGAACTGATACCGGCATATTGTTCACATAACCCAGAATATATCCGTCGCTGGATGCACTGTAATTGGAATATTTTAGCCCGACCGAGACGATATTGCTCACCTCGTAATAAGCCGAAATATCGAAATTCATTCCGCTTTTAAGTCCTTTTACATATTCTTCTTCCTCTCTGGAAAGTCCTGAAATTGTTTTTGTAGTTCTCCATGCATACCCTACGGATGGAATAATTGAGAATTTTTGAGCGGTTGAAAAAGCCGATATAGAAATGAATGCGGCTACAACAAGTTTCTTGATCATTAGTTTACTATTTTCGCGCAAAAATATATGAATAATCTGAATTATGCTCAGAAAAGAAACAATTTAACACACGATTGCAGTGGCATCAAATTTAATGTTCAGAATGAAAATACCATTAATACCTGAATTTTCTGTTTTCTTTTTTATCAGATAATTTCTTTTTGGTGTCAAGCCTTTTCTGTTTCTGTCCTTTAGAAGGCTTTGTTGCGAGACGTTTTTTAGGAATAACAAGCGCCTGATCTACAAGTTCAAGAATTTTCTCAATGGCTTTATTTTTATTGGCCAGCTGTGTCCGGCTCTCAGAAACATTTAAAAACAGGAACCCTTCCGTATTGATTCTGTTTTTTAATTTATTATGGATTAACTCTTTTTGATTCTCATTAAAAAATTCAGATTCAGCAACATTCCAAAGTACGGTCACGGAGGTTTCCACCTTGTTTACATTCTGGCCTCCTGCCCCGCTGCTTCGGGACGTTTTAAAACCAAGTTCTTTTGAAAAATCTTTCATGCTCTTGAGCTGTTAATAAGGTAAGGGTTACAATATTTTTTTCAATTCGATTCTGCTTATTTTTCCGTTAGGCGTTCTTGGTATTTTTTCCACGAAAATAATCTCTTTCGGCTTATGAAATTTTTTTTCAAACGGTATTTCCCAAATCTTTTTAATGATCTCCTGAGATTTTGCTCCTTCGATAACAAGTACAAGCTTTTGCCCAAGCGTATCATCTTCCATGCCTAAAAAAACAACTTCATTAGAAATTCTTTTTTTAACCAAAGCTTCCAGTTGTTCCGGAAAGATCTTAGCTCCTCCGGAATTAATCACATGATCGATTCTTCCTAAAAACCTGAACTGATTTCCACTCCTTATTTCAACTAAATCATTCGTTTGTAAAACCTCATCATTCAAAGCCGGAGCAAAAATGGCAAGGCATCCCCGGTCATCTTTAGAAATTTTCACTTCATTAAATACCGTAAAATAATCTTCCGGTTCGGGAAAAACCTGTTTTAAGGCAATATGCGAAAGTGTTTCAGACATTCCATACGTTTCAAAAATCAAGTTACTGTCAGGAAGATCATTATTAAAAATTGCTTTTCTTAAAGACTCGGATACGGCCGCTCCTCCAATAATCAGATTTTTAATCAAAAACAGTTTATCCATTGAATTTTCTACCTGAAGCGGTGTCATGGCACAGAAGTTTATTTTTCCGTTCAGTTCTCGCAGAGGTTTTACAGAGGGATCAACAATCATTAATTTTAGTTTTCGGACTATAGACCGTACTATCATCATTTTTCCCGAAATGTATTCCACCGGAAGACAAATAAGAGCCGTATTTCCTTCTTTCAAACCTAGAAAGTTACAGGTCATCTCTGCTGAGCTGATCATTTTGCTTTTTTCAATATCAAAAATTTTCGGAATCCCTGTAGAGCCCGAGGTCTGTACTTTTACTGTATCATTATCAGAAAACCATTCTTCCAAAAAAATTTTGATTTTTATTTCAAATTCGGTTTTAAACGGTAAAGGGTTATCATTGAGATTTTTAAAGTCTACCAGCATTATAATCGTAAATAAAAAGTATAGTAAATTTAAAAAAAATTTAAAAACTTCTTGCAAATAATGAAAAAAGCTGTAAATTTGCACCACTAAAACAAACACAGACTCATGGTGTAGCGGTAACACTACTGATTTTGGTTCAGTCATCTGGGGTTCGAATCCCTGTGAGTCTACGGAAACCATCCTTTTTGGATGGTTTTTTTATGCAGATTACTAAGCTACTTATGTCAGAGAGTTCAGGTTCCAAGTATCTTCTTAAGTTGACTTAATTTTAAAACTCAATTCAATTATTCAATAATTGAAAATAATATATGACATATCTATCTTCTTCATAATAAAAACTTATCAGGTACTTCGATGCCCTTCTGCTTCATATATTCTACAAGATCATGATACTTATCTTCAAAATCATTTCCGCATTTGTGGGAGATGCTGCAGATATCGGAAGGTTTGATCTCAAGGATAGCAGATATTTTAGTAAGGATATCGAGATTGATCTTTACTTTGGAGTTTTCAATATCTGAATAAGCCTTCTGTGAAATTCCCATTTCAAAAGCCATATATTCCTGAGTAAAGTCCTTATTTCTCCTGATTTTTCTGATATTTTGACCGCAAATTTTCATCACTTTTCTTTTAGTAGTTTTCAGTATATTTTAGAAGTATACCTATTAGACTTCCACAAAGTTAGTGAATACCTTTGTCAAAACATTACCACACTACATGATATTTATTTAACGGAGTTTTAGGCTGATCATTCATATAAAAGCTTTTGCCTTCAGAATAGATATCACTTCAGTACAATACATTGGAATTATGGAGACGCAACAATTTACTTATGACAACAGCATTGTCAAGGCATTTCTCTATGCTACGATCGCATTTGGCCTGGTAGGCTTCCTACTCGGACTTACGGCCGCCCTGATGCTTTTCTACCCTGAACTCCCGGAATTTCTGTTCGGAACAGATGACACCACCATCAAAAGCCTTGCTTCAGGAAATATCCAGGGACTGATTAATACCCAGGGAGCATTAGGCTTCGGAAGAATCAGGATGCTGCATACCAGCGCCGTAATTTTTGCGTTTGTCTGTAATTCATTTTTCTGCGGAGCCTATTACAGCATGCAGCGGTTACTGAAAACCAGAATGTACAGTGATACTTTATCATGGATCCATTTCTGGACCTGGCAGATCATGATTATCAGTGTCGTGATTACATTCTTAATGGGAATCAATACCTCAAAAGAATATGCGGAACACGAATGGCCGATTGATATTTTAATTACGATTTCATGGGTCATTTTCGGGATCAATATGTTCGGGACCATTGCCAAGAGAAGAGTACGGCATTTATATGTAGCCATCTGGTTCTATATCGGAACCTGGATTGCGGTTGCCATGCTTCATATTTTCAACAACCTTGAAGTTCCATTATCATTTACCAGCTGGAAATCCTATTCGATTTACGCCGGAACAAAAGATGCTCTGGTTCAATGGTGGTACGGTCACAATGCGGTAGCTTTCGTACTGACAACTCCGGTTTTAGGTTTGATGTATTATTTCTTACCAAAAGCCGCAGACCGACCTGTTTTTTCTTATAAACTTTCAATTATTCACTTCTGGTCACTCATCTTCGTTTACCTTTGGGCTGGTCCTCACCACCTCCAGTACACTTCCTTGCCTGCGTGGGCTCAGGCGGTGGGAACAGGTTTCTCCATCATGCTGATTGCTCCATCCTGGGGAGGTATGTTAAATGGACTTCTTACGTTAAGAGGAGCCTGGGACAAAGTAAGGGAAAACCCAATCCTGAAGTTCTTCGTGGTAGCCGTTACCTGTTATGGGATGGCCACATTTGAAGGTCCGCTTTTAGCAACAAAATCATTAAACAAGATTGGACATTACACAGATTGGGTGATTGGTCACGTACACATCGGGGCATTGGGCTGGAACGGTTTTATGGCTTTCGGTATTGTTTACTATCTGATTCCTGTGATGTGGAGAACTAAATTATATTCGGTAAAACTGGCTAATTGGCATTTCTGGCTGGGAACTTTAGGAATTATCTTCTATGCGGTTCCTATGTATATCTCAGGATTTACGCAAGGATTGATGTGGAAGCAGTTTAACCCGGACGGAACACTGGTTTGGAAAAACTGGCTGGATACCGTAACCGCTATTATCCCTTATTATAAGCTGAGATTTTTAGGAGGCATATTTTATCTGTCAGGAGCCATTTTAATGGTAGTCAATGTCATAAAAACCATCAAAGCCGGTTCATTCCAGAAAAACGTCCCTGCAGAAGCCCCGGCTTTAGCACAGATAGGAAGCAGAAGAAAAGAAGGTGAAGGCGTACATTTATGGATCGAAAGAACACCTAGACTTATGGCCATACTGGCTTTTATCACCATCGCTATAGGTGGTCTGGTAGAAATCATCCCGACCTTAACATTAAAACAAAGTGTTCCAACGATTACTTCAGTAAAGCCTTATTCTCCGTTAGAGCTGGAAGGCAGAGATCTTTATATCAGAGAAGGATGTAATGCCTGCCACTCACAGATGATCAGACCGTTCCGTGATGAAATTGTACGGTTTGAAGGAAAAAACGGACAGTATTCCAAAGCAGGAGAATTTATTTACGACAGACCATTCCTTTGGGGATCTAAAAGAACCGGGCCGGATCTTCACAGAGAAGGCGGAAGAAACCCCGATTCATGGCACTTCAAACATATGTACAACCCAAGAATTACGTCCGCAGGATCAATCATGCCGCGTTTTCCATGGCTGATCACCAATAAACTGGATAAAAAGCAGATGGTGGATAAGATGAAACTGATGAAAAATTATTTCGACGTTCCATACACCAAATCCCAGATCGATTCTGCCAATCAGTGGGCAAACCATCAGGCAGAGGGTATTGTAAAAAGAATTTATGCCGAAGCTACAGATGTCAAGCAGCAGGTAGAGAAAGACAGAATAGCAAAAGGAAACTCATTTGTACCTCTTGAACAGAGAGAGATTGTAGCCATGATTGCTTACCTGCAAAGACTGGGGACAGATATTAAAACAACACAGATACAAACTGCAAGTGCTGAATAATTTAAATCAATCAACATGAAAACAAGAACTCCCGTCTCCGTATACATTTTTGTTACCATTGGCTTAACCATTATGGCGTTCGAAATGTTCGCACCAGGTTCAGGATACTTTTCTTCTCCGTTTTTCTGGGGGTTGATGGCCATTGCGGTTATTCTGCTGCTCATTATGAATTCCATCGGGGATTTAATTGAAAATCAGAATTTCACCCATTTATCGGATGAAGATAAAGCAGCATACATCAAAGAAAAGAATACACCATATTTCCAAAAGCTCTGGAATTCGGCCTTCAAAAAGCAGCCGGCTACGGAAGAAAAAGATATTCTGATTGATCACGGCTTTGACGGGATCACAGAACTCGACAACTCCCTCCCCAAATGGTGGGTCGGACTTTTCTACTTCGGGTTTATTTTCTGTGCGGTATATATGGCAGCATTTGCATTCACAGATTATGCCCATCCCGAAGCGGAATTAACGGACGAGACCAAAATCATGCTTGCTTCTATTGAGGAATTTGAAAAAACAGCACCTCAGATTACTCTTGAATCGGCAAAATATAATGCAGATTATGCTGCTGAAGGAAAAGAACTTTTTAAAACCAATTGCGTAACCTGCCATGGAGAAAACGGAAAAGGTGGAATCGGACCAAATTTAACAGACACACACTGGATCAATATTAAAGAAAAAAGCCTGTTTAAAAATGTTTTCTGGATGCTTGAAAACGGTTCGCCCAATAATCCCACCATGCGTCCTTTCATTAAGGAAGGAACCATTACGGGAAGAGATGCAGAAAAAATTGCAGCCTATATTTATCATATCAATCAGGAAACCCCGCCTGTTACTCCACAGCAGGGAGGTGCGGCTCCACAGGGAGAATCCGTACACTGGGAAAACGGGAATAATTAAAAATTATAAACTCAAATATATTTAAACCATGGAAATAGCCCCCTTTTTATAACTAAACTAAATTTCATTTTTGCTAAACCTTTTCAACAAGATAAAATGATAAAAGGGGGCTTTTAAACAAACTTAATCCCGGCTTTGGCTGTCTTCCATCAGCTTATTCACTAATAGTTAATCAACTAAATTCCATAATAGGCAGCCAAGGCAGGATTTTTGCATACATAAAGGGTACCATAACAGGATAACAGTACATTTAGTATTGTTATATTTGTTTTAAACCTATCACTCTTGAAATTGAAATTTACCAAAAGAAAACTCTTAAAGCGTTTCGTAATAACCATTATATCCATATTGGTTTTTTTTACGTTGCTTATCTTTAGTTTAAGACTTCCGGCCGTTCAGAATTTTATCAAAGACAAACTGGTTGTTTACCTGGAGAAAAAAATCAAAACAAAAGTAAGCCTGGAAAGGGTTTACATAGGGTTTCCAAACAGCCTTGTTATGGAAAACCTGTATTTAAAGGGTCAGGATATCGATACCCTTTTAGCTGTTAAAAAGCTGGATGTCGGATTGAATATGATGAAACTGATCAGCTCCACAGCAGACATCACCTCGGTAGATCTTGAAGGCGCAAGGGCCAACGTGGTCAGAAAGCCTGACGGTAAATTTAATTTCGATTATATCCTTGATGCCTTTGCCACAAGTGATAAAGAAGAAAGCCCTTCCAAGCCCTTCATTATTTCTCTGGATAAAATCAGGCTGAAAGATATTGGTATTACTTTTAATGATCAGCAGTCAAGAAATGATATTAAAGTCTATTTTAAATCTTTTGATACGAGAGTAAAAACTTTTGATCTCCAAAATAATTCTTATGCGGTTAATGACATCAATCTTGATGGATTAAACTTAAAGTTGAAACAGGATCTCATAGAAGAAGTTTCAAAAAAAGTAGAAAAGAAAGTAGATTCACTGAACAATAAAAAGCCGATGCAGCTTGGTTTAAGAGGAATCAAACTCACCAACTTCAATATTGATTACGGAGATGACAATACCAAAACTTTTGCTAAAGTCCTGTTTAAAGAATTAAGTACAAAAGTCAACAAGCTGGATCTGGAAAACAATGCGTATAATGTTGACAATGTTTTTCTTTCAGGAGCGGACATTAACGCCAATCTTTATCTTCCGGCTCAGAATGCAAATCCTAAAGACAAAAACGAACCTGAAGTTTCAAAAAAATCAGACCAGCAGAAAGCACTGGCATTGCTTTTAGGCAAACTGGTTCTGAATGATGTAAAAGTAGTTTACAATAATACCGCAATTACTCCTACAAAACAGGGAATGGACTTCAATCATCTCAATTTTTCCAAACTGAATGTTGAGGTAAGGAGTTTCAAAATGCAGAACAATACATTTGCGGGACAGGTAAATTCAGCAGAAATTCAGGAATCCAGAGGACTGGATATCCAGAAATTTAATACCGATTTTGTATATAATGAAAAGGAAGCTTATTTAAAGGATCTCTATCTTCAAACCCCGAAAACGGTTTTGCGTGATGAGGTCATTCTGAATTATAATTCCATTGGGCAGCTAAGTTCAAATCTAGGAGCCGTAAAAATATCAGCCAATATAAAAGATTCAAAAATAGGATTCTCTGACATTTTAAATCTGGTTCCGACATTAAGAGGTACAGCTCCGTTTAATAAATATCCAAATGCAATTCTCAATGTGAATGCGAATGTAAAAGGAAATGTTAATGACCTTCTGATCAACAACCTTAAAGTTTCAGGTCTCGACCAATTGAGAGTGGCCGCATCAGGAAGAATCAGGAATGCGATGAATCCTGAGAATTTATATTATGATTTGAAAATCGCAGAATTGTCTTCATCAGCAAGAACCATCTTTAATCTGGTTCCGAAAAATACCATTCCTTCCAATATTTCCCTGCCTTCCAATATGAGCATTAAAGGAACTGCGAAAGGAACGACCAAAGTAGTAAATGCCAACCTGAACCTTTACTCTACTCTTGGAAATGCAGCTGTTATTGCCAAGGTGGATATGCGCAGAAAAAACCGTGAACTGTATGATGTGAAAGCCAATCTTCAGGGTCTGCAGATCGGAAAGATTATACAGAACAAAGATATAGGAGCAATTTCAGCGCAGATTTATGCTAAAGGTGAAAGTTTTGATTTTAAAAATGCCAATGCGGACCTCAGAGGGCATGTTGCTTCAGCTGTGTACAAAGGATACCGTTATCAGAACATGAACCTGACCGGGAAAATCAGACGTGGTGCCTACAACATCATTTTAAATTCAAAAGATCCGAATGCCAACCTAATGTTGACTGCTTCTGGAATTTACAGTAATAAAAATCCTACGGTAAAAGTCAATGGTACGGTGATCAAGCTTGACCTGAACAAATTAGGATTCTATAAAGACCCGATGATCCTCGCCGGAAAAATAGACGGTGATTTTAAGAATCTGGATCCCGATCATCTAAATGGATATTTAAATCTTAAGGACTTTGCTTTTTCTGATGCAAAAGAAATTTATCCGATCCAGGAAGTGAATTTAAAAGCCTCTTCTACGAATGATTCTACCAATATTGTTTTCAATTCTCAGATTGCGGATGTAGAACTAAGAGGAAAATATAAACTGACCCAGATTTTCGGAGCATTAACTCAAACCGTTAATCAGTATTATCAGTTCCAGAAACCCGCAAAAGTTCAGAAGATCCAGGCCGGGCAGTTTTTCACCTTTAATGCCAAGATTAAGAATGATGACCTGATCAGGAAATTTGTGCCGGAGCTGAAAAGCTTTGAGACCATTAATCTGGTCGGAAATTATGATGCCGATTCTCAGAAGATTGAAATCGACGGACAAATCCCGCGGGTTCTGTATGGGGAGAATTCTATTGAAAATGCGGCCATCAGGGTCACTAATGAAAACCAGGCTTTACAGTATAATCTTAGCGTTGCCTCATTAAAAAGCTCCAGTTTTGCTTTAAACAGGGTAAATGTAGGTGGAGATGTTGCCAATAACATCATCAATTATAACATCACCACTAAAGACGAAAAAGATGAAACCCAGTTCCTGATTGCCGGTAATGCAAAATCAATGAACGATATTACGGAAATTTCATTAAATCCGGATGGCTTGAAATTAAATTATACCAACTGGACTGTAGGAGAAGGAAATAAAATCCAGATCAGCAACAAGGGAATTCTTGCAGATAACTTTAGACTTTCGAATGCAGGCAGTGAAATTTTACTTCAGTCGGAAACCCAGTCACCCAACGCACCTCTTAATGTTTCGCTGAAAGATTTTAAAATAGAGACCATCACAGAACTGATAAAAAAGGATACGGTTCTGGCAAGAGGTACTATTAACGGAACAGCACAATTGCGTGATCTGACGAAGAAGATGACCTTTACTTCTGATTTAAATATTTCTGATTTAATTGTGTATGGAAGTCCGGTTGGAAACCTTGCCGTAAAAGTGAATAATACATCTTCCAATCTTTTAAGAGCAGATATTAATCTGTCAGGAAATAATAATGATGTGAAGATTCTCGGAGATTACAATACCTCATCAAGTACTTTTGACCTGAATATGACCATTAACCAGTTACAGATGAAATCAGTGCAGGGATTCTCCATGAATGCAATTACCAACACGGAAGGATATATTTCAGGAAACCTGAAAATTACAGGAACTCCTAAACAGCCTAATATTTTAGGTAAAGTGAAATTCAATGATGTAGGACTGGAAATTGCCAAAACAGGAAGTGATTTCAGAAAACTGAATGATGACATTGATTTTACCAACCGCGGAATTGAGTTCAATGATTTCAAAATCAATGATAAAGATGGGAATTCACTCGTTATTGACGGGCAGGTCCTAACCCAAACCTACAGGGATTTCGCATTTAATTTTGATGTGAATGCCAAAGATTTCAAAGTGGTGAATTCTGAAAAATCCAATGATGCCATCATGTATGGAATTCTTGCTATTGACGCAGGACTGCATATCAGAGGCAACCTGGATTTACCAAAGGTGGATGGAAGACTGGCTGTTGCCGACAATACGGATTTTACGTTTGTACTTCCTCAATCCTCCCCTACATTACAGGAAAGAGAAGGTATCGTTGAGTTTATAGACCAGGACCAGGTGGCTTTAAATAAAACCATTAAAGCAGATTCTTTAAACAGCCAGACCCATATCAAAGGAATGGATGTAAGCGTGAATATTGAACTGAGCAAAGAGGCCAAACTTTCTTTATTAATTGATAAAGCCAACGGGGATTTCGTAAAACTCCAGGGTGAAGCGGAACTTACCGGCGGAATTGATCCTTCAGGAAAAACCACTCTGGTGGGTGTTTACGAAGTGGAGTCCGGAAGTTATGAAATGACCGTCAGTGTCTTAAAGCGTAAGTTCGATATTCAGAAAGGGAGCACCATTACGTGGACCGGGGAACCGACCACTGCGAATCTCGACATTACAGCGGTATATACCACCGAAGCCGCACCAATTGATCTTGTGGAGCAGCAGATCAGCGGGGAAAGTTCAGGCATCCTGAATCAGTTTAAACAGAGGATTCCTTTCAATACTTTACTAAAGATGAATGGTGAACTGCTGAAACCCGTTATTACTTTTGATATTACAACCGCTGAAAAAAACAATGCTGTTTCCTCTACCGTTACAGATATTGTAGACCAAAAACTGTCTCAGCTGAGAACCCAGGAGTCTGAAATGAACAAACAGGTTTTTGCCCTGCTGCTGCTTAACAGATTCATCGGGGAAAATCCGTTCCAGTCCGGGGCCGGACTTTCCGGAGAGATGATGGCCAGACAGAGTGTAAGTAAAATTTTATCACAGCAGCTGAATAACCTGGCTTCGGATCTTATCAAGGGAGTCGATCTGAATTTTGACCTGGAATCTTCGGAAGATTATTCTACCGGAACACAAAATACAAGAACCGATCTGAATGTAGATATCAGCAAAAAATTGCTTAATGACCGCCTGAAGGTTTCGGTAGGAAGTAATTTCGGTCTGGAAGGTGAAGCCCGCCAGAATGAAAGCATGACCAATATTGCAGGTGATGTAACAGTGGACTACAGCCTTTCCAAAGATGAGAGGTACATGCTCAGGGCTTACCGTAAAAATGAATATCAGGTTGCTCTTCAGGGTCAGATTGTAGAAACAGGGCTTGGATTCATCATCACTTTGGACTATGACAAATTCCGGGATATTTTCCAGAAGTCAAAAAATAAGAAGCAGAAAGAATCCAGAAAGAACAAGCAGAACCAAGTTGTAGAATTTAAATAATGAAAAAAAACTATAAAACATACTTCAGATATATATTAACGTTCGGAATGGCTTCGGCAACCCTTTCCTGCAGCAATACGAAATACCTGAAGCAAGGACAGATGCTATACACCGGCGCAAAGATTAATATAGAGAATGACACCATTTCCAAAAATGAAAAAAAGGATCTTAAAGCAGCTCTTGAAGCCAATCTTACGCCTAAGCCGAATTCATCATTTTTAGGATTAAGACCAAAGTTATTTTTCTACAATATTGCTAAAGAACCTAAGAAAGAAAAAGGCTTTAATTACTGGCTCAAATATAAAATAGGCGAAAAACCGGTTCTCTTAGGTGATGTAGACCGTGAGTTCAATAAAGAAATTATTGAAAACTATTCTGAAAACAAAGGTTACTTCAATGCCAGCGCAACTTATGATACGGTTTCCAAAAATAAAAAAGCCCAGGTGATCTATACCGTAAGGCCGGGAGCCCGATATCTGATCAGTGACGTTAAGTTTCAACAGGATTCTTCATTGGTTAATAAAGAAATCCGAAATACTGCTGCAAATACTTTTTTGAAGAAGGGAAAGCCGTTCGATCTTGATATAATTAAATCTGAAAGACAGAGGATTGACAACAGTTTAAAGGAAAAAGGGTTTTACTATTTTCATCCCGATAATATTATCGTACAGGCAGACAGTACGATAAGTAAAAACCATAAGGTTGAACTGAACGTGAAGCTGAAAGACAACACACCGGAACTTTCGACCCAGCAGTTTAGTATTGATAAAGTAGTCGTTTTCCCTAATTATAATATCCAGGACGTAAAAAACGGAAAATACAAGATTCCTATGGATACGGATTCGATTCAGAAATATGCTTATCAGGACATTTATGTTATCGACCCCCAGCATAAATTTAAACCTAAAATTTTTGACAGGGCTTTATATTTTAAAAAAGGCGACCTATATAACAGGACCAACCATAATCTTACTTTAAACCGACTGATCAGTTTAGGCGTTTTTAAATTTGTAAAAAATGAATTTGTTGTTTCAGACTCTCTGCAGCATAAGTTTGATGCCTATTACCTCCTGACACCGAGAGAGCTTCAGTCACTTCGGCTGGAAGCCTTAGGAAGAACGAATTCCGCCAACTATGCAGGAAGCGAACTTAACCTGAACTGGACCCACAGAAATTTTTTCAGAGGTGCGGAGCAGTTTAAAGCTTCCGTTTACGGAGCTTTTGACGTACAGATCGGAGGTCCGGAAAATGCCAAAAATATTTTCAGGGCAGGAAGCAATGTACAGCTTTCGATTCCGAGGATCGTAGCGCCTTTCCGTTTTAATTCTTCCAGCGCCTTTGTACCGAGAACCAATATCACATTGGGTTACGAATTCCAGAACCGTACGGAATATTATACATTAAATACATTCAGCGGTTCATTCGGATATGTATGGAAAGAAAACGTGAGGAAAGAACATGATTTAAAAATCCTTGATGTTACGTTGGTTGCGCCCGCAAAAGTAACTCCTTTGTATGATTCAATATCAGCAAACAGTGATGCAATGAGAAGAGTTGTTCAGAAGCAATTAATTTTCGGACCAACCTATTCTTACACATATACAACTACAATGCTTCCGAGAAAAAATACAATCTATTATAAAGGAACTTTAGATCTTGCAGGAAATATTACAGGTTTGGTAACAGGCGCAAATGCAAAAAAAGATAAGGAAAAAACTATTTTCGGAGTACCGTTCAGCCAATATGCCAAAATAGAAAATGACTTCAGGTTCTACCATAAGTTCACCGAAAAGACATCTTTAGCAACAAGGCTTATTGCCGGTGTAGCTTATCCTTACGGAAATTCTGAACACATTCCTTTCTCAAGACAGTTTTTTTCAGGAGGGAGTAACAGTGTGAGAGCTTTCAGGGCGAGAACTTTAGGTCCCGGAAGTTTTGATCCGAGAACTATTCAGGAAGGTTATTATTTTGATCAGTCAGGCGATGTGAAACTGGAACTGAATGCAGAATACCGTGCTAATTTATATAAATTTTTAAATGTTGCCGTTTTTGCAGATGCCGGAAACGTATGGCTTGTGAATGAAGATGCTGAAAGGCCGGGCGCAAAATTTTCTAAAGAATTCCTTAGCGAAATTGCCGTAGGAGCCGGAGTTGGTCTAAGACTTGATTTCTCTATTTTAATTTTAAGGCTTGATCTGGCGATGCCGCTTCGGGTACCTTATTATCAAAGAGGTGACCGATGGGCTTTTGATAAAATTAATTTCGGGGATTCCAACTGGAGGAGAGATAATTTGATTCTGAACATTGCCATCGGTTATCCGTTCTAAATTTTTATACATGGTAAAAAGAGCAAAATTTTTCTGGGAAACATTAAAGGAAACCTATACCCAATGGAACAATTCTTCAGCATCGAATGATTCGGCGAGTCTGGCTTATTATGCTATTTTTTCGATTCCGGGTCTGCTGATTATTATTATATGGATTGCCGGCTATTTCTTTGGCCAGGAAGCGATCAGCGGAGAAATCAGTAAACAGATAAGAGGTGTAATGGGAGCTGAGGCAGCAAAAAGTGTTGAAGCCATGATTGCAGGAGCCTTAATTGACAAAGAAAATATTATTATGAAAATTATCGGGATCGGTTCGCTTGTATTCGGTTCCACCACTCTTTTCTTCCAGTTGCAGCGTTCTTTAAACAGCCTTTGGGATGTACAGGCAGCTCCCAAGAAAGCATTTACTAAGTTCTTACTAGACAGAGCCAATTCATTGGGAATGATTCTTATTCTTGGATTTTTACTGATGGTCACGATGATCCTTTCGAATCTGATCAGCTTTTTTAATAACTGGATTACTTCTTATTTCGGTTTTGAAACCTATCTGGTTATTGAGGTGATTAATTATTTAATCGGCTTTGGAGTGGTTATGCTTTTATTTGCCCTCATGTTTAAAGTATTGCCGGATGTTCAGATCGGGTGGAAACCCATCTGGGGAGGAGCTTTCCTTACTGCAATCCTGTTTACGCTGGGGAAATTCCTATTAGGGCTTTATTTTGGGACTGCACAGCCAACCTCTACTTTCGGAGCAGCCGGAACGGTAATCTTAATTATGATGTGGATTAATTATTCCTGTATGCTGGTCTTCTTCGGAGCAGAATACACCAAGGTGTACGCTCTAAAAAAAGGATATAGAATTGTCCCTTCCAAACATGCCAAGTGGAGCGAAGCTAAAATGTATCAATACAGCCTGAAAGAAGAAAAAAATACGAAAGCACCGAATACACTTCAGAAAGATTCATTATCCTCGAATATATGATATATAAAAAAGGCCTTTAGAAATTTCTGAAGGCCTCTCTTTATCTTTACATTCTGTTTACGGTTTTTATTCCCAAGAGATGCAATGATTTTTTTATGGTTTTAGCCGTTAAATCCGTTAAGTTTAACCGTGCCTGTTTTACATTTTCATCTTCAAGTTTTAAAATCTGATTGCTCTGGTAAAATGAATTGTACGATTTAACCAGGTCATAAAGATAGTTGGCCACTAAAGCAGGACTTAACAGTTCCGCAGCTTTTTCAACAATACCCTTATAATTGGAAAGCAACATAATCAATTCTTTCTCCTGGGTATTGAAATTAATTTTTTCCACTGCCTTATATTGATAATTGGCCTTATTCAATAAAGATTGTGTTCTGGCATAGGTATAAAGGATAAAGGGTCCTGTATTACCATTAAAGTCAATACTCTCCGCTGGGTTAAACAGCATTTTTTTCTTAGGATCCACTTTCAGCATGAAATACTTTAAAGCAGCCTGCCCAATAATTTCATAAGAGATTTCCTTTTCTTCTTCCGAAAGACTTTCAAGCTTGCCAAGTTCCTGGGTCTTTACTTTGGCTGTTTCATGCATTTCCTGCATCAGGTCATCAGCATCCACTACAGTTCCTTCACGGGATTTCATTTTACCATTCGGAAGTTCCACCATCCCGTAAGACAAGTGGTATAGCTGGTCAGCCCAAGCATATCCCAATTTAGCTAAAATTTTAAACAGAACCTGGAAATGGTAATCCTGTTCATTTCCAACCGTATAAATTAGCTTCTTGATATCATTCTGTTTGAAACGCTCAACAGCTGTTCCCAAATCCTGGGTCATGTATACCGAAGTTCCGTCTGAACGCAGTAATAGTTTCTGATCTAATCCTTCGTCTGTCAGATCACACCATACCGACCCGTCCTCTTTCTGGTATAAAATTCCTTTATCCAATCCTTCCTGGATCAGGTCCTTTCCTAAAATATAAGTATTGCTTTCATACTGAACCTGATCAAAATCCACTCCTAATCTGTCATAGGTTTCGTTAAAACCTTTATACACCCAGGCATTCATTTCGCTCCAAAGGTTTCTTACTTTTTCATCCCCGTTTTCCCAATCCAGTAACATCTTCTGAGCTTCTTTCATCAAAGGCGCTTCTTTTTTCGCCTGTTCTTCATCAATTCCCTGATTTACCAGTTCAGCAATTTCTTTTTTATATTCCTGATCGAATTTTACGTAATAATTGCCTACGAATTTATCACCTTTTGTTCCTGTTACATGCAGAGTTTCTCCCTTCCCGAATTTTTCCCAAGCCAGCATGGATTTGCAGATATGGATCCCACGGTCATTAATAATCTGTGTTTTAATAACATCGTATCCTGCCTCCTTAAGAATTTCGGCCACAGAAAATCCCAATAAATTATTTCTGATATGCCCCAGGTGAAGAGGCTTATTGGTATTGGGCGAAGAATACTCGATCATAACCGTAGCATTTTTTTTAGCAATGGTATCAAAATCATCTGCTACAGAACTGAAGTTATCTATGAAAAACTGATTTTTAACTTTAACATTCAAAAACCCTTTTACAACATTAAAGCTTTCAAGCAATTCAGTCTGCTCGGTTAAAGCCTGTCCCAATTCCGTTCCGATCGTTTCCGGGTTTTTCTTCAACTGCTTGACCAACGGGAACGTAACAACAGTGAAATCTCCTTCAAATTCCGTTTTATTTTCCTGAACCTCCAGGCTAATGTCTTTAAGCTGATACACATTAAGAATCACCTCCGACAGCTTTTCTTCTATTATATTTTTGATATTCATTATCTGTTATTTATAAGAGCGTAATGATCTTTTTATTTAAAAATTCGAAATACAAATATACGGAAATAAAAAAACCGCCCGAAGGCGGAATAAATATGAATGAAATTAATTAATATGTTTTTATTTTTAGAATTTATCCCAGAAGAGTTTTGTTGTTAATTTGTCTCCACCTATAGAAGAACTTGCGGCTGAATAATTATTCCCATTTGTTGTAGCCTCTGAAGAAGGGTAAGTCAGCCTAACTGGTACTTTTCCTTCTGCATTATTAATTGCTGTTGATGGAGCAATCAATTGAGGAAAATCCAACCTTCTATAAAAATTCCAAGCTGCTTTTGGCTGATTAAACATAGCAACCCATGCTTGTTCTCCTACTGATTTTTTCCAATTTGCAGAATTATAAGGATGCGCAGCAATATATGCAGCAGCATCACCAGAAAGACCCCAATCTGTAAAAGATGACGTAACAGCTTGACTATATAATGCAGTAGGATTACCTCCTATACCCCATCTGGCTGCTGCTTCTGTTAAATAAAATAGTACTTCTGTATAACTCATAACAGTACCTGGAGTCGTTGGATCATATGCAAATTCTCCTAGAGGAGAGAATTCTGCGAATTCAGCAGGAGCACCTATTATTTGACCGATATAGGATCCATTTACATCACCATAATATTTAGTAATTCGGGTATCATTGGTGTTGTTCATAAAATCAATTAATGTTTTACCCGCAACAAAATCATCTCTACTACTTATATCTTGATAAATCGGATTGTCATTAGGGGAAGATTCTAAATATTTAAATTCGCAATTATCATCTGAAGATGTCATCACCCCGCCTGTAATCGCATCAGAGACAGCACTTTGGGCAAGGCTAGGATTTACATCAGCTAAAGCTATACCCAGCTTTAATAATAATGAGTTTCCAAATTTTCCCCATTTAGCATTATCACCATTAAAATATATATCACCTCCTCTTAGAATGGTTCCAGATTGAGATAAATTTGCCAGATCTATTTTTAATCTCGCAATTAATGAAGAATATATATCAGAGGCTTTATCGTATTTTGGTAATGGATATGCATCAATATCTAAAGATTGTGTATAAGGTATATCACCAAATGTGTCCACTAATACTTGATATGTAAATACTTTCATCATATCTATTACAGCAAGTTTATTCGCTTTTTCAACAGGCCAAGTGGCCAATTCAGATGGAGTAGGAGAATATGCCTCAGTTATCTTTCTTGCTTGATCAAGATTCTTTAATACATTAACATAATTATCCTGCCAAACTGAATTTGAAACATTTCTATTTGCAAAATCGTAATTGCTTTCATTTACATAAATTGTTTCCTGCGTATACTGCATTGTCAGTCTGAAATTATTCTCATTAACATTTAAAGTAGTAAGATAATCACTCAGCTCTTTCTGAGAATAGGTCACCAATGATTCTGCAGTTGTATTATAGGTAGCATGGGGATCTAAATTTATATCGTCACTAGTAGAACAACCTATAAGTGAAAGAACAAAAACTGATGTTATTATATATTTTTTCATTATTTAAAAATTAACTTTTACATTGAACGAAATATTTCTTGTTGTCGGCATAACTCCAGATTGGTAGCCTTGTAGATTACCAGATGACAGACCTGCTTCTGGATCAGCATATGGTAAATTTTTATGAATAATCCATAGATTATTTCCTATTAAACTCAATGATAATCCTTGTATATATTTAGAATTTAATACTTCTTTAGTAAATCTGTACGTAATAGAGGCTTCTCTTAATTTAACAAAACTTGCATCATATACATAAGCCGCACCTGGATAATCAGTTCCTAGAACCTGACTGGATTGAGACCTGTCTAGTCTAATAGTATTGGTAACATACGCACCATTCTGTAACATTACACCTGGTAAAACCTCACCACCTCCGTTTGCTAGAGTATTTCGAATTGGGTTCCCTAAATCATTAATACCTACTGAATTTGCATAAACTCCTGTACCATATCCGTAAAATTGATCCAATGAATATACCTTACCTCCTTCCCTCCAATCAATTAAAAAGCTTACTGATAAATTTTTATAATTAATCGTATTGCTTAATCCTGCAAACCATTTAGCCTGAAAACTGCCTTGATTGGATGTAGCTTGTGGAGTTGATAAATACATTCCATTGGGACCAACGATTTTGTTTCCATTAGAATCATATACATAATCTGTTGTCCATATTGAGCCATAATCTCCATTTAAAGGAGCATTGATGCTAACACCACCTTGTAAAGGGGTTGCACCGCTCATAGTTATATTTTCTATACCTGGTGCTAGAGCTGTAACTTTAGTCCAAGGATTTGACCAATTTAAATTAATATCCCAGGAAAAATTATTTGACTTAAAGGGAGTACCATTAACAGAAACTTCAAAACCATTCGTTGTAAGTTCTCCTGTATTCTGAATTTTAGCAATAGAACCCGATGACAAAGATATAGGTAATGCCAAAATCTGATCAAAAGCCTTGTTTTGGAACCATGCCACATCAAATCCAAAACGATTTTTAAACATTTTTGTTTCTATACCAAATTCCATATTTTTAAGATTTT
The DNA here is from genome assembly GCF_022601875.1 of Chryseobacterium sp. SSA4.19. GTDB lineage: Bacteria > Bacteroidota > Bacteroidia > Flavobacteriales > Weeksellaceae > Chryseobacterium. Next base: position 22,150 of record NZ_JAKVIP010000025.1, read on the forward strand.
GCGATCTTAAATCAAAGTTTTTTAATGTCGTATTATAAGCATAAATAGGAATATCGCCATAAGATGGCTGCACAAAATACCTGTTTAATAATTGATCAGCATTTGTGTCTGATCCAACTTCGGCATATGCAGCGCGTACTTTACCAAAGCTCAGCCAATTTGCTTTTATAAGATTAGAAAATACGACACTTGCAGATAATGAGGGATACCAATAAACAGCATTTGTTTCCGGAAGTGCTGTGGATTGATCTCTTCTATAAGTTCCTTCTAAAAAATAAGTATTCTTATATCCTAATGAAACCTGAGCAAACGCACCCCATATATTTTTAGAGAGATCAGATATAAGCGGCCTTACTGGAGATGACTTAGAATTGGCTATTGTATATAGCCCCGGTATATATAATCCTCCTGAAGTGGATTGCTGATTAGAATATGATTTTTGAACATTTATATTTCCACCAACTAATGCATTAATATTAAAATCTTCAGTTATATTCTTTTTATAAGTTGCTATAAAATCATAATTTGTTTCAGAAAATTTATATGTACTTGTAGCATAGCCCGATGGCTGATTTGTATTACCATTCAATCCAAAACTATTTCCTGTATATGATCCCACAGCTTTTCTTTCTTCGGTAATCATAGTATAGCCATCTGTTCCTGCCCTGAATAACAAGTTAAACTCTTTAGAAACATCATAATTCAAACTAAAATTACCAGCAAATCTATCCCTAGAATCATTTTGATAATTTTCATAACGTTGAAAATAAGGATTATCCCAAAAAGCAGGTGTTAGGTTAGTTGGGCTCACCATATTCCAAGTATAATTTTGTTTTGACATTTCATAGAGCTGTTGAAGCTGTTTTAAATCAGTATTGTTTGCCCACCATTGTCTGAAATTAGTCATAATATTATCATTATAACCTGTTGTATTTCTACCTGTCGTTTTCTGCGTAACATAGTTTGCATAAAGATTGGCAGTTAATTTATCAGTCAATTTATATGAAGCATTACCACTAAAGTTATTTTTTATTAGCTCACTGTTAGGTAAAATATCTGTTGCTTTAGTATTAGCATAGCCAAAACGATAAGTTGACTTATCATTTCCTCCACTAAAAGATATATTATTGACATAATTAGTTCCTGTATCAAAGAAAGTGATAGGGCCATTTTTAGCTGCCTGCCAAGGTGTTTTTTGTCCAAAAGTTGACGATCCAGGAATAAATGCTCCATATTGCCATACCATTGAACCGTCATATGCAGAACCATAGGAAGCATCATTTCCGAATGCTACTCTCGGGCTGCCTTGATATGGAGTTGCACTAAAGCTGGTACCATAATACCCTTGTCCATATTGAGTTTGATATTCCGGAAATGTTGATTTATCTATTGTAGACATAGTAAGAGATGTAGAAAATTCTATTCCTATCTCATCTTTATTCTTTTTACCTCTTTTGGTAGTAATGATAATGGCACCGTTTTGTGCTCTTGATCCATACAAGGCTGTTGCTGCAGCTCCTTTTAGAACATTGATTGTTTCAATATCATTAGGATTAATATCCGACACGGAACTTCCATAATCGCTACCTCCCCTACCTGTTGTCTGATTAACTGTATTAATATTTTTATTCATTATTGGCACCCCATCAATAACGAAAAGAGCTTGATTATCACCCAGCAATGACTTATATCCTCTTGTGACAACATTCACTGAACCACCAAAATTTGAACTTTGTTTTATCTCTAAGCCTGCTACTTTACCAGAGAGGTTATTCAAAAAGTTAGCAGTTGGATTTTTATTTACTGCATCTCCTTTTACTTCTTGAGTTGCATAGCCTAGAGATTTTTTCTCCCTTTTAATACCTAGTGCGGTTACTACTACTCCTTCGATGTCCTGAGTTTTTACTGTATCACTCTTTATTTGTTGAGCATTGGTTACAGCCAAAGATGAGGATAGTACTAAGACAAGTACACCTGCCGTAATTTTCTTCATATTAATTGATTTTGTTGTAACAAAGGTGTTAAACTTTGCCAAAATAACAAAACAATTAACATAAAAATTAACAATTAATCAATTATAAAGATAAATCCCCCAATAAAATTTAATAAATTATGTTAATAAATTAAATTTTAACAAAAAAATCACATTAAGATGAAAAAATATTAATTAAATTAAAATTTTTATAAGAATAATCTATAATTAATTTTTAAAGATAAAAAAACATCTACTATATGTGATATACAGTTGATTAACTATTAAGATTTCTCAATATTATCGTTAATAAAAAAATACAAGTAATGCATTGCATATATTTTTTTATTTAAAAAGTAAAATTTTAACACTTACAGCATGTTTAAAGTAAGATTTTGTCTAAACTTTTAATTTTGCACAAACAAGATAAAAAGTTAGATCATGTAGATTTATTTTTGTCTGTTATTATTCCTTCTTATTTTAAAAGGATTAATATCGTATATTACTGACAAAATTTTAAAATAGGAAATAAAAAAACCGCCCGAAGGCGGTCTAGTGTTAAAATTCACTTAGCAAAATTAGTTTTGATTCCAGAATGGAGTATACTGATTTTTAACAAACAACTGAGCCGAAGTAATATTCGGAACATTCTCACTATTTGCAGAAAATTCTGTTATAGGGTACATTAAACGGTATGGCTTATTAGCAACACTTGCACCAACAGGCATTGGAGTAGCCGGATAACCCGTTCTTAAGAAATCAAGGAAAGATTCTATTGGAGATACGTTAGCCAACGCCAACCATTTTTGAGTCATAATCGACTCTAAAATTTGTGTATTGCTACCTGTCCAACCTAAACCTTCCCTTGTTGCAATCTGTGTTTTATAAGTTGCCATATTTGCACCTAACCAAACGCCTGAAGCATCTATACCCTCTTCAAATCTAGCAGATCCCCCGGAGAACAAAGAAGGATAACGTAACGCAGCTTCGGCTTGTAAAAATTTAGCTTCAGCCAATGACATAATCATACCACCCCTTGCATTTCCAGCACTGATAAGCTGAGCATTAGAAGTCACTGTTGTAGAACCAGCAAATGTCCCCGTACCAAATTTAGAAACGGTAGTAACATCTAAAGGAGCTCCAGGATCCCCAGAACTTGCACCCTGTCTCACTCCTTTCACTTGAGGAAAACCTTGATAGTTAATAGCAGTAAATAATCTAGTACTTCTTGGATCTGTAATATTATTAAATTTAGTATAAATCGGATTAGAAGAATATGGCTGTACGCTTCCGAATCTATTACCATTAAGTGCTAATGCAATATGTTCTGATGCAGTTATTTGATTGTAAGCTTGTGGAATTAGTGCTGTAGCACTAATTCTATAAGCTGCTAAAAAAGGATTCATTTTTTCAGCTGTCGCATTAGAATATCCAGGATTAACAACCACATTTTGAGTAATGTATGCCGCTGTAGAACTAGGTAAAGTTGCTAATTTAGCATCTCTGAATGTAGCCATATCGCCAGTTACATTAGACATTCTTAAAAGCATTCTTAATTTAATGGTATTGGCAAACGCTTTCCAGTTCGTCATGTTACCTCCAAAAATAACATCAGTACCGCCAGGACTTATAGCGTCTATATTACCTGCATTAATAAGAGCTATACCATTATCAATATCATTGATTAAAGCCTTATAGATCTCTTTATCGTCATCGTACTTAGGTTTAGTATTTAATCCTCTTCCGAAAGCATCAGAATATGGGGCATCACCATATAAATCAACAATATACTGCATATAAAAAGCTTTCAAAATTTTTGCCATTGCGACATAATAATCCTGCTTGTGATCAGCATTTGGGTACTCCTCAATTAATTTAAGGTTAGCAGATTGGAAGTAGATGGTAGACCAAATACCGGAATAGAAAGATGCGTCTACTGTGGATAAATTAAATTCTCTACTAAAAAAACCTGAAAAGGCATACACATTGGATCCCCAATTGTTTGCCATTAAACTTCCATAATGCATCATCGAACCATCACCAGCAGTCTGAATTCTGTGAATTTCGCTAGCTGCGCCAGGAAAAACAAAAGCAGGTGTTATATCTTCAATATGAGCTGCATTAGGATTTTCATTGATATCTAAGTATTGATTACAAGACACTGCACCTAAAGACAGAGCGAGTAGTAAAATCGTATTTTTTATTGTTTTCATTTTTGTAAATTTTTAAAAGGTTGCATTAAAACTAAACCCGAACGTTCTTGTTGTAGGATATTGGCCAGTAAAAGCGATTCCTAATGCATTTGGTCCCCCTGTACCTAATGCTTGCCCAGGAGTTCTATCAATCGAGCCAGAATTACTGGTAGTTTCCGGATCTGCATAGTTTCTATTTGATTTAGCATACCAAATAAACGGATTTCTAGCATAGACTCCAAAAGTAACACTATTGACAAAAGTATCTCTCAAAATAGATTTTGGCAATGTATAGCTAAGAGCAATCTCTCTTATTTTAAGAGCACTACCGTCGACAACAAAATTCTCACCCACAGCACCATATGGACCATTAGCAAAATAATTATTTACCCCTTTATAATCTCCTACTACCGGTGTTGTGTTCGCTACGTATTGCCCACCCACTAACTGAACTGAGTTTGGAACAACATAACCCTGAGATCGGTCAAATGAAGCCGTTTCTTCCAATGCACCAGCAGCAGCCAAAGTCCTTTTTGTTAATGCTACAAAACTATTACCTGTTCTGTAATCTGCAGTCCCCGACAAAGTAAAGCCTTTATATCTAATTGAGGTACTAAATCCTAAAATATAATCTGGAGTAACCTTACCTAATACTTGTTGCCCTGATTTTACCAAAGGATTACCATCAGTACCAACAACAATTCTTCCCTCTGGATCTCTTTCATAAGCAGACCCCATAATTAAAGGAAACTGCTCTCCTACTTTTGCATAAACTCCCACATTTGGAGTAGCATAAGCTAATAAATTTACTACACCAGAAGGATCATCCAAGGCAGTTACTTCTGACCTATAAGTAGAATATGATCCGCTAACTCTCCATTCAAAATCTTTTGACCTAAAAGGTACGAGTTCTAAGTCTAATTCGTATCCTTTATTAGTCATATCTCCCACGTTAGCTAATAGAGTACTTATCCCTGCAGCTGATGATGTTGTCTTTCTTGTGATAAGATCATCAACATCCGTTTTGAAAAACGCTGCCCCTAATGAAATTCTGTCTTTAAAAAATCCTAACTGTACAGAAGCCTCTTTAGAATAACTAAATTCTGGAGTAATATTAGGGTCTACGGGGTTCCTATTAATAGCAAATGAAGCTACATTAAAAGGGAAACCAACTGGTATTAAGCCGGTAACTTCGTCTATACCATAGGTCCCAATTGCTGAGGAATTACCCACTTTGGTGTAACCTGCCGTAATTTTCGCATAGTTCAGTACAGAATTATTTTTAAGAAATTCGAATGCTTTTGTAGGGATAAAAGACAATCCGAAAGAATAATAAGGCTGTCCGCTTATTGAAAATTCACCAGTACCGGTATCTCTTTTTGCTGTACCAGAACTTTGCTCATATCTAAAAGTACTATTAAAATATAAATAATCTTTATATGATAAGTCTAAATTTGCAAAACCCGCTACCGATCTTCTTCTTGACTGTGTATTAGCTAAATTTCTGGTAGCGTCTAAGGTTAACACATTATTAATATGATAAAAACCAGGAATTTGCAAGTTTGAACCTCCTTGTGTAACAACAGAACTGCTTAAATCTGTATTATTGAAACCAAGGTTTAATTTCATATTGATATCATTAGTTAAATCATAATCAAAATTAACCATCAAATCTCCATAATAATCAAGTCTCTTACCAATACTTTTATAATAATTAGAATTAACAGGTGTTGCAGCAAAAGTTACTGAACCATTACCTCCATCAAATATCGTACCTGGTGCTTTCCAAAATTCATCGTATTTAAATCCATTATTATGACTTTCACCTAATGTAGATTCTGTTATAACATTCGCTAAATATGAAACACTAATATTTTTATTGATCTCATAAATAGCCTTAATATTCCCTGTAAAATTGGTGCGTTTATTGTCATATCTTGAATTAGCAATCGTCCAATAAGGGTTTTCAATATAAGGACTCCATCCTCCCATAATTCCCGAATTTGCAAATTGTCTAACATCTACATTGGTAGGAGTGTTTAATAGATCACTGTACAGGTTAGAATCCGTCTCAGAAGTATTTTGATCAATTAAATTAAAGGTAGCTTCTACTCTAAAATCCCCAAGCTTTTTACCACCCTTGAATAAGATATTATTTCTTATTAATCGGTCTCTGTCTACAACAAAATCGTTCTGAGTTCTGTTAACTGATAAAAACGCATAAGAATCTCTGCCCCCAACGTTCATCGACAGACCATTCTGAAACAAAACTCCGGTTTTAAAGAAATTTTTAAGATGATTATCAATTGGAGAAAATGCCCCGGTCTTAAAAGAACCGTCAGCCTGAGGTAAACCGACTATAACGTTCTGTCCTCCAATAGATTCACTGTACGCAGGTCCCCAATTACTATTTTCATACGGTACCCAATTCGTTCCATTATAATCTGTAGTGTCATAAGTAGGATCATCTGGCCAACCTTGACCATATGTTTTTTGATAAATAGGAAGCTTATAAACAGTAGAAAAATCAATATTAGAGGTAAGTGTAAAAGTAATTTTTTCTGAATTAGTTCCTTTTTTTGTCGTAACTATAAGAACACCATTATTCCCTTTTTCTCCATATAAGGCAGACCCTTGCTGTCCTTTCAGGACATTAACACTTTCAATAATCTCTGGCGGTAATTGCTGAAATATCGTTGCTGTAGAGATAGCGCCATCTATTACTACCAAGGCACTATTATCTCCGGTAATCGATCTCTGTCCACGCAAATTAATTGTTGCCTGAGAATTCACCGTACTATTGGGGATATTAATTTGTAAACCAGAAACCTTCCCTGTCAATGCCTGCACTGCATTAGGATTTCCTGCAACAGTAAGCTGCTCTGTCTTAACCACTGCATTATTACCTGTAAAGGCATCATTTTTTTTCTTTAAACCTAATGCTCCCGTAACAACAACCTCTCGGATATTCTGAGTTCTCAGTGTGTCCTGTGCACTTACCATTGCGAAAGTAGAGGTAAGAACCACAGCTAACACACTTGTAGTTAATTTCTTCATATTTAAATTGATTATTTTTTTATTATCTGCAAATATGTAAAACTTTCTTAAAGTGACCAAATATTTTGTTAAAAATATTTAATTTTGTATGTTTTTGTATTTTAAGACGTAACATAATTATGGATTTGTTAAAAAAATGGTCAGTTTTTTACGTTGAAGCCGGATGCGATGAGGTAGGTAGGGGTTGCTTATGTGGCCCTGTGGTGGCAGCTGCAGTGATCCTTGATGAAAATTTTAACCAAAATTTAGTTAATGATTCTAAAAAATTAAATTTTAAAACCAGATTGAGTCTTGATCAGTATATAAAAGATCATGTTAAAGATTATGCTATCGCTGAACTATCACCCGATTTTATTGATCGGCACAATATCCTAAATGCCAGCATTCATGCTATGCACAATGCCCTTGACAAATTAACCATACGCCCTGAACTGATTCTGGTAGACGGCAACAAATTCCATCCTTATAATTATATTCCTCACGAATGTATTGTTAAAGGGGATTCAAAACTTCTTTCCATTGCCGCTGCTTCAATATTGGCAAAAAACTACAGGGACCGGCTAATGATTGAACTTCACGATGAGCATCCGGAATACGGATGGGACACGAACTTTGGATATGCTACAAAAAAACACCAGCAAGCTTTGATAGAATTTGGACCTACAAAATACCACCGGCAGTCTTTCAGGTTAAAATATGATTAACCGACAGAAGAAAGGAAACCGATTTATTAGATACCTTATTATATATACAATCAAAAACGGGAAGCAAAATTGCTTCCCGTTTGTCTATTATCATTAATGATTATTTTTTCTTTTTCTGCTGCTCCTGATATCTCTGCTGCTCCTGAGCTTTTTCCATCATTTCTCTCATACGCTTTTGGAATTTGCCTTCAGATTTCGGCTTTTCCTTATTGGCCTGAATCTGGGCATGAATTTTCTTTTCATCCAGAATTACATATTTAATGACTAAAATAATTAAAATGTTAATGGCATTCGATACAAAATAGTACCAGGATAATCCAGATGCGGAAGTATTCAAGAAAAACAAGAATGTAATCGGGAAAATATACATCAGCACTTTCATATTAGGCATTCCTTCCTGCTGCGGCTGCTGCATGTTTCCGGAAGTCATGATGGTATAGATTAAAATTACAATGGTACATGCAATGGCAAAAACACTTAAATGATCTCCCAGAAAAGGAACTTTAAAAGGTAATTTGATCAGATCATCATAAGCCGTCAGATCTTTTGCAAACCAGAAGCCCTGACCTCTTAAATCAATAAAATTAGGGAAGAAGCGGAACAAGGCATAGAAAATAGGAATCTGCACCAATGCCGGTAAGCACCCTGCCATTTGGTTGACGCCGGCTTTCCTATAAATTTCCATGGTCGCCTGCTGCTTTTTCATCGCATCTGCATCTTTTAATTTCGCATTCGCTTCATCAATTTCAGGACGGATGACTCTCATCATGGCACTCAATTTATGCTGTTTATACATAATCGGTGACAGAATCAATTTAACAATAATGGTCATTAAGAAAATGACCCAACCTGCAGTTATTCCCCACCCTGCAATGATATTATACATGGGCATAAAGAAATAACGGTTCATTCCTCCGATGAAAGCCCATCCTAACGGAAGAATTTCGTCAAAGTTTTTATCGTAAGATTTTAGTAAGGGCAAATCCAATGGCATAAAGTACCAGGTAAAATCCTGATTCAGTTCACCTGCGGTCATCTGAATAAACCCTTCATAATTCAGTTTCTTAAGATACTCTCCCTCTTCAACATTTTCCTGATTTCCCTTACTCTGGGTAAAGCCGGTTTTAGATTCTATTACTGAGGCAAAAAACTGTTGTTTTACTCCGATCCAGTTAAGCGTCTCTTTTTCTTCTTCCATCGTTGTTCTTCCGTCATACTCATAATCTTTATAATTATTGAAAGCATATGAGAACTCTGAGTGGGATTGCTCCTGTGCTCTCCCTTTTTCAAGATTTCTGACACTGTAATCCCAGATGAAATCCGCCTTATTATCTGAGGTAATGTTTGCAAGCCCCTGTGTTCTCACTTTAAAATCTACCGCATACTGGTCTTTCAACTCTGCTTTCGGGTTATTATTCAGGGTGTAAACGAACTGAATTGTTGCGCCATTGTAACTGGCCGTTAAAGTAGCAACATTTCCGTTAACAACCGGAGAAAAAACCAGATCTTTGGTATTGATTATTTTGCCTGTTTTATCTTTAAACTGAAAACCATAGTTGGAATTACTTTTAGTGATCAGTAGAAGAGGAAGATCTGCCTTATCCGTTTTATGATCATATGCTTTGTACTCCGCAAGCTCCACTTTGGAAACCTGCCCTCCTAAGCTGGCGAACTCAATGTTCAGCTGTTTGTTAGAAAGATTCGCGGTCTGGATCGCATTTGGAGTTACGTTTGGATTGATATTGCTGGCCTGAGTTTGTTTTACAGGGTTTTTTGCCTGTTCAGTTTTCTGTTGCTGAGCTTTTACCTCTTCTTCTTTTGACTGCTTGTTCTGGAAATAAAACATGAAACCAAAAAGAACCAAACATAAAACCGCAAAACTAATCATTTGACTTTTATCGAGTCCGTTGTTCTGTTGCATTTTATCTTAATTAAATTTTTACTATTGAAACTGTATTGCAAAAGCCATACATTTTGAGTCGACAAAAATACTGTTTTTTTATCAAAACTCTATTGTATAATCGATTACTATATAATAAACTCAGGCTGATAAAAGTCAACCTGAGTTTATTTATGACGTTTGTAATTTTTAAATTACCTTATTTACTTCTTTTCACATGCTTTAATGAAAGCCCTGAATAAAGGATGCGGCGTCGCTACCGTACTTTTATATTCCGGGTGATACTGCACGCCCACGTAGAACGGATGATCAGGCATCTCCAATGCTTCTACCAAACCGGTTTCCGGATTGGTCCCGGTTGCCAGGAAACCGTTCTTTTCAAATTCACTGATATAATCACTGTTGAATTCATATCTGTGACGATGTCTTTCTGAAATATGTTTGCTTCCGTAAATATCGCTTAGTCTGGAACCGTTTTTTACAGCACACTTCCAGGCGCCAAGACGCATAGTCCCTCCTTTATCCACTACATTTTTCTGCTCTTCCATTAATGAAATTACGGGATGCTCCGTAGATGTATCGAATTCCATAGAGTTGGCTTTTGAATATCCTAAAACATTTCTGGCAAATTCAATAGTCATAATCTGCATGCCCAGGCAGATCCCCAACATCGGCACTTTATTTTCTCTTGCGTATTGGGCGGTAAGAACTTTCCCTTCAATTCCCCTGTCACCAAAGCCGGGAGCGATAAGAATACCGCTTACACCTGCAAGGGTTTCTTTGATGTTTTCATTGGTCAGATCACCACTGTATACCCATCTGATCTTCACTTCAGTTTCAAGGTCGGCACCTGCATGCTTAAAAGCTTCAGCAATGGAAATATAAGAATCCTGAAGAGAAATATATTTCCCTACCAATGCTATTTCTACTGTTCTTTTCGGATTCTGGAACTTCTTAAGAAATGTTTTCCAGTCTTTAAGGTCAGCTTCTTTATCACTCTTAAGATCCAGCTCCTTCAAAACCACATCGTCAAAGTTTTGCTTTTGAAGATACATAGGAACTTCATAGATCGTTTCCAAATCTTTACATTCAATAACATTATCCAAAGGAACATTACAGAACTGAGCCAGTTTTGCGCGTTGGTCCTTCGGAATTTTATGTTCCGTTCTGCAGACCAAAACATCAGCCATGATTCCACTTTCCATCAGTTGACGGACAGAATGCTGGGAAGGTTTTGTCTTCAATTCCCCGCTTGAAGCCAGATAAGGCAATAAAGTAAGGTGAATGACCATAGAATTGCTTTCCCCTAATTCCCATTTCAGCTGACGAACCGTTTCGATATAAGGCAAAGATTCAATATCTCCTACCGTTCCACCGATCTCAGTAATGATGATATCGTAATTCTGCTTTGATAAAATTTTAATTCTACGCTTGATTTCATTGGTAATATGAGGAATTACCTGAACTGTTTTCCCAAGGAAATCTCCTTTCCTTTCTTTTTCAATAACCGTCTGATAGATTTTCCCTGTAGTAACGTTATTGTTTTGGGAAGTGGGAGCATCAAGATAACGCTCATAATGACCTAAATCCAGATCTGTTTCCGCACCATCTTCAGTTACATAACATTCTCCATGTTCATAAGGATTCAGTGTTCCCGGATCGATATTAATATAAGGATCTAATTTTTGGATTGTTACGTTAAAGCCGCGTGATTTTAGCAGAAGTCCCAGAGAAGCAGAAACGATTCCTTTCCCCAAAGATGAAGTTACACCTCCTGTCACAAAGATGTACTTTGTATTCTTTTTACTCATTAGATTAGGTTTGTGCAAAGTTATGGGAAAAAGAAATACAAAGCAATTTCATTTCAATTTTAAATTTCTAACAATGGTTTTAATTAAATATATGACCTGAACTCTTCAAACTCAACAGCTAAAAACAGAAAAGGTTTCCAAAATATTGAAAACCTTTTTCTAAACTACATTATAGATGGAAATTCTTCTATTGCTTAACCAACTCAAAATACAAACTGACATCAACATCTTTAGCTACGCCTGCACCGGTAGGATCATATTTGATATTGTAATCCAGACGGTTTACTTTAAATGCAGCCTGGAAACCCATTACCTCTTTCCCTTGCTGGTTTTTTGCAATACCGCCAAAAGTTACAGGAACAGTGATTTCTTTGGTCACATCTTTAATGGTAAGCTTTCCTTTTAAAGTATACATATTGTTTTTATCCTTTATCAGCGAACCAGACTTAAAAGTCATTGTTTGAAATTTTTCGCTGTCAAAGAAATCGGCACTGTTCAGATGTTTATCCCTCATTTCAACACCTGTATTGATGGAATTAGCATAAACCACAAAAGAAAGTTGAGCATTATCAAGAGTATTGGCCTTCGTTACAGCTTTCCCTTCAAATTTATCGAATCTACCCTGCACAAAACTGATGCCCATGTGCTTAACATTAAAGTTCACGGAAGAATGCATAGGATCTGCCTTCCAGACCGTCTGCGCAAAACCAATAACACTTAAAAGAGCAAATACAAAAGTTAAGATTGTTTTTTTCATTATCTATTTTTTAAATTAATTTTAAAACAAAGATATGTTGATTAGGATAGCTCAACCTTGATCTATGGTAGTTTTTCAACTTTAGATAAAATTGTTTTTGAATAGATTAAATCAAATAAAAACATAATGAGAAAAACTACAAATGAATTTATATAAATAAGAATTTCTAAAAGATTTTCATTAGTAGCATCTGAAAAATATAAAAATGGATTATTCCCTGAAATTATAAAAAAAGCCAAATAAATCACTTCAAATAAAGCTGCAATTCTTACTATTGAATGATAACTCTTTTTGAAAATCAGTACTGTCAACCATCCTATTGCCGTAATTATTGAACAAAAAATCAGAATTAATATAGAGAACATCCCATAACTCCCACCAGGTAACTTCAAAAACTTTACAGTCCATTCTGCACATTGAGCATTTAAAAGACTCATTGCTACAAAAACCACCAGACTTTTCAGTAAAATATTTTTCATCCCTGAAAATTAATTAAAATTCGAAAGAAAAATTCAAAAAAAATTTTGAACTTCGCAATATGGCAAAATTAAGAACAGCATATTTCTGTCAGAATTGCGGAACCCAGTATTCCCAATGGATGGGGCAATGCAAAAACTGTGGAGAGTGGAACACTTTGGTGGAAGAAGTGGTGGAAAAGCCCTCTTCAAAAACACCGCCGTTTTCAAAATCCAAACAGCATGTCATCAATATTGTTGAAGTGGAGACCAGCGAAGAACCGAGAATTAAAACCCCTTCTGAAGAGTTGAACAGAGTTTTGGGAGGTGGGATTGTTTTAGGCTCCGTTACTTTAATCGGTGGAGAACCGGGAATTGGGAAATCCACTTTACTTCTTCAGCTGGCTCTTAAAATGAAGAAAAAAATATTCTATGTTTCGGGAGAAGAAAGTGCATCACAAATTAAAATGAGAGCCGACAGATTAACGGATATTCAAAATCCCAACTGTTTCCTTTTTACGGAAACCTCTTTGGAAAAAATTCTCCATGAAGCTAAAAAGCTGGAACCGGATTTTGTTATTATTGATTCCATACAAACTTTGCAATCCCAACTGATTGAAAGCTCGCCCGGAACGGTTTCCCAGATCAGGGAATGCTCCAATGAAATCATTAAATATGCCAAAGAAAATAATGTTCCCGTTTTCCTGGTAGGGCACATTACCAAAGACGGACAGATCGCCGGTCCGAAAGTACTGGAGCACATGGTAGATGTCGTATTGAATTTCGACGGTGACAGGAATCACCTTTTCCGGTTGTTAAGGGCTAATAAAAACCGTTTCGGATCTACTTCTGAGATCGGAATTTACGAAATGGTTTCCCAAGGGTTAAAAGAAATTAAAAATCCTTCTGAAATTCTCATTACCAAAAAGTTTGAAGAACTTTCCGGGAATTCGGTAGCCGTGACACTGGAAGGCAACCGGCCGATGCTATTGGAAATCCAGGCGCTGGTAAGTACTGCGGTGTACGGAACTCCGCAGAGAAGCTCGACAGGTTTTGATGCCAAACGGTTAAATATGCTTCTTGCCGTTCTTGAAAAAAGAGCCGGTTTCCAGCTGGGTGCAAAAGACGTTTTCTTAAATATTACCGGAGGGATAAAAACCGATGATCCGGCTTTGGATCTGGCTGTTGTAGCTTCCATTCTTTCCTCCAATGAAGATATGGCGATTTCCGAACATTATTGTTTCGCAGGGGAAATCGGACTAAGCGGGGAAATCCGTCCCATCGCTCAGGCTGAACAGCGGATTACCGAAGCTGAAAAATTAGGCTATGAGAAAATTTTTATTTCTAATTTAAATAAACTGCCAAAGAAAAAATACGGGATCAAAATTGAAGAAGTAAGCAAAATTGAAGATTTTCACGAAAGACTTTTTTAATTAAACACAAAGACACCATATTAATCGTGAAAAAAAATATTCTTAATTATTACAATACTCTCGCAGAAACGTATGATCAAAATCGGTTCGCTAATTCATATGGACAATATATTGATCGGCAGGAAAGAACTTTTTTAACGGATTTCTTTAAGGATAAAAAATACTCAAGAGTTCTGGATTTGGGATGTGGCACAGGGAGACTGTTAAATTTTGCAACCCACGGGACGGATTTCAGTGAAGCTATGCTAACTATTGCTAAAGAAAAACATCCTGAAAAAATTATAGCAAAAGGGGAAATTTCAGCGATTCCTTTCAAGGATGAATTCGGCTGTATTTTTTGTTTTCATGTTATTATGCATCAGGATATAGAAGAAACAAGATCTTTTTTAAATGAATGTTATCAGAAATTAGAAGCAAACGGAATTTTAATTTTCGATTACCCGACAAGAGGAAGACGTAAAATAATTTCGCCTCAGGAAGACTGGCACGCTAACAACAGTTTTACAGCTGAAGAAATTTCAAAGCTTACCAAAAACCGGTTTGCAGTAAAAAATACAACAGGAATATTGTTGTTTCCAATTCACAGGTGTCCCAGAGGTTTGAGAAAATATCTTTTACCACTGGATATTTTGCTGTGTAAAACTTTTCTTAAAAATTGGGCATCCTATCATATTGCCGTTTTAGAAAAAATATGAGACAGCGAATAAAAAATCTCATCCCTTATCGCTGTAAGCTGCAATTCAAATTATTACAGCGGTATTTTGAAAAAAAGAAAAATCAATATGTTTATTCAAAGAATTACATCTCAGAAGATATCGGTGACTATAAATTAGAGCTGAATCAGGTGATCAGAAAAGGCGAATTTTATGAAAATAAAGTTCATAATTTAAAAATAGTTGGAGATAAAATAAACAATTTAATAATCGGACCTGATGAAGTTTTCTCCTTTTGGGAGTTAATAGGAAAGCCCAATAAGAAGAATCATTTTAAAGAGGGAAGAAATTTAATTAACACTCGTATTTCGAGTGATTTCGGTGGCGGAATCTGCCAGTTTTCCTCGATTTTATATTTTATGGCCCTGCAATCCGGACTGAGAATTCTTGAAAGGTTCTCACATTCGATGGACATCTATAAAGAACATGAACGTTTTACACCGTTAGGCTCAGACTGCACCGTTGTGTACGGCTATAAAGATCTGCAGATCCAGAATCCGTTTTCATTTCCCGTTCAGTTGAAATGCTCCATAGATGATGAAAGACTTTCCCTGAATCTTATTTCTCCAAATAAACTTGACTTAAACATCATTGATTTCAGAAGGTCTGAAACTGAAAAAGGAGTCTGGGTAGAGACATTCAGCAATAATAAATTTTTGTTTAAAAATTTTTATATTCGTTTATGAATTACCTGGCCCATTCCTTTCTCACATTTACCGACGGGCAGATTGTCGGCCAGTTCCTGGAAGATTTTATCCGGAACAGGGACCGGTTTTCGTTCCCGAAAGAGATTCAGGACGGAATTACGCTACACCGGGCGATTGATACGTTTACGGACGCTCATCCGGCCATTCATGAAGCGAAAAAGGTTTTCGCGCCTTTAGTAAGATTGTATGCAGGAGCTTTTGTGGATGTTTCGATGGATTATTTTGTAGCCAACGATCTGACTTTACATTCCTTAAAAGATTGGAAAAACCATTCTGTAAAAGTCTATCAGGTTTTGAATAAAAATTACGAATACCTACCTGAAAATTTCAGAAGAATGCTGGAAAAAATGGAAGAAGGTGACTGGCTGTACAACTACCGGTACGAAAAAAATATCGGATACAGCATGCGGAATGTGCTCAACAAAGCTAAATATTTAAACACGGATATTCCCGTTCATGAAGCCTTTTTAAAAAATAAGAATTTCCTTCAGGAATGTTATGATGATTTTTTTCCCGATCTGCTGGAACACGCAAAAGGAATCAATGCCCTATTGCAGCTGGAAAACTGATTCAGAATTGCTGAAACAGATACCGGTTCGGATAGGTCAGCTTTTCACTTTTCCGTTCGCCGTTCACGATAATATGGACGATATTGATCTGATCATCAAATAAGTTATACAGGAAACTCACGGCGGCTTCTACTTTTTTAGGTCCTTCGATCTTTTCCGATTCAAGATAGATGTTGACGGACTCATGATCTTCCTCGTAACCTACATAATTTACGTTCAGAAATTTGTTATTGGCTTTGAGCTTGAAATATTCGGAAGTGTAGTTTTTCAGGGATTCGTTGAGCTGGGCTTTGAATTTCGGATCATTAAAGTGCAGGGATTTTCCGTATTTGGTATTTAGGCCGTTTTCCAGATCATCCAGAAAAAAACGTCCAGTGATTTCAAAAGTCTTTGATTTCTGATTGTAATTGATTTCCACCGATCCTACATGATAAGGGTGCTTGCTTCCGGTAAAAGAGAAAAAAACAAATAAAACAGGAAAAAAGAAAAGGAGTTTTTTCATGACAACAAATCTAGGAGTTTTTGCGGGTCCTGCCGCATATCAAAGAAGAGAAGGACTTTGATCAGATTGTCGTTTTCTTTTCTGAAGAACATCCGTACGTGCTTTTTACCGATTAAAACACTTTTAGTTTTACGGGATGAATTTTCAAATTGCAGATATTTTCCGTTTTCCAGATCTTCGGTAATTCTTTTAACATCATAAAGAAAAACAGTAACTTCACGTCTGGTCCATACTTTACTGAGAAACTCAATGTTTTCTGCTAATGTCTGTCTGGCTATTTCTGAAAATTCAACCTGCATATTTCTTCATCGATAAATTTAAAGAAATCTTTTTTGGAAATCATATCTTCATCTTTCAGAGATTCACCATACGCTTCGATTTTATCAAAAACATGTGCCGGCAGACCTTCTATGGTTTCGTAATCGCTTTTCACAATCCTTACGCCTTCCAGTCTTTCCAGAAGTTCTTTGATAAATGAATAATGTTCTTTATCGATTTCTATAGTCAGATTCATCACTTCAATTTTACACAAAGTTAAAATAAATTTTGTATCATCGCATTTCGAAAAAATCATTTAATAATGCAGGATTTTTTATTTTATCTCAACCTCGGCTGGGAACACATCATTTCACTGGACGCGCTTGATCATCAGCTTTTTGTATTGGCCCTGATCGCCGTTTATTCTTTTAACGATCTCAAGAAGATTTTAATTCTGGTCACCGCTTTTACCATTGGACATTCGATTACCTTGGCGTTAAGCACGTTTAATATTGTAAGGATCAACTCAGCGTGGGTGGAATTCCTGATTCCGCTGACAATCGTTCTGACTTCTCTTGATAATATTGTAATGAAAAATAAAAAGCAGACGCTGATGAAGGCCAATTATTATTTAGCCTTAATCTTCGGACTGATCCACGGAATGGGATTTGCCAACACCGCACGGGTAATGATCGCCAAAAGCCAGAGCCTCACCCTACCGCTTTTGGGCTTTAACATCGGGCTGGAACTGGGACAGATCGCCATCGTTTTCGGGATCCTGATTATCTTATTTATTTTACTGAAAATCTTTAAAGTAAACCAGAAAGATTGGGTATTGTTCGTTTCTTCGGGAGTTTTTGCGTTGTCTTTAAAAATGACATTGGAAAGAATTCCTTTTTAACACTGAACATTTCCAAATTTTCAGCTACTTATCATTATATTTGAAAATCCTTAAACAAATTTCGGTTATGAAACTAAAAGTTGCCATACTTTCCCTTTCTGTATTTGCGTATACAGGTTTCACCGCACAAAATATCCAGAACAATCCGGGGAGCAACCACGGAAACCGGTTCGAACAGCTGGAAACCATTCTTCCTACTCCTAATATCTACAGAACTGCCTCCGGAGCACCGGGCCATGGCTACTGGCAGAACAAAGCTGACTATAATATTACGGCATATCTTGATGAAGACAAAAGAAATCTGAAAGGTTCGGAAACCATTACGTATTACAACAATTCTCCCGACGACCTGGATTACATCTGGCTTCAGCTGGACGAAAACCAGCAGTCGACGGTGAAGAAAGCAGATTTCCCATCTTCCTCTACCCTTCCGAAAGCGTCTAATGACCAGCAGCTCCGTCCGACGGAACTTCCTGCTATCGATAACGGTTACGGGGTCAACCTTGAAAAAGTAACCGATGCTTCCGGAACACCGCTGAAATACACTGTCAACAAAACCATGATGCGTATTGATTTACCTAAAGTATTAAAGAAAGGTGAAAAACTGGTCTTTAAAATCGACTGGAACTATAATATCCCGAACCGGATCAAAATGGGCGGCCGCGGCGGGTACGAAAACTTCGCTGAAGACGGAAACGATCTTTATACCATGACGCAATGGTATCCGAGAATGTGTGTCTACAGTGACTTCCACGGATGGCAGAACCACCAGTTTACCGGAAGGGGGGAATTTGCTTTGGTTTTCGGAAACTTTAAAGTATCCATGAATGTTCCGGCAGACCACGTGGTTGGCGGAACAGGAGAATGCAAAAACTATGACCAGGTTCTAACGGCAGAGCAGCTGGCCCGATATAATAAATCCAAAACTTCATCGGAGCCTGTTGAAATTGTAACGTTGGATGAAGCGAAAAAATCAGAAAAGAATCACTCAAAGCAGAGAAAAACATGGAATTTCGAGGCCAATGATGTAAGAGACTTTGCCTGGACGTCTTCAAGGAAATTCGTATGGGACGGAATGGGTGTTACGATCCCTGAAAATAACAATAAGGTCATGGCGATGAGCTTTTATCCTAAAGAAGCGTATAACTTATACCGTAAATATTCAACGAAAGCGGTAGCGCATACTATTAAAACATATTCAGAATTCACGATTCCGTACCCTTACCCTGTCGCCCAGTCGGTGGAAGCCGCTAACGGCATGGAATATCCGATGATCTGCTTCAACTACGGAAGAACGGAAAAAGACGGAACCTATTCCGAAGGGATCAAAAACGGAATGCTCGGCGTAGTAATCCACGAGGTAGGACATAACTTCTTCCCAATGATCATCAATTCTGACGAAAGACAGTGGTCATGGATGGATGAAGGGCTGAATACTTTTGTGGAATATCTTACGGAAGAACGATGGGACAATAAATTCCCTTCCAAAAGAGGCCCGGCTTGGACGATCGTAGATTACATGAAACTTCCGAAAGATCAGCTGGAACCGATTATGTCGAACTCAGAAAACATTATCCAGTTTGGTCCGAATGCCTATTCAAAACCGGCAACGGGACTTAATATCCTCCGTGAAACCATCATGGGAAGAGAGCTTTTCGACAAAGCATTTAAAACCTATGCGAAAAGATGGGCCTTCAGGCATCCTGAGCCTGCGGATTTCTTCAGAACAATGGAAGACGCAAGCGGCGAAGACCTCGACTGGTTCTGGAGAGGATGGTTCTTCGGGACCGATCCTGTGGATATTGCCATCGATAAAGTCACCATTGCCACTCCGGATTTAGAAACACCTCCGAGAGAAGCCAAGGAAACAAAATACAAGGTAGACAAACCTGCACAGAATGATTTTGAAGATATTTCAAAAATCAGGAACAGAACCGATAAGACTATTACCTTCTATGTAGATAAAGACAAAGAAGCCCAGGATTTCTATTACCGATACGACAGAGGCCAGGAAAAAGTGGACAATACCAAAGAATATGTTTCCAAATTTGAAGGAACCGAGCCTCTGACCCAAAAGGAAAAAGATAAATTCAAAAACCTTACTGCATACCAGATCGATTTCACCAACAAAGGCGGACTGGTCATGCCAATTATTCTTGAATTTACTTTTGAGGACGGAACAAAACTGAAAGACAAATCTTCAGCCCAGATCTGGAGACTGAACGAGCAGAAAGTTTCCAAGACGTATTATTTCGATAAGAAATTAAAATCCATTCAGCTGGATCCGATGAGGGAAACCGCTGACATTGATACCTCCAACAACTTTTGGAGCAATGACGGCGGAAATACCCAGGTTTCGAAATTCGACCTGTTTAAGCAAAAAGAAGCCGGGGCTACACGAGGCGCTTCTAACGGAAAAGTTAACCCGATGCAGGCGGCAGGAAAGAAAAACTAAAAGAATTCATAAAAGTACTCACAAGCTGAGTACTTTTTTTTAGATTTACACCCAAACTTTTAACTATTAACTCAACAATGAAAAAATTATTTATTCTTCTTCTGGGATTCTTTTTCGCTCAATCATTTTGTCAGGGCTTAGACATTAACTTCGGAAAAAGGCCTTACGTGAAAGCAGATCTTTTGATGGAAAACGGACAAACCAGGCATGGGTATTTAAAAGATTTTCTCATCCCAAAGTTTTTAGAAAGCGGTATAGTAAATGATTTTAAAAGAGTCGAAAGTGTTTATCATTTTGATACAAAAATATTTAAATTCAAAAATAATAAAGATGAAGATGCCCAGGAAATCTCACTCACCGAGATCAAATCAATCATTATTATAGATGAAGACGGTTCCGATACAACAAGATTTGATAAGATGAAACTCAAAACGATCAACTCAAAATATCAGGTTGAAGATTTGGATCTTACGGTCATACTTCCGCTACAATCCGAAGGTAAAATAAATCTTTATGGATTTTCGGTCTCGGTTTTTATGGGAAAATTTTATTATATGTCTTTTTTCCCTGCCTTACCTTAAAAGAGCTGATGATGAATATGCTTATATTCCTCTTGATTATGATAATATCGGCTTATTTAATTCCGGCAAAACAAAGGGTAAATTCAAGAAAGCTTTTGAAATGGTAACTTCTGATTGTGTGCAATATCAGACACACTTAGATGCTGCCGTAGACCAATTAATGGATAAAAAACTGATGAAAGAAATAAACAGAGAAAGAGATGCAAAAAAAAAGGAGGCTCGAAAAAGTATCAAGGATAAAGATATGGAAGTTGAAGTTCTCCAGAAAATAGACAATGATTACAATATCAAACCTTACGTCACTTTAATTGAAGACTACGGAAACATCTGTCCTTAACTTCCATTAAAAACTTTCAATTAATATTTCTTTAAAAAACATTCGAAAAGTAAATCCTTTTTTTAGATTTGCACGTATTAAATTAAAAGCGTAAAATCCCATGAAACAACTTACCACACTTCTTCTATTACTGATTTCAGCACAGAACTTCTTTGCCCAGTCTTTACAATTTTATACAGGACAAAGAGATTTTATCCCCATTGAAATTTTAATGGAAGACGGAAGCAGCAAAACAGGGTTTGCACAGGATTTTATGCTTCCTGATGTTGCTACTTTTACCATCATGGGAAGAGGTCCGAAATACGCCAATCTGGACCGCAAAGAAGTAAAATTTAAATCCTCAAAAAGCGATACCCAGGTACAGCTTATTCCGGTTTCAGATATCAAGAGTCTGATCTATACCAACGAACAGACACAGGAACAGTTCCAACTGGATAAACGTCTTGTAAAAGAGATTAACAACAAACAGGAACTGGAATCCGAAGGAAAAGTTCTGATGCTGCCTTTAATGGAAAAAGGACCAATTAATCTTTACGGTTACAGGAGCATGCTGTGCAAGGCAGATTTCGGAAATAATTTTTCTGCAGGATCTGATGGAAACGAAGATAATTGTCAACTGACGTATGTCATGGTTTATTTAAGCAAACCGAATGATACTTTTGCCGTAGCACCGGTAGACTACCCTTCATTAACGCCCTTGGCATTACTTAACATGAACAGTCTGTATAAAAAGTTCTACACGGCGTATGAAATGGTAGGAGCCGACTGCCCGGAATTCCTGAAAAAAGTAGATGAGGCAAGACAGAACGATTACTTTTCCAATAAAACATTCAGAGAAAAAAAGAAAGCATCGGATGCCGAAAGAAAGGCTTTGCTTAAAGGAAAAAGAGGAGCGGAAGCCTCCATAATTAATATGAAATACAGATCCCGGATATATACGGATATTTATAAAAAGCTGATTGACGATTATAAAGAATCCTGTAAATAACAAATACAGTCACCCTGAAAACAGAGTGACTTTTTTTCTGCCAAAATTTCACATCGCCTTAAAAAAATCCTGCCATTTCAGCCAAAGACCAGTGATGGCATGCATTTAGGGAATTACAAGACAGAATAATTAAAAAATTAAATATATTATGTCAGTAAACTTTAAACCATTAGCAGACAGAGTTCTGATCGAGCCAATCGCTGCAGAAACTAAAACAGCTTCAGGTATTATTATTCCGGACACTGCAAAAGAAAAACCACAGGAAGGTACAGTTGTGGCAGCAGGTCCAGGTAAAAAAGATGAGCCTACCACTGTGAAAGTAGGTGACAAAGTTCTTTACGGGAAATATTCAGGTTCTGAATTGAAATTAGACGGAAAAGATTATTTAATTGTAAAAGAGGGAGATCTTTTAGGAATCATCGGGTAATTCGTAAAAAGTAAAATGTATTCATGTAAAATGACTTCATGGGTATAAAAATTCATTAATACATTGTACAAAGTACATTAATACAATCAAAATATTATGGCAAAAGAAATAAAATTCGATATCGAGTCAAGAGACGCTTTAAAAAGAGGGGTTGATGCATTGGCTAACGCAGTAAAAGTAACGTTAGGACCAAAAGGAAGAAATGTAGTGATTGAAAAATCTTTCGGTGCACCTCACGTAACAAAAGACGGTGTGTCTGTAGCTAAAGAAATCGAGCTTGAAGACCGGGTAGAAAACATGGGAGCGCAGATGGTAAAAGAAGTCGCTTCCAAAACCAATGATATCGCAGGAGACGGTACTACTACCGCTACCGTTTTGGCACAGGCTATCGTAAGAGAAGGTCTTAAAAACGTGGCTGCCGGTGCAAATCCAATGGATTTGAAAAGAGGGATCGACAAAGCGGTAACTGCCGTTGTTGAAAACTTGAAATCTCAGTCTAAAACGGTTGGAGATTCTACGGAAATGGTGAAGCAGGTTGCTTCCGTTTCTGCGAACAACGACGAAACAATCGGATCTTTGATTGCTGAAGCGTTCGGAAAAGTAGGTAAAGAAGGGGTAATCACCGTAGAAGAAGCAAAAGGGATCGATACAACAGTAGATGTTGTAGAGGGAATGCAGTTCGACAGAGGATACCAGTCCCCATATTTCGTGACGAATCCTGAGAAAATGGTTGCTGAAGTTGAAAACCCGTATATTCTTTTGGTAGAGAAGAAAATTTCTTCGATGAAAGAATTGCTTCCAGTTCTTGAACCGATCGCTCAAGGCGGTAAATCTTTACTGATTATTTCTGAAGAGGTTGAAGGAGAAGCTTTGGCTACTTTAGTGGTAAATAAGTTAAGAGGGTCTCTTAAAATTGCTGCCGTAAAAGCTCCTGGATTCGGAGACAGAAGAAAAGCAATGTTGGAAGATATCGCGATCTTAACAGGTGGTACGGTTATTTCCGAAGAGCAAGGCTTCACTATGGAAAACATTACCCTGGATATGTTGGGAACTGCTGAAAAAGTAACCATCGACAAAGACAACACAACGATCGTAAACGGTGGTGGTGAAGAAAGCAAAATCAAAGGAAGAGTAGCTCAGATCAAAGCTCAGATGGAAACGTCTACTTCTGATTATGATAAAGAAAAATTACAGGAGAGATTGGCTAAACTAGCTGGTGGTGTTGCAGTTCTTTACGTAGGTGCCGCTTCTGAAGTGGAAATGAAAGAGAAAAAAGACAGAGTGGATGATGCGCTTCACGCGACAAGAGCAGCTGTTGAAGAAGGAATCGTTGCCGGTGGTGGTGTTGCTTTGGTAAGAGCGATCACTGCATTGGAAAACCTTACAGGAATCAACTCTGATGAAACGACAGGGATCAAAATCGTGAAAAGAGCGATCGAAGAGCCATTGAGACAAATCGTTGCGAATGCAGGTGGTGAAGGTTCCGTTATCGTAGCCAAAGTGGCAGAAGGAACTGCCGACTTCGGGTACAACGCGAAAACCGACGAATACGTCAACATGCTTGAAGCAGGAATCATCGACCCTACGAAAGTAACGAGAGTAGCCCTTGAAAACGCTGCTTCCGTATCCGGAATGTTATTAACCACCGAATGTGTAATCACTGAAGTGAAAAAAGACGAACCGGCCATGCCAATGGGTGGCGGAATGCCGGGAATGATGTAGTCTTAACCGATACAGATAAATTAAAACCGTCCAGATTTCTGGGCGGTTTTAATTATAAAGAATACAATAGACGATATTAAAAATTAATACTGATCCAATGAAAAATTCCAAATTAGACTTGAAAAAAAGTCTTTCATTAGTAATAATCCTTATGTTGGGTACACTAATAAATGCACAACAGATAAAACTAAAAAATGATAACGTTATT
Source organism: Chryseobacterium sp. SSA4.19 (assembly GCF_022601875.1). GTDB lineage: Bacteria > Bacteroidota > Bacteroidia > Flavobacteriales > Weeksellaceae > Chryseobacterium. The sequence goes on from NZ_JAKVIP010000025.1 coordinate 46,799, forward strand.
CTGGGAGAAAAAAATGTTCTTACTTACAAAAGATCAGACATGGGATCAAAATTTCAAGTCTATACTCTTAAGGATAATGAGGAAGTCTTATTTATTAATTTACAGAATACTCCGGAAAGACAAGGAAATTACTGGAAATTTTATTTTCCTGTGCAGGACAAATTTTTCTTTAAAAAAATAATCAACTCCTTTAAAGATGAATTGAAGCTTTTATTTCAAGATAAAGTTTTTGATGAAGAAGGAACTATAAATGAAGCCAAGCTAGATACGTACATAAAAAAATACAACGAATTGTAGGATCAAAATGTTTCGGATTTATAATCTAACCTTTCAATTTCAAGCGTATTTTAAATAGCTTATAAATAGCGTTTCGCTGAGACCATTAATATACTAACCGCTTTATTTATAGGGCGGTTTTTTTTTATTCACTTATCATTTCATTAAAAATATCCCTTTAAATAGATATATTTGTAAAAACGATTATAGTAACTATGGAAAACAAATATTTACTTCATGGAAAACTCACCGCAAAACCAGGACAGCGAAAGGAGCTTGCTGATATCTTAATACAAGCATCTAAACTTATATCAATGGCTAAAGGCTGCCAGCTGTATGTTGTGAGTTACGACAAAGGAGATGAAGATTCTGTTTATGTTACAGAAATATGGACTAGTAAAACCAATCATGACGATTCTCTGAAAGTAGAAGGTGTCCGGGAACTTATTATGAAAGCCATGCCGATATTGGATGGACCACCAACGAAAGGACAGGAACTGGAAGTTTTGGGAGGTATGATGATATAAGTAAGCTTTAATAAACGAAAAGAATTTGAATACAACGCCAAAACCGACGAATACTTCAACATGCTTGAAGCAGGAATCATCGACCCTACGAAAGTAACCAGAGTAGCCCTTGAAAACGCTGCTTCCGTATCCGGAATGTTATTAACCGCCGAATGTGTGATCACTGAAGTGAAAAAAGACGAACCAGCCATGCCAATGGGCGGAGGAATGCCCGGAATGATGTAACGGTCAGCGACCGAGGCAATTTTATATACTAACCGTTCTGATTTTCAGAGCGGTTTTTATTTTGTATTATTTTTTTAATTATATTTGAGAAAACTAATTAAACCATGGAAAAATATCGATTACTTCTTACCTTACATCCCACTTTTAAACATAAATTCCAGTTTTAAAACAAATAGCAATTAGTTTGCAGAAAAAAAGAAAATCTGTCACTAATAAGATTAACACTATGAGTATTATATTTCTATAAAAATCAATGCTATATAAAAGTGTTACTAGCTCAAAGTAAAAACCAAGAACATTCAGTTTTTTAACTATATGTAAACAGATAAGGACATGTTAAATCTACAAAACTTAAATTCTGCAAAAAACAATTTACTTCATTGTGATCCAAGTATATTTCAAAATAATAACAATAGCTTCCGTTATTTTTTAAATGAAATAAAAGTTAATGATTTTCGCCATATACATAATCTCGATTTAACATTTGATCATCCAGTTACAGTAATAACTGGAACAAATAAAATAGGTAAAACTAGTTTACTTTTACTTATTGCATGTAGTCATGTAAATTTTCAGAAATATGATTCTACAAAACCAGAAACAATTTTGAGACTTCATATTTGGCGAGATGTATTTACATTTACTGCTGTGGAATCTTCTACCAGACGTTATTCTTATGAGTTATTTTGGAGAGTTGGGAATACAAACCGAACTGGAGAAGGAAAGAGAGCTATTGGAAGCCAATCTTGGACAGGCTTGGGTAAATTTAGTAGTGATTCCACAAGGATGAATGCTAAAATAAGAGATAAAGAAGTTCGACTAATTGATTTAGACAGACTTTTGCCAGCACGAAATTTTTCTTCAAGTTTAAGGCGTAAAACAAACAGCGCAAATCGTGTTAGATTACATGAAGATATTGAGCAAGCATTCAATTATATATTTGAGAATGATATTCCATTTGAAATATATAAAATTGGCTCACATATAAACAAAATTTCATATTTATTAATTCCCTCAAATCTTGCTGCGAATCCACATCAAGATTCATATTCAAGTTTTAATGCTGCATCGGGTGAAGAATCTCTAATAAATATTCTTGTAGACATATTTGATGCCCCAGTAGACTCTTTAATTATGATTGATGAACTTGAAGCTGGAATTCATCCAAATATTCAAAGACGTCTTACAGACATAATACAATATATATCATGGCATCATAAAAAACAATTTATTATTACGACTCATTCACCAACTTTATTATCTGCCTTACCACAAAAATCTAGAAAATTTATTGATAAAAAGACTAATGGAGATTTTGAAGTGATTTCGGCTATATCGGTTAATGCTACCTTTTCAAGAATGGATTTAGATGCTTATCCATTAATAAGATTATATTGCGAAGACACTGAAGCAGAATTTATAATTAAAAATATTTTGATGACTATAAATCAAAACAAAAAGCATTTTAGTAAACTAATAAACATAATTACTTCAGGACCGATTGACCAAGTTAAAAATGACTATCTAAGACATAAAAGAAATTATCGTCAAATGCATTTAAAAATTGGATATTGTTGCATTTTTGACGGTGATCATATTACTCATCCACAGTATTCTTTGTATCATGAAAACCCTGATGAATTTACCTTTTTTTTATATCCATACGTTGCTCCTGAGAAATTCTTGGTGACAGCTTACCTAAATGCTAATCCAAATGCTCAGTTAGCAACTGCATTAACACATTCTGATCATCATGCTTTATTTCAAGTTATGGTTAGTTTAGGATTAGCGGCTGATGAAGGACAAGCTAGAAATATTTGTTGGATGGCTTTTACTAATACTCCAGAATATATTTTGCTTAAGACAAATATGACAACCTTTTTACTAAATGTAGTAAGACATTTTTCAGAATTAGGCGAGTAAAACTAAAATTGCCAATATTGCTTTAGAACTCTTTTGAATCGTAAAAAAATTAAATTATGGAAACCCGATGTCGCGGATTTGCAATCCGTGACTTTTTCCTATCTTTAAAATCAAATCCCAACTTTATTGAAAACAAAATCATTCCTCCTTTCGCTTTTCGGTTTATGTTTAGCCAATGCACAAACCCTGAATTTTAAACATCTTGCGGATATGTCCGTTCGCAGAGGAGGGATCAGCAGTGCTGTTGCAGATGACCATATCTATGTGAGTAACGGGTATAGAGACAATGACGGCAACGCCTCTTTTATCGAGAAATACAGCATTAAAGATAACCGCTGGAGTGTCGTCAATGCTAAGCTGCTTCCCAGAAGATTCGCCAATTCGGAGACTGATGGTCATAAAATTTATATTTTTAACGGCTGGGGAAACAGCCATCTTGAAATTCTGGACCTCGAAACAAATAAGATCACAAAGGGAGCTGTGAACCGTGCCTACACGGGAAATGCAGGTTCTGCCATCCATAACGGAAAAATCTATGTGTTCGGCGGCAGCGGGCTGAACAATGCTGCCACCACTGTATTTTCCAACAGGTTCCAGTACTATGATATTGCTTCCGATACCTGGCATCCCCTACCCGATATGCCCATGGCCAGAGAAACAAAAGGCAAAGTTGTGAATGATAAGCTCTATGTTATTGGTGGTTTCAACGGTACGTCTTCCCGGTTGGTGAATGTGTATGATCTCAACAAAAATCTTTGGACTGAGCAATACACCATGCCTATCGGGATATCCGGTCATTCATTGGCGGTATCCGGTCATAAGATCTTTATTGCAGGAGGATATAATAATCAAACTTTCCTAGCCTACTTCGATACAGAAACCAATACACTGCATCAGTTATCATCCAATATGATTCCCAGAAGACATGCTGCCGCCGAAATCTATAACAATAAATTATACATCATCGGCGGAAGTACAACGTCTTCAACCAAATCAGCCCTTAAAAGCCTTCAGGTTGCGGATATCAGCGAAGAAGCACTTTCCGCTGAAAACACTAATAAAGATATATTTGAATCAAAGGTCTATACCAATACACAAAGAGACGGTTTTGTCATCAGCAATAAAAATAACAGCAATCAGTTTGAATACACTGTCTATACAATAGATGGAAAAGAAAGCGGAAAAGGTTTTGCTTATTATAATAAAAATATAGATTTATCAAAAGTACCTAGCGGAACGTATATTTTTATGTATAAAAATGAAAAAGGAATTTTGAAGCAGGTTAGAATTATAAGATAAACATCTTATTGAGGATTTACAAACTGTGACCAGAATTATTCTCATGTTACTCACCCCCGATCAAGCGGATTACCGATTTCTCAGGTTTGATTAGCAGCAGAACAATGTCTGCAACTTCCATTCAAAACAAAAATATCCAATGAGATTATTATTATTCTTCTTTTCCTTTACCATAATCTTAAGCTGTAAAACAAATGATCCGTTTAACCTTCAAAGGATGAGTGAAGCGGAACGCTACAACTTCATTTCTTCAAATTTAAAAATTAATAACGGTGTTAATCTCGGTAATTTTATTTTTCATTTACAAGAATCTAAAATAGAATTGAGACCTTTTGATCAGCTTTTAATTAATAAATTAAAAAAAGCCCAATACCCTTATGACATTAATATATTGACAAATTTGTTAGTTGACAATAAAGAAAACAAATCTAACATAGAATGGATACTCAACTCAAAAATCAAAATTTGGGATACAGGAAACTGGTCTGAAAAATTTTGGAGCTTAATCAATGAATATAATTTAGATATTAAAAAACCGGATTACTTTATTATAGAAAATTTCTCAAAAAAATATAATGTTTCTGCATTTATAAAAACAAAAATAGAAAATAATGAATTAGGTAATGACCCTTTATTAATGGTAAATTGGAATATTGTAAATTATGAAGAAGGAAAACTGATTGAGACCTTAAATCACTTAGATATTAAACAAATTGATTATACTCCGAAAGACAAATCAGTAAGTTTATATGGAAAACGTGGAATTGATGGACTTTTACATATTATAGCTAATTAATATAAATGCAGCACATTAAAATTTTACAAATAGAAATCGGATCATTTAAAAGAAAACCAACCAGTTGATTCTCTTAAGTTTTGCCTCTCGATCTCATGGATTTTGTAATCCGTGCGTAAAATAATTAAATTTACTAAAAATCATAAAGATGAAAAAAGCCTTTGAATTCCTTAAACAGCTCGAAAGAAACAACAACCGGGAATGGTTTGCCGCCCATAAAGCGGAATATGACGCATTAGTAAAAGAAAACAAAATGCTTTTCGATCAGATCTATGCCGAACTTCAGAACCATGACCAGGTAACAGGGATTCATATGTACAGGATTTACCGGGATATCCGGTTTTCAAAAGACCAGACGCCATACAAAAACCATTTCGGAGTCGGGTATTCCCGCTTAAAACCGATGCTGAGAGGAGGTTATTATATCCATCTTGAACCCGGCAACAGTTTTGTGGGAGGCGGATTCTGGGGACCGGATGCCAGAGATCTTCTGCGCATCCGTAAAGAATTTGAAATCAGTACTGCAGAAATTGAAAAGATCACGTCAGATGATACCTTCATCTATTATTTTAAAGAAATAAAAGGCGATGCCGTGAAAACTGCACCGAGAGGCTTCGATAAAAACCATCCCGCCATCGACCTTATCAGGAAAAAGCAGTATGTCGTGATGAGACCTTTTACCGATCAGGAAGTTTTTTCGGATAATTTCCGTAAAGAAGCAGTTCTCACTTTATTAGCCATGCGTCCCTTCTTTGATTATATGAGCGAAGTGCTCACTACAGATCTGAACGGACAGCCTTTAAGTGATTGAGAATTCTTTCCCTGCATACTTATTTTATAACTCTAAATCATCAGGTAAAATCAATGAGAACTATTCTTTCGACTGCTTTAACTTTAATCGCTTCTGTTTTTCATTCCCAAACCAAAGACGTTGCAGGAATGTATGGTGAAGGACTTCTCAACAAATTCAATCCGGGAGCGAATTATATTGAATTAAAACCCGACTCCACTTTCGTCTACAATTACTATGGAAAAAAATTATGAGGGAAGCTGGAAACTTTCCGAGAATAAGGTGCTGCTAAATCCTGACCTTAAGAAAGAATTTGCCAAAATAAAAATGAGAGAATCCAGGAACGACTCTGATTCCATTACCATCAAGATCAACTACATTCCAAAAAAAGACGGTTCCGGAAAGTCAATAAGCAATGGATTTATAATGGCAACCGTTTATTTTGACAAAAAAGGAAATGACATCAACATCCTGAAATCGCCTTACGTAAGAAACCGCGGCTGGGCTCCGCATATAAGAAGACAAAGCATCCTGAATAATGAAAATTCGGTAACCATTCCCAAAAAAGACTTTTCACAGCTCGGTTTCAGGACCTACAACCTCAACGATTATATTATTTTCAACAGGGCAGACAAAGATTCCAACGTTTTCGAGTTTGACATTGAGGATATTGCTACAGAAGAAGATACCATCAGGGACGAATTTTTTATTCTTGACGGAAAATTCCTGTATTATCCGAACAGGAAAGGGAGAGTCGATGTCATGCAGCTGCCTTTGGCGAAAAAGAAAATATAAACAGGCAAAAAATAAGCATTCAATAACCATGAAAATAAAGCTACTTATCTTATCTTTTCTGATTTCAGTAAAATTATTCGGATGCAAATGCGAGAACATGAGTATTCAGGAATCGTTTAAATATGCAGATTTTGTATTTACGGGAAAAGTATATGACATTGTTCAGATCCCTTCCTGATTCAAAACTTTAAATAACTATCTCAGTAAAATACAGGTCAATACAATTTATAAGTCGCAGGCTTACGAAGAATTTTACAAAAACGATGCAACCCTTTTTTCATCCGAGCTCAGATCATGCAATCTGTCTTACGATAAAAATACCGAGTATCTGATTTTCGCCTATATCGAACCCGATACCGGCTTACTCTACTCTGAATTCTGCAGCTATACCAGACCTCTGAAAAACGTCACGAAAGACGAACTGAAAATTTTACAGGATCTGGAGAAAGAATATCTCAATCGGGATGAAGATGTGATTTTTAAGCCTTTCATAGAAGACTTTGAGCTTGAAACGAATAAGCCGGATATCTACATTAAAAAGCTAAAAAGAAAAGCCGACATGGCGGAGTCCAGGTACGAAGCACTGAAAAATGAAAATAGAAATTTAACGATTCTCCTGTGTATAATTGCCGGTATTTTAGTCCTGGGAATTTCTTTTATATTTGGGAAAAGAAAATATAAAAGAAAATCTTGATGCTTTCTTTCACTGGCGCAAGTATCGCGTTTATTCCACATTAAACGGAAAGATAAAAAAATTAGTCCATGATTGTTTCACAATGTCTTTCTTCATAAAACCCCCTATTTACTACATTTGCAGGTAAAATCAAACTGATCAACCATTTTCAGATCATCAATGGATAAAAATTTCAAAAATTACGAAGAAACAATTCCCAGAAAGCACCGGATCAGCTTTTCGCCAAAATACAAAGAAGAATTTAAGACACTGGTTAATGAGATCATTTTTATTGCAGTTGCGGAAAAAGCATTTGAAAAACTTGGGTGGGACCTCGTTTACAAAGACGATTTTAATATCGAAGCAAAACGCAAGGAAGCCGGCTGGATGAATGAACGCTGGACGGAAATCATTACCGCAACATACAAAGACGGAAACATTTTCGTAAAAAGCGAATCTTTGGGAAACGAGATCTGGGATGCCGGCAAAAACTCAAAAAGAGTAAAATTATTCATCTACGCGTACCAGGAAACTTTAAAAATGTTCGATCAGGAAGCACTGCAGGAATTGGAAACAGAGGCGGAAAGAAAGAACAACTGGGACGACTATATCATTCCGGATACTTTGCCAAAACCAGCTCAGACAAAAACTCCCGATCTTACCATTCCCTTAATCGGCAGTTTATTCGTTTCACTTATTCTGGGATTTACCTTAGCGTACCTTTCCGTAAAAGGAGTGTACCTCATCGGCTTGTTTGAATTTCTTGTAGCAACGGCACTTGTGTTTGCCATGAAATATTTAATTAAATTTTCAAATTATACCGATTTTAGAAAGCTTCAATACATATTAGCCGCTATGATCATACTGATTTATGCCTCGAGCCAGTATTTTCAGTATGAAATAATTCTTCGTGAGAATAATCTGGAAAGAATCGGATTTTTGAGCTTTTTAAAGATTCGGTTTTCTCAGGGATTTACGGTAAATAAGATCAATCTGGGCTGGATTGGCTGGATCATCAGCTGGATTATTCAGTTGGGATTAACCGGACTTTTCGCTTATCTTAAAATAGTGACGGTACTTACCAAATATGTCCTTGAAAGAATACCTGTCGAAGTCGTGGATTTTGCCTGTTACCATGCTGTTAAAAATAAATCGGAAGAGGAAATAAGAAAAGAACTTGCCGGAAAAGGATGGTCCAATAAAAAAGATCAGGATGCGGTTTTCGAAGCCATCGGAGGACTTTACAGTGCCACCGAAATCAATAGAATGAAGTAAAAACATGATCGGTGAAGATCAATCTGAGACAGGCAATTTATCCCTCTCAATTTTAAAGCATGACAAAACAAAACCGCTCGAATATGAGCGGTTTATAATTTATAATAATACTATTCAATTATAATTCCCCCTTTTCAATGCATCATCGAATCTATAGAATCAAGACAATCAATCTTTTAGCTTTAAACTAAACTCTTTTTAACCAAAAAACCTGATTTTCTAAGCTTTTTTCCTCAAAAAGACTATTTTCAAACAATGATTGATCTTACGAAAACTTCCGGCATCCAGCTTCCCTCTTTCAGCCTGTTAATCCGGCTTTATTTTAAATACTGCTTAGCAAAGCATAATGGCTATTTTTCATTTTTCCGTACCTTAATTCTTTAAAAGGCAATACCAATGAACACAGAAGAATACAGAAAACAATTTACCGAAGACGATGCCGTCGGCTGGGAATGTATCGATAAAGAACTGAAAAAGATTTATCCCGATCAGGAACCGCTGCATTTTGTCCCGTCTCTCCATTACATAGCCGGAGGCAACGACCAGCTGGATGGCATCAGTGTCTATAAAAGCGAAAAGCAGATGAAGCATTTTCATTTTGTGACCTATGGATTTTCAGAACTCTATTACAACGAAAAAAGTGCCGGCGGGGAATTCAGTAAATTTGGGTTTGAACTTACATTCAGGCTGAAAATGGAACAGCCGGATGAAAACATATCCTGGGTTTGCAACCTGCTTCAAAACCTGGCGCGGTACGTTTTCAAATCCGGAAAATGGTTTGAGGAATACCATCTGATTCCGGCCAACGGCCCGATCCGTAGTGAATACGATACTGACATTACAGCACTGGCGTTTGCCCTTGATCCCAAACTTGGTAAAACAGACACACCGCACGGAGAGGTTTCATTTCTACAAATAATTGGCATTACCAGTGATGAGTACAAGCAATTGGAACAGAATCCCGTTCCTTCGGAAACCAAAAAGATGATTGATAGGATGCAACAGGACAATAAATTATTGATAACGGATCTGAACCGCAAATAATTTTAAAATAGTATTCATTATAAATATTGTAAGCGCAGAACTCCTCATTTCAAAATATAATTTAAATTAGCTGTTTAAAGCCATCCCGTTGTTATTAAGCGATGAAATCTCTGGCTGACTGTTCAGGCAAAAAAAAGTAAATCAAGAAAACTTTTTTAGAAAAAATTTTAAATTTGATGTAGATCAGATTCAAATAGACTTGTTTGCAAAATTCCTTTCGAAACATGATTAACTATGATATGTTCTATAAAAACCTTTCCTATTTTTATAGTGTAAATAAAACATGAAGAACATCGAAGCAAAAATAGAAGAAGCATTCAGGGAGACTTTCCTCCTTCCGAGAGAAATGACAATCACCGGTTTCCTGGCGGATGTCTTAAGTTCAAAATACAAGTTCCGGGAAGATGACCGTAAAATCGAGGTCATCAGTGTGTATTATTATGCTCAAAGCCCTGTGAGCATTTTATTCGCCCTGCCAAATTACGAATATTATTCTCCCGACAAAACAGCCTATATGGATGAACTGAATTTAAAGGAGCATGGGTTTGAAGACTACACCTATACCGATGTTCAGGAATTATGCAAAAAGGTTTTGGATGAAAACCATGTCCATTATGAAACCTACCTGGACGAAAATGACCTGCCGGATCTGTCTCATTTTTTGGAAAGTCAATCCGGCATTGAAATCAGTTTCTTATCAACATACTGGAAAAAAGCCAAAGAACAGGTGCATTCCAAGACACTCGGATTTTTAGAATCTTCAGATGGTGCAGGAGGAATATATGATTTAGATAACAGCTATCAGCTCCCTTTTGAGATTGAACTTGATGAATACCTGCGGTCTCACGGTTTTAATTTTGAAAAGGAATAATAAATGTAATACCACAAAAATCCGTAATTTTAAAATAAAAAATGAATCCTATCGCACAACAATATATAGCGGGACTGAAAAAAGCATATTATGAAAATAATGGAAAAGAAATCTGGGAGCATTTTGAAAAGATAAAACATGGTCTTACTGAAGCCAACATTGAAAAACTCACAGAACTCTATCCTGACATTCCCGATGCTCTGATCAGTCTATTAAATTATGTGGACGGCACGTACTGGAGAGAATATGAAGGCGAAAAAATTGCTTTCTATCTTCTCGGCTCTGATATGGAAGAATATCCTTATTACCTCTTATCTTCCGGAGAAATGATTGAAAACCGTGACGCAGCCGTTAAATCTTATTCGGATTATATTGAACGGGAATATGAAGAAGTGGAAATTGACGAAAAAATTACCGATACAGCTAAAGACCTGAAATGGCTTCACTTTTCAGACTGTATGAACAATGGCGGGACCTCACAGCTGTTCATTGATTTCAGTCCGTCAGCAAAAGGGATAAAAGGACAGATTGTAAGATTCCTGCATGACCCGGATGAATTAATTGTAATTGCCGACAGCTTTGAAGAGTATTTAGAGACGATGATGGATAAAGAGTATGATTTTATTCAAGAAGATATGCTGGAATAAAAACAGAATCACCCTTCAATAATGAATGAGGCTTTACATCCCACAGCTTTTATATCGAAAAATGTTTTTTTATTCGTTATTTGTTAAAATACCCTATACATTTTATTATAATACCGTAAAATAATTAGAGATGGATCTTAAAAATATCGCTGAAAAAATAATCAGTCTGAAAAATGCAGACCTCGAACTCAGGGACCGACTTGCAAAGGACGGGCAGCTTGGAGAAGGCTACAATGAAGACATGAAGAACCTTCATACCAGGAATGCAGAAAAATTAGAGAAAATCATCGATCAGATCGGCTACCCTACTGCTGATAAACTAGGTAAAGAAGCCAGTGAAGCGGCCTGGCTGGTTATACAGCATTCTATAAATCATCCTGGTTTCATGAAAAAATGCATGAGGCTGCTGGAAGCTGCAGCCCATGAGAATGAATCTGAAAAAATCCATTTAGCCTATCTTACTGACAGAATAGCAGTATTTGAAGATAAACCTCAACGGTACGGTACTCAGTTTGACTGGGATGAAAACGGAATGTTAAGCCCAAACTTTTACGACAGCCTAAGCGAAGTAAATGAAAACAGAAAGTCTCTCGGGCTGAACCTTCTTGAAGAACAGATATCAATCATAAGAACCCATGCACAAAATGAAAACCAACAGCCTCCGAAAGATCCTTTAAAAAGAAAACAGGAATTGGAGGCATGGAAAAAAGCTGTTGGCTGGATTAAATAATTTTCCCTCACTTGACTACTCAAAAAATATAAATAAAACTGATATTGTTTACACTAATACTCTTATACTTATTTAGAATACGGTAAAATACTATTCATATATAATTAATGATGAAGATTTAATAATTTGCCTGATTTTTGCTTTCACCGATATATTACTAATCCATACATTATATAATCATGAAAAAATACTCTATTTTACTTCTGTGTTTAATTTTTTCAGCTATGCATGCACAGGAAACAGCTGCTCTCTCTTCAGAAAAAATGAATATTATCAAGACCAATGTTACGGCATATGCATTCCGGAATATTAATCTTTCTTATGAAAGGGCTTTTACCCATTGGTTCTCTGTAAACATGGGTTTTGGTGCAATCCCTGAAGGCAAAGTCCCTTTTATCGATTATTTTTTAAGCGATGAAGATGAAAGAAGATTTCAGAATCTTGAAGCCAAGGTCTTTAATTTTACCATCGAGCCGCGTTTTTATCTGGGAACAGGATACGGAAAAGGGTTTTACATCGCCCCATATTACCGGTATTCCAAAATAACTTCCAATACTTTTGATTTTTATTACGATTATACATTCAGCGGAACCACTTTCCAGATCCCGCTGAAGGGCAATGGGAATGCCAACGGCAACAGTGGCGGAGTAATGGTCGGCGTACAGTTTTTCCTTACGCCCAGCAAGAATTTAGTTCTTGACTTATGGATTGCCGGGGCTCATTACGGATCGGGGAAAGGAGATTTTACCATGACCAGTGATGTGGTGCTGACGCCGGAAATGCAGGCCCAGCTAAAAAGGGAAATAGAAGACCTTGACGTTCCTTACGTTAATTATACTGTAGAAACCAATACCAATGGAGCCCGGGTTATTATTGACGGCCCGTGGATCGGCTTCAGAAGCGGATTATCATTGGGATATAGATTTTAAGAAATTTTATTTGAATATTTTAGAAACCGTTTTATCTTAGAGCGGTTTTATTTTTATGAAATAATTTTTTAGCAGAGAATAAGACCAACCTGTTTTAATACAAAAGAAACATCCTTCCTCTATGAATCCATCGCACATTACCACTGCCCAAAGAATCAAAGCTATTATAGGCGGTTCCATAGGAAATCTGGTAGAATGGTATGACTGGTATGCCTATGCCGCTTTTGCTATTTATTTTTCGAATTCGTTTTTTCCGGATTCGGATATGACGGCACAGCTTCTGAATACGGCAGGCATTTTCGCAGTCGGTTTTCTGATGCGTCCGGTTGGAGGATGGCTCTTCGGAAGTATTGCAGACCGGATCGGAAGAAAAAGAGCAATGACACTCTCTGTTTTGCTGATGTCTTTTGGATCTTTATTAATTGCTCTGACGCCTACTTATAAAACGATCGGTATTTTAGCACCCTTATTACTCCTGATCGCAAGGTTACTTCAAGGCTTGAGTGTTGGTGGAGAATATGGTGTATCAGCCACTTACCTCAGCGAAATGGCAACTTCGGAACGGAGAGGGTTTTATTCCAGCTTTCAGTATGTTACTTTAATTGGCGGACAGCTGATCGCTTTGGGCATCCAGCTGGTTTTGCAAAAACTGCTGTTAACCGAAACCCAGCTGGAAAATTGGGGTTGGAGAATCCCTTTTGCCATCGGGGCTTTGCTGTCTGTGATTGCTTTATATTTAAGAACCAACCTGCATGAAACAGATGCATTTGAAAATAAAAAAAAGAGTCATGAAAATAAAAAAGGGACTGTCAGGGAACTGCTGAAACACCCGAATGCTCTTTTAACTGTTGTTGGGCTTACATTGGGAGGGACACTGGCCTTTTATACGTATACCACGTACATGCAGAAATTCCTGGTCAATACCGTACATCTTACCAAAGAAGAATCTACCTTAATTTCTTTTATTTCCCTTTTTATTTTCGCCTGCCTGCAGCCTGCTTTCGGAGCGTTGTCTGATAAGATAGGAAGAAGGCCTTTACTTTTAAGCTTCGGAGTACTGGGAACGGTTTTCACCTATCCCCTTCTGGATGCTTTAAGCACAACCACTTCTATGTGGAGTGCATTTTTCTTGCTGATGGCCGGTTTGATTATTGTAAGTGGGTATACTTCGATCAACGCGGTTGTAAAAGCAGAACTTTTCCCTTCTGAAGTGAGAGCGTTAGGTGTAGGATTGCCTTACGCCCTTACGGTTGCTATCTTTGGCGGAACAGCAGAATACCTCGCACTCTGGTTTAAGCAGCAGCATGTGGAACATTATTTTTACTGGTATATTACAGGCTGTATTTTCTTTTCATTTATGGTGTACGTACGGATGAAGGATACCAAGAATAATTCTGCTCTGGATAGAGATTAATAAAGGTATACAAAAAACGGGCGGCTCAGATTCTCTGAGCCGCCGTTCTATTTTTTAATGATAGGCTTGTTTGAATTTTGCCAGAATATTGTCCAGATTATGTCTCTGCACATATACACTCTTCACATCTTCATATCTTGGCGACTTATAGAAAACTTCATGGAAATCCATGCTTCCGTTTCCTACCTTCACCACCTTCTGTACCTCGATATTTAACTTTCCGAGTTCTTCTTTAAAAACCTGAAATTCATCTTGTATATTCTTCATCTATATTTTTGGATTTTAATTGAAAATTACTATATACTATCAAACACCTTACCAATTTTCATCGGATTCGCTGAATTTAACATTAAAGATAGTGAATTTATGAATACAAATAATACATTATGTTAACATTTTATTAAAATATATTAAAATAAAACATTAATTCCACAACACAACTGCAGTTTGATTAAATTTATTGTTTAACGAAAAAATTTAAACACTTATACTCAACTCTCTACAAAGGGAATATTAATCATGGATCTCTGAGATTTTACTATTAAAAAATCAAATATTCTGTAACAAAATTTACCGGAACATTACTTATTGCAAAATTTAATTTGAAATACATACTCGCAAGCCTAAAAAGTGATTTCTTTAACCTCCTGCAGTTTATTAAAAAGCCTGATGATATTCAGATACAACTTTCTGATAAGCAGAAGTGTTTACTGATTTTTAATTTATTACTTGTTGAAATTATATTTTTAATACTTTTTGTAGCTCCTGCAGATTATTTTGTACGCAAATGTATTTCAGTAAAAACGTCTGATGCTTTTAAAAACCTGGGTTTATCAGAAATGATATTTCTGGCTGTGATTGCTGCGCCAGCCATTGAGGAACTTGTATTCAGATACGCTTTACGATACAACAGATTATTTTCAAAGTATATCAGCCGAAACAACTGGAATAAGATTTTCCCGTATATGGTATATATTTCATGTGTCATTTTCGGATTTATACATCTTGACAATTATATCCACGACTCTTGGATGTTTTACGTTCTCTCTCCTCTTATTATTTTGTCTCAGCTATCAGGCGGCCTTCTACTCAGCTATATCAGGGTAAGATTGAATATCTTTTACAGTATCATCTATCATGCCCTTTGGAACGGTTTATTCGGAATTGTTCTTCCATTTGTGATGTTGCTTTTTAACAACCCATATATCGATAAAAGCAGAAACTATGATCTGAAAATAGATGAACAGGCATTTTTTAATTCTGATCAACCGACATCCTTAAAAATTGATCATATCAATAATACGATATACCGTATTGAGGCCAGACAGCTCCAACTGCAGGACCTGGCTGATCATATTTATGGAAAAGACCAACTCATAACAGATGAAGCTTTGATTAACATCAGCTTTACTTCGAAAAAGGGAATATCCGAAGAAGAATTCCGGAACATCTTGAAAAAGAAATACGAAATAGAACAAAAAAACAGGGTTAAAACCGATTGATTTTAACCCTGCTTTATATTTAAAAACGGAATTTAAGACTTCTGACTTTCCTCTTCTTCCAGCTCTACTTCATGTTTTAGCTGAGCTTTGTAAAGAGTGGCATAGTAGCCGTTTTTATCCAAAAGCTCCAGATGTTTCCCTTCCTCCACAATTTTCCCATGTTCCATCACGATAATCTTATCTGCTTTTTCAATGGTTGACAGACGGTGAGCGATAATAATCGAAGTTCTGTTCCGGGTAATTTTTTCGGTGGCCCGCTGGATCAGCTTTTCACTTTCATGGTCAATGGAAGAAGTCGCTTCATCCAGAATCAAAATCTTGGGATCCGATAAATAAGCTCTTAAAAATGACAGCAATTGTCTCTGCCCGAGAGAAATGGAAGAACCTCTTTCACTCACCACATAATCATATCCGCCCGGAAGCTGCTCAATGAACCGATCCACTTCAATCTGTCTGGCTCCCTCCTTTATTTTATCCAGAGTAATCGTTTCATCGCCAAAAGCCAGGTTTTCAAAAATACTTCCGTGAAAAAGGAATACATCCTGCAGAACAACCCCGATATGGCTTCTTAAACAATAAAGTTCATAATCCTTAACGTCAACGTCATCGATTAAGATATTTCCTGCGTTAATGTCATACAATCGGGTGATCAGGCTGATGATGGTTGATTTTCCTGCCCCGGTAGCTCCCACGATAGCAACGGTTTCTCCGGGATTCACTTTGAAATCAATCCCTTTTAATACTTCCTGCTTTTCGTCATAGGCAAAATGTACATTCCTGAATTCTATTTTCCCGTCAAAATGCTCTTTCTGTACCGTCCCGGTATTCGGCATTGAATTTTCTTCATCCATCAGGCCTAATACTCTTTCTGCACCTACAATACCCCGCTGGATATTATTGAACCTGTCGGCAATCTGCCTTAAAGGACGGATCAGCATCGAAATATACTGAATAAAAGCAATCACAACCCCTGCACTAATGGTAATATAGCCTCCGTAAAATAAGATGAATCCGATAAAAAGTGAAGAAATGAGTTCTACTACCGGAAAGAATAAAGAAAAGATAAAAACGGTTCTCAGCAATGCATTTTTCAGGGTAATATTGATGTCATCAAATTTTTTAAATTCTGACTCCTGTCTGTTGAATACCTGAATGATCGGCATTCCGGCAAGCCTTTCCTGCACAAATGAGTTTTGGTTGGAAGTCCAGTTTCTTTCATCTCCGAAAGCTTTTTTCAGCCTTTTCTGGAAAAATCTTGTAATGACAACCATTAAAGGTAAAATTGCCAGTGTAATGTAGCTGAGATGCACATTGGTACTGAACATCATCACCAGGACAAAAGCGATCCTCAGAACATCTCCGAATACCATCAGGAAGCCATCCGTATACACAGTGGCAATAGTCTCCACATCTCCGACTGCCCGGGTCACCAGCTGACCGATCGGGGTTTTATCAAAGAATGACGTCTTAAAGTAAATCAGCTTATTGTACAGTCTCTGTCTGATATCCCTGATAACATTTTGTGAAATATAATTGGAAAAATAGACGAGAAAGAAATTCAAAACCGTTTCGGCAAACACCAATCCTACTAAGATGTAGATATGCTTCATCATTAAAGCCTTATCCTGAAGTTTCGTGATATCGTTATCCACGACTTCCATGGTAAGGTACGGCCTGTAGGTAGAAACCATAGCCAGTATAATGGAGATGATCAGAGTAAGTATGAACCAGGACCGGAATTTCATCCCGATAAAGAACAGCCTTTTTATGATCCCCCAGGTATCTTGTTTTTTCATTATATGAGTCGAAGAAAGAATTAAAATATAATTGCCCTGCAAAAATAAGACTTTAAAATTTCCCTACCTTTACAACTTTACGAAATAGTCATGAAAAATACAGATCGTCATTATTTAAGCCATGAATGTATTTCGAGATTCAGGGTTCTTTCCTATTTGTTATTTCTAATAAAAGCTTTTTAAATATTTTCTTCTTACACCTTTTCTAAAAAACTTGTAATAATTTTAAGCCACCAGTTCGTATATCAACTCAATAAAAAACCATTGTTGTTTTTGTCAGAATTCGTAGCCCACGTCCACCAGATACAGTCCATGGGCAGGTGCAGAAGTTCCTGCGGAATTGCGGTGTTTATCTTCAATCACTTTCCTTAAATCTTCAGGCTGTATTTTTCCTACACCGATTTCTACCATGGTTCCGACAATAGCCCTTACCATATTCCGTAAGAAGCGGTTGGCCGATACCGTGAACTTCAGCTCACTCTCCTGCTGTTCCCATTCTGCTTTATAGATGATACAGAGGTTGGTTTTATTGTCGGTTTTCAGCTTGGCAAAACTGGTAAAATCTTCGTATTCAAATAAAATTTTACAGGCTTCATTCATTTTACCGATATCCAAGCCACGCTTCCAATGCTGCCATGCAGACTCTTGTGTAAAAGGGTTTTTATCCAATGAAATATAGTATTCATACGTGCGGTATGTCGCATCAAAGCGCGCATGGAAATCATCTTTTACTTTAAAAATTCTTTTAACTGAAATATCCGGCGGAAGAAAACTGTTCAGTTTTCTGGACAGATCGGTCTCCAATATTTTCCCGGTATCAAAATGGGCAAACATTTTCCTGGCATGAACGCCGGTGTCGGTCCTTCCTGCTCCTGTAGTTTTAATTTCTTCCCGAAGTATGGTAGAAAGTGCTTTCTCAAGTTCTTCCTGTACGGATACTGCATCCGGCTGGATCTGATACCCGAAATAATTTTTACCGTTATAAGAAAATTCAATACAATATCTCAATGCCATATAATATGCCGCAAAAATATCCAATTAATTATCATCATGCGTATTATTTTTAAAATAATTATACAAAATCAGCTACCATAACAAGCTGAATCCCTCTGAAAATTCCTATTTTTGTAAGGTATGAAAAGATGGTATCTCTATCCTTTTTCTTTGGGTTATCACATGGTAACAGGTATCCGGAATACCCTGTACGACCTGAGGATTTTAAAATCAACAACATTCAAAACCCCAATCATCTGTGTTGGGAATCTTTCTGTAGGCGGCAGCGGAAAATCTCCGATGGTGATGTACCTTGCCCAGTTTCTGGCTAAGCATTACAGAACAGGCGTTCTTTCCAGAGGCTATGGGAGAATGACAAAGGGCTATGCAGTCACCAATTATGAAAGCAACTATAAAACCGTAGGTGATGAAGCGATGCAGCTGTTCGAGCGTTTTAAAAACCGTTTTGTAATTGCCGTTTCAGAGGAAAGGGTTCCCGGAGCCAAAAAAGTGATTGAAGACATGGACCTGGACGTCTTGGTATTGGATGACGCCATGCAGCACAGAGCCATAAAAGCAGGATTTACAATCCTCATGACCGATTTTAATGATCCTTATTTTAAAGATCACCTTCTTCCTGCCGGTGATCTGAGAGAATCAAAAATAGGCGCAAAACGTGCTGATATCATAATGGTCAGCAAATGTCCGGATGAACTTACGGAGGAGACTAAGCAGTACTATATTTCAAGAATAAAGCCTTCAAGCAGACAAAAAGTGTTTTTTTCGTCTATTGGATATGACGAGATCGTCTACGGCAGAGATAAAATGCTACCTGACAATAATCTTAACTATTACGATATTTTATTAATTACAGGAATTGCCAATCCGAAACCTTTACTAAATCATTTGGCTAAATTTTCCCAAAAAGTAAAGCATCTGAAATTTAGAGATCATCATAATTTTACGGATGATGATATTAAAAAGATTGTTGCAGAATATAAAAAATTAGGCGAATATAAACTGATTCTGACAACAGAGAAAGATTATGTACGATTGAAAACATTTGATTACTTACGAGATCTTGTCTATTACTGGCCTATCAATGTGATCATAGATAAAAAGGAGGAATTCAACCAGATCATCTTGGATCAGGCTCTAAAAAAATAGTCCTCTTATGAATATGATCTATTCAATAAAATATTGTTTAATTTATAATGAAGTTGTTTAAACTTATTTAGGAAAAAGAGTTCCGAGAAAATTAGCAATTTTGGATTGCAATTAAAAAAGA
>NZ_JAKVIP010000026.1:0-4538 GCF_022601875.1 Chryseobacterium sp. SSA4.19
TTTTTCTATTTTTTAGTAACGAACTAAAATCTACTCAAACAAAGAATCCGTCTCACTTTTAGTTGTGAGACGGATTCTTTTGTTATATGCAAAGATCATATAAATATTTTATGTATTTAATCAGTTTGCAGTGAAATATTTTATATATTTGATAACATCCAAACTATGAGTTTATTAGATATAATGAATATAAAAAAGGCAATATATAAAGACATTGCAAAATCTTAAATAATTGGTTAAAAAGTTAAAACTGATTGCAGGTATCACTGAAAATTCTCTGAACCGGTCATTGTATTGGGGATGGTGTGCTTTATCAGACTTACTAAAGATGTCGTGTGTTAATGCATACAAGGCATATTTGATTGTTAAATGGTATTTTGCCAGGATTATTATAAATGGTATTTTGTTCACTTTATAACATAAAACAAATTAAAATAATTGATATGAAAAATTTAAAGAAAATCAACAGACAGGAACTTAAAAATGTAATCGGCGGAATTGCTCCCGATAAAGGATGTCTGCCTTGCGATGTGTATTGCAAAATTCCTGAAGGACAAAGACCGTCATGTAATATTGTGTATATTGTGGCACACTGCAATGGCTGTAAAAACTACCCTGTAGAAGCATAATATCTCAATAAAGCAGGTAAAAAAATCTCCTTCATTTTGTGAAGGAGATTTTTTATTTAGAATCCAACTTGAAATCCTGCTTTGATCCCGAACTTTGAAATATCGGATCTGTCCAGGTAATTTCCCCGCCAGTTAAAATCTACCCTGAAAATCCGGAGATTTCCGAAACCTATATTTTCAATCCCGACACCATATTCATAATAGATGTGTTCACTGGGGGCGGAATATTTGAATCCGGTTACATTAATCGCTTTCGAAGCATCGCTTAAAGTTCCGTAAGCTCCTCTGATAAATGCAATCTCTCTTAGCTTTAATTTTTTAATCAAAGGGATATAAGAAAGTATCTTTCCGTTAAAATGATGCTCAAGATGCAGGGTTGTATACGTATCTGCAACAAACTCATAATAATTAAGCTGAGCAAAAGTGTTGGCTGCCAGGCTATAAGACTGGTTTCCGGGAATGACATTCTGCAGAGCCAGAGGAACCGTATCAAAATTCTTTCCAGCTTCAAAATTAATTAATGTTTTACCCCAGCTTCCGATCAGAACGGGTTTGTAAAACATAAACTGCAGTTTATTATAGCTGAAGTCCGATCCGAATAGTCCTTCAATCCCTTTCGTATATTTTAAAACGATAGTAGGGGCCAGGGTTCCATGTTCATATCGGTCGATACCGGTCTGTGAGAATCTAGCTCCCGGCCTTGCAATTAAGCTTAAGGTAAGATGGGAGTCATTAGTTGTCTTTCTCAGCTTTCCATCTTTATAATACATTAAGTTGAAACCTTCAGGATTAGCTGATTTGATGCTTTGCATGGTCCCGTCCAGCCTGATCTGGAAGTTCTTCCATGGTTCAATAGCCGTGAAAACGTTGGTTTGGTTTAATGAACTTAAAGATGCATTTTCCCCTCTTGCAAAAATCGTTGATGATGCAAATGTTCTGGCCATGATTCCGTCATCATTGGTAAGCTGGACGCCTAATTGTAAGATATCCCTTCTTGTGCCGGCACCTACGGTAAACCTGTTTACCCTGTTAAACATAAATCGTGCTTCCGCACCATATTTTACCTGATGATCTTTAAAGCCGTATGCAGTATAGAATTGCACCCGCCAAGGGTCGTTCCTTGTAAAATAAGTTCTTGCTCCAAGCCTTATCCGGTCTCCTTCAATTTCATTTTTTCCGTAAACAGAGAAAATAGGACCTATATCAATGCTCTTACCAACATTATAATATCCGGAACCAAGGGTTTCATATAATTTCACGAGCCGGTTGAACTTTGGAGTCTGCTGAAGCTTATCCAGCATATCGTAGATTCCCTGTTCGCTTTTTGATAAAGAATCAGGACGGGCTTTCACCCAATATGCATCATCTTTATCTACGAACTGATCATTGTACTCTTCTTCTTTTCTTTTAAAAACTTTATCTTCAAGAGGCTTGTTAAACTGATATTCCGAGTAATCGACTGATCTTTTTGCGACAATGCTTTTAGAGGTTTTCTTTTTTGAAAACGGGGTCATCTCAATTTCGGTAATGAATTTTCTGGGTAGAAACGTATTTTCATCGGGGTTATCATACTCCAATTCCGTTGAAATTCCATTGATGAAATTGACATTGATTTTCTGTGTCGACTTTAAAGTGGCTCCTAAAACCGCATAGCTGTCCGTATCAATATAAAGATACCCCTGAAATGCCAGCACTTCGGTTCTTTTCGGCTGATAACGAATCTTGAACGCATTTTCACCATGAATCGAAATAGTATCAATTAAATTATAATCATACGTGCTGAAGCCTGTTTCTCCTACAGGGCTTGGAAAACCGATATCAAAATAGTTTAGGGTATTGTCATAAATATTGATGTCGCGATATAAATTTTTTGCTGTCAATGTAACGATCTGATTGTCCTGAAAGCCTGACGTTTTCTGAGCAACCAAAAGCCTTTTGTTTCTTTTTGAAGGCCTGTTTTCCCCATAGTTCTCATAAACGGCCTCATTCAAAAAAAGAGGAAGCCCTATCTTTCCGCTCGCGGTGGAATCTGCATAGTCAAAGATAAAATCAAGCTTATTAAAGATTTTCTTCTTCATAAAGGCACTGTCCAGATTATTGGCGTCAAACTGGATTTTTTCGTATTCTTTATAGGTATAGGTATCGAATTTGTCCAGCCCGTTATTCCTTTTCCGCTCCCACACTTTCTGCATAATAGCATAGGCGGGGTTTTCCTTTTTGTTTTTATATTTCGGCTTCTCATTGTGAATGACCACTTCCTGGATACTGCTTACTTTTTCCTGTGAAAGCTTTACGAAAATATTATTGGCGTTTTCCGGCGTAATAGTTATGCTTTCTAAAGCATAGTTTTTTCTTAAAAATTTTAATTTATAGATTACGCTGTCAGATTGAACCATGAAGTTTCCTGAGGTAGTCGTCAGAACCGGTTTGTCACTTTCATTGATAAATATGTCAACACCGCTGATTTCTTTATTGGTTTTGCCATCTGTAATTTTTCCGTTAGCTGTATTTTGTCCGAAGACGGATTCGATGAAAAAAAACAGAAAAAAAAGAGCGTAATATTTCGGATTGTTAATTAACATTTGTTGTTTCTTCAAGCTATTAGCATAAACAAAAAGTATGCAGTTTTATTGTTGGTAATCAAAATATTTAACCTGGAACCCAAGTTGAATACAAAGCTGCAAATGTAATGAAATAAAGCCTTCATTTTATCGTGCTTTATTTATTCTTTCACCGGATGGTCGTGATCGTTTGAATTTCTTTAAATCAAGATGGATTTACGGGATTAATTTGAATATTAACTCAATAGTAAATCAAATAAGTTTCAACTCGGTAAGAAATTGGTAAGAATTTTGTCACGTATAATAAACTGTATTACTGATTTAAAAAATAAAATATCTCAATATGAAAATAGAAATTAAAACGGTAATGGAAAAGATTACCTTGGAATTTGATAACGAAGAATATTTCAGAAAAATCCATTTCGAAATAACCGAAGCATTGCTGGATGATTTAAATGTCAAAGGTGTCTTTTATGAAAAAGGAAATATGGGTTTGATGATTCCTGCCTTATTGTTAAAAAACAGCATTATTTCTGTACATAAAGAAGCAGATTCATCTCCGTTATTTTCTTAAGAACAAAGCCCCGGTCAAAGGGCTCTTTTTATGATTGCGGTTCAGATTAAAATAAAGTATTGGGCATTTTTTGCGGTTCTAAATTCATATATTCCAGATCGGGCGAATAGTTTGGGAATTGAAAGGTTTCAATGGGTTCCTGGTTAAGGAATGACCGTCCCATTTTCTCATCAAGAGTAATGATCATCCGGTTATGGATTTCTGCCTGCACAGGATTAGGTAAAGTTGTTACCAGGCCGAAACCCAGGTTGCCGTCATCGTATATATCAAAATAGCCTGCAATATAAAATTGTGCCTTGTTTTTCCAGAACATTTCATGCTTGACTTTTAACGGTGTTTTCCTGCCCGGTGTCGATACTTGTTTATATTCAAAGTAAGAGGATGCAGGAATCAGACATCTGTTTTTTTCAATTTTACGATAAAAAGTGTGGGTGTTTTCAGACTGCAGATTTTTTCCTTTGGTTGGAGCATCAGGATTTTCTTTTATGCCCCAGAATGTATTCATAAGAACAATCCCGTTATGGTTGACGATAGCCGGAATGGTTGGTGTAGTTTCTTTGATAAATGAGTTGACGCTGCCGGTTACGTCAAATTCTCCTTTCTCGTATCCTTCAGCATTAAGATTCTCCGCTGCTTTTTTTAGATTAACCTTTTTGTTATTAAAGTTGTAGCACATATAAATTTGTGAAAGTGTATAAGATTGATGCAGTTAAATGGGTCAGGAATAATATATTTGGTGAATAAAAAAAGACCTACATTTCTGTAAGTCTTTTA
>NZ_JAKVIP010000026.1:4638-62890 GCF_022601875.1 Chryseobacterium sp. SSA4.19
GCTCCTCCTGCTGGGCTCGAACCAGCGACCCTCTGATTAACAGTCAGATGCTCTAACCAACTGAGCTAAGGAGGAATTTTCCTTCATTAGAGTGGTGCAAATATAACAGGAATATTAATAGCACGCAAATTTTTATTTTATAAATATTGAAATTTTTCCTTTAATAAAGGGCTATTAAAGCTATTTGGCTATTTTTCAATTAATTAATGAATGAGGTATTTTTATTATCTGATATAGAAAAAGACCTACATTTCTGTAAGTCTTTTAGCTCCTCCTGCTGGGCTCGAACCAGCGACCCTCTGATTAACAGTCAGATGCTCTAACCAACTGAGCTAAGGAGGAATGTCCTTCTGTTTTTAAGTGGTGCAAATATAGGACGAATATTTATACACCGCAAATATTTTACTTAAAAATTTAAAAAATATTATAATTTCCCAGCAAAGATTTTGAAAATATCACTTCCGAAAATCAGTAACATCAAGCCTAACAGGAAGATGACTCCGATCATCTGAGCATTTTCCAATACTTTCTGAGGCACCGGTTTTCCAACAATGATCTCATACAATGTGAAAATAACGTGCCCGCCATCTAATCCCGGGATAGGAATTAAGTTCAAAAATGCTAACCAGACTGAGAACATAGCGGTGAAGCTCCAGAATGCAGGCCAGTTAATGGAAATGTCACCGTTTGCATCTTTATCAACTGGCATGTTCTTAACGATGGCGATAGGTCCGCCAACGTTTTTATAGCCCTGGATCTTAGAGTTGAACATAATTTTAAACTGCTTTACCTGCATCGTTAAAGCTTCAATAGTTCTTACGAAACCTCTTGGGATTGCTTCACCAAAAGAATATTTCTTATCCGTAACAACACTGGAAAGGCCTTTGTAGTCCACAGCCACTCCTAATTTTCCATTTTTATCTACAGATGCAGCAACTGTTTCCGGTTTCCCGTTTCTCATTACGTCAATCTGTACTGTTTTTCCCTTGTTTTCATTTAAAATGGTTGCCACTTCATCAAAGAAAGGGGTTTGTTTTCCGTTAATGGCAATTACCTTATCTCCTTTTGTCAGACCGGAGGATTTTGCAGCAGGGGTTGCCAAAGAGTCAATAGTCATTGGAATTCTGGGAGTAATGTATAATTTTGCCTCTTTTTGCTTCAGAACATCTGCAACTCCGTCTTTATTAATCGGGAATGTCACTTCCTGTCCGTTTCTGAGTACAGTTACATGATCACCTAATAGAATATTCACAGATGCATTTTCCAGTCTTTCAGCAGGTTTTCCGTCAATGCTGATGATTTTATCACCACTTTGGAATCCCATTTTTCTTCCGGCATCCGATACACCGATCCCACTATTGAATTTCGTAAGGTCAGTATAGGTCTCTCCGTTAAAAAAAGAAAGGGAACTGTAAATCAGCCATGCCAGAAAAAAGTTTACCGTAACACCTCCCATCATGATGATCAGCCTCTGCCAGGCCGGTTTGGCTCTGAACTCCCAAGGCTGTGCGGGCTGCTTCAGCTGTTCGGTATCCATGCTTTCATCCACCATTCCGGCAATTTTTACATAACCTCCGAAAGGAAGCCATCCGATACCGTACTCAGTTTCGCCCACTTTTTTCTTTACCAGTGAAAACCACGGATCAAAGAACAGATAAAATTTTTCAACTTTGGTTTTGAACCATTTGGCGGGTAAGAAATGCCCGAGTTCATGAAGGATAACTAAGATAGAAATGCTCAATATAAATTGAAACAGTTTGATTGCTATTTCCATTAATGCTTTTTATGTTTAATTTGCAAAGGTAACAATAATCAAAAGGATGCCAAATAAAAAGCTTCCCGTTTCAGGAAGCTTTGTCATATAATAAGATGGTTTATTATAAATTAATGGAAACACCAAGGCTGCCATTGTTACCGACTTCTGCAAAAACTCCTATTCTGTCAGTAAAAAAGTATCTTGCTCCGATATGGGCTCCAAGCCCGAAATCACTTCCTACAACACCGATATCAATACCAGGGTATAAATCCAGCTTTTCAGGAAGCTGCAAAGCATCTTTAAGGTGGAAGTTCAGCCTCCCGAAAACAAAGACACGGTTGTCATTGTCATTATCTTTATAATTGTCAAAATAAGCATTCAGCCCTCCGCCTACAGATATCAGGTTGTTTAAACCGTAATCATAGGTTCCTGTAATTCCCGTTCCGTATCCCCAGACACTCAATCCTGCATTAATTTTCTGATCTCCTTTTCCTGTCCACGCCTGTGCATTCATAGCAGTGCCTGTAAAGATCATCATCATGATAAAAACCAGTTTCTTCATAAATTATACTTTTCAGATTATATTTGAAAAATATCTGCATCAAAAATGAAACCGCAAACAGTAAAAAACCGTATTTTTATTAAAGTTTTTTGAATACAATTTATGAAGATCACAGGGCTGAATTTGGATATTATCTGGAAAGATAAACCGGGAAACTTTCAACAGATAGAAAAAGAACTGCAAAACCAGGAAGCCGATATTTTTCTTCTTCCTGAAATGTTTTCAACGGGATTTTGTATGGATGCCTCTGAAATTGCTGACAGGAATCAGGAATCTCTGGAATTTTTAAAAAAGATGTCTGCTGAAAAAAATGCTGCATTCTGTGGAAGTGCACCGGTGGAAGAAGAAGGTAATTTTTATAACCGGATGTATTTCGTTCAGCCGGATTCCCAGGTTGATTTCTATAATAAGCGCCACCTGTTCTCTTTCTCAGGAGAGGATAAGGTGTTTTCCAAAGGAAAAGAACGGGTCATCGTTAAATATAAAGGATTCAGATTTCTATTACAGGTATGTTATGATCTCCGGTTTCCGGTTTTTGCAAGGAATAATGATGATTATGATACTGTTTTGTACGTTGCCAACTGGCCTGAGAAAAGGGTAGGAGCGTGGGAGCATTTATTAAAGGCAAGAGCGATTGAAAACCTGTCTTTCGTTTTCGGTTTGAACAGGATCGGCACAGACGGGAATAAACTCTTTTATCAGGAAAGTTCACATTGCTTTTTTGCAGACGGGAAAGAAATTTCTGAAAAAGCCGGAAATGTTATTACTGCAGAACTGAGCATGGAAGAATTGAAAGATTTCAGAAATCACTTTCAGTTTTTAAATGACCGCGACTCTTTTTCGATTCAATTATAATTCCTACAGCATTAGAATCATTATATCAATAAAAAAATAAACTGTGATTATTCACAGTTTAAGCATATTGTTGTAAAAGCCTGGTTAATGTATTGACATCATGAACACCGCTTTCTTTCCAGAGCATTTCTCCCTTTTTAAATATAGCCAGCGTCGGAACTCCGCGAACACCGTACTGAGCAGCCAATGCCGGATACTGGTCTACATCTACTTTAATAATTCTTGCTTCTTCACCCACATTTTCCTTTACCGTATTCAATACGGAAGACTGTACTTTACAGGGCTGGCACCAGGTAGCGAAAAAGTCGATTAATACCGGCCTTTCCGAATCTATAATTTCCTGAAATTTTTGTGACATCGTTTTCTATTATAATCAAATTATTTGTACATGGTTTTTCATCCTAAACAGCTTTTCATTCTTCCTGTCTAAAGTGTCATTACATCCAGACCATTCTTTTTTAAATTTCCACTCCTGATGTGTTACAACGTTTTTGACTGGCAGGCAAAATTGGTAGTCGGAAATTTTTCTGTTTTTTTTATTGCACTGAACCCTCCATCTATTTCTGTAAAGTTCCTGATCCCATGTGAATTAAGGATGCTGGCTGCAATCATGCTTCTGTATCCTCCTGCGCAGTGCAGAAAAAAATGTTCGGAATCATCAATGGTCTTTACCCAGTCGCTGATCAGATCTAAAGGCCTATTGCAGGCATTATCAATATGCTCAGCGGTATATTCTGATATTTTACGGACATCAATGACGGTTGAGTTTTCTGTAAAAAGTTCTGCAAATTCCGTAGCGGAGATCCGTTTCACATCGTCGGTTTCTTTGCCGGAGTTTTTCCATGCTTCAAAGCCTCCTTTTAAATATCCCTGCACATTGTCAAATCCTACCCTGCTCAGTCTCATGATGGCCTCTTCTTCAGTTCCTTCATCAACCACTAATAAGAGCGGGTGTTTTACATCAACAATTAAGGTTCCCACCCATGGGGCAAAATCACCTTTTAAGCCTATATTGATGGAGTTTGGAATGAATCCCTTATGAAATTCTGCAGCACTTCTGGTATCCAGGATCAGTGCTCCTGTTTCTTCTGCATAGGTTTCAAAATCCTCAGCGGGAATTGCGGTAAGGCCTTTGTCCATAACGGTGTCCAGGCTTTCATAGCCACCTTTATTCATTGCAACATTCATCCCGAAATATTTAGGTGGAGCTGTTAATCCGTCTAAAACTTCTTTAATAAAAGATTCTTTATCCGGCTGGTTAAGGGCGTAATTCGTTCTTTTCTGATTGCCTAAAATGTCAACGGTTTCTTTCTGCATGTTTTTCCCACATGCCGAACCGGCTCCGTGAGCAGGATATACTGTAATGCTGTCGTCCAGAGGCATGATTTTAGACTGTAGGCTGTCGTATAAAATTCCGGCAAGGTCTTCCTGGGTAAGATTGGTCGCTTTCTGCGCAAGATCAGGCCTTCCTACATCTCCCAAAAATAAGGTGTCTCCTGTAAAAATTGCGTTTTCTACACCGTTTTCATCAATCAAAAGATAGGTTGTGCTTTCCATGGTATGACCAGGCGTGTGAAGCACTTTTATTTTTATATTCCCGATGTCAAAAATCTGATAGTCTTCTGCGATGATAGCTTCAAATTCCGGCTGTGCCGTAGGACCATACACAATAGAAGCTCCGGTTTTTTTACTGAGATCCAGGTGTCCCGAGACGAAATCTGCATGGAAATGAGTTTCGAAAATGTATTTTAAAGTAACCTGATCTTTATCCAGGCGATCCAGATAAGGTTTAATTTCTCTTAAAGGATCAATGATTACAGCTTCGTTTCCGGATACGATATAATACGCACCCTGAGCCAGACATCCGGTATATATTTGTTCGACTTTCATTATGTGGTGTAACAGTTTAATGTTTTTACTGAAATACAAAAATCGTCTTTATTTTGTTTATAACAAACTAAAATAAAAAATCTATACTGATAGAATTAATCTATAAAGTACCACAAAGTTCAATTGATAAGATATTTTTCAGGATATAATTGATTTTTTTAAATTTTTATTCATTTTCAATTATGTATCATGTGTTTTTTCAATTTACTATTCTGTATCAATTTCTCTTGTAAAGAAATATCTGCAAAAAATTTTATATTTATAAGTTTAAAAATACCAGATGGCAGACAAAACACAATTCATTGAAAAACTTAACGCAAAATATACTCCAAAGGGAGAACATCTTATATTAGGGAAAGCTATGTTTGATGGTGAAGTGATTCCCGAAGTTAATGTTACCATTCCATTAAAGACGATCAACCGGCATGGCCTTATTGCGGGGGCTACCGGCACAGGTAAAACCAAGACACTGCAGGCTTTTGCGGAACAGCTTTCGCATGCGGGGATTCCGTCTTTAGTATTGGATATCAAAGGTGATTTTTCTGGAATCGCAGCAGCAGGTGAAGCAAATCCCAACATTGAGGAAAGGTATGCAAGAACGCAGCTTCCTTACCATCCGCAGGCATTTCCGGTAGAGCTGATGACTATTTCAGGGGAAAAAGGAGTGAAGCTAAGAGCAACCGTCACGGAGTTCGGGCCGGTTCTGCTAAGTAAAATTTTACAGCTTAATGAAACCCAGCAGAGCATTATGTCTATTGTGTTCAAATATTGTGATGACAAAGGGCTGCCGCTGATTGATCTGAACGATCTAAAAAAAGTACTTCAGTATGTTACTGAAAACCCACAGGGAAAAGCAGAACTTTCATCAGATTACGGCTCAATTGCTTCGGCTTCTCTTGGCGCTATTTTAAGGTCGATCGTTGCTCTGGAGCAGCAGGGAGCTTCTGTTTTTTTCGGAGAATTGAGCTTCGATGTTCATGATCTGCTTCGGCAAAAAGAAGGCAAAGGAGTGGTGAATATTTTAAGGGTTGCTGATATTCAGAGCAAACCTCAGCTGTTCTCTACTTTTATGCTTTCGCTGTTTGCCGAAATTTATATGACTTTCCCTGAAGAAGGGGACAGTGGAAAGCCTAAACTGGTATTATTTATTGATGAAGCGCATCTTATTTTCGACGAATCTTCCAAAGCGCTGGTTTCTCAGATTGAAACCATGGTAAAACTAATCCGTTCCAAAGGGGTTGGAATCTATTTTATCACCCAGATCCCCGGCGACGTTCCTGAAGCTATACTTTCCCAGTTAGGATTAAAGATCCAGCATGCCTTAAGAGGATTTACCGCAAAAGACAAAAAAGAAATTTCAAAGGCGGTAGAAAATTATCCTGTAACGGAATTTTATGAGGCCTCCACGCTAATTCAGAACCTGGGAATCGGGGAGGCTTTTGTAACAGCTCTGGATGAAAAAGGAATTCCCACCCCACTGGTTCATACCTATCTGATCTCTCCCGAATCCAGGATGGACATTCTGAATGATTCCGAAATAACTGCATTGACAAATCAATCAGCTCTCGTTTCTAAATATGAAACCGTACTAGACAGTGAATCGGCATATGAAATTCTTGTGCGAAGAATGGAAGCTGCAGTACAGAAGGCAGCTTCGGTTCAGAAAACAAAGCCGGTTAAAGAAGAACCGGGAATGTTTGAGCAGGTTCTGCAAAGTAAAGCCGGAAGAACATTTACCAGTACACTGATGCGTGAAGGTGCCAAAGCTATTCTTGGCATGCTGGGGTTGGGCGGAAGGAAAAGATAATTGTAGAATTTTTGTTATTTTAGCAGGATGTCTTCACAGGAGATCAATTCATTGTATGGAATGCTTCATTTTTTGATATCTGAAAATTTCAGACGTGTCAATACGTTCTCAAAATCAATAGAAGATATGGCATAAGTTGTGTTATTAGCTTATTGTTATTCAAACTATGCTTTAATGACAATAAGTTTAAAGATTAATTAAAGAATTTCTATAAAATTAAATGTATTCAATTATCGATATAGAAAGCAATGGTGCAGGTTACAGAAAAGAATGCATTATAGATATTGCTATTTACAGGTATGATGGTCAGAAGATTGTCGACCAGTTTATCTCGCTGGTCAATCCTGAAAGTGATATTACTCCTTTTGTACAGAAGCTGACTAATATTACTCCTAAAATGGTTAAAACAGCTCCGAAGTTTCATGAAATAGCAAAAAGAGTGATTGAGATTACTGCCAATACCACTTTAGTAGGCCATAATATCGATTTTGATTACAGAATGCTGCGTCAGTCTTTTCAGCAGCTGGGATACGATTATAAAATCAATACTCTAGATACGATTCCTTTAGCAAAAAAACTGATTCCGGATGAGGTGAGCTACTCCCTTGGAAAATTGGTCAAATCTTTGGGAATTCCTCTTGTTAACCATCATAGAGCCGATGGCGATGCGCGGGCAACATTAGAGCTGTTCAAGCTTTTAATCTCTAAGGATACTGATAATGAGATTATTCAGAAACAACAGGAAGAATCCAGTGCGAAGACTTACATTAATAAAATCAGGGAATTGACTCAGGATCTCCCTAATGAGAAAGGATTTATTTATTTTCAGGATGAAGTAGGGAGAATTATCTTTTCCGAGCACGTTCAGGATATCAATAAGTTTTCAAAAAAAGTTTTCAATTCCAAATCGGTAAAATGGGAAACTGTTCAGACGGGTGTAAAACAGATCAACTATGAGCTTACCGGGACTGATATTATTGCCAAGCTGATTTTAAATTCAAAAGGAATAAAAAAAAGGGAAGTGCTTCCGTTCGGACTTTATTACAGGAATAATAAATATCTCGTTGAGAAAAATAAGCTGAATAAAGATGAGCATCCGATTCTTAAATTCAGGTCCTTTACACAAGGTTCAAAAGCCGTTCAGTTTATCGGGAAACAGGAAGAATACAGTGATATTGAAATTTTTAAAAATAAAATTAATTTTAAAAAAAGAAATGAGTTTTGGCTGGGACAGGGCAGGAGGCTTGGTGAAAAATTATTCTTAATTATCGAAAACGGCAAAGTAGTTTCTTATGGATTTTATGAACTTTTCACTCAGATCCAGACCTTGAGTAAATTGTCTAAATTAAAAATCGATTTGTTATTTCAATCATCTGATCTGAATAATGAGCTGCAGCTTGCTTTGCTTCGCGGCGATTTTGAAACGTTGCCTTTGCCAAAGTAACTCATCAATTTAGCATAACGATAAATAATTCATTAATGAAAGATCATTTTATTAGTAAAATGGATTGTAATTTAAAGAAATTGTGTTGATTGATTTTTGAAAAATGTGGATTATCATTGTTTTTATGGTAATATTGTCAGTAAATTTAATAATCGGTAAATTCTAAAATAGATGAAAATTAAAACTAATTTTAATTTTTAAACAGTTTTTTATTCTATGATGTGTTTCTTTTTAAGGATAATGTTCTATCTATTTGATTTTAAATTATAAGTAAATTCTCACTATATTTGTAATTTCTTAATCAGAAGAAGAAGTTAATCCATTTACTTATGAATTCACAAGATTTATTACAGATTGCCAATGAGTTTGGTACGCCGGTGTATGTTTATGATGCAGAATCTATTAAGACTCAATATGAAAAACTTACGTCTTCTTTTTTAAAACACACCAAGTTCTTTTATGCTGCAAAAGCACTGACCAATATCAATATCTTAAAATATATTAAAAATCTGGGTGCTTCATTAGATTGTGTATCTATTAATGAAGTGAAATTAGGGCTGAAGGCAGGGTTTACCAAAGAAAAAATACTTTTCACTCCTAATTGTGTAGATCTGGCTGAAATTGAAAAGGCCATGATGCTGGGTGTGCATATTAATATTGATAATATTTCTATCCTGGAGCAGTTTGGAAACAAATACGGAAATACTTACCCGATTTTAGTAAGAATTAATCCGCATATTTTTGCAGGTGGGAACTATAAGATATCAACAGGTCACATCGATAGTAAATTTGGTATTTCCATTCATCAGGTACGTCATATCGAAAGAGTGATGAAAAGCACGAATCTAAATGTAGAAGGTCTTCACATGCACACGGGAAGTGAAATTAAGGATCCTGACGTATTTCTGCAGGCTCTGGATATTATGCTTGAACTTGCCGAACATTTCCCGAATCTGAAATATCTGGATATGGGAAGCGGCTTCAAGATTCCTTACCAGGACAGCGAGGAAGAAACCGATGTAAAAACACTGGGCAAAAAAGTAGAGAAAGTGATCTCCGAGTTTTCAAAATCAACAGGCAGAAAGTTTGAACTGTGGTTTGAACCGGGAAAATTTCTTGTCGGGAAAAGCGGTTACCTTCTTGTAAAAGCCAATGTTATCAAGCAGACAACGGCAACTGTTTTTGTCGGTGTAAATTCAGGGTTCAACCACCTGATCCGCCCGATGTTCTATGACTCTTACCATGCAATAGAAAATTTATCAAATCCGAAAGGTGCGGAAAGAATTTATACGGTGGTCGGGAATATTTGTGAAACGGATACTTTTGCCTGGGACAGAAAACTGAATGAAGTCAGGGAAGGGGATATCCTGGTATTCCATAATGCAGGAGCCTATGGATTTGAAATGAGTTCCAACTTTAACTCCCGCCTAAAGCCTGCTGAAGTTATGTTTTTAGACGGAAAGGCACATCTGATCCGCAAAAGGGATGAGTTTGAAGACCTCTTAAGAAACCAAATTGAAATATTGTAGGCTTTCATGAAAAAGTTTAATCTGTCAAAAAAACAGATTCAAATCTGATAATGAATCAATAAATATAAAGGCTTTGCATACATTATGCAAAGCCTTTTTTATATAAACTTTAATCTTCGGAATCTTCAAAACGGTTATTATTCCATAACTTTAAATAATGGCATAATGTTTACAGGCTTAAATGTTTATGCCGTTTCAGATTTAATCCATAATTACCAATACAAAATCAATATCAAAAATATTAAATATGGCCAAGAATATAGCAGAGCAGATTGTAGAGATGCTCGAAAACGCAAATGTAAAAAGGATCTACGCCGTAACCGGTGACAGTCTCAACCATCTCAATATGGCGGTTAAAAAAAGCAGCATTGAATGGATTCATGTAAGGCATGAAGAAGTCGGAGCCTATGCTGCTGCTGCAGAAGCAGAGCTCGACGGGTTTGCCGTATGTGCGGGGAGCTGCGGTCCTGGACATGTTCACCTCATCAACGGCGTGTATGAAGCACACCGGTCGCATATTCCCATGCTCGTGATTGCTTCTACGATTCCAAGTGAAGAAATGGGAATGGATTATTTTCAGGAAACCAATACCATAAAACTGTTTGATGACTGCAGTTATTACAATCAGATGATCACAAGGCCGGAGCAGGTTCAGAGAACCGTACAGACGGCAATTCAGCATGCGATTTCCAAAAAAGGAGTTGCTGTTATTGGTCTTCCGGGTGATGTCTCGGAACTGGATGCAGAAGAAGCGATAACTTCCAATAAAGTTTTTAAAACCAATCCGGTGATCCGCCCTTCTGATGAAGAGCTGAGAAGCCTGGCTGATCTGATCAATGAAAGCGGAAAAGTAACCATCTACTGTGGTATAGGTGCAGAGAAAGCCAGCGCAGAAGTCATAGAGTTGTCAAAATATTTAAAAGCTCCGGTAGGATATTCGTTCAGAGGTAAAATGGCTATCCAGCCAAACAATCCTAATGAAGTCGGCTTAACCGGGCTTTTGGGTCTTCCTTCTGCCTACCATGCCATGCACGAAGCAGATTTGTTGCTTCTCTTGGGAACAGATTTTCCGTATCAGAAATTCATGCCTGTAAAAAATAAGATTGTACAGATTGATGCAAATCCGGAAAGGCTGGGAAGAAGAGCAAAACTGGAACTTGGGCTAGCGGGTGATGTGAAGGAGACTATAAAAGCGTTGCTGCCTCTTTTAAAAGAAAAAACGGACGTTGATTTTCTAAATCAGCAGCTGGAGTTCTATGAGAAAGTAAAAGAAGACCAGTTAACTTATGTGAAAGATTTCGGAAAAGAAAATGAGATCCAGCCGGAATTTGTAACCTATACTTTAGATAAGCTGGCAAAGCACGATGCTGTGTTTACTGTTGATACAGGGATGTGCTGTGTTTGGGGCGCAAGATATATTACAGGGACGGGAGAGCGGAAAATGCTTGGCTCCTTCAATCATGGATCAATGG
Source organism: Chryseobacterium sp. SSA4.19 (assembly GCF_022601875.1). Classification (GTDB taxonomy): domain Bacteria; phylum Bacteroidota; class Bacteroidia; order Flavobacteriales; family Weeksellaceae; genus Chryseobacterium. Next base: position 15,954 of record NZ_JAKVIP010000026.1, read on the forward strand.
CCAACGCGATGCCGATGGCTATAGGTGCGGCCCTCGCCCATCCCGGCAGACAGGTAATTGCGCTTTGTGGTGACGGTGGTCTATCAATGCTGCTGGGGGATATGGCGACCATTTTTCAATATAAACTTCCGGTGAAACTGATTGTTTTTAATAACAGGTCTTTAGGGATGGTAAAGCTGGAAATGGAAGTCGGAGGAATGCCTGATAATGAAACGGACATGATTAATCCTGATTTTTCTAAAATTGCCCAGGTGATGGGGTATCCCGGAAAAAATGTAACCCGGCCGGAAGAGGTGGAAAATGCGATTAAAGAATGCCTTGATCATGATGGTCCTTACCTGTTAAATATTTTTACCAATCCGAATGCCTTAGCGCTGCCTCCAAAAGTGGAACTTGATCAGGTGCTGGGAATGACAAAATCTATGGCGCGGTTGATGCTCGGAGGAAAAATGGAGGAAGCCCTGGATACTGTAAAAAGCAACTATAAACACATTAAAGGATTATTATAATGACTGGCTCTTTAAAGCGGCTTTATGTAATTGCCTGGATTTTCGGACTTGTTTTTTATTTTCTGGATTATATAATAAGGTCTGCTCCGGCTGTGATGATCTCCGAATTGGTTAATAATTTCAATACTACTGAGCTGAAATTAATCAGTATGGTCGGCACGTATTATTATACCTACTCCACCTGTAGTTTAATTGCCGGTATAGCCTTGGATAAATTCGGGAGTAAAAATTCTCTCTTTATCGGAACCTTGATTTTAGGAATAGGATGCCTTTTATTTTTAATCTCAAGCCAGTTTGCGGGAATTGCCGGCAGGTTGCTTCAGGGAGCAGGATGCGCATTTGCATTTCCGGGATGTGTATATCTGGCAAGTAAAGGATTTTCATCTAAATCCCTGGCAACAGCTATCGGTGTCACACAATGTATAGGAATGTTGGGAGGTACGGCAGGACAGTTTATTGTCGGGCCATGGGTGGAACAGGGAGTGAATATAGATTCTTTCTGGTTGTGGTCAGGGGTGGCAACTGTTGTTACGGCATTCTGTCTGTTTTTTGTCATTCCGAAAGAAGGAAAAACTAAGGAACCCTCTGCGAATGGTTTGAAAGCTGTCGGTTACCTTGAGCCCTATAAAATTGTTTTTAAAAATCCGCAATCGTGGCTGTGCGGAATCATTTCCGGATTGCTGTTTGCGCCTACTACGATTTTTGCTATGACCTGGGCAGTTGCTTTTTTTGAAAAAGATAAACAGTTTGCTTTTCATGATGCCGCGGTGACAAGTGCGATGGTCGCTTTCGGTTGGGTATTCGGATGTCCGCTTTTGGGATTTATCACCGATAAAATCGGCAGACGGAAGCCTGTTCTTACAGGCGGGGCAGTTCTGATGATTCTCAGTCTGCTCCAACTGGTTTTCCTCCCGGAATTATATTCTGCTAAAATAAGCATGTTTATTCTTGGATTAGGCTCCGGTGCTGCAATGATCCCTTATTCGGTTATCAAGGAAGCTAATCCGGATTTCGTGAAAGGAAGTGCAACGGGAGCTATTAATTTTATAACTTTCGGGGTTACTACTTTACTGAGTCCAGTGTTTAGCAGGTGGTTTGGAAAAAGCCTAGGAACTTTACCCGGTCCTGAACATTTTCAAAACTCTGTTTTATTCTGGATTGGCGGAATAAGTCTGGCCATTCTGATCTCATTGATGCTTAAAGAAACCGGAAGTAGGATTTCCAAAATATCTTTACAAAGTTAAAGGTTAACTTAAAAGGTAAAGTTCAAAATATATAACTGGACTTCTTCTTTTACTGTGATATTTATGATAAAAACGGTAGCCATATAACTGTGAGTTCAAAGATTAAAATAAATTAAAGTATTATCAGCTGCTGCAGAATATAAATAATTCAATTGATAAAGAAAACGAGGATTAATTTGTAATCGCTATTTGATATTTAATTAAAATCAAGCTCCTGCCATTCTGTCACAATATTTTGTATCTTTGCACATTCAATCAGCTTAAAGTGTAATGTTCAGATTTAAAACTGTAGGCAAATGCCTTAAACCTTAGACTTTAACTTAAAAAAGACTATCGTGCAGGAGAAATATATAGACGAAACAAAACAGGGAGAGGCTTTTGCCATTGCAGAAAGAGAAGGAAACTCTAAGAAATTATTCTTGGAGAGTTATGGCTGCCAGATGAACTTTTCTGACTCCGAAATTGTAGCCTCAATTCTTAATGAGCAGGGATACAATACAACACTTAAAATAGAAGAAGCAGATCTTATTCTTTTAAATACATGTTCCATTCGGGAAAAAGCTGAACAGACCGTAAGAATGCGTCTTTCCCAGTTTAAAAACCTGAAAAAAGAAAAGCCCAGCATGACGGTTGGAGTTCTTGGCTGTATGGCTGAAAGGCTGAAAACCAAATTTCTGGAAGAAGAGCAATTGGTTGATTTGGTAGTCGGCCCTGATGCTTACAGGGATCTTCCGAATCTTTTAAAGGAAACTGAGGATGGAAGAGATGCTATCAATGTAATTCTTTCAAAAGAAGAAACTTATGCAGATATTAATCCGGTCCGTTTGGGAGGAAATGGTGTTACTGCTTTCGTAACCATTACCAGAGGTTGCGACAATATGTGCACATTCTGTGTGGTTCCCTTTACCAGAGGCCGGGAAAGAAGCCGTGATCCTCATTCAATTTTAGAAGAGTGTAAAGATCTTTGGAACAGTGGATATAAAGAGATTACCCTTTTGGGGCAAAACGTTGATTCTTATCTCTGGTATGGCGGAGGTCCGAAAAAGGATTTTGTGAAAGCTTCAGAAATGCAGCAGGCTACTGCTGTCAATTTCGCTCAGCTGCTTGACCTTGTTGCGAAGGCTGTTCCTCAAATGAGAATCAGGTTCTCAACTTCCAACCCTCAGGATATGAATCTGGATGTATTCAGAATGATTGCAAAGCATGATAATATCTGTAAATATGTTCATTTACCGGTTCAGAGCGGAAGCAATAAAATGTTGGAAGCCATGAACAGGCAACATACTCGCGAGGAATATCTGGACCTTATCAGAAAGGCGAAAGAAATTGTTCCCGAAATTGCATTTTCTCAGGATATGATCATTGGATTCTGTAATGAAACCGAAGAAGATCACCAGGATACCTTGAGCTTAATGAAAGAGGTGGAGTATGATTACGGTTATATGTTTGCCTATTCGGAAAGGCCCGGTACGCCTGCCCACAAGAAAATGGAAGATAATATTCCTGCGGATGTTAAGCAAAGGCGTTTAGCGGAAGTAATTGCTTTACAGGGAGAATTATCCAGAAGCCGGATGAAATCCTATGTAGGGAAAACCCATCAGGTTTTAATTGAAGGAATTTCCAAGAAAAATAAAAACCAGTGGAAGGGAAGGAATTCCCAAAATGCCGTATGTGTATTTGACATGCTGGAAGGCCAGAAAATTGGTGACATTGTGGATGTTTTTGTATTTGATAATACACAGGGCACACTTTTAGGGGAAACAGTGAGTTAATTAGGGCTTCTACCTTTGTTGTAATAAGTACATTAAATAAAATGAAAAGCGTATTTCTGCTGGTATTATTGATTCCTCTTATAATCGGTTGTCAAACGGAAAGAAAGATATCAAAGTATCCTTCTCATGTGGGAAATATAGAATTTGACAATAAACAGGATGACCCGCATTTTAAAAAATGTAGCAATAATGAAAGAAGAGTTTTTCAGTATTATAATGATTCGAAAGGTTTTCAATTTGAAGGTGAAAAAATTAGAATAGAAAATGGAATTCAGGCATTGAATCTGTCTGAAGATAAAAATTCAAATGGTTATATTACAATCAGATTTGTAGTGAATTGTGAAGGGAGAACAGGGATGTTTAGGGTTCAGCAAATGGATGAAAATTATATCGCAAAAAAATTTAACCAAAAAATAGTAAACCAATTACTTTTATTCACAAAAGATCTGGAAGGGTGGGTTCCTAAAAAAATTGAAAAGGAAAAAGTAGATTATTATCAATATGTAACCTATAAAATTGAGAATGGAAAAGTTTCAGAAATATTGCCTTAGTCTTCTTATACTTGTAGTTTACACGAATCTGCAATCACAGGTTAATTGTAATGCAATAGAGGGTGACGATTGCAAAGAGGCTTGTGAAATTTACAATTATTGGGGTGAATATCAGGGATTGCAGGAATCTCAGGAAGGTCTGGATAAAGCCATTCAGCTATGTCCGAATTTCTCAAATACATATATGGAAAAAGCAGTTCCATATTTGAAAAGAGGAGATTTTATTACATGGAAAATTCTCATCGATAAGGCTGTACAGCTTGAGCCAAGTAAGCATTTGGGCTATAGAGGCTGGTGTAAATATCAGTTTCTCAGAGATTACAAAGGTGCCATTGCCGATATCGAGGCGTTAGAAAAAATTTATCCCACAGGTTATTTAGGATATTCTGCAAATGGTGATTATGAGCTGCATATTGCAAAAGCAATCTGTTATTCAGCTTTAGGTCAAAAAGAAAAGGCAATCTCAATTATAGAAAACCAACTGGCAAAAAAAGATCATAATATTGGTTTTTACGATTATTATCAGCTTGGTGTTACTTATTTTGAAGTCGGAAAATATGATAAGGCTTTAGAAAATTTTGAAAAGCAAAGTAAGCAGGATGATTTTGCCGAAAATATATATTTTAAAAGTAAAGTTGCAAAAATAAGAAACAAAGATTATTTAGATTTAAAGAAGATGGCTTTGAAACGCTATGATGAGGGTAAAACCATGAACGATGGTTATACACATCATTTCAACAAAGTGTACAGGTCGCAAATTGCAGCGTTGTAAACTTTAATTATTTAAATTTTTAATCTTAAATCAAAAAAATGGCAGACTTACAATCTATAAAGGCACGTTTCGGTATCATTGGTAATTTCCCGGTTTTAAACCGCGCATTAGAAAAAGCCATACAGGTGGCACCCACAGATATTTCGGTCCTGGTCATCGGGGAAAGTGGTGTCGGTAAAGAGTTCATACCAAAAATCATTCATTCAGAATCCAGAAGAAAGCACCAGCCCTATATTGTGGTAAACTGTGGTGCTATTCCTGAAGGTACGATCGATTCTGAACTATTTGGACATGAAAAAGGGGCATTTACGGGAGCTACAGCTACAAGAAAAGGATATTTTGAAGTCGCAGATGGCGGGACTATTTTTCTTGACGAGGTAGGAGAGCTGCCTTTACAGACCCAGGTTCGCCTGTTAAGGGTTTTGGAAAGCGGTGAATTTATGAAAGTAGGTTCTTCCCAGGTTCAGAAAACCAATGTAAGGATTGTCGCAGCTACCAATGTGAATATGATGAAGGCTATTCAGGACGGAAGGTTCCGTGAAGATTTGTTCTATCGTCTGAATACGGTACAGATTGATATGCCGCCTCTTAGAGAACGGAAAGGAGACATTCATCTGTTGTTTAGGAAATTTGCAATAGATTTTGCTGAAAAATACAGAATGCCGGAGCTGGAGCTGGAGCCCGGTGCAATCCATTATGTGGAAAGTTACACTTTCCCAGGAAATGTCCGACAGCTGAGAAATCTGGTAGAGCAAATGACCGTGGTGGAAAGAGACAGGCATATTACCGTAGATAAATTGGCAGAATATATTCCGATGGAAACACACCTTCCGATGGTCGTTAACACACCGGCATCCCAAAAACAGAGTGATTTCGGTAACGAAAGAGAAATTATGTATAAAATTCTCTTTGACATGCGGAACGATATTAATGATTTAAAATCCTTAACTTCGGAATTGATAAAAAATCGTGGAAATACAGATCTGAGCAATCATGAAAAAAGTCTCATTAACAGAATATATACGCCTGAGAAACAACAGAACGTAGCACCGAATTCTTTATTGTATTTTGAAAACAATAATAACAATGAACATCCTGCTATCCAGAATCCTACTATTATGTCAGGGACGGAAGAAAGTTACGAGGATTTCGAAGATATTGAGATTGAAGAACACAAGCCTGAATCTTTATCGCTTCAGAATAATGAAAAAGACCTGATTATCAAAGCTCTGGAAAAGCATAAAGGACGCCGGAATAAAGCGGCTGACGAGTTGGGGATTTCACAGAGGACATTATACAGAAAAATAAAACAATATAATCTTGAAGAATAAACTTAAATAATATGATGAATCTAAATGTAAAGCCTGTCCATTTTAAAATGGGCGAATATATTAACAACGGATATACTTTTTTGAAAAATAATTTCGGAGATATCTTTGTAGCATTCCTGCTTTGTTTTGTAATGTCAATTATTCCTTTTTGCGGTTTATTGGGTATAGGAAATTTTTTCAGGTATTGCAGAGGACTTCGGAAAGGTGAAAAGGTAAGTAGCGGGGATATCTTCAACTTCAACAATTTCATGCCATATTTTATCATGCAGTTAATTATGCTTGGGATTATGGTACTGATTTACGTACCGATGTTCATCTTTATGCCTATCATGGCTGATGGCGGTGATCCCTCTGCCGGGTTCGGGATATTTTATATGCTTTATCTGCTATTTGTATATGTTGTCATATTTGTGATTCTTGTTAAAGCATTTTATATGACGGCATTAATTTCATTAGGAGGCGTTACAGATGTAAAAACGGCCTGGAAGATGTCTGTAATCATGGGAAAAGGAAATGGGTTGTCCATCTTCTTATTCTTTGTAATTATTGGTATTTTAGGGTATTTAGGCATTTTAGCTTGTGGGATCGGATTGTTATTTACAATACCGTTTGTATATACAGCGCAGTATTTTGCTTTGGAAGACGGGATGCAGCAGATTGAATATGATGAAATAAAAGAAATCGGATCTAAAAATGAATTTTAAAAAAAATATACGATACAAATTGCCCGGACTTGTCTGGCTTCTGGTATTATGCCTGGGAGTTCTTCATTCCTGCTATAGTTTTACCGGCTCATCGCTTACCGATGAAAAAACCATACAGATCAATGAATTTCCAAACAATGCCGCATTGGTCAATCCAACTTTATCACAGCAGTTTTCTACGGACATACAAAACAGGTTTTTACAGAGGACTACCCTAAAAGGGACAAAGGAAAATCCTGATATTCTGGTGGAAGGTGAGATCACGGATTATTCAATTACTCCTACTACGATTGGTTCCAATACTGTGACGAACCAGAGTACGGGAGGTGTCGTTCAGGAATCTCAGAATAAGCTGACCATTACGGTAAAAGTGCATTATGAAAACAAACTTCACCCGGATGTAAGTTTTGACAGAAGCTATTCTGATGAAGCCGTTTTCAACAGCAACCTCTCACAGTCTGAAATCGAAAGCTCTCAGGTGAAAATAGCAACGGACAGAATTATTAATAAGATATTTAACGACATCGTAGCGAATTGGTAAAATGAATCATAGAGTCTTAGAATTACTAAAAACCCCGAAAAACATTCAGTCAGAGGATCTTAACCTTCTGAAAGAAGAAATTGATTCTTTTCCCTATATTCAGAACATCAGGGCTTTGTACCTCTATGGGGTGCATCGGTACGATAAAGAAAACTATCAGAAAGTACTTTCAACAACTGCTGCTTACACCACAGATAAAAAAATTCTGTATCAGCTCATCAACGGTAAAATTCAGCAGAATCCTAAGCCTGAAATATCACCTGAAACAGTAAAAGAACAAAAGCTTCCCGAAGAAAAAGCTTCAAAGCCTTTACAGCAAGCAAAAGTTTCTGGTTTCCCTCTAAAGAGAGAAAGTTCATCGGTTCTGGAAAGTGCGACGGAAATCACTGATGCTGAAGAAATAATTCAGGATAAGCAACAGGTACGCCTGCTTCCTGAGCCTAAGCCTGAAATTAAGCATATTTATATAAAGGGCGAAAGAAACAGGATTTTATTCGAAGGTGAAGAAAACTTCCTGGAGGATGAAGAGGCTGAGACCATTGATCTGGAATCCACACTGGAATCCGGTTCTATTGTTACTCAGAAAGTTAAAAAAACAGAAGTTCCTGAAGATAATGAAAGAAAGGATGCTGTAAAAAATAATCAGGAGCCTTACGATCCGGTAAATGAAAAATCTGAAGAATTTACTTCTGAAACACACATTGAAGAAGAAATAATTACGTCTGAGCCTGAAAAAAGAGAAGTCTTTGACGAATCGGAATTGAGTTTTCAGGAAACGGAAGCTTTTGTTCCGGAAACTTCTGCTCAAAGTGTTACAACTGATGATAATCAGAAAGCTGATGATATGGATAATCAGGTTGAAGATACTGATGTCGTTCATCAAAATGCATTTACTTCAGAAAAGATTATCGATGAAAACCTGATGTCTTCGGAAAAAGAATTGGTTCAGGATGATTCTGAATTAAGTTTTCACGGAATGGAATCCTTCCTGCCGGAAGTGAAAATCCAGAGTAATACAGAAGAAAATGTAACCGCTGAAATTTCTCAACCAAGCACTAATAAACATGAAGACGAGATGCGTCGCCTGATTGAAGAGGTGGAGAAGAAAATGAAGGAAAAGGCAGCTTCTGAGGCACTTAAAAAAGAAATGGAAGCAGAGCCTGAAGAGAGTCATCATGAGATCAGCTTTGCAGATACCCAGAGCTTTGAAATGCAGTCTTCTGAACCAAAACTTAAAGAGGAAGACAAAGAAGATCATATTCAGGCGAAAGAAACTGAGGCTGAAATCATCGATGAACCGAAAGAAGAGATTGCTGGAGACAACCGGGAACAGGCTGAAATAAAATCAGAGTGGAAACCTATGGCATTCGAGTCCAACCTTCCTGATTCTTTACTCAGTAAAAAAATAGATACTCCTCACCCGAAAGTTGAAATACCTGCAAAAGAAATTCAGGAACAAAATGAATCTGTTCCGGAAGAAACTTTAGTTCAGGACAAAGCTCAGCAGAGCGGCGAAAGAGAAGAAGAAAACGTAATGTTGCAGGAAGATGAGCAAATGGAAGATGATGGAGCATCAGAAACCCTACATGAAAGTAAGGAAGAAGAAGCACCGGTAATGAATGTTTCATTTTTTGGGACAGGCTGGACCCTTGCACAGCCTGAAAAATCTAAAGAACAGAATCATGAAACTCAGAATGAAAAAACGGAAGAAGCTTCCGTCGCAGCTGTTAAAACGGATCTTACCGACAGCAATATTCCGGGATTCATCAATACCTGGCAGAGCTGGCTTAAAATTGACAGAACTGCAGAAATTGAAAAAGAGAAAACTGAAATCAAAGCGAAGGTTATTGAAGCGTTTATTGAAAATAATCCTAAGATCAGCCAGTTAAAGGATGAGGTTAATTTTGTCGTAAAAGAAAAAGGGGATGACATTTCGCATTTAATGACAGAAACACTGGCCAATCTGTATTTTGAGCAGAAATTATATACAAAAGCCATCAAAGCATTTGAAATTCTGATCGGAAAAATGCCTGAAAAAGAAGCTTATTTTAAAGGGAAAATACAGGAAATAAAAGATTTTAGGACAAAAGGATAACAACTATGAACATATTGTCAATTAGCCCTTTTCACATATTATTTACAGCCATTACTATAGCTGTAATGTACATTTCGGCCATCAGGATTCTTGTTAAAACCAGATCCGGTATTTTGCCTTATCTGGCATTGATACTTTTTCCGGTACTTGGCCCGTTGGGAATCATTTTGGGTAGTTGCTTCAATAAAGCATCATAAAAAAAGCAGCAGATTTTTTCTGCTGCTTTGTTTACTTAAGTCTCTTTAATAAAATTTTACGCTTCTTTAGCTTTCGCCATGCTTTCCGGCCGAAGAAAAATATCAATACTATTAAGATAACCGCACATACGGCTGCAATAACCGGTGCTGCCATGGCCAGGAAAGCCATAATTCCCGCACCTGCCGTTTCTGTAGTACCGACAACAGAGTTTCCGAGGCCTCCGGTTGTTGCGGTAGATGCAGCCCTAAGACCGGCAAATCCGGAACTTATGGTAGCTGCCGTACCGCCTCCTGCAATCAGTGCCAAAGCCCATTGCGGAAATGTCCCCAGATCTGTAAATTGGCTGGCAAATAATACAGAGCCTGCGACAGTGGCCATAGGAACCGAAATGGTATCCAGTAAATGATCAATGAATGGAATATAGTAAGCTAAAATTTCCACTATGGTAGCAATACCCGTCGTAATGAGTGTAGGAAGCCCCGCAAGCCATTCAAAATGCTCACTCATAGGAATCCAGTGCAGGTATGAAGCGAGACTTACCGCGAACATGGGGAGAAACACCCGGAATCCCGAGGCCGCCGCCAGGCCGATACCAATAAATGCACTCAATAGATAAGGCAGATAGGGGATATTGTCTGACATATTAATTTCCAGATTAATGTTTGTTTAAATATACAAAAAATTAATCCTTGGATTTTAAAGAATTTTGACCATTGATGCATCAAAGGTTATTCATAATGATCCTGTATAGTTTATAATACAGAGCTGACTTATTTTTTATAAATAAAGAAATGGGAATCAAGTCTTTTTTTGAGCCTGGCAGAGTTGAATAAATTGTGCTTCGACATCATGGAATTTCTGAGGCATTACCGGAGAAGCCCAGAAGAGCATGGCCATAGATTTGTCTCCGAATGCTTCTTTAAAGATTTGCTTATTCAAACGGTAGCATTCACGTAAAAGCCTTTTAATACGATTTCTGTGAACCGCTTTTTTAAAATATTTTTTGGAAACAGATACAGCAACCTTCGTGTTGTCAACAGGAGTTGAAGGCTTATCTTTCAGGACAATAATTCTAATATTCCCGTGTGTTTTCCATTTACCTTTTTCAAAAAGTAAAGTAATCTCAGTATTCTTTTTGAGTTTTTCGGTTTTGGGATAATTAAAATTTGTCATTTACAGGCCGTAAATATAAGTTTTTTATTTTTCTCACCGATTCAGATCTCTGGATGAAGTACATGTGATTGCCGGTAAGATCTGTATAATTTTCTAAATTATTTTTTGTCCAACAAATAATTAATGACTTCCGAAGCAGTATATAACCCGAAAATAGCAGGCATATAGCTTATCGTTCCATAAAAAGAGCGTTTGTAGTTGCTACCGTCAGTCATTTTCAGGCTGTTTTCATCCTGGATGTCGTTGGCGAAAACACAACGCACTCCTTTGTCAATTTTTACTTTTTTAAGCCTTTTTCTTACTTGTCTTGCGAGGTGGCAATGCTCCGTTTTGCTGATGTCCCTGACCATTACTTTGCTTGGATCCGTTTTTCCGCCGGCTCCCATTGAACTTACGATTTTAATCCTTCTTCTTTTAGCAGCAATGATCAGGCATAGCTTTGGAGTTACGCTGTCAATACAGTCTAAAACATAATCGAATGGAGCGGAATCCAGAACTTCATCCATTCTTTCAGGATTCAGGAACTCATTGATTTTGGTTAATTTTAGATCCGGATTAATATCTAAAAGCCTTTCAGCAACCACATCCACTTTATGTTTTCCTACTGTTGAATGCAAGGCGGGCAGCTGCCTGTTGATATTGGTTATATCTACTGTGTCACCGTCGACAATCGTCATATTTCCCACTCCTGATCTTGCCAGGAATTCGGCAGCAAAAGAACCCACTCCTCCTAAACCGACTACCAGAACCGTTGCCTGATTTAATTTTTCCAAACCTTCTTCCTTAATAAGAAGCTCTGTTCTTTCAAGCCATTTCTTACCCATTTTTTATCATTTCTAAATTTTCTAAAATTTGCTCATTCATTTTTTCCGTTGAAATTCCTTTAAGATTCGCAGCGGTCTCATACATCTCCCGGATATTGAAATTATCATTATCGGTTTCTAAAAAGATTTTATCTGAGGGAGTACTTCTGAAAGTATGTTGCAAAGATAAATTATATAAGAGTGCTTTTCCAAAGCTCAGATAAAAATCATGCTGGAGGAGGGCATCGGCAATAGCCTGTTTTTTGTTAAAACCATGAATGATCATCGGTTTTTCCGCATATTTTTTAAAAGTAATTACCTCATAAAATTTTCTTACACAATGGATAATAACCGGTTTTTTTATATCATTAGCGATTTCAATCTGTCTTAGGAAAACATCTTCCTGGATTTTTATATCGGTTTCTGCCAAAGAATCCAGGCCACATTCTCCTATGGCAAAACAGTCTTCTGTAATATTTGATTCCAGCCATCTGAACTGATCTTCAATGGTAGCCTTACCAATATCTTTTGGATGGATGCCGATTGAATAGGGAAAATCTGGTGCCAGCCGTTCTAATTCAAGATTGTATATGCCATTTGGCATATTTTTTTTATGATGATGAAAATCAAAATAATCCATTCTCAAAAATAATATTTAATTTATAATTAATCATATTATTAAACGAACGTTTATAAGTTTGTTAAAAATTTCTTAACTTTACTAAAAGTGCACTGTATGAAGAAAAAATTTACTGAAAAACAAATTCATATCTTGGATATTGCTGAAGAGCTGATTGCGAAAAAAGGTTATGAGGGCACATCAGTAAGAGATATCTGCTCAAAAGCCAATATCAATGTGGCCATGATTTCATATTATTTCGGCTCTAAAGAAAAAATGATGTCATATCTCTATCAGTACAGAGTGCTTAAAACCAGAGAAAACTTTTCAGAGTTTGCCGATACCATCAAAGAGGGAAAGCCGGAGATGCAGATGAAAGAGATTATAAAATATATTGTAGCACAGCTTTTTAAATACAATTATTTTCATGGATTTGTGACGCAGGAGTTGCGCCATACCGACACTGTGAAAGGAGAGCTGCTTGACTTTTATCAGATATTTGTCAAAAAACTTGATGAGGTAATTAAAAAAGGAGTGTCTTCCGGGGTTTTTACCTTTACTCCCAAGCCTGAAGATATTCTGACTACCATTATCGGTTCCACTTTATTCGTCATCCGGAACCGGAATTTCTATGAGCTCTATGTTCCGAATAAAAATGAAGAAACTTATTCTAAAGAAGCAGAGAAGAAGGTGAAAATGAATCTTTTAATGAGTGTTTTTGCCATTCTGGGATACGCCGCAGACTAAAATTACGTTAAATAATCATAAAAAAAAATCTATTGACAAAAAAGTTATATTTTTGCAAATTAGTAAATCGGCTGTATCATCCGAAAACTGTTGAATTTTTTATATGAAAAAATATATTTTAGGTGTTTTTGCTGTAGCGGTATTGTCATCTTGTGTGAGCCGGCAGGAAAAAGCAATGAAAAGTGCTGATAAAGATTTTATTTTGAAGGCAGCGAATGATAATTTTGCCAAAAAGAAATGGAAAAATGCTTTAGCGCTTTATGACAGGTTAGCCAACCTTGTAGCCGGTACAGACGATTTCCCGAATGTAGGCTTCAATACAGCGTATGCCAATTATTATGATAAAAATTATAAGCTGGCAGGACACCAGTTCAAGAATTTTGCAGTAAGCTTTCCGAAAGATCCCAGAGCAGAAGAAGCCGCTTATATGTCTGCATTGTGTTATTATGAAGGTTCTATGGATTATAACTTAGATCAGTCTACTACACAGTCTGCTATTAATGAGCTTCAGGATTTTCTTAACAATTATCCAAATTCGGAAAGATCAAAGAATATCAATACCCTTATCGAAGAGCTTTCTTATAAGCTGGAGGTTAAAGCATATGAAAATGCCAAACAGTATTTCAAAATGGGCGAATACAAGGCTGCAAATGTAGCATTGGAAAACGTTCTGGAAGATTTTCCAAGTACGAAACTCCGTCCTCAGATCTATGATTACATTGTAAAATCACGTTACGAATTGGCAACAAAGTCTGTTTATGACCTTAAAGACGAACGTATTGAAAGTGCTTTAGCATTTACAAGACAAATCGAAAAAGAAATGCCGGGTACGGATGTCGCTAAAACCGCTTTGGATATCAGAGAAAAACTTGAAAAAGAAAAGAAAGATTTTGTAGTGGTTAAAAAACAGACCGAAGCAAGAATGGCCGCTTTAACGGAAAGACAGAAAAAGCTGGAAGCACAGAACGCTGAAAAGTCAAAAACGGAACAGCATATGAAGGATCAGGTAGAGGCTGAAAAGAAAGCAATGCAGATCCAGAGGGATAGTGCGGCGATTAATACCCCTCCGCCGGCAGCCACTTTCAAAATTCAAAGATAATTCGTAAATTTGCGAACTTAAATAAAATTAATATTCTCAAAATGAGTGTAAAAGATACAAAAGCAGAAGTAAATACGATTACGTACGATAAAGATAAGATTGAAGATAAAGTAGCCTCAATCTATGAAGCGATTGTTATCATGGGAAAGAGAGCAGAGCAGATCAATGCTGAAATCCGTACGGAGTTGCACAATAAGCTTGATGAGTTCGCGGTTCACAATTCCACGTTGGAAGAAGTTTTCGAAAACAGAGAGCAGATTGAAATTTCCAAACATTATGAAAAACTTCCGAAACCTACTTCTATTGCAATTGAAGAATGGCTGAATGAGGATATCTATTTCAGAAAAACAGAAGAAAGAAAATAAAAATCTGTATGTTTTTACAGATGAAGGTCATAAGGAATCTTTTCTTTATGACCTTTGTTGTTTCAACAGGTTTATAAGAAAAATTAAGTAATTTAGTATTCTTAAAATTAAAACTTAATGAGTCTTTCCGGGAAAAAAATTCTCATCGCAGTTTCTGGAGGAATTGCAGCGTACAAAATTCATTTTCTGATCAGGGATTTTATCAAAAAAGGAGCTGAAGTTCAGGTCATCATGACGCCTGATGCAGAACATTTTGTAACCAAGCTGAGTCTTTCCACCTTGTCTAAAAAACCGGTATACGCAGACTTTTACAGTGACAACGGAACTTGGAACAGTCATGTGGAAATGGGCCTATGGGCGGATATAATGCTGGTAGCGCCTTGTACGGCTAATACTTTATCTAAAATGGTCCACGGGATGTGCGACAGTTTAGTGATTGCCACTTATATGTCTGCAAAATGTCCTGTTTTTATTGCTCCTGCAATGGATCTGGATATGTATGTACACCCTTCTACAAAGAAAAACCTGGAACTCGCAGAAAGCTTCGGCCACTATATTATTCCTGCTGAACACGGTGAACTGGCCAGTGGACTGATCGGACAGGGCAGGATGGCTGAACCGGATACAATCTTAGCGGCTATTGAAGACTTTTTCAATGCTGATACAAAAAAAACATTAGTAGGAAAAACGGTCTTAATTACAGCAGGACCAACTTACGAAGCTATTGATCCTGTACGGTTTATTGGAAACCATTCATCCGGAAAAATGGGATTTTCCCTGGCTGATGAAGCTTCAAAACGAGGTGCTAAAGTTATTTTAATTTCAGGGCCAAGTGCTGAGATTGCCCATGGAGAAAATATTGACCTTTATCGGGTAACCTCTGCGAAAGAAATGCTGGCAAAAGTTTTTGAATTTTATGAAACGGTCGATATTGGGATCGCAAGCGCAGCTGTTGCAGACTATGCCCCAAAACAAGTCGCTAAAGAGAAGATCAAAAAAAACGATGAAAGCCTGACCATCGAACTGGTAAAAAATCCGGATATTCTCAGAACCATGGGCGAGCAGAAAACACATCAGTTCTTGGTAGGGTTTGCTCTGGAAACCCAAAATGAAGAGGAAAATGCAAAAGTAAAACTGGAAAAGAAAAACCTGGATATGATTGTTCTGAATTCCCTGCGTGATGAAGGGGCAGGATTTAAAAATGATACCAACAAAATAAAAATATTTACAAAAACGGAAGAAAAAGAATTTGACCTGAAATCTAAAGATAAAGTTGCCGCAGATATCCTGGATTTCGTTGAGTTTCAACTTTTAAAATAATTTTAATAAATTTCCGTTCTCAATCTTTACTAGAAAATGAAAAAAATTATAAGCTTATTTTTACTTCTGTTTGTATATAACCTCAGTTTTTCCCAGGAATTACTGGCTACCGTTCAGGTCAACTCCCAACAAATCGGGGGAAGTAATCAGGCTGCCTATAAAGCATTGGAGAAAAGTTTAAGGGATTTTATCAACAATACAAGCTGGACGGGAAAAAGACTTCAGAATTTTGAGAAAATAAAATGCAATTTTGCAATTCTTGTCACTGAAAGAGAAGGAAACCGGTTTAGGGGGAATATTTTCGTACAATCCGTACGGCCCGTTTTCAATACCATTTATGAATCTCCGCTGATCAATATCCAGGATCAGAGGTTTTCTTTTGATTATGTGGAAAATGAAAACCTCATCTTTAATGAACGGCAGTTTTCAGGCAAGAACTTAATTGATGTGATCAGTTTCTATATATACCTAATTCTGGGATATGATGCAGATAGTTTTCAGTCAATGTCAGGAACACAATGGTTCCAGAAAGCACAGCAGATTGCACAGAACGGAGAATCTCAGAATACGTATGACGGCTGGAAACAAATCAATGAACCTAGAAGCCGTTCTATACTGATTAAAGAAATCATGAGCCCGAACTGGAGCCAGGTGCGAGCAACCATATATTCTTATCACAGAGCTGGTTTGGATAATCTTTTCAATCAGGATCAGGCAGCTGCAAAAAAAGTGATTTTCGATGCTTTAATGCAGTTGAAACAATATGAAAACTCTTTCCAGCAGGCTTATTTCTTTAATACTTTTATAGATACCAAAGCCGATGAGATATTCAATATATTTAATTCAGGAAATAACGGTGACATCGTTTTAAGCGACCTGAAGAATGAAATGATGATCCTTTCTCCAAAAAATACGCAAGCCAGATGGAGTAAATGGAAACAGTAATCTTATCTTGAATTCTGAAATCTAATGTTCTATATTTGCCATAGCTAAAGTAACCGCTATTATCAATGCTTTCGAGAATTTACATTAAAAACTTTGCCCTGATTGATACGCTTGAAGTATCACTTCATAACGGTCTGCAGGTGATTACCGGGGAAACCGGTGCCGGGAAATCTATTATTTTGGGAGCTTTGCGGCTGATCCTTGGGGAAAGAGCTGATGCAAAATCCATTTCACATGCAGAACAGAAAAGTATTGTAGAAACCGAGTTTGCCCTGCATAATCAGTTTAAGAAATTTTTTATTGAAAATGATCTCGACTACGAGCATCAGACCATTATACGCAGGGAAATTCTACCCTCCGGAAAATCAAGGGCTTTTATCAATGATGTGCCGGTAACTCTGGATGTGCTTAAAGAGCTCTCTTCCCAGCTGATCGATATCCATTCCCAGTTTGAAACATCTAACCTTTTCACTTCTGAATATCAGTTTAAAATTATCGACGGGCTTTCTGATAACAAAAATATTATTGAAGAATATCAGAATGAATTTTCAGATTTCCAAAGTCTCAAAATCCAGCTTAAGAAGCTTCAGATTCAGCTTTCCGAAGCCAGAAAAGAGAGTGATTACAAAGATTTTTTACTGAATGAACTTGAAGAACTTCATTTGGAAGACATAGCGTATGAAGATCTTCAAAACCAGCTTTCAGTTCAGGAAAATGCTGAAATGATTTCTGAAAACCTGGCTAAAGTATTGTCCCGTTTTCATCAGGAAGAAGTAGGGATCTTGTCATTTTTTAATGAAGCGAAAAACAAGCTTTCAAAAATTGCAGAAGTTTCCAACGCCTTTTCGGAGCTTGATGAAAGACTGGAAACATCTTTTGTCGAACTTAAAGATATTATTTCCGAACTGGAAGATGAAGCGGAAAAAATAGAAATTAATCCGGATAATCTGGCTTTGCTTGCTGAGCTTAATAATAAAATCAATGCACTGCTCGTAAAACATAATGTTTCTGATGTTAATGAATTGAAAGAAATCAGAGATCAGCTGGCCGGTGACCGGAAAGGTGCTTCCGAACTTGAAGGCCAAATCGATGATATTGAAAAAAGTATAACTGCAAAGGATAAAATACTTCACACACTTTCTGAAAAGCTTTCGAAAAACAGAAAGAAAAGTATTCCTGTTTTTATCAAAAAGGCAGAAGCTCTCCTTAAAAAATTAGGCCTTGAAAAAGCAAGGGTTGATATTGAATTACAGAATGTCCAGGATTTTAATGCATTTGGGAAAGAACATATTCAGCTGTTATTCCAGGCGAATTCCGGATTTCCTTTAAAACCCATTCAGACGGCTATTTCCGGAGGCGAGAGATCAAGGGTGATGCTGGCTGTAAAAAAAATTATCGCGGAAAGTGATGAACTTCCAACCCTGATCTTAGATGAAATCGACACCGGGGTTTCAGGAAAAGTAGCTGAGGAAATCGGTAACCTGATGCGTGTAATGTCTGCTGATATGCAGCTGATTGTGATCTCCCATTTAGCCCAAGTGGCAGCCAAAGGGAATGACAATTATAAAGTGGTAAAGCAGGATGTCGCCGGAAAAACCCAGTCAACCATCATTCCTTTGAACAGTGAAGAAAAGCTTACTGAAATCGCCCAGCTCCTTTCCGGAAGTAAGATTACAGAAGCAGCACTGGCCCAGGCAAAAGAACTGATGGGATAATTATACACAAAGATAAAAATTCTTTGAAGTGAGAAGAATGGTTTTAAAGATCAAATGCATAAGAATCAGCAGAGACACTAATTAATTCTGTAACATTTTAGGTTACCTACTTACTAATATAGAAAAAGGTAACAATGTTTTTTAAATTTCTCAGATTAGAAATCAAAAGTTTTTTTCGCGGCAGTTCTTTAGGGATTAACCTGGCAATGAAGATTTTCCGTTTTATCGGAATTCTCTATTTTATGGCATGCCTGGTGGGTGGTGCCTTCGGTGCTTTTTTCTACATTCAGGAAGAGATGCATCAGGATCCTTTACAGATAGTGTCTAAATTCCTGATTGCCGGATGGGCGGTCGACCTGATTGCAAAATACATCTGGCAGGAAATGCCGACGCAGAATATCAAGCCGTTCCTTACCCTCAACATTTCTAAGAAAACATTGGTTAATTACCTGTTAAGCAAAACCTTTATTTCTGTCTTCAGCTGGCTGAATTCTCTTTTCTTTGTCACCTTCTGTATCATAGCCCTGTTTAATGGATATAATGCTGTAAATGTATTGGGTTGGTTTGCAGGAGTTTCGCTGCTTTTTTATCTTAATAATTTTATCAATATACTGTTTAATGATAAAGAAACAATCGCCATTGTAGTTGGAGGTGCATTCTTAGTGATTGCAGGTCTCGCATACTATCAAATCATTCCGGTATTGGATTATTCAAAGATATTTTTTTATAATTTTTATGATAGGCCTTATTTTGCTGTAATCTCCTTGATGCTTTTTTTAGGATTATGGAAAATGTGCTTTTATCATATCCGTCAGGTATTTTATCTGGATCAGGGACTTGAAGCTAAAAAAGCCGTCGGAAAAACAGAAAATATTGCTTTCTTAAATAAATACGGTGCTATCGGCACTTTCATCAATAATGATATTAAAATGATGAAACGAAATAAAGTAACCAAAGGAATTATATGGGGAAGCTTCATGTTTCTTTTTTACGGCATGCTGATGTTCACGTCTCCGATATATAAAACACCTACGATGACCATGTTTATGGGCCTGTTTGTAACCGGCGGGTTTCAGTTTCTTTTCGGGCAGCGCGTTCCGGCTTTTGACAGTTCTTATTATCCTCTGATGATGACCCTGAATGTGCCTTATAAAGAATATTTAAAGGCAAAATGGTGGCTGATGAATATCGTTACAGCGGCCTCCATGGTTCTGGCAGTTTGTTATGCCTATTTCGGCTGGGAAATGTATGTTACCTTCTTCGCAGCAGGTATCTACAACATCGGTGTCAATTCACAATTTACGCTGTGGTCGGGAGCATTTAATAAAATGCAGATCGATCTTAATTCCAAAGAAAAAAGATTCGGGCAGAAAAACAGCTTTAACATGAAAGCTTTATTACTTCTGATCCCGAAAATGTTTTTACCAATAGTGGTATTCGGACTGGTACAGCATTTTTTCGGAATTACAGCAGGAGTAATGAGTGTGGCCGTAATGGGGCTGATAGGATTTCTATTCAGGGAGAAAATTTTCGATATTATCGTAAAGCATTATAAAGTGGAAAAATACAGTACGTTAGAAGCATTCAAAAATAAAGATTAATACAATATGATTACCATCCATAATTTATCAAAAACATACGGAAAGGCAACCGTTTTAAATATTGAACATCTTGAAATTCCCAATGGCGAAACTTTCGGGCTGGTCGGGAATAACGGGGCGGGAAAAACCACTCTTTTCAGCCTGATGCTTGATCTGATCCAGGCAACAACGGGATTTATAAGCATCGATGATATTAAAGTTCATGAATCGGAAGCTTGGAAGAATAAAGTATCTGCTTTTGTGGATGATTCTTTCCTGATCGGCTACCTGACACCGGAAGAATACTTTTATTTCATCGGAGAATTGAGAGGCCAGAACAAGGCTTCAGTAGATGAATTCCTGAAACAGTTCCATGATCTTTTTAACGGGGAAATTTTAAATTCCGGAAAGTACGTGCGGGATTTATCCAAGGGAAACCAGAAGAAAGTAGGGATTGTAGGAGCGATTATCGGACATCCGGAAATTATTATCCTGGATGAACCTTTTGCCAACCTGGATCCTTCCACACAGATAAAACTGAAAAATTTAATCAAAGAATTATCGAAGCAGGACGGTGTCACCTTTCTTATTTCGAGCCATGACCTTTCACATACTACGGAGGTCTGCAACAGGATTGTAGTAGTCAATAAAGGGCAGATGGTTAAGGATATCCAGACCAACCCTGAAACGCTTAAAGATCTTGAGCAGTATTTTGCAGATCAGGTGGCTATTTCTCCAATTGTCAATTAAGCTGGCCTTAATTGAATATTTTTGTAGATAGTATAAAAAAATCCCTTTCAATCAATTGAAGGGGATTTAATTTGTTCTTATATTATTAAATATTAGGCTTCCAGTCCACAACTGCACGGATAAATGCTTCTGCATTTTCCAATGGAATATTCGGTAAAATACCGTGGCCAAGATTAGCAATGTACCTGTCCTTTCCAAATCGGCTGATCATTTCATGCACCATCTTTTTAATGGTTTCAGGCGTAGAATGCAGTCTGGCAGGATCAAAATTTCCCTGGAGCGTCATGGTATGATTTGTAAGGGTTCTTGCAATTTCAGGCTTTATGGTCCAGTCAATACCTAAAGCCGAAACCGGTGACTGAGTCATTTCTTCCAAAGCAAACCAGCATCCTTTCCCAAAAACCACAACGTGAGAAAGCGGACTTAAAGCTTCAACAATCTGGTTGATATACTTCCAGGAGAATTCCTGATAGTCAGCCGGAGAAAGCATTCCGCCCCACGAGTCGAAAACCTGAACGGCAGACACGCCTTTTTCCACTTTTCTTTTTAAATAGGCAATCGTCGTATCGGTAATTTTCTGAAGCAGTAAATGAGCTGCTTCCGGCTGTTGGAAACAGAATGATTTTGCAATATCAAAAGCTTTGCTCCCTTTCCCTTCTACACAATAGCAAAGAATCGTCCATGGTGAGCCGGCAAAACCGATCAGCGGAATTTCATTGTCTAATTTCTGTAAAGTCAGTTCAATCGCATCAAAAACGTATCCTAATGTATCGTTTACATCCGGAACCACAACATTTTGAACCTGTTCCATTGTTCTGATCGGAGTATCGAGCCACGGTCCTACATTTTCTTTCATTTTAAAGTCAATTCCCATAGCCTGAGGAACCACCAGGATATCAGAGAATAAAATTGCTGCATCCAGAGGATATCTTCTGATAGGCTGTACGGTAATTTCAGAAGCGAGCTCCGGAGTCTGACATCTGGTGAAGAAATCATATTGGTCACGAAGCGCAATAAATTCCGGCAGGTATCTTCCGGCCTGTCTCATCATCCAAACGGGTGGTCTTTCTACGGTTTCCCCGCGGAGTGCTTTTAAATATAGGTCGTTTTTAATCATAATATATTCAGACTAGATTGTCATAAAGACAATGTAAAAATCAATCTTTGTTTAACATTCTTTTTTTGATCAGGCTCAAAACAGACGCCAGGTTATTTCCTCCCGAAGTAAAAACAGGTTGTGAAGTATAATTCCTCAGTTCCCCGGAAGTCGTTTCCCCAATCGAAAACAGCATCATGTCATTAAAAGAATTCTGCTTTGCAAAACTACGAACTCCGCTCGGACTAAAAAAAACGGCAGCATGATATTTTTCAGTTATCAAAGGATGGATCTCTTCGGTATGATAAACAATCACTTTTTTATACTGGATATTTTGAAGCGGAAGATCTTTATCAAGGATATCAATTGCAAGATTACCGCAGAAATGTAGGAATTTCTCATGCTGGCAATATTTGATAATGAATTTTGAAAGAGTCGCTGCATTTTTCAGGACTTTAAAAGTCCCGAATCCGTTTTTTCTTAATTCTTTTTTTGTCTTATCACCGACACAGTAAATTCTGTTATAGTTTTTTGCTGTAAAGTCTTCATTGGCCTCAAACCCATTAGTAAAGAAGGATTTCACTCCGTTAACACTGGTGAAAATTAAAGAATGATTCTTTAAATCAAATGGGTTCACTTTTACAGAACTTGTCTTAATGACCTCAACACAGTCCGCTGAAACATCATCTCCTAATTCTTTGGATATGACAGATGGGTCTATATTTTTGGTAAATAAGATGTTCATTATATAAATGTGAAAATAAAGTATTTAAAAAAAGAAGGATTACAGTTGGCTTTTGATTTCTGCCATCAGTTCTTTCCCCCCGTTCTCAAGAACAATTTTTGCAAACTTTTCGCCGAAGTTTTCGTCCTTATTGTAGACAAAGTTTTCGTCAGTGGCAATGCTGTTTTTTCCGTCCAGGGAACAAAGTGCCGCTTTGAAACGGATCTGATCCTCAAAAATCTCAGCAAAAGCACCGATAGGAGCCGTACAGCCTCCCTCCAGGGTACTTAGGAAATTTCTTTCCATTTCTACGCAGATCTGGGTAGGTGTATGGTTAATGGAACTAAGAATTTCGTTGATCTCCTTTTTATCCGAATGTCCGGCAACGGCAATCACACCCTGCGACGCTGCAGGAATTAAAAATGGCAGCATTTCATAATCAATGTCCATTTTCATTCTCTTGATTCCGGCTAATGACAGGATAGTTGCATCGAAATCTCCTTCTTCCAGCTTCTGAAGGCGTGTCTGGATATTGCCTCTGATGTCAGAAAACTCAGCATTTGGGAAATTTTTTAACCAGAATGCCCTTCTTCTCAGGCTGCTTGTGGCCAGTTTAAGTTCGTGGAATTCTTTATCACGGGCAGATTCTTTCCTGATTAAAACATCCTGAGGAAAATCTCTTTCTAGATGGGCAACCAATTCGATGTTCTCCGGTAGCTGCGTAGGGACGTCTTTAAGAGAATGGACGGCAATATCAATTTCGTCATTCAGTAACGCAATATCAAGATCTCTGGTGAAAACGCCTGTAATCCCTAACGAGTAAAGAGGCTGGGTAAGATTTTTATCGCCTGAAGATAATATGGGAACGATTTCCGTTAAATAATTGTTGTTTTGAAGATGTCTCGCTACTTCTCTTGCCTGCCAAAGAGCAAGGGCGGAATTTCTGGTCCCGATTCTAATGCTTTTCATTGAATTCGTTGTTTGGTTGTTCAACTAATATTTCGTGCATTAATTTACTAATTTCTTCGGCTTTTAAAGGATTATCAATAATATATTTTGCGAAACGGTTGGTGATTTTCTGAATCATTTTATCAGAAAGCTCCATATCCGTGATATTTATGTATTTATTTTTTTTGTAGAAATTGTGCATTTCATTACGTTCCATGTTCTTTAAAACAGCTTTGAAATGATGGATGTTCGGAGCCAGTCTTCTCTTTTTCTCCCACTCAAGGAAATCTTTAGTCATTTCTTTAATGATTTGCTCCGCTTTTGGGATTTCTTTTTCCCTCTGCTGAATGGTTTCCTGAATTTGTTTGGAGAGTTCATCCACGCCGATCAGTGTTACATTTTTATTTTCGGTAACGTCTTTTTCAACATTGTGCGGAATCGAAAGATCGATGACCAGTGTTTCCTTTCCGTTCGGGAAGTGCGATTTGTTTACAATCGGATGTCTTGCTCCGGTAGCGACAATAAGAATATCCGTGTTTTTTAATTCCTGATCGAACTCTGCATAATCAATATGCGGGATATGGTATTTTTCAGATATCTTCTCAGCCGTTTCCTGTGTTCTGTTCGTGATTTTTATTTTTGGCTGATATACATGTTTGACAAGGTTCTCTACCGTATTCTGTCCGATTTCACCAACTCCCAAAAGAAGAATGTTCTTCTCTGTGATTCTTTTCTGATTATTCAGGATGTAATGTACGGCGGCATAAGAGACTGACGCTGCGCCATTGGAAATTCCGGTTTCGTTTTTTATTCTCTTGGAAATCTGGATAGCAGAATTGATTGCTCTTTCCAGAAAAGGATTAGAGTTTATTCTCTCTTTCCTGAATCGGTTGTATGCTTTTTTAATTTGGCCGATAATCTCAAAATCTCCGATGATCTGGCTTTCCAGACCGGCTGCTACTCTAAAAAGATGGGTTAAGGCCTCTTCTTTTGTCAAAATATTCGCGAACGGAAGAAAATCCATTAGGTTGACTCCTACGATCTTGCAATATTCTTCAGCAACCAACAGATAATTAGGGGAAGTGGTATAAATCTCGGTTCTGTTACATGTTGAAACCACGAAGGCGTCCCCTAAATCCTCATTATGAATCCGGGAAACAAAGCTTTTAATGTTTTCGTCAAAAAATGCAAACTTTCCTCTCGTTTCCGCATCAGCCTTTTCGAAGCTAACCGAAAGCACTGCAAAATTCGATGTTTGATGAATATTAGAATACTGTAACATAAGCGTCGCAAATTTACGGTTTTTTTAATATATGATCTGCTGATAATCTATATGATAATTATCGTAAAAAACTATTCCGGCTGATTTTGAATTTAAAAATTAGTATTTATACAAGAATCGGGATCCCGTTAAGAGTGATAGTAAATTAATAATTTGCATTAGATATAAGATTGATAATGTTCTTACCTCTTAAAATTGTTGACTTTACTGACTGTTTTCTTATGATTTCAATCTTGAATCTGCTTGAATCAAGGCTTGTAAATACTTAAATTAAAAGTTAATAAAGACTTTAAAATTTTAATAAAATTTTAACCAAATTATATGCCCGTGAAATTTCTCTGGTGGTGTTAAATTCATATCTTTGTAATTCTTTAAAAAATCAGAAGGAAATATGAGTTTATTTGATATGTTTACGCAAGAAATTGCGATAGACCTTGGTACTGCCAATACCTTAATCATCCATAATAATAAAATTGTTATAGATCAGCCGTCAATCGTTGCAATTGAGCGTTCTACGGGAAGGCCGATTGCGGTCGGTGAGCAGGCAAAGCATATGCAGGGTAAAACTCATGAGGACATCAAAACGATCCGTCCGTTAAAAGACGGGGTAATCGCAGATTTCCATGCTTCTGAGCACATGATTAAAGAGTTCATTAAAAAAATTCCCGGGATTAAGGGGAAATTTATTCAGCCGGCACTGAGAATTGTGATCTGTATTCCTTCTGGGATCACTGAAGTTGAGAAAAGAGCGGTAAGAGATTCTGCTCAAAAAGTTAATGCTAAAGAAGTTCGTTTGATTTATGAGCCAATGGCAGCTGCAATTGGTGTCGGAATTGATGTACAGAAACCTGAAGGGAATATGATCATCGACATAGGCGGCGGTACTACAGAGATTGCAGTTGTTGCATTAGGTGGTATTGTTTGTGACAAATCCGTAAAAATTGCAGGCGATGTGTTTACAAACGATATCGCATATTACCTGAGAACTCACCATAATCTTTACATCGGAGAAAGAACTGCAGAGAGAATTAAAATCGAAGTAGGTTCAGCTGTTGAAGATTTGGATGTTGATATCGAAGATATTCCGGTACAGGGTAGAGACCTGATTACAGGGAAGCCTAAAGAAATTATGGTCGGATATAAAGAGATTGCAAGAGCACTGGACAAATCAATTATCAGAATTGAAGATGCCGTAATGGAAACGCTTTCTTTAACTCCTCCTGAATTAGCAGCTGATATTTATAAAACAGGTATTTACCTTGCCGGTGGCGGTGCTCTTCTAAGAGGCCTTGCGGACAGGTTGCATAAAAAAACCGGTCTTCCTGTTTTCGTGGCGGAAGATCCGTTAAGGGCAGTGGTTCGCGGGACGGGGATTGCCCTTAAGAATATGGATAAATTCAATTTCCTTATCAAATAATAATTTAACTTTACGAACATATCTGAATGGGATTTTTGCTGAGATTATTTTCGAAGAATGCACTTTTTGTCTTCTTTATATTTCTGCAAAGTATTGCTCTTGTGCTGATATTTTCTAAAAATGCCATGCAGAGATCCTGGATTGCCGGTCAGTCTGCCGCACTGAATTCATGGGTTTCAGGATATATTGATGAAGGGGTTTCGTATCTTAAGTTAAAACAGATTAACGAAGATCTTGTTGCGCAAAATAAATCTTTGATGCTTGAGCTTTACGGAAAACAGGGTACGAAAAATCCACAGTTCAGAAAAGTTCATGATACAGTGGGGGGCGGACAGATCTATACCTTTGTAGATGGGGAAATTGTTTTCAACAGTATTAACCGGAGAAACAATTACTTTACGATCAACAGAGGCCGACGGGATGGCGTATTTCCGCAAATGGGTGTCATGTCTCCGAAAGGTATTGCAGGTATTGTTATCAATTCTACAGACAGTTATGCTTTAGTACAGTCAGTCTTGAGCGTTAATAAAATCAGGATAAATGCCGCGCTGAAAAGCTCCGGATATTTCGGGACTTTAACGTGGAACGGTGATAATTCCAGGGTAATGCACCTGGCCGATATCCCCAAATATGTATCGTTAAAGATAGGAGATACTGTGGTGACAGACGGAAAATCTGCTATTTTCCCGAAGGGAATAATGGTTGGAACTATCGCTGGATATTCTGTTGATAATAAAACAGGATTCTGGGATATTTCAGTAGAATTGAGTGAGAAGATGGGAGCGCTGAATAAAGTTTATGTTGTTAAGAATCTTAAAAAGGCTGAAGTACAGAAGATTCAGGATACCCTACAGACCGTAATAAAAAAGGAAAATGATTAGCAGAACGTTATTTACAGATATAATAATCATGGCTTTCCTGGTCGCACTGCAAATTTTTGTACTGAACAGGATTGTACTTTTCGGAAAGTTTACACCGGTATTATACCCTGTATTTGTTATGTTCTATCCTTTTTTCAGAAATAAATTTCAGTTTTTAGCTTTGAGTTTCCTGATTGGCTTATCGATTGACACCTTTCTGCAGACAGGAGGTATTAATGCGTTTGCAACTACATTGATTGCTTATTTCAGGACCTTGATTTTCAGGACCTCAACAGATACTTCTACCGATTTTTTCTCTTTTCAGTCCCTTCAATGGGCGCAGTTTTTGCTGTTTTTATTTTCAAGTATCTTTTTACATCAGCTTTTGGTACAATATATAGAGTTTTTTAAGCTGAGCAGGTTTTTTGAAATATTATTTAATGTTTTGATAACAAGCATTATTTCATTCGTATTTGTTGTTATCTATGCATTAATATTTAAAATCAAACAAAAAGTTTGAACACACGTTATTTAAAAATTTTTTCCGTCCTAATTGTAATTGCTTTAATTTTTATAGCGAGGCTTTCTTATTTGCAGCTATTTACAGACCGTTATGCGCTGAATGCAGCTAATACTTCCATTAAAACTGAATACGTTATTCCACAGCGAGGCGTGATCTTTGACAGAAATGGAAAAATCATGGTGGGAAACCAGCCGGCCTATGAAATTTCATTCACCCAAGCCTTGATGAAGCCTGATTTTGATACGATGGCTTTCTGCAGCCTGATGAAAATCAACAAACAGGATTTCATAAAAAGGATTACTCTTATTAAACAGGAAAAATATTATTCCAAGCTTACCCCAATGACTTTTATTAAAGATCTGAGCAGGGAGGATATTGCAAGGGTTCAGGAAATTATATTTAAATATCCGGCCTTCAGTATTGTTTCAAGACCTCAGCGACAATATGAAGTCTCTACTTCCGGAAATCTTCTGGGGTACACGAGTGAAGTGAATGAAAGAGAAATAAAGAAAGATTCAACCTACTACCTGCCGGGAGACTTTATAGGAAAAACGGGTATTGAAAAAGCATATGAAAAGGAACTCCGTGGCGTAAAAGGAGTGAAATATATCCAGAAAGATATTAAGCTGCGTAATGTAGGGCCCTATAAAAATGGGTCGCTGGATAAAGATGTTATCACCGGGAAAGATATTACGCTTACCATTGATTACGATCTTCAGAGAATGGCAGAAGAAATGCTCGTGGATAAGCATGGAGCCATAGTAGCAATAGATCCGAATAATGGCGAAGTTCTGGTTGCGGCGACAGGACCGGATATTGATCCGAATTTATTTACAGGTCCTAACAAATCAAAGAATTTATATGCCCTGTCTAAAGATACCATTTACGAAAACAAACCGACTTTCGACCGTTCCTTACAGGCAGCATATCCTCCGGGATCTACTTTTAAACTATTAACTGCTTTGGCAGCCATGCAAATGGGAGTGATGGATGAAAATACCATTTTCCCTTGTGGAGGCGGATTTTATTACAAAGGAAAAAGAATTAAAGGCCATGGAGGAGCGGATCCGTTGATCCCTTCGATTCAGGTATCCAGTAATTGTTTTTTCACATACGCTTTTATTGCGATCATTAAAAAATATCCTGGAAATCCTTCAAAAGGAGTGGATGAATGGAAAAAAATTATGAGCAGCTTTGGAGTCGGGGAATTTTTAAATAATGATTTTGCGGTAGGAGCGAGAGGAAGTATCCCTTCAGGAGATTTCTATGAAAAAAGATTTAAGGCAATTATGAAAGCCAGCGGCTCTACCAGAAAAGATTATAAAAACTGGGATGAAATGTCAACCGGGGCTATTTATAACGGAATGGGGCAGGGAGATGTTCTGGTAACACCGCTTCAATTGGCTAATTACGTGGCTGCTATTGCGAACAAAGGTTGGTATTATACGCCTCATATTGTAAAAGCAATTGACGGAAAGCCAAATCCGGACCCAAGATTTAAGAAAAAACATCAGACACTTGTTGATAAGAAACATTTCGATCCTGTACTTAGAGGGATGGAAGCTGTGGTATTAAGGGGAACAGCACACGGACTGAAATCAAGTGATTTTACGCAACTGGCAAAAACAGGGACGGCACAGGTTCCGCAGGGAAAGGATAACTCCATCTTTGTTTTGATCGCGCCTGCTGATAAGCCTAAAATTGTGATTGCTGCCGTTATGGAACATGCCGGATTCGGAGCTACATGGGCAGGACCGGCAGCAACAGTCATTGCAGAAAAATATATTACAGGTGATGTAAAACGTGAACATTTATACAAAAAAATGATTACTTCGAGTTTCATGCCTGAATATAAAAGACAATGGATTGCTGATCTTAAACGCAAAGGCCTTTATAAGCCGAGTGAGGATTCCATTAAACAAAAAAGAATCATGGATAGCCTGAAGCTTGTTAAAGAGCAAAAGGAAAAACTTCAGAAAAAGATAGACGAAGAAACAAAGAATGCTAAGAATACAAAAAAGGGTAAGCAATGAAATGGGCGGAAGGAATAGATAAATTAGGTCTTGGCTTATATTTTTTGCTTTGTATTTTTGCAATCGCAAATATTTACAGCGTTGACCAGAAATTGGGAGAAAAACAATTGCTTTTCTTTGGGATTTCCCTGTTTGTCGGAATTGTAATTTTCGTCGGAAGAAGTAAGTTCTTTGAAAATATGTCGGGAATCATCTACATCGGAGGTGTCCTGCTTCTGATCGGTCTTTTTCCTTTTGGTAAAGAAATCCTCGGCCAAAAAAACTGGTATAAATTCGGAAACTTTACCATGCAGCCCGTAGAGTTTGCCAAAATCGGTACTGCTCTGATGCTGGCCAACTATGTTTCCGGACCGGAGTTTAATTTAAAAAACAGAAAATCCCTTTTAACTACTCTTGCAATTGTAGGGATACCTGCAGTCGTAGTTCTGGCCATTCCTGATGTTGGTTCGATGTTAGTGTTCATTGCATTTTTCATTGCTTTGTATCGTGAAGGCCTGAATGGGTTGTTGTTTGGTATAGGATTTCTTTTTGCTGGTGTTTTTCTTATCTCTTTAGCAGTTGATCCAATTTGGGTTGCTCTTACCATTGTTCTTTTTATAGGAGGCTGGATTGCCATGAATTATTATAAAATGTCTTGGAATGTGATTTCTATTTCGGGTATCGCCGGATCTGTAGTGATCTTATGCGGGCTGGCTTTCGGTTCACCCTACATTTTAGAAAAATTGCCTAAGCACCAGAGAGAAAGAATCGAGGTATTGTACAAAGGGGAAAAAGCATTCAGAGATACTTCAGGTTATAATTTGTTATATTCAAAAACAGCTATCGGCTCAGGCGGGCTTTTAGGAAAAGGCTACCGCGAAGGTTCGGTAACACAGGGGAAGTTTGTTCCTGAACAGGAAACGGATTATATTTTCTGTACGGTTGGGGAAGAATGGGGATTTGTAGGAAGTGCTGTCCTGATTCTTTGTTATATGATCTTTATCGGACGGATCTATTACCTCGCAGAACAGCAGAAATCAGCTTTTAACAGGGTATTTGGTTACTGTTTCGGTTCAATCCTGCTCATGCACTTTACCATCAATTTAGGGATGGTTATGGGCCTTTTCCCTACGGTAGGAATTCCTTTGCCTTTCTTTAGTTATGGAGGGAGCTCACTGCTCGCCTTTTCAATGATGACTTTCATTTTCTTTAAGCTGAATTATTCGGATAAAAACAGCCTGGTATAAGTATCGAAATCTGACACCATATGTCAAATTTACTAAGCCAAATTTTGATTTGAAAATTAGTCGTCTTCAGTATAAATTTAATTTACCTAAACCTTTATGAAACCTGTTTATATTTCCGCCCGGGATTTTGAAAATATCAATTTCGGGGAACAGCCCTTTGAGAAAGGAGAGTATGAAAACTGCGTGTTCAGAAACTGCAATTTTGAATATGCTGATTTTTCGGGGTTCAGTTTTAATGACTGTGAATTTACCGGTTGTAATATAAGCATGGTGAAGCTGATTTCAACTGCATTCCGGAAGTAATTTTTAAAGAATGTAAAATGTTCGGGTTCCAGTTTAATGACTGCAATGAATTTGGCCTGTCATTTACATTTGATCATTGCCTGCTGAATAATTCTGTCTTTTATAAAACATCCATAAAGAAAACTGTATTTAGACATTCAAAATTGATAGAAGTCGATTTTTCAGAATGTGATCTGTCAAATGCTTCATTTGGCTATTGTGATTTATCCGGAGCAATTTTCGATAAAACCAATCTTGAAAAGGCAGATTTCCGTATGGCGGTCAATTATTCAATAGAACCTGCTCAAAACAGGCTTAAAAAGGCGAAATTCTCGCTTTCCGAAGTTCATGGGCTTCTTTCCCATCTCGGTGTTGAAATTGATAAGAACAGCTGATAATAAGGGTTAAGAACCGCCGAATGAACAAGAAAGTCTGTGCCATAAAAAAAACCATCAAAATTTTTGATGGTTTCATTATTTAAATCAATTACTTAAAATTAAAAATTTGTTCCGTTTGTGGCTGGAGTTGTCGTTGCAAGGTTATTGTATGCTTCTCCGTTCTCATTAATGATTCTTTTTCCGAATCTGTATTTTGGGCCCCAGTACGAGTCATTAAGCGATGAAATCATTACGCCTTTTGAAGTGGCTGCATGGATAAATTTAATCTCACCATCTTCCGTCACGCTTTCTACGATGCCCACGTGAGAAATTCTTCTGCCGTGAGAAAAGAAAATAAGGTCACCTTTCTGAAGATTTTCTTTTTCAATTTTTTCTCCTTCCTGAGACTGTGAAGCGGCTACTCTTGGTAAACTTAATCCTGCTGCTGCCCCGAAAACTGAAAGAACGAATGCTGAACAGTCAATACCGTTTCTGGTCATTCCGCCATATCGGTAAGGTGTTCCCAAATAGGTCTGGGCTTCTGTTAAGATATTGTCGATTGTCTTATTGTGTCTGATTGCCTTGGCTACTTCAGAATTTTTAATGGAATTTCTGGCATTTGCTAAAGAAGCTGCTTTTTCTGCAAGAAATGAATTGATCAGCTGCTGCTTATCCTGCTCCATTTTGTTGGTTTCAATAGAAGCTAGTTTGGCATCTGTTTTGTATTCTTTAGCGTAAGTTGCTGGTTTTGAAACCTCGTAATTGGTAACACATGATTGCAACGATACTGTAGAGACAAAAGCAACTAAATAAAACAAAACTCTTTTCTTCATATATATTTGATTACCGTGTTAATAAAAAGGATTAATATTTTCAAAAGCAGTACAAAAATATGTAATCCCTTTAAAAGGACTTTGATATGATTATTATCAGGTTCTGTTTTTAACACATTTTAACGTATTGTCTAAGTATGTTAAAGAAAAATAAACCGCGACAGCCTGTTTTAGGTGAGTCAGCGGTTTTTTTTATTAAGATTCTTTAACAAATTAATCTTCATTACTGAATCTGATAGGATATAATGTTAATAACTCTAATTTTTAAAAGATGAAATACATAAAAAACTCCCCGGAATTTCCGGGGAGTTTCACTAATATGGAACTTTACAAAATGTTATTTGGTAAATAACATTTCTCTGTATTTAGTCATTGGCCAAAGCTCGTCGTCCACCATCATTTCAAGGTTGTCGGAAGCTTCGCGGATTATGTCAAATAACGGCTTTACTTTATTACAGTAATCTTCTGCCTGTTTCTGGCTTTCTGTCACTGCTTTTGCTGCTTCTCTAGCTTTAATAAGGTCTTCGACACCCAGCTTGATCGTAGAAACATTTTCAGAAATATGGGTAATCAGGCTCATCTGCTCTTTTGCCAATGATCTGAATTCTTCATCTCCGAATATTTCTTTAAGGCCTTTTACGTTTTCAATTAATCTGTTCTGGTAATTTAAAGCGGAAGGGATGATATGGTTTCTGGCAATATCACTCAATACTCTTGCTTCAATATCAATAACCGTAGAATATTTCTCCAGCTTGATTTCATTTCTGGCTTCAACTTCCCTGTGATTGAAGATTCCTATTTCTTCATACAGATCAAGGAATTTCTGGTCCATTTCCTGCTTCAGGGCTTCGGGAGTGGTTTTCCAGTTGTTCAAGCCTCTTTTTTCAGCTTCTAACGCCCAGTCATCAGAATATCCGTCACCTTCAAACATAATGTTTTTACACTGCTTGATGTATTCTCTTAATATATTAAATATGGCCTCGTCTTTCTTTAATCCTTTTTCGATCAAAGCATCCACTTCTTTTTTAAAGTCGCTTAGCTGTTTTGCGGCAATTGTGTTCATTACCGTCATGGATTCTGCACAGTTTGCAGAAGATCCTACCGCTCTGATTTCGAATTTATTTCCCGTAAAGGCAAACGGAGATGTTCTGTTTCTGTCCGTATTGTCTAATAAAATTTCCGGGATTTTACCGACAACATTTAATTTTAAATCTGTTTTTTCATCCGGAGAAAGCTTTCCTTCGGTTACTTTTTCAAGCTCTTCCAATACTCTGAACAGCTGGCTTCCGATAAATACAGAAATAATTGCCGGTGGAGCCTCGTTCGCACCTAGTCTGTGATCGTTGCTTGCTGAAGCAATACTTGCTCTTAAAAGGTCAGCATATTCGTGTACTGCTTTAATCGTATTAACAAAGAATGTTAAGAACTGTAGGTTTTTTTTAGGATTTTTCCCCGGGCTTAACAGGTTTTCTCCTGTATCGGTCGCCAAAGACCAGTTGTTATGCTTTCCGCTTCCGTTTACACCCGCAAAAGGTTTTTCGTGGAATAAAATATGGAAATGGTGTCTGTGGGCAATTCGTGCCATAACATCCATTAATAAAGAGTTATGGTCAACAGCAACATTCACTTCTTCAAACATCGGAGCCAGCTCAAACTGATTTGGAGCTACTTCATTATGTCTTGTTGTTACAGGAATTCCCAGCTTCATGCATTCGATCTCTAATTCTTTCATGAAGTTCATGACTCTGGTAGGAATAGATCCGAAATAATGGTCATCCAGCTGCTGTCCTTTTGCAGGAGAATGGCCTAATAATGTTTTACCGGTTAAAACCAAATCCGGACGGGACTGATATAATGCGGAATCAACCAGGAAATATTCCTGCTCCCATCCTAAAGTAGGTGTTACTTTGGTTACATTTTTGTCAAAATACTGCATTACATTAGTTGCTGCCTCATCTACGGCATTCAAAGCTCTCAAAAGAGGAGCTTTATAATCTAATGTTTCTCCTGTATAAGAGATGAAAATAGAAGGAATACATAATGTAGTTCCCATGATAAATGCCGGAGACGTAGGGTCCCATGCAGTGTATCCTCTGGCCTCAAAAGTATTTCTAATA
Organism: Chryseobacterium sp. SSA4.19; assembly: GCF_022601875.1. GTDB lineage: Bacteria > Bacteroidota > Bacteroidia > Flavobacteriales > Weeksellaceae > Chryseobacterium. The sequence goes on from NZ_JAKVIP010000026.1 coordinate 50,505, forward strand.
CCGCCGTTCGGGAAAGAAGAAGCGTCGGGCTCCTGCTGGATCAGTAAGTTTCCGCTGAATCGTTCGATAGCTCTGCCTCCTTCGATAGGTGTGAAGAAAGAGTCGTGCTTTTCAGCAGTGCTTCCTGTCAATGGCTGAAACCAGTGCGTGTAGTGGGTAACTCCTTTGCTCATGGCCCAGTCTTTCATTGCTACCGCTACCTGGTCTGCAATATGTCTCTGGATCTTTGTTCCTTTTTTCATCGCATCCAAAATAGACTGGAATGCTTCTTTCGTTAAATATTCTCTCATTGTTTCCTCTGAGAACACATTTTGACAGAATAATTCTGACAGTTTCACAGGTACTTCAACAGAATTATCTTTTCTGAAGTCCTTAAATGGTAAAGTTTCTAACGCTTTGAATCTTAAAGTTGACATATTGGGTAGGTTTTTTACAGGGCAAATTTACAAAAAAAATGGATTGAAACTGATTTACCCCTATTTTTTTAGTAATAATTAATTGTTAAATTATATAAAATTTGAATTCACCCTGTGCGATTACAGGTGTGTTTGGAGAATTTAGGCTTTTAACTCTCAATTTAATTACTGAAGCTAAAAATTTCTTATTTTTGAGTAAACTCCTTTTCAAATGATTAAAAAAAATATCCTTTTTACCGCCATCTTATATAGCCAGATACTATTTGGTCAAAAATCAGAACCTTTTTATTATGATAAAGATTGGAAAGTCACTACAAAATCCAATGCTTTATATTATAGGCAGAATCCAATGAAAGAAGTTGGTGAGTTGGTTTTATTGCAGGATTTTTATATCAACGGAACGCCTCAGTTTGAAGGATATGTTTTAAAGCAAAACGAGAACGCATATGTTGGAGACATTGTCTGGTATGATGAAAACGGGAATGATGAGAATTTCAATCAATATCGAAATGATACTAATACTCTGACGTTACAATATTATTATCCGAATGGAAAAGTACGAAAGAAAGTTCAGTATAAAAATGGGGTCAAAGAGGGTGAAACTATAATTTATGGTACGGACGGAACTGTTTTGATGAAGGGAATTTACGCAAAAGGAAAACCTGAAAGCGGAAGTTTTGAAAATATAAGGAATAATGAAGATTATAGGTCTGTAAATCAGGATCTTGAAAGTTCTGGACCCAACGGTTCTTATAGTACCACGGATGCTCCAATAGTTGAGGTTGCTGCACCAAAAATGCTTGACACTATCGTGAGTGTTGAGATGAATAATCCTTCGAAGAAACGCGAAAAGAAAAAAACGGTTTCACAAAAAATATTTTGGGCAAATTCAAAGCAATTGGCTCAGGAGAGAATTTATGCGGTTGATGGAGATTATTTTAAATTAATCGAACAGAAAAATTATGAGAAATCGGGAAAACTAATTCAGGTATTGGATGAAGCCCACTTTTACGAATACGGAAGTGATATTACAAATGGATTGAATTATGAATATTATCTTCAGAATAATTTTGCAACAGAAGTCCAGTCAATTATAAAATATGTGAATAAATTAAGGTCAGGAAAGTCATTTTTTTATTTCCCAAACGGAAAAATTCAAACCGAAACTACATATAAAGAGGGCGGAAAAGAGGGTGAAGAAATCGTTTATGATGAAAGCGGAAAATTAAAAAGCAAAAGAATTTATAGAGAAAATGAACCTTTTAACGGTAATTTTGATGAACGTACCGGAGGGGTTTTTGTTAATTTAAATTATATAAATGGTTTGAAAGTAGATGAAGCTGTTGCGAAAGATGAGGACGGTGAAGTCATTGCTAAAGGGATTTATAAAGATGGAAAACCTTTCAAAGGAACTTTTGTCGAAAAAATGGATGACCGCTCTGATGATTACAAATTAATTAATGTTGAAAATTTCAAAAAAACCGGATTGCAGAAAGTCTTCGCCTACAGGCTCGAAAATTTAAAAAAAACATATACCGTTAAAGATCAAAAGCTGAGCGGATTGACCACTTTCTATAAAGATGGTAAGGTTGTGGGAACCTTGGAATATAAAAATGATCTTCCCTACAATGGAACTTTAGTGCAGGATACAAAAACTTCAGTTTATAAAGATGGAAAAATCTCTGAAGAAACTTTTTTTCAGGATGATTATAATAAGGGTGGAATTCAAAAACAAAAACTTTATGAAAAAGGAATTCCTGTGAAGATCAAAGATTATTCATACACTATTTCAGAAAAACCTCAGTCATTTTATGAGGGGATTTTAAAAAACGGAAGCCCTTTCTCGGGATATTTTGAAACTGAGGGCAATCGCGAATTCAAACAGGTCAATTACTTTGAAAACGGAATCTTAAAATTTCAATACTCCAATGATTATCTGAAAAACATGGATAATTATGCGCATCAGGTTTATAACATTAAATCTACATATAGAGACGGAAAAATTTTTGACGGCGTAAAATACAATCCCGGTGAAAAGCAATTTGTCTCCAGATACTGGAAGAATGGAGTTTTACAGAGCTTCGACTGGGATTTGTTTGCGATGCATTATTTTAATAGGCTTCGTTTTGAACTGAAAAATAATACGATCGAAATCAGTGATATGCAGGCGAACAGAAAAGCGGAAATTAAAATCGATCAGTCTAAAAACACTTTCAATAAACAACTTTTTATCGACGGTAAATTGATTGATTCTACCAGAGAAGAATATTTAAATTCAAAATATAAAGAGGCTTTAGTTCTTTACCGTGAACAAGACGGGAAAATTATTGAAACAAAAGTCGATCCGGCTGATCAATCGATCGAACCAAGTGAAGGAAGGGAACTGTTTTACAAGGTTTATTCAATGGTAAAAGAATCGTCAGGTGTACAGGAAACCTTTAATGGGTTATCCGAAAGATTTATTTCAGATAAATTTAAAGAAGAAACGGATGAAAATGAAATTATTACGGGCCATCAAACTGATGCAGAAGGTAAACCTAAAGATGGGATTGTTATCACGCCAACTCAGGGTAATACCTATATGTTACAATTTTACATGAACCGAAAATTGATCAAAACTGTAGAAAAAGTGGGTTTCAGCAAAATAAAAGATGAATTAAAGAAATTAGAAAAGTTAGATTAACTACGGTTTCCAAATGTGAATAAAAATTATTCTACTTCTCTTTCATAATGTAAGGACAAGTATTAATTTTAAACCATTTAAAAATTTAGTTTAAGAGTTAATCCTCTGAATTTAAACTAAATATAATGTTAAGATTATTTTTTGTAACTTAGCAGACTTTTCATAAAAAATTTAATATATGACAAATTCTAGAGCAAGAGAAACTACCGAGGCCATTGAAAGACTTTATATTTCTATGAGACACCTGTTTTATAGAGGTTTTTTCAAGCCAGGCGGAGTTTCCGGAGAAAGCATTAGAAGTTTGTTGAAAACGATCAATCCCGAAATTTACGGTACCATGAGCATCCCGAGCAAACTGGAGCTTGATGGTTTGATGTATGTTTTAGACAGGCTTCCGGAAGGAATAGAAGAATGTGCTTTCATTCATCTTACTTCAGATGAAGGGTTTGATAAAGGAAGTTTTGAGCCGATTGTTCCTAAAAAGAGAAGAAGAAATTGTTACAGGATCGATGAGCACCAGATGAATATAGAAGTTCTTTTAGGGCGTTCTGAAATCTATGATATCCTTACCCATTTAACATTTTTATTTATCGAAGCCGATAAAATCAGGAACCTGGCTTTTGTTCAGGATGAAAACTGGAAACCGACACGTGCTTTCAAGATTATTGAAGAAGTGGTGAAAGGTGAGAAAAAATTCAGCAGAAGGGAAAAAGAAGTTGCCCTGATTCACCTGTCCTCTTTAATAGGGAGAACGTTTGATGAAACATTGAGGGCCTATAATACATTCGGGGATGATAATAACCCTGACCGCCTGTTTAAAATTATTTATAATCTGGGAAAAGTAAGCCTGGAAGACGCAAAACAGACGAGAGAAAGAGAGATTCATTTCAGTGCTATTCTGAAAGAAAGAGTGGGGCATCACTATTTCGGGGAAAAATGGGCCAATAAAGTAAAAGAGGTCTTGTATGAAAATGATCTTCACATGCGTCCGTTGCATATTATTTCAGCCAATATGCACTCTGTTAAAAACATGCTGTACTCAAATGATGCGCTGAAGAAAAAAGATCACAAGCAGGTAGATTACAAGCTGTATGCAGATATTTCTGATAAAAAAGAACTTCGTGATAAGGTTTCCAAATATGCGGTTGATGAAGGGATGATTTACATTAACGATAAGAGCGGAAGTAATATTGATGTTCAGATTATTGATTTAAGTAAGACCAATCTTAAAAATACGCCCTTTAATGATATAAAGTACGACGGAGACGATGTGATCATGGTTTTCGATTATGCTTTCGGTGAGCAGGCTTTTGAAGTGATGGATGAGTTGCTGAGGCCTTTTGAACAGAAAGGAGAAGTATATATGATGAAAGTGAAGTCCGTTTCCATTATGGGGAAAGCAGGAATTCTGGCAGGTGGAAAAGGGGACATTATGATCCCGACATCGCATATCTTTGAAGGGACGGCAGATAACTATCCGTTTGAAAATGCTTTAAAGCTTGATGACTTTGCAGATGATGAATTAAAAGCATTTGAAGGTCCGATGATTACCGTATTAGGAACTTCGCTCCAGAACAGAGATATTCTTTCTTATTTCATGAATACCTCATGGAAAGCCATCGGGCTTGAAATGGAAGGAGCACATTATCAGAAAGCCATTCAGGTCGCTTCAAAGATCAGGCATCATATTACCCCTGATCTGTTTGTAATGTATGCGTATTATGCATCGGATAATCCTCTGGAAACGGGAAGTACGCTTTCTTCAGGAGGCTTGGGGCTGACAGGTGTAAAACCGACCTACCTGATTACGTTAAGAATCCTTGAAAAGATTTTACGAAGCGGGAAAAAAGAGCTTTTTTCTTAAAACCTACTTTAAATTAAATATAGCCTCAGATGTTTTCCATTTGAGGTTTTTTTATGAAAAAATCTGCCGATTTAGTGAAAGAATAAAATTAATTATCTTTAAAAAAATTAAAACTAATGAGCTCAACTTTACAATTAGCTAAAAGATTCAGAGAAGTTTTATTGGATGGTTTGTGGATTGCCAATACGAATTTTAAAGATCAACTTTCAACCGTAAGCTGGGAGCAGGCAACAATGAAGATTGGTTCTTTGAATACGATTGCAATGCTGACTTTTCATGTGAATTATTATATTGAAGGGTTAATTAATGTTTTTGAAGGTGGTGATTTGGAAATCAGAGATAAATACAGTTTCGATCTTACACCGATTGAGTCTCAAAATCAATGGGAAAAACTTTTAACCAAACTTTGGAATGATGCTGAAAAGTTTGCCACATTATTAGAACAAATGCCCGACTCTAAAATGGATCAAACTTTTGTTAATGAAAAATATGGAACATACCTGAGAAATATCGACGGAATGATTGAACATTGTTATTATCATTTGGGTCAGATTACTTTGATTAAAAAATTAATTAACAATGCTTACCCTGTATAATACTCAGGAAATATTTTAACAATCAAAACTAATTTCAATCTAAAATCAAACCTCATCATAACTCCACAGATGAGGCTTTTATTTTAATTACTTATCTTTAGAAAAAAATAAATTTTAAATGAAAAAATCGGTTGTCATCCTTTTTGCGTTTATCATTTCTCAGTTTCAGGCGCAGCAGGGAGCCTATTATCAGCAAAGTGCGAAGTATAAGATGAACATTGATGTGAACGCTGAAAAATTTACCTATCAGGGAAATCAGACTTTAGAATATACCAACAATTCACCGGATGAACTCAAGGTCGTATATTTTCATCTGTACTGGAATGCTTTTAAACCCAATTCTATGATGGACCAACGTGTGGCCTCACAGGGAAAAAACGGGGATTCCAGATTACAGAAAGACGGAATTTCCAGGCTTGCATCGATCCCGAAGGATCAGGAAGGAGCACAGAATATCCACTGGATTAAGCAAAATGGGAAAAGCCTTAAGTTTGAAGTTCAGGAAACGGTGATGAAAGTGTATTTGGCAGAATCCATCAAACCAAATTCCAAAACAACCTTTACGATGGATTGGGATGCGGTGATTCCTCAACAGATCAGAAGAAGCGGCAGAAATAACAGGGAAGGCGTTGATATGACCATGACCCAATGGTATCCTAAAATTGCAGAATATGATTATGACGGCTGGGCAACTTTCGATTATATCGGAAGAGAATTCCATGCACCGTTCTCAGATTTTGACGTGACCATTAAAATCAATAAAGATTATGTAATCGGAGCAGGCGGAATTCTGGAAAATCCGACAGAAGTGAAGGGTTATGATACCGGTGCAAAAATTAAAGCAGAGAAAAATATAGCCACCTGGAGATGGACCGCCAAGAACATCCTGGATTTCGCCTGGGCTGCCGACAGGGATTATATTGTAAAAAGTTTCGACGTACCTCAAGGTCCGAAAGTTTTCCTGGTGTACCAGAATAATGATAAAACTAAAGTTTGGGAAGAAGCTCAGCCTTATCTTACTAAATATTATCAGCTGATGAACGCTCATTTCGGGAAATATGTTTACCCTTCCTACGCTTTCATCCAGGGTGGTGACGGCGGAATGGAATACGGAATGTGTACCATGATTTTGGGAGAAGCCAACAATATTGAAGGATTAATGGGATTAATGGCTCACGAAGGTGCTCACTCGTGGTATCAGCAGATGTTGGCGACGAACGAACCGATGCGCCCGTGGATGGATGAAGGTTTTACGAGTTATGCGGAAGGATATGTGATGAACCAGCTGTTTCCTCCTGCAGAAAAGCTTCCGAATCCGTTTGTCAATTCATTGAATGCCTACAGGAATTTTATTAAAAAAGGAATTGAAGAACCGGCAGCCTGGTTAGGCGACCATCATGACAATGGGACTTCTTACACCTATGCCTCTTATGTGAAGGGAGAGCTGTATCTTGTCCAGTTAGGCTATATTATGGGCGAGCAGAATTTAGCGGAAACCCTGAAGCAATATTATGATGAATGGGTCATGAAGCATCCTTCAGACCGGGATTTTCTGCATATTGCGCAGAAAGTGTCGGGAATGGATCTGAAATGGTTTCATAATTACTGGATCAACACTACGAAAACGATTGATTACAGTATTAAAGATGTGAAATATGATGCAAAATCTACCACCATTACTTTGGTAAATAACGGGCAGGTTCCAATGCCGGTTGATTTCAGTGTCGTCACTAAAGATAATAAAGTGGTCAATTATCAGATCCCTATGAATATGACCCATACCTGGAAAGAGAAAGATGTCTATGGGGAATTTAAAACAATGCCTTACTGGCCGTGGACGCAAAAAGAATATTCGATAACGGTTCCTTATATAAAAACTCAGCTGACGGCTTTGGGAATTGATATCAGCCAGCGGATGGCAGATGTGAATCCAGATGATAATGTTGTTGAGGTAAAATAAAGATTAATGACAGATAAAAGTCCTGAAGAAATTTTCTCCAGGACTTTTTGTAAAGGCATTTATGTCTTGGGGCTAATATTGTTTAAGATAGGTTTTCTTTTCCGTTAAATATTCGGATTTGGTGCCGTCTTCTGTTCTGAAAAGGGTCTTCAGGGTGTTCTTCTGTTTCGGTTTTGAGGCATCCGGAAGAAAGCATACGAAATGCAGGTGAGGACCGTTGGTCCAACCTGTATTTCCGCTTAAGGCGATCACATCTCCTTTTTTAACCAGGTCTCCTGCTTTTACTTGTACGCCGTTTTGCTTGAGATGGAAATACTGGGCAATGGTTCCGTCGGAATGCATAATGGAGACATAATTGGCAAGATGAGCACAACTGATACTTGGGCATCCGGTGTTATTACTCTGCACTACATCAATAACCTTTCCTTCTCTGGCTGCGGTAATTTCCGTTCCTTCCGGCATCGTAAAATCCAGCGAATTTTCGTTTTGGTGAGAAAAAGTACCATTATATCCCTGATACATCAGGAAAGATTTTCCCTTTTGGAAAGGAAGGTCGTATACATAATCGGAATTATAACTTTTTATGGTAGCATCACCCGCCAGGGTATAATAATTCGGCATTTTTCTAATTTTCCAACCTTTTTTCCTGTCGGTCACGATAAAAGTGATCAGTCTGTTTCTTTTCGATTCCGGAGGAAGCACTTTAACCGTTTCAAATTTTCCCGGAGTTCTTAAATTTTCAAGCTCCGGCTGTCCGGTAAAAGATATAGAAACAGGATATATTTCACTGTTATCTGCATAATAAGTCACGGTGTCCTGCTTTACTTCCGTATATAGCCGGGCAGGCTTCTGTGAATATGCTGTCAGGGACAAAATGATAAAGCCAGCAATAAATAGTTTTTTCATATCTAATTAATCTGGAATTGTCTGACCATCCAGTGGTTGGAGTGATGTTGGATCAGGTCATTCTTCAAGGTTTCGTCTCTGGTATTCAGATAGGTATAGACTTTTAAGGGAACAGAATCAGGATAGTCTTTTAAGCCTTGGATGAGAACGGCTTTTGCTTCTTCTTTTCTTTCTCCTCCATCTAACGCTTCGTATTGATAGATATAGATGATGGCAGGGGTTTTACTGTATACATTTTGTATTTCGTCTTTCAGCAGCTTCATCGTTTCGATCTGGACTTCAGGATTCGGTTTTTTTCCTGTTGCTGCAGTCTGGCTGATATGCTGCTGGTACATCAGGAACAGTATTAAGAGATGGCGATTTTTGGTTCCCGGCTCAGAAGCCAGCTTCCGGAATTTTTCTATCGTTTCCGGATTCATCTCATCATTTTCAGCCTGCAGGTTCTGTTCATAGAATTCATCCAGAAGGGTATAGATGGTTTTATCATTCCCGTCAATTTTGGATTCTTTTTTTATTTTTTCAAATACCTCTTTTGCAGCTGCGGCCGTCTGTGAAAATGCATAGATGCTGAAAAGAAAAAATAATAACAAGACCGTTTTTTTCATGAAATTGTTTTAGGGCTTAAATATAATTAATTTGATTAGAATTATGAGGTTATCATGCCTTTCATTACACATCTATTAATGATCAGGCTGACATCATTCTTAAAAGAAAAAGAATCATTAATTTTACACGATATAAATATGCTTCTATCAAATTAAATAAATGAAATCCATCGTAATCAATATTGGCAACAGCAATATACGCTTCGGGCTTTTTACAGATGATAACTGTGATGTTTCCTGGGTGATCAATACAAAGCCATACAGAACCCCGGACGAATTATTTGTTCAGATGTCAATGTTGTACCAGACGTATAAAATCGAACCGAAAGAAATCTCTAAAGTGATTATCGGTTCCGTTGTGCCCCAGCTTACCAAGGTGATGAACGCAGCGATCAAAAAGATTCATGATGTGGATCCCGTTATTGTAGACCGGAATACGCCGTCAGAAGTGGTGGCAAAATCCAAACAGATGGGAACGGATATTTATGCCAATCTTGTGGCAGCACATAACTTATATCCGGACAGAAAGAAAATCGTGCTGGACTTCGGGACGGCGCTTACCGCGAGCTGTGTAGCAGAAGACGGTGAAACATTGGGTGTAATTATTGCTCCGGGAATTATTACCGCTTTAAATTCACTGATCAGCCAGACCGCCCAGCTTCCTGCTATCGAACTGGTAAAACCGAAAAGCGTATTGGGATTGGATACCGTAACCTGCATGCAGAGCGGAATGGTGTACGGGTTTTTAGGAATGGTAGAAGGTTTTATCGACCGTATTAATGCTGAGGTAAATGATGAATGCTTTGTGATTGCTACAGGAGGCGTTTCTCACGTGTATAAACCTTTGACTGATAAAATCCATGTGATGGACCGGTTGCATACGCTGAAAGGATTATATTTCTTAGGAAAAGATAAATAAAGAAAGTTTTAATTATCTCTTCGTTTTGAAAAAATCCTTAACAATTGAAGAGCATTCATGTTCCATAATTCCGGTCACGATTTCTGTTTTCGGATGAAGGGTGAGATGTTTATTGATGAAACCCCGCTGTTCGTCCCTGGCTCCGATTACTACTCTTGAAATCTGGGACCAGGAAAGTGCTCCTGAACACATGACACAGGGTTCCAACGTTACATATAATGTACAATCTTTAAGGTATTTTCCACCCAGAAAATTTGCAGCGGAAGTGATGGCCTGCATTTCGGCATGGGCTGTTACGTCATTAAGCGTTTCCGTAAGATTGTGGGCTCTCGCAATAATGCGATTGTTGGAAACAACGATACATCCAATAGGCACCTCATCTTTTTCGAATGCAATTTCGGCTTCATGGAAAGCCATTTTCATAAAATATTCGTCAGTAAACATTAATCAAAAGTCATTGTGAGTGGAAGCTTGAAACGGTATCTTACGGTATTTCCTTTAAAAATTGCCGGAGAAAATTTTTCAGAAACAGAGTAGATGGCAATTTCGGCCTGCCGGTTAAATGTGAAATTAGTTCCCTGTGCCTGAACATTGCTGACGGTGCCGTCTTTTTCTACAATAAAAGCAACGTTGGCTTTTACGGTTTTTTCTTCAGCATATACACCTTCTGTATAGAACAGATTGGCTACTTCCTGTCTCAATGCATTGATTCCGCCGGGATAATCTGCTGACTTCTCGGTTACAGAAATAAGATCCGGCTGATTTCCCTGAATAATATTTTTATTATGAAGCTTCCCGAGATCTTCCAGGTTTTTCACTTTCAGCAGGGCACCAATTAATGCAGTATTTTCTATACTGTCCATTTTTTTCATGAAAAACAGGAAATCATTTTTTATGGCATCTTTAGAAAGAATATTGGTTTCAGTTTCATATTTTTTTTTAAACTCATTATTAAGAAGCAAACGGTGGTGATTGTAATAATTCTTTACATTCCTGAACTCTTCTGTCTGCTGAGAAAAGCACAGAGATGAAATAACACAGAACAGAAAGAGGAAAAAGGATTTCAATTTGATATATTTATGTAAATGTAACTAAAAAATTCTGAAATGTAACTTATATTTCAGCTGTTCAGATAGTTGTTCAGTGATTCCTGAAGATGATTGCGGACGTCTTTTACCAGGCCTTCCGGTTCTAAAACCTGTACTTCTTTTCCGTAAGACAGAATCTCCTGCATAAAATCATAGGTTGGATGAAGAAAGAATTCAAAAAAGATTTCTTCCGGTGTCTCTCTGGTCTCTTTCTGTGACTGGTGAAGCGGGAAACTTCTGATGTATTCTCCCTGATGACGGCTGCATTTCAATACGATCCTTTCAGGGTTCTGCTCTGCGAGGTTCATCACGCCAAAAGCATTTTTAAAATGTTCCCTGAAATTATATTTGTATTTTTCCCTGAACCGGTTTTTGGTGACATCCAGATAATTGATGCGGTCAAGGCCGAAGGATTTCAGCATTTTGTCTTTCGTGTCAATGGCAATCAGGTACCAGCGGTCTTTGGATTCTTTAAGAGCAAGTGGATGAACTTTCCGGGAGGTCATGAGCTTATTTTTATAATTATAATGCTCAAAGAATACAATTCTTTTATTACGGATGGCAAAAAACAGATCATAAAAATGCTCCACACCAGTGGGTTTCCTGCTTTCAAAAAAGATAAAATCTGCAAAATCCGGATGTACATTCAGTGCATTGCTGACCTGGAAAGATTCCAGTAATTTCTGGTTGTATTCATCCACTTCCATAATCGGGCGGCTTTCGATAAAATAGCGATTGTCTCCTTTCTTTTTATTGTGAATGGATAGGTTAAAAAGATCTGAAATTTCCCGGATATCCCGCTGCAAAGTACGGATTGAATAGCTTTTAATATCTGCATCCTGAAATTCGAAAGAATTCAAAAGATAGTCTTCCAGCTGTGAATAGGTAGCGGGAGCGCTTTCCAGTCTTTTGATAATTAAAGCATATCTTGTCAGGTAAAAATCTTTTTTCATTGCTAAAGTTTCTACCACAAAGATATATGGTTAATGCGACAAAAGGTGTCGTGTTTTATTTTAGATTTAAAATTAGTTTAAAAATTACTGATTTATCCCAATCTAAAATACCTCCACTTACAAGTATTCCAACGATGATTTCAATAATTAATGAAATGATAAATCCTAAAGCATAGCCTATAAATACGCACCGTCAAGCGAGTCAAACATAAGATTCAATTCTTAAGCTTTTTGTAGATGTATTTGTGCTTTTTGAAAAAAAACGCCTCAGTTGTGAGACGGTTTCATATTTATAAAATATGTCTTAATTACTTAAAAAATGACACTCTCCCACAAAGTGTGTAAGTTAAAAAGTCAGGGCTTAGATTTTATAATCTGAGCCTTTCTTCAAAAATA
>NZ_JAKVIP010000027.1 GCF_022601875.1 Chryseobacterium sp. SSA4.19
AAAATTTTTTGAGCTGTAAGGGCTCAAAATTTTCCAGAATAACTTTTTAACTTACACAGTTAGTGAGACACTACCTGCCTGAATTAAAACCATTTTTCAGGATTATACATATTATGATTAGGAATAATCTCTAAACTTTTAGTTGTCGAATTATTTATGTATTGAATCTGTTCTCCATCAGAAAAAAAGTTGCTGACACGATACGGATAGAAAGAATGAGCACTATCAATAACGTAGACATACCACTTTTTTCCTTTTTCACTCGAAAAAATATTTCTTATCTTTTCCTCTTTATCCTGCTGACATGATAAAAACAAAACTAAGATTAAACTAAAATTAATCTTCTGGGTGTTTAATATTTTCATATTGATCAACCAATTGAATTCGTCTAATTTCATTTTTCAAGATTTAATTTTCCCTTGACTTTGACCAGCATATCATTTCTTTTCAAATCTCTATTGAAAAGCCAAATAGTATCGCTGTTATATTTAGTAACTTTAATTTTCGAATTATAATTCATTAAGGTAAATGTAGAATCATTTGCTATTCCCCATTCCAACCTGGGTTCAGTACCATAATCAGAAAATAATCTTCTTATGTTTTCCACTTTATCAAAAGAATATTGACTTACCTTACCTTTACTATCAAGCTTAAAGGTCATTCCATAAAATTCTGACCTATCTCTAGGCCACTCATAATTCCAATAGCCTATACTATCGTTATAAAGAATAACATTTCTTATTTTCTCACTTGGACTTTTACCGCTACAGCTAGCAAGCAGTAAAAATATTGACATGAATTTTATACTTTTAATCATTGGGATTACTCATTTTTTTTAACCTACGAAGATTAGTTTCTCTATTATCATTTTTAATTGAAATATCCATAGGACCGTCGTATCCGCCAATTGGCGTTACAGTTACTCCACCTGTATTATTTTTATTAAAATCATCAATGTACGGATCCATACCTTGCCATGAAACCTCTTTATTTAGGTAAGCATTCCAAAGTCTTTGCATGAAACCTTCGGCAACAGAGTATTGGTTATGTTCTGACGATAAGCCATAATCTGAAGTTTTAGATTGTCCTAAGTATACTTTCGTATGAGCTAAATAGTTATACGGCGTAATATTTTCACTCTTATGGCCAGTCGGCCCCGCTTCGTGATCTAATGTATTTCCCAAAGTGTGAAAATCATTATAAAAGCTAGCTTCAAATTGCTTAGCATTGAAAAATACGGATTTATTGCGTGTAGTATGTGCACCCGTACTTTCACTTCCCATTATTTTAACTCCATAAACTCCTGACAAACCTTTTTTTCTCGCATAATAAGCGATAATATTGCTAACTGCCTTACGAGTACCAGAAGATGTATAGTTTAACTGGGATAGTTTAGCATTTCCATCATCAGTATGTACTATAATATTATTTGTTTTTTTATTATCCCTATACATAAATCTTCCATGTTTATTAAAATGGTCATCTTTTGGCTCCATTCCCGTAGGATCTGTATAACGTACAGGATTATCAAATGCATAAGTATATGGCGACCAACGAGGCATTTTCTCCGCCAGTGCGTGATATATAATTACTACTTTACAAGAACAAAAACTTTGCAATCTGCAAAGTTTTTGCTGCTATTACAGGAACGGATTACAAATCCGCGCTATCGGGTACATTACCCGGAAATTAGGAAGTTGACACTAACGTAAAATCTTCTATTTCCCAATAATTATCATGCAATCTTAGTTTAAATACAGCATTTCTCCCGTAATAATCTTTTTTTATACGATGGTCAACAAAAACTAATGCTCTTTTTTTAGAAGGATCAAATACAATCTCTGAAAAATAGACAACACCTATCTCACATTCATTTGTATGTTTATCATACTCTGCCAGATCTAGGACTTTTGCCGTACACAAATTAAATTGATTTGCTTTTATAGAACTTCGTGTACTTAATTTTTTAATAATATCTGTATTACTGGAAAATTCTTTTAAAAGCTCCTTCCTACTTTTTATGTAATTTATATGAGCTTCGGGATGACCTGTAATAAAGTTTTTACTACTTGTAGCAAAATATGTATTTTTACTTTTAGTAGAATCTATATACAAATTGCAAAATTTTTCAGGATGATTAAAAATTTCGTTATGCGCTTTTGTCTTCTCTTCGATATATAAATCCTCATTATGAACTCTTAAACTATCAAAATATCTTTTTTTACCTAAATAATCTTCTCTAAAAAAATAAGGTATCAACTGATCTGTTAAATCATTATATAGTTTTACATTAGTATCGGTTGATTGACTTACACATTTCTTCATTTCCTCCTTACAATTCGTAAGTAATAAAGAGGATAATAAAATCATAACTATTTTTGTTTTAAAATTCATATTGTTTAGGGATTTTGGGTTAATAACATGGTCTTACTCGCAAATTATCTTTGGTTTTTTATAATTATCTAAAATAGATGACTTTTTTTGTGATTTCAAGTCCCTGATTTCATGTTGTTGTCTAAAATCTTTTGCAGCATTATTCCTCCTAATTCCATCAAACTTTTCAGTAATTATATCACGATCAGAAGCAGAAAATTGAGTATCTGTTCCAAAATAAACAGCTTCCCAATTATCTCCTGCATCTCCAATACCACTTTTTGATTTAAAACTCGTCTTAAAAAGTGGGTCAGATTCCTTGGAATGATGGTCAATTGCATATTCTGCCCAATGACCACCTTCATGAATTATAATTTCTGCTAAATTATCAATATACTTTTTATTTCCTTTATTTTTTGAAACCGTGTTTATTACGCCAGGATCAATATAAATAACATTGGGATCTTTTTTTTAATCAAATAACCCCAAATGTCCCATACTTTCATTCATTATAACAGTGAGCCCATCTCCATCTCTGAGCATTGTCTGTATCATTTTATCATCTACCTTAAATCTCTTTAAACGCTTCTCGAAATCCTGAATCTCGAAACACCGCTTTTATAGTTTTTATTGCCGCTGTATATAATCTTCTTTCCTCTCTCGTAGCATTTGCTGGTAATCTAAAATTTCCATCAGGATCAATGTAATTAATAGGGTTGTTTCCACAATATGCATACGGCGACCAACTTGGATACTTCTCCGCCAGCGGGTCAACCCTATACCAGATGCTTAACCTCGGATTATAATATCTTGCTCCATAATAATATAAAGCGGTTTCGCTGTCCAACTCTTTGGCATTAAACTTATACGGATTTTTATACTTACCGATGATCTGACCAACCATAGTATCCATTTATCGTAATTTAATAAAGGCAAACATCTTGTCGAGCATCCAAATTTTTCTATATCAGGATACAGACATAGGCCAATTGCCATAGTTTGATAATATCTATTTTTCTTTTACCATATCACAATCCAAATCATTTATATTATAATAGCAATACATTAAGTATGCATTATATTCTATATTGTATACCAAAGTGTATTCTGAATGTGGAATTCTCTTGATATTCTTGATCTTTTCATATTCTTGATAGGGAAGGTTAATATTAGCAAAATAACATTTATTTTTTTTCATAATTTTATTTTCTATTAAAAACACTACGAATGGCATATACCTAATTCGTTTATTCTTTAAATATCTAAAATTATAGCTGTCAATTAACTTCTGCTTATATAATTCAACTTTTATTTGAATGAAAAATCCTATTCCAAACAATACAAGAAAAATGAGGATTAAAACTTTAAATATTTTTTTCATTTTACAAATTTTATTTCAACTTTTTTTGAAGACCATCCATCTTTACCGAAGATATTTCTTTCAATCCAACTTTTACCTACACTACGTGCCCTCCATGTGTTTGTCGTTCTATAGTATTTTCCACTTTCTTTTGTGAAAATATCATATTTTACGCTCCCGCTCTCCAGTACTTCACTATTCGATAGGTTTGTCGGAAATCTATATGAAATTATTTTATTTGCTGCTTTTTTATCATCTACTCCTTTGATATCTTCAAATGCTAATTTTATAGCTTGTTTCGCTTGTAAGGTACAATATGCTTGATCATAGGTATTGCCAGGATTAATAAGGTCGCTTTCTATTCCTTCAGCCAAAGACTTCATCGCTTCATCTCTTAGTTTATAATGATAACGTTCTACTTTACTGCCATCATCTAAATATGATTTAATTGTCTGCGCCTCACTGACACCGTTATAATAACTGCCATCCAATCCCATCCTCGGTTGTCTGTAGTTAGAATTGCCTGATAACGGAGCGTAGAGGACACCGGGATTTTTGTCATACTTACCGTAATATCCTACTGACGTATGGCCAACATCACCTGAAACATAGTAAACAAAAGCTGTATTATATGTTCCTGGTGCTAAAGTTTGTTTTCCATTCGGATCAATATATTTAACAGGATTCTGATATGTATAAATATAAGGATTTAGATTACCATAATAATAAACTCCACCATTGTGCTGGCCATCACCATAAAACTCGTTTTCTCTTACAGGATCGTAACTTGCCAGCGGATCCACCCCATACCAGATACTTAACCTCGGATTATAATATCTTGCTCCATAATAATACAGACCGGTTTCGCTGTCCAACTCTTTAGCGTTAAATTTATACGGATTTTTATACTTACCGATGACCTGCTGTTCAACGAACGTTTCCCCGAAAGGTAAATTTAAGAAAAACTGCGTTGCCAAACCATTACCGTCGGTGACAAATGTTGCGGTACCGAGCTGATCCCCATGCATATAATAGATCCCATTCTACATATTCAAGCCTTTCTGATGTTTGGTTAAAGTAAATTCGTAATAATTATTTTATAAACGAATTCAGGATTTTTTCCATAAATATTTTCACGTACTATTTTTATTTAAATGACTTCACCTTTATCATCAAGCTTAAAAATACCAAGCTACCAAACTACATGATTTGCTTGATAGCGAGGCGAACGTTATTTTATTACCTTTAATGTATTTATTTTTATCAAATCCCGCGCAGCATTTTTGGTATGATAATACTTTACAATTTTAATACCTTTATTTAAACATATTCTAATGGAAAATTCTTTTTTATAGTAATCCCATTCTTTTATTTCTGTTTGGTGGTTTTTCACGAAATCCACATAAGCAAAACAATATTTTTTAGTTTCACATGGTTCTGAATTTAAAAATACCTTATCAAAAATATCGCCATTACTAAATGTGCTAAAACCCAATCCCTTTTCAAAAATAATACTTTCAGTGTTTTTTAATATTGTCTGCTTGGAGATTTCTTTAATGTTTCCTAGATTTTCTTTAAAATGGAATGGTATAAATATTATGTCATACGAACTTCCACTGTCTATTTCAAAATAATAGAAAATACCTAAGCCCTTATAAGTGTTTCCATTAATAATTTTATTATTACCATTATTAGTATTTGTGCATCCAAATGTAAAAAGCCACAAAAGTAAGTGCCATAATATTTTATTTTTTTTCTTTACCATAAATATATTTTTATTATTTGATTAAGTTTCCTTTTTTATCTCTTCCAATTTGAATGTAAGATGGCTTATCAATACCTTTATTCTCATTTGCCCTTTTAAGATAATCCTGATAATAGTTACTATTTAGTTTTTTTCCTTTATCACCCATCAAATCACCAACGAAACCAGAATGTGCTTTTGAAAAAACATTACCTTCTTTATCTTTAAAATCTGTATATCTATCGGGTAAACCGAGAAAGTGACCCGTTTCATGCAAAACAGACATATTATCACCGTCTGAATAAACAGTCCCAGTATTACCTGTATAATAAATTCTGCTGCTATCAAACGAGTCTTCACCTACAGCTCCATAAACTTCTGACCTCCCAGTTTCTTTAACGAAATTTAACATATTTTCTCCAGGTTTTAAATCTTTAGAATCAATATTCTTTTTATAAACATATTTTACATTAAATCCTACTTCAGCTCCGTCAACTTTTTTACTTCTAAAGGTACCTTTTGCTAAAGCATTCAACTCTTTAGCTCGTGCTGCTGATGCATTTGCTCCAGTGATATAAACTGTTGCTCTTACCTCCATTTTGGATACAGTTCTATCTTTACGGAACATTCCTAAAATTGCAAGTATAAAATCTTTTCCGTCAGGATCAATATATTTTACAGGATTATTAGCCGTGTAAACGTAGGGAGATATTTCTGGATACTTCTCCGCCAGCGGGTCAACCCCATACCAGATACTTAGCCGTGGATTATAATATATTGCTCCATAATAATATAAAGCGGTTTCGCTGTCTAACTCTTTGGCGTTAAACTTATACGGATTGGCATTCTTACCGATGACCTATTGTTTAGTTTAAATCTGTAGAAATACACTCTACTTATTTGAAATCATCAGATTCATACTTTTTGATTAAATAATACCCCCCATAATCACTAAAAGAAATTATATACCCATTAAAAAACATTTTATAAAGTATATTCCGTGATTCCATAGCAGTCACATTGCCAGTTGCCAATATGAAAGACTGTTTTTCAGATTTTAAATATTTTCTTTCTATCTCTTCGACACTCATCTCTTCGATATTTTTATTAATATCTTCTACATTTAACAAGTAATCACCTGTTTCTTTGACATTATTAATATATATTTCTCTGACCAACTCTCTTCCTTCCATAATACTTATGAGATAACTGTTAAAGTTTTGGTATTTTTTAATATAATAAATTTTATAGATCGCATATATTGAATCTATGTTAGCTTCTAAAATTTTGTCATTATCAGTTTTGAAATAAAGATAATAGTTAAAATATGGTGATGGTAAACCATTTTGAATAGCAGAAAGTTTTTCAATAAAAACTTCTCGGTTGGATTCATTTTTACATGAAACCCAGAGCATAATAAATAATATAAATCTATAATAATATATTAAATTTTTCATCCTATTTCTTAACTTTTTCATTTGGTAATGTATAATTTGGTGGATTAGTAGTAACTTTTCGTCCACCATAAGTTTTTCTTAATGGTGAACCTTCTAATTTTCTCGCTTCGTTTTCTGTCTTAACTGCTCTTTGTTCAGAAGGATTGTCGGCGTCATTAGTATTAGTAGCATCCCCTTGATTATCTATTTCTTTATCATATTGATGCTGCATTTCATGAGCTACCGTAGCTAGATCAGTACTAGATATTCCCTCAATTTCTTTAAATCTTGCGTTTTCTCTTGAACTTGCAAGATTATATACTGTCTTTGAACCAACTCCTGGTGATCCCTGCATGCCTGAAGGACCATCTTCTTCAGTAGGATCAAAGAGATAATGTTTATTTTTACTGTTCTCTAGCGTATGCAACCTGTCTTTTAAAATGGCATTTTTTGAATGCTCTATTTTTCGATATGCTTTTGCAATTCTGAATAAATTTTTACTCACCTGGTGAATTCTTCCATCGTATTTTTCACCTTTGCGCTCTCCATTTAAATAATAAAAATTACCCTTTCTATATTGTAAATGGATCTGTGTGCCATCCTTTTTAATCTGTATAAAAATAATCTCTTCTCCGTTAGGATCAACGGCATTAACTGGATTATCCATGCAGTAGGCGTATGGACTAATACTTGGATATTTCTCCGATAATGGGTCAACCCCATACCATATACTTAACCTTGGATTATAATATCTTGCACCATAATAATATAAGGAGGTTTCACTGTCCAACTCTTTGGCGTTAAACTTATACGGATTGGCATACTTGCCGATGACCTGCTGTTCAACGAACGTTTCCCCGAAAGGTAAATTTAAGAAAAACTGCGTTGCCAAACCATTACCTTCGGTGACAAATGTTGCGGTCCCGAGCTGGTCTCCGTGCAGGTAATAAATCCCGTTTTGAGAAACAGGAGCCTTCAGCTGTGCATCTATGGCTTCCATATCCAGGCCTGCTTTCTCGGCATACGTTCTGAAACCTGCTTCAAAATCTGCATCTGCAACGCCGGAACTTCCCGATACTGCCGTAGAATCTGCAGATTTACTGATCTGACCGGTATTGCTCATCAGATAGCTCGCAATTCGCTGCGTACCTGCGTAGTAATGCTTAGTATACTTTCCATCGGAAGTTACGGTCATATACGGATTAGGATACACGGAATAGGACCGAAGCGACATGGAACCATTCACTAAAGCCCCGTTCTGATAGAGCTTAGCGCTTTGATTCAGATTATATTTAATCGTTCTCTCACCCTTATCATCATATACATTGTACTGATATACACCCGCTTCATCACCATGGTAGGCCTTTAGGTTATCTTCCTCATCCCAGAACATAAATTTATGGTCATCCGTAAGTGCATCCGTGGTAACATTCCCATTATTATCATATTTAAACATATTGGTGACTGAAGTAGCCTGGTCTAAAACCGTTGATACTTTATGGGTTCCGCTGAAATAATTATATTTATTATTATAGGTATTCACAGGGTTTACCACGCCAAGGCTGCTTACAATCTGGTTTTTTGTATTGATGCCGCTGCTCGGGTTTAAAATAGTTCTGATAACGGACACCACATTTGAGGCATTCCGTGATGGTAATGTCATTTTTTTTCATAAATCATTTGTATTTTTATAAATAACCGGCCAGCGCATACCCGGCCGGTTAAAGAACTAATAACCAAACTCAGAAATTCTGAGATGTAATTTTGGACAAAATATTTTTAGCCTTTCTCCTCCATAATATCATTTAGCTCAATCTCAGCGAAGATAGCCGCAGGTGAAGCACTCCACAGTGATGTTAAGATGAAATTTTCCGTCTATCGTTTTAAGGTGACAGTTAGGTTAACAAAAGAGCCATTCAGCGTAGTACTGTCATATATAAATTCTGGAAAGAATCACTCAAAAATTAAATTTACTTTAAAGTCGCCACCATTCACAATATCATACCCGATTACGTTTTCCCGTTCAAAAGCTTCAATGATAGAATTACAATAGAAAGTTCCTGCAACTGGAAAACTAAAAATTTTTCTGTCTCGTACTTCCTTTGATACATACAGTTCTTTAAATAAGTAATTGTTTATTTTTTTTTGAACTTCATAAGTCTCAAAATCACCAAAAATCACTTTCTCTTTATTTGAACTGTTATAGAAAACGGTCTTACTATAATCTATATACTCAGAACTTTTAAGAAAAGGAATGAATAAGAAAAAGAATTTTTGAGAACTACCATCAATAGTGATTTCCTCGAAGTGATACTGAGATTCGTCATTAACTATTGTTTGCAAAATTTCTTGTACTTTCTCACTGACGACATATTTTAGAGTCAAGCAACTTGGCATTACCTGCATTATGTCTATTGGAGTTTTCTTCTTTTGATACATTTTTCCTTTAATGTCTTTAGGGAAATTTTTATAAATATTTTCCATCTCAAAATATTTGTTTATATCTACCAGCTTTTCGCTCCTAAACGCTAAAAAGCGTTTATCGTTGACTTCAACCGTGAGTGACAATTCACTTCTTCCAATAATTTTTCGGTCAATCGTCGCTTCTATCTGAAAATATCTATCCATTTTTTCTACTCTTTTGTTTTATTCTTAAAGTAATCATTGCTGATGATTGACCTTGATTGGGGCTTTTATATAATGTACCATCCATCGCTTTTACTTTTGCAAATGAAGATCCCTAATATTAGTAGTTTTTTATATTTAAAATAGTTTTTATAACCGGCGCCGCATTTAAGGCACTCCGTGATGGTAATGTCCTTTTTTTCATAATTCATTTTTATTTTTATAAATAACCGGCCAGCCCGTGCCGGCCGGTTAAAGAACTAATAACCAAACTCAGAAATTCTGAGATGTAATTTTGTGCAAAAAATTTTTAGCCTTTCTCCTCCATTATATCATTAGCTAAATCTCAGCGAAGATAGCCGCAGCTGAAGCACTCCACAGTGATGTTGAGATGTAATTTTCCGTCTATCGTTTTAAGGTGACTGTTAGGTTTACAAAAGAGCCATTCAGCGTAGTTCTGTCATATATAAATTCTGGAAAGAATCACTCAAGAATTAAATTTACTTCAAAGTCGCCACCTTTAATTATCTCATAGCCTACTACATTACTTTCTTCAAAAGCATCTACTAAACGCTCGCTAAAGAAGGGGCCAGCAGCCTGTAATCGAATGATATCCTGATTCTGAAATTTTTTACTAATAAATAATCGTTTTACTTTAAACCGGTTAATTTTTTCCGTCAGATAATTTTCAAAAGTACCAAAAACGGCAAATCTGTCCTGAGATGCACTATAAAAAACACTTTTATTATAGTTAATGGTATCAGAATTTTTTAGCATAGGGATAAATAAAAAATAAAAAGCTTCATACGATCCCTCAATAAATAGCTTTTCCAAGTGATATTCAGATTTGTTTACTTTCAAATTTTCAAGTATTTTCTTAATCTTTTCACTTACAATGAATGGAATACCCAAACACATCGGCATAACCAACATAAGATCTATAGGATTCTTTTTCCTCTGATACATTTTAGCTTTTATATCTTTTGGGAAATCTTCATAAACATTACTCTTTTCAAAATACTTGTTTACATCAACCAGATATTCTTTGCGAAAAGTCAAAAATCGTTTATCAGAAATTTCTACAGATAGGGGCAATTCACTTCTTCCTATTATCTTTGAGTCGATTGTTGCTTGTATTTGATAGTACAGTTTATCAACCTTCATGAAATAAATTTTTAAATTATTTAGCAATTTTAGACTGATAGAGTTAATAGAACCGCTACGGTGTTGGTTTTATTTAACCTGTTTGCAAAGGCAAACATTAATCAGTGTTAAAAGTCAAATCTACTTTGAAATCACCACCCTCGATTATGTCAAAACCTACAACATTTTCTTTAATAAAAGCGTTTATTATAGTATGATGATAAAAAATACCAGCGACCGGTATATTAATTAACTTCCTAGTGCTCAAATCCCCAGATAAGGAGAGTTTTTTGTATGCGTATCGCTCTAGTTTTTTATTTTCTTCATAAGAATTGAAATCCTTAAACTTTATCTCTTCCTTGTTTGACCTATTATAGAAAATAGTGTTACTGAAATCTACATATTTCCAGGTTTCCAAATACGGAATAAACAGAAAATAAAAATATTTGTCATAACCATCTATTTCTATCTTTTCCAGGTGATACTCTTCATCACTAACAAGCTGACTTAAGATATTCTTTACTTTTTCACTGATTATATAAGGCAAACTTAAACACGATGGTATCACTAGCATAATATCAATCGGATTTTTCTTCTTCTGGTACATTTTCCCTTTAACTTCTTCTGGAAAACCAAAATACAGATCTACTTGATTGAAGTAATTATTAATATTGTTAAGTTTTTCCTTTCGAAAATTTAAAAAACCTTGATCTTTTATTTCCACACTTAGTGGCAGCTCACTTCTACCAATTATTTTTTTATCGATTGTAGCATCGATCTGGTAATAGTCTTTATCCTTGTTCTTGGCATACATTCTCAAGTTAGTTAGCAGTTTCACGTTAATAGAGTAAATAGAAAATCCTGTATGATAATTTTATCATGCTTTTTTGAATGGCTATTATCAATTAGTATCAAAATTCAAATCTATTTTGAAGTCACCACCTTTAATTATGTCATATCCGACTACCTCATTTTTCATAAACGCATTAATTATGCGTTCACTAAAAAAAGTTTTCACAGTTTGGATCCTAATAATATCATTATTTTGCAGAATGGGATTGATACAAATTGATTTTGTAACGAACTTATTAGATTTAGTTTTTAACATGTAGGATTCATAATCGGGAAAACCCCAATCAATTCCAGTAGCGACTTCAGTAAATTGGCTCTTACTAAAATTAATATATTCGGAACTTTTAAAAATTGGTGTAATTAAGAAATAATAGCGGGTATCTATTCCCGTAATCTCTAACTTTTTAAATTTGTATTCTTTCTTATTTACTTGCAATTTTTCCAGTATATCGATCACCTTTTGACTTACTATGCAAAGGATAACTGGATGATGTGGCATTATGCCCATTATGTCAACGGGATGTTTCTTTTGAAACATCTTACCAACAATATTGTCTGGTAAATTTGTGAATGCTGCATCTTCATCTTCAAAATACCTCTTGAAATCAACCACATAACTGCTGCTTTGCGATACAAAATTTTTATCCTTAATGGCAACTGTCAATGGGAGATCGCTTCGCCCAATAATTTTTGGATTAATACTAGGTTCAATCTGGATATATTTTTTTTGTAATTTCATACTATTGAGTCTTATTTTTAAAGTATTTATTTAGTGATTGTCCTGATTCTTTAAATTCTTTGTAGGCTTTATTTATTTCGGTATTTGCCTCCTTAATAATGCCTTCAAGACCCTCCTTAGTTAATTCATTTCTTTCTATCAATACGTCAATCTTCCCTTTAATCCAATTGGTGTATGCCGGGTGATTGCCATGGAATCTATTAGGCAGTTTTTTCAAATTCACCCCGGAATTTTTCAGAATAAACTCGCCTATGGCTGGCATTAATGCATACAACTGTTGAGGTATTATATGATGCTTTTGGATTTGGGTAATAATTTTACCACCATATTTTCCAGCTTTACCCAGATCCCCTAGGTAAGGTACTACAGCCAAACCGCTTACAGCAGCATTCCTATAATCTCCCTCAATGGCATACCAAATACCATTGGCAACATCGGCGACCGGTGTTGGCTCTACCGTTCCCGCTACATCCAACAGCGCATGTCCCACTTCTGCAGTTGCAGAACCTTTCGCTGCCTGTATTGCCCCGCTCCTAAACTGCTGAAAACGTTCCTCGCCAGATCGCACTCTTGGACCTTTATTGGTGGTTTCCATTGCCGCCCATGGATTGATCCCATTGAACATCTTCTTTATACCATCTATAACACTATCGACCTGTTTACCATTGGGGTCTACGTATCGTATCGGATTCTGATAAGTATAGATGTACGGGTTTAAGTTACCAAAGTTAAAAAATCCTCCATTATGCTGACCGTTTCCATAAAATTGACTCTCCATCACTGGGTTGTAGAGCGCCAAAGGATCAACACCGTACCATATACTTAAGCGGGGATTATAATATCTTGCTCCATAATAATATAAAGCGGTTTCGCTGTCCAACTCTTTGGCATTAAACTTATACGGATTTTTATACTTACCGATGACCTGCTGTTCAACGAACGTTTCCCCGAAAGGTAAATTTAAGAAAAACTGCGTTGCCAAACCATTACCGTCGGTGACAAATGTTGCGGTCCCGAGCTGGTCTCCGTGCAGGTAATAAATCCCGTTTTGAGAAACAGGAGCCTTCAGCTGTGCATCTATGGCTTCCATATCCAGGCCTGCTTTCTCGGCATACGTTCTGAAATCTGCTTCAAAATCTGCATCAGAATTTTCAGCAAAAAACTTGTAAGCTTTAGATTTTATCTTTTGTCTTTATATCTGGTAAGAATCAAGACTCCTTCGTAATTATCTTTTTTTACTCCTTGTAAAATAATCGTATCGTTATTATAATATAATAATTTCCTTTTAAAAGTATGGTAAGACTTTGTTTTGGGATTATACACACTCTCAATACTAACAGTTGAATCGTTTATGATAAACCATTTTTCAGGATTATACATATTATGATTTGGAATAATCTCTAAACTCTTAGTTGTCGAATTATTTATGTATTGAAGCTGTTTTCCATCAGAAAAAAAGTTACTAACACGATAAGGATAGAAAGAATGAGAGCTGTCAATGCTGTAGACATACCACTTTTTCCCTTTTTCACTTGAAAAAATATTTTTTATTTTTTCATTTTTCTCTTTTTGACATGATAAAAGCAAAACTAAAATTAAACAAAAATTAATCTTCTGGATGTTTAATATTTTCATATGATGTTGTTTTGTATAATTTATTACCTACCTCAGGCGTAATTGTTGTACTGGTTGGCAGGCCATTTCCTCCACTAAATGTATTTATATATACGTCTCCTGAATTTTTTTGATTATATGTGTCAATCATATCCATATGGTTGTTTCCATAACTAGATTCTTTTTGAGCTGCGTTCAGCACATGTTGAGCAAAACTTACTGCTTGTCCAGCTCGATATGCTTCTGTTGTTTTACTAAAATCAGGATTTATTGCTTCATTTAAGTATACTTTAGAATGCATTTCAAAGGTATAAGCTCCAGTAAATTTTTCATTTTTATGTCCAAACCTTCCACCCTCATGATTTAATGTAGATTTTATGTTATATAAATTATTAAAAATGCCACTTTTTAATTCAGATATGTTGAAGAAAATATTTTTACTATCAGGATGAGTAAATGCCGAAAATCCATATCCAGTCGCTACTCCAGTGTAGCCTCCAATATTTTTTTGACTTGAATAATGTGCTAATATATTTGATACAGCTTTCAGTGTCCCTCTTTTACTATAATTTAACTGTGAAAGTTTTGCCTCACCTTGGTCGGTATGTACTATAATATTATTTGTTTTTTTATTATCTCTATACATAAATCTTCCATGTTTATTAAAATGGTCATCTTTTGGCTCCATTCCCGTAGGATCTGTATAACGTACAGGATTATCAAATGCATAAGTATATGGCGACCAACGAGGCATTTTCTCCGCCAGTGGATCCACACCATACCAGATGCTTAACCTCGGATTATAATATCTGGCTCCATAATAATATAAAGCGGTTTCGCTGTCCAACTCTTTAGCATTAAATTTGTACGGATTTTTATACTTACCGATGACCTGCTGTTCAACGAACGTTTCACCGAAAGGTAAATTTAAGAAAAACTGCGTTGCCAAACCATTACCGTCGGTGACAAATGTTGCGGTCCCGAGCTGGTCTCCGTGCAGGTAATAAATCCCGTTTTGAGAAACAGGAGCCTTCAGCTGTGCATCTATGGCTTCCATATCCAGGCCTGCTTTCTCGGCATACGTTCTGAAACCTGCTTCAAAATCTGCATCTGCAACGCCGGAACTTCCCGATACTGCCGTAGAATCTGCAGATTTACTGATCTGACCGGTATTGCTCATCAGATAGCTCGCAATTCGCTGCGTACCTGCGTAGTAATGCTTAGTATACTTTCCATCGGAAGTCACGGTCATATACGGATTAGGATATACGGAATAGGACCGAAGCGACATGGAACCATCCACTAAAGCCCCGTTCTGATAGAGCTTAGCGCTTTGATTCAGATTATATTTAATCGTTCTTTCACCCTTATCATCATATACATTGTACTGATATACACCCGCTTCATCGGCATGGTAGGCCTTCAGGTTATCTTCCTCATCCCAGAACATAAATTTATGGTCATCCGTAAGTGCATCCGTGGTAACATTCCCATTATTATCATATTTAAACATATTGGTGACTGAAGTAGCCTGGTCTAAAACCGTTGATACTTTATGGGTTCCGCTGAAATAATTATATTTATTATTATAGGTATTCACAGGGTTTACCACGCCAAGGCTGCTTACACTCTGGCTTTTTGTATTGATGCCGCTGCTCGGGGTGTAGGTAAGCGATGTCGAATAGCTTGAGGTTACATTATTCGGGTCTGTATGCTGATCTTTCAGGTTTTTAAGCACAGCGCCTTCTGAATGCGTAAGACGGTTAAGTGCATCATAGCTGTAAATGAACTCATAGCTTCCTCCCAACTGGTTAGGCGTAAGAGGGCTGTCATTTGTAATTTTTGTAATGTTATTTGCCAGATCATATTTATACGAATTGGCCAGGAATGTTGTATAGCCATCCTTTTTCAAAACATGCGTGTCTAAGATTCTCTGTTTAGGCAAATAAGTAAACAAAGAATAGGTATCGTTCCCGTTTAACACTTTTGTGCGCTGTCCATAAGTGTCGTACTCGATATTCTTAATGTAAAACACATTCTTATCATTCCTGATTGTCTTCAAGTTTCCGCCCAGGTCATATAAATACTGCACCTGTTCCCCATCAGAATACATGATGTATCTGATTCGGTTCCAGCTGTCATATCCAAATCTGGTGGTAAAATTCATTGTCGGGATATTATAACCCATTACAACTCTTTTTTCGTAAATCAGCTCACCCATATTTCCATATTGATAGTCGCTGTTGCCTGTGCCGTCAATTTTTCGGGTAATCCTGCCTTTCCCTGTACCTGTGGTACCGTATTGATAGGTCACATTGGATGGATTTGCAGTTCCATTAGGAAGATTCGGATAATAAATATTGGTTAACCTGTTATAGTTGTATTTGTACCAGATATAGGTTTGCGACAGCCCTGAATTGACCAGATTAGCAGTGTATTTTTTAACCAGGTTTCCGGCTGCGTCATATTCGAAATTTGAAATCTCGCGGTCGGGATGGTTTTCCGTAATTCTCCTTCCTGCCATGTCGTACTGATAACCGGTTGTCATTCCATCAGGATCCGTGGCATAGACCAAATCACCTACTGAATTATATGAAAACGTTGTAATCAGCGGCTGACTACCAATATGACTTATGGTTTTTACCGTTCTTCCCTCTGCATCGCTCAGTTTTTCTGTTCTCATCAGGACAGACGTGTTCTGCATTTTTTCGCTGGTTACCTTAAACATTGCGTTATCAATGGCATATTTATTTTCCGTCTGGTTTCCGTCTTCGTCAAAACTATATATCACTCTATCCTGAGCGTCGTATTGTGCAGATGTATAGAATACTGCTGTACTAAGCTTTAATTTCTTGTTAAGTACCGCATCTTTAGCTTCATCCGTAGGATGATACTGCCTAACAGGCCTTCCGAAGATATCATACCATGTGATCCCGGATACCGACATTTTTTCTGTTCCCGCTATATCTATATCTTTTTTTACCTGTACGGTTTTTCCGGTAAAATCGGCCAGACTGATCGTCTCGATAGGATTCGCAGGATGCAGCGGGTCGAAATTCTGGGTGATTGAACCGTAAAGTTTCGGTGCCGTATTTCCTGTACCTAACGGAGAGGTAAAATAACTGTACTGTACCGTGTAAGGCGATACTCCAGCCTCTTTAGGGGCAAGAACAGATGATGTGCGCCCAAATGCATCATAGGTGTATTTTATTTTATTGCCGCTTGGATCCGTTGATTCCAGTACCGCATCCCACTTAGGATCGTAAATAGCGGAGGAAAATACATTGAAATTATCCGTTACTTTAAGTACATATTTTCCTGTCAGATCGTATTCATAAGTCAGAGTATAACCCGTAGGATAGGTTATCGTTTTAACATTCCCAAACGTATCGTAGGTCATATTCGTAAGTGCAGACGTTCCGAGAGTAAGCATGACATTAATCTGAGTGACGTCACCTGTATTCTGATCAACCTGGGTACTTCTCTGGCGGAGCAGCGTATTGTTGTTTGAGAATACTTTGATTTCTGATGGGATATCCAGAATATTGGCAGCTAATAATGTCGGATAACTATGGTACAAAATAGTCGATGAATAGCTTCCCGAAGCGACATTACTATTATATTGATACTTGGTAACCTGTCCCTTTGTATTATAAGTGATCGAACGGCTCGTTGTAAGTGAGATGCCGCCTTCATAATTTGTGCTAGTAGTTCCTGAAGGTAGTATCATAGCCATCCTGTTCCCTTCGGTACCTCCGACATCATATGTTTCAAATTGAGCTGAAGGGAGTTCTGCGATCTCCGTATGATTATTTGTATAATTATACAATTTATAGGTATTGTCCGTAGTAGCGCTTAGCACACCATTAGCATAAATGTCAGTTCTGCGTTCCAGCCCATTATTGAAATAGGTACTGTTGTGATAAGTCTGTACTGCCTTTCTGTATACTGACGTACCGTTCATGCTTTCAGCTGTAACGGTTTCAAAGCCGTATGATGTTCTCTCTCTTCTGTCAAATTTGGAATTTTCATAGCGAAATTTAGTCACCATATCCTTATCAGTAGCCGACTGCGTATATGTAGGAGAGTTAATATCCGGATTTAAAATCTTCACTTCGCTCATCACCAATTTTGAATGTGCATCATTATAGGTAGGCTTGCTAAATTCGTAGTTAATAGTAAATGCTCCTTGTGAATCAGCTTCACTTACTTTGGCAAGCTTGTTAGTTCTTCCGATTCTGGAATAATTAACCTGCAAGCCGTTTCCATTATTCACCACGAGATCAGGATAGCCGTCACCGTTTACATCCCGCATCCCTTTATTGATTTCTGATACGGTAGTACCCAGGCTTCCACTCAAATCAGATCCAAATCTGAGGTACAGAAGCGTGATTCCAAAAAATGTAACTAGCGGAAGATTTGCGTAATAGCCAACATTTATGGTCAACCCACCATTATAGTTTCTACTTTCGTTCCCATAATTAAGCGCTCCACCTATTTTACTCAAAGATGTTGGAGACGCAAATTTATTGCCCATATTATAACTCACATCAGCGCCTCCATTATCATCTACTGTAATTAGATCCGCTAAGCCATCGCCGTTCACATCCTGAAATGTTTTCTTAGAGGTCCCAGTTGATGAAGATGCAGTAATATTGCCAGAAATACCAAAACCCTGGCTGAATGTGGAGGTTGCAGAAATCAGACCGGAGAGACCGGGACCAATACTTATAGATGCTGCTCCGACCGGTTTTGAATTGTAGGTGTCCAGTCCTGAATATATCTCATATGGTGAATCTATCAATCCGGTCCCGTAGTTGAGCTTATACTGGTATTCAGTTCCGTTGTTATCTACCCTGTCTACCAGTCCGTCACCATTGATGTCTGCCCAGAATTTCAAACCCTTATCATATGAGTTGGGATAGGTTGAATAACCGAGTCCTCCTGACCAGGCGGTAGATTCATCACCTTTAGCATCTGAACCTTTATTGCCGACCATCCGTCCCACGGTCTTTACAGCAGCATTGGAGAACGCTATTGTATTCGTTCGCTGGAAACTGTCTGCTGTTGATATAGGTGAATCGCTGCTGTTCTCAAGGTTCCTGCCTTGAGCTCCTTTAAGGCCTCCAAGCGCATTGGTTAGCTGAGACTGGTCTCTGTAAATCATATCCGGATAACCATCACCATTCACATCAAAGAAATCCTGGGTATTGAGATTGCCATATCCCCTTAACTGAGATGTTGAGGTAGATATTACGGGAATGCCAAGCCCCCAGTTTGTGGTCTTAGCCATACTCTTTTGCTTTTTTTCAATCGCATACATTTCCGAAGCAGTATTGCCCTGTACTTCTACGTCTCCTTCGTCAGGATCATCTGTTACAAAAAACGGGTCTATGCTTTCTTCGTCCCGGAAACTTGATGGCATTGAATATTGTTCGGTAAAGAAACCATTGATCCACTTTTGCAGGAAGGCATTTCCCTTTTTCATATTATAAGTAATCATTGATACAATAGGATTCATCCCTGCCAGTATATTGGTATTGCCGATGTTTTGAAAATCTGCCTGTGCAATATCTCCGATACATTCTGCGTAGTCATTCGCATTTGTGTTACCTGCACATGAACTGAAATCTGTATTAAACGCACCAAAAGGGTTATCAAGGAATTCACTGTTGATCAGTGCTCCATACTGGTCTTTCGGTGTATTTGGATTGGGTACGTAATCAGGTCCGTTGCCTGAGATAGGACCAGTCTGAGGATCGCGTGGATCGGGTGGGGTAAGAGGGTTTTTTCCCTTTATTACATCTTTACTTTCATCATAAATAAACTGGCCCCAATTGTGGTACACTGCACTGATACCATTGAATTCTCCCGTATTGACAGATGTTTCAGTCGTTCCCGATAGAAGGAACTTATTTGGTCCGTAATAAATATTAAATAGCTTTCCCTGAAGCTGTGTTCTTAAGGCATTATAAGCTGCGCGGTCATTTGGTGTAATACAGAAAACCAAAATATTGATCTTATCATTAAGCTGTACAGACTGGTAGGGATTTCCGGAATAGAAGAGGATAGGATCTATTCCCGCTATAGCAGTTCCACTCATGGTTGTTTCAGATAATCCTGAAGCATTGATCTGAACTCGTCTTTTATCAATGACCAAGCCGTTCTTCTTAATAATGTAAATAAAGTTTCCAGGCAGTGCGGGGCTAAAGGTAAATGATTTATTGACGGATATAAAGTAGTCATTGCTTCCCTGCGGGGCATTTCCAAGATCAGCAATATGGAACTTTTTCTTCATGTCTGCTATAAAATATGACGGGTAGTCGGCAATATCATGCACTGTGGCCATGTTCTGTCCGTTTTTAACCTCAATATTTTTCCACTCTAAGTCTTTATTCATGTAGGAGTCGGATTCTACAGAAAATTTCAGGTGCCATCCTCCAGGGGTAATTGACTGAGGAGCAAAAGAAAGATTGACCGGATTTATATTAGCTGGCGCAGAAGATTGCAGATAGGTTTTCTCATATAATATCTGAATGTCGGTGACAGGATCTACCACATCGGTCTTTGAAAGCGTAATTGAATATCTGACTTTATCATTCAGTTTGGGAACGGTAAAACCAGGTATATTAATTGTGTTGCTCGGTGCTGTTACAGAAAAATTAAGGGTCTTCACCAGATTATTAAGAAAAAATTTCTGTTCATATTTCAAAGCATTTGGCTGGAAGCCGTCCTGCTCTTCATCAGGGGAATCTGCAATCTCGACTCCATTGCTATTCACATACTTCACGATTGGTGATGTATTAACCACATAATTAGTTCCTGTCTTCTTATGAAGTCTAAAATAGATTTTATCACCGGATTTAACCGCTATTCGGTCTGCATTGGCAATACCCAATGGGATAGCAGGGTAAGTATTGTAACGCTCTATAGTTAGCGAGAAAGGTGCGTTTCCACCACTTAGTTTCCTAAGGAACAGCCGCCCGTTTTTCGGCATATTCAGGGGGTCCTTCATTTCAATGGAATAAATAGCCTGTGCTTCACTTACAGGGTCTGCCATTGAAATGATATCGGAGATTTTAATAAATCCTGACTTAGGCGCAATCCATACTTTTACAACATCATTTTTTGCCTTAACAGGTTCTTCATTATCTCCCTCATCGTCTTCAGGCTCAGTGTAAGGCAAAACTATATTGTCCTTAAGGACCATATTTTCTGTCAGATCGCTGGTGGTTACCATCTCTGGTTGCCCGTTATCTTTGATCTTATTAAACCAGACCTTATTGTCTTTAACAATATCCGGGAGACCGTCCGAATTTGCGTCTATGAGATAAACTGGAGTGGAAGTTTTGCTTTTAGACCAGCTCTTGGTTAGGTCAAAGCCCATCTTCCACCAGTTGAAAAGAGCAGTAACTCCATTATTAGAGGTGGTTCCGGTGGTTCTAGTAAAATTGCTTTTTAAGTTTAAGATATCTTTCTCTCCGGAAACAAACTGTAAATTGCCATTATTATCAAGACTTCCCGGAATAATCCTAAGCCCGTTATCACCATTTCTTTTCCTATAAAGAATATCTGAGATACCATCGCCATTGAAATCAATAAGTTCTATAGCTTTCTTGATATCAGGATACGATTCACCTTTAAAGCCTGAAACCATAAAATTCTTGTCACCTGTTCTGTGTGGCTTCAGTAATCCCAGCCCAACACCGGCACGGACTGACCAGCCCCATTCCAGGTTATTGTCAGCACTGATCTTTGAAGGGGTAAGCAGGGAATTAACAACTCCGGAAAAAGCATCCGGAGATGGTGCTGAAACAAATTTGTCAGCTCCGAAAATGGTATTTCCGGCATCATTATGATAGTCAAGCTGATAATTTACACCGGGACCACTAATTTTTTGGAGTAAGCTTTTATAGAATGCGCCTGTCGTATATCCAAAAGTATATTGCCTTATAGTACCGGAATTTGTTCCGTTTGGATCCGTATAGGCAACTTGGATTCCTTCCAGTAGCATGGTCTCCACTCTCTTTAAACCCTCTTTGGCATTAATTGAATAATCCGGCCTGTCATATTTCTGACTGTAAAAAGAAACCCAGTATGGGCCATCGGCATCATTTTTACCGCTATAGGTGATTTTTTCAATATGGAACTGCCGTCCGTTATCAAGATTGACATTATCACCGGTAACCGGTGCTGTGCCTGCATGTAAAACCTTGTTATCATAGTAATACTTAATATTGTTATTATGAACATCAAGTTCTTTGGTAATGCCCCACTGAACAATTTCATTGTTGTCTGTTTTTACAACAGCATTGTCATTTACTGTTGCACCATCACCGCCATAGTATTTTTTTGTGCCATCTGTAGTAGTAACGATCCAGGTATAGGTCTTTGGAGTATTTCCATATCTCTCTATTCTTGTGAATCCATTATTTTTTCTGAGATAAAATGTCTTTTTACCGGAATTATTTCTCGGTTGTCTGCCAATGTTATAAACTCCGTTACTTGTGGTATGGCGGTGTGGCAAATAGTCTCCTTCGTAGACCAGCATTTCCCCATCCAGCAGATAAATCTCAGATTCAAAACCAGGATCAAAAGTAGGGGTGCCCCATCGGGTATCAAGCGTAATTCCTGATACGCCTGAAATGTCCCATCCTTCACCCATCCAACCGTTTCCTTTGCTGCTGCTATAAGAAATGGAAATATTAGGCTGCATCCCCTGAACTCCGGAAGGAATAACTACAGGATATGACAGAGCTGCATCACCTCTCTGGTTTGGTGATGGCGCTGATATCAGTTGAACAGCCGACATAGGATCAGCCGTTTTTAAACCACTGATTGTGGTTGGGGCAAATGCGTTGATCTGTGGTGATTCCGGAACTGAAATAATTCCATTGATGTAATCACCATCACCCTTACTTTCAATAGTAACTGTTTTATTTTCCTCATCAACTACGGCTGACTTTTCCAGCTTCCACTGTTTTTCAGCATAATCAAAATAAAAGGTTTTGATATCCTTAGCAGGTGTTAAACCCAGTCGCTTCGGATCAAAAGGAATAGTAAGTTTAACATTTTTAGTCAGTTTCCCTTTGACCTGGAGTCTGTATGCACCTGAAGCGGGAGTGATATTTTTTATTCCCTGTGTCGTTGTGGGAATATCCTTTTCCCGAAGGCTGGAGAAATCTATTTGGGAAAAATTCAAGGTACTCTCTTTTTCTATACTGATTGAAGCTTCCTGAAACGAAATATGATATTCTTGATCATTCAAAATTTGAATGCTTTTTGTTTCCGTATAAGGAGTAAGGAGAGTATTAAAAGACTGTTTATTATTTGGAATTTTATAATTTGTAGTAATGCCATCGGCAGAAACAGTGAAAAATTCTTTACGCTTTTCTTTATCAGATAATTTGATTATTTTCTCAAACTCATTGTTTTTTAGTATAATATGCTCGCTATTGATGAGAAGATTATTTCCTGCAAAGCTTCCTTTTATATAAAGTTTATCTTCAGAAAGCAGAGTGTTTATTACCAATTCGGAAATCGGCTGTCTTGAATTTTCACATACTATTTTAAGGTCTTTCACCTTATATTTTACTCCGTTTGCAGGCGAGGTAAACAGAACTGTGTTAATACCTGCTCTTAATAGATGTCCATTAATTTCTTCTTTTTGATGGGCCCACTGCCCACTTGGTATCACAATTTCGCCGCCAATAGCAATATTTTGATTAATGGATCTCGGAACAGACTGATGTGAAGCCAGCCCAAAGAGTTCATATTCCAAATATACTTTGCAGTTCTTCTTAATATCGCTAGGAATCTCTATTGTAAAAAAGTTATCAGTTAGCTGATCCTGTTCCTTCTCTGAAAATGTACCGATTGTTCCTTGCTTTTCCTTAGAAGTGTATATGCCAATTATTGTACGAGCCGGTGAAAGGACTTCGGAAGAAGTACCTAATGGAAAAGCTTCTGTCTTTTTGAAACTAGTTTTTATACTGTTCTTTTGATGTCTGTCTGAATTAGCCTCATAGGCCCTTGCTTCTATATTCGCAAGGGAACTAGCCTCCAGGTCTGTTGAATTTTTAAGATTTAATTTAAGTATCAACTCTCTTTTGAATTCCCATACTTTTTGTCTGTCTTCTTTGGTGAAGCTTGCGAAAACAAACATGCACAAAAAGAAAGACACTATCATACATAACTTCTTATTAAATGGAAGCCGTTTAACTTGTATTCTCATGGTATTAATTATTCTACGATTAGTTTGAATGTTTTGATGATTTTCCCATTTTGAGTAAGGTTGATAAGATAAGAACTCTGAATTGGCAGATGGTTCATATAAGATCTTGCACTGCTGCTGATTTTGTCTAATGCAAGCAGCCTTCCGCCTCCGTCATAAATAGAAATAATTAGACTTTCCATTTGCGGGAAAGTGATCGTAAAGTTTTGGTCTTTTTTTACTGGGTTAGGATACAGTGCAATTTTGGTGAGATCTAAAGAAAGATCTTTTTCATTGATTATTGGTCTTGGATTCTGACTTCCATTTTCAGGCTTTATATCTTTCAAAGGACCTACTGCAAAACTGAAATGAGTGGTATTTTCAGAATCAAATGGGTCAATAAAATCTACTTTGCTGAAGACAATATAGCTCCCATTTTCATTGCCTTTAATTTTTCTAACTTCTTCATTATCTTTCTTTAACAGGAGCCAATAGCTTAGAGGAGCGGATTTAGGATTAATGGCTTCTTTTGATATTCTTACCTGATAATTAGTTTTTGGAATATCATTTCCAATAAAATTTATTTCCCAACTTCTTTCAAGGATATCCATATCCTTTTCAGATCGTAAGGACATTGACTTGTTATCATCAGACCAAATCACAAAATTATTGTTATCGAAAACGGTCCTGTTTTCGGAATTTGTCCTCTGAATTCCATTCATTCCTATAGCTAAAAATAGATCAGACTGGTTGGAAGACTGTTTCTGATTAAGCTCGTTACCATCATCTCTTCCCAGTCCTGTAGGCCTGAAGATGTAATCCTTATGTTTTTCAGGGTCCCAAAGTATCATGCCGTCACTTCCATAATATTTTCCTTTTTCAAGCGAAATTCCATATTTTATAGAGAGGTAAGAGTGTATTTTGTTCAGTTCCATTGTTTTAGATTTCTTCGGAACGAAAATCAGTTCATATAAATTTTGATCTTCAAATTTTATCTTTAGACTGTCAGATTTTCCGTTTTCTGAGTCTGTTGTTCCACTGTAAGTGAATATGCTTGGTCTTTGATTGATTTTCCTAGACCGTTCTCCTCTTTTATAGGAGGTATTTGCCAATAAAACATTATTATCAGCATTATCCCAGATTATTTCATCCTCTTTTGAAGCATGTACCAGACTCAGTGTATGACTTTTATTTTTACTATACTTAATATACTTTTTGAGAAGCTTATCTTTAATCCCACAATGGAAGTTAAGTAGTTTTTCGTCGCTGCATCGGGTCGCTTCCCGCAAGTTGGGATTTGCCTTTTCCCATAGTTGTGCTTCAGAGCTTATAACCTGAGAATAAACATATAACGAGTGAAAAAACACGAGAAGTGTGAAAATCTTTATACAGGAATTTTTATACATACAATAAAGAATGAAATGGTTATTAAAATGGTTTGGATATCTGAAAAGGTGGGTAAGAAATATAATATCATTGTATCGTTAACCTGAAACAATGATCAATCTTAAAATAAGATATGGTAATCGAAAATTAGATTTTAAGACATTAAACATGGTATATTAGTGGTATTAATTTTATGAAATAAAGATATAAAAATAACCTGATAATTATTAAATAATTAATAATTTTATTTATTGTATAAAAATAGTATTGATTTATGTCTGAAAAAATAATGAAAATGTATATAGATGTTATTGTTTGTTGCTAATTTCTTATAGTGATTTTAAGGCTTGGTTTATAAAATATTATTTGTAAAGAATCATGTTTTTATCACAAAGACTATGGACACATAAAATTTAATATATCTTCTATAACACAGCCACTACTACAATTAAACCATAAGATCAAAACTCATCAATACAGCTGTTTCCGCAGAATCTGGATATCTTTTTGTATTGATTCCGGTAAATGTAAAGCCGCATTTCAGGTAAAACCGGATCGCCGGGTAATTGGTATTCTGGGTTTCAAGTTCTACGATTCTGCAGTTCAGTTCTCTTGCTTCCCGGTTAACTGCTTTTATGAGCATCCTGCCTACATTTTGGTTTCTGAAAGGTTCATTGACTAAAATAGTTTCAATAAAAAGGCTGTGGTTTGATGCTCTGAAATCACAGATGGCCCAACCGATCAGTTCCCCTTCATGAAAAGCGCCGAAAGAATGTTTCTGTTCAATGATGGTATTGAGTTGAGCAATGTGTTCAGGTTCTGTCGACCAGACTTTCATATACGACTGTTTTTTCTCTCTTAAGCTGAATTCAAAAGCACTTCCCATCTCAATGGCTGAAACAGCATATATCGTATCGGTTTGGTAGCCGGTTAAACCCCATTTTACCTTAAGGTTATCCGTAAGCTTGTTTAATTTCTTTATTTCCATTGGTTTTATAGGATTTAGATAATCATTTCTTCATCAGTTATTAACTGTACATGAGGACCGTTAGCAGGATATGATTCCAACCCTTTTTTATGCTTATATTTTACAGCATATTTTCCAGCTATGCTTTGTACTCTGTTTCCGAAAGAATGAATATTAACAATCTGAAGATGCTCTTTGGTCTGACGTCCGTTGGTGAAAAAAAGCATCAGGTTGACAAAATCATCCTTTTCATAATCATAGTAATAGAAAACGGAGATATTTTCCTGGTGACATGCTTCGGTCAAATCATTAATAAAGTTCTTTTTTAGAGGTAGGGAGAGATGACAGTCTATCCGCAATGAAAAGTTTTCTGCATTATATTTTTTAAAGTCTGAGCCTACGAGTTGAATGAAATTATGTTTGTTTTTGTCATCGATACCTTCCCAATCTGCATCAAAATCATAACGGGTTTCCAAATGAAAAGGAATTTCATGATCTGCTAGAGTTGCATTCTCATTTTCTAAGAGTTGTTCAATCTCTGACACCAGTTGAAAATGATAATCGAATAAATTGTAGTCTCCTGTTTCTATCAATAATTGGTTCCCGCTTGTTTTGATGGTTAAATACGCCATTCTATATTTAGATTTCAATATTTTTACAGCGGACAGGAAATTTCCGGTATTCTGAACACAGATTCTTGCCTGAAGCTGGGCCGGATTATTGACATGTCCTCCGAAGCCGTTTAAAAATCTGAAGTATTTAAAATCATATAAGCCTTCAGGAAACCGATAATACCAATATACTCCTAAAATCATTTTAATGACCTATGGATTCCGATTTAAACTCATTCCTCTTCATTACATAAAGAATGATTTGTATAAAAGCCAGTACTGAAATTACAGCCACCCTTATCATTGCGTTTTCCGAAAATCTTTTTCTGATCACTTCCATATAGCTGATCTTTTCAATAGTAAATTTTTTCAGATGATCGATGTCCGAAAAACTATTTACCCTGGCGATTTCGGAGCTTATTTCAGCTTCATTCAGTGTAGTGGCGACATTAATGAGGGTAATATTGCTCATCAAAAGCCATCCGAATAATAAGATTGAAACACATAAAAGAAAAGGTCTGAAAAGTTTCATTAATTAAAGATTTATGCAGGAGTTCTGTCCTTCCAAATGTAAAAAAATCAATCCGAAAAAAGTGAAAAACTTACAGCTATTATGACTTTCATGGTGCCGTTGTATACTGTTTAATAATTATCGCTTGCATGACTTGCTTGCCTTTACACGAATACCAGTAGAATGTTACTTTTTTATAACAATCGGAAGGATTAAATTTAATTAAAATTTCACATCCTGAAAATTTCAAAACCTGTAAATTTGTTCTCAATAAAATTTTACGAATGCTTAGGAAAATTTCGGTTGTGGCGGTCGCTTTTTTGTCCGTTATCACAACCCATGCGCAGAAGAACAGGAATTCTCAGTTGGAAAGGCCCAAATTGGTAG
Source organism: Chryseobacterium sp. SSA4.19 (assembly GCF_022601875.1). Classification (GTDB taxonomy): domain Bacteria; phylum Bacteroidota; class Bacteroidia; order Flavobacteriales; family Weeksellaceae; genus Chryseobacterium. The sequence continues at coordinate 27,962 of NZ_JAKVIP010000027.1, forward strand.
TGGGGCTAGTAGTAGATCAGATGAGGTGGGATTACCTGTACCGCTTTTATAATAAATACGGCAACGATGGTTTTAAAAGACTGTTGAATACCGGCTATTCTTTAAACAATGTTCATATTCCTTATGTTCCTACCGTTACAGCCTTAGGTCACACCTGTATTTATACCGGTTCTGTTCCGGCGATCCACGGGATTGCAGGAAATGACTGGACAGATAAAGAAACAGGGAAAAATGTGTATTGTACTACCGACGAGAGCGTACAGCCAGTTGGTACTACCAATGTAAAAGTAGGAAGCCATTCTCCAAAAAACCTGTGGTCAACCACCGTGAGTGACGAATTAAGGCTGGCGACTAATTTTCAGGGGAAAGTAGTGGGTGTTTCCCTGAAAGACCGTGCTTCCATTCTTCCGGCAGGCCATACCCCGAACGGTGCCTATTGGTTTGATGATTCTACCGGAAATTTTATTACCAGCACCTGGTATATGAATGAACTTCCGCAATGGCTGAAGTCATTTAATGCCTTAAACCTTCCGGATAAGCTGGTGGCGAATGGTTGGAATACGCTGCTTCCAATCGGTGAGTATACCGAAAGTTCACCGGACAATTCATCATGGGAAGGATTATTGGGCAGCGCTAAAACTCCTACGTTTCCTTACAGCAATCTGGCGGCTGATTATAAGTCCAAAAAAGATAATATCCGTTACACGCCGTTTGGGAATACACTGACTTTAAAGTTGGCAGAAGCGGTGCTGGAAGGAGAAAAGTTAGGAAGTGATGATTTTGTGGATATGCTGGCGATTAATCTGGCGTCTACAGATTATGCAGGACATAAATTCGGTCCTAATTCTATTGAGGTAGAGGATGTGTATTTACGCCTAGACCAGGATTTAGCACAATTTTTCAATTACCTGGATGCTAAAGTGGGGAAGGGAAAGTATATGGTTTTCCTTTCGGCAGATCATGGAGGAGCTCATTCTGTAGGATTTCTGCAGGAGCATAAAATAACTACAGGGTTTTTCGGTGATGGAATGGAGCTGAATATGAATAAGAAACTGAAAGAAAAATTTGGCGTGGATAAACTGATCAATGCAGTGGATAATTACCAGATTTATTTTGACAGGAAATTATTGAAAGATAATAATATATCCCTCGATGACGTGAAGGACTTCACGGTTCAGGAGATTGAAAATGACCCGAATGATCTGTATGCTGTTTCAGTGACAAAGGTACAGGAAGCTACAATTCCGGAACCTATCAAGCAGAGAATCATCAACGGAATAAACAGGCAGAGAAGCGGAGATATTCAGCTGATTTCTCACGATTCCATGCTTCCGCCGTATGCAAAAACGGGAACTACGCACAGCGTGTGGAATTCTTATGACGCCCATATTCCATTAATTTTTATGGGTTGGGGAATTCAGCATGGCGAAAGCGATAAGCCTTATAATATGACCGATATCGCGCCAACGGTTTCTTCTTTGCTGAAAATTCAGTTTCCGAGCGGAAATATCGGTAACCCGATCACGGAAGTTACAGGTAAATAAAATACTTTTAAATAACAGAATCTGAAAATCCTTAACACCAGTTGAGGATTTTTTTATTAAATGAAAATTTTAGTACCGTCAATTCTCACAAGTTCCTGTTTTTCCATCTTTTTAATCGTCCGGATCACTGTTTCTATACGCATGCCGGTAAGCGATGCCAGCTGTTGTCTTGTGTAAGGAATGGGATAAGAAAACTTTTCTTTAAAGCCGAAATGACTCTTAACATGGTTCATGATAAGATGAAGCTTAGCAAGAGGATCCTGAAACGAAAACGGAGCGGCAATGATATACCGGTAATGCATACGGTCTGCCGTATAAGAATACATTTTAAAAAAAAGTTCAGGTTTTTCTTTCAGCATTTCCATCAGCTTGGTCTTTTCAAGCCTTATAATGTTACAGTCTGTAATGGCAATGGCGTTGACTGCATATTTTTTGTCATGAAAAAGATAGGTTTCTGCTAGGCAATGGCCGTCAAATGGGATTCCATGGATAAACTCTTTACCATCTTCCAAAAAGCTGCTTAACTTTACAGTGCCTGATTTTATTTGTAAATAATATTTCGGAGTGTTATCTTCTTTAAAGATATATTCACCGGGGATATAGTTTTGCAGTTCAGCGCCATGGGAAAACAATAGGTTTTCGCAAATGATCATAAGCTAACAGTATTTATTTGTGATAAAATTAACGAATAAACATCTTGTTTAAAAATTAATTAATACCACATGCATGCCTTAGAAGTGCCTCTGATAAAGCAATTGCCTGCAATATGTCCAATATGAAGATTAATTATTTCATCAATATAAAATAAATGATTTCCAACATAAAACCCGCAGAGTAGACTTGCTCTGCGGGTTTTTTATTGATCGGTCTGTATTTAATCTTTGTTATTAATATTATCATCTTCATCAGCATACTGTTCTAAAAAATATGTGAAAGTAAAACCTTCCAGTTCTTCCTCCGCATCTTCGAGGGTAATCAGCAGGTCTTCAAATGTTTCGAGCTGATCAACAGTCATATTGACAAATTCAATGTGAAGCGGCATTTCCAGTTCGCCCGTAATAACATCGGATAACGCATCCAGATTGTTCCCGAAATGTTCAGGCAGGGTAATTTTTTCTTTCAATTGGGCATAGAAATCTTCATCATCTCCTATGTCCGTAAAATCTATATATAGTGTCTTCATATTCTTTATCTTAGTAAGGATTATTTTATATCCAACCTATTGCTCTTTAAAACTCTTGTAATGGTTTTTTGTCAGATAAACTTTGCCGTTTTTGGTAAATACAATACGATCTGCATTGCGGTTGCCACAATGGTAGTTGACATCAGCTTCATAATATGTTTCATCCTTTGGAAGGTTCCCTTCCCGGTTGCCGAAACAGTCCCCGCCAATTGCTTTTCCGGGCAGTACCTCACAGAGATTGCCTTTTGATGGATCCCAGCCCTGACTTCTGGCTTCGTTTTTACTAATATAATATGCGGGCAGGGTATGGTTCTTTTTTACATAGTCAACAACCGTCTTTTCTGCAGTCAGCTGATCAATTGATTGTTGAATTGTGTTGCCGGAATTCCCGTCTGCTGTTGCATACTCAACAACAGGATGTGTAGAAGGTGCTGATTTTTTATCTGCAATGAAATTATGATAAACATACATCACAGACATTCCGAAAAGAAGCCCCAGGCAGATAAAAAATAAGGATCTTGTTTTACCGGTCATATTTTTAATTTAAAATGTAGTAATTTAACAATGTTGGAATATACTAATACAACAGATAATTTACTGTTCTATTGGGAAACTTCCGGATTGTTACATTATTATCCTCTCCATTCCTCAGGAATATCGCAGATCGGGATCGGGACCATCTTGTGTTTAGCGGCTTTATGCATCCTGTCGAAAATCATAAACACCTCCTTATCGCGGCCTTCATAATCTGCAACAGCTTTTGTTCCATACTCCTTCTGGATTTTTTCAAGCTCAGGATAGGTCGCTCCAATTTGATCTTCATCAGTTCTTTCAGCATCCCACAGTCCATCTGTAGGAATCGCATTCTGGATGCTTTCGATAAGGTTCAATGATCTTGCCAGTTCATAGACCTCTGTTTTATATAGATCTGCAATCGGTGAGACATCCACACCGCCGTCACCGTATTTTGTATAAAATCCGATTCCGAAATCTTCCACTTTATTTCCGGTACCGCAAACCAAAAGTCCGTGGAGCTGTCCGAAATAATACAGATTCAGCATTCTGAAACGCGATCTTGTATTGGCCAGCGCAAGATTGTTATTGGCGTTGTCCTTCGCATGCTCTTCAACAATACTCTCAAAGCTTTCAAAAACCGGAGTCAGGTTTACTGTATGGCCTTTTACGTTTGGGAACCTCCTCTTTAAGTCTTCAATATGATCCTGTGCCCGGGTGATCTGATCAGCTTTCTGGCGAATCGGCATTTCCAGAAGCAGCACCTCAAGCCCCGTCATCGCACAAAGCGTAGAAACTACTCCGGAATCTACTCCTCCCGAAACGCCCAATACATATCCTTTCGCATTGGCTTTTGTGGCGTAATCTTTAAGCCAGTTCACAATATGGTCTGTTATTTTTTGTGTCTGCATTGTTTATATTTTAATTTTTTTAAGACGTTTCAATTTATATTCCAAAAATATTCAGAGATGCTTATCACGTTGTTTTTCATACCAGAAACAAAGGCCGTCAGGTTCTGTGAATTCACCGGTTTTAATGAAACCGAGCTTTTTCAGCAGATGATGCGAGGCCGCATTTTCATGATGGACATCCGCATAGATACTATCAAGATTAAGTTTTTTGAATCCGCAGTCAAGCGAAGCTTTTGCCGCTTCCGAAGCATATCCTTTTCCCCAGTATTCAGGGAGGAAACGGTAGCCTAAATCGTAAAAGTTTTTATACCCGTTTGCTTCAATACAGAATTTAAGCCCGCACCAACCAATGAAAAGCCCGCTCTGCTGCTCGATGACTGCCAGTCTTCCTGTGCCATATTCATCGTATTGTTTTTGGATCATACGGATCATGTTCTCGGATTCACTGCGGTCTGTAACAGGCAATGTACCCGTATATTTTACGACTTCAGGATCCGAATCCATAAGAAACAGGCGTTCAGCATCACGATCCTCGAATTTTCTTAAAATAAGTCTTTCGGTTTTAAGTTCCATATTTTATTTTTTTGCCTCAGCTTTTCCAAAGTTTCCACAAACGGGAAGCAGACTTTTATATACTGTAAAAGCAGAACAAAGGCATGAAAAGAGTTGCAATTATTTTATTTTTCGGCATCAGGTTATCTTTAAATCCTTATTTTTGTACCTGTAAATTCCTTGTAAAAATATGAAGATTTTCAGAATTATTGCGCTTTCTCTAGGATTAGTTTTAAGTTTGGGCTCCTGTAATAAAGAGTCTCAGAATCAATGGGACGTGGAAGTGAAAACACCGGCTGAAAAAGTAATCATTACAGATATTTCAGGCAAGTTCTATAATCAGAGCATCCCGTTAGAGCAGTTTAAAGCTGAATTTCCATGGTTCCAGGGAACCGTAAGCGATGCTGATTTTGGAAAACGCAGGACTGATAAGGAAGAAATTAAAATTTACAAGGAAGCCATCGGAAAGATAGACCGGAATAAGCTTCAGACTGATCTTCACGATCTGTTTTCACATATTAAATATTATTTTCCACAGTTTAAAAGTCCAAAGGTATTTTTATTTTCTTCGGCGTTACAGATGGTGCAGGATCCTATTTTTTATGATGCAAAAGGAAACCTTCTTTTCATTGACGTTACCGGGTTCATGGGAGACGGGAATGCAAATTACAAAGGCCTGGAAATGTATTTCCAGAAATCGATGAATCCGAACAATATTGTTCCGAAAGTGGCGCAGATTTTTGCAGAAGGCTTCGTAAAAGAATCGCCGGATCACCAGAAATTTATTGATATGATGATCCTGAACGGTAAAATAATGATTCTTAAAGATGCATTTTTACCTACCTATCCGGAATACCTGAAAATGAATTATACCCAGAAGCAGTACGAATGGGCAGTGGCCAATGAAGCCAACATCTGGAATTATTTTGTGGAAAACAATATTATTTTCGGTGATGACCACAGGCTGGAGGACCGGTTTATTGCGCCGGGGCCTTTCTCAAAGTTTTATACTGATATAGACAATGAATCTTCACCACAGGTAGGGATTTTTGCCGGGTGGCAGATCTGTAAAGCTTATCTTAATGAAAAACCGGATACCAAACTGCAGGATTTTTTAAAGATGGATGCAACGGTAATCTTTAACCAGTCCGGATACAAACCGAAAATGAAATAGGAAAGTGTACTGATGAAGAGGCTTAACAGCCGAAAATAAAAATAAATTAGAAAGAATAGAGAACATTATGAGAAAAACTCAGATTACAATAGATGTAGAACTTGATGAAAACCATATTCCCGAACATATCACCTGGAATGCACAGGATGGAGGAATAGAAAAGGAGGAAACCAAAGCGACCATGATTTCCGTTTGGGATGATAAAACAATGGAAGCTTTAAGAATTGATTTGTGGACCAAAGAAATGCCGGTTGACCAGATGAAAATGTTTATCCACCAGATCCTGGTTTCTCTTGGAAATACATACCAGAGGGCAACCGGTGAAGAAGATGTAGCACAATGGATGGAAGAAATTGCAGAGGAGTTTGCCGTTAAATCTGCTATAAAAATGTAAAACCAATTTGAAAATGAGATAATGAGGCAATTTGAAAATTAAGCATTTAGTAAGCATTTTCAAATTCTCAAATTCTCAAATTATTAATTATACCAATTATGAATTTTAATACTAAAGTAATACACGGAGGACAGCACCACGAGCCCGCAACCGGTTCCGTAAATGTGCCTGTATTTTTAACCTCCACCTTTGCACAGACAAGCCCGGGAGTTCATTCCGGTTATGAATATTCAAGAGCGGCGAATCCTACAAGACAGGCTTTGGAAGATTCTCTGGCAAGTATTGAAAACGGAGCGAGAGGCCTTGCTTTCGGCTCGGGATTAGCAGCCATCGACTGTGTTTTAAAACTGCTGAATCCCGGTGATGAGGTCGTAGCTGTTGATGATTTATATGGGGGAACGTACAGAATGTTCACAAGGCTTTTTGAAAAATACCAGCTGAAATTTACATTCGTGAATTTTGATGATGTATCTAAGATCGCTGATGTGATTACCGATAAAACGAAACTAATCTGGGTGGAAACACCAACCAATCCGTTGATGAAGCTGGTTGATATTAAGGCGGTTGTCGAAATAGCGAAAGGGAAAAATATTTTGGTCGCTGTTGACAATACTTTTGCGACTCCTTATCTTCAGCGGCCCATTGATCTGGGAGCTGATATTGTGATGCATTCCGCGACAAAGTATCTTGGAGGGCATTCTGATGTGATCGCAGGAGCGCTGGTAGCGAAAGATGCTGAATTGGGAGATAAGCTGCACTTCATTCAGTTTGCAAGCGGCGGGATTTTAGGTCCTCATGATTCTTATCTGGTGTTAAGAGGAATCAAGACACTGGCATTAAGAGTGCAGAGACATTCTGAAAACGGGATGGCCGTTGCAAAATATCTGGAATCTCATCCGGCTGTTGACAAAGTAATTTATCCGGGACTGGAGTCTCATCCGCAATATGAACTGGCTAAATCTCAGATGAAAGATTTCGGAGGAATGGTTTCTTTCACTTTCAAATCCGGAAAACAGGAAGATGCGGTAAAGTTTCTGGAGCAGGTAAAGGTGTTTACGCTTGCTGAATCATTAGGGGGAGTGGAATCATTAGCCAACCACCCGGCTTTAATGACCCATGCTTCTATCCCGGCTGAAAAACGTGCTGAATTGGGCATCACAGATGACCTGGTTCGCCTAAGCGTAGGGATCGAAGATGCGGAAGACCTGATCGCAGATCTGGAAAAAGCATTTTCTTAATTAAAATAAAAACATACATCATGAGAAAATTGATCTGTTAAATGGCTTAACTTCAATTTTCTCATGATCATTTTTACGGATGACAAACTCACGATTCTTAACTTAATATATTATTTAAATGACTGAATTTCAGAAATACGTTCAGCGGTATTTAGACCTCATCCCATCTGGAAACTGGTTAAAAGAGCTTGTAAAAACAGGGGAAGAAACGGTCGAGCTGTATTCCGGTTTCACGGACGAACAGTCTTTTTTTGCATATGCGGAAGGAAAATGGACATTAAAAGAATTGCTTTTGCATTTATCAGATACGGAAAGGATTTTTCAATACAGGATTTTAGCCTTTGCGAGAGGTGACCAAAACGAATTGCCGGGTTTTGACGAAGAAATGTATGCTGCAAATTCCTTTGCTAATAAAAGAAATTTAGATTCATTATTAGAAGAATATCAATTGATCAGAAAATCGTCTCAGATCCTGTTGGAAACATTGCAACCATCTGTCTTAAATACGATTGGAACAGCCAACGGAAATCAGATTTCTGTAGAAACCATAGGGAAATTAATTGTTGGTCACAATATTCATCACCTGAATATTATTAAAGAAAGGTATTTGCCACAAGCCGTATGCGTCAGTTAAAGAATAAGCTAGCCATTATAAGTATACTTATTTTTATACTTTCTCTTTTCTTTACTGCCTTTACCGTAGAAGACATGGGGAAAACCAAAAGCTACGCATCTTTTGAAGTATTCGTTATTGGTCCCATTAGCTTTTTAGGAGGTGCAGGAAAAGAATTTTTAACATGGACGGCAAACGTCTGGTTTTTAATTTCTCTCTTCTGTGTTTTCAGAAAATACAATAGTATGGCAATGGTCTCTGGTTTCATTTCCATTCTCATTTCCGGGTCATTTATTTTCTGTACAGAAATTTTAGCAGCTGAAAATGGAAGGATGGCAAAGATATCCAGTCTGAATACCGGATATTTTTTATGGCTGTTTTCAATGCTGTTTATCACTTTTTCAGCAGTTTATTTAAAACTACTAAATAAAAAAAATGCGCCGGCTGGATAATCTGGATATTGAAAGAAGCATCCAATTAAAAAAACTGATTTTTAATGAGAATAATTCTGATGGATTGAACCGGGCACTAAGCTATAGCATGTTTTCGGGTTTTGTTCTTGTCTCATTAATAATGATGATCGATCTTATAACAAGTCATGATATTGCTTTTCCTGAATTTTTCTTTTTTCCAATAATGATTTTCGGACTGCATGGATTGTACTGTCAGTTCAATGAAATGAAGCTTAAAGAAATCAGGACAAACATTCAGCCGGAGGAAATTAAAAGGAGAATTGCAGAGTACAGCAGAATAAAAAATTACAGAACATACGAAGCAGCAGATTATTTACTTTTTCTCAATGAGCCCACTTATGAAGGATCTTCTGGTTATGAACAGACGACTTTTATTTTTATCAGGAATGAAAAAATTTTATATACGGTGCTTAAAGAAACCACAAGGTTCAATACGCCTGTCTTATTTGCACAGTATTTCAAAGCGAGGGATTTGAAAAGAATTTTAAAGTAATGCATTCAATTACTCATAAGAACTGAATGCATTTTAAATTATTATTGGTTATAATAAGCATCATTTGAATATTATCGAGGGAAAGTATTTGCCGAAGTTGTACGTAAAACAATAAACATCATTATCAATAGAAACGGGCTTTAGCCCGTTTTTCTATTTAATGCAATTCACTTGGCTTTAGCCAAAACTTAAAAAAGAATTAATAGTTTTGGCAAAACAACACAAATGCCATTTATTAAAATTTATATTCACATTGTATTTTCGACGAGAAATAGAATTCCTTATCTTAATACTTCAGAATTAAGAGTCAAAGTCTGGAAACATATCAAAGAAAACGCTTCCAAAAAAAATATTTATCTGGATATGGTCAACGGGTATTCTGATCACTGTCACTGTTTGATCTCTTTAAGTTCAAATCAAAATATAGAGAAAGTTGTTCAGTTAATGAAAGGCGAATCTTCTTTTTGGATCAATAAAAATCAATTGACTAAAGAAAAGTTTGCTTGGCAAGATGAATATTTTGCGGTCTCTGTTTCGGAATCTATGGTTGAATCGGTTAAAAGTTATATTAAAAATCAGGAAATACATCATAAGAAAAAATCGTTTGAAGATGAATATTTAGAATTTATAGAGAAATATAATTTTAAATAGGTTTTGGCTAAAGCCAAATGAATGCTTAATTTTGAAACCGGGCTAAAGCCCGTCCCTATTGAATATGGAAAACATCATACAAATACTAAAATCCGGTGGAACCATCCTTTATCCCACTGATACCATCTGGGGAATCGGCTGTGACGCTACCAATATAGACGCCGTTAACAAAATTTTTGACATTAAAAAAAGGGAAAAAAACAAATCCATGATCATCCTTGTGGAGTCTGAAAAGAGGCTGCAGGATCTGGTGGATGTTCCGGAAATGGCGTGGGAAATTATTGACCTCAGCGAAAAACCAGTGACGATCGTTTATGAAAACCACAGAGGTTTGCCGAAAGAATTATTGGCAGAAGACGGAAGCATAGGAATCCGTCTGGTAAAAAATGATTTCTGTAAAAAATTAATCACTAAACTAAATAAACCATTGGTTTCAACTTCTGCGAATTTTAGTGGAGATAAAAGTCCATTGAAATTCTCCGATATTTCATCTGAAATGATTGATTTAGTAGATTATGCAGTGGAAGAAAACAGAGATGTAGTTTCAAAATATTCGGGTTCTTCGGTGATTAAAATATGGAGCGACAACAGAATAAAAGTTCTTCGGGAATAAAAAAGAAGATTTTAATTATCTTTGCAAAATCAATTAACCATTAAGAAGTCGGAAATTTAGTTTAAGCTTACAATCTGATTTCTTAGTGGTTTTACATTAGATATGAATTAACAATTATTACAGATAGTGGTAAATCTAGTATCTGACATCTAATATCTAACATCTATTAAAAAAATGTTCATCAATCTTAATCAAAATAAAAACCTAAAACTTTTTAAAACAATTTCTCAGGTGGCAGCCGGAAACAACCAGTCGGTCTATATTGTCGGCGGCTATGTCCGGGATTTGCTGATGAAAAGAAAAGCTTCTACGGATATTGATTTTGTGACGGAACAAAGCGGGATTGAGCTTGCCGAAAACGTAGGAAAAGAAATCGATCCTAAAATGAAAGTATCCGTTTTTAAAACCTATGGAACAGCCATGATCAGATATAAAGATCTTGAACTGGAATTTGTAGGTGCGAGGAAGGAAAGTTATACTGAAAACAGCAGAAAGCCGGAAGTTGAGGGCGGAACGATTGAAGATGATCAGAAAAGAAGGGATTTCACTATAAATGCGATGGCTATCTCTTTAAACCGTGATAATTTCGGAGAATTGGTTGATCCTTTTAACGGAATCGGTGATTTGGAAAAAGGTATTTTAAAAACCCCTTTAGAGCCTGCCCAGACGTATTCTGATGATCCTCTGCGTATGATGAGAGCGATCCGTTTTGCTTCAACCTTACAGTTTAAGATTGAGGAACATTCTCTAGAGGCCATTAAGCAGGAAGCCGAAAGAATCAAAATTGTTTCCATGGAGCGGATCATGGTGGAATTCAACAAAATCATGCTTTCCCAGAAGCCTTCTATCGGCTTACAATTAATGGAGCAGACCGGGCTGATGAAATTAATTATTCCTGAACTGATTGATCTGAAAGGCGTGGAAGAAGTGGAAGGACAGACACACAAAGATAATTTTTACCACACGCTGGAAGTCGTTGACAACATTTCCGAAAATACCGATAATCTTTGGCTGCGCTGGGCGGCTTTGCTTCACGACATAGGGAAAGCGCCGACCAAAAAATTTGTAGAGGGAACGGGATGGACCTTTCATGGTCACGAATTTTTAGGTTCTAAAATGGTAAAATCCTTGTTTCAGAGATTGAAATTACCGCTAGGCCCGGATATGAAGTATGTTCAGAAAATGGTGAAGCTGTCTTCCCGCCCGATTGCTTTAATTACCGATGATGCTTCTGATGCGGCACTGAGAAGACTGCTGTTTGATGCCGGAGAAGATATGGAAGATCTGTTCACGCTTTGCAAGGCGGATATCACCACCAAAAATTCCAGGAAGCAGGAAAAATTCAGGAAAAATTTTGAATACGTTGCTGTTAAAATCAAAGAAGTTGAGGAAAAAGACCAGGTGAGGAATTTCCAGCCTCCTATTTCCGGCGAGGAAATTATGGAAATGTTCAACCTGAAGCCGGGACGTGAAATCGGAATTTTAAAAGAGAAAGTAAAAGAAGCCATCCTGGAAGGTGAAATTGGAAACGACAGCGAAGAAGCAAGAAATTTTGTCATCGCAGAAGCCGAAAAATTGGGTCTCAGGCTGGAAAAAATTTAATCTTAAAAAACTTACGTTAAATAAAAAACCTCTTTCAAAATTACTTGAAAGAGGTTTGCTTATATAATCTGACTGAAATTATTTGGAGATAATCAGTTTTAGATTGTATTTGGTAACCGTATTATCAATCTGGATGATATAATTTCCATTTGATAAATCGGACACATTAAATGTTTTATTAACTGTTTTGCCCTGTTTAATAAGCGTTCCGTTAACACTGTAAATCTTCACAGCGACATCCTCAGCTGTATTGATTTTAATGACATCTGACGCAGGATTCGGATAAATGCTAACTTTATGTTCCGGTTTCTGACCTTCTGCCGTTGATAAGATACTGCCCGCAACAAATTCATTGATTACGCCCACGGCATCCAGATCAAATCCTGACGAACCGAAAGGCGTAGGGAAAGGATCGATGGCAATGTTTCCAAAGCTGTCGTACGTTCTGTATCCATCAATATTGGTACCTACAACATCAATAATTTTCACGTGGGTGATTTTTGTTTTGTCTAAAAGTACATTATCAGGAAGATCGCTGAGGTCGAAAGGCGTTCCGTAGTTGGAAACATACTTTCCTGCAAAATTATTCAGGTATTTTGCATCCATGGTTGCAAAGCCTGATCCTCCCTGGTCCGGAGCATTTTGTATATAATTTGAAGGGTATTCATTATGAGAAGGGAAACGGAAGAAATTCACTCCGTCTGAGCTTACCTCTACAAAAGCTAGCTCTAAATATGCTTTTCCTGTAACACTTGAATTGAAGCCGTTTTCAAATACCGCAAAGTCAAATCCGCTTCCATTGGTAATGGGTTTTGCAAAAGTAAGAGTCGCAGTACCACCGTCGCCTAAAGAAACAACAGATCCGTTGGATGCCCCTGTGGCATTGGTGTCAACACCCGCATTGGCAAGTGCTCCTGAAGTTCCGTTAATCTGCTGTGGACCGCGTACGATAGCAGCGCCTGTTGCCCAGGATTTAAAAAGCGGACTGGTACTTATGATCGCTGTTGACCCTGCAACACCGGCCTGTGGTGCATAACTTTGAGCACTTATAAAGCAGGCAGAAAAAAAAGAAGCTGCTATGAATAAATTTTTCATTGTAATAATTTAATTTTTTCTCATCAATTTATTTAATGATGAATTTTTCTGTTTTATGAGTGTTTTTAACTGAAATCTGAATAATATACGTTCCTTTATTCAAATCTGAAACTGTGATTCCGTTATTATAAATTCCTGATTTTACAATTCTTCCTGAAAGATCAGCAATTTGATATGAAGCTGTGTCAGCATTTTTAATGTAAAGAACATCCGATACAGGATTTGGGTAAATTGAAATTGCAGTGCTCAGTTTATTTTCGGCAGTCGCAAGATTTGAAGGTGTAAACAGGTTTTTATAAACATTATTAGCACCAATAGTGGTAGAGAATGTATTCAGCAAAGTTCCTGTTAAGTTATATACATTCACAGTGGAACTAGGACCGAAGCTGTTCGCATTCCCCTGGAAAATTTTTCCGTCGATCGCAGCAAAACCATAGAAATCACCATAAGTCGTACTTGGAGTTGTCGTAAAAATAGGAGTACTGCTGAATGCTGCCAGATCACTATTCAAAGAATATACGCTTGTCACTCCCGCAATATAAAGTTTTGTCCCGTCTGATGTAAATTTAAGCGCTTCATATTCCGATGGCGGTACGATCGTAGCATTTGCGATGCTTGATGCCACTGTATCTGTAGTGGTATTGATCTTATAAACTGTTGAACCTGTTGAACCTGTACATAAAGCGAAAATATCATTTCCGATTACCGTAATGGATTGCAATCCGCTGCTTAATGTGATGGTTTTAATGATGGTGTCGGTTGAAGGATCTATCACTTCAATGCTGTTTCCTGCACGGTATGATGATTTGTTTACATATACTTTTCCGTTTACCGTAACGATTTCCTCAGGATCCTGGCTTAAAGTAATACTTGTAATATAAGCTTGGGTAGTCGCATCGTGTACAGAAACATGTTGGTCAGAAGATGTTCCCCAATTGCTGGTGTATATTTTTCCGTTGGCAATGGTTGTATATCTTGGCTGTACAATATTGCTGGTAATCTCTGCAGATTTCACAAAGCTTGCTCTGTTGGTGACCACTACTTTGTTGGAATTGTTTAAAACCAGGTAAGATTTATCTCCATTGAAATAAATAGACTGCAAAATATCTCCCAATGCCTCGCCGTTATTGGCTAAATGATAAACATTATTCGTAACATTATTGTTGTTGTCAATGTAAGAAATTTCTCCTGTCGGAGAGCCGTAGTTTCCTTCATTAGCAACGATATAGCCGTTCGAATACTGTGCGGACAGCAATGTAAATCCTGCTGCTGTAAAACTCAGTTTTAAAAATTTAGAGTAAAAGTGTTTCATTTTTGTTGAATTATTTTAATTATTTATATAAAAAAGTGAGGTGTCCCGGTATCTCTCCGGTTGGTACTTTCCATTTCAGCTTCCCGAATTTGTTGTAGCAGAAAAGCTCGCCGGATGAAGTGTAATCTTTAGCATCACCGATAAAGATATCCCCGTTTTCAGGATTGGCAGCAATGCCATACGGGATAACGATATTATTCTGTGTGCCGTCGGTAATGAAATTATTGCTCATCGTAGCGAATGTGTCGGTATTAATGATTCCGTAGCCGCTTTCAGTTCCTGAAGAAGTATAGACATAACTGAAGTAGTAAAGTCTGTTTTCAATAATGGAAAAATCACTTACCGGAATATTGATCTCTCTGATCACCTGATCGGTCTGGGGATTCAGTACATATATTTTAGGCGAAACATCTGCAGAATTTCCTCGTGACGTTACCCATAGTTTTCCGGAATCGTCCTTTTTAATTTTACTTAAATTGATCGCCACCGGAATTTTTTTAATCTCCGTAAACGTATTCAGGTCAATCACAGAAACGGTATTGTCATAATCCGGAGAACTGTAACCGCCTGAATTGGCAACGTATAATTTATCACCAATAACCTCAAGTTCATCGGGTTGTTTTCCAACATATACCTGACCGACAATCTGTAGTGTATTGACATCTACTTTTACCACATAACCGGGCTGGGAAGCTCCCACCGCACCGCCATAAGAGGTGATGTAAGCATAATCTTTATGGAAATTAATGAATCTGCAATTCTGCACCGGAATTTCACCGATGTGTTTTGCTGTTTTCGCATCCATTACTTCAATATAATTGGAAACATTAATGACAGCATATAATTTATCCTTATACACTTTTATATCATTACCGACATCACCAAGACTGTTGACCACGGTTGGATTCTGAGCATTATAATAATTTTTGGTAAATGTTCCGTTCGTATAATCAAAAAAATCAATTGAAGCCTTGTTGCTTCCCATATTTCCTTCGTTCAGTACATACAAACCTTTAATATCAATATCTTCCGGCTCCTGAACTCCCGAAACAATTGCTCCATAGTTCACATAATCGTAATCTTCTCTACAGGAAAGGACAGTAAGAAGTAAAAAAATGGCTGATAATAAGTGTAATTTTTTCATAATAAGATCTTACTGTTAAAACATTATTCTTAAGTTAACACGGTAATTTCTCCCGGGCATCGCATAATTCCTGATAACACTATAATTCTGATTAAGAAGATTATTAACTTCCAGTCCCAGTCTGAATTTCCAGTTTTTCAGATTAAATTCTTTCGTCCCGGAAATATCGCTGCTGTACCAGGGCTGTTCGTAGTTTTCGGGGATATTTTGAGACATATTGTAACGTTCTCCCACATAAATATAACTGTAGTTGAGCTGCCATTCTTTATACGTAAGTCCGAGCAACATGCTTCCGTTATTCTTTGCAGTGTAAGGGATTTGATTTCTGTAATAAGACGTGATATTGCCTTTTGTAATATTCAGTGCTTCAGTAAAAGTATAGGTAAAACGGCTGCTGAAAAGAATATTCTCAGAAATCAGCCAGATTGCCTGTGCTGAAACATCAGCGCCTTTTATTTCCACTTCACCAAGATTAGACATTTCCCAACGGAATGGCTCTCTGGCAACAGCAATAATTTTATCATGAATTTTATTGTAATAAGCATCTGCAATAAGGTTGATATTCTTTAATATTCCTCCTTGAAAATCTTTATTAAATGTAAATCCCAGATCATACTGATTGGTAAATTCGGGTTTTAGTTGAGAACTTCCGATGTCTGCGTAGTACAGATCGTTGAAAGTCGGCATTCTGAAAATTCTTTTAAAAAATCCGTGGATCTTAAAGTCGGTTGCAAACGGTTGATAAGATGCAAATACGGTAGGTGTAAATTCCGAACGGTTTTGAGGAATTGAAAAATTTGTATTTTCTATTTTTTCCTGAACAAAAGTTCCTAAAACACTTCCCTGTAACTTAAATTTTTTAAGATCAAATTGTGTCGCCAAAGCAATAAGCTCTGTATTTCTTTGAGGATAAGCAAATTGCCTTAAATTCGCATCCAATGTATTGTATTGGTAATCTGCGGAGAGATTGATTTTCCAGAATTTGTAGGGAGAATATTGATGCGCCGTCGAAATATAGAATTCCTGCTGCTTATACGTATTGTCAATCAGAATCGGAGTTCCGCTGGGATTGTCATTGTAATAATGGGTATAATCATCAGCAAATTTTGAGTTAATTAAAAACTTATATTTTGGAGAGATTTCTTTTTCAAAACTTCCCTGCACAAAAAAGTTTGTATCCCA
Organism: Chryseobacterium sp. SSA4.19; assembly: GCF_022601875.1. GTDB lineage: Bacteria > Bacteroidota > Bacteroidia > Flavobacteriales > Weeksellaceae > Chryseobacterium. Next base: position 44,649 of record NZ_JAKVIP010000027.1, read on the forward strand.
TTGTCTGCTTGATGGAATAGGCCCGTTCTTAATAATAGCGCCGGGAACACCTCTTTCAGAATCGTAATAATACGTTTTCAGTTTCCAGCTTCCGTTGCTTATTTTTCCGAAAACTCCAGCTTCGGCCCGCAAAGCTTCGATGTCGCCGTTTTCCCTGATTCCTTTGCGTTCCCAGCCGAGGCTTCCGTCCGGCAAAGCGACTCTCTGGTAATATTTATATTTTCCGTCTCCCGTAAGATATTCTGTATTTAGAGAAAGACTTACTTTGTTACTCAATTTTTGTTCAAACAAAACAGAAGGATTCACAACACCGAAAGATCCTGAACGGTAATTCAGATTGAAGTTGGTCTTTTTTGAACCTTTAAAAACCGGAGTTCTGCTTTGTAAATAAATAGATCCCGATGAACCAAAATCTTTTGCCGCCTGGAAAATTTCACTTTTCTGGCCGTTGTAAAGAGAAATGGATTCTAAATTATCTAAAGAAAACCTCCCCAGGTCCACAGTTCCGTTCTGCGCATTTCCGATCGGGATTCCATCATAGAAAACCCCTACATGCTGTGATCCCATGGCCCGGATATTTACCGTTTTCATGCCGCCGATGCCTCCATAATCCTTGATCTGAATACCTGAAAAGTATCGCACGGCATCCGCAACAGAGGTGCTGTTCAGTTTTTCCAGTTCGGTACCCGAAAGTTTTTGAGATGAGATAACTCCGGTTTCCTGACGCTTCATATTGATGATGATACTCTCAATCACTTTGGTATTCACAGTATCGTTCTTGCTACTTTGTGAAAAAATAGAAATGGGAGTAGCTAATAAAAAGATTAGCGCAGGAGAGTAAAGATGTTTATTCATTCAATTCTTATAAAAGCCCTTAAAAAAGCGTAATGAAATGATATGAATAGATAGAGATAACCTATGTTGCTCAGTACAAATAGGGTTAAATCCGACTATGCCTCACTCCACGAAAGCTTCATCTATATGATTGATTTAAAAGGTGTCTGACTTATAATAGTTGATCGATGACCAAATATCACTCACAGTAGCGGGTCTGCCCTGGATTTCCACCAGGTTCCCTTTTAGACTGTTGCAAATTTAAGTCTTTAATGGCGAATTAGCAATGAGAAATTGTTAAATTATCATTTGTTTTTTTGTAAATTCAATAAAATGAAAACTAAACTAAAATCTTGAATAGAGTATAAATCCTGTACTTTAAATGCTATTTGTTTGGAGAATTGCTATAAAAAAGTCGAATCAAAGTAAAACGGCAATAAATCCTTAATCGCATTTACTTTTACCACTTCTTCATTCATGCTCGAGAAATAAAGATCGATATTTTCATTCTGCTTGGTTTCATACTCCATTAAGCTCTGCCTGCATGCTCCACAGGGTGGGATAGGAGGATGGCTTGCCTGTACTTCCTTCGGCCCGCCTACAACAAAAATCTTTTTGATTTTAAGGTTTGGGAAATTTGCGGCAACCCAGAAAAGAGCGGTCCGTTCTGCACAAAGGCCTGAAGGATAGGCCGCATTTTCCTGGTTATTCCCGGAATAGATCTCCCCGTTTTCCAGCAGCACGGCACAGCCGACCAGAAAATTTGAGTAAGGAGCGTATGCATTTTCACGGGCTTCCTTCGCTTTTGTGAATAGTGCGGTTTCTATATCGTTCAGTTCACTGCTATTCTTAAAATATTCGTAACTGATCTGCGTTTCTTTTTTCATATATTGTAAAATAAAAAAGGGCGATAAAAATAGCTCTTTTTCAGGAGGTAGGCAAGATTATTGCATCTTCAAAAATTTTTAATTTAAAATCAAATAATATCATGTTATATACTCCGATCACGTTCAGAAATGTTGAGCTGAAAAACCGTTGGGTCATGTCCCCGATGTGTATGTATTCTTCTGATAATGGCCTGGCCAATGATTTCCATTTTGTACATTACGGCAGCAGGTCTCAGGGCGGCACCGGTTTGGTCATCATAGAAGCGACAGGAGTGGAGCCGCGCGGCAGGATTACCAATCACTGTATGGGAATCTGGAATGACGAACAGGCAGGAAAGCTGCAGCATATTGTAGAATTTGTCCATCGGAATTCCGAAAGTAAGATCGGAATCCAGCTTGCCCATGCAGGAAGAAAAGGCTCTACATGGAATAATGTCCAGATCCCGGTTGAAGAAGGCTGGGAAACTGTTGCTCCAAGTCCTGTTCCTTACCATCCGGAAGAAAGAATTCCTCATGCTTTATCATCCGGAGAAATCAAAGAACAGGTTCAATATTTCAGGGAAGCTGCAAAAAGAGCGGTACAGGCAGGATTTGATGTCATTGAGATTCATGCGGCCCATGGCTATCTGATTCATCAGTTTTTATCGCCGCTTTCTAACATCAGGACAGATGAATACGGCGGAAGTTTTGAAAACAGGATCAGGTTCCTGCTGGAGATTGTGGATGCCGTTAATGAAGAGCTTAATGAAAATATCGCTTTATTCGTAAGGATTTCCGGAACCGAATATGCGGAAAACGGCTGGGATGTCAATGACAGCTCGGCATTGGCCAAGATTTTAAAAAACCATGCTGTTGATCTGGTAGATGTTTCCAGCGGAGGAAACATTCACGGTGCTAAAATTCCTGTATACGACGGATATCAGGTTCCGTTTTCTTCACAGGTGAAAAAAGAAGCGCAGGTAAGAACCGGTGCTGTCGGGTTAATCACAAACACAGAACAGGCAGAAGAAATTCTTCAGAAAGGCGATGCTGATCTTATTTTTATTGCCAGGGAAATCTTAAGAAACCCTTACATTGCAGTTCAGGGGTCATTTGAAACCAATGAAGACTGCTTTTTTCCGCATCAATATTTAAGAGCGAAAATTTCCTCTTAATTTATTATATTTGAGAAGGTAAACAAAATAATGAAAATAGAAGACTTCATGCTGCCCTGCCCGAGCAAAAAATTCCTGGGAATCGAATGTTTCGGCTGTGGTACCCAAAGGGCTATTGTTATGGTTTTCGAGGGAAAGTTCAGTGAGGCTTTCCATATGTTTCCTGCCGTATATACCTTATTGCTTTTTTTTGCAACGGTGGTCCTGAATTTTGTGGATAAGAAGAGAAATTACGGAAACCTGTTAGTCATTCTGGCTGCGGTTAATTCGGTCATTATGGTCGTGGCCTATTTTTACAAGCATCAAATTTTTTAAAACAATATTAATAACATTAAAATGTAACTATGGATCAAAAATTGCCAAATGCACAAACCGTGCTGATTTTAGGGATTATTTCAGTAGTGGGAACCTGCTGCTGTACAGGTTTAATCGGGATTATCTGCGGACTGATCGGTCTGAGCAAGTATAAAAACGATAAACTCCTTTATGACAAGAACCCGTCACAATATTCAGATTACGGAAATCTGAATACAGGACGTATCTTATGTATTATCGGGCTTTCTTTAGGAGCACTGCAGGTTATTTACATGGTCTTTATTCTTGCCACTGTAGGCTGGGATGGATATATGGAACAAATGAGAGATATTTCCAAAATGGGAAGAGGATAAAAAAAGACCGCGATAAGCGGTCTTTTTCATTATGTATTTTTAAATTTTTAAGGAGTATACTTATTTATACTATTTTACTATAAACTTCAGTGCTGAATCATCCAGTTTCAGAATATACATTCCCTGTTCAAGATTTTTAATTCTGATTACATTCCTGCTGTTTTTAAAAGGATGTTCAATGGTCTGCATAACTTTACCCTGAAGATTGTAAATCTCAGCTTTCTTAATATTCTGAGTTTCACCCTGTACAAAAATCTCCTGGTTGGAAACCGGGTTAGGATAAATCTGTAAATCTTTTTGAATGCTGTTCAATCCAGGCTCTGTCATCTGACTTTTTTTGGATGTCCCCGAATAGCATGTCCAGCTCAGGTTGTCGATGGCCACCCTGTTGCTTGATGAATTATTTTCCAAAGTCACCACAACGTTTCCTGAAACATTAATATTGCTGATGGTTGTAGTTGTAACATTTGTAGAATAAGGGATGGTTCCGATGTTTGTTCCGTTTACTTTAACGGTAAAAGTGCCGTTACTTCCTGAAAACTTAAGTTGTGTAGTTACAGTCAGTGACCCGATACCGTTAGCTGAACTTCCTGATGTCAGCGAACCGGCTCTTACGGTAATTGCTTTTCCGGAAATCGTCTGATCCGTTCTGGCATCGGTTGCGGTCCATGATAATCCGTTATTGTTCCAGGTCCTTGTTGTATAAGAAGCGCTGCTTGCTGTCGGGATGGTTTCAAAAGTTTCATTGGTACATCCCGTTGAAGTTGGAGGAGGTGTTGTGGTTCCGCCGCCGCCTGAAGAGCCTGAACCCCAGATTTGATTCACATAGTTAGGGTTATCAATAAAAGGATTTCGATTTCCCTGATAAGTATAAGACGCATTATTTCTGTTGATTTCTGCCTGGGAAACAGGATCCTGGTTGTGCCATGACAGTAAAACATTAAGTTCCCAGGTCTGTAGTCCCGGAAATGCAGAACCTCCCAGCATATTTCCAGAAGAGAAAGTAGAAAGTTTATTCTGATATCGGGTTACAAAATAAAATACCATCCTGGCCACATCGCCTTTAAATTCATCAATCGGTTCAAAAACCGTCCCCGCATATCCTGATGAAGCAGAGTTTCCAAGCTTTGATCCGTTTTTTGAAGTGAAAGTGGCGGTCCCTACTTTTCCGAAAGGATAATTGGATCTCATGCCGTTCACTTTTCCGTCGGTGGCCCTGATAAAATGAATATCAGAAACCATAGGAGAAGCTTCGTTGAAAAAACTCTGCGGTACAATATGCTCACGGTTATAGCAGTTTCCTTCTACCGAATACGTTCCGCACTGGTTGGTTCCCGGTGTATATTTGTAAGGGTCTGCTGCGGCGGGCTTTTCAGAATAAATATCTAAAATAGAACCGTCGTTTTCATAATTTTTATCGATGTCAGTTGTTTTATAACCTGTCCAGAGTCCACTGTAGCCTTTGTCCTGATGACCGTTTGTAATAATCGTGCTTAAAGCTGTTTTTAAGGGAGCTCCGGATAATCCGCTCGCAGAATTGTAGTATCCGGCCGGAGCCTGGGCATTTGCCGATAGCGAAGCCAATGTTAAGATCAGTAATGTTTTTTTCATGTCAAAAATTATTTTGGTAAGATTACTACAAATTTATGAATTGGAAATTACAGAATCATTAAATTTCAATGATCAGAGAATAATAAAGTATTTGCAGATGTTCTTTAAACCAGGCAATAAAAAAAGCCAATACCCATTGGTCTTGGCTTTCTATATATGATTACATACGATCTTATTTTCTCTGCGGAGGATAATTCTTCATGATTTCCGCTACAATCTCAGGGATTTGTCTTTGTTTCGCTTTCGGGGAATCTACGGAAATTCCGCTTCCGATTCCCTGCCAAACCAGTTTGTTGGTTTTTGCATCTACCAGATCCACGATAATGGCGCCTTCATTATAATTGCTTGTCCATGTTCTGTTCATTCCGATTCCCCAACCGAAAGGACCGCCCCATCCCCACATTCCGTAAGGTGAGCTATTGGTAATATCGGTTACTTTTTTATGGTTCGCTTTTACATTAACAATCATATCAGGATTTTCTCCCGGCTGAAGACCACGCATCTGGAGCTGCTTAGACAGTTCATTAAGAACGCGGTCTTTATCAATATCATTCAGCTTAAGATCGTCAATTCTTAATTTATACGTTTTATAGGAATTGAAGTTTGCGGTCTCAGCATAATCAGAACGCACATTAAACGAGCTGCAGGAAGTTATCGTCAATGCAGCAGAAGCTAACAGAAGAAAAATATATTTTTTCATTTTTACTTGATTTTTTTATCGTTTTTAATGAATGTATCAGTTTTTTTATCGTACCCGTAAGGGCAGTGCCTGCATCCGCTTTTACAGCAATGTCCTCTTTTCAGATGAAATTTTTCCGTAAAAACCTTATACCCCTGCTCATTATAGTAAAAGTCTTCGCCTTCTTTGATGTCAAAAAGTGCCATAAGTTAAATCGAAAAGTCAAAAAAACTTTATATTTGTTAATATGATAATTGTATGCCAAAAGCCGCTGAAAAGATTAAAAATCAACGGCATCGCCCTTTTTCCTTTTATCCTGATCAGCAACCCCGAAGATAAGAAAAATAAAATACTGATCAACCATGAAAAAATACATTTGAGGCAGCAGCTGGAAATGTTTGTTCTTTTCTTCTATATTGTATATGTTGCAGAATATTATTACTGGCTTGTTAAACTGAAAGACAGCAACCGGGCTTATCAGAGAATTTCTTTTGAAAGGGAAGCGTATGCCAATGAACACAATCTTAAGTATCTGGAAAAAAGAAAATTATGGAGTTTCAGGAAGTATCTGTGATTTATTAGATATTAGATATTAGATATTAGATATTAGATATTAGATATTAGATATTAGATATTAGATATTAGATATTAGATTGGTGGTAATCCCTGTATCTTCCTGTTGATGATATTAGAGAACAGACGTTCATTTTCATCCGGCTTTAATTGGTACAGAATGATACAGATTCTTCAAAAAGTATTTTGGAAAACGTATTTTTGTCCTATCAGAACTTTACAATCCGCATAAAAATGCTGTTACCGTTCCCTACACAAAACATCCCGATCCAGGAAATTCCCGTTCATAAAAACAGACGGCTTTTTATAAAGCGGGAAGATCTCGTGCATCCTCAGGTTTCGGGAAATAAATACTGGAAGCTTTTTTATAATGTGAATCAATATGCAGCCGGGAATCCGGGAACGCCTTATCTGATCACTTTCGGAGGGGCATTTTCAAATCATATTTCGGCCGTTTCTGCTGTCGGAAGCCTGGCCGGAATCCCCACGCTGGGCATCATAAGAGGTGAGGAGCTGCAGAGCAAATGGCGTGACAACCCGACACTGGCTTTTGCCCACCGCAACGGAATGAACCTGAAATTCGTTAGCCGTGAAGAATACCGGCACAAAGAAAAACTTTCCGGTTTTCTGCTGAAAGAATTTCCTGAAGCGTTGATTATTCCCGAAGGTGGCACCAATGAGGCAGCCGTAGAAGGCGTAAAAATGATGCTGGATGACCATACAAAAGATTTTGATTATCTTTGCACCGCAGTCGGAACAGGAGGAACCGTGGCCGGAATTTCAAAATATGCTGAAGATCACCAGAAAATAATAGGTTTCAAAGCAGTGGATGACGATTCACTGGAAAGCAGGATCTGTGAATTGACTTCGATAAGAAATTTTGAGCTGATAGATTCGCATTTTGGAGGATACGGTAAAATAAAAGATGAAACGGTTCGTTTTATCAATGACTTTAAAAGGAAATTTGAAATTCCTCTGGAACCGATATACACAGGAAAAATGATGCAGAAGGTTTTCGAAATGATGGATGAAGGTTATTTTCCTGAAAACAGTAAAATATTGTGCTTTCACACCGGCGGATTACAGGGCATTGAAGGTGCCAATCTGCTTTTGGCAAGGCAAAACAGAAGTTTAATTATATAAGTAAAATTGAAAAGCATGAAACACTAAGTGTTCCATCTTTCATTTTAAAAAAATAAAAATTATAAGATGAAAAGACTTTTCTCCATATTAAGCCTTTTAGTTTTATCAAAATTCTCTGCCCAGACCTGGGCTACAGAAGACCAGTACATCCAGAAATTTGCCAGGTATGCGGTAGAAGAAATGGAGAAATATAAAATTCCGGCTTCTATTACGCTTGCACAGGGTCTCCTGGAAACAGGCGGCGGCCAAAGCCGTTTGGCGCTGGAAGGAAAGAACCACTTCGGGATAAAATGCAAGGAAGACTGGACCGGAAAAACCATGAAGCACACCGATGATGCTCCCAATGAATGTTTCCGGGTGTACGACGATCCGAGACAGTCGTATGAAGACCATTCCATCTTCCTGACCACCAGGAAATATTATGCGAATCTTTTCAACCTGGATATGAAAGATTACAAAGCATGGGCAACCGGTTTGAAAAAAGCGGGATACGCGACAAATCCCCGGTATGCTTCGATATTGATCGGGAAAATCGAAAGATATAAATTATACGAATTTGACAATATCAGCTCTAATGAAGTGATGTATGCGGTTCTGAAAATGTATCCCGGCCTTAAGGACGACAGGGCTTTCATGGCACAGATGGAGCCTGAAAAATACACGAAGAAAACAAAGAACCCTGTAACGGTAGAAGTTCCGTATAAGCAGACTTCGTATGCACAACAGCAGAAGAGGGTAGAGAGAATTAAAACCAAGGCGGAAATTCTTAACACCATCCTGATCAAAAGCCACCCGAACGACGGATTAAAATACATCATCATTCCTGAAGATACCAATGTTCAGTTCATTGCCAAAAAATTTAAAATCAGCGAAAGCAAACTGATCAAATGGAACGAGCTTGACAGCGAAATGCTGCAAAAAAATGACATCGTTTTCCTCGAATCTAAAAATTCTGACGGGAATACACCGACCTATAAAGCCGAATATGGGGAAGATATGCATGACATTGCCCAGAAATTCGGAATCAAATTGAATAAATTATATGCTAAAAACAGGATGGACCAGGGGCAACAGCCTTCTGCCGGACAGCTGATTTATTTGATTGATAAAAAACCGAGAAATTAATTTTTGATCCTGAGCCATGAAAACAGTGTATGTGAAATCCATGCTTTTGTGGATGTTTTTACTGAGTTTTTCATGCCATCTGTTTTCGCAGGAACCTCAGAAATACATTCCTTTCAGAAAAGGAAAACTGTGGGGGCTTTGCGATGCTAACCGGTTTATTGTAATACAGCCGCAGTACAACAGCATCAGTGGATATGACCCATCGGCGGGAGGTTTCCATGTAGAACAGAGCGGTAAATTCGGGATTATCGGCAGTAACGGAGCACCGGTGATGCAATGCATCTCAGATGAACCGATTTTTGTCAATGGTGATAGTTATGTTGTTTTTGACGGATTCAGTTATTACAATTATTCCATGAAAACTAAAATGAAGCTTGACCCGTATATTATGCCGGAAAGATTTCCCGTTAATGACCGGTGGAGCAGACATGATGACCCTTATTTCGATAATAAAGCCCTGCCCGCCTCTTTAACGTGGAATGACCTTGATGACACAGACCGGGAAATGCTGATTCCTTATGAGGATGAAAATCTTTACCGCATCAATTTTAAAATTAATTTTCTTGAGATTCTTTCCGGGGATGCACAGGTCGGTATTTACATTCCGGAAATTAAGAAATTATACAAAAGCACACCGGAAATTGCTTATGTAGGATGGCAGTTGTATAATGGCAAACCCTATATTTTAACAACGGATTCTTCAGGTTTATTCGGAATGGCTGATGAATTTTCCAATGAAGTGTATCCCGTAAAATATATTTCAATCACATTATCAGATCCGGGCAAACTGGTGTTTCTTTCAGAACCGGATCCGCAACGTGAGGGAGAGATAATGATAAAGACCATTCTTCCCAATAATATATTAAACGGAAGATTTGAGCCTTCAGGAACCGTTTGGCGAAACGGTCATGAATACCGATTGTATTATACCATAATCAATGGAGAGAAAAACTACGCAGCAGAAGACGGTACCCTTTATTTTGAGGGTTAACACGATAAAAAATAAAATATGAGATACCAAAGAAGTTCAGCTTTATTCGATGAAGCGTACCAATACATTCCCGGAGGCGTCAATTCCCCGGTCCGTGCATTCAAATCCGTAGGAGGAGTGCCTGTTTTTATGAAATCTGCCAAAGGGGCTTACCTGACCGATGCCGATGATCATACGTATGTCGATTATATCAATTCCTGGGGCCCGGCTATTTTGGGGCATACCCATCCTGAAGTGCTGGAAGAGCTTAAAAGCCAGGCAGAGAAAGGGTTTTCATTCGGGGCACCGACAGAGCTTGAAACGGAGATCGCAAAATTCATTGTGGAAAATGTCCCGAACATCGATCAGATCAGGATGGTGTCTTCAGGTACGGAAGCGTGTATGAGCGCCATCAGGCTGGCCAGAGGTTTTACGGGAAGAGATAAGATCATAAAATTTGAAGGCTGTTACCACGGCCATTCAGATTCATTTCTCATCAAAGCGGGAAGTGGTGCTGCAACCTTCGGGAATCCCAATTCTCCGGGAGTAACGCAGGGCACGGCAAAAGATACGTTATTGGCAAGATATAACGATTTTGAGCAGGTTGAGGATTTATTCAGGCATAACAACGGTGAAATTGCAGCAGTGATCATTGAACCGGTTGCCGGGAATATGGGCTGCGTGCTTCCTGAAAATGAATTCCTTCAAAAATTAAGGGCTATCTGTGACGAAAACGGGGCTTTACTGGTTTTTGATGAGGTGATGACCGGTTTCAGACTGGCTTTCGGAGGCGCCCAGGAGCTTTTTAAGGTGAAAGCGGATTTGGTTACCTACGGAAAAGTAATCGGTGGCGGGCTGCCGGTAGGGGCATTTGCCGGGCGAAACGAAATTATGGACCACCTCGCTCCTAAAGGCGGGGTTTACCAGGCCGGGACGTTAAGCGGGAATCCCCTGGCGATGAGAGCCGGATTAAAAACATTACAGATTATTAAAAATGATCCCGGCTTTTTCAGCAGGCTGGAAAAAACTACGGAGACACTGGATTTTGAAATCGGTAAAATCCTGAATGAAAAAGGAATTGCCCATAAGATCAACAGGAAAGGCTCTATGATGTCGGTATTCTTCCATATCAACCGGGTTTCCAATTTTGATGAAGCACAGGAAGCGAACCATGCGCTGTTCAATAATTTCTTCCATCAGATGTTAGCCCAGGGAATCTATCTTCCGCCAAGCGGTTACGAAACCTATTTCATCAGCGATGCGATCAAAGATAGGGAAATCGATAGGACGCTGGAAGCCGTGAGAAAGTTTGAATATTCTTAGGATTGGATCCACATATAAAAAGGATGAGGCTTTGCTTCATCCTTTTTTGTGCGATCATTTGTTTATGACAATAAACTCACTTCTCTTAGAAAACGTGATACCCATCGGAATTGAACGGTCGTTATCATTAAACCCTGCCGTTTTCAAGGATATGGATTGCTGCAGTTTGTATTTACGGAATATTTAATTAAAACAACAAATCATTAAAAAATAATCAGTTCTGAAATGGGTGTGGGTTGGAGTAATCATATCATCGAAATGGAAGTCTTTTATCCTTTCTCCGACTTTTACTCGAACTCTTCATTATAACCTTGAACAGGATGTAATGATTGATGGTCAGGAGGTGGTATGCCTTTGATGATGCTGTAAATAATCAGTTATTGATGTTTCCTGATCATTGGAATAACCCATATGGCCGGTAAGAATTCTGCCGGGTTTTAATTGGATTGACGTATGTGTTTTATTGGTGAATCTACAAATTAATGTAATAATGATTAATAATTTAATAATGGCTAAATCTGGATTTCTCTGACAGAAATACCTATCAAAAAGTCAATATTCTCCGGGTCTTCTCCGGTGTTTCTTCGGTACTTCTTCGGAAAAAACATCTTTTTTCCGAAGAAGTACCGAAGGATTCCCGAAGCGCTTCCGAAGAAAGGGTGAAGTTGCCCGGTTATAGGCTGCCAAAACCGGACAAAACCGGACACAGGCTGCCACGCCCTTTCAAAATACAAAAACCTGTTTTACCTTCGTCTCACCAACCAACAAAAACCAGTACAATGGCAAGAATCACAAAAGGGATCCTCGGAGGATTCTCAGGAAAATTCTGCGAAGGGCAATGCCTCTGCCACGGACAGGGCAAGTATCGTCTGCTACAGCGAATCGCTCGGCACTTTCGAAACTTTTTGAGTCCGTTGCAGCCAGGTCGGCCCTGAGCACAGAGGTGGATTACCATCTCGGCAAAAAAGTCCACGTATGGGTGTATTTCAGCAATACGGGAGAGACTTCAGCATTTAACAGCGCGTACCTTGTTACCCTAACCCTGACCTGATGTTACCTGATCTGACCCTAATTGCCGCACGAAAAAGGAGGCGAGTTTTGTGGTTTGGGATTCCCGTGGCTTTAATAGGCGGTGATTTCGCATTCCGGTGGCTGAGGCTATTAAATCAACCTACACTCATTCCGATACCGCATCATTAAAAAACAGATTAAACAATAAATAATTGATTTATTTACAATGCTATATTGTTTTATTGGCAAATAATGATAACTTTGCTCTTAAAAGATTTATAATAAGGTGAGCGGATGAGCTCTGTGTGAGGCGGGCGGAGCAAACGTCCTTTATAAAACAGATGCACTTATCTGTACAGTCAACAGAGCCTAATCGGTTTGCAATTAAAATAAAACACGACGGGTTCTGTCGCTTTACAGAAATACCTTTGCTTCATAAGAAATTGAAGAAGAATAAATATGAGTTTTTTTAATCCTATAAAGCTGATAATATTCACATTAAATATTTGTCATACACTTTTTACCATCACTTAAAAGCCCTACTTTTGCAGCGTTAAAAAATTGATAACACACTGAAAATATACGAAGCATGAAAAAACTCTACATGAGTGCACTGTTTCTGTGCGTCTCTCTCGGCATATCAGCCCAGGAAGTGGTTTGGCAGAAAGACATCAAATCCTCCACCCAGGATTTCCTTTCCCAGGTCACCACCACCATTGACCAGCAGTATTTAATCACCGGAAGCTCCATCCAGTCACAAAAGCTTACCTCCGATACCAAACAAAACAACGGCTACGATTTCCATCTGGTGAAACTCAACCAGCAGGGCGAAGAAGTCTGGGAAAAATATTTCTCAGGCCAGAACCATGATTTTCTGTCTGCTACCGTAAATACTCAGGAGGGCGGATTTTTGCTTGCCGGAACCTCGTACAGCGGAAAAGGCTTCGATAAAAAAGACGATTCCAAAGGCGGCTCGGACATCTGGCTCATCCGTATCAATGAGTTTGGGGATGAACTGTGGCAGAAAACCATCGGCGGTGCTTCCGATGAAGAAGCCCGGTGTGTTATCCAGACGACAGACTTAGGATTTTTTGTAACCGGGAATATTGCCTTCGGCTCCGCCCAGGCAACGGGCAAAGGCTACGGATCAAAAGATGTTTTGATCATCAGGCTCGATAAAAACGGAGGCATAGCCTCTCAGATTATAATAGGCGGAAAAGGACTTGATGAGGTAGAGAAAATGGTTCCGACCAAAGACGGCGGCGCTTTACTGGGTATCTATTCAAGAAGCGGTGCCGGAGGATCCAAGAAAACCGAGAACTACGGCGAAGGCGATTACTGGATTATCAAACTGAATAAAGAAGGCAAAGTAGAATGGGAAAAGAACTACGGAGGCAAAGGCGATGACCATGTAAGGACTCTGGCTTTAACTTCCACAGGCTATCTCATCGGAGGCGAATCCAGGTCGGAACGATCAGGCAATAAATCGGTAGGGATCGAAGAAGGAACCGACCTGTGGCTCATTTCACTTGATGAAAGAGGCGAAGAGATCTGGCAGAAATCCTACAGCTTCAAGAACCGGGATGTTTTGATGGGAATGAGCGTTATTCAGAGACAAGAGGAAAGAGCAAAGAATAAAGACATTACGACAGGGATTTTATTGGGTGGTTATACCCAGGCAGAAGGAAGGATGGAAATTGATGATGAGACGTTCTGGATGCTGTATATGGACCAAAACGGCAATGAACAGTGGAGAAAACATGTGAAGGGGGAATCCAGGAAGAGAGAAGAAAGATTATCTGATATTAAGCTGAACCGGGACGGTTCCATCATCTTTGCAGGAACCAGCGCAGAAGAACTTGGGAAAGAAAACTGGAAGATCGTGAAGCTTGGGGATAAGCAGATTGACCAGCTGATCGAGAAGCAGGATATCAAGATTTATCCGAATCCGGTGAGTGAGTATGCGTATGTGGAGATTGGGTTTGAGGGTTTGAGAGTCGGAGGGTCCGGGAGTGCAGGAGAAAAAGCGTTTGAAGCGGAGATTACCGTGTATGACATGGGCGGAAGACAGCTGCAGAGCATTAAAACCAAAAATAAGGTGACTAAGATCAATACACAGACTTTAATACAAGGAGCTTACCTGATCACCATAAAAACAAATGATAATAAAACCGCGAGTGCTAAATTGATTAAGAAATAATCATAATGAAAAAAATGAAAAGAATATATAATATTAAAATATTAGCAAGTAGCTTTTTTCTTGTTGCAGCCGTTTTTATACATGGGCAGGAAACAAGCAACTTAACAAATAATGCTGGTGGAAATACGGAATTACCCAATGTCAATCCACCTTCACCAGAATCTTTTTTTCGGACAAAATTCGGAAATTTAGAAGCTGGAGAATTCAGAGGAACACCAAATATTGAGATTCCTGTTCATACTGTTTCTACAGGGGGCTTAGCACATGCTATTTCTCTCAGATATGCAAAATCAGGTGTAAAAGTAAATGATATACCCAATTCAGTAGGAATGAACTGGATCTTGGAAGCAGGTGGCGTTATTAACAGAACCATATATGATATAAGGGATGAAGAAGCTTCACAACGGTTATTGCTAACTCAGAGTGATATGAACTACTTGCACTCACCAGCAGGTGCTCAGACATTAGGAACGTATGCTCATGATATAGTGGGAATGATAGATAATGAAACCGATATTTTTAATTTTTCAATGCCTGGATATAGTGGAAGCTTTTATCTTGATGCAAATTTTAATCCTGTCATTATGAGTCAAAATCACAATCTGAAAATAGAAACTATAGGTAACTTCAAAGATACCTATCAATTTCTTATTACAACTTTCGATGGCACGAAGTATTTCTTCGGCGGGTCTGGCTATACGGAGAATACCTTTGTAAGACAAAATGGATTAATGGGAGGGGTAACCGGTTTTTACCTTTCAAAAATTGAAGATGGTAGAAATAATAAAATTGAGTTTGAATATTTTCAACAGAATTCTCGATCAGTATCTTTTGGAAAATCTGAAACAAAAAGTGCAGGAGCATATATCAGTCAAAATGGAACATCCCTAAGTGCTACTCCCCCTTCAACAACAATAAATTTGATGAATGTTCACTATTCAAAATATATCAGCAAAATTAAAACATCTGATGAACAGATCTCATTTAATTATCTTACTGATGCCAATGAGATATTCCAAAAGCTTGGAGATATAACTATTTCCAAAAATGGTATAAATATTAAGAAATATGTATTTGATTATATAAATAATAATACAACCGTTAAAAGTGAAAAAAGATTTTTCCTAGAATCAGTAAAGGAATATACCATTAAAGGAATTCAGGAAGTATTAACGGGAAATAATTATACATTGACTTATGATTCTCCTTTAGAAATGCCGGTACGTCTTGCCAATGGTATCGACTATTTAGGGTATTATAACGGAAAAGATAATTCCTACACCTTATTGCCTAATCTTAATTTGTTCTATGGGCTTCAGGAGGATAATTTTTTCAGTCAGCAGCAAAACCAGAATTATCTTTATTATGCAGACAGGAGACCCAACTTTGAGTTTGCCAAGAAAGGTACCTTAACCTCTATTACTTATCCCACAAAAGGAAAGACTGTTTTTGAATATGAACCGGTTTTTGCAAAAAAAGCGGCTTATACGGAACAAAATATACTTATTGGTGAGGCAGCAAGCGCTGTAGGATATGAAGAATTCGCAAATCCTTCCTGCATACCAGTATCTTATGATTGTTATACAACATTATCGTCTTCTGACATGGTAGCAGATCATAAAATGTATATTACGCTGAAGTTACATACTGACACTAATTGGGGGGGAACAAGAGCAAAAGCTGTTTTTGATATCATAGATAATTCAACTCATCAGGTAGTATTCACTAAAATGATTATGATACCCAAAATTAATCTGGAAAATACTTTGTATGACATGGCTTTTTCTACAGATTTTACAGCGCAACCGGGAAAAAATTACCAGTTAAAGTTTAGAATTGCTGATAATATATGCAGCCAATGCTTTGGAACTGCTACTGTAAAATATCAAAATGGATGGGAAAAGGTAGATGATGGTGGTATAAGATTAAAGAAGCAATATGATATTGCAGACAATACCATTACAAATATAAAAAGGTATTACTATGATATGTATTCGGATATTCATAATATAGAAAAACTACTTCCCCCATTTCAGCCATATTTCTTTACCAATCATTTTACCCAGATGGGTGACTTTGGAGGTCCTGCATTTCTCGAAGTTGCTACAAAATTTGAATTAATGCTGCATTCAGATCCCAAGCCTATGCCTTTATATATAGAAGATCCCGTTTACCCGAATGTAACAATAAGTCATGGCGGAGATAATTTTGAAAAGGGCGGCGAAGAGAAAACTTTTGATTCGGAAAATGGGTATGAATACAGAGGGATTTCTACTTTTTGGGAACCCACCTATAATGGTGCTTATTTACCTGACCCATCAGTGATGACGGGATTAACTGCAACCGCCGCTCAGTCTATGGTGAGAAACCTTACTGTCAGTAATATAAATGGACACTTAATTTCCCATAAAATTTTAGTTAATAAAAACAATACGATCTATCTTAAAAGCGATAAAAGCAATATCTATTCTACTCCCTTAGAAAAAGTAATTTACAATCTTATGGGGATGAAGTTATATAATTATTTCTATGTTCCATCCGGAGTTAACGAAAATACTTCATTAGATAATATGTACATAGGGCAACACGCTATTCCTACTTTTGCTTCTTTTCTTGACAGTACAGTTACTAAAGAATACATGGAAGATGTTCCTGTCAACACTCTGGATGACAGTCCGTATAAAAAAATAGTTACTACTACGGAATATACTTATGGCAACCCGGAAAAACAGCTTTCAAAGAAAAATACTGTTTTTCCGGATCAGGCAGTGATGATAACTACTTATTCTTACGCCCACGAAAAGAACAACCAGTTGATGATTGACCGGAACATGGTTGGGATCCCGTTGGAGACCACCACGACCCAGACTAAGGAAGGGGTGACCAAGACCTTGGGAAAGAGAGTAGTGGTTTACCCTGACCAGAACAATTATCCTACGTCACAAGCCGGCAGCCTTCTGCTTCCGTTATCCGTTACATCATCTGACCAGCTTACCGGGGTAATGTCTACCGATGTTTCTTACGACAAATACGATCAAAAAGGCAACATTCTTCAGTATACCACCAAGGACGGTATTCCTGTAACGATAGTCTGGGGCTATAACAATACCCAGCCTATTGCCAGGGTGGAAGGAATTACTTATGACCAGCTGACTTCCCTGGCCTCTCCGACAGCTATTATCACCGCTTCCGATAACGATGCGGCAGACCCTTCCAAAGAAGGACTGCTTCTGGTAGCTTTAAATACCTTCAGGAAAAACAGCCAGCTGACGGGTATGAAAATAACGACTTACACCTATGACCCTTTGATCGGGGTAACCTCGATTACTCCGCCATCGGGAATACGCCAGGTCTTTACCTATGATGCTGCCAACAGGCTTAAGGAAAACAAAGTCAGAAGCAAGGACACGACAGGAGCCTACACCGATAAAAAGGCTGCCGAATACAAATACAACTATAAGCCATAACAACCATGAGAACCTATATACTAACCAAAACGCTTCCGGTCCTG
>NZ_JAKVIP010000028.1 GCF_022601875.1 Chryseobacterium sp. SSA4.19
TTTTTTGAGCTGTAAGGGCTCAAAATTTTCCAGAATAACTTTTTAACTTACACAGTTAGTGAGACACTACCTTAAAAAAACCTGAGTATAAAATATTTTTCTCTTTATCAACAATATATCCTTTAATTTCAAGCTGCATAAGAAGTGTTGGATTATAGTAATCTTTATACCAGTTTATATTTCTCCCTTCATACATAATTTCGATTAACCCCTTCTCTCTTGGCAGTCGTTCTGAAGAAGAAAAGTATTCATGTTTTATATGATTCTCATCTGTTATTTTAATGTACTCCACATCATCCGGTTCTATCCAGGTTTCATTTCCGATTTCATCTCGCATTTTCATTTTAAATAAAATGGTTGCAAAGTAATATTTCTTGTTCGTAAATCTGCCTGTGTTTCTCACTTGCGCTTTTATGGTATCACTTGAATTCTTCAAGACATATTCAGCCGGAAAAAATCCTTTCATTTCTTGGGAAAACATGAAATTGAAACAAAAGAAAAATAGTAAAAAAATGAGTTTTTTCATTATTGACAATTTTAAAAAAGCTCAGATAAAGATCTGAGCTTCATATTTTAAGTAGAAATTAATCTTAGTTATTAATATACTTTTCAAAGACTTTAGAAAAATCCTTCTGAGTGTATCTGTCGAAACTGTTCGTATTCCATGCGAAAATATATTCATTGATGGCCTTCAGTTCCTGGCTTTTAGAAACATTTTCCTGCTTGCCGGATGCTACCGTTGCTACGGCTTTCACCAGACTGTCATTTGAGAAAGTGAGTAAAGACTGGTTGTGGTGCACGACCTGCTGAATAGCTAACAATGCTTTGTATAAGTCTTTCAGCTGATCAATCTGGCCTTTAGCCACACTGATCATCAAAGGAACATTTCCGATATTAAAAGAAATTTCAACATCCAGGTCAATAGTTCCTGCCGTCTGCAAAACAATGTTTGAAAAAGGAAACTGATAATATTCATAACGTTTCAAAACCCTTTTTCTGTCCAAAGCGCTGGCACCGTCGATATGGATCAAAGCCCTGTTGGTGAAACAGTACTCGTCTCTTTTGGATTTGATCAGAAAGAAAATTTTCTCATTGTCTTCAGACAAAATATAATCATCCGAATCTACTTTATCATAATCCTGAGACGGAATAATTTTACCGATATCTCCTAAACCTAAGGCTTCAGCAGCTAATTTTTTAAACATGTTTATTTAATTTGTATTTTATTAAGTGACTAAAATTAAGAAAATAAGTGAAACAAAATCAAATAAATTATTTAAGGAAAAGAAAAACCACAGAAAAATCTGTGGTTTTAATATTGTTAACATCTGTCAAAGACGTAAGCCTTTATCAAATCAAAAATTAAATATGAATTACTTCACCGTAAGCAGCAGCAGCAGCTTCCATAATTGCTTCAGAAACCGTTGGATGCGGGTGAACAGACTTGATGATTTCATGACCGGTTGTTTCCAGTTTTCTTGCAACAACCGCTTCAGCCACCATATCGGTAACCCCTTCACCAATCATATGGCAGCCTAACCACTCACCATATTTGGCATCGAAAATAACCTTAATGAAACCGTCTGTATTTCCGTTCGCAGTTGCTTTTCCGCTGGCAGAAAGAGGGAACTTCCCTACTTTGATTTCGTATCCTTTTTCTTTTGCCTGCTTTTCGGTAAGACCTACAGAAGCAACTTCAGGGTGGCAGTATGTACACCCGGGAATATTTCCGTAGTCGATTTTCTCAACATGCATTCCTTTGATTTTTTCAACACAAGTGATTCCTTCTGCAGAAGCAACGTGTGCCAAAGCCTGAGTAGGAATGATATCCCCGATTGCATAATATCCCGGAACAGACGTTTCGTACCATTCGTTTACCAATACTCTGCCTTTGTCTGTCTGGATTCCCACTTCTTCAAGACCGATGTTCTCGATATTGGCAGCAATTCCTACAGCAGACAATAAGATATCAGCTTCAAGGGTAATATTTCCTTTAGCCGTTTTTACCGTCGCTTTCACACCTTCTCCGCTGGTATCAACACTTTCTACAGAAGCGTTTGTCATAATTTCAATACCGGTCTTTTTCAAAGATTTTTCCAGGTGTTTTGAAATTTCTTCATCTTCTACAGGAACGATGTTCGGCATAAATTCAACCACGGTTACTTTTGTTCCCATTGTATTGTAGAAATCGGCAAACTCAACTCCGATTGCACCTGAACCTACAACAATCATAGATTTCGGCTGCTCAGGAAGAGACAATGCCTGTCTGTATCCGATTACTTTTTTACCGTCCTGAGGTAAGTTAGGGAGCTCTCTTGAACGTGCTCCCGTAGCAATGATGATATGCGTACCTGAATATTCGGTTACTTTACCGTCTTTATCCGTCACAGAAACTTTTTTTCCTTTCTGAACTTTTGCAGTTCCTAAAATAACGTCAATTTTATTTTTTTTCATCAGGAACTCAATCCCTTTGCTCATTTTGTTAGCTACGCCGCGGCTTCTCTGGATCACGTTAGGAAATTCAAAACCGGCTTCCACTTTATTCAATCCGTAATCTTCAGCATGGTTGATATAATGAAACACCTGAGCAGACTTTAACAAAGCTTTGGTTGGAATACATCCCCAGTTCAGGCAGATCCCTCCTAAATTTTCTTTCTCGATAATCGCAGTTTTAAAACCTAACTGTGCTGCTCTGATCGCTGTAACATATCCGCCAGGACCACTTCCGATGACAATAATATCGTAGTTCATTAGTATAAAATTTTATGCGAATTTAAGGAAAAATATTGGATGAAACATGTTTCTTACCACACTTCTGCAGAGTTTTATCAGTTTGATTTAAATAAAAAAGAGAACACAAAATGCATTCTCCCTTATGATATAATTTATCGGAAATTTTAAAGATTACCTGGCGCTCCTTAATAATTTCCTTTCATTCTGATACCTCAGATTCAAAGCTCTCAGCTGTTCCTGCTTCATCTTTTTAGTAGCCAGAGGATGGTTCATGATCATTTTCTTTTCTGACCGGTATCTTCTCTCAAGCTCACTTGCTTTACTTCCTTTCAATTGGGCTTTCGACGGATGAGGCGGTGGTGCCGGACGCGGCGGATGCCTTTGTGCTGAAGCTGTGGTTGATAATCCTACCAGTAAAACGGCTGTTATTAAAAACTTTTTCATGACTTTTTCTTTTTAAATTGAATTTAGTTTAACAAATTCAATAAGATTTAAACAGATGACTACATATTTCATACCACATTTCATCTTCTATTTTCTTCAGTGATTCTGTACATTGAATCTCTCTCCATTTACTTTTTTGTATGGGCAACCCTCCATACAATTCCGCTTACATCATCGGCAACCAGCAGTGAGCCGTCTGCGATCTGCAAAACACTAACGGGTCTTCCATAGACGTCTCCATTTTCTTCATTCGCGATAAATCCAGTTAAAAAAGGCTCGTAGGAACCAGAAGCTTTTCCGTTTTTAAACGGAACGAATACTACCTGATAACCCATTAGAGATGATCGGTTCCATGAACCGTGCTGTCCGATAAAAGCACCATTTTTATATTTTTCAGGAAACTGGTTTCCGGTATAAAAAGTTAAGCCTAAAGATGCCGTATGACTTCCCAGAGGAACATCAGGGACAATTGTTTTTGCTACAAGATCCGGCTTTTCTCCTTTTCTCCTAGGGTCTTCATTTTTCCCGAAATAGGCATATGGCCATCCGTAGAATGCATCTCTTTTTACACTTGTCAGGTAATCGGGTACTAAATCATCGCCCAGTTCATCTCTTTCATTGACAACTGTCCACAATTCGCCGGTAGAAGGGTTCCAGCTCATCCCGACAGGGTTTCTGAGACCTGCACCGTAAATTTTCTCACCGGTTCCGTCGGGATTTACTTCCAGAATATTGGCTCTCCGCACTTCGTGTTCCATTCCGTTTTCCCCTACGTTACTTCCTGAACCTACAGAAATATAAATTTTCGTCTGATTTTTATTCGCAATTAAATTTCTCGTCCAGTGATTGTTGTAGCCGCCTGCAGGAAGGCTGACGATTTTCTTTCCAGGTTCTGTGATTTTTGTATCACCTTCTTTATAAGGATATACCCAAAGTCCATCCGTATTGGCCACATAAAATTTATCCTTCATAATCAACATTCCGTAAGGCTGATTCAAATTATCCAGAAATACAGATGAAGACTCCGCTACACCATCTTTATTGGCATCCCTGTACAGGATAATTCTGTTGGCCGATTTTCCGCCCACTTCGGCATCGCTTTTTCCGCTGATGTCGTTTTTGATCTTTTCAGTTTTAGTCCGTTCAGAATTGGAAAGCACCACAAAAACATCCCCATTGTCTGCCTGGATCATATTTCTCGGACTTTTAATATTTTCCGCAAAACGTGTAACCGCAAAACCATCAGGAGCAACGGGTGTTTTACCGGCAGGCCAACCGATGACATTGCTGAATTTATTTTTTGCGCCTTTCTCATCAGGCGGCGGCAGTTTTAAAGTATTGGTTTGGGTGATTGCTTCATCCGAAGTCTGTTGGGTATTTTTATTTTCTTTACAACTGAAAAAAAGCATCGCAACTGCAGGCAAAAGGTAGTTTTTCATAATTATTATGTGTGATTTGTATTTGTGTTTACTGCCAAAATTGCAAAAACCGTTCCCTAAAAGAAACGGTTTGTATTGAATGCGAACGTTAATAGCCTATTATTCAACTTCGATGTTCTGCTTAAGCGGCAAATTTTTTGAAGAATTCCCGACCATAATTCTATACGTTCCTTTTTCTACAGTCCGGTTCATTTTTTCATCTAAAAACTGCAGTTCTTTTACCGGAACTTCAATGGCCACCTGCTTTGATTCTCCCGGTTGTACGTATATTTTCTGAAAACCCTTTAATTCCAGAACCGGTCTTGAAACTGAAGCCAGTACATCTTTCACATACAGCTGAACCACTTCGCTTCCGGCTTTTGAGCCGGTATTTTTCACATTGACTTTCGCAACAATCTTTTCATCCTCAGAATATTTCGCTTTATTCAGCTGCAGATCAGATATTTCAAAAGTCGTATAGCTCAATCCAAAACCAAAGGGGTATAACGGCTCTCCGCTCAGATCATAATAATCGTTTCCTCTTCCTGTCGGATGATGATTGTAGGTTAAAGGCAGTTGTCCTTCTTCAACCGGAAAAGTCACCGGCAATTTTCCAGAAGGGTTTTCTGATCCGAAAAGAACTTTTGCGACTGCATTCCCTCCTTCTTCTCCAGGATACCATACATCTAAAATCGCTCCTACTTTATCTTTCCAAGCGGTTGTTTTTATGGCAGAACCACCTACCAGAACAACAGTTACCGGTTTGTTCAGCTCTGAAACCTTATGAATAAACTGCTCCTGATTTCCGGGCAGGCTTAATGAAGAACGGTCCTGGAATTCACCTTCATGAATTCCCGCAGTTACAATAATGTAATCTACATTTTGAGCCAGCTTTAAGGCATTATCAAAATCTTTTTGATAATCATTTACCCCATAATTCCAGATCAGTTCAATGTTTGCCTCACCTCTGTCCTCACGGAATTCAACCGCAAGATCATATTTCTGGCCTTTTACAAAATTAATTTCAACAGTTTTGGTCGAGTAGCTTACCTTTTCCCAGTTATCAATTAATAATTTCCCGTTGATATACAATCTGAAGCCATCATTTCCTCTCAGCCCGAGCTGATATTTCCCTGAATCCGGTGCTTCCAGTTTTCCTTTCCAGCGGACACTGTAATGATCCGGCTGAAGTTTTTCAGGATTGGGAGAATACAAGGTCCATTTGAAATTCAATTGCTCATCCTGTTTTTCAAATGCGGGACTACCTTTCATGTCACTATTGGAGAAATAAGTTCCTTTTAATCCTTTTTGATCTTCTGAAGACAAAAATTCTGTGGGAACTGTCATGAAATTTTTCAGATTCCAATCAATACCTTTTGAATAAATGATTTTAATATTTTTATTCTTGACGAAATTTTTTATTCCCTCCAGAATATTCATCTTTTTATTTCCCGGCCCGGAGTATCCTCCCAATCTTGCATCCGCAGCATCTGTACCCACCACCAGAATCTTTTTTACATTCCCGGATATCGGAAGGGTCTGATGGTTATTGTGAAGCAACACAAAAGATTCAATAGCGGCTTTTTCGGCTAATGGCTTATGGTCGAGCTTTTTCAATGCTTTAATATCGCTGTCGGAAATGTAAGGGTTTTCAAATAAACCCAATTCAAATTTTACCCGTAATACCCTTGCCACTGCATTATCAATCCTTTCTTTTGGAATTCTCCCATCCAGGAATGGCGGGATAAATAATTTATAATGTTGGTATTCGGTCTGGAAAATAACATCAAGACCGGCATTAACAGCCTGTGCCGAAGCATCATCATAATCTTTAGCCGTAAAATGCAGGACATTGGCACCGCCTACCGCACTTGCATCGCTGATGACAAAGCCTTTGAAATTCCATTCTTTTTTCAGTTTTTCAGTTAACAGCCAATGGTTTGCTGTCGATGGCCTTCCATCCAGAAGGTTGTAGGAAGTCATCACCGATCTGCTTTTCCCCTGTATAAAAACTTTGTAAAAAGGGGCAAGATGGGTTTCTTCCATATATCTCCTGCTCCAGTGGATCGGATAGGAATCTCTTCCGCCTTCTCCGACATTGGCTAAAAAATGCTTCGGGGTGGTAATGATGCTCTCATCCTCAAATGAACTGACAAAGCTGACGCCCATTACGGACGTAAGAAAAGGATCTTCGCCATAGGTTTCTTCAGTTCTTCCCCAACGGACATCACTCGCTAAATTCACAACGGGTGTCAGAATCTGACGGATTCCCCTCAATCTCGATTCTCTTGCAATGGCTGTTGAAACCTCTTTCATTAACCGGGGATTGAAGGTTGCCGATAAACCGATTGCCTGTGGAAAAGCCGTTGCGCCTTCACGCATCAATCCGTGCAATGCTTCATCAAAAGGAATAATCGGAATTCCCAACCTGGATTCCTCAATAAAATATTTTTGAATCGCATTGATCTTTTTCGCCAGATATTCCGCATTTTCACCGGCATTGTACTGAAGCATCTGGCCAGCCGCTCCGCCTCCCTGATTTCCTGCGCTCACCTGCAATCCGAATATCCCGTGGCTATACTGACCTTTCGGAACATTGTCCAAATCTCCGGGAATCATAAAGCACTGCCAGAACTTTTCTTCCGGGGTCATTCTTTTCAGCAAATCCTGAACACGGGCTTCAACAGGCTGTTTCGGATCTTTGTATAAAGGCTTTTGAGCAGCAATAAAAACAGAACTCAATAATGAAATCCCAATGAGTTTTAATTTAAATTTCATTATTGCGTTATTTGGATTACGGTTGAATATTTTAATCCGGCTCTTTCTTTTGGTAAAGCAACCTCAATTGAGTTCCCAGCTTTTTTCCACCGGATTTTTGAGGAAATTCCTAAAATTTTCAATGTTTTAGGTTTAAAATTTTCAGGAATTGTAAAGCTTAAAACTGACGGTGACTGATAATTAGTTTTTTCATCCAAATGAAAAACATATATTGTTTTTTTATCTTTACTCTGAGTATAATAGAAATTTCCTTCGTGGTAAGGCGCTACGCTTCTTGTGGCAAAAACCGCTGACTGATTTTTGTCCATCCAACCTGAGATTTCTTTTAATCTTTCGTATACCACCGCATCATAATCTCCGTTAGGACCCGGAGCAATATTCATTAAGTAATTTCCGCCCCGTGAAATGATTTTTACCAAATTTTCAATGATTTTCTGAGACGTTTTATAGTTGTCATTAGGAACATATGAAAATGAATCCCCCATCGTAATGCAGCTTTCCCAGGGAATAGCAAGGGCGTGCTCTGGGATAGCCTGTTCAGGGGTCACATAATTTTCCCACTTTCCGGGGATAGTTCGGTCAACGATAATGATCCCGGGTTGATTTTTGCGGGCCATGGAACCTATTTTATCCATATCAATATCCTGCTCCACCTTGATAGTTCTCTGCCACTCCACTTTCGGATCAATTGTATGGAAAGGACGCACCCAGCCGCCATCTAACCAAAGAATGTCTATTTTCCCATAGTTTGAAGTAATTTCGTTCAACTGATTAAAGGTAAAGCTTTTGAAACGGTCCCATCTTTCGGGGTATTTCTTCGGATCATAATTCACATTCCGGTCTTTCGGAGGGAAATAGGGCCACCAGTATGCTTCGGAATGCCAATCGGGTTTTGAAAAATAAGCTCCGATTTTAAAGCCCTCATTCCTGAAGGTAGTGAATATTTCTTTCGTCACATCAGCTTTAGGATTTTTGGAGAAAGGTGTTTTGGAAGAAGTAATTTTATAATCGGATTGCTGTGTATCAAACATGGCAAAACCGTCATGATGCTTTGTGGTGAAGACCACATATTTCATTCCCGCTTTTTTAGCAGCATCTGCCCATTTTTTGGGATTGAACTGTACCGGATTGAAGGTCGTCTGGAGATTTTCATAATTTTTCACATATTCATCATATGATGTGCCGTGCTCCGGTTTTCTCTGGGTCCACGATTCATCTTCCGGGCACAGGCTCCAGCTTTCCACAATTCCCCACTGGCTGTACGTTCCCCAATGCATAAACAATCCGAATTTTAGGTCCTGCCATTCTTCGAGGTTTTGCTGCACCAGCGGATCATCCGGCTTTTTGTAGCCTTCTGAAACCTGGTGAGCCTGCGAAAATAAAGCGGATGAAAAGAACAGGGATGACAGAAATAAGGTTTTCGTTTTATGTTTAATGAACATCGAAGTTTAGTTTTCGCTAATTTAATCATCATTTGATGAACCTGCAAACGATTGTTTTGAATGTAATCTGCGTAATCATCCTAATCTGCGAGACATTATAATTCCAGCTGAGTTTAAACTATCTCTAAAACTTCAGGGCTTTAACATACAATTAAACCTACTTAACGTATTCATTAACTTGGTGGCAACATTTTTTAAATCAAATCCTGAAATGCAGTTTCTAGATAAGGATACTTAAATTCAAAACCGTTCCGGATTAATTTTTCAGGGTATACATTCCTGCTTTTCAGTAATAATTCGGTTTCTGTCCGTAAGAAGATGGACGCGATTTCCAGTTGCCATACCGGAGCATTTAATCCGAAAGGGATTTTCATTTCTTTTCTTAATGAACTCATGAAATGTTTATTGGATAATGGATTCGGAGCGGTTATGTTTACTGCCCCTGAAATATTTTTGTTATGAATAATAAATTCAACAGCCCTGCAGAAGTCTTCAATATGAATCCAGCTTACCTTCTGGTTTCCGCGTCCCTGTTTTCCGCCTAAACCGAGTTTTGTGATCATCTTAAGTTTGGTAAAAGCACCGCCGTTATTTCCCAATACGATAGAAGTACGTAATGTTATTTTTCGGATAGTTTCATTTTTAACTCTGAAAAATTCTTCTTCCCAGCTTTTGCAGATGTTCATGGAGAAATCATCACCGATGATACCGTTTTCCTCTGTATTCAGATGGGTTTCAGAATGCGTATATATCGTGGCAGAACTGGCATTTAACCAGACTTTTGGTTTACTGACACATTGATCAACTGCTTCCTGAAGTACTTTTGTACTGTTAATTCTTGAAGAATATATTTCTTTTTTATTTTTCTCCGTGTACCGGCAGTCTACAGATTTTCCTGTGAGGTTAATGAGCATATCGGCATTTTCAAGAACATGTTTCCATTCGCCCAATGTCTGGGCATCCCAGCGAATTTCATTTTCATTTTTGGGATTACGGGTCAGGATATAGATTTCATTTCCTTTTCCGGTAAAATATTTTTTTAAGTTTCTGCCGAGAAATCCCGTTCCGGCAGCGATAATAATCTTCATATCTTGAGTTTTAAAGGTGAATTGTTTTTATTTATTCGAAAGGTTTTATGAGTGTGAGGAGGATATTCTGATTAATCTTTTTGATATATATTTCTTAGTTTTCACCGTGATTTCAGAGCCTTCCGCAAGCATTACCGAAGCTGGGCCCTGATGGTTCAGTTCTTCAAAATCATTTCCGTAGAGATTTTTAAAATTAATTTTCAGCTGATGATTTTTAACTGAATACCAGTCCCATTTAGGATGACAGACTTCATATTCTGATGTTTTATTTTCTTTTTTGGTAAAACCGTAATAATGCTCGGTGATAAATTCAAATTCAGAATCCGGTTCCATAGCCAATGGCTGATTTTCTGCTGTGATTTTAATGGAATGCCAGCTTTTGTCTTTCCAGGAATACTGGATCAGCAGCTCCCGATCTTTTTCCCGGATCGTGTTCTTCATCGGCATTGTGCTGTAATGTTCCTTATACACTGAATTGGCAATGAAACTTAAAGCCGGCTTCGGAACAATTTCTTTAATGAAAACGACTCCTCTCTTCCATTCGTGGCCTTCTTTTTTCTTCACATAAAACCTTAAATTGACTTCCTCAAAGTTCCGGTGGAAAGGAATAGGTAGGCCTAACAACCTTGTGTTTAAAAACATAAAACCCACCAGGCTTGCATAGCATTTTCCATGGTAGAAATCGAGTTCTGTACCTTCAGGAAGATATTTCATCAGGATTTCAGGATTGATTTCGTAATTAACAATGGCCAGTTTCCGCCATTCTGCTTTCAGGAAGTTCATATTATTTTTATTTTATGAATTATATTTTATATTTACTGATTGTCATTTATCTCTGCTCTGCGGCTTTCTTCATGATTTCATTTCGTTCTTCTAACAAATTTTTCATGTAATTTTTAAGAAAAATGAGGTTGAAAAATTTCCCGATAATTCCGCCCGGAGATTCAAATTCAAAAATGTCAATCATCACCGTATAGTTCTTGATCTTTCTGAAAATATGCTGATGCTTGATGTATTTAAAAATACCCTGTATCATTATATCTGTGAAATCATAGGGGCGGTGCATGTGGATAATTTTAGTTGTTAAATTTTGGTAGAATCCTAAATGCCTTGCCCGCCATGTTACGGTTTCATGTAAACCAATCAGGCCTGAAATTTTTCCGGCAATGGCTTTTTCATGAGTTTTGGCCGTAGATTTCTGATGGAGATCAATATAAGACGAAAACAATACTACAAATACAAGGTAAGCCAGTCTATATTTCAGATTAAAATCAGGGATACAGGATTGAGGATTGATCTGTATCATCTTTTACAGAAGGAGCCATTTGCTTTCTGTTATAAGAAACGAAAGAATACAGCTTTTTAAAGAACCAGTACAGAGGCTGTATCCTTATAATTTTTGCCAATAGCGGAAAAGAGTTTCCGATGATCAGAAGCAGACTGTCCAAACCGTAAACCACTTTATTTTTCTTATGATCAATTAAAGCGATTTCATTTTTTGCGCGGTTAAAATCGATAAGGTTTTTATTCCTGAAACTCAATTTGGTAAAAGCTTCCCTTCCGTTTTTATCCAGCATTCCGGATTTTATAAAACCTTTTGAATAGATATTGCACATCGGGCATTTGTTGTCGTAGATGAGGGTATGGTTTTCAAGAGTTTTCATAATTATTATTTTTTTGTACTTTCAATTGATCATAATCTTTATTGCAGATAAGTAGTAAATTACTGCTAAAACAGGTGTTCCAAAAAGACCGAAACTTAATACTGAATACCATAATTCATTAACATATTCATTTGAAAATTTAAAATTTCCAATAAGCAGCAGTGATATAAAACTTAGCATAAAAGTCATACTTACATAGTAATAAATTTTAAACAGAAGACTCTTTGAATAGTTTTTTGAAAAAAATCTTGTATTGGAACTGATAAGATGGTTAATAGCCAGTAAAAAATAAATTATGACACAAATCCCTTTTTGAAATACTGCCAAATCCAGAAACAAAGAAATAAAAAAAGCAATAATAAGTCCGGTCTGAATGTAAAAGTCCCTGATAACAAATTTTTCCATAATTATAGTTTTAATAGTTTAATTTTTTGAGTGTATCCCGAAATATAAAATAAGAAACAAGTGAACGATCAAAGTTTTCATAGCTATCAAGTTTAAAGGTTTAAAAAATCCCCGCGGGTTCTTTTGTTCTGCATTTTAAATGTAAAATACATCCAGATTTTAAACAGCAGTGTTTTCATGTTTAATGTGTTTGTCTTTATTTATGGCATTCTTACGGCCTCTTAAGAATAACAGTAAGTTCAAAAGCATCATAATCCCAAGATAAATTGAAAATTTCCCGATCTTCTCACTAAGATTGACAACTACGTCTTCCAGGGTTGTGATCTGATACAACTCTATGATGCAGAGGGCAAAACCAATGTTCAGAAGATAAAATCCGATCTTGAAAAGTGAATTGGTAGCCATTGCAATATCTGCTTTCTGATGAAAAATATCCATCATAAATGTTTTTGAATTTTTAAACAGAAATTGGGATACAAAAACCGTAAGGCAGATCACGACCGGTAAGTAAATCATGTACGCAGAAAAATTGTACGTTGCTGTGGTTAAAATAGTTGCTGTCATAATACGTTTATTTTATGGTTAAATTTTTTCTTAAAAAATAAAGTGTAAAGATGTTCATGTAATGCAAAACAGAGAGAATAAGCATGATGTTTCCAATCCGGATGACGGTTACAGTAATAATTTTTTCTATACTGTCTACCGGATCCCATGAGGTGAGGCTGATCGCAATGTATCCGATGTTAAGCAGGCAATAGCATCCCAGAAGAATTTTATTGATGGTACGGCATACATCGGAATCATGGATGACGTATTCCAGATAATACTTCCCTGCATTATAACATCTTCTTCCGACATCAACCGTAATGTACGAGCTGATTGACAGAAATAAGACATATGAAATAATACTATACATTTTATAATTATTATATTTTCAATAATTTTTGAAAGTTTATCTGAAATAAAAAAGGATCTGAATCCTTTTTATTTTAATAAGTTGGTAATCTTACCAACCAGCCAGTGGTCATCACTTTTAATGGCGAGATCCATGATATTATTGATCTTACTGGTTACATTGCTGAAATCGTCCATCAGCTTAATGAATTCCTTAGCTTCTTCAGAATCCTTGTCTTCAATATTTTTCAGTTCTTCTAGAAAAGCAACAACCGGCTCTATCTCCCTTTTCCTACGTTCTTTTGTGATCTGCTTAAAGAGAAACCAGACATCTTTCTCAGCGGTAAAATATTCTTTACGGTCCCCTTTTACGAATTCCTTTTTTACAATTCCCCAGTCCATCAGAGCACGGAGGTTCATATTGGCATTCCCCCGTGAAATTTCAAGTAAGTCCATTACCTCATCCGTAGACAATGGTTTTCCGGTAGCCAAAAGCAACGCATGCACCTGTGCCATCGTACGGTTGATTCCCCAGCTGGTAGCAAAAGTTCCCCAGGTCTGAATGTATTTTTCTTTGGCTTCTGACAGTTTCATTTCCTTTGCTTTAATTTCTTACACAAATATAATTATAATTTTTGAATTTTCAATAATATTTGAAAATTAATTTAATTTTTATATCAAATAGAAACAGGTACTGTTGCCAGTACCTGTCATCACACTACTTCTGAATCGATTGATAGCTTTCAACAAGCCTTATAAATTCAGACCGGTAGCCTTCTTCATCTGTGTTTTTACCTTCTTTTGCCAGATCCTCTATTTTTTGGAGATTTTTTTCTTTAATTAACTGTGACTGTCGCAAAACCAACCCGAACCAGGCCACAGAAGCTGCAAACCGGTAATCCGGACTTGTCTGTGTCAGTGAGATACCCGAATTTTTAACGACTTTAGTTAATTCCGTACTTTTATCACCATCCGGTTTCTTGTAGCGGAATTTTATGGTAGCCAGTTCATCACCAAAATTCTTAGGATTTATTGTTGAGGAATATTTTAATTGAGTTTCTTTCGGTGCGAATACAGAGCTTATTCCTGCAGGAATAACTTCATATAACGCCGTTACGGTATGTCCGCTTCCCAGTTCTCCTGCATCAATTTTATCATTTGTAAAATCCTCATTTCTCAGTTTCCTGTTTTCATAGCCGATTAAGCGGTAAGATTTTACAAATTTCGGATTGAATTCAATCTGGATCTTTACATCTTTTGCAATCGCAAACATACTTCCCGCAAATTCCTTCCCCAGAAACTTGTTTGCTTCCTGCAGATTATCGATGTAGGCATAATTTCCGTTCCCTTTGTCTGCAAGCGTTTCAAGGCGGTTATCTTTGTAGTTGCTCATTCCATAGCCAAGACAGGTCAGGAAAATCCCTGTTTTTCTTTTTTCCTCAATCAACGTTTCAAGATCTTTCGCTGAAGAAGCTCCCACATTGAAGTCTCCATCTGTTGCCAGTACTACGCGGTTATTGCCGCCTTTAATAAAATTCTCCCGGGCCAGTTTATAAGCCAGTTCTATTCCGGCTCCGCCTGCCGTGCTTCCACCTGCCT
The DNA here is from genome assembly GCF_022601875.1 of Chryseobacterium sp. SSA4.19. Lineage (GTDB taxonomy): Bacteria > Bacteroidota > Bacteroidia > Flavobacteriales > Weeksellaceae > Chryseobacterium. The sequence continues at coordinate 14,466 of NZ_JAKVIP010000028.1, forward strand.
GCAGGTGGTCCAAAGCATTGGTAATGGTTTCTTTTTCTGCCGCTGAAGTCGGAGCCAAAACCATCCCTGCATTTCCGGCATACACCACAATTCCTACTTTGTCCTGTGGACGTAACTGATTGACCAACACTTTTAAAGAAGTTTTCAACAAAGGGAGCTTATTGCTTTCATCCATAGACCCTGAAACATCGATCAGGAAAATAATATTGGAGTCCGGAAGATCGTCCATCGCTATATTTTTTCCCTGGAGACCTATCTTCAGAAGTTTATGTCCAGGATTCCACGGCGCATCACTGTATTCGGTATTGATGGAAAAAGGCTGCTTATTTTCCGGCTGAGGATAATCATATCTGAAATAGTTCAGCATTTCCTCCACTCGCACAGCATCTTTATCAACGGTACTTCCGTAGTTAATCATTCTTCTGATGTTTGAATAAGAAGCATTGTCCACGTCAATAGAAAAGGTAGACAAAGGCTGATTTTTTGTTGATTCAAAAGGATTTTCAATCAAAGCATTGTATTCTTCGTCGGTATTGCTAAGCTGCCTGATTCCTTTTTTCCCTTTTACAGTGGTTATCTTTTTACCGTACAGTTTGTTATCAGTAGCAGCCTTAGCCTGTTTTACCCGACGCTGCTGTTTCCTTTGCGAACCGGTTATTACCACACTTTCCAATGAAGATTCAATTTCAACCGCAGTCTGCCGTTTAGGTTTCGGACATCCATTGTATTCCGGCAGCCCGGGAACGGTAGGACACGCATCATCTTTGTCAAGTATACCGTCACCATCCGTATCCGGCCACGGGCAGCCATTGTTTTCTGCCGGTCCCGCCACTGTAGGACAAGCATCTTCTTTATCAAACACACCATCTCCATCCGTATCCGGCCACGGGCAACCGCTGTTTTCCGCAGGCCCGGGAATCTCTTTACAGGAATCATCCTTATCAGGAACTCCGTCATTATCCACATCCGGCCAGGGACAGCCTCTATTTTCCACCGGTCCGGAAATTTCCGGACATTTATCCCGGCTGTTTCTTACGCCATCCTGATCTTTGTCTTTTTCGATGCCGAAGGTTTTGGAAGTTTTTGACGCATCAGGAACCGTTTTGGTTGTACAACCCACCGATAAAGCCAAAACTGCTATCGTTACACTTACTTTTTTCATGCTTATTTTTTAATGCTATTAAAATTAACGGCTGAGCGTATGCCTGTTTATAGTAAGGATGCAGAAATCAAAAAAAGTTTCAGTATTTTCTGATTTTTCATAAACTTTTAGTGTTAAGGTTCAATTTTAGCTCTGATACCTTCATTCCAATATTTCGCTTCGGGCATGTAATAGAGATAGGCATTGCTGCTTTTTCCGGTGTATTCTCCTGCAAATTCCGCTTTCAGATCAAGATGGATTGTTTTTGTTTCATTGGCATCAAAATGTTCCCAGTACAAGACGAGATAATTATCGAAGATTTCGTAATAAGATACCTGCTTTTTATCCATTAAATCTTTCAGAAGCGCATTTTGCAGGGTTAATCCGGAAGGAATTCCTATTTTAGCAGTCACCATCGGCAATTGATTATTAATTTTATTTTTAATGGTTACCGTCATTCTATCCGTTTCTCCTACTTTTGATTCCTGAGATTTTAGCTTTGTTTCAAGTCGTATAGGAATCTCTGAACTTTTTGGCGGCTGCATACTGTAATACTGATATTCAAGTTTGTATGGCAAGCCTTTTTGAGCCATCGGATAATCAACAATAATTTCATTTTTACCGGTTTTATAGGCGGATGTTGCATTTATATCCGGGATAATTACTGCGTTATTAACTGTAATAACCGGCTTTTCCGTTCCGTACATTTTTTCATTTTTTGAAAAAAATTCTGATAATGCTTCCAAAGCCAAACTTGTACCCTGTGTAGACCCGAAGCCATAGTATCCATTATATTCAATTAAAGCATCAGCAACATTCCTGATTCTTGATTCATTAACCTGTATATTTTTCTGCAAAGCCATCATATAAAGCGATAAAGTTTCCGCTTGTGCAGACAGTCCTTTTGAACCTGTAAATGTAATATTGGGATTTACCTGTTTATTTTCAAACTGTACATTCAGAAGGTCTATAATAGTATTATAATCCTGAATTTTATTAAGATTGAATGCAGCATTACTCATTAATGCCAACTGGTAAGAATCTTTTGTGGCCAAAGCTTTTTTCAGACTGACCTCGTAAGAATCTTCAATCTCTTTTGTAAAGCCAAGTTTCGACAGCGCATAAACAACATACATATTTCGTGACCATGCATATTCTGAGTACGGACTGCTGATTTCATACCTTCTTCTCGTTTCGAAAAGTCCGTTCCCATTTTTCTTAGACAGAATAAAAGCCTTAAGATTATTGATTGTTTTCTGATCAACAGCTATATATTTTTTCAGATCCCTGAATTCCAGCAAAGCAAATGCAGACAGCGAAACATCGGATTCCGAAGCATTGAAATACCCGAAGCCGCCATCTATATTTTTATAACTCAACATCTTTTGAAAGCCTTTTTTCATATTCTTAATGACCATATTTTCAGTTTCAGCATTAATTTTATGACCTGATTTTAAATAATCCAGAATAAAAACGTTAGGATACACCGTTGAAGAAAGCTGTTCAAAACAACCGTAAGGCTCACGTTTCAGCCTTTCCAAATCTTCAAACAGCTGAAATGCGGAATTTTCAAATATGTAATACGAAGAAGAAAAACTTCCGTTAATATATTCAGGAATTTCAATGGCTAACTTTTCATTTTTATTGTTAATGATTGAATACTGATTCGGAAAACCCTTCTCCCCTACGCTGAATGGAAGAATGGCTGTTTCCCTGAAATTATCTGATGTTATCACAAACTGGATATTTGAATTAATAACCTGATCCGTCTGAATTTTCACAAACAACCTTCCTGATTCTAATGGTTTTAACGTGATCAGGCTGTCAGATTCCATTAAGTTTACACGATTTGGAACAATTACATTCATCTTCATTGTTTTCGATTCGGAAGAATTATTTTTAATCACGACAGGAATGATCATCTGGTCTGTTCTGGTAAGATATTGCGGAATTTTAGCATCAATCGAAATCATACTTTGTGCCGCATAGGAAGTTTCATCTCTGCCCAAGAGTCCATTGGCTGAAATGCCTTCTGTCCGTATCCTGAACGTTGTGTTGGCATCAGAATTATAGAATTCCACTCTTGCTTTTCCGTTTTTATCTGTTTCCAGCACGGGATTCCAGTAGATAACTTCACGATAGTCAAACCGATATGAAGTATTTGTTGTTTCGTAAACCGGATAAGCAAACTGCCGGGCTGATGCATATTGAGTCAGACTGTCCCGAGGAACGGCACTGACGGCAAAATAGGTTTTAGGAGTGAGATCAAATTTAATATTTGAATTCCCCTGTTTTGCAGATGTTACCAAAATTACACCGGCTGCCCCTTGACTGCCATACAGTGCGGTTGCAGCAGCATCTTTTAGTACTGTTACTGAACCTATATCATCCGGGTTTATGTGGGTGTTAAAATGCTCCACCGGAACTCCGTCAACAATAAATAAAGCACTTTTATTGAGTCCGGAACGCGTTCCTCTGATCATGACATTACCATCCATCTGATTGGATGGCTGAGAAATCTGAATTCCGGCAACTTTTCCGTTCAGCAATGACAGGTAACCCGGATTATTAATTTCCGACGGCCTCACAAGGGTTACAGAATTTGAAAGTGCTTCTTTTTTCATTCCCAATGCTCCCGTTACAACCACCTCACTAATTTCCTGAGATTGTATTGTATCAACTGCCAGATTTCTGCCGGCTGGTTTTTGTATATTCTGAACTTTATTTTTCACTTCTTTCGCATTCGTTTTTTCTACCGCTTCAACAATTACTTCTTCAACCTGTACATTATTCCTGTTTTGTTTTGTCAGAGGATTTACATTAAGCCTGTAGGCCAACATTTTTATTTTAATATTCTGTTTTGGCTGAAAAGATTTTGCGATGATTTTGTAATTGCCTGAATAGGTAAGATCAGTGAAATAAAACTGTCCGTTTTCACCTGTAACCTGCTTTATTAATTTGCTTTTTGTGTGATAGCTTTCTTCTACGAGAAATACTTCTGCTTTCACAGGCTTGTTATTTTCATCTTCAATAATCCCGTAGATCGGATTGCGTTTTTCAGGAGTATATTTATAAGTATGTCTCTTAATTACCTCAGGAATCAGTTCAAAATATCTATAGCCATTCGTGAGCATCAAAAGATCGAGACTTTTTCTAGCTTTGCTTTCGTTTTTGTCGAAATAAAACTGCGGCTTTTCAATTTTTCCGTGCAATTCAGAATCCATTAGAAACCAGGAAATAATATGGTTCTGTTTATCATCAGCATAGGTCCAGAGCTTATCATCAATTACACTTAAGGCCAGATTTGCGGAAACCGGTTTACCATTCTGATCTGAAGTTTCAATATCAACAATTACTTTTTCTCTCGGTACATAATGCTGTTTGGATGGTTTGGCTTTTATTTTAAGCTGCCTGTCCTCGTTGGTAAAAACAATACGTTCAGCAATCGGGACACTATTTTCAAAAATGGTAAATCTGCAGATCCCGGTTGGTAAATCATTTTCAGGAAGTGTAATGAAAGTTTTGCCGTCCTGTAAAGCTAGCTCCTGGCTGTAGATCTCTTCATTCCTGAAATGGCCTTTTACAACAACATTTTTTCTGTTCTTAGCTATTATTTTTAACCTGACATGTCCGTTTTCTTTGGATATATTAAAAGCAATGCCTTCCTCTTTAACATCCGGCAACGGATACATTTTCAGAATATGTTCCGGCTTCATAATTTTTGCATAATAATTTTCTCCTTTTTTCGGAGTAAAAAGAAAACTTCCCATGCCGAAATTATAGGCTGAAACCTCTGCCATTTTTTCATGGTGCTGATTGAAAATAGCTAATGTCGCATCCACCGGTTTTTCAAATTCATCAAGGATTTTAAAAGCGATGTTCTGTTCGATCCCGTTGATAAAAGTTCCGCCTTCCGGCATAAATTTCACATCAATGTTATTCAGGACAATGGGGATATTCCGTGAAATAGATTCTGTAAAACCATCAAAATCCACTTTAACAGTAAGCAGTGCATCAGAAGATTTTAAAACATCCGGAAGGTTAAACTTAAGCTGGCATTTCCCTTCTTTATCGGTCAGCAGCTTACCCTCGGAAATCTTTTCACCATGATGCATCACCATAAAATCCGCTTCATGGAAAGGAATCGGGAGATTGCTCAGGCTCCGCATTGAAAAATCCGCTAAAACCTCATCTCCGGCTCCATAGCCTTTTTTGGGAAAGTCAAGTTTCATCAGAATTCTGGGAGATACTGCTTTCTGAAGGGTAATTTCTTTTTCAAAAAAATTTTTACCACCTTCATTCTGCATCCAGTCCGTGTAAGCCTTCATTCTGTAAATCCCGCCTTTCATTTCAGCATTAAAAAAGAAAAATCCTTCAGCATGACCGTTTTTCACTTCATACTTTGCTTTATTAACCACAGTTCCTGACGGATCTATCAGCTCAAAATTAACAACTTTGCTTAAAGTTGCGGGAAGATTGTCCTGAGCATTGATCACGTACATTTTAAAATCCATCGTTTCGCCCGGTTTGTAAAATACATGACTGGTCTGGATATATGTTTTCTCCTTTTGAAAGTTCTCAAACTGATGTTGTGCTTTCAGAAAAGTACCTGAAAACAAAAAAATATAAATGAGATATGCTGTCGTTTTAAAATTCATCTTTTAAAATTTAAATGAAACCATACATCCGTACGTTTTAAAGGACGGAAGATTAAAAAAATCAAGACCCCTCCCGTTTTCCTGATCGTAAAAATTCTGATTGGGATCTGCTCCGCTATTCGCCTGCCAGACAACAATATTATTCACATAGAAAGTAATGATCAGTGAAGTTCCGGTCCGGTTAATGGGTAGATTGGCTGATAAAGCAATACTGCTGATTCTTACATGATCTGCTTTCTGAACATATTCTTCCGCAACTCCCAGATATCCGTATCTAATCCATCGATTTTGGTTCACATTCCGGTTCGGATCATAAAAATCCACAGGTGTATGATTGATGCTTCCATTAGCCTGTACCCCTTCAAAAATATAATTTTTAATATTCCGCTGATCTGCAGAAATCTGAGAGCGTCCATAGTAATCCAGAACAGCCTGGGTACCGTTCCAAAGCTGGCCGCCTTTCTGCCATTCCCAGTTGATATCCAGTGTCCATCTTTTAAAACTGAAGTTGTGGTTAAACTTCATTACGAAATCAGGAGTCGGATCTGCAATGATTTTTACTCCGTCTGCTTTTTCAGGATAACCTGATTCATCAATTACCAAATGCCCGTTTCCGTTTCTGAGGAAATAACTTCCCATCACAGCACCCAGAGTCTGTCCCTGCGTTAAAGTTTTATACAGATCATTAAAACCTGAAACTGCCAGATTATTATAGCCATTTTCCACATGGTCTACCATATCTCTGTATCTGAAAAACGATACTTTCTGAGTACTGAAAAAATTATTACTGATCCTGAAATTATGGTAGGAAAAATTAAATTCATATCCGCTATATGTATGATCAGCAAGATTTTTTAAGATAAGCTGATTATTTTCATATACCGGAAAAACATCATTAAAAATCTTCCGGTTGAAATATTCCCCTTCAATGCTTATTTTAAACCCTGCATCTATTTTAAAACCTGTTTTCCATTCCTTTGTATTGATACTGGAAAGCCCTCTGAATGTTTCTACCTCATTTACAGGAAAATATTGAAAGGCATTTTCCGCATTCAGCAAAGTTGTTGCATAAGATGCATATGACCGTGTAATTTCCTGTTCGGAACTTAATGCGGTGTAGGCGCCCAACACTTTAAAATTAAACCGGCGCCAATTAAAAACATCTTTAAAAAGCAGGTAAGCATTTGCTTTGGGAAGCCAATACTTATTTTCAGCAGAAGTGTTGGAAATATAAAATGAATTGCCCAGGTTAGCACCCATTTCAAGATCATTCTTATGAATTTCTAGATTGTAATTAAACAGATAATCCTGAGAAGTTCTTTGGTAGACCTGTTTTTTATCCGTTAAACTATTATTAACATCTGATTCCTGGTTGTTTAAAATAAAATTAAGTCTGAAATCATTTTTAAAATCATAATCTCCGAATGAATAATTCCCGAAAACAGTAGAATTGTAAAGAAAATTATTTTGTACTCTTTCATTCCGTAAACCATTGATAAAGCCATTCGTGGATGGTTGATAATGTTCTATATTCCAGAAGCTGTCATTTTCATAAGACTGGCTGAAATTCAATCTGAAATTCCCGAATGTTTTTATCGCATTAACACTGAACTGTTTCCGTTTGCTCTGGTACGTATATTTATCTTCCTGCTTAAGAAGAAACATAGGATTATCTGCAAACCGGCTATACCTTCTCTGTGAACCGTCTGACAGCAATACATTTTGCATATTCGAAAATGAAACCGGAGTGAGCAATGCATTCTGGTACACCCTGTTGAAAAACCCTATCCGATTGGCATGGGTTGCTTTATTGTCATCATAATTAAATGACAGGTCTACTATGTAACCTTTAAAATTTGAGCTTAGTTTTGTTTTTAAAGAATTGATCATATTAAACTGGTCAGCAAAATACATCTGATCTTTCTGCTGCCCCAGATCTACCGCCAGACGAAGTATTTCATAATGGTCTTTTTTTAAAATTGTATTAACCCTCAGCTGATTACTGAATCCTACCGTAGTTTTAAAAATATTATTGTCATATGCTTTTGCTGGAGAAATACCACTATCCAGACCAACCAGTTTTCCGTTCTGATCATACTCATAAGGTTCATGGTCAAATCCAAGGGTAGAAATATCAGGTCCGAAGCTGAACATTTCATGAGTTTCCGGTCCTTTCCAAACCAATAATCCATTTTCGGATCTTCCCTGGACAAATCTGTTTTGGACATGCGGAATGGCATTTCTTGATTTAATTTCAAAAGAAGCCGTAAAACTACCATTGATTACAAGCGTTTCCTGATAAAGCTGTTGGATCTTATAGACTGAGTCATTTTTCTGTTTAATATTTTTTATCTTAAAAAAATAAGGATTGTAATTCTTACTGAGAAAATTATCAGCACTTTCAATACTGTATGGATCATTTTGGTGATTTGAAACGAGACTGTCATAGGTTTTGTTATAGATATTTTTAACCGTCTCATTCTTAATTCGTGAGGTAAGTATATCTTTAAGTTCCCTTAACTGATAATCCTTAAGGACTGCCTTATTTTTATCATTGTTCCAAACCAGTGTATCAAAAGGCTTTCCGGCAATAACAGCAAAACCTTTCTCATCTGTCATTTCATAAACACCGCTGTTTTTATTAAAAACTTTAAGAAAATTCTGAGGTTTGTTTTTATGATTTAGGAAATATCCGGAATAATACAGCTGCGAATTCTGAGCAAAAAAATGAATGGCTATGAACAAAGCAAGCAATACATAAATTTTCTTCATTTTGTTATAGTTTACAGGAGATGAAAGAAAAGCAATTTTAAAAATTGCTTTTCCGGAGGATATGAGTATTGGTATTAGTTTTAAAATATCAGAATTTAATTGGTAAGCAAATCATTGCTGAGAAGTTTTTTCAGTTTTCTTTTTTCTGTTCTTGAAATATCTTTTGTTACCACAAAGATAACTCCGTTAACTGCACGGCTGCCAAAAACAGAAACAGCTTTATCCCCTTTAAAAACCTGCACTGATTCAATTTTTTTGGGATCCAGCTTTTTGAATAATCCGGTATCTGAATATACTCCGTTAATAACAATCAAAGGATGAGTTTCTGTATTTGCTTTTCCCCTTACAGAAATCCCAGTTCTTCCTGAAACAGGAACTCCTTCTGAACCTGAACTGACATTCAATCCGGAAACATATCCTTTGAGGGTATTGACATCCGGTTTATTTGCCAATTTATTGTCAAATCCCGAGCCTGAAGCAACAGCTTTATGCTTATTTGCATATTCTTTGTTATAGGCTAAAATCTCCGGCTCTTTTTCTTTTTGACCGAAGCTGGATGCAGAACCAGGATATATTACTTCTGCAGTATCTGCAACACCATTAATATCCGAAATTTTCTTTTTAGCAGATGAAGCAACGGTATTCACCATAGAAGCGCGCTCCTTCCTTACTCCCATCGCAATCACTTCTTCCAGATTCTGCCTTTTTACCGTATCCATCATATTTTTTTCTGCAACAGGTGCCGCACCGGAAGCGGGAACGCTCATTTCATGTATTGGAGAAGATAAAGGAGAAGCATATAATTCAGGAACTTTTTCATAGGCGATTTCTGTTGAAGCTGCCTGTCGGGTTTCCTTTTGCACATTACTTTTTACCATACTGTCCAGTTTTAAGATGTGTTCCGGAAGAGCCGGTGCTGTACTTTTTTGATAGTGTGTTCTATTCTGAGTGATTACAGGATGAACAGCACCATTACTTTCTTTTTTATCAGTAAAGTAAAAAATTCCTGAAGCGATCAACAGAGAAGCAGCAACACCATAAGGAATCCATGCCGGGATACTTTTTTTCTTATCCTTTTTTTTATCTAATTTTTCTTCAATTATATTCCAGACCTTATCAAATCCGGGAAAAGTCGCAGGCTCTTCCAAAGTTTTAGAAGCCTCGCTGAATGTTTTATCGATATCGTGATTGTTTTCCATTGCCGTAAAAATTAGAGATTATGATGTGCCAAAAGTTCCTGAAGCTTTTTTCTTGCCACGCTGAGCTGTGATTTTGATGTTCCTTCGCTGATGGAAAGCATGATTGCAATTTCTTTATGAGGATAGCCTTCGATTGCGAAGAGATTAAAAATGGCCCTGCAGCCTTCCGGAAGAAAATTCAGAAGGCTCAGGATATCTTTTTCAAAGGAAACATCCTGTATCTCCGAATCGGCATAGATGATATGTTCTTCTTCAAGAGGGATATGCAGCTGTTTTGCAGCTCTTAATTTCTGCAGACATTCATTAACCGCAATTTTCCTGGCCCATGCTTCAAAAATATCAGGATCCTTAAGCTGACTTATCTTTGTGAAAATTTTATAAAAAGTGTCGGCAAGAGCTTCTTCAATATCTTCATCATTTTTCAGATACCTTTTACAGACCAGATAGAGTTTTCCGGCCATCCTTTCATAGACTTTCCGCTGCGCATTGCGGTCGTTCCGCTGACATTCCAATAATAGCTCTCGTTCCATAATCAGGCTTTATACTTATATAGATGCATAAAATGTAAAACAGGTTGGAAATCTTTTAATTTTTTTTAAAAATACCTGAAAATAATGGATATACAAAGAATGAATATTGAACTGATCAGGTAAAACCAAGGATTGAAACTTCTGAATAAATTTTTCGCTTATTTAAAAGCAAGAAATTAGTTTCCCGGCAATTATTGATTTCCTCCTGTTATTATTAATACTTTTCATAAAAACCTACAGTACAATTTAACTTTGACGCCTGTAACGAATCTGTAGTATGAACGACTATTCATATAAATAATCTTTTTACAGTAATGAAGAATACCAAATTTGTATCATTGCTTTTTGTTTTGTCTGCAGGAAGTATGATGTTTGCTCAGGATGATCTTATCAACAAGTTAAAAAACAACCAGTCTCAAAATGCCAATTTCCAGTTTACCACCCTGAAAGATGTAGGAGCCACTTCGGTGAAAAACCAGGGTTCTTCAGGAACGTGCTGGAGCTATTCCGGAAATTCTTTTCTTGAGTCGGAAATGCAGAGAATGGGTAAAAAGCCTGTTGACCTGGCAGAAATTTTTACCGCAAGGAATTCTTATCACGATAAAGCCAAATTATATGTTCTGAACAATGGTTCCATCAGCTGGGGCGACGGAGGCGAACTGCATGATGTCATCAATATGTATAAAAAATACGGAGCCGTTCCCCAGGATGTGTATACAGGATTACAACAGGGACAGACTATGAATAATTTCTCTGAAATGCAGGGTAAATTAAAGCCTGTTTTAGACAGCCTTGTCCAGGCCGCATCAAAAGGCAAACTTTCGGATAACTGGATGTCTTCTGTAGATGCCATTCTTGACCAGTATTTAGGGAAAGTTCCTGCGAACTTTATGTATGAAGGGAAATCATATACGCCGCAGACTTTTGCAAAAGAAGTAGTAGGAATCAATCCTGAAGATTATGTGGAATTGTCTTCTTACAAAGATTATCCGTACTACCAGAAATTTGTCGTTCCGATCCCTGATAACTGGAGCCACGATTCCGACTGGAATGTTCCTATGAAAGATTTAACAGCCATCATCGATAACGCCGTGAATAAAGGATATTCGATAGGATGGGCGACTGATGTTTCAGAACCTTACTTTTCCTATAAAAACGGTGTGGCCTATGTTCCTGATATGGATCTGAACCAGATCAATACAGAAAATAAGGGAACATTGTTTACAGAACCGAAAAAAGATAAAACAATTACTGAAGATATGCGCCAGCAGGCATTAAATAATCTTTCCACTACTGATGATCATGGAATGCACATTGTAGGCCTTGCCAAAGATCAGTCCGGAAAAGAATATTATATGGTGAAGAATTCCTGGGGTGTGACCAATGATTTTGCAGGTTATATTTATGTAACAAAACCTTATGTTGAATATAAATCGACAGCCATCCTCGTTCACAAAAACGCATTGCCTAAAAATATCAAAAAGCAATTGAAGCCGACCAAAAATATTGGCCTTTAAATTATTAATCTCTATGGCCATAAAAATGGCCATTTTAGATATTTAATCTGTTAAACCGTTTTCATTTTTGGGAACGGTTTTATTTTTTTATTTATATTTGATCATCATCAAATTAATGAATATGAAAAATTTAAAAAAATTAACAAAATCAGATTTAAAAAGAATTAACGGCGGAAATCCGCCAGATTGTGCACCTAACACAGTAGAGTGTTATTATCCACCCAAAAATGGAAATGCAGGATATTGGCGATGTGTACCAATAACTCCCGGCTGTCCAAATTAAAACAAAACCGCTCCAAGAATGATCTAGGAGCGGTTTTTAAAAAAAATTTAAATAGGTAAATCAAGATTTATATAAGATATGAATCATCAAAAGTGAGCATTGCACGGAAGTGAATAGTGAACATCCGGCTCAGAAAAAATTGTAAAATCAAACCGACGCCGAACAAACTCATAATTGACGATTCACATTAATATAATACGCCCATGCTTTCTGCGGAAAAATCAAGAAGTTCTTCTGTCTTTCCTTCTTTTATTTTTTTAACCCATTCAGGATCCTGTAACAGGGCACGGCCGACGGCCACGAGGTCGAAATCGCCTCTTTCCAGTCTGTAGGTTAATTCTGACAAATCACTTTTTTCAGTTCCCTGTCCGGCAAATGCCGACATAAAATCCCCTTCCAGGCCTACTGATCCTACCGTAATGGTCGGCTGTCCGGTGATCTTCTTTGCCCATCCCGCGAAATTCAGGTCAGAACCTTCAAACTCAGGTTCCCAGAAACGTCTCTGAGAACAGTGGAAAATATCTACGCCTGCCTCTTTTAGCGGCAACAGCCATTCTTCCATTTCTTCCGGTGTGTGGGCGAGTTTTGCAGAGTACTCCTGCTGCTTCCACTGGGAAAGCCGGATAATGATGGTGAAATCCTCTCCTACTGCCGCCCTCATGTTTTTTACAACATCCACAGCAAATCTACTACGCTCTTTTAAGGTTTTCCCTCCGTATTCATCGGTTCTTGTATTGGTGACTTCCCAGAAAAACTGGTCAATCAGATAACCATGTGCTCCGTGGATTTCCAGCACATCAAATCCCAAATCTTTAGCTGATTTTGCAGATGCTGCAAACTGTGCAATCGTATCCTGAATGTCTTCAAGTGTCATAGCAGACGCTTTTTCCATAGGAGCTGAAGGGTAATCATCAGAACTTCTGGTATCACCAACATGCCAGATCTGAGGCCCCATTTTTCCGCCGTTTTCGTGAACGGCATTGATCACATTTTTCCAGCCTTCTAAAGCTTCTGTCCCGTAAAAATCCGGAATATTCTGCATGTTCTTGGAAGCCGGCCTGTCGATCACGGTTCCTTCGGAAATAATCAGGCCTACTTCTGCAGCTGCTCTTCTTGCATAATATTCTGTGATCTGCTGTGTCGGAACACCATTATCGGATTGAGCCCGCGTCATCGGAGCCATTACGATTCTATTGTTAAGCTGTAAATTTTTATATTGAAAAGGTTTAAATAATGATTCTGTGCTCATCTTATTATATTAACTGTTTATAATTGTTACACAAAGTAACTAATAATAGTTCACTTTTGTATCTTACGATAAGAAAAAAGTGGTAACTTCGCAGTAACTTACATTAGTAACATAAAAGTAACACATGATAAAAAATGAACTGATGAAATACAGCTGCCCTTTAGGCAAAGCGATGTCTGCCCTGGGAAGCAAGTGGAAGCCTATTATTGTATTGGTGATCAAAGATCGGAAATTACGTTTCGGTGAGCTTGCCGTACGAATCAGCGTGATCTCCAGAAAAGTGTTAACCGACCAATTAAAAGAAATGCAGACGGATGGCCTGGTTATTCGTGAAGAGTTTAAGGAACTTCCGCCAAGAGTGGAATATTCTTTAACGGAGAAAGGACTGGCTCTACTTCCGATTCTTTATTTGCTGGAGGAGTGGGAAACGAGATATCATGTAAAGGATTTAAACAACGAGGAGGGCTGTAATGTTATGGATAAAAATAATAAAAGTAAAGAAGCTTTCGTTTGCAACAATACAGTAGAATCTGTTTAAAAAGATATTTTAAATTATATAACTGATTTAAATCTTATTTTGAATTTATGTCCGCTGATTCATCAGATTTTTGTTTGCATTTACATCTGCGTAATCGTTATAATCTTTGAGTGATTATTTTCCAGATAAATTTAAGTACGTTTTGAATATCACATTCAATTCCGGAATTTATTTAAAATGCTTCAAATTATTCTCCTACAACCAACATATTTGCAAAAGGTGTAATTTTCTTATTCTTAATAATCTTTAAGCCTGCTTCATGAATCGCCTTCTTCCATTGTTTCTCCCTTAAAAAATGGAATGCTCCGATATTGAAGAAAATAAAATTGATGAGATCCCTGAACTGTTCGGACATCATAATGATCCCTCCATCTTTCAGAACCCTTTTGGCTTCCTTAAAAAATAAAACCCTTTGGTGATGATCCAAAATTTCGTGGAGCGCAGTGACTGCAATAATGACATCCTGGGATTGGTCTTCGAAAGGTAATTTATCCGGTGAAATCTTGATTTCCTTAGGATTGGGCGGAAATACTTTTTTTGAAATTTTTATTCCTTTATCTTTTTCGTGTCTGTTTTCAAAAATATCACAAACGGTCAGATGCAGTTCGGGATGTTCTTCTTCCAGAGTTCTGGACAAAGGATCGAAGCTTGCATGAACCAGAACGGCATCTTTGGTTTTATGCCAGTCTAATATACCTTTTACATTTTTTAAGGTATATACATCCGAATGATCATACAACATATAAGAAGCGACAAGTGAAGCGATGATGTTCAAAAAAATAAGACCGCTCAGTATTCTTAAGACTAAGACAAATTCCTGTGATTCTATCCAAAATGACCATGCGAAAAGAAGAATTGAAACGATAATTCCCAACAGTATTTTCTGATAATTGAAAAGAATAACAAGTTTCGTGATTTTCATTAGATCATTTTTGGTAAGAAGAAGATTTCCAAATTTACACATTACACAACAAAAAGAGTTAGTCTCACAACTTAATGATGTGGGTTGAGAATCGACTGTACGAAAATCATTCTCTGACAGGAGGTCGATAAAAATCATAAAAAAAGTCCGTTTTCACTAGTTGTGAGACGGACTCTTCAAAATTTATCTGAATCCTCAATTAAAATATCGCCGGATATTTCTGAGGATTGGTTTCGTTAAACATAGCATAGATTTTCTCTACCATATCATCCGCAGAAGGCTTACTGAAATAATCTCCGTCACTGGCGTACGCAGGTCTGTGATCGTTCGCAGCAATCGTTAACGGATCAGAATCCAGATACCTGAAGGCTTTCTGCTTTTCTAAGATCTGCTGAAGGATAAATGCTGAAGTTCCGCCTTCCACATCTTCATCAATGACCACCAAACGGTTGGTTTTCTTCACGCTTTCAGCAATTTCATGTGTTAAATCGAAAGGAATCAAGGACTGAACATCAATCACTTCAGAAGAAATACCTAGTTTTTCCAATTCTTCTGCTGCTTCCATTACAATTCTCCAGGTCGAACCGTACGTTACCAGAGTAACATCTTTTCCTTCTTTGGTTACTTCAATTTTTCCGACAGGAACGGTAAATTCCCCTAAGTTGTCAGGCTGCTTTTCTTTTAATCGGTATCCGTTCAAACACTCCACAATTACAGCAGGATCATCACTCTGAAGCATGGTATTGTAGAATCCGGCAGCTTTTGTCAAGTTTCTCGGAACCAATACCAATATTCCTTTTGAAAGGTTCAGGATTCCTGCCATCGGAGAACCGGAATGCCATACACCTTCCAGCCTGTGGCCTCTTGTCCGGATGATTACAGGAGCTTTCTGACCGCCTTTCGTTCTGTACTGAACGGTTGCCAGATCATCACTCATTCCCTGCAAGCAGTATAGGATATAATCCAGGTACTGGATTTCAGCGATCGGTCTCAATCCTCTCATCGCCATTCCAATTCCCTGTCCTAAAATCGTAGCCTCACGGATCCCGGTATCTGCCACACGGATTTCACCGTATTTTTCCTGCATTCCTTCAAGGCCCTGATTGACGTCACCGATATTTCCGGCATCTTCACCAAAGACCAAAGTTTCAGGATATTTCTCGAATATTTTGTCAAAGTTATTACGAACTACTACCCGTCCGTCGACATCTTCAGATGCATCGGAATAGACCGGCTTGATTTCTTTTACGTTTTCAGCTTTCCATTGAGATTGTGAATATAGATGAGAAGAATAGTTGTCTTTTTCCACCTCGAAAATCTCATGGTATTTCTGCATCAGCTGATTTCTTTCTGCAGAATCCGTTCCTCTTGTAGCCAGTAAAGATTTTCTTACCAGATGGAAAACATCTTTCTTGGCTTTGGAAACTAATTTATTGTATTGATTAACATATGTTTCAATGTCAGCATGCTGGCCTTTTAAATTCTCTACCAGAGGCAATACGGAAAAAGCCAGTTCGGTAATGGTTTTCTGGTAATTTTCCCATGCATTTTTCTGACCGGACTTTACTGTTTTCTTAGCTTCTTCATCAATAGCATCCAATTCTTCTGCACTTGCAATGATCTGTTCATTCCCGTCAATTTCAATGGAATAATTCAGGATCCATTCCCTGAATTTTACCAATCCGTCAAACTGGGATTCCCAGGCAAGACGCTCTTCATTTTTATATCGCTCATGCGATCCTGAAGTTGAGTGGCCCTGAGGCTGAGTCACTTCAATCACATGAACTACAACCGGTACGCTTTCCACTCTGGCAAACTGCTCTGCTCTTGCATAGGCATCCAGTAAAGCCGGATAATCCCATGCTTTTACCTGAATGATTTCGCAACCCTGGAATTCGCCTTCTTTTCTCTGGAAACCGCTCAGCATTTCCGCAATATCCGCTTTTGCCCGCTGCTTCATGGTAGGAACCGAAATTCCGTACCCGTCGTCCCAGATCGAAACAATCATCGGCACCTGCAGTGCGCAAGCCGCATTAAGGGTTTCCCAGAAATGGCCTTCTGCTGTAGAAGCATCACCAATGGTTCCGAATGCGATTTCATTCCCGTCTTTTGAAAACTTTTCAGAACCTTCAAACTGTACGGTTTTATATATTTTTGAGGCCTGAGCCAATCCTAACAATCTTGGCATCTGCCCTGCTGTAGGAGAAATATCTGAAGAAATATTTTTTTGGGCCGTCAGGTCTTTCCAACTTCCGTCTTCATGTAAACTTCTTGTGGCAAAATGCCCGTTCATCTGTCTTCCTGCTGAAGCAGGCTCTCTTTCTACGCTGGTATCTGCATACAACTGGGCAAAGAAACTTTCAACCGTCAATGCCTCTGCGGCCAGAGAAAATGTCTGGTCCCTGTAATATCCCGAACGGAAATCCCCGTTCCTGAAAACCTTCGCCATAGCCAACTGAGGAAGTTCCTTACCATCCCCGAAAATCCCGAATTTAGCTTTCCCCGTCAACACTTCCCTTCTTCCCAGATAAGACATTTCACGGGAGATCCTCCCTAGCTTATAATCTTCAAGTATCTGATTTTTAAAATCTTGAAAAGAAATCTGCTGTGTTTCAATATAAGTTGTCTGCATATAAACCAATAAAAAGTTTTTGTTCCTGAAGTATTTTGCTAATATACAATTTTTAAATTAATTTTAATTTTCAATAATATTTTTTAAAAATTTGATAATAAAAGAAATTGTATTTATCTTGGATTAAATTTGTAGGCGATGGAAAAAAAATCCACTCATATTCTTAATGCATCTAGTAATCTTCTGGGGTTTTCGCTGGTGATCATTACCTCATTAAAGATCTCAAAAATCAGCCACAACACGTATCTGGATGAATTTGCAGGAGTGGCATGCCTTTTTTTCGCATTCAGCTGCTTTTTTTCCTTCCTGGCCATCAGAAGCAGACATGAACACCGTGGAAACAGATTTGAAACTATTGCGGATTATTTATTTTTAACCGCCTTATTTTGTATTGTATTGGCTGTTATTATCGTAACGCTGAAAATTATTTAATCTAAAATTTACGCTCGATAACATAATCGAGCATGATGTGCAAAGATTTTTTAGGTTCGGAATCCGGGAACTCATTCAGGATATCTTTTGCTTTCTGCTGAAAATTTTTCATGACAGAGACCGCATATTCCAAACCGCCAGAACTTTTAACAAAACTTATTAATTCCTTTACTCTTTTCTGATCATTATTGTAGCGTTTGATCGTGTTGAAATAATATTTCCTGTCTTTTTCATCAGCTATTTTCAAGGTATGAATCAAAGGCAGGGTCATCTTCTGTTCTTTGATGTCAATTCCCACCGGTTTGCCGATCACATTGGAAGTAAGATAATCAAAAAGGTCGTCTTTGATCTGGAATGCCATTCCGGTATAGGTTCCGAAATCCATCATTTTTTTCGCCAGGTTTTCATCCGCATCGTTTGATAAAACCCCGATTTCACAGCAGGCAGCGATTAATGTAGCGGTTTTCTGACGGATGATTTCGTAATAAACGTCTTCCGTGATGTCCAGCTTCCTGGCTTTCTCCAGCTGAAGAAGTTCCCCTTCCGACATTTCACGGATGGTTCTTGAAATTACGCTCAACAAGTCATAGTCTTTGTGATCCGTTGATAAAAGAACGGACTTTGATAAAAGGTAATCGCCTACAAGAACTGCGATCTTATTTTTCCACAACGCATTAATGGAAAAGAAATTACGGCGTTTGAAACTTTCGTCCACCACATCATCATGTACCAGCGTAGCGGTATGGATCAGCTCAATCATCGAAGCGCCACGGTAGGTCTTTTCATTAACGTCACCAACCAGCTTTGCACAGAGAAACACAAACATCGGCCGCATCTGCTTTCCTTTTGTGGTAACGATAAAGCGGGTGACTTTATCTAGCAAAGGTACTTTGCTCTGCATCGATTCATAAAACTTCTGCTCGAAAAGTTTCATTTCCTCATTAATCGGTCGCTTGATTTCTTCTACAGTGTTGGCCACAATATTCGAATGATGGATAAATTGTTAATTACCACAAAGATAATTTTTTTCATTTAATTTAACAGAAATTAATCTTTGAGTTTTTCTTTCGGAATAAAATACAATGCCGGTTTTGTACTTCCTAGCGGAGAATGAAATTTTTCCCCTGAGATATAAAGCCCCGTTTCATCCACTGTAATCCCTTCAATCTGGCCGATGGATAAAGCACTTCCCATGTAATATTTCTTAGGAGCTTCTTCAAAAAAGATTCCCGGTTCCGTTTCAGTGAAAATTTCTAAAAACACTTCTGTTTTTTTCGTGTAACCGACCAGATACAGCTTTCCATCAAAATAAGATGCGTCTGTAACCACGAAACCTGTTTTAAAAGATTCTG
Source organism: Chryseobacterium sp. SSA4.19 (assembly GCF_022601875.1). Classification (GTDB taxonomy): domain Bacteria; phylum Bacteroidota; class Bacteroidia; order Flavobacteriales; family Weeksellaceae; genus Chryseobacterium. Next base: position 33,691 of record NZ_JAKVIP010000028.1, read on the forward strand.
TTTTCTGAGCCTTCTGCTTTTCTGAAACTTCAGGATCAATAATGTAATGGGAAGTTGATTTCGCGCTCCATTCTTTAGTAAAAAGATGAATTTTACCGTTCAGCCAGATTATGGCTTCCGCATCAAAATCTGTTTTCAGGTAACCGGGGATGAATTCCGTCTGTTCAGGATATTCGAAGCGAATTAAAGCAGCACTGTCATTTTTCAGTTCATTGTTTTCAAAAGGTATTTTATAGATTTCAAGATCTTTTCTAGTGCCGGCATTGTTTCCGAAATCCCCGATATAAAAGTTCTGTCCATCGTTTGTCAGGGCTTCCCAGTCTTTGTTTTCGGCATTTACAGCAACTGTGTTTATTATTTTCCCAGATGTTTTGTCAATCTCGAAAAGTTCCGGAGCATTGCCGCTGTCGTTGAAAGTATACAGTTTACCGTTAAAAAGGCTTAATCCCGATGTTTCCCGGATTTTTTCATCCAAATGACTTATCCTGTACGGCCTTATTTTTAGGAACTCCGCTTGCTGGGAGAATACGAAGGAAGAAATAAAGGTACATACCAGCAAAAACTTTTTCATGGGATAAAATTAAATCTTTTTACAAAGGATCTGCAATATTTAATTTTTCAAAACACCTTCAGGCCGATTTCTTTGGAGCAACTTCCTTTTTTGTGTTCTTTTTTGCCCAATATTCCTTTTGATACTGTCTCACCGTTTTACCGCTTCCGTCGTGCCTCCACCCCGGAGAATTGAAAATGTAATTGACCCGGTCTGAGAATTTTAATCCGGGCTGCTTCATGTCTTTCCATATTTTACGCCATTCGTACAGAAGAACAGTATCCGGTTTGTTGTCCGGCATTTTAGGATAAATTCCATATTTTACAGGAACCGCAGGATCTTCCTTTTCAAAAGTTCCGAATATTTTATCCCAGATAATCAGGCACATGCCCATATTCCGGTCGAGGTATTTGATGTTGCAGGCATGATGTACCCGGTGATGAGAAGGAGTTACCAAAATATATTCCAAGATTCCCATACTTTTCACAGCCTGGGTATGTACCCAGGTTCCGTACACCTGGCCTATGGCGTATACCACCATAATATGCCATGGATTAAAACCCAAGAAAGCAAGAGGAGAAAAATACAAATACCTGTACAATGGCTGAAGTACCGGACTTCTAAAACCTGTAGTAAGGTTAAAATATTCAGAACTGTGATGGGTAATATGTACTGCCCAGAATGCCCTTGAGTGATGATCTATATAATGAAGAACGTAATAGGCAAAATCGGTAACCACAAAGCAGATGACCATATACCATACGGTAAAATCCCATGAAAAGAAGCGGTGATTGTAAAAAAAGAACATCACGCCCATGGCAAAGGCTTTCATGATAAAATCCAGACCGAAATTCAGCATAGCCAGATATATATTAGTGGCCACATCCTTTCCGCTGTATAGTTTTGTTTCTGAAACATGGCTGTAGATCATCTCCGCAAGAATAACCGCAGCAAGTATCGGAATTGACCATGAATAGACATATTCAAGTCCGTTTTCGCCCCAAAAATAATCCTTCATGTATACCGGTTTTGATACAAAGTTAGGATTTTAAGAAAATGTTAAGAGATTTTTTTTATTTTTTAATGAAAATTTAATCCGTGCTTTTATTGGCCAACTGTCCGCATGCGGCATCAATATCTCCCCCACGGCTTTTTCGTACCATGACGGTGACTCCTGCATTTTCAAGCTGACGGATATAGTTTTCCTCTGCCTGCTTATTGCACTGATCATATTTTCCGTCACCAATAGGATTGTATTGAATCAGGTTTACTTTGGAAGGAACCTGTTTACAGAATTTAATCAACGCTTTGATGTCTTCATCCTTATCATTGATATCTTTCCAGACACAGTATTCAAAAGTAATGACAGAGCCGGTTTTCTGGTACCAGTACTGCAGTGCTTCCATAATGTCCGTTAACGGAAATTTATCGGAAAAAGGCATGATTTCATTCCGTTTGGTTTCAATAGCGGAATGCAGTGACAGAGCCAGTTTCACCCTGAGGTCATCATCAGCCAGCATTTTGATCATCTTTGGGATTCCGGAAGTGGATACGGTAATTCTCCTCGGCGACATGCCCAAACCTTCCGGCTGGGTAATCTTCCGGATGGCTTCCACTACATTTTTGTAATTCATCATCGGCTCGCCCATTCCCATGAACACAATATTGGAAAGCGGCCTGTTGAAATACATTTTGCTCTGACCGTCGATAAGAGCAACCTGATCTACGATTTCCGCAACTTCAAGGTTCCTCATTCTTTTGAGTCTTGCCGTTGCACAAAACTCGCAGTTCAGCGAGCATCCGACCTGGGAAGACACACAGGCTGTGGTCCTGGTCTCAGTAGGAATCAGAACAGACTCTACCAGTAAACCATCGTGAAGCTTTACTCCGTTTTTAATGGTTCCGTCCGTGCTTTTCTGAAGCTGGTCAACGGAAACGGGATTAATGGTATATTCTTCAGCAATCCTTTCACGGAGAGATTTTGAAAGGTTCGTCATTTCATCAATCGAATGAAGATTTTTACTCCAAAGCCAGTCATACACCTGCTTCGCACGGAACGGCTTTTCTCCTAAAGAAGCAAAGTAGTCTTTAAGCTGGTCGAGTGATAAAGTTCGGATGTCTTTCAAAATAGTGTTAATATAGATTTTAAATTATAAATTTTAGAAAAGATCCTTCACACAAGTTTGTGATCTCATCTAAAATTTATAATCTATCATTTTAAAATTAATTACAGGATTAGCATCGCATCTCCGTAAGAATAGAATTTATACTTTTCTTTCACGGCTTCTTCATAAGCCTGCATGATGAACTCTTTTCCTGCAAAGGCGGCAATCATCATGATCAATGTTGATTTTGGCGTGTGGAAATTGGTGATCATTGAATTCGCTACTCCGAAATCGTGAGGCGGATAAATGAACTTATTGGTCCATCCGTGGAATGATGAGATTTTTTTATTGGATGATACCGAAGTTTCCAAAGCTCTCATGGTCGTTGTTCCTACAGCGCATACTCTTCTGTGAGAGTCGACAGCTTTATTAATGATGTCTGCATTCTTCTCATCGATGAATACTTCTTCAGATTCCATTTTATGCTTGGAAAGATCTTCCACTTCAATCGGATTGAAGGTTCCCAGGCCAACGTGAAGGGTGATTTCTGCGAAATTGATCCCTTTGATCTCCAGTTTCTTCATCAGATGTTTTGAGAAGTGAAGTCCGGCAGTCGGTGCCGCCACAGCGCCTTCTACTTTTGCATAGATGGTCTGGTATCTTTCTGCATCTTCAGGCTCAACCGCTCTTTTGATATATTTAGGAAGAGGTGTTTCCCCCAGTTCTTTCAGTTTGGTTCTGAATTCTTCATAAGAACCATCAAACAAAAACCTGAGTGTCCGTCCTCTGGATGTGGTGTTATCAATCACCTCCGCTACCAAAGATTCATCTTCCGTAAAAAAGAGTTTATTACCGATCCTGATCTTTCTGGCAGGATCTACAAGCACATCCCATACACGGGTTTCTTTATCAAGCTCTCTTAAAAGGAACACTTCAATTTTAGCGCCTGTTTTTTCTTTGTTTCCGTAAAGACGGGCAGGAAAAACCTTGGTATTATTAAAGATGAATAAATCTTCTTCACTGAAATAATCCACTACATCTTTGAACAGCTTATGCTCAATCGTCTGGTTTTTTCTGTCCAAAACCATTAACCGGGCTTCATCTCTGTGTTCTGAAGGGTGCTCTGCCAATAATTCCGCAGGAAGATCAAAATTAAAATCTGATGTTTTCATTTTTTAAATTACGGTTTAAAAATTATAAATTACAGGGTGTAATTTTCGGACTGCAAATATACGACATCAGATACCCCTTTGTCAAGTATATGGCCGATTAATTTTAATAAAGCTCAAAAGCCGTTAATTTTTCCATGTTTTAGTTCTGAAAAAGTTATTTTTGAACACATTAAAATTACACCTATGAGCAAATATTCAATTGAAGCGTTTATCAATGAAACAAAAGAAAATCCACAGGAAAGGGACTACTTTGAACTTGAAAAGCCGCAGCTTTTAGAAATCAACCTTAATAACCAGGCGGTCTGGACGAAAGCAGGAAGCATGGTCAGCTATGTCGGCAATATCAGTTTTGAAAGACAGGGAATGCTAGCCGGGGGATTGGGGAATTTATTGAAAAAAGCGATCAGTGGCGAAGGTTCAAAGCTGATGAAAGCGGAAGGGACCGGAAAACTGTATGTGGCTGATGAAGGGAAAAAAGTACGCATCCTCTATCTGGATAATGAATCCGTATGCGTCAACGGGAATGATGTTTTAGCGCACGAGCAAAGTATTAAAAGCGATATCACGATGCTAAAGAGTATGGCAGGCGTCATGTCTGGCGGGCTTTTTCAGGTAAAATTATCCGGAACAGGCCATATTGCCATTACCACCCACGGAGACCCTCTGACCCTGATCGTAACACCTGATAGCCCGGTTTTTACAGATCCGAATGCTACAGTAGCGTGGTCCGGAAACCTGAGCCATGAACTGAAAACCAATGTTTCTCTTAAAAGCCTGATCGGAAGAGGCAGCGGCGAAGAATTCCAGATGAAATTTTCCGGCCATGGCTGGGTACTGATTCAACCGTATGAGGAAGTGTACAGGATTGAGAAGTAAGTCTTGGACTCATTTTGCCGCTAAGCATTTCGGAAGTACTGTTGATGATCATATTTTATTTAAAAATTAATATCCTGAATTCCTTTATCCTGCGTTGTGATCACGTTTCCATTCAGATCATAGTCTATCGGATTGCAGATATAGAACGCCTGCCACAAAAAGATAAAGAATGTCTTTTACTTACCGTAGATAATTTATTAAAGCAACTAAATTAAATATGTTATAAAAAAAAGAAGCCGTCTCATTTCACGAGACGGCTTCTTTTTTTTATAACAGTCACGGATTATAAATCTGCGACATCGGGAGATTATTCTATATCCTGATAATTCTTTACCAGTTCATTATATTCTTCTTTAAGCTCCTTATCAAAATTTAACATATCATCTAATATATTTACCTGTTGTTCAATAGAGGTGAATATATCTGAATTATCTCCAAAAGAACTCAAAAATTTTTCTTTCATTTCCAAAGATATGAATCCTGCAATCGCAATTTCCCACTCTCTTGAACCTACAATCGCCCAATCATCTGAAGCCATCGAGGTAATCCGCTGTACTTTTAATTGTGGTCTGTCCTGAGGATCCATTCACAGTGGTTGTGTTCTCTTTCTGTATTTACTACGAGATTTAAAATAAAGAGTTAGTCTTACAACTTAATGATGTGGGTTGAGAATCGACTGTACGAAAATCATTCTCTGACAGGAGGTCGATAAAAATCATAAAAAAAGTCCGTTTTCACTAGTTGTGAGACGGACTCTTTATTGTTATCAATCACGGATTATAAATCCGCGACATCGGAGTTGCTTATCTACCGGCACGAGCGGTGGCCAACGAGAAAAATATTAAAAGTTAATACAAAGCAAGAACTTTTTTGAGATACTCCTCAGCAATATTCTTATTAGCTGCAAATGTATAAGGTGTATATGACTTACTTGATGGGTCATAGAGTGATATTTCAGAAGACTTAACTCTAAATAAATACATCGGCTTTTTAACAATTAATTTCTGTTTAAAAAATAAAGACATCATTTGTGTATTCTTATTAATAAACAATGAATCTACCTGTACTGGATCTTCATCCGCAAAAAATGCATCTTGTATTTCATAATTATAATGTATCGAATAATGGCCTATATGAGTAGGATTGTATTTACTTTTCTTTTTTTTGAACCAATGTAAAAACATATCAAGGTCACGCTGTCCAACAATATAGGTCATTTGTATGGTATCATTTTTCATTGCAGTCATCCCGAATGGCCAACTTGGTGCAATAGTAACTTCTTCTTTAAATCTTCCTTTTATATCAAAAAGCTGAATTGAAGGAGCTCCTTGATCAGTAGTATATCTAACACGTATTATATCCGATTTATCTGCACTTACTTGATAAGAAAAGCCAATACCTTCCAATTTATCAAAATTCGAATTTCCACATGCTATAATAGATAATGATAATGCTAAAAGCAGAAAGATATTTTTTATTTTCGATCTCCCCATATTATTTTGCTTTTTTTGATTATTCCTTCAGCTGTTGTTACATTTTCATACCCTAAACGCTGAAATAGGTTTGAATTAAAATGTTCTCCATAAGCTGGGAAACCTTCTTTTTGGGCTTTACTTTTCCAGTAAGAATTGTTAAATATAAGTTCCCATTTATTATTTTTTGATAGATTAAAGCCTCCTGCATTTAGCATGAAATCCATTTTATTTTGTCCTGTTATTTCAGCTGCCCTACCTGCTGCAAAATTTCCAACATCTCTTGCTGAAACGTATACTCCATCTGCGATTTGTGAACCAGCATATAATCCGCCTCCATTTTGCGTTTTATAATCATATTTATCGCCTCCACCACCATTCCATGCATAATCCATTCTTGAAAAAAAGCCTCCTTTTGTTTTCACTTTTTCAGACATTTCACTACTAAAGTTATTAAGCCAATCCCTCGCCTGATAAGATCCAAAATTTATTCTACCTGTCGGTGCTCCACCTTGATCAAACTGAGTGAATGAATCCCAAACCAATGTTCTTCCCATTCTATCCCCACCTCCGGAAGTATTCTCTTTAGAATAGTTTTGATTAAGTTCTTTTTGGGTTTCTTTAGCATTACCATTATGACGATAAACACCTAAATCTCCATCATTATAAACCGCAACAACATTTCCAAACTTATCTGTATGGGTACTTTCTGTACCACGTCCATCTGGATCAATAAAATTTATAGGATTATTTACTACATAATTATAAGGTGACCATCTTCTGTATTGCTCCGCCAGCGGATCCACCACGCCCCATCTTCCGATATCCGGCATATAAAATCTCGCTCCATAATCATACATCCCTGTCTCCTGGAGTTCTTTTCCGTTGTACTTATAATTCTTATAAGTCCCTGCTCCAAACATTGTAGTTCCGGTCTTCAGATGGTTCATTCCAAACGGATAATAGTCATTGCTGTCCGTAATTTCAAGAGCACCTGCGCTGTTTCTTCCAAAGCTCACCCTGGCTGAACTTCGTTCGTAGTCTTCGTAAAAGATTCTCTTTTACTAGCCTATCTAAGTGGTCCTTGTACTGGTAAATATACTGGTTTTTCTGGTAATCATAAAATCCTTCCGAGGTCGGGAAAAACTGAAGGTTACGGTTCTTGGCGGCCACTGTCAGTTCCGCTGCCATCGGTTCCACAGAAAATGCCTGCCTTTCAAGGGCCCTCGAGGTTTCCAGGCTGGCCATCATTTCAGTGCTGATCCCGAAGTTTTCTGTTTTCAGGTACTGGAAGCCATCGAGGTAATCCGTTGTCTTTTTTTGTATGGTTTCACCTGAAATCCCATTTACAACAGTCCTGTTCTCTTTCTGTAATTTATCCCCGTCCGCCCCGTATTTCGTCTTAACGGTAACCGTTTCAGACCCTTTGGCATAATTGAGCTGATCCGGAAGGTTCAGGTAATTGTATTTAATTGTACTGATCCCCTTGTCCGGCATCCCGGTCATATTCCCGTTCAGGTCATAAGGAATGGTTCCGCCGCCGCCTTCATACCCGGTAGGGCTGTTCTGCAGGTCTTTGATACTGGTCAGCCTGTTGCTTTTGTTCCCTGAAGCATAAGTGTATTCCAGGCGGTCAATGGTGGTGGCCGTATTGCCGGACACTATCACGGAAGTCCTGTACAGGTTGATGATGTTCCCATTGAGGTCATAATCGATGGACTCGGTATTTTCCTTACTGTTCGGGTTATTCGGGTTCTGGTAATAGCCTGCCGTCAATCGGTTCAGTTTATCATACGCATAGCCGTATCTTTTTGGGGTTAATGAAGGATTTTGTCCTAACGTTTCTACTGCTCTCCAGTCCACTTCGGCAATATTCCCGTTGTATCTTCCCGCTACGTTTTTTCCCGGGAATAAAACAGGATCAGGATTGGTAATCCCTTCTTTACCTGTGTATTTTATGTTGTAGGCAAACAGCTTCCCGCTCAGATCGGATACAGACATCTGGGTTCAAAAATAAACAAGAGCAGAAATTATCTACTCTTGTTTCTATTAATTTGAATTTATTTTTTTTTATTTTCAATGAGTTAATTATTTAAATCATATCATCACTAACTCTGATACATTACCAGCCGAAAGAATAATAATTGCTTCCTCAGGTTAATTTAGCATTGTAGATAATTTTTCATATAGCTCTTTTTTAGATTTAGTTTTTTTAAACTCTCTATTTTCTTTAAACTTGAATTGAAGAGCCTGAAGTTTTTCTATATTTATTCCAAACAAATTCTCTTCAAACTCCAAATAATCATACTCATCTAAATACAAAGAATCTAATATATTGATAAAAAAAGTTAAACAATCTCTTTTAAAATTATTTTCAATATTTTCATTATAGATTATTTCATCAAATAAATCTATTTCTAAATATTTATAAGTAAACTCTATAAGTGAATAAAAAGAAAAAGAATTAGTGAAATTTTCTACTAATATTTTTATATCCTCATAGCAAACCTTTTCCCATAATTCAGGAAGGCACACAAATAACTGAACCGTATAAGTCGGATTGGTTTTTTCAAAATTATATAATAAAAGTTCCAAATAGTTTAGTGATAAAATTTTCTCCAAATATCTATTTCTTTCAATAAAAAATCTATCAATTGGAAAATAGTCTATAATCTTATTTTTGGAATCTCTAATTAATAATTCTGATATTTCTTTGACTTGATGGTCAATATATATTCTGTTCATATCTTTTAATCAACGGTATATGCTTTTAATTTTGCTTTGCTAACATCCACTCCCATATTAGATAAGATATAAGGAAACCTTTAGCTTCTATTGCAGATGGTTGATAATGCCCTGATGCATTATTAATTTCCATAACTTGTCCTTTATACAAACGAAGTTGTCCTGCTGCTTGAACTTCATTGGCTCCACCAGATAGATAATAATGTCCTGATCCAATTTTAAGCTCCCCTGACTCTGTTACAACAAAATCAAATCGCCCATTTGTAACAGATCTTCCACCTACTGAGATGTTACCTTCACTTATACTTACTCCTAAACTCTGAAAGGATTCACCAGTTTGTGGAGCAGTACTTTTCGCGGATATTAAATTGGACGATTCGGCTTCAGCAGCAACTCCTCTTGTTCCTTTTCCAACGCCTGCAATTCTTCCAGCACCTTCTGCTGCAAGTACTGCTAAGCCTTGAGCTCCTAATGCTCCAGCAGCTTTTCCATTGCCATTAACTGCCTTGAATCCATTCTTAACCATATCTGTTGTACCCATATGGGTCAGATTAGTTATTTTATCGGACGCAGAAGTATACCTACCAGCTTTCGCATCATTTATTGCTCCTCCTATCGTTGTTCCAATTACTTTTCCCGGTCTTGCAGCTAATTGAGCACCACCTACAACTATATTTTTAGCCTCTTGCTTAAAGCCTGTCCAAACATCCTTCCAATATTTGCTACAACACCTTTCAGCCTCTCTGCCATCAGGATCCACAAACATAATCGGGTTATCTAAAGCATAAGTATAAGGTGAGAACCTTCTTGATTTTTCTGCAAGCTCGTCCTCTACTCCCCATCTACCAATATCCGGCATATAGAACCTTGCTCCGTAATCATACATCCCGGTCTCTTGGAGTTCCTTTCCATTGTACTTATAATTCTTATAAGTCCCTGCTCCAAATAAGGTATTTCCAGTTTTCAGATGGTTCATCCCGAAAGGATAATAGTCATTGGCATCCGTAATTTCAAGAGCACCTGCGCTGTTCCTTCCAAAGCTCACCCTGGTGTTTCCCAGGTGGTCCTTGTACTGGTAAATATACTGGTTTTTCTGGTAATCATAAAATCCTTCCGAGGTCGGGAAAAACTGGAGATTGCGGTTCTTGGCGGCCACTGTCAGTTCCGCTGCCATCGGTTCCATAGAAAATGCCTGTCTTTCCAGGGCCCTTGATGTTTCAAGGCTGGCCATCATTTCAGTGCTGATCCCGAAGTTTTCTGTTTTCAGGTACTGGAAGCCATCGAGGTAAACCGTGGTCTTCTTTTGGATGGTTTCCCCGGAAATCCCATTTACAACAGTCGTGTTCTCTTTCTGTAATTTACTACGAGATTTAAAATAAACAGAGCCAACTCAAAGGAGTTGGCTCTGTTTATTGTTATCAATCACGGATTATAAATCCGCGACATCGAGGATGTTGGCTTCTTTGTTATTTTCATATATCTTAAAATCTAAATTATAAGCAATTTACTTATAAAACAAAGACCAATTTTCCGTAAGAAAATACGTCATAAAAGCAAGATATAACATTATAAAAATAAATAGCAAAATTACTACACTATTTAAAAATACCCACAACTTACTCTTATTAAGTATTTTATCCTTAAAAATAAGTATATATAATGATATACTATTTAGCACAAGTGCTATTATAAATAGAATTGTTATTTTTAAATTAAACCCAAAGGAAGGTAAAAATATTAGAAGGGAGATTAATGAAATTAACTGCGAAAAATGAATTGTCCGTTTCATAGTTTATTTATTCTTTTGTGGTATTGCTGTTTTTACTTCATTCAAAATATTTACACGATAATCATTATCAATAGTCGTATGTGTTGTATTTGAGGTCTTAACGTTTACAATTTTTGACATACTATTATTACTTGTAGGTTCAAGTTTTGTTCCTCCTATTGGCGTTTCTGTTTGATAATAATTAATCGCAACATCAGTATTTGAAGGAATCTTATTATCATTTACTCCATAATCTGAAATATCCAAAGTTACCATTTTATTAATTTTAACATCTGGATTATCATTAGCCACGTTGACGATATTATCCCCTCCCATACTATGTCCAACCAATACTAATTGTCCATCAGGACTTAATTCCCTAAAGGCTTTGATAGATTCCGAAATATCATTTGGGGTTCGCGAATTAAATGAGGCATCAAAAACAGCAACTTGAGTATCTTTTTGAGATGAATAAGCATTAACAAGCGTACTTGCAAAATTATCTTTCCCTATATTCTTAACTTGGGTTTTTCCTGGGTCTGGATTACCTCCTTGCCAACCTCTAACAGCTATAATCAAATTTTTTGTCCCTTCATTTAATTTTACAGCTTCTAAGCCTTCCAATTCTCTAGCATCAATGACCCTATTTTCAGAAAATGCATAGGTACTATTATGAGTATATTTTTCAGCAAGCGGGTCTATATTGAAGAAGCGAGCAACATCCGGCATATACTGTCGCCATTTAAATGAGTAAAATCCAGTTTCCTGCAATTCCTGTTCTTGGTACTTATAATTCTTATAAGTCCCTGCTCCAAACATTGTAGTTCCGGTCTTCAGATGGTTCATCCCAAACGGATAATAATCGTTGGCATCGGTAATCTCAAGAGCACCTGCGCTGTTCCTTCCAAAGCTCACCCTGGTGTTTCCTAAGTGATCTTTATACTGGTAAATATATTGATTATTTCTGCAAAATTTATTAACATAAAAAATAATACTCACTACTAAAATTTAAAGACTTCTTTAATAAAAATGTAGCTTTATTATAACACAAAACCCACCGCAATTGCGGTGGGTTCTTTCTTGTTGCTCACGGATTACAAATCCGCGAGATCAGGTAGCGGGATTAATTAGTAATGTCTACTGAGGGTTCATCGTAAATTTTAATGATTTTATCAAATACCCATCCTTTATTAACGTCATATTTTAATCTAACACTACGTTTGTCCTCAAATACCAAAAAAGGTCTTTCATTATTATATTTTTGATAATCAGTTTTATCAATTTCTAATACTAGATCTATATAATTATTTCTTAAATTTTCATATATAATAGTTAGTATTAATACATCACCATCTTGACTTTTTAAATAATTTAAGAACTCATTCTTATTAGAATATAAATTAACATTACTTTTTGAATCATATTTTTTATTTATAAAATCGATTTCATGGGGTAATATATAATTGATTTTATACCCTTTTACTATGTTAATGTCCCTATTTGCAGAATAGGAATTTTTAATAATGTCTTGCAAATTTATCTTTTGGCCAAAACATACAATGCTAACAAAAGAAAATAATAGAATTAATTTTTTTTTCATTTTTTAGGGCTTAAGTAAAGTATTTAAATTTCTCATCACTTGAAAAACTTGTGCTTGAATTCTAATATTACTTGTATTTGATTTAAAAGTACCATAATCCATAGTATTGATATTACCGTTTTGATTATAATGTGTAATTGTTTTCGGATAGGAACCAGGGTTACTAAGCGGCATCCATTTACCTACATTATTACTTGCACTACTATAGTCTGCAGTCGTTATACTCCCTGTATTACCTGCAACATTGTATCCCAATACAACATCTGGAATTGTTGATATTTCATTTCTATCTGTAGTTGACGAGCCATTTCCCCCAATTTTTATAGTACCATTACTTTCTTGTTTTATAACTGCTCCATGGCTGTGCCCATTATAAGCAACAGTAAAACCATTTTTAACAAGTGCTCGCTCAGCAGGACCAACATTGACAGTTCCAGCATTATTATTAGAAACAGTTTCTATTGATTGAGAGCCACCATTATTCCCTACAGCAAAACCTTGTTCTTGCATATTGTTAGCTTCAGTGTTTGCGAAAGCAGTATCCATTGCACTGATTTCCCCTTGAGTAGGATTGCTAATTAGATCTGAATAGGCACTTTCATTTACCACCCCTCCTGATGACAGTGTATTTTGGATTGCTTGCTGTGTAGTATTAGTTAAAGCTACAATTACCCGGTTATCATTCTTGCCATCCCATCCTAAATACTGTCCATTTATTCCAAAATAATCTCCAAAAGGAGCTCTTCCATCAGGATCAATAAATCTAATCGGATTATTAAACGCATAGTTGTAAGGACTGTGTCTCGTCATCTTTTCCGCCAGCGGATCCACCACGCCCCATCTTCCGATATCCGGCATATAGAATCTCGCACCATAGTCGTACATTCCGGTTTCCTGAAGCTCCTTTCCGTTGTACTTATAGTTCTGGTAGGCTCCCAGCATACTTTTCATTCCTCCGATATGGTTCATTCCAAAAGCATAATAATTATTCGTATCTGTGATCTCAAGAGTACCGTGGCTGTTTTTACCATAGCTCACCCTCGCATTTCCAAGATGGTCCCTGTACTGGTAAATATAACGGTTTTCCGTGAAACTGTAAAACCCTTCTGCGGTAGACACAAAATCCAGCTGCCAGCCCAGGGCTACGGGAGTCGGAATAATAACGGGATCTTTGAAGGCCTCCTGCTCATAGGCAACACTGGTCCTGCACCAGGCACAGGGCTGAACCGTCTCTGAGAAACTGTACTGGAAACCCTCTAAATAATCCGTGTATTTATATGAGGTGGCCTGGCCTCTTCCTCCACCGCTGCTGTTTGTTTTGCGGACTTTAGTACCATCAGCACGGTATAAATAACTTAAACCGAAGTTCACAGGATTTCCTGACAATGGATTAACCTGTGAAATGCCAAAAACATCCGGAAGATTTAAATGGTTATACGTGATGTCCTGAATTCCTTTATCCTGCATTGTGATCATGTTTCCATTCAGATCATAGTCTATCGGATTGTTCCCGCCTTCATAACCTGTACTGTTAGGGACGTTCTCAACAATTTTCGTAAGGCGGTTTCCTATATACTGATACGCCAGGTCATCTATCAGAGTTACCGTGGGAGAAAATACCTGTGGAGCAGATCTTTTTAAGGTATTGATATTTCCGTTCAAATCATAGGTAAGATACTCATTGAAGCTGCCACTCACTCCCGTGCTCGGCTCCCTGTAAAAGGCATTTGCCAGCCTGTTCAGTTTATCATATTCATAATTATACCTTTTCATCAGGTTTTCCGAACCGTTGTTCCAGTCCACTTCTGTAATATTGCCGTTGAATCTTCCCGGAGCAATATTTGAAGATACCGGGTTGTTATACCTGATTTCATACCCAAATAGCTTCCCGTTAAGGTTCGCAGGATCATTGATTCTGGTCATCCAGCCCCGGATATTGTATTGATAATCGATGCTCTGAAGCGGATTTGATGCCACTGTACCTCCAACTTTCTTGTTGCTCAGCTGGGAAAGTTCATTGTAGGTATTCTGAGCCAGTATTTCAGGAGTATTATTATCTACCTTATGCGTATGGGTTAAGAGCCTGTTCTGGTGGTCATAAGTAAAATTCTCGGTGATAATCCGGTCGGTATCCGTACTCAGTCTTTTATGTCGGGTAACGGTCTGCTTCACTACGCCTGCAAAATCAAGCAGGGATTCTGTTTTGGTATAGCCTCCCAGGTGGTTGATAGAATGGGTAAAAATCACTCTTCCCATCGTGTCGTAATAGGGATAGGTCTTGGTCCAGTTGGTATCCTCGATGTTCCTTATATAGGAAGCCGTGGACAAACTGTTGGTGGAGGCATCGTTATCTGCACCGGTTGCCTGGCCCAGGATATACTGTCCTAAAACCGTTGCCGGAACAGCCGGGGCTTCCGGCGGATAGGTATCATAATAGTTAATCCCGAGGAGAATCGTCCCGGTGGAAGGATAGGCCAGGTTCCGGTAGTATACATTCATGCCACCAATCACCACAGGATTGGGAATACGGCTTTCGTTATTCAGGGGATTAAGACTGGTGGAAGGAAGGTTGTTTACATAGTCCTGCACCGCTGTACGGGATTCTGTATTGGGATAGAAGCCGGTAAGGACAATCCTGTTGTAGCTGTCATACTTGGTAAAGAGCCA
>NZ_JAKVIP010000029.1 GCF_022601875.1 Chryseobacterium sp. SSA4.19
AAAATTTTTTGAGCTGTAAGGGCTCAAAATTTTCCAGAATAACTTTTTAACTTACACAGTTAGTGAGACACTACCAAAATTCTTTAAGATTTATTTCCTAAACCGTTTATGAGGTCTAGAATTTACAATCTGCAACCTAATCAACAACAACTACCCTTTCTTCCACATAGGTTCATAATTCAAAACTTCCTGATAAACCGCACAGTTTTCATCATGCGAGCCTTTCAGATAACCGATACTCATAAGGAATTCATTTACAATTTCACCTCCGGTAAATTTGAACGTTTTTTTGAATAATTTCATCCATTCCGGTAAGGTTTTCGGATGATGATGTTCCAGCCATTTTTCAAATGAACCGAATTCTTCCTGTAATCCGATAATGGCCTTTGCATTTTCGATGGCCGCGTTTACTTTTAATTTGTTTCTGATAATCCCCGAATCGGCAAGCAGCCTGTCACGATCAGCTTCGGTATACGCTGCAACTTTTTCAATTTCAAAATTGTCATACGCATTCCGGAAACCTTCTTCTTTCCTTAAAATAGTTTCCCAGCTCAGTCCTGCCTGGTTGATTTCCATAATAAGTCTTCCAAACAGCTCATTGTCATCATGGATCGGGAAACCGTAATAATGATCATGGTATTTTTTGTGAAGTGCTTTCCTGCTTTCAGGCTGCATATTTTCTATGGCTGAACAATAACTCATCCTAACTAATAAATTTACAACAAAGATAAGATGAGTTTGTGACAACTGTCAGTCAGGAGAATAATTAATTTTATTAATTTCGATCAGTTTTACGCAGAATTAACCTGAGCATCTATTAGTCAATAAGAATTTTCTGAGCCTTTCTAGCTAACGCATTTTATAATTTCTCAATATAGTCCAGATATAATGGAATACTTTCTTCAACATAGGCTGCTGAAGGATTTTGTTCCAGTCCATAATATACAAACGGTTCGCAGTAATCTGCTTTTACATATTCAAAAGTAAGCTCAAAGGGTCTCAGCAATTCTTTCAAGGAATATTTATATTTGCTTGTAGCACTGAAATCTTTCTCATCAAGCCCTGCAGATATTGCTAAGGCAATCTTCTTTTCTTTCATTTTATAACCGCTGCGGCTTCCGAAAGCCCAGCCATACAAAAGGACCTCATCAAACCATTTTTTCAGCAATGGCGGACTGCTGAACCAGTACAATGGGAACTGAAATATGATTTTATCATATGACTCAATTAATTTCTGCTCTTTTACCACATCAAATTTCCCATCCGGATAGGTTTTGTATAATTCATGAACTGTATATTTATCCGGAAACTGATTCAATACTTCAACCCATCTTTTATTAATAACAGAAGTTTCCATAGTAGGATGGATAACGATGATTAATGTTTTCATATTTTAAATTCTATTTCAAAAATAATAGATGTAACTTACATTTTCGATATAAGCAACCGATTGTATGGTACTATAAAAAATGTAAGCAATGACTAAAATAAAGGAAACATCGACTAATTTTGCCAACAAGAAAGCCCTTACAGAAGAATGTCCTGAATTGTATGCATCAAAGCTTATTGGTGGGCAGTGGTCACTTGCCATCTGCAGCTATCTTATTAACGGAAAATTGAGATTCGGAGAATTAAGAAAAAATCTGGGAAACATTACCGAGCGAATGCTTACCCTTCAATTGAGAAGGCTGGAAGAAGATAAAATTGTCACACGAACGGTTTATGCTGAAGTGCCTCCCAGAGTGGAATATGAATTAACAGAAATCGGCTATCAATTAAAACCTGTGATAGAAGAACTCGATAAATGGGGAACCATGCATAAGGCCAGTATCAGTAATTCATCCATATAGCAAAACCTCCGAAAATTAATCGGAGATTTTGTTATATGTTTAATAAAATTTAATGTACATTGCTGAGATCTATCTTTTCCTTGCTTTTCCTCTCTTTCACGAAGAGGATAAACGGAATACAGATCAGGAAGACCACTCCGAGATAGAGGAAGACATCCATGTAGGAAAGCACGGTGGCCTGTTTCGTTACGGAGAGATCGAGTATTTTGTAGGCAGCGTTCATCGCGGCGTCAGGCGTCATTCCTTTAGCCATAAAACTTCCTTTCAGGGCCTGCAGCCTTTGCTGCACCGCCAGGTCCGTTTCGTCAAGATGGGAAATCAGGTTGACCCTGTATTTCTGGCTCGCATTTGCAATAAACGTGGTGATCGCTGCGATCCCGAAGGAACCACCCAGCTGCCGCATCATCCCGGTAAAGGCGGCACCCTGTCCGATCTCCTGTCCTTTTAAAGTACTTAAAGAAAGAGAGGTAATCGGGATAAACAATAGTCCAAGACCCGCACCTCTTACAATCAGCATCCAGAAGAAGGCATCTTTTCCGGTATCCGGCGTCAGGATTTTATAGCCCCAGAAACTGTAGATAAAGAAAATAAACAGTCCGAGGGAAACAAGTACCTGTTGTTTTGCCCCTTTAGAAAGCAGCCGCCCGATGATCGGCATCATGAAAGCCGTCGTCAGTGCCGCAGGGATCATCAGAGCTCCCGACTGAAGCGCCGTCCAGCCCAGGATACTCTGCGTGTACAAAGGAACGATAAACGTGGAACCGTATAATCCGAATCCTAAGACAAAGGACATCACGGTACCAATTCTTAAATTGCTGTTTTTTAAAACCCGGAGTTCCACAATCGGATACTTGAAGGTAAGCTCCCTCCAGAGAAATAGGATAAATCCTAACACCGCCGATGTAGTAAGGGCAACGATCCATCCGCTGGCAAACCAGTCTTCTTCGTGTCCTCTTTCAAGAATATACTGCAGCGATCCTACGGTTACCGCAAGTAATGCAATCCCAAGCCAGTCGACGTCGGAAGCCTTCCGTTTTTCGGCATATTTCGGACTTTTTACAAACTGCAGCGTCATTAATGTCGCCGCAATCCCGATCGGGATATTGATGTAGAAAATGTACGGCCAGCTGAAATTATCCACGATGTATCCTCCGAGCGGCGGACCCAATGTAGGACCGATAATTACCCCAAGACCGTAGATGGCCTGTGCCATACTTCTCTTTTCTACCGGATAGGATTCGGTGATAATCGTTTGGGAAGTTACCAAAAGCGCTCCCCCACCTATTCCCTGCATCAGACGGAAAAATACCAGCTCCCAGATATTCGTTGCGTTTCCGCAAAGAAAGGAGAATACGGTAAATATAATGATGGATGCGGCAAAATAATTCCTCCGTCCGAACTGCTGGGAAAGCCAGCTCGTCATCGGTACGATGATGACGTTACCGATCGCATACGCCGTAATCACCCAGCCCACTTCCGAAAGGGTGGCGCCAAGGTTCCCCTTCATTTCATTCAGGGCAACGTTTACAATCGTGGAGTCCACAATTTCCAGCAGCGCACAAAGGATGGCCGTAATCGTAACGATTACCCTTCGGGCTCCATATTCTACTAATGAATCTTGCATAGTTTTTTTGGTATTAAAAAATCAGGAGATCATAAGATCCGGAAATTTCTGATCAGAACAAGCGGCAACGAACTAACTTTATTCTGTTTAAATGAGATTGAATTCAGGGTGAGGTTGATTTTAGAGATATTCCCCTCTTCCTTACTTTAAATCTTAGGTTTAATTTCAGTCATTGAGATCCGGATCTCTTAACCTCTGTCTGTTTTAATGGTATTTTATAAAAGTGAATTGTCAGCATTTCATCCGCATGTTGTCAGTATCTCTTCATCGTTCTTCTACATTCAGACGGAATTCTTTTTCCCGGCCTCTTCATAGCAGCCTGCGCTTCATATTTCTCCTGCATGGCTGATTTTCTTTTCAGACGGTCTCCGCTTCATTCATGTTCCTTCTTCTTCATTTCCAGCAACATAAGGAACCTTCTTCAACAACCGCTTCCCTCTTCATTATCAGTTCTTCGCATCGTTTCCACCTCATCAGCTTATTCTGTTCTCCGACATCTTCATCATCAGTCTGTCTTCTTCAATCATGATCATTCTGACTTTCCTCCGCAAACTGACAATTCACTTATAATGTATTTTATGATAATAAAGGAATTGTCAATGGTTCTTCCATTTCATAGTCAATTTTGCCTCTTCATTTTCTCTTGCGATCAACTTCCTCAGCAGCATTGACAATTCACTTTAAGTTTATTATTTTAAGGAAACTTCTGCTTTCACATTCATTCCTGTTCTTAATCTTTTGGCGACGTTTTTATCAAGATTTACAAAATCGATTTTCACCGGAAGCCGCTGAACTACTTTTACGAAGTTACCGCTGGCATTATCAGGAGGCAGGATAGAGAATGTAGCTCCGGTTGCAGGAGAGAAAGAGCTTACCACTCCGTCAAATTCCTGGTCAGGGAAAGCATCGATTTCTATCTTTACTTTTTGTCCTTCCACCATTTTATCCACCTGGGTTTCCTTGAAGTTGGCCACTACCCATTTCTGGTCGTTTTTTACCAGGGCAAACAGCTGGGAACCGGCCTGTAGAAATTGTCCGGCCTGGATCGGTACTTTTCCGACATATCCGTCTTCAGGAGCTAAAATCACGGTATACGATAAATTTAATCTGGCATTTTCCACATCCACCTCTCTCTGCTTCGCTACGGAACTCGCCACACCGATCTGCTGGGAGCTTGCTGCCGTCTGCGAAGAAGCGATATTCGTCTGCTGGGCGATCTGGTTTCTCTGGTCAATTAAAACCTGCAGCTGTTTGTCGGCCGTCTGTTTTGCAGCCAATGCCTGCTCGTATTGCTGCTCCGTAATAGAATGGTCTTTTACCAGATTTGAATATCTTTTAAGGTCCTGCGACGTTTTCCATACATTTACCCGTGCGGCTTCAATCTGTGCATTGGCCGTAGTAACCGCTGCCTGGGATGAACCGATGTTTTTAGACGTTGCCGTTGTGCTCGCCTGTGCATTGGAAATATTGCTCTTTGCCGTTGCCAAAGCGGCTTCCGCCTGTTCAAGTGCCAGTTTCTGATCTCTGCTGTCCAGAACAATCAGCGTGTCTCCTTTTTTTACAAACTGGTTATCTTTTACCTTCACTTCCGTTACGTATCCGGAAATCTTGGAAATCACCGGGGAAAGGTTGGAGGCAATCTGTGCATCATCGGTTTCTTCGTGAGACTGGCCATAGGTATACGCGTTATATCCGTAGATCCCGCCGCCAATTAAAACAACTGCTAAAATGATAGGAAAGACTAAGCTCTTCTTCTTTTTAGGTTCAGTAGCTGGAGTAGTATTATTTTCCATGTTGGGTATCGTTCTTTATTTATTTAATTGTTAAAGTTCCTGTAGTCTGTAATAGTTTTCGGTAGGCCAGTGCTGCGTCTGCTTTTGCATTGATGACACCCACATTGGCGGCAATCTGTGCGGCATCGGCATCCAGAAGTTCTGTCATGGTGGCCAACCCGTTATCGTATTTGTTTTTTGTAATCCTGTAGTTTTCGTTGGCCTGCTCGGCAGATTTTTCGAAAACGGCAATTCTCTTTTTGGAATAATCGGTATTCTGATACTCCCGGTTCACATCCAACTTGATATTGTCATTCAGCAGTTCATTACTGGCAGCCAGCTGCATTTCTCTCGCCTGCGACTGTTTCAGCGAAGAATTTTCTTTCCATAAATTGGATAAATTATAAGAAATTCCGACACCGACATTCACTGCATTGTAAATGGTTAAAAATTTAGGGATGTCTGCAGCCACATAACCTCCGGTGAAGGCGATCGACGGCAGGTTTTCCGCTTTTGCCGATCTGGTGCCCAAGGCAGCGGCCTGTCTCTGCTTATCCAAAGCCTGAAGATCTTTCCGGTTTTCTCTTGCTTCATTGACGTAAAAATCAACGGGTCTCACTTCGGTACCTTCTTCAATATAATTCTGGTCTACTTCAATTTCCGTACTTTCGGGAAGTCCCAACAGCAGGTCCATATTGATGTTGGCAATATTGTAATTGTTTTTCGCTTCCAGCAATTGCAGCTCGATGTTTGACGTCTGAAGATTGGCCTTCAACCGGTCGTTTCTGGCAATTACCCCATTGTTTTCCAGCTTCAGGAAAGTTTCATCTCTTTTCTGGGAAGCAGAAAGGTTTTCTTCCAATACTTTAATCGACTGGTTGGCTTTGAACAAATTGTTGTATGCCTGGGCGACATTGTAGGCAATCGCCACCTTATCGCTTTCCGTATTTAGTTTTGATGCTTCTACCAGGTATTTGGCCGACTCAATCCCGTACTTTATTCTTCCGCCGCTGTAAATCGGTACACTTAAGTTAGCAGATCCGTAAGCAACCTGATGGATCTCAGGGCCTCCTCCGGCAACGCCCGGTAATTTGATGTTCACATTCGGCTTCAAAGGAAGGTACAGATAACTTCCTGAAACGGAAAGCTCAGGCAGCTGCCTGTTTTTGGCTGCCAGAAGATCTGCCGTTGCTTCTTCTATTTTGGCGGCATCAATTTTCAGGCTTTTGCTGTTTTGGATGCCGAGCTGCACGGCTTCATCCAGGGTGAGGGTTCTTTTTTCCTGGGCATTTGCGTTTGCCATTCCTACAAACAGAGCCAGTGCAAGGATTGAGTTATTTATTTTCTTCATAACCTAAAAGGTCTTTAAGTAAGTATTTAATATGGGTGTTAAGTTCTGTGTAGTATTTTTCATCGAAGACAGCTTCTTCATCGGTATTATTTAGGAACTCCTTATACATTTCCTTGGCATTGAAAGCGTAGAATAAAGTCCCGCTTATAGTTGAATGAAGCAGATAGATCGGAGGGTTTTTGGTAAATATCCCGTTGTTCAGGCCACTTTCCAGTATCTTGGAATACATAGCCAGGAATCCGAGCTTCGCCTGCTTCAGCATATCCACAATATTTGGATTGTCCGTGTGAAGCTGCTCCCGCTGCATGATTCTGTAAAAGCATTTCTGGTGTCGTATCCTTCCTACAAACTGGTCTACGATCTTATTTATTTTTTCCCAATCATTCATGTCGGTTCTTTCCAGAATATCTTTTGAGAAAAATTGTCCTTCATTCATCCTAAACTCCACCAGCTTCTCGTACAGCTTTTCTTTTGAACCGAAATAATAAGAGATCATGGAAATATTTACGTTGGCCGCTTTGGCGATCTCCCGGGTGGAAGTCCCTTCAAAACCTTTTTCTGCAAAAAGCTTTTCGGCGGCAAACAATATATTTTCTTCTTTTGAAATCATCTTAGTTATGTTCTCGTTTTTGACGTTGCAAATTTACGTCCAAATTTGAATAAATCAAACGTTTGATTGAATTTTTAATTTATTTTTAATATTTACTTAAATAAATGACTGGCTTAAAGTAAATTACATATTATTCAAAAAATTAATAAATATGATAGACTACAATTTTCAAGCTCACCTACAGGATTTTTAAGATGGATAAAATAACCAAATCACTAACCTGCTTCATTTAAATTGATCGTGTTAATTATTCCTGATCATAAAATGCTGAAACGTCAATAGATATTACTTAGAAAATAAGGTATATTGAATCGGTTACTTTATGGAAAAATAACGTAAACTCGGAAGAGAAACGGGATTTAAAGGCTGGAAGAGGCAAGCTGAATGCTGGAAGCATCTCCAGTTAAGAAATTTTTGAGAGTGTAAATTCAGGGATATTTTTGTAGAAATGATAGAGGAAAAATCGCTGTCCCCTATTTATCAAAATTTTCCGTTTATGAATTCTTATGAATATATCTTGATAATTTAATCCCTAAGTCTGTCCAGATAATTTTAGGATTGCCATTTCTTGTGAGATGCAGATCAGCCATACTTATTTCTTCAAGAATATTTTCAATATTGGCTCCGCTGATAAATTTTGAAAAGCCGGTCCAGTTGAAGCCGTTGGCATCTATTTTTTTATAGACCAGCCCTTCCGACTGATAATTCTGAAGCAGTGCCAGTCTGAAAATTTCCGAACAGTAATTTAAAAAGTTCTTTTGCTTCTCACGGTTCCAGCCTGCGATTTCCCGTGCCCAAAGAATAATATTCTTCAAAAATTCAGGCTTTTTTTTCACCATAAAAGCATCACGTACCCATTGGATGAAAAGTTTTTCAAATTCATCACTTTTATTTCCGGACTGTAAAAACCGGATGGCATCGTTCAGGTTTCCCTGGGCCTGATGGATAATTTCACCGATGGCATCATCAGAAATAGTAAAATTCTTTTTAAGATACGCTTCTATATCATCATCATTAATCCTGGGAACTTCTACAATCTGGGTTCGGGAAAGAATGGTCGGCAACATATCATTTGTGGATTCTGCCGTTAAAAGAATAACTGTTTTTGCAGGCGGCTCTTCTAAAAATTTCAGGAATTTATTGGAAGCTGCCACGTTCATTTTGTCAGCCCTCCAGACAATCAGAATCTTAGTTCCGCCTTCAAAGCTTTTTAAGGAAAACTTTTGGTTCTGGTCATCAATTTCATCCGCAGATATAAAAAGCTGCTTGTTTTCTGATTCCAAAAAAGCGGTCCAGTCATTATAGCTTGAGTAGGGGAAATTAAGGATCATTTCCCTGAAATCTTCAAATTTATTTTTACTTAAAGAATTTTTGCTATCCGTAAAAACCGGAAAGCTGAAATGCAAATCCAGATGATTGAGGTGCTCTACCTTTGAAGCCGCATGCTCATTTTCAAGGCTCAATACTTCTTTTGCATAAGCTAAGACCATCGGCAGCGTGCCATAGCCTTCTTTTCCTACAAAAAGCTGGGCATGGCTCACCCTGTTTTCGGCAATACTTTCTTTCAGAACTTTTTTCAGGCTTTCCTGTCCGGCGATGTTCTCCCAATTCATGGTTCAAAGATAAAGAAAATTGCGAAAGTTGAAGTTTTCAGAATGTGAATTTTGCGATAGTAGAAATAGCAATTCATTAAATTATCAATTAAAATTAATCGCAGATAAAGAGTTCTTATTTAACAGAATTTATTTTAAAAGACTGGCAGAAAGTCCGATTGGATATGAACTTATTCCTATATTTTCCCCTTAACAAACTTTAACCTCTTATAATTTTTACAATTCATTAATATTTAAGATATTTGCGCATTATTTTAAAAATAAAGAATGAAAAAAATCTTTGTACTATCATTTATATCAGTGGGATATTTCCTAAATGCCCAAAATATAAGTAATTCGCCTTACGCAACTTATGGAATTGGGGATGTAAAGTATGATAATACGATTGAAACCGCCTCAATGGGAGGTATATCAACTGCTTTTATAAGTGATTTTACAAGTAATTTCAACTTTGCAAACCCTGCAAACAATGCTAATTTCGAACTTACCAGTATTAAGCTGGAAGCTACGAATGAGAATAATTACTTTAAAACAGATTATAACAATACGAAGTCTACCAAACATTCTACGTACTTATCCAATATTTCGTTGGCATTCCCTCTTTCTCCAAAACTGAAGATGGGACTTTCCTATCAGCCTTACAGTTCAAAGAGCTACGACATTTTGCATGTCGATGAGCTTAAAAACGGAGATGTAGTATATGCTAATCGATACAACAGATTCAAAGGATCAGGAACATTAAATACCGCCCAGATCGCTTTGGGATATAAAGTGAATGATAAATTCGCATTAGGAGTAAGAGCCAATTATTATTTTGGGAATTTATACGACCTTAATGAACTTGCACAATCCAATGCAGAATTGATTAACGGTTATGAGACCAAAAACAGCATTAAAAATTTCAACTTTACTTTAGGGGCAAGTTACCAGAATCTTAATACAAGTACGGACAGAAAGCTTACCATCGGTGCCACTACTACATTCGGGAATACCAGTAACATGACTACCGATTATGTAAACAGCACTTATTTTTATACTGACGCTTCACAAACGACCAAAGGTAATGAGAGCGTTATAGAGCGTAGAAGCACAAATTCCAAAAACCTTCTGCCGCTACAGGCATCGTTGGGTATAGGATATGGTGAGGAAAACCAGTGGTTCTTATCCGTACAGGGAGATTATAAAAAAGGAGAAAGCATCGCTTATTTCGGTAATTCTCTGGATCTTCAGGATTCTTACAGGATTTCTGCCGGAGGATGGTATTTACCGAATTACAATAACTTCAGAAATTATTTATCAAGAATTGTGTACCGTTATGGTGCGTTCTATGAGAAAGGAAGCTTACAGCTGGCAGGACAAAACATTAATAAGTTTGGTATTTCCGGAGGAGTTCTTCTTCCTTTCAAAAATAGCAGTATTACAAGAATGAGCGGACTTGAAATAGGTGTTGAGCTCGGAAAGAGAGGAACACTTAAAAATAATCTGATCAACCAGAACTATATCAATCTTAAGATCGGTTTCAATTTTGCAGATAAATGGTTCCGAAAGACTTTATATAACTAAAATGTCATTTTTCAGAAACATATCATTATCATATCAAAAAAATATAGCATGCCTTTTTAGTTGTGCTATATTTTTTATCATCACTTCGTGTGAAGAAGATCTTACCAAAAATGCGGATAAGCAGAGCAAGAATTTCCCTTCCCAGATCATCAATAATGCTAATATTATTCAGAGGGATTCAGGTTTTGTAACAATGCGTGCCAAAGCACCGATTATTGAAAAGTATGAGCTGATCGACAGTCCGTATACTGTTGCTAAAAAAGGAATTGACATTCAGTTCTTTGACAAGAAGAAACCGAAAGTCCCCGGAACGATCAAAGCAAAATATGCTAAATTTTACGATTATAAGCAGTTCTATGAAGCCAGAGGCAATGTCAGGATTACCACGAATGAAAATCAAAGGTTTGCCATGCAGAGTGTTTTCTGGGACCAGCGTAAAAAGCGTATTTATACAAAAGACACAGTTTATGTGACTATGGAAGATGGCTCCACGCTGATTGGAGCCCACGGAATGACAGCAAAAGACGATTTCTCAGAATATGTGTTTTACCAGAATTCAGGAGATTTTACAACGTCCAAATTATCCGAAACCAAAAAATAATCCTTCTATGATTTTCCATGCCATCGGCCTGATGTCCGGAACAAGTTTAGACGGTCTGGATATCTGCTTTGCCAGATTTGAAAAACAAGCCGGCTCATGGTATTTTGAGATTATAAAAGCAGAGACCCTTCCTTATCCTGCTCATTGGGAAGAAAAACTCAGGCATGTAATTCATCTTTCTGCTGAAGACCTGCTGGAACTGGATTCAGCGTATGGATTTTATCTGGGAAAAGCCGTACAGCAATTTATTGAAAAACATAATCTTACCCATATCGATGTCATTGCCTCACATGGCCACACCGTTTTTCATCAGCCCCAGAGAAAGTTTACATTGCAGATCGGTGATGGAAGGGCGTTGAAACTGAAAACCGGTTTGCCTGTTATTTATGACTTCCGGAGCCAGGATGTCCTGATGGGCGGGAACGGTGCTCCTCTGGTTCCGATTGGTGATGAATTATTGTTTTCACAGTATGATGCCTGTCTGAATCTCGGAGGCTTCTCCAATATTTCCTTAAAAATAGATAACCAAAGGATTGCTTTTGATATTGCTCCGGTGAATATTGTCCTAAATCACTTGGCCCAAAGACTGGGAAAAGATTTCGACAGCAACGGTAATCTGGCAAGATCCGGTAAAATTAATAAGGAATTATTGTTACAACTCAACAGTATAGCATTTTATCAGCAGCCTCATCCTAAA
Source organism: Chryseobacterium sp. SSA4.19 (assembly GCF_022601875.1). GTDB lineage: Bacteria > Bacteroidota > Bacteroidia > Flavobacteriales > Weeksellaceae > Chryseobacterium. The sequence continues at coordinate 11,682 of NZ_JAKVIP010000029.1, forward strand.
TCCTTAGGCGTTGAATGGTGCAATATGCATATTTTCCCATTATTCGGGACTATTGAAACAGTTGATGCAATAGCCACTTTTACAGAGCATGCCTCGCAGCAGATTGTAAAAATTTTCCATGAAAATAAGTTAAGGAATGTATTCATAACAGGCGGAGGAACCTACAACAGTTTTTTGATTGAGAAAATAAAGTCCCAAAGCAGTACGCAGGTTATTATTCCAGAAAAAGAAATAATAGATTTTAAAGAAGCACTGATTTTTGCATTAATGGGTGCCTTACGCCTTAATGGTGAGATTAATGTACTGGCTTCGGCAACCGGAAGCCTGTATGATCACAGCTCCGGAATTATGGCATAAAAAAAACCTTCAGTGCTGAAGGTTTTTTTTATTATTTATAAGCTTCTATCTTATCCGTCAAAGTATTGATAAAATTCTGAAGCGGCTTCTCCACCATCATTTTAATAAAAGGATTAAACTTTCCTTCAAAAAGCATCTGTACTTCAGTCTGGCTTTCGCTCAGGGGCTTTATGGTTGCTGTTAACGAAAAATCAAGGCTTGAGCTTGCAGATTTCAACACGGCTTTTTCATCAGTCACCTCATCTATTTTTAAAGCAATTTCAGGCATTCCCTGTAATCCGAATTTAAATCCGTCTTCTCTTGTTTCAAACTTCTGAAGACCGTCCGGCATAAAATTTTTATAATTTTCCGGAGATTTCAGGAGCTCTACCAATTCTTTAGATGATTTATTGACAATAATCTTTCGTCCTTCTAAATTCATTTTTTATTTTTGTATTTAAATTCTTAATTATTACAAATGTATAAAGTTTTTGTGAACGAAAAAAAATTATTGCTGTCTAAGCAGTCTGAAAATCTCGAAAAGACGATCGGCTATGAAAATGCCACAACTTTAGAGATTGCACTGGACCTGCTTGAAAATACATCTGTAAAAGAATTAAATGTTTTCGGAGAGAATCTCGATGAAATCTGGAAAGAGTTCAAAGGACTTTTCAGAATTATTGAAGCCGCCGGCGGCGTAGTGAATAATCCTGAAGGTGAAATTCTTTTCATCAGGAGATTAGGGAAATGGGACCTTCCGAAAGGCAAGATGGAAAAAGGGGAATCCCGCGAAGAATCTGCCGTCAGGGAAATTGAAGAAGAAACAGGACTCAGCGATGTAGAACTGGTGCGTTTTATAAATACCACGTTTCACATCTACGTGGAAAGAAATGGTGATAAAGTGTTGAAATGTACCCACTGGTTTGAAATGAATTTCAGCGGTGAGGACACTTCAAAGCCACAGATCGAAGAAGGAATTACCGAAGTAGCCTGGAAAAACACCTCTCAGATCGAGAATGAAGTATTTCCAAGTACGTTCAAAAATATTAAACTGATTATTAAAGAGTTCCGGGATATCAAAACTAAATAAAGTCTATTGATTTTTCCAGAGCAATACCTCTGGAACCCTTCAACAGAACATTTTCAGACCGGATCGCATTCAATTGAATGTATTCTATCAGTTCAGCTGTGTTCTCAAAAGCCGGTGAGATGGAATTGACTTGTTTGAAATTTTCCCCTACCGTGATGATCTGAGTAAAGCCCAGCTCTGCTGCATAGTTAAGGATATTCTGATGCTCTTTTTCACTCTCTTCTCCCAATTCAAGCATATCGCCGATAATGATCGTTGTTGAGCCTTCAAAAGAGATGAAGTTGGCCAGTGAAACAGACATGGAACTCGGGTTGGCGTTATAAGTATCCAGTACTAAAGTTTTGTCTCCTTTTTTCACTATTTGCGAACGCATATTCGTCGGCGTGTAATGTTCAATAGCCTTTTTGATGTTTTCAATATCAATTCCGAAGTGAAGCCCCAGACTTGCCGCTGCACAGAGATTGGTGAAGTTATATTCCCCGGTAAGCTTTGAAATGATTTTTACATTCTGGTATTGTAATCCTACAAAATGGTCTTCCGAAAACAATTCAAATTGGTAATCAGAAGTGTCTTTTCCAAAAGTAATGGTTGGAGAATATCCTTTTGTCTTTTCAACCTGAATAAAATCATTTTCATTAACAAGAACAGTGCGGTGATGAGTAATAAGATAATCATATAATTCAGATTTTCCTTTGATGACTCCCTCAACGCCTCCAAAACCTTCCAAATGTGCTTTTCCGAAATTGGTAATATATCCGAAGTCAGGCTGTGCAATTGTGCAGAGATGTTCTATTTCCTTCTGATGATTGGCACCCATTTCAATTACTGCCATTTCATGTTCTGATCTCACGGAAAGAACGGTTAAGGGGACACCGATATGATTGTTAAGATTTCCCGAGGTATACTGAACATTGAATCTTTCAGACAATACAGCATGGATCAGTTCCTTAGTCGTTGTTTTCCCATTGCTTCCTGTCAATCCAATGATGGGAATCTGAAGCTGTTGCCTGTGGTAAACTGCAAGCTCCTGCAGAAACTCCAATGTAGAAGCAACACAGAAAATATTTTTATCCTGATTTTCAAAATCCTGATTTTCCAGAATAACAGCAAGAGCTCCGCTGTTTATCGCCTGATCAGCCAATGTAGCAGCATCGAAGTTATCTCCGGAAAAAGCAAAAAAGATATCGTTCTTTTCAATTTTTCTGCTGTCAATAGTCACTTTTCCGGACTGTAAAAACAAAGAATAAAACTGTTCTGTATTCATGGTTCAAAAATAGAAAACCTTCCAGAATTCCGGAAGGTTTTTTGAAAATTATTTTGATAATATTATTTATCTTCTTGTTCTATTCTTATCGTTAGCTCTTGCATCCTGGGCAACACGGAATCCAATCCATCCGTATGCTCTGTCCTGGGTTTTATATCTTCTTTGTCCCGGATCTAGCCAATATGCCGTATCCTGCCAAGAACCTCCTTTTACCACTCTGATATCGTTGGAAATCTCAGAAGTTCTTTCTTTCCGGTCTTTCTGCAAGATCACTTTTCCGGCTGCATCTACAATAAATCTTGATTTAGGAGCATTGTACATGTTGTATGAACTCGCAGAGTCAGATGCATTTCTGTAATCCAATGAAGACATTCTGTCACCGTCTCTGTAGTTTCTGTAATCAGCGATGGTTTCTCTTTCAAACTGACCCGGCAGATTTTTATATACCAATCTTCCGTCTGCTAAAGTATCATATTTGATGCTGCCTTCGTCAACCATCTTGTAAGTTCCGTCTCCGTTTCTTACAATAGCTTGAGGCATGTTTCCTCTGTAATAATTGAAGTCACTGAAATCTTCATCAATAATAGGTCTGTAAACATCAGCAGTCCATTCTGAAACATTTCCGTACATTCCGTAGATTCCCAAATCGTTAGAAGGGAACTGTCTTACGTCTGATGTCTGTGCTGCTCCGTCATTCTTCCATCCTGCAATACCAGAATAGTCACCGGCACCCATTTTGAAATTTTCAAGGAACATCCCTCTGCTTTTTCCTTTAGCACCTCTTAATTTTTCAATCTGAGGCTCTTTTCCTAAATATCTGTTATATTCTCTGTTTTTAGCAAGACCTAAAGCTGCATATTCCCATTCCACTTCGGTAGGAAGTCTGAATTTCTGAACCATTGCTGCGTTAGGAGCTCTGTTTGCTGCCAGCAATCTCTGGTTGGTGGTTTTCATACCCGTTTTCTGCTGCATTCTCTTCTCATTGATATAACCCTGCATTTCAGGATCATTCGATTTGAATTTATCCATATTGAACGCAGTTCCACCCTGATTGTTGGATTCATTGATATATAAATCCTTTGCAATGATACCAGCCTGCATTAAGGCTTTCTCATTAGCTCTGTCTGATAACCATTCGCAATATCTGTTAGCCTGAGTCCATGATACTCCCACTACAGGATAATAATCAAATTCAGGAGAACGGAAATACGTCTCGTTGTAATCATTCCTAGATAGTTTGTTGTCCCACAATAAGGTATCCGGCAATGCACCGTTATAGATTTCCTTAAAGCTCGGATCGCTTGGAGGGAATACATACTTCAACCATGTCAGGTATTCGCGGTATTCGTAGTTAGTAATTTCAGTTTCTCCGATGAAGAATGAACTTACCTGCATTCTGCGTGGTGAGTTATTCCAATCGTGCATAACATCATCTTTCACTAATCCCATTGTAAAAGTTCCACCTTCTACATATACCATTCCCGGCCACCCTTTCTGCTTTTGTTGCTTTCCTGCAAAAAACCAACCTTGTTTTTCGTTTGGTTTCCAACCTGTTTTGCTGACAAACTTTTTAGTTCCGCCACCGTTATTGGATCCTCCGCAACTGGTTAATGCAAGTGTAGAACTTAATGCTATTAATGAAAACAACTTTAGTTTTTTCATAGTCGATATAAATATTTTCAAAGTACAAAGAAAAAATAAATTATTCAATAAATCAAGTAAAGAGTTGATTTTTTTGAAAAACGTTAACAAATTAATTTTATTGTATCACAATTTAATTATAAAATTTTCATTTATTTTGTAATTCAGAAATTTCAATCATCAGTATGAAACAAAAAATCTTAATTTTATTCCTAATAAGCTTTGTATCAACACTATGGGCTCAAAGAATCACCATTGAATGGGATGGATCTAAAATTCGAGACTACGGCGACACAAAATTGAATCTTCCCAATTTTAAAAATCAAGGATTTTCATTCAGCCAAAATAATATTTTTATAACAATCAAACAACAAATAGGAGAAAAGCAGGTAAAAGTTTCCAACCCTGTTTGGGAAAATATTTCTTCAAAGGATTTATTTGAAATAAGCAAAGATCTTCTTCCGGATTATGAAATTAAAGATGCGGTATATTATTATCTTGAAGGAGAAAAATATGCAAGCATTAATGTTTCCTTATTTAAGAAAGTAAAGGGACAGATCCAGAGATTGTCTTCATTTGAAATTTCAGAAACCGCTTCAGCAAATAATACAGGAAATTCGTTAAAGGTCGGAACCACTACCAATCCCCTGTCTACCGGGAATTTCTACAAAATAAGAGTAGATAAATCCGGAATATTTAAAATTACCAGACAGTTTCTGCAGGATAACGGCATCAATCCTTCTTCAGTGAACCCTAAAAATTTCAGGATTTACGGAAACGGAGGAATCATGCTTCCGGAATATAACCAGGATGTAAAATACAACGCACTTCAGGAAAATGCCATTCAGGTGGTGGGAGAAGACGACGGTGTATGGAACGACAATGACTATGCGCTTTTCTATGCGCAGGGTCCGAACGGCTATAACCTTTATAATACTTCGAACGGAAACGGTTTTAAAAGGGTTGAGACAAGAACTGATAAAAGTGAGAATGTAAAAAATATTTATGAAGACTATTCTTATTATTATATCAATTTTGATAAAGGTCCGGGGAAAAGAGTTCAACCTGCAGATATAAACCTGCCATCTACTCCACTGATCACAAGATATGATAATTACCAGGTGATTAACAATGACCAGAAAAATCTGATGAAGCTCGGAAGAACCTGGGTGGAAGATGCGCCTTTCATTACAGATAAGACAGTTACCTTTACCACGGCTACGCCGATCCAGAGTGGTGATATTATTAAATACAAAGGCCAGGTGATCGCTTACAAATCCCAGAAGAACACCATAACATTAAATTTCAATAATCAGAATTCTTCTTCACGGTATATTCCGGAGCCCGACCTGAGTTCAACATATGAATTCTATCCGGTCAATTATTTCGGCACAGTTACAGGAGTATCCGGAAACCAGCTTACTTTTAATCTTAAACCTGATATTACAGTAAACCCTAACGGAACATTTTATCCGGATTATTTTGAAGTACAGTATAAAGACAACCTGACTTTTAACGGGTCCCAAATGAATTTCAGGGATTTTTCATTAGTAAGCGGAAGCAATACCACATACGGTTTCAGCCTGTCTAATGCAGCATCTGCAGAACAGATCTGGGATGTTACGGATATTACCAATGCCAGCAGAAGAGTAAATAAAGCGGCAGGAAATACAACTTTTAATTTTGCCTATACAGCTTCCGACCAAAATTTCAATAATGAATTTGTAGCTTTCAGAGCAGATGCAGCTTTCAGTCCTCAGTTTTTAGGAAGAATTAACAATCAGAACCTTTCTGCATTACAGAATGTGGATTACCTTATCATTACGGTTCCTGAAATGATGGGACAGGCACAACGACTGGCCAGTTACCACCAGACAAAAAACAATTATAATGTACAGATTGTAGATACGGATAAAATCTATAATGAATTCGGAAGCGGAAGCAAAGACCTTACAGCGATAAGGGATTTTGTCACAAAGCTGAATACGCCGCTGGGAACTCTGAAATACGTGTTTATTTTAGGAGATACTTCTTTTGATTTTAAAAACAGAATCTCCAATAATTCAAATGTAGTCACCAGCTACCAGAGTGAAAATTCTATGGATGTGGTGAGATCTTTTGTTACGGATGACTATATCGTAATGACAAAACCACAGACCAACCAATACATTGAATCTAATTTACCCGATCTTCCCGTAGGAAGGCTTCCTGCAGCCAATGTAACGGAAGCATCCAATATGATTGATAAGACACTTGCATACTATAACAGTTTAGCGGGACAGTCTACCCCTTTCGGAGAATGGAAGATGAAACTGGATTTTGTAGTGGATGACGATAATGATACCGGGACACCATTCCATACGATCATGAACAATTCTCTGGTCAATGTATTTGAGCAAAATAATCAGAATCTGAAAGAATACAATGTAAGAAAACTTTACCTTGATGCCTTTCCGGCACAAAGTACCGCAGGAGGAAAGAGATATCCACAGGTCAATCAGGCAATTTCCAATGATATTGGGAACAGCCTTTATTTATTTTACTTCGGACACGGAGGGATCAACGGATGGGCACAGGAAAGAGTTTTAACATTATCTGAAGTTCAAAATGCCAATAACTTCACCAATGTATACAGCAGATTCCCGTTTGTATCGACCATTACCTGTGAATTTACCCTTTGGGACGAACCGGGTACTTCTTCAGCAGGGGAACAGTTTATCAAGCTGAAACAGGGAGGCCCTGCAACCATGATTACTTCAAGCCGTGCCATTGATGTAGGTTACGGTATTGATTTTACCAATACATATACCCAGAATATCTTTAAACTTACCAGTGATGATTTTGAAACCTTAGGATATGCTCACCTGAATGCAAAAAAACAAAGAGGGGCTTCCTCGGAACATTTAAAAGTAAACTTCCTGGGAGATCCTGCCATGAAGCTAAGCCGACCTAAACGATTACTGATAATCGATGGGATTGAAAGCCCCGTGCCGGGACTGATCAGAGGATTGGATTTCGTAAAGGTGAAAGGCCATATTAACAATCCGAACGGAACCGTTAACACCACCTTCAACGGGAGAGTTGTTATTAATATTTTCGATAAAAGGTTTAATAAAAATACTTTGAATAATGACGGAGACCTGACTCCGGTTCTTCAATACACTGAAGAAGGAAGTGCCATTGTAAAGGCATCGGGAACTGCCGTAAATGGTGTATTTACTGTAGAATTCTATGTTCCTAAAGATATTAATTATGCGGTTGGAACAGGAAGGATTTTAGGATATGCGGATAATAAAGCGACCGACGTATTTAATAATCAGGCCGTACAGGTAGGCGATATTAATCCTAACGGGATTAATGACAATGAGCCGCCGAAAGTAAAATTATATATGAATAATACCAACTTTGCAGAAGGCGGTATTACGGATCAGAATCCGATGCTGCTGGCTTGTGTTACGGATGATACGGGAATTAATTCTACAGGATCAGGTATCGGTCATGATATCACAGTATATTTAGACGGACAGATTATCAACACTGTTGTCCTGAATGATTTTTATTCATCGGGTGAAGGAAACGGATGCCTGAGCCCGAGTCTGGCAGACTATCAGAAAGGGAATGTAACCTACCCTTTCAGGAATCTGGCAGTCGGTCAGCACCAGTTAACATTTAAAGTTTGGGATATAAACAATAATTCCACGACTGCTACGTTAAACTTTGAAGTTAAGGATGAAGCCGATCAGCATCTGGTTATCAATAGACCCCTTAACTGGCCAAATCCTTTCACTAATAAAACATATGTTCAGTTTGAGCATAATTGTGATGATATTCTTGATGTGAATGTTCAGATTTATACGCTAACAGGAAAACTGGTAAGAACTTTATCTCAGCCGGTAGTTGCAGAACCGTTCCTACAGGGCTTCAGAACGCCACGCCAGGCTATAGAATGGGACGGAAGAGATGATTTTGGGTCTACTGTTGCAAAAGGTACGTATATTTTTAAGATATTTGCAAAAAGTCAGAATCAAGAAAAATGCAAAGGAAGCGCTACAGCTGTAGAAAAAATGGTACTTTTGAAATAATTTTAAAACAATAACAATAATAATATCAACAAAAAACTGATAATATATAAAAGACAACATATGAATTTAACTACTAAACTGCTTTTAGGGATTGGGTTAGGTGCTGGTTTTTTAGGCTATTCTCAAGATTTAGGCCTTGTGAGACCGGTATTGACCGGAGCCCCTTTCTTAAGAATCGCACCGGATGCCAGAGCCGGAGGTATGGGTGACCAGGGTGTCGTTACCTCTCCTGATGCTTTTTCACAATTCTGGAATGCTGCGAAATATCCTTTTAGCAGAACAAGTTCTTCCGTGGGGTTAAACTACACTCCATACATGGGAAAACTTACCAATGATGTATTTTTACTATATGGAGCGTTCCATAAATTTTTAGGGCAGGAAGAAAGATCCACCATCTCTGCGAGTATCTATTACTTCAATATGGGTGAAGTGGACTTAACTCAGTTAGTAGGAAATGAAGTAGCTTCCATGGGTACTTCAAAGCCAAATGAATTCTCCATTGACGTTGCTTATGGTCTTAAGCTTTCAGATTCTTATTCCATGGCGGTTACCGGTAGATTTATCCGTTCGGATTTAGCCGGCGGGTTCAATACAGATACTACATTAAAGCCCGCCAATTCTTTCGCAGTAGATGTTTCAGGATATTACACATCTCCTAAATTTTCCAGCTTCGGAAATATGGACGGTAAACTGAATGCCGGTTTCGCTATTCAAAACCTTGGTCCTAAACTGGACTATACCGGAAATGAAGAATCAAGATCCTATCTTCCAACGATGGCAAGATTAGGGGTTGGATATGATATGTATCTTGATGATATGAACAAAGTAGGTTTAAGTGTTGAAGGTTCTAAAATTTTGGTTCCAGGATCTGAATTTATAGGAAATGATCCTAATACAAGACAACCTATGTATGCAATACCTAATGTGGGTCCTATCGCAGGAATAGGAAAATCATTCAAGAATCCGAATTCCATTATGTACAGCGGTGCTCTTGAATATTCTTATGACAATGCATTTGCAGTAAGAGGAGGTTATTTCCATGAAAGTGAAGAGCAGGGCGCAAGACAGTTTGCAACGGCTGGTATCGGATTGAAATACCGTTCATTCGGACTTGACATTTCTTATCTGATCAATATGTCTAAAATCAATACGGCTTTGGATAACACCTTACGTTTCGGTCTTACATGGAACATCGGTGATGAAACCTCTAACGTAGATTATTAAAACTATTGTGAGCACCAGCTTGCAATAAAAAATTATAAGGTAAATTATATTACCGTTAAAAAGTCTCATTTTTATGGGACTTTTTATTTTTGTAACTTACATCCTAGCCCCGATAGTAATGGAAATCCTTTTGTTTGCAAAACAAAAGATTGTAATGGATAGCGGGAAACAGCTTCATAAAATCAACGTCTATGACTATCATTTTTACCATATAATATATTCATAAATTATTTAAAAATAGATACGGCATTTTCATTTATCAATAATTATTTTTGTACAATGAACTATTCTGCAGAGCTTAAAAAATTCGTGACCAGCCAGTATGTATATTCTGCCATCAGGATTACGCTGGCCACCGTTCTGCCATGTCTTGTTCTCGCCCATTTCGGCATTCTTAAAGAATATTTTCTTTTCCCCCTCGGTACCAGCTTCGTGGCGCTGACCGACCAACCGGGCCCTTTCATCAGGAGAAGAAATGCCCTGACTTTTGCCATTATCTGCTTTGTCTTTGTTGCGACGATTGCCAGCCTGGTGATGCACCTGAAAATACTTGTCTTTGCTGAAATCATCGTCTTCGGGATGTTTTTTTCTTTGATAGGAGTGTACGGACAGAGGCTGGCGGCTGTAGGCTCACTGTCTCTGGTGGTTATGGCGATCTTTATTGACGGACACCTTACAGGAGCCGATATCTTCAAAAGCCTTCTGATTTTTGCTTCCGGCTGCATCTGGTTTCTGCTGATCTTTTTAATTGTCACAACCATTCAGCCTTATAAGCTGGCCAGCCAGATGATCGGTGAAAATTATCTTCAGCTGGCAGAATTTTTAAAAATAAAAGCCAATCATTACCAGAAAAACCCTGATTTTGATAAACTGACCACACAGGTTATTGCCAAGCAGATCGAAATAAAAAACCTTCAGGAAGAAACCCGGGAAACTGTATTTAAAACCCGGACGATCGTTAATGAATCAACCACGACCAGCCGATTACTGATGCTGATGTTTCTGAATTCACTGGATCTTCATGAGAAGCTGATGACCTCGGAAAGTGATTATCAGAAATTACAGCAAAGCTTCGGAGATACCATGATCCTGGTAACGGTTCATGACTACCTGAATCTGCTGGCTGAAGAAATCACCAACATCGGTATTTCTCTTCAGATAGGAACAAGAGCAAAGCCGCTTTTTGATCTCGAAAATGAACTGGGAAATCTCAACCGACATTATTTCGATCTCAGAAACAAGCATATTTCTCCTGATACCTTAGAGGACTTTATGGTTCTTCGACAGATCCTGATGCGCATCAATGAAATCACTAAAGAAATCAATGAAATTTACAAGGTCTTCTCACAAAATATAAAGTTGGCAAAAAGCCTTTCTACAGGACTGGATCTGAAGAAATTCATGCCGAATGAAGAAAAGCTGAATTTCGGAGTTTTGAGAAATAACATTTCTTTTTCCTCCTCTCATTTCCGGCATGCTTTACGGATTACCATTGCACTGCTTATCGGGTATACGTTTTCCTTATTCCAGCTTTTGGGTATTGGGCATACCTATTGGATTTTAATTACCATTGTTGCCATTTTAAAGCCCGCCTACTCCATTACTAAGAAAAGGAACCTGCTGAGGCTGTACGGAACCATTGCCGGAGCGGTGATTGCCTATGGAATTTTACATTATATCCATGTCAATGAAGCCTTGTTCACCATTCTCCTGTTAAGCATGATTATGTGTTTCAGCTTTCTGAAAGGAAAATATTTCTGGGCCGTCCTCTTTATGACCATTTATGTATTCCTGAGCTTTAATTTCCTGAGCCCCGGAAAAGTAAATATCATCTTCAGGGACAGAATTGTCGATACGGCCATAGCTGCCGTGCTCACATCAGTAGTAGCTTATATCGTACTTCCGGTCTGGGAGCACACCCAGAATCTGGACCTGATGAAAAAATCTGCGGAATCGAACTTAATATATTTTCAAAGCGTGATTTCCAAATTTCTGGAGGAACATTTCGACCTTGAGGAATATAAGGTGAAGCGGAAAAATGCCATTATATCATTAGCCAATCTTTCGGATAATTTTCAGAGAATGATTTCCGAACCTAAAAACCAGCAGAAAAAACTGGAAGTGGTACACCAGTTTGTGGCTACTTCCCACCTGATGACAGCCTATACTGCTTCTCTTTCCCAATATGTGAAAGATGATGAAAAATATCCTGAAATTGATGCCGAAGGCTGGAGCCGGAAAATTGAGGCAGAAATGCAGAAGGTTGTCAATCTTCTGAACGGTGATAAAATTACGGAAACATTAAATATGGAAAGCCGTATCGAGCCGGAAGATTCTTCTCTTGATGATCTTATTTTAAAAAGAAAGACAGAGCTGATCGAAAATGAAGGCTATGATGTAAGAGATCCTGATAAAATTTCACACGTTACCGAACTTAAAAATATCCATGACGTGCTGGAACTGATTTATGATGTGGCCAAAGAGCAGAGAAAAGTAATCGAAAAATACAAAAGCGAATCAAAGAGCCAGGAAATCATGGAACCTACTCCTCAACAATCGTAAAACAGAAATCATCGAAAAACTCCACTCTTGCTTTAAATTCATCAGAAATATGATCATCATGGACTCTGCATTTGATATGATGCAGATGTTTAAGTTCAAAAGGCTTTACCTCGTAATGCTTTTTAAGAGACCAGTGCTTGGAATGGTGAATTTTATACATACTTTCCTTTACGCTCCAGATAATTGTATAGAATGTCACTTCATTATCAAAGGGGATAAAACCTCTTTCGTTCTCATAGGTGAATTTGTCGATTACCCTTAAGATTTTAGGACTGAACTTTTCAAGATCGATCCCTATCTTATTTTTAGAAACGGCTATGGCAGCAAAAGGAAAAGAATGGGTTATGGAAATTTCCGCATCTCTGGGCGAAAGAAAGGGTTCCCGTTCTTTATATAAAATTTTTGCATGAGGCTTCAGTCCTTTCAGAAGTTTGCGCACCATCAATACTTCCAGCAGCTTTTTCGGATGATAGTCTTTTACCTTTTCGGCATTCTCGGGCTCTAAAAGCTGGTGAATATCCAGATCTTCCGTTTCATCATATTTCCATATGAGAATTGTGGCATTGTCATCCGAAAAGTCTCTGTACAGTGGCATTGATTAATTTATTGGATAAAATTAGTGAAAAAAAATTGGCTGAAAGCTGAAAGTGTGAAGATACGTATGTGGTCGTTTATTTTTATTCTCTTACTTAAAAACTTCATTAATGTATATAAAATTATGGAAATTATTGTAAATAAAAATTCACTTAAATGCCACGGATCTAAGTGAATTATGATATAACATAAATAATTGAACGATGTCAGATTTTTATTATTGCTTTACTCAAAAATTATTTCGCTTGGTGATTCTGGTCATTTCTATGCTCAAGAACCTCTAAGTCTTCATTCACAAAATAAGCACTTCCGAAACCATTTACATAAGAACCTTTCATGGGATTCAGACCGATCAGAATAAAATCTTTCATTTCTGCGATCACCTCTATGACTTTGCCATGGGCTTGTTTTAACAAAGGAATTACGTGATTCCAGATTTCGGAATCTCTTTCTATCTGTGATGCTGAAGCTTCAAAAGTTAATCTTTCACGTGCGTAAATCTGCTTTGTGGCAGATTCATCTTCGATAAGCATTACGGACGTTTTTCTTCCGTCAGCCAGATTCCGTGTATGTTTTGCCATAAAGGAAACCAGAATATAGAAGGTCTTGTCGATATATACAAATGGCGCATAGCTGGAATTTGGAGTCTCTTCAGCATCCAGGGTTGCCAGAATTATACTTTTGCTTCTTTCGATCAGTTCGTTTATTTTCGGGGTCAATGGTTTTGCAGCTTTTTTAGCTTCTTCTGTCCTATGATTCATAATAGATTTATTTTTCCCGTTAAAAATAATCTATTTAGAATAAATAAAAATAATTTTATTTTATGTAAAATATCATTAATCCGATATGGCTTAACTGTTTTTATATCTTAATTATTAATTGTAATTTTGCATTCTTACTATCATTGAATTTAAACCTATTCATTTACATATGAGTACTACAACACAATACGTTCCTTATAAAGTTAAGGACATTACCCTTGCAGAATGGGGAAGAAAAGAGATTACTCTTGCAGAAGCGGAAATGCCCGGTTTGATGGCAATCCGAGAAGAATACGGACCGTCTCAGCCGTTAAAAGGGGCAAGAATCGCAGGATGCCTTCACATGACCATCCAGACTGCCGTACTTATTGAGACTTTAGTCGCTTTGGGTGCTGAAGTTACCTGGTCTTCTTGTAATATTTTCTCTACCCAGGACCATGCTGCCGCTGCCATTGCTGCTGCCGGAATTCCTGTTTATGCATGGAAGGGTCTTAACGAAGAAGAATTCGACTGGTGTATCGAGCAGACTTTATTTTTCGGAGAAGACCGAAAGCCGTTAAATATGATTCTGGATGACGGAGGAGATTTAACGAACATGGTTTTTGATAAATACCCTGAATTTACAAAAGATATCAAAGGACTTTCTGAGGAGACTACTACCGGAGTTCACAGATTGTACGAGAGAATGAAGAACGGAACTTTGGTAATGCCTGCCATCAACGTTAACGATTCCGTAACCAAATCTAAATTTGACAACAAATACGGATGTAAGGAATCTGCAGTGGATGCGGTAAGAAGAGCGACAGACGTTATGTTAGCCGGAAAAAGAGTGGTGGTTTGCGGATACGGAGACGTAGGTAAAGGTACTGCAGCCTCTTTCAGAGGAGCCGGTTCTATCGTTACCGTAACTGAAATTGATCCGATCTGTGCTTTACAGGCTGCTATGGACGGTTACGAAGTGAAAAGATTGGATACGGTAGTTGATAATGCTGATATCGTAATCACGACCACAGGTAACTTCAACATTGTAAGAAAAGAGCATTTCTTAAAATTAAAAGACAAAGCGATCGTTTGTAACATCGGTCACTTCGACAACGAAATCGATATGGCATGGCTGAACGAAAACTATGGTCATACTAAATCTGAAGTAAAACCACAGGTTGATATTTATACCATTGAAGGTAAAGAAGTAATCATCCTTGCAGAAGGAAGACTGGTAAATTTAGGATGTGCAACAGGTCACCCAAGTTTCGTAATGTCTAACTCTTTCTCAAACCAGACGTTAGCCCAGATCGAATTGTGGACCAATTCTGAAGCGTACGGAAACGAAGTTTATATGCTTCCTAAGCATCTGGATGAAAAAGTGGCTGCCCTTCACCTTAAAAAATTAAGCGTTGAGCTGGAAACCCTTTCTCCGGAACAGGCTGACTATATTGGTGTCGATGTAAAAGGTCCGTTTAAACCTGAATACTACAGATATTAATTAGCAATTAGCAAAAATCTAAGCTCTCCGGTTTTTCCGGGGAGCTTTTTGTTTAGAGATCTTAATATTGCTTATTTTTGCAGACGAAAATCAATCAAATGAAAAAATGTTTCCTGCTGGGTGTATTGAGCTCAGCAATCTTCTTTACAGGATGTAGCAGCAATGTTGACAATGATATGCTTATCACTGATCCTTTAGCCGGACCTCCGGCGTTGTTAAGTAAAATTACAACGGTTTATTATGATAATCCTACAAGTCCTGAGACCAATGTGGCAACGTTAGAATATAACAGCCAGAAGCAGGTAATCAAAACGATATCAGAAGGAAGAACTGCCGTCTTTGAATATGATACAGCAGGGAAACCGGTTAAGACAAATTATTATAACCCTAATGGTACTCTGGACTACTATTCAACCTATACGTATAACGGTGAGCAGCTGACAACATTGAAATCCGTTTACAGCAACCCAAATTATAACAGGACGATAACATATTCCTACAGCAGCGGTAAAGTGACTGGTCACACCCTATGCCAGTCGGCGGATTGCACGAATCCAAGTACTTCTTCATACACGTACAACGGAGAAAATATTTCATCAGAAACTTCTGTAAACGGAGGTGCATTCTCTTTCGCTACCAAAAGTGAATATTCTTACGATAATAAACTGAATCCTTTTTCTTACATTAATAAATACATCAGAACGACCATGGGTGGAGCGTATGTTCTAAGTCCCAATAACTACACTACAGAGAAAATAAGCTATAAAGATAACGAAGGAAACTGGATTCCAAGTCAAAATATCACTTTTGAAATCCAGTACAACAACTTACAATTGCCAACTCAGGTAATCGGAAAAGAAGCCGACGGCAGTATATCTGTTAAATACAATTATGAATACATAACCCAATAATGATAAAACTCTCCAATTTTGGGGAGTTTTTTTGTTTTAAGGAGCTTGTTCCGGCTATCCGCTCATACTCCTCATGCCTTTGCTTATCCTTTCCATTGCGGGATAACCGCTGCTATCCGGGCTGGGAAACTGTACGGTTTTTCATCAATGAATGTGTATTGTTTTAGATTCTTTTAAAGATGCAATTTTTGAATCTAGTAACCCATTTAACCCTATTTTAAATATTCGCTCGCAGATTTAAGAGATTGCGCAGATTTTTATCTGAATTTGTATCATCACAGTCTGTGAGAGATAACTTTCATGCTAATTTATTCCGCTCCTGTACATCATTACATCAGATCCTGAAGCCTTTAATTATTGTGATGAAACTTTTCTTTTACAATATGTACAATAGCGAATTCGCAAAAAATCATACGGCACAATAAAATATCAGGATTTCAGTTGCTACAGACATTGAAATAAAAATGATATATTTAATGTCTTTAACAAAAACATTATTAATCAATGAAAAAACAAAATGTATCTAATGCATTTATCGCAGCATCTTGGGTGGCATTGGGAGCAGGAATGATCGGCTTTATAGTAGGCCTTGCCAGAGCGGAAATGCAGCTTAATGAAAAAGGATATTATTTCACTATTCTTTTATACGGTTTATTTGCAGTGGTTTCTCTCCAGAAAGCAGTCCGTGACCGATTGGAAAATATTAAAGTTACCGATATATACTATGGGATCTGCTGGTTTGCTACCCTGTCATCAATCGTTTTACTTGCGATCGGATTATGGAATGCGACGATTCTGCCCAGTGAGAAAGGTTTTTACGGATTCGCTTTTTTACTCGCACTTTTCGGAGCCATAGCCGTTCAGAAAAATACCCGGGACAATATGATGAACCAGGAATAAAAAATAAACTCTCCCGATCAGGAGAGTTTATTTTTTTATTATCGGATTTATTTCAGCTTATAGGCGTTTCCGTCCCAAAGATAGGTTTTTGAAGATTTTTTCTTCTTCTCCCTCTCCTGATCATCCTTCTCCATTTCTTCCATTTTCAACATAAAAGCATTAGGCATTCCGCCTTTGTCATTTGGGAAAATAAATTTCTCATTATGATAATAGACATCAGCATCCCCGACATTCATCAGCTGCGGAAGTGCAATGAGTTTTTTATTCCTGAACAGAATATACTGATCATAACCTGCGATTCCGCAAGCTTCCCCTGAAACCGATGCTTTTAAAGTACACTCCACATTTTTTAACTGATGGTTACTTTCTATGGTGAAGGTTGCATAACTGAGGCTTTCCTGAGAACCGGTATCGAAAGACATTTCATCAATCAGCTGATTCCCTGCCAAAACTTTAACCGCAGCAATATTCTGTGGATAGACCTGATTAAATTCTTTATCCTTTCGGTCAATGGTTTTAGAAAGGCCGAAAAGAAAATCATAGCCGTTTTTATTCCGGTACCCGATTGCAAGATTTCCGCCCCAGATATAGCCTTCTTTTGTTTCACTTTCTTTCTGATATGATATTTTGTACCAATGGGCCGCTCTTTCCCCTAATTTTAAAATGGCATTTCCTTTTTTGAGAATCACAACCTGCTGATTGGTATGTAAAGAATCTGCAATCCGGCTGTGGGGATCAGGTGAATTTCTGATCCTTGCCAAATCGGTAAATACCTTTTGTGTTTTATTTTCTTCAAAATCAAAAATACCGTTTGTGTAAACATATTCTTCTTGCTGCGCAGCAAAAAGCTGAAGAATGCATACCAATAAGAAAGTGAATAAAGGTTTCATATTATAATCATCCTAAATTATTATTTTTCAAGCAATAAGATTACCCATTCTTCCCGCTGAAGCTGTTTTTTCAATGCAAGCCCGCTTTCTTTGCAGACTTCCAGAATATCGTCCACATCAAAGAAGCACAATCCTGAAAGCAGCAATTGTCCGCCCTCATTTAATACGTTGACGTACGTCGGAATATCGGAAATCAGAATATTCCTGTTGATATTGGCTAAGATGACATCATACTTTTCTTCACCCAAATTTTCAGCGGTTCCCTGCTCGATGTCCAGCTCTACTCCGTTTCTTTCTGCATTCTCTTTGGAGTTTTCAACCGACCATTCATCAATGTCAATAGCCTTGGTTTCGCCGGCTCCCCGCTGTTTTGCGTAAATTGCCAATACAGAAGTCCCACAGCCCATATCAAGAACTTTTTTATCAGTAAAATCAATATCCATCATCTGTTGGATCATGAGATGGGTCGTTGGATGATGTCCTGTCCCGAAAGACATTTTCGGCTGGATGATGATTTCATGCATTCCCGGAACAGATTCATGGAATTCTGCCCTGATCATGACTTTATCATCAATATTAATAGGTTCAAAATTCTTTTCCCACTCTTCATTCCAGTTGATGTTCGGCATTTCATGGAATGTATATTCAATCTTTACATTCTCATTCGCGAAAAGCGGAAGGGTTTTTAATCGCTCTTCGTCCAATAAATCTTTCTGAATATATCCTAAAATCCCATCGATTTCTTCTGTAAAGCTGTCGAAACCAATTTCGATGAGCTCGGCCATTAATATTTCGTTCCATGGCTGAAGCGGAGATATTTTAAAATTGAATTCTAAATAATGTTGCATGTGAATAATTTACTGCAAAAATAAATAATAAACCTGTCTAAAAGTAAAATATGTTTGTTAATGCCCAAGAAATCCGGTCGGTTTATTAACCATAATCACCTTTTGTAAATAAGAAATGTCTTATTTACTCCTGAATGATGTTCTTTTAATGGACATTCTATCAATGCAATTTTTTCACTACAATTCATATTAATAGGGTTAAGAATTTTATATGAAGACAGATGCTTTATAATAAAGCATCTGTCTATATCTTATGATTAAAATGTTTTCACGGAGAAAAAACTTTACTATATCTATTATTACTATAAAAAGTTGATTCAAAAATAAAAATCAGCATTTTACAAATGGGCTCAAAATTCTAATAGTAAAATTCAGAATATTGATTATCAAATAGATAAATTGAATTTATTTTATTTTCCTAAAAAAATTAAAATACTTATAAATGATTGTATTCGTACGTAGTGATTTCTGTAGAATATAAAGTCCCGTTTTGGTCTTTGTATTTTTTTGTTTCTTTTGTAGGGTAATCAGAAGAATTATATTCAAAAGTAGAAGAAAAAATTGTTGTTTCCCAGTCCCCATTTGTAAAGCCAACTTTATCACTGTAATTTACAAGATTGTGGGTAGAGCCGGTCATACCTTCAGCATCAATGATTTTTTGATATCCTGTTACATTTTTAAACGGAGAATTAGAAGAGTCATAAGCAACTCCAATTAGTGTACCTGTTCCTGTATTTGTTCCTGATGGCTGAGTTTCTGTGACAGTGGCTGTCCAGCCTTTTAAGGAGTTATCAGTATTTAACAAAGCATCTCTGGTATGGGTTTTTGTATAGCTATATGATGGGTTTACTGTTGTTTCTACAATTTTTACATTATTATTGGTAATATAAGTATAGTTAATTGTTGTAGTGTAGGTAGAGCTGCCTGTGTGGTTGATAACTTGCTTACTTAATCTGCTACTGGTATCATACGTTAATACAGCGGTCTCTAAAACACTTCCACCTTCAGTATCAGTAATTTGCGTAATGAGGTTGCCCGTATATATATACTTTCTTGTATCTCCTCCTGTATATTTTATTTCAGTGATTTTTGTGCCATCGTAAGAGATAGTCGCTGTTTCTCCTCCAGATACAATTTTAGTAACCAGAACAGGAGTATTCCCATTATTATTTTCGTTTTGGTTAATGTCATCATCACCATTTGAACATGATGCAAAGAAGAATAGAATTGGAACTAATAAATAATTTTTTTTCATAAATATTTTTTAAAATGGGCACAAAAATATACAAAAAAGATTACAATTAATAAAAAACTCGTTAAAATTTCAATTTCTCAAATATAAATCTAGCTTTTACCATATTATAAGATCATAATACTTTCTACTTAGAGATTATTATAAAAATCATTTATCCCTTAGTATTATCATAAATAAATGCTTAGCAGTTTAAAATGAAAGCGGGCTAAAGCCCGCCTTATGGATTAAGTTCTGAAATATTAGACATTGACGTTTACGGATTCGTAGAGAAAATAGAACCGTTGGCAATTAATGCTCTTCTGTTCATTTTGAGGATATCACGTACCCATTCTGCAAAATCTTCCGGCTGGAGAACCGTTTCAGGATTTCCATCGGTCAGCCCTCCCTGGATTGACATATCTGATGCAATAGTGCTTGGCGTAAGGGTAACAACGCGGATATTCTGCTTTCTCCATTCTGCCATCATGGACTGAGATAGTGAAACCACGGCCGCTTTTGAAGCCGCATACGCTGACATATTCGGACCTCCTTTAAGTCCGGCTGTTGAAGCGACATTGATGACATCACCTTCTCCTTTTGCCTTCAGGAACGGATGCGCAGCCTTAGAGGCATAATATACTCCGAAAAGATTCGTCTTAATGACCTGTTCCCAGGTTTCGGAAGGCATTTCTTCAATGGATCCGAAATCACCGATGCCCGCATTATTAATTAAAATATCAATTCCTCCCAATTGCTCTGCAAGGGATTCAATTCCGGCTTTTACATGGATTTCGTTATCAATGCTGAAAACTGCATATGTTGCATTGACACCTAACTTCCGGATTTCATCAACGGTCATTTTAAGATTCTCTTCATTTCTGCCTGTAATTCCGATATGTACCCCTTCATTAGCCAGCGCTAAGGCAACTGCTTTACCCAATCCTCTTCCACCACCGGTAATTACGGCACTCTTTCCGTTTATATTCATTTTACTATTGTTTTATATGGTACAAATTTACAAAAGGTAATTTTTTAATGCGAATGAATACGAATGTTTTTAGTAAAGATCCCTATTCAAAGAGTCTATTTCATTAAATATGTCACATGAATAAAACCGGCTTAAAAAGAACCGGTTTTAATTGAAAGTATAGTAAAAAATAAAAAAATTAAGGAATGAGAACCGGGTTCTGAACCTCAAATTCTTCTGAAGTGCTGAATTGATTGCCGTACATATCTGAAGCCTTTACCTCTACTTTATGTTTTCCCAATGATAATTTTTTAGGAAATCCAGCTGTCCAGATATGCTTTGACATTTCGGGGTTGGATGGCCTTCTTCCCGGAAAAATAGATTGCGTAGCATCCCATTTAAAGACTGAAAGGGCAAAGTTCGGATCTATGGTTTCGTCATATTCCATAATTTCCCAAGCACCGTTATCAATCCTGTATTCTACTTTATCTTTTCGGCTTCCCATAAAGAAATTGGCCATTATTTTAGCTGAGGTTTTGGATGGGAAAGGAATAACTTTCGGCATATACATTTTAATCTGGTAGTCTTCAGGCTTTCCGGCAGTTCTGTATTTAACCTTATACTGATTATCATTAAAACTGATGAATGAATATCCTTTGGCCGTTCCGTCACGCATGGTGGAAGTTGGCAGTCCCATCTCATCAGCCGTTCCGGAATACCAGTCGCCGCAGGTAGTTCCTACATTGTACTCATGAAGGTCTTTATTTCCTTTCCATCCGGCCTGCTTTCCGTAAAAGATCTGCTGCTGAATATGCGTATGGGCTGACAGAAGCAATGCATTTTGAAACGGAGCAAGGTAATCGAATAATTTCTGACGGTCAGAATTCCTGAAATTATCTTCATTAGTATGTTCTAAAGGAATATGGAATGATACAACAATCAGTTTATTTTTATCAACCAGTTTTAAATCATTTTCGATAAACTTCAGCTGGTCTTCACGGAATCCTCCCCAATACCCTTTGCCGTCTCTCGGGTCAGGATATAAAATATCGTCCAGAATAATGAAATGTACATTTCCGTAATTGAAGGAATAGTTGGCAGGACCGAAATTGGATTCAAAGGTCTCATCTGAAAGCAGGTCTTCTTTGGCATCATAATTCATATCGTGGTTCCCCATCACATTATACCAAGGCAATCCTATTTCTTTCATGACATCCGCATAAGGTTTCTGCAGGCTCAGATTATCTCCCACCAAATCTCCGAGGCTGATCCCCAGCAACGCATTCTTTTTGGTATTTTTTACCTCGTTTACAATTCCTCTTTTGAAATAATCAAGTTCTTTTTCGGTGTATGGCTGCGGATCTCCGAATACCAGGATATCAAAGTTCTTATTTTCATTTTGCTTATGTAGGGCAAAGTTCACTTCTTTAGGAAGTTCCCCCGTAGGAGCTGTCCCTTTATACTTAAAATCAGCCGGAGAACCTTTCGGCTTATATTGGTAATAATACTGAGGAAGATTATTTCCGTTAACCGGTGTCATATATCCAGAAGGCTTAATGACGAAGACCGTCTGGCCTTCCTGTACCGGAAGGCTGTATCTGCCGTTTTTATCCGTCAGAACTACCTGGACTCCATTAGAAACCGCTACTCCTTCAATTCCCTTTTCGCGGTTTTCTTTTTTTTGGTTGCTGTTGCCGTCTTCATACACATATCCTGAAACGGAAGCCTGTGAGAAAGCCATTGCTGAAATCAGGAGGCAAGGCATTAAAAATTTCATTTTCATTATATTTCTACTTTTTATTGATTATTTATTCCACCAGACTTTTACATTGATATTATCACCACCCATCTGCTGGACCGCTGCCTGGTAATTGTTTGTATTTAAAACTCTTGGATTGGGAGGATACATCAGCCTTGAAGGCATGATCCCATTGTTTAAAAGACCTCCGTTATTAGGAAGTACAGGGAATCCCGTTCTTCTTTTTTCAAACCACTGCTGCTGGTCTACAAAGAATAAAGCCACATATTTCTGGAGCATAATTCTCTCCAGCGTTCCATTATAAGCCACATTGGGATTGGTAAAATAGTTAGCAGGCACCGTGGCCCCCCATTGTTCTATGGTTGCCTTTACTCCATTTTCGTAATATGCCTGTGCGCTGCCCGGAATAATTCCTTTAAATGCCAGCTCCGAAAGAATAAACTGCAGCTCAGCATAAGGATATACCAGAATATTCAAAGGGGCTTTCGCTAGGTTCTGGTTCATGTTGGAAGGCTGGTAATCAAACGTTGTTCCGTAAGCATAGCCTGAAGGAGCTCCTTTATATCCGATATTCGCATTGCCCGGAATACTTTTTGCCTGGCCGAAAAACAAAGCGAGTCTCGGGTCATTGTTGGATTTTAAAGTTTCTACAAAAAATGTGGAAGCAGCTCTTCCCGTTGTAAAATCCTGAGGTCTTGCAATCGGCGGAAGAAGCGGTGCCACTCCTGTTACATTCACTTTTGCCGTTTCTGCATTACTTTGAAAAACAGGATATTTGGCTGGGTCATTTATAATTTCAAGAATCCTTTCTTTAACATTAACTTCCCCGTCTTTATTTAAAATCCTGGTCAGCAGCCTTAAAGAAAGTGAATTACAGAACTTCTTCCAGTTAACTATTCCGTTGGCATCGCTTTCGGCTTTGTAGAAAATATCAGATCCGGTAAGCATTTTCGTAGTAACAAATAATGAATTTGCCGTTCTCAGATCATTTAACAATTTAACATAGATCTCTTTCTGCTGATCAAATTTCGGCTGCGAAACTCCTTCGTCCAAATTTGAAGCCTCAGAAAACGGAACATCTCCATAGGTGTCGGTAAGATTGGAATAAATCCACGCATTCAGCACCATGGAAATGGCAATATAGTTAGGATCGTTATCCCGTTCTGCGGCGAGCTTCATGTCTTTTACCTGCTTAAGCCATTTGTAGCTGTTGTTCCAGAAACCAGCACCTGTATTTTCCGTAATGTTATATCGGCTTAACGTATTGCCTTCGTTCGGGAAATCAAGAGACACCTGCATGATATCAAATGTGAAATCATTGGCCCTCATATAATTCACTGCAGACATGTTATACTGAACCGGAACCAGTAGTTTTGAAGCGACAGGCTCGCTGATCCTGCTGTTGTCAATATTTACCTCATCTAAGTTCCTGCTGCATGAAACCGGTATATATCCTAGCCCTGCGATTAGTAATGTATGTAAAAATAATTTTTTCATGTTTTTAACTTTTAAAATTTAACATTAAGCTGAATTCCTACCGTTCTTGCTGTCGGCAGCTGGCCCATTTCAACTCCCGGGGTGATTTGGTTATCGTTCAGTGTTGCTGCTTCCGGGTCAAATAGCGGAAACTTGGTCCACATCCAGAGATTTCTTCCGAATAAAGCCAGCGTCAGATCTGTAATTTTAAGCTGCTCAGTAATACTTCTCGGGAAAGTATAGGAAATTCTGGCATCTCTTAATTTAATGAAGGAAGTATCGAAGGTATTGGTCTCCACGTTTGCTCTTCTGTAATAATCCCCATAATAGGCGGACAGTAAAATTGCTTTTGTGTTAGGAGAAAATGAACCGTCAGGATTCTGAACGACACCTTCACCAACAATTAAACCTCCCGGGTTTTCCCTTCCGATTAATGTATGTCCAAGTTTCCCCTGTTCGGTCATTTTATGGTGCGACTGGGAATAAGCCATTCCTTTATACTGCCCGTCAAAGGAGAAACTTACGGTAATCCCTTTGTATCTGAATTCGTTCTGGATCCCGGCCCGCCATTCCGGATAAGCATTTCCAATTTTCTTCATCTCAGTTGGTTTTGCGGTAAGCCCGTCATTGGCATTGAAAATAACTTGTCCGTCCGGAGAGTACATCAATCCGTACCCATACATATCACCCAGTGAACCCCCTACAAAAGCATTGTAATAAACCACTCCGCCGACACTGCCCATGGTATAAGGATTGCCGTTAAATTCTTCAGGCAGAGAAAGGATTTTATTCCTGTTCAGTGACCAATTGGCATTTACACTCCACGAGAAGTTCTTATTTCTAACGGGGTACGTATTCAGCGTCATTTCCAATCCTCTGTTTCTTACTTCCCCGGTATTGATAACCCTTGTGCTGTAACCTGTTTCCCACAGTACAGGTATTCTTACAATCTGGTCTTTGGAATTGTTCTGATACGCTGTGATGGTATAATTCATCCTGTTTTTAAGAATACTGAATTCCATCCCTCCTTCCATAGTGGTAATCATATTAGGTCTTAGATTCGGGTTCGGATATAATGACGGAGATTCTACAGAACCGTTAAAATCACTGTTATTATAATATTTAATCAACTGATATGGGTCCGTATCATTCCCCACTCTTGACCATGAAGCTCTCAGTTTCCAATAGTTAAACTTATCCGAAGTCAGCTTGAAAATATCCGAAAGAATAAAGGAGGCTGCCGCCGAAGGATAGAAATATGATCGGTTTTCCTGCGGAAGTGTACTGCTCCAGTCATTTCTTGCGGTAAGATCCAAAAATATTTTATTCTGATAAGCCAGAGTTGCTAAAGCGTAAGTACTGTTTACCTGCTTATCATTAGGTCTGGCAAATTTTGTAATGGTAGAAATTCCGTTCGGCATCGTATATACGCCTGGTTTTAATAATCCTTCTGCCAGATAATCATTCATTGTATATTCCGTATAGCGGATATTTCCTCCGACCGATGCACTGAAATCAAATTCATTAAAGGTATTTTTATAGCTGAACAATACATCATTATTTAAATCCATCAGTCTCACATGCTGTTCCCTGTACATTCCCTGAAGATAGTTGGCAGAGCTCCAAGGCCTTTTCTGAGTACGCAATTCATTATTCAATTCCAACCCCGATCTCACTAAAACATCAAGATTTTTGGTAATTTTATAATTAAGATTTATATTTCCGGTGATGAAGTTTTTATCCACGCCGTTCAGCATTTCATAAGCGATCAGATAGGGATTATCAATGAATGAACTGAACGGATGGATCTGATCTACCTGGTCTTTTCCGGCTTTCCAGACCGGCCTGTACCATGAAAGATCCACATTCGGGTTCTGGAAGATCATGAAGTAGGAAATAGACTGGTTGCTGTATCCTGTTGCAGGCAGATTGTCGCTTTTTGTTTTGCTGTAGTTGAATTTAATTCCGATCTTTAATTTTTCACTCAATTTATGATCTACTGAAAAAGCTGCGGTGAATCTGTTGAATCCTGTGTTTGGCATCATCCATTCATTATTCAGATACGTCAATGATGATCTGAAAGCTGTATTCTCGTTAGACGATTCTACTGAAACATTGTTGGAGAAAGTAGTTCCTGTTTCCCAAAACCCTTTAATATTATCCTTATACGGCCGCCACAATTGTCTTGTTGCGCTCTGCCCTTCAACTGTGGGATCATACTGGAAATAATATTGCCCTGCGAACTTCGGTCCGAACGCGCTGCTGGTAGAACCTGTATTGACACCATCCGCAGAAGCTCCGTATGAATAATAAAACTCTCCTGCCGTATTTTTCTGCAGGGTTCCCTGCCCGTATTCGTATTGGTAATCCGGCCATTTCAACACCGTATCATAGCTGGAATAGGAGTTCAGGCTCACCTGTACTTTACCGTTTCTGCTCTTTCCTGATTTTGTAGTAATCATAATGGCGCCGGCTGCACCTCGGGAACCATATAGGGCTGATGCCGTAGCTCCTTTCAACACTGTTATCGATTCAATATCGTCCGGATTGATGGTATTAATGCCATTTCCGTAATCGATGGGCAAGTCTGCTTTTGCCCCTGCTCCATAAGATGAGAAGCCGGTTCCTGTGGTATTATTGTTCAACGGTACGCCGTCTACTACGATAAGGGCATTATTCTCGCTGGGATTCATAGAAATATCACCCCGCAGTTTAATGATGGAACTTCCCAAAGGTCCGGCTCCGGCAGTCTGAATTTTTAAGCCTGCCACCTTTCCTTCCAGTGCCTGCGACCAGTTATTGTTCTGCGTTCTAAGTAATTCCTCAGACTTAATGGTTTCTGCCACATACCCTAAAGATCTGTCCTGCCTTTTGATTCCCAAAGCTGTTACTACAACTTCATCAATATTTTTAATAGTGTCCCGCTTTGGTTTTTCCTGAGCTGCAAGATTAATGCTTACCAATCCTAGCAGCGAAAGAACAAACAGCTTCTGTGTCTCTTTACGCATATCCTTTTTTGTTTGCGCAAAATTAGAATGTAATTATGAGTACTGGTTTAACATCATTTTAACATTTATTAAATAATTATTAAACACAATATTAATTTATGATTAACAAAAATTATAGGCTTTTGACTCATAATAAGTTAAAACCATTACCTATTTTTAATATGCAGAGTCCATTTTTAATCCCTATTTTTATTGTCTTTTTTAGAGAAAATAATAAATACCACACAAATACCACCATTTATCAAAAATCATGTATTAATTCGTATTTAAACCAAAAAAGCCTGCCCTTAAAAAGGCAGACTTTTATAAGTTATGAGGTATAAATTCTATTTATTCATCAGCTGATCAGGAATATTAGTCGTTACAAAAGCGACGTTCTGTTTTTTCAGTTCCTCGTATATAGTAACATTATTCACTGTCCAGGAATTGGTAATGAGTCCTAACGCATTTGCTTCTGAAATCCATGTCGGATTTTTCTGAAAAACACTGTAATGATAATCCAGTCCGTCCAATCCTTCTTCTTTGATCTGCTGAGGTGATAATTCTCCGTTCAAATACTGTACTTTAAATGCCGGTTCAAGCCGTTTGATTTCCTTACAGATATTCAGGCTGAAAGAAATAAATTCACTCTGAGAATCAAGTTTCATATCCTTGATCATTTTAACTGTTTTTGCAGTCAGCTCATCTTCTTTCTCTTTTGTTTTATCCGGTTTGATTTCTACAATCAGCTTCAAGGATTTGTCTTTCTTACCTTGCTTTAAATAATCTTTCAGGGTCGGAAAACTTTCCCCGTTTGATAGCTCTACTTTTTTGAGGTCTTTAAAACCGGTTTCAGAAATTTCCATTTTTGAATGGTGCTCATCGTGATTTACTACCAAAACACCGTCCTTCGTCATTCTGACATCGAACTCAGAACCGTAAATTTTCAGTTTTTGTGCATTCTCTAGTGATTTAAGGGAATTTTCAGTGGTTGGAGGCTGTGTCTGCCAATATCCTCTATGTGCGATAATCCGGGTTTGTGCCTTCATGACCATTGTGCTTACAATTGCTAACCCTAAGATAACTTTTTTCATAATATAATTCTGATAATTAATTAAAGTCCTTCGATCTTTTGATAAAGATAGTACTTAATTGCTGAAATCTTTTTTAATGATTGTAAATACAAAGATATTATTAGTTTTTTCTTTCCGGTTCATATTAGTTTTAACAGTATTTTAATTCGACTTCATATTTTTGGTTCCGTTATTCTTTTAATGATATGAGTTTAATTATTTTTGCTGAAAAGACAGAAACCCCATGCCTGAAAATATCCAACAAAAAATAGAAGACCTGCGTAAAGAGCTGCATCAGCATAACGAAAATTATTATCTTCTGGATGCGCCCTCCATTTCCGATTATGATTTTGACATGCTGCTCGAAGAATTGCGTGACCTGGAAGCAAAACATCCGGAATTTTATGATGAGAATTCACCGACCGTACGTGTCGGCGGCGGGGTTACAAAGGTTTTCCCAACTATTCAGCACAAATTCAGGATGTACTCCCTGGATAATTCTTATGATTTTGATGATCTTGAGGACTGGGAAAAGAGAATCATTAAGACGGTTAATGACCCTGTAGAATTTGTGGCAGAACTAAAATATGACGGTGCCTCCATTTCCATCCGTTACGAAAACGGGAAACTGGCACAGGCTGTCACACGGGGAGACGGATTCCAGGGAGATGAAATTACTTCTAATGTGCGTACGATTTCTGACATTCCTTTGAAACTGAAAGGCGATTTCCCGGAAAACTTTTTTATGCGGGGCGAAATTTACCTGACCCGTAAAAACTTTGATAAGATCAATCAGCAGCGTGAAGAAGACGGTCTGGATCCTTTTATGAATCCCCGGAATACCGCAAGTGGAAGCTTAAAAATGCAGGACAGCGGCGAAGTACGGAAACGCGGACTTTCTTCGGTATTATATCAGTTTGTCTCCGAAGAAATCCCGGCAGAAACCCACTGGGAAGTCCTGGAAAAAGCAAAAGCATGGGGTTTTAAAACCTCTCAGCAGGCTAAACTGTGCAAGACCATGAATGAGGTAAAGGAATTTATCAGTTACTGGGATATTGAACGCCATAATCTGCCTTTCGAAATTGACGGTATCGTTCTTAAGGTCAATTCCATAAAGCAACAGCGGCAGCTGGGCTATACGGCAAAGTCACCACGCTGGGCAATGGCCTATAAATTCAAGGCGGAAAAAGTGGAAACCGAGCTCATCAGTGTTTCCTATCAGGTGGGAAGAACCGGAGCCATTACGCCTGTTGCCAACCTGAGACCCGTTTTATTGGCAGGAACGATTGTAAAAAGGGCATCACTGCATAACGAAGATATCATTAAAAAGCTCGGACTTCATGAGCATGATTTTGTCTATGTGGAAAAAGGTGGTGAGATCATCCCGAAGATCATCGCTGTAAACCTTGAGAAAAGAAATCCTGAAAATAAAGAAATCGAGTACGTTAAAAACTGCCCGGAATGCGGTACGGAACTGGTAAAAATTGAAGACCAGGCCATTCATTTCTGTCCCAACGATCTTCATTGTCCTCCGCAGGTTGTTGGAAGAATGATCCATTACGTATCCAGAAAGGCTCTGAATATTGAAAACCTGGGAAGCGAAACCATTGAACAGCTGTACAGGGAGCGGCTGATTGAAAATCCTGCTGATTTTTATGTATTAACGAAGGAACAAATCCTGCCTCTGGAGAGAATGGCTGAAAAATCTGCCCAGAATATTATTTCAGGAATTGAAAAATCAAAGGAGATCCCATTTGAAAAAGTATTGTACGGAATCGGGATCAAACATGTCGGGGAAACCGTTGCCAAAAAACTGGTGAAGAATTTCCCAACCATTGATGAACTTATTCAAGCTACGGAGGAAGAACTTTGCCAGGTGGAAGACATCGGGACAAAAATCGCAGTAAGTATTGTTGATTTCTTTAATAATTCCGAAAATATTTTAATGATCGAACGCTTAAAATCCTATGGTGTCAAGCTTGAAAGAGGTGAAAGCACCAATGAACTCATTTCCAATATCCTGGATGGAAAAACCTTTCTTTTCACCGGTAAGCTTTCTCTATTTACCCGTGAAGCCGCCGAAGACATGGTGGAAAAACACGGCGGGAAAAACATCTCAGCTGTTTCCAAGAACCTGAACTACTTGGTTGTCGGCGAAAAAGCCGGCAGCAAACTGAAAAAAGCACAAACCATCGGAACCATAGAAATTCTGGATGAGCAGCAGTTTCTGGATTTGATAGAGAAGCAATGAAATTCTATTAAAGACTGTCTGCGGACAGTCTTTTTGTTTTTATTTCCTATGAATAAATGATTTCGGGCATAAACGGTAAAACTTATTTTTTCTTACATTTATTCTGAGAAACTTAAATGGTAATAATGGAATTTTTAAAAGATCATTCTATTCAAAATGAACTGCTGCTGATTTTAATTTCCGTAATTCTGGGAATACTGATCGGAGCAGAACGGGAATACCGAAACAAATCTGCCGGTTTACGTACTTTCATTTTAATATGTTTCCGATCCTGCCTGTTTACGATTCTTTCCATTAAGATTGGAGTTGATGATCCGGACCGGATCGCAGCCAATATCATTACGGGGATTGGCTTTCTGGGAGCTGGGGTTATTTTTAAAGGAGACAGTAAGATTGACGGAATTACCACTGCTACTACTATCTGGGCAACGGCTTCCATCGGTATGGCTGTAGGTTCAGGGTATGTTTATCTGGCTGTTCTGGGAACGCTTCTGGTCTTATTAATTTTAAGTTCCCTCACCTCTTTCGAAGGCTGATTGATAAGGAGCATAAGATCAGAGAATACAGAATAACCGTCATTGATTATCATGATATGGCATACTGCCAGAAACTTTTTGAAAAACATCGTTTAAAATTCATCATTTCAAAACAGCAGTATACAGATGGGCATCTTACTACTTCATGGATCGTTACGGGGAAAAGTGTTCGTCATGAAGCATTAATGAAAGACCTGATGGAAGATGAAAAAATAACAGGTTATCAGTTTTAATGATTCACTTAGCTTTCAATAGCCGGCTTATTCAAATTAAGCTGTAATCATATTTTCTTCAGTTTTGTATCAATACTGGAATGTTTACCATGCAATATAATTACTTTGCCGGCATCATTCAGACATATATGTTTGGTGATCCTAATTTTGTCAAAAATTTGATTTGAAGCAATTTACAATCAATTCAAAATGTAAAATATAAAGACCGGACCCCGAAACTCACATTTTCTTTGTAAATTAGGCCAAAATTTAATTATGACGAAAAAGATACTTCTATCGGTGTTCCTTTTACCGGCTGTAATGACCTTTGCACAGCAGTACGGCGGAATGTGGATCCCAACAGAACTCAATGAAAAGGAAATGAAAGAACTGGGTATGAAAATCTCTGCCAAAGATATCTTTAATACCCAAAAGCCCAGCATTAAGGATGCTGTGGTACAGTTCAACGGCGGATGCACGGCTGAGATTATTTCTCCGAAAGGGCTTCTGCTTACCAATCACCATTGCGGATACGGACAAATACAGAACCACTCCACCGTCCAGAATGACCTTCTGACCAATGGTTTCTGGGCAAAAAATATGACCGGCGAGCTACCGAACCCGGGGGTAACCGTCGATTTTATTGTCGATATCAAAGAAGTGACACCACAAATCCTGGAAGGTACTGACAACCTTACCGAGCCTGAACTTTCAAAGAAAATCGCCAATAATATAGAGATCTATAAAAACGCTCAGAAAGTACAGACCTACCAATCAGTTTCCGTAAAATCCATGTATTACGGGAACAAATTCTATGCTTTTACGATTGAAACCTATAAAGATATTCGTCTGGTAGGGGCACCGCCGCAAAGCATCGGAAAATTCGGTTCAGATACGGATAACTGGGTATGGCCAAGACATACGGGGGATTTTTCCATGTTCAGAATTTATGCTGATAAAAATAACAAGCCGGCAGAATATTCAAAAGACAATGTGCCATATATTCCAAAGCATTATCTCCCGGTTTCCATCAAGGATAAAAATGAAAATGATTTCACTTTCGTATTTGGTTTCCCGGGAAGGACAACGGAATATCTTCCGGCCATTGCCGTCGAAAAAATCATGAAAGAGATCGATCCGGCCAGAATTGCTGTGAGAGATGTTGCCTTAAAAACCCTTGACGAAAAAATGCGTGCGGATGATGCCACACGAATCCAATATGCATCCAAATATGCTTCCGTAGCCAATTACTGGAAAAAATGGATCGGAGAAGTGGAAGGTCTGAAAAAATCAAACGCAGTAGCTAAAAAGACCACTTATGAGAATTCTTTAGCTGCCAAAAACACACAGGTTAAAATTACGCTGGATCAGCTGAACAAATTGTATAATGACCAGGCGCCGTATGCTCTGAATAATGCCTATTATACGGAAGTACTCCGAAATGCGGAAACACTTACTCTGGCCAATTTATATTCCAATTATATTACTGCCATAGAAGCAGGGAGAATGGATGAAAAAGGCACAAATTCTTTAAAAAGCAGACTGACTTCATTCTATAAAGATTATAATCCTGAGCTCGATGCGAAAGTAACCGCAAAGCTTCTGGCTTTATATGCCAACAAAACAGCCCCTCAGTTTTTGCCGGCAGGTTTCGATCAGTATAAAGATGAAGCAAAAAATATTCAGACTATTGAGAATGCTTCTAAAAATTCCATTATCACAGGCAGGTCTGAAGTAAACGGCGCTTCATTAAGCAAAGATATTGACAAAGCGTTCTCCAATCCGGACAAGCTTATTAAAACCTTAAAAAAGGATCCTGTGTATCAGCTGTTGATGACGATGAAAGAGACGTATATGACGAAGGCAGATCCTCAGTTCTCTGGTTTGCAGACAAAAATCGATGCTTTGCAGAAAACCTACATGGCACAGCAGATGGCCACGGATAAGAACCGGAAGTTCTTCCCGGACGCCAATTCCACCTTGCGTGTAACCTATGGAAAAGTAAAAGGCTCTTCACCGAGGGATGCCGTATCTTACAGCTATCAGACGCACTTAGCCGGGGTGATGGAGAAATATGTTCCGGGAGATTATGAATTTGATGTTCCCAAAAAGCTGATTGATCTTTACCAAACAAAAGATTTTGGAAATTATAAGGATAAATCCGGTGATGTTCCGGTAGGATTTACGGCGACCAACCATACTACAGGAGGGAATTCGGGCAGTCCGGCACTGGATGCCAACGGAAACCTTGTCGGACTAAATTTCGACAGACAATGGGAAGGAACCATGAGTGATATTAATTATGATCCTCGTTTCAGCAGAAATATTATGGTGGACACGAAATATATCCTTTTCATCATTGATAAATTTGCCGATTCCAAATGGTTGATCGATGAAATGAAAGTCGTGAAATAAAAGTTTCTCTTACCCTGTAAAAGAGTTTCGGGGGGGGGGGGGGGGGGGGGGGGAGGGGGAAAAAAAAAAAAAAAAAAAAAAAAAGAAAAAAAAAAAAAAAAAAAAAAAAAAAAAAA
>NZ_JAKVIP010000002.1:0-64835 GCF_022601875.1 Chryseobacterium sp. SSA4.19
ATTTTAACAACGACAACAAGAAATTATTAATCAAAAACTCTACTTTTGAGTGTACCTAAGACAGGGAAGATTACATACACATATATGATTGGGCAATTGACTAATAATAGTAGATTGCTGCTGTTTAATTTGTGTATAATCAGGATTTGAAGCAGTTAGTAACGATTTTAATGAGTTTAAACTATTTAATAGACTATTTTCATTAGAGATTTCTGTTCCCTCTACCCTAAGAATAGGATATCTGTTATTATAACCATAATAGTAATAGACAAAATTTCCATCAGCTTTATGAGCTTTTAAAATATGGTTTTCAATGTCATATTTGTCGATTATCAGTTTTTCATCAGGTATATTGTTACCCTTAGCTTCTGAAATTTTTTGTGGAAATATTTGAGAAGTAATAAGATTTCCAGATATATCAACCGTTGGTATCAGAGCATAATCTGTTTTTGTTTTTTCTAAAACCTCTTGATTAGAAAGTTTTGTTATTTCTACAATAGGAAATTCTCTTTTATTCGTTAAAGAAGTGTAAGGTTCTGTACCATTCTTATCAAAAGAATAAATGTAATTTTCTGAAATAGTTCTTCCATTACTATCAATAGAAGATTTACTCTTCAGTATATTATCTCCGAAATTTCCGTAATCAATATAATTATTATTTTCAACAGTTTCAAACACCTGACCATTACTGCCATAAGTCCGTGTTTTTTTGGTTACTAAATTGAAATCTGAATAATAAATTTCATAACCTGTTCCTTTAAGTCCAGGATTACCATCAGGCATCCCATCAGGAATTCCTGGTTTTCCTGTCAAAATACAAGTTCCAAATATATCATATGACAATGCTTTAACTTTTTTCATTCCTGTCATATCATATATAAATTCTTCTTCCTGTTTAAGAATATTATTGATATCATATACAGATTTTTTCTTTATTTGCCCTCTTTTAAAACTAAAATCAGTTTTGGGATCAAAAATGCTAAATGACAATTGAATCGTACCAAGACGAGAATCCTTATAGTCAATATAGGATGTATAATTATTCTTTATATATCCAATAGAATTTCCATTAGCGTCAGATCTTTTTTCAATAACAACAGGATATTCTATATGTGTCCCAGAAAAATTAGATAACGGGACAATGCTATTCATACTAAAGCTACTTTCGTAAAAATTTGATCCACAGTCTGTTTTTCCAGGAAAATCGACAATTCTATATACATTTTTTAATTGTAAAATTCCATTTGATAGATTGTTAGAAATATCATTTTGATATAAATATTCTTTTATAATTTTATTATTTGGATCACTATAGTCAATAGATCTTTTTATTCTAACCCCACCTATTATTCCTGATTCATTAATTAGAGATGTTCTGTTATTAGAAACATATGACGTATAACTATGGGGTTCATATTCAAAGGTTGTATATCCTCCTAATGGATAAGTTATTTTATTCAAAGTACCATAAGATACATAATTGGCATTTGTTTGTCTATTTGAATAGTGATTAACTTCATCAACCACATATACATTATAATTATTGCCATTATAATAGCCCATATGATCAAAAGCTTGAGAACAAAAGGTAGGCAAAGAGTCAAAATTGTTATAGTCAAATGAATATTTGAATTGATTATCAATAGTGATTTTTTGTAGTTTCAATCTTTTGTTTGGATCATCATTAAAATTAAAGTTTATTGTTTTTAATGGTAAGTTATTCTCATCTTTAATAATGATATTATTTAATTTTCTCCATTTCCATTCTGTAATAATTTTGCCCAAACTTGCTAAATAGCTGCCTGTCTGATAAATTGGATTTTCAGTCATTGGATCACTATTATTCATAGGTGTATGAATCGAATACCAAAAATAATAATTGAACATATACCAAGCCTGATTAGCTTGTCCTATTGAAATGAGATTATTATAGTATTCACTCTGCCTATAATTTGTCCTATATATAATAGGATCATCTGCTTTATACTTAAGAGAATTATGATTAATAGAAGAGAGATTTATAGTGATACCCTTATTAGAAGTTATTTTAGTAAGATAACATGGCTTAACAAGATTTCCAGCCACGATAGCTTCAAATTGATTAGAAATTGTTTGTGCACAAGCTCCATACATCCCGCATGCATCTCTTCGTAAAAATTTTCCGCCAGCATATACATATAATTGTCCTTGATCATCTCCTCTTTCGTATTGAAAAGAATAAATTTTAGTTCCAAACTTATTGTACACTTCTGATAAGTACCATGCACTGGAATATAATGCCAATTCTGATTGATGGTCATATGAATTAATTGTATATTCTATATCATTTTGAGTTTTACCGAAAATGTAATAATTTCCTTCATCATCAGATATCTTTATCTTACCTATTGAAGGGCATCTTTTCCACATATTTCCAGTTTGACCTCCAAAATAATTAATATTAAATGGAAGAAAATAATCACTTTCATTAATTTCAATTTTCAAATTATATTTTGATGAAACTTTCCAACCACCATCTTCTCCTAAAAAAAACTTACCTGTCTTACCCATAAAGTTGAATGTAAAAATATCCGGTTCATAATCTTTAGGATTTCCCCAAACATTATTATAGTTATGTACCAAATTCGAGATACTGCCAACATCATTTAAGTTATTAGATTGTAAATCGCTTCTATAATGTAAATATCCCCATTTAGAATCAGGATTTCCCGAAACTAATGAACAGGTTTTTCCTTCGTCAAATCCTTGTCCTCTTTGACTTCTTGTAATTATGCCTCCTGCATTTAATGTCCAGTTTTGACCTACCCAACCAGGAACATCATTGACCCTTACTCCGCCTGTATCATAATTCATGGTAATGTCTAATGGAATATTCCCTTCATTTAATGAATATAGAGGTATATTCACATTAGCTCTTCCAGAATATAAATCCATAGGAATATCCCCATACTTTCCTAGTGAAGATGCATTTGGAGACTGGATGTTTTTAGGTAATTCTAAAGACTGAGCATATGTTTTATGTATAGCAATAAAAGTAGTAATGGCTATAAACTGTATAAAAATCTTCTTCATTATGTATGTTTTATTTCTTAATTACTTTCGCACTTGCGGTTTTATTATCATTCGTTTTAATCGTAATCAGGTAAGCTCCCTGAATCAGATTCTGAGTATTGATCTTCGTCACCTTATTTTTGGTTTTCAAACTCTGCAGCTGCCTTCCGCCCATATCATACACGGTAATCTCCGCTTCCTTGAAATCAAACCCAATCTCCACATACGCATAATCACTCACCGGGTTCGGGTAAATCTTGATATCTAACTTCTCGATCAATTGGTCAATCTGCCTGTCACCCAGCTTCACGATCTTCCAGTTTTCCTTTCCGAGCTCTTCTGCACTGGTTCCGGCCAGGATAATCGAGCCGTCACGGTTCAGCTTAATATCGGATAATCTTTCTTCTCTCTTCCTTGATTCTCCCTTGACATGCTTTCTCCACTGCTCATTGCCATCCTGGTCCAGGTATAGCATCCAGAACGTCTCATCATCCGTTTCCATCCTGCCTTCCGCCTGGGTATAACCACCCAGTAAAATCCCCGTGGTAACCTCTTTATTCTTTGCTCTTTCCTCTTTTCTCTTCGTGATGACACTCATCCCCATCAGCACATCCCGGTTCTTAAAGCTGTAGGATTTCTGCCAAATTTCTTCGCCTCTTTCATCAAGTGAAATGAGCCAAAGGTCGGTTCCTTCTTCGATCCCTACCGATTTATTGCCTGACCGTTCCGACCTGGATTCGCCTCCGATGAGATAGCCTGTGGAAGTTAAAGCTAACGTCCTTACATGGTCATCGCCTTTGCCTCCGTAGTTCTTTTCCCATTCTAATTTGCCTTCTTTGCTGAGCTTAATGATCCAGTAATCGCCTTCACCGTAGTTTTCCGTTGATTTTGGATGAGTAATCGCTAATGGGTAATCAGTAATCTGTGATTCATTGGTTTTTGCATTTGAATTGATATTATTCATTACCGATTGCTTATTACCGTTAGAGAAAGCTCCGCTCCGGGAATAGATACCCAGTAAAGCTCCGCCGTCTTTGGTGGGAACCATTTTCTCGACTTCGTCCAAACCTTTTCCGCCTATTATAATTTGAGAGGCTATGCCTCCGTTTTTATCAAGCCTGATGACCAGGACATCTTTGGATCCGTAGCCTTTGCCCGTTGCCTGGGCGGAGCCGAAGGCAACATTGCCTGCTATAAAGAATCCTAAGTCTGTGGTCTGGATGACGGCCCTGGCTTCTTCATCGGAACTTCCGCCGATGGTTTTCTGCCACAGCTCGTCCCCGAATTCATTGATCTTAATCACCCAAATATCCGAGCCGCCTTTGGAATCTTCTTTTTTATCAAGGCCTTTTCCGCTGTAAGAGGTTCCGGCAAGCAAAAATCCGCCTTCCTGTGTACCTACCGCAGCTGATAAAAAATCATGGTTCCGGCCTGAGAAGTATTTTTCCCAGACTTCTTCTCCCTGCTGGTTTAATTTTACCAGATGGAAATCGTAGCCGTTGTTTTGTTTAGTATCGGAGGTAAGCTTTTGGCTATCGGTTCCTGAGCCTGTCGAAGGATGGATGGAGCTCCCGGTAATTAAGTATTGCTGGTCAATGGTAGTGGTAACGTGGGAAAGGAAATCCTGGGTGGAGGATTGGATGTCTTTCTGCCAAACCACTTCCTGGGCTGATATGCCGAGAGAGACGCACAGAAACAGTGCACTCATGTAGAGTTTTTTCATGCTTAGTGTATTTTCAGTGTGTTATCAATTTTTTAACGCTGCAAAAGTAGGGCTTTTAAGTGATGGTAAAAGTGTATGACAAATATTTAATGTGAATGGTATGAGCTTTATAGGTGAACATGATCTCTGCTTATTCTTCTTCAATTTCTTCTGAAGCAAAGGTATAGACGCAATACGACAAAACGTGTCGTGTTATATGAAATAAACAAGGCAAAAATATTTTATTTAGGAGAAGGCTTTCTCCAGATAAATCCATCCAGTAAATAATGGGTAAGCTGCGGAACGACCAAGAAAGGAACCAGAAACTGAAACCATTCCGAAGATACTTTTATGTTCATTGAAAAATGTTCGTTCCAGACCAGTACTTCCCATAGAAGCTCCTCGAAAAGAGCAAAACCTAAAATGACTGCGATAAATAATAAAATCCCGAAGCCGGACCTAAAAACAGAAAACCGATTCAAATGCCGGGCTTCTTTCTGCTCAATTTCCCTGATGTAAATTAAAGCGATGTATGGGATTCCATGGGAAATAACATTGAGCAATGTAAACAACAGATCATTGTTAAAATAAACAATCCCAAAATACCAGGATAGATAGGTCCCGGTAATCAACGCTATTTTAGGAATGTTAAACTGTCCGGTTTTAAAAATTTCAGAAACCGTTTTGATCAGCCAGATGATTAAAATAATGAAATATACAACCGTAATCCCTTTTGTATAATCAGGTATGCTTTGGAACCAGCTGAATTCATTTTCAACAAACCAGTTAAAGGCTCTCGGCGTTTTAAACCAATACAGCATTGGAAAAACCGTAGCCGAATATACAGCCACCTCATCAATTCTCTTGTTTAGGGTATCGTGTTCAAAACGGGCATAAATCCGCATGAAGCCATATTGCTGCCTGATAAAATGGAATACGGCGACCAAAGCTAGTGCTGACCAGAATACCAGGCTGCCGAACTGATATAAAACAAGTCCCAACACCCAGCTCAATAAAGGAATCCCGTAATATAAAAACTTTCTTTTCCGTATTTCTGCTTTTACAAAATAGGTTTTAAACAAAGTGGAATAAACATGGGCGACATCTACAAAAACAATGAGGAAAAGCCAGGTATAAAAGGAATACTGATTTTCCAGTTCACGGATATCTCTTTGAAAAATAAAGATGATCAGCAAGATGACAAAAGGTGGCGCTAAAATCAGCCAGCTGTCTGTTTTGGCACTATGGATCCAGGGCTGTTTCATAAGTGTCCGGTCATTTGTTCTGCGGTTCTCAGCCCCTGGTAAAAGGCTTCTTCAAAAATTGAAATCCCGGATAAATCAGAATGGGCAAAGAAAACTTTTCCTTCAATAGGAGTTTTTGCTTCCGGCTTATTAAAGATCTGGCCCGGAACAGGAGCAATCATGGCATGTCCGATTTTATGAAACTGCATTTCGATGATAAAGTCTTCGATTAAGGGGTGGGCTTTTTTCAGATCGTTCAAAACTAAATTTTCCAGCTCATCTTCCTGTAGAGCATACAATCTTTTTCTCGCCTTCTTACAGTCAGCGGTTGAAAAGCTCCTGTAGTAGGTGATCACTTTTTCGCCCATGATCTGTTCGATATTCTGATGCTGATCGTAAATATAGCCTAATCCTTCCGAACCGTAGATCACATTATCCCAGGCCAGCTCTTCATCTCCTCCAAACTCATTTTGTAAAGTAATGGTGGTTAACAGCCACGGAACATAAGTAAACCCTTCTGCCCTTTTTATATTAAAAATTCTTTCATTAATAAATTGCGGAGTGGCAAACAGTACTTTTTCAGCAATGATTTTATTTGTTTTCTTATGGATATTGTCAAAACTTAATACTTCAACGTTATCCTTTATCGTAACCTCAAAAACTAAATTGCCCGGTAAAGATTTTCCTTCTGTATAAGCTGACAAATGTTTGGACAGGCGTGCATTTCCTTCAGGCCAGGTAAATACCTGATCTTTATAGTTCTTACTCCAGTTGTTTTTTCTTCCTGCAAAATAATGAATGCCTGCCCATGCAGAAACGTAATCGATTCCCAGTCCGTAATCGTCACGGCAGGAATAATCCAGCAGCCAGAGCAATTCTTCAGATGTAAACTGACGCTGATACAGCCAGTCTTTAAAAATCATTTTTTCTATCCGTAGCACCTCATCTTCCCGGCTGGAATCTTCCACCGGAATCGCAAACCAATAGTTCCCGCCTGAATCCTTTTTGTTCCGGAAATGGTTCATCATGGTAAAAAAACGGTCCAGTTCTTCCTGAGTTTCTGCAGAAATTCCTTTTTGGGGAACAAGATCATTCTGCCATGAATTTTTAAAAAACAGGCGTTCCTGCTGAGGAAAAATCATCTGATATTCATCTAAAACCGGTTCACCGTTTTCATCGTCACCCTGATAAATCCCGCATTCTTTGAGAAAACTGATGATTTCCGTATTTTCTTTATTGGGTAATGGTAAATAGTGTGCCCCTAAAGGGAATCTTGAAAATTGGTTTTTTCCGCCTGATGAATTACCTCCCAAATGATCCTCCATTTCCAGCAAAAGATAGTCATGTTCATTGTTTTGATGAAGATACCGGCATGCAGAAAGCCCGGAAATACCGCCACCAACAATCAGGTATTTGATATGGACCTCTTCTGCAGGTTCAGGAAAATCCTTAGCCCAAAGCCGATGCCCAAGCACATGATGCGTTCCGGTGATCTTAAGCAGCAAAGACTTTCCTTTTTTACTGCAATATTGTAAGAACGGAATCATCAGGCCGCCTAAAAAGATCGTTTTCAGGAAATCTTTCCTATTGTACTTTCCCCCACTCTTCATCGAAATAACGTACTAAAATTTGATTGTCCAGCCGGTTGACTTCAATATCCTTTGTTTTCATGTCCTTGGTAAAATAAGACAGCTGTGAGAAATTATAATCGTAGAATTTAAGATCAGGAATTTTACGGTATATTTTGTTATCCAAAGGCTCGAAGGAAGCCATTGAAAATCCCCATTCACCGAATGAAGGAACGTAAGTATGGTAAGCCGAAGTAAAAGGAAAAACCTGGTGGATGGTTTTCTCAATACACCAGAAAGATTTAGGCGCGAAATAAGGTGAAGTGGTCTGCACTACTATTTTTGTATCGGTGGTGGCAAGGCGTTCCAGTTCCCTGTAAAACTGCAGAGAATAGAGTTTCCCCAAACTGTAGTTGGACGGATCCGGAAAATCAATGATGATAACCCCGAATTTCCGCGTATTTTCTTTCACCCAGATATACGCATCCTTGTTGATGATTTTTAACTTCGGGTTTGATAAAGAATTCTGATTCAGTTCCCGCATGGTCTGGTTGGTTTTAAAGAAATTTGTCATTTCACCATCCAGATCAACCAATGTAATGTGTTTAACCTCTTTGTATTTCAATACTTCGCGGACAGCAAAGCCGTCGCCTCCGCCAAGGATAAGGACCTCATCAATATTTTTTGCTATCGACATGGCAGGATGCACCAAAGCTTCATGATAGCGGTATTCGTCTGTTGAAGAAAACTGCAGGTTGTTGTTTAAATAGAGTCTGAATTCGCGGTTATTTCTGGTTAAAACAATCCGTTGATAAGGTGAGCTTTTTGTATATACTACATTTTCCCCGTATAATTTTTCTTCAGAATAAGATAAAATTCTATCTGAAAAAATAAAAAGAGCTACTAAAAAGGCGAAGGCGGCAATGGCTTTTGCTTTCAAAGAAATTGGTTTTGACAATTCTTTATTAAGGTAAAAGCATAAGAATATGGCAATCGAAATATTAATCAGCCCAAAAAACAAAGGCGTCTTTACAATTCCCAAATTGGGAATCAGCACCAATGGAAACAGGATAGAAGCCAGTAAAGCTCCGATATAATCAAAAGCAAAGACATTGGACACAAGATCTTTAAACTGAACCCGGTCTTTCAGGATATTCATCAGCAGCGGAATTTCCACACCGACCAGACAGCCCGTAAAAAACACAAAAAGGTATAACACCGCCTCGAAATGCGCCAGTGTATTGAACAGAATAAATAAAACCACCGAACTGATCCCTCCGATAATGCCGACAAGAATTTCTATTTCTACAAACTTATCAATAAGGTTACCTTTAATGAATTTGGCAAAATAGGAACCTACTCCCATTGAAAACAGATATACCCCGATAATGAAAGAAAACTGTTTTACGGAATCTCCTAATAGATAGCTTGCGAGAGCACCTGCCACCAATTCGTAAATCAGGCCGCATGTTGCTATGACAAATACGGAAAACATTAACAGCAGTTCAAGAGGAATCCTCTTCTTATCCATGAATGGCTGCGCTTATAATAATTGAAATCCCGATAATAAATGCTCCGAAAATAATGGCCAATGCCGTATTTTTATTATGTGCAATCTCATGCCACGTTTTTTCCGGTGTTAATTTTTCGATGATAACATAACAAACCAGCAAAATAGCGATTCCTAAAAAGGAGTAAATCACTGAATTGATTATTGGCAGAAAATTGATCTGATCCATAGCTTATATTTTTTTATTTGTGATAGTATCTGTAATAGCCCACCCCTGAGGAATGGTGCCTTCTGGTGGTTCCGTCCTGATATTTTTCTGTTTTTTCACAGTCGCAGAGCTGGTTTCCTTGAAAGGTAAGATAGGTAAACCAACTGATAAAAAAGACCCCAATGAGGCACAGCAGCCAGTTTTCTTTTATATAGCTTACAATATTGTTCATTATTACGTTTGTGGATAGGGTGAATTAGAGCTGTTATTCCATTTGGACTGTTCAAATATTTTTTTTCCGAAATAGCATGCGGCGACAAATCCCGCTAAAAGAAACATGATGATTCCGAAATTCCAGAACGAGACAGGAAGCCATTCCGCTTTTATTTTTACCGATTTATTTTCAGGGGCTGAACTATCTGTGGAGACAGAAGTCACCGGCGATTCCTGTTTGTCTGCCGAAATCAAGAAATGATATTTTCCGGGAGCTACACCACAAAAATTGAATTCATTGTTTGTACTTCCTTCGCTCCAGTTTTCCCCGTCCTCATAACCATGGTATTCTTCTACATCTTTCGATGCATACGCAATTTCACTGGTTTTCTCATTCACCAGACTTAAGCCTACACTGGCCCAGGAATTACTGACATCAGAAGAGAGATCAACTCTTAAAGGAGCTGAGCCGCCGGACAGATCAAAGCTTTTGCTTACCAGCTCTTTATCTTTTACCTCTGCAAAGCTGATTTCCTGTTCAAAAACCAATGCATTTGATCTTGACGCCATTACATACAGCTGGATCACACAAATAAGTAAAGCTGCTACCCCCATAATGTTCAGGGTCTGTTTAAAATCAAAATAGAAAGGCTGTACAATCCCGATTCCTGAATAACCGGGAAGACTGGAAATATGAAACGCTTTTTTTACGGTATACTTTGAAATATGCCTGCCAAAGAAGAATTCGTTTGAACTGCCGGACTGTTCCTGAGAAATCATCTGGGTAGCGTTGACATATTCCCTGTAGGTGGTAAGCCCGAAATTTAATTTATCTTCGAAAAAGCCTGCCGCTGCATAAGTAGTACATTCTGTCGTCTCATACCAACGGTAATTTCTGCCGTTGAATTCCGCCGCTTTCATATCGAATATTTTTTTCACTCCGGGTCCAATAATCGGCTCCAGAAAAACCCAATGGCCGTCGCTTTCACTTAAAAAAGCATCTTTCCCGCTTTTGTCTTTTAAATAATATTCTCTCCAGAAGATACTTGAACCGTACTTCCTGATAATAATCCCTGTAACAGTATATTCTGTTCGGTGAATGATTCCGTTTTGTCCGACTTTCAGAACAACATTTTCAACAGGTTTTGTGATCCTTGATTTTTCGGAAATGTTTTTATGGGTATTAATGAGCCTTGAACATGAGCCGCAGACATATTCCCGTACGGAAAATGTAAGCTCATGTTTATTTTCAGTTTTACAGATGGGGCAAACGTAATGCATTTATCTATAAATTTTATGTTTCTGAATGGTTTTAGCTTTAAAATAAGCAATCACCTCATCGGCGATTGTTTCAACTTTGGCAGTATTGTCCTGCATATAATTGCAGAGGAAAATATCAAAAGTGAGTTGTTTAAACTCCGGCCAGGTATGGATGCAGAGATGGGATTCCTTAAGGCAGACTGCCGAAGTAAAACTTCGGTTTTCAAAAATATGATTGGTAATGCCTACAATTTCCACATCTTTTG
This sequence comes from Chryseobacterium sp. SSA4.19, assembly GCF_022601875.1. GTDB lineage: Bacteria > Bacteroidota > Bacteroidia > Flavobacteriales > Weeksellaceae > Chryseobacterium. Next base: position 11,023 of record NZ_JAKVIP010000002.1, read on the forward strand.
TAGCAAGGCTTTTTTGTGTAAATGCCAGAAAGCCTTCGCTGTCTGTTAATACATCTTCTGACTCTGTTTCCAAAGTCAGAAGAATATGTAAACCTTTACTGGTGGGTGATTCCAATGGATTAGTTTTTTTCAGAATAATTATTTTTTCGGTAAGAAAACTTCTGCCAGCATACAGCGGGCGCTGCCTCCTCCGTTTACTTCAATCGTGTTGAGGTCCGAATAAATGATTTCACAGTATTTTTCTATGGCAGAAACCTGATCGGCATCCAGTGATTTGTAAGCCGTTTCGCTCATCACCAGGAATTTTTCTCCGTCATTGTTATGAACCTGAAGCATATTTCCGGCAAACTGCTGCATCTGAGCTTCTGAAATCTCAATGATTTCCTTTCCTGAATTTTTAATGGTTTCCACAACCTTGCTCCTTTCGAGTTCGTTGTCGATGCAATCCAGGCAAATAACTACAAATTGGTCTGCCACACACATCATCACGTTCGTATGATAGATCGGAAGTCTTTCTTCTCCTACTGTTTGAAATGAGTGGAAAACGACAGGAGTAAAACCGTATTTCTCACAGAATTCCCTGAACAGGTTTTCATCCAGGCGTAAGGAAACTGAACCGTAAGCCAGTTTATTGTCATGATCGAAAATCATACTTCCCGTTCCTTCCAGGAAATGCCCCTGCATTTCCGGAAAAGACCAGTCGTCAATTTCTGTTACTTCGAATCCCTGTTCTTTTATGCTATCTATAATATCTTCTCTTCTTTCTACCCTTCTGTTGGATGCGAACATCGGATACATCACTACTTTACCGTCTTTATGGAAGCTTACCCAGTTGTTCGGGAAAATGGAATCCGGAGTATGAGGATCCAGGGTATCCTTAATGGTAATGACATTGATTCCCCTGCTCCTTAATTTATCAACAAATGCTTTAAATTCAGTAAGCGCTTTAAACTGGATATCAAAACCTTTCTGCTCTATCTGAAAATAATTGTTTTTTGCCGTCTCTTCGTTAAAGCCGAAGGCAATCGGCTCTATCATTAATACTGTATCTGTTGTCTGCATGTCTTATTTGATTAAAAATTAAAAGATTGGAAAATTAAAAAATTCCCAATCTGAAATCTTAACGGTTTTTTTATTCCCTCACAAGCGGCATTGTAGAGCACCGTAAAAGTCCGCCCATTTTCGAAATTTCCCTGTACGGAATTTCTTCCACTGTCATTCCCCATTCGTTCCTCAGATGGTTGTTCATCCTGGTAAACGCTTTGTCTGAAACTACAATTTCAGGAGAGATTGAAAAAATATTCGGAAACATTTCAAACATTTCCTGGTCTGTAACGTGGAAACAGTTTTCTTCCCCGAAAATATCAATAATCAAATGGTAATCGCTTTCATCCACAAACCCATTTTTATAGATAATGCACTTGTCTTTTCCTACCGGATTGAAAGTGCAGTCCAAATGAAGAATGCCTTCGTATGGAATTTTGTCGTTTTTCTTCAATTCAAGATCGATGATCCTTTTTTTAGGGAAGTATTCTTTAAGAATTTCTATGGCATATTCGTTTGTTCTTGCCGTTTTATAGTTCCTGTAATCTTCGCTGAAGCAGGTTCCGACAAATAAGAAATTGTCCCACACAATAACATCACCTCCCTCTATGTGCGCAGTTTCAGGGAGATTGATGATATCCCTCCATTTTACTTTTTCAAAAATACTTTTGTAAGCATCCTGCTCATCAGCCCTGTCCGATATAACATTAGAGATAATCATTTTATCATCAATTACAAAGGCCACGTCCCTGGCAAAAACCTGGTTGTAGTCTTCAATAATACTCGGACGGAGTACTTCTACATCATATTTTTTTAAAACGGCTTCAAAAGCATTCATTTCATTAATAATCTCCTCTTCTTTAGGATAAATATTGTTTTCAATGGAATGATAGGATTTGGCATCGTAACTTTCTTCGAGTGTAGGAACACCTCCTAAGGAATTGGGCTGTCCTAAAACTACTGATTTAAGCCTGCCCGTTTCATTTTTTATATTTAGTTTCATAAAGATTTATGCAATATTGCAAATATAAGTAAAGGACTGTATCTGCGAAACTTTTATGCTATATTTAGGATTGTAATTCAATTATGTTCTAAAAATTAATCACTTTATAGTTTTTAATAAACGCTTGTTTGCGATATATTAAATTTCATCACTGTTATAAAATTTCTAATGGATAATTTATCTATAAATCAATATTTTACGTTTAAAAATACAATTACATTATTTTAATTTCATACATTAGTGAAATAGTTTTGAAAACTTAAACTTAAATTATTAACAATCAAACATCAAGATCATGAACAAGAAAAACTCCGTGCTGAAACACGCACACAAGCTAAGCAGAGAAAATCAAAAAACGATTGCAGGCGGTATTAATACTGCCGGTCGAAGATGCTGCGAATGGGATGACTCAGGAAAATGTTATATCTGGACCTGCGATAGATGTCAGTGTCCATAATTTGAAAATATCAAAATAAAAAATCCCAAAGCAGGCGAGCTTTGGGATTTTATTATAATCGTACAGATGATTATCTATTTACCATATCGATGTAGTCTCTTTGCTGAGCCCCTTGGTATACCTGTCTCGGTCTTCCGATAGGATCTCCTTTTATTCTCATTTCTTTCCACTGAGAAATCCATCCCGGAAGTCTTCCTAAAGCAAACATGACAGTGAACATTTCCGTAGGAATGCCTAACGCTCTGTAGATGATTCCTGAATAGAAATCTACGTTTGGATATAATTTTCTTTCTACGAAATATTCATCTTCCAGCGCCACTTTTTCCAACTGCATAGCAATATCAAGCGCTTTATCCTGAATTCCCAATGCATTAAGAATATCATCAGCTGCTTTCTTGATAATTTTCGCTCTCGGGTCGAAGTTTTTGTACACTCTGTGTCCAAAGCCCATTAAACGGAAACTGTCATTTTTATCTTTAGCTTTTGCTACCCATTTGTTAACATCGCCTCCGTCTTTTTCAATCAGCTCCAGCATTTCGATTACTGCCTGGTTAGCACCACCGTGAAGTGGTCCCCAAAGTGCTGAAACCCCTGCTGAGATAGAAGCAAAAAGACCTGTATGTGCAGAGCCTACCATTCTTACGGTAGAAGTAGAACAGTTTTGTTCGTGGTCTGCGTGAAGGATTAATAATTTATCTAAAGCCTGAACAACTACAGGATCAATCTCAAACTCCTGGTTTGGCATTCTGAAAGCCATTTTGTAGAAGTTTTCTACGTAATTCAGACTGTTATCCCCGTGGTTAATTGGCAAACCTAATGTTTTTCTATACGTCCATGCACAAAGGTGAGAGAACTTGGCAATCATCAACTCTGCAGCAAGGTCCATTTCTTCTTTAGAGTTTACGTTAACTGCTTTAGGATTAAAGGCTGTTAATGCAGAAGTTAAAGAAGATAAAACTCCCATCGGGTGAGCAGAACGAGGGAAAGCATCGATGATTTTTTTCATCTCCTCTGCTACGAAATTATATTTTTTAATGTTTGATTCGAAAGAATTGTACTGATTTTGAGTAGGAAGCTCACCATGCAATAAAAGGTACATTACTTCTGTAAAGTTGGATTTATCAGCAATCTGCTCGATCGGATATCCTCTGTAGAACAATTCTCCTTTATCTCCGTCTAAGTAAGTGATGTCGCTAAGGGTAGCTCCGGTATTTTTGTACCCTAAATCTAAAGTGATAAGACCTGTCTGGTCTCTTAATTTTGAAATATCGATTCCTCTGTCTCCGATAGTGCTATCTACAATTGGATATTCATACGAATTACCTGCGTAATTCAATATTACTTTGTTGTCTGACATTATTTATTTTTTTTTAAATATACTACTTCTTATAAAATACGGCAAACAAAAAATTTCGCTTGCCGTAATTTATAAATTCGATGAATTATCTTTTGATTTTAAAGGCATCCAGTCCCGGGAAAACAGCCGTTTCACCTAAAGCCTCTTCAATTCTTAACAGCTGATTATATTTCGCCATCCTGTCTGATCTTGAGGCAGAGCCTGTTTTGATCTGACCGCAGTTCATCGCTACTGCTAAATCTGCAATGGTAGAATCTTCAGTTTCACCTGATCTGTGAGACATCACAGAAGTAAATTTATTGTGCTGAGCCATCTGTACGGCAGCCATGGTTTCAGAAAGAGAACCGATCTGGTTAACTTTTACAAGGATCGAGTTGGCGATACCTTCTTTAACTCCTCTTGCCAGCCTTTCCACATTGGTTACGAATAAATCGTCACCTACCAACTGTACCCGGTCACCAATTTTATCGGTAAGCATTTTCCATCCTTCCCAGTCATTTTCCTGCATCCCATCTTCGATAGAGATAATTGGGTATTTATTTGCCAATTCGGCCAGGTAAGAAACCTGCTCACTGCTTGAAAACTGTGCGGCGTCTGGAGTCTGGAATTTTCTGTAATCATAAACTCCATCTTTGTAGAATTCTGAAGCGGCACAATCCAAAGCAATCATAACATCATCACCTGGTTTGTAACCTGCTTTTTCAATCGCCTGCAGTAAAGTATCCAAAGCATCTTCAGTTCCTGTGAAAGTCGGTGCAAACCCGCCTTCATCACCTACGGCCGTAGAAAGGCCTCTTGAATGAAGGATTGCTTTCAGGTTGTGGAAAATCTCAGTCCCTTTTCTCAAAGCATGGGAGAAAGAATCTGCCTTTACCGGCATTACCATAAATTCCTGAAATGCAATAGGCGCATCAGAATGAGATCCCCCATTGATAACATTCATCATCGGAACCGGCAATGTATTGGCATTCACTCCACCTACATATTTATATAAAGGCATTTTCAGTTCAGTGGCCGCCGCTTTGGCTGCTGCTAAAGAAACCCCCAGAATAGCATTGGCCCCAAGATTTCCTTTATTGTTGCTGCCGTCAAGATCAATCATAATCTGATCTAAAAGGTTCTGGTCATATACCGGAAGCCCTACCAATTCAGGAGCGATTACTTCTCTTACATTTTCTACAGCTTTGGAAACCCCTTTCCCCATCCACTCTGAGCCGCCGTCACGCAGTTCCACCGCTTCATGCTCTCCGGTAGAGGCTCCGGAAGGTACTGCAGCACGACCCATCGCTCCGCTTTCTGTAAATACATCCACTTCAATTGTAGGATTTCCTCTTGAATCCAAAATCTGTCTTGCTTCTATGTAAGAAATGTAACTCATTATTCTTTTTTTATAGTTCAGACAAATTTAATGAATTTTTAAAATTTCAAGGTATGGAAGAGATAATTTATCGATTTATGTGAGTTAAATTTTAGTTAATATTGTAATCTTGAATAATTAAGAGTTATTTTCAATAAACTAAAATACTCATTTGCAAAAAATGATTATTTTACGTTATAATACATTGCTTTTTCTTCTGGGGGAAGTGTCTTGAACTCTTGAATTTTTTTCAGTTCAACACTTGCTTTCTCCACTTCTTTTTCTGCAGTTTCCACGACTCCTTTCTGTATAGCTGTGATAGCTTGAACAACATTATTGAAACTATTCCAATATACTTCTCCCTTACATTCATTCTTAAAGTTTATACAATGTTCTTCAAGTCTGTATAAAGCATCTCTAAGCATATTAACTTGAGCAGTTCTTTCCCCTAACTTAGACAGTGTTTCAGCTATCTTTGTCATTTGATCAATTGAAATGTTTTTATGCTGACTCAAATTCCCAGCAAGTTTACTTGTAATCTCTGTTGTTGTAGCTATTGCTGCATCTGGCTGAACTTCAGATAAAATACTTTCAATTTTCCCATTCTCATCTAAACTTAGTACAGTTCCTCTTCTCATTGCATCATATGACATCTGATAATTAGACCTTGTACTTTTTAATTCTTCTAATGTTGCTTTATGAGATGTGCCACAAGAAAAAATGGCCATACTCATTATCAATAAAAATAATAGATTTTTCATGAAAATTTATTAAATATAATATTACCATTCCTTATCCAAGCATTCCCTTTTGCGAGTACTTTTGTTAATACGATAAAATTTTCAAAATCTATAGGATCAACAAATTGTGTCGGTCTCCCAAGAAGTTCTAATATTATTCTTCCTGAGTTTGTGTTTATATTCCACTCTAATAAATAATTTGTAATTTTAAATTCATTCATTATAATTATTTTTAATTATCCTTCACAAATATCCTGTTAATATTATAATAAGTCAATTACACAAATGGGTGATTTACAAAAAAACAGCATCATAAAAATGGTGCTGTTATATTAAACCTAAATACTTTTTTCTATAATTCTATCCTGAAAATTAGATGGGTCCCGTTTTCCGTGGTCACTTCACAATGGCCGTTCTGTTCCTGCATTCTCCGTTTCATATTGCGTAAGCCATTGCCTTCCGGTTTTTCGGGATCAATGCCAATCCCATTATCCGAAATTTTCATTATGAATTCTTTTTTCTGCTGTATAAAGGAAAGGCTAAGCCTGTTTGACTGACTGTGCTTGTATGCATTGTTAATTGCTTCTTTCAGGCATAGAAAGAGGTTACGTCGCTGTTCTGTAGTAATGATGGTTTCAGAAATCACATTTTCACTTTCAATATGAATAGCTATTGTTGTTTTTTTGAGGAAGTTCTGGGCGTAGGCTTTTGCATAGTCAATAAAGCTTCCCAAGGTATCATTTCCGGAATTCAGGCTCCAGAGCATTTCCCGCATGGAAAGGTTCATCTCTTCAGAGGTTTTCAGCAATTCATCAATGTCGCTTTTAAAATCTTCATCTTCTGCCCGCTGCTTTAAAAATTCAGCCTGCAGTTTTAATGCGGAAATTCCAGCACCAAGGTCATCATGCATATCGTGGGAAATCCTTTCGCGTTCTTTTTCGATCAGCTTTTGTTTTTCAAGTTCTTTTTGGAGAAGCTGGTTTTGGTATTCGGATTCTTTGAGCTGTTTTTCTTTTAGATAAAGAAGCTGTCTTCTGTTGTACATCAAAACAACAAAAATGATGAAACCAACGAAAACCAACATTATTAAAAAAATAATAATGTACATCAGCTTTATATCTTCATTTGTTTGGATCATTGCTTACAAAAAAGACTTTTAAGAAAAAGTAAATAAGAAATTATGGTAATTATTTGATAAAGATGATTAATTAGTAGCAAAAAATCCATATCTAATTCTGCAAAAAACTGTCCCGGAATAACTCTAATAATAAAAATTGTGCTCCAAAGCAAAATACTTGATGAAATCCAAAATGTCATCTTCTGATAAATTATAGTTTCATCAGGTTTTCTAATTTGGTTGACAAACCAATCTATACTTAGAAATATAAATACAAAACTTTTAAAAATATTTGTATCGATTTTTAGAATATCCAGTTTAAACAGTAATCCGAAATTAATTAATGAGATTATTACTAATAATATTCTATAAATTTTCCTATCTAAAAATTCTTTATAAAAATACCAACAAATAAAAATGATATGGATACAGTTTGCTCTATTGTAAAAATTATTATTAAGAATCTTTGTAAATATTAAGATCTCAGATAATAAAATAAATACAAAATAAATCCATAAAAATCTTTGTCTTGCAGCTTTATTGATAATTGAAGCTACAAAACAAAGAAAAATCATTAAAATGTATAAATAGAACACCTAGCAATTGTTTGGTGGTGATACACAGAAATTATCATAAAAAACCGTTACTTTTTTTAGAACAAATCCTGAATCATCAAATCTCCAAAGCCCTGCAATTAGTGTTATATAATTTTGTTGGTTTTTTAAGTTTGAACCAGGCTTAGTAGTATCTCTAGTTATTATACCCGGAAAAAGAAATATATAGTCATTTTTATCCACCGGTTGTATCTTCTTAAGATCTTCTATAGGAATGTAAATTTCCTTAGTGTTATTTTTAAGAGTACTATTTAAAGTTGTAATTCTTGAATTCATGACGCTATATAAATTCTGATTAAAATTACGCTCCATATTAGTATAATCAGTATCAGAAACAGGAATATATTCATTTAAATTAAATCTAAATTCTTTTTCTTTTCCATTTTGATAGATTAGATTCAGTACACTATCTTTTTCTGTTAAAAGAATCTTGCATACATTTCGTGGATTATCATCATTTAGTATTTTGTTATATGCTTTTTTATCAATTATATAAGCTCCAGGAAATTTTTCTTCATCTGTAAATATTTCTTCATATTTTTTTATATACTCTTTGGCTACATCATCAGGAATCTCAGAAACTAATTCTTTGATATTAATTTTTACAATTGTATTTCTTGTTTTCAAATTTATAGTATCTCTTACTATACTAAATTCGGGAGCTTTATCTTTTTCCACTGATTTTTTACAGCTTATAATTCCAAGGCATAGCATCAAGCCAAAGATTAGATTCAATAGTTTAATGGTTCTCATAATTTCTTAGTTTTTAAAATGGTTAAATTTATTAATAGCCTCCACTTTGTTGTTGACGTGGAGTTTTCTGTAGATGTTTCCAACGTGTTTTTTCACCGTATCAATGGTAATGAATTTTTTGTCGGCGATTTCTTTGTAGAGAAGCCCTTCTGACAGAAGTTCCAGGATTTCCTTTTCGCGTTCCGTGAGTTCATCAAAGCCTTTTATTTCGGGAAGCTTTCTTTCAAAATGGCTGAGAACTTTTCGGGCTATGGAAAAACTCATAGGAGCGCCGCCATTACAGACATCACGGATCGAAGAAAGAATTTTATCCATGCTTTCGCCTTTTACCAGATATCCCATGGCACCGGCTTTTAATGAATTAAAAACTTTATCATCATCCTCAAAGCTGGTACACATAATAAAATGAGTAGCAGGCATATCCTTTTTGAGCTTTTCAATGATTTGAATACCTAACATATCCTGGAGCTGAATATCCATCATGACCACATCGGGTGAAAGATCAGAAAGGTGGTCCAATGCAGCATTGCCATCAAAAAACTGAGCGATAACGTTCATGTCATCCTGGTAATTGATGACTTTTTTCAACGCGTTGTTGTAATTTTTCTCGTCTTCTACAATGGCTATGGAAATGCTCATGTCTGTATTTGTTTAAGACAAATTTCAACAAAAGATAAATGAAGAGCAATTACCTTTTTGTGTAATTTTTAAAGTTTTGAATTCAGGCTATTGTTTTAGTTTTTGTTTTCATTAAATTTAGTAAAATTATATACATCTTTAAAATTAATATTAATCAACACATTAAAAAGTAACATTATGAGAAAAGGAATTTTTATGACAGCTTCAGTACTTGTTCTATCATTGATGAGCTGCAAAAAAAATGAAAGCGGAAACAAGAGCATTATTAAAGAAGATAGTTCTTCAACGCTTATTGTTGATAATAACGGTAAAACAGATTCTGTAAGTACCGGATCTTCTATGACAGAAGTGAATGGCCAGAAAACGGAACAAATCAGTAATGTATATAAAGCAACTGACGGTACTCTGGTAAAGGTAGTTTTTGAAAATACCCCAAAAGAAAATACGGTAGCCATTACAAGCAATAAAAAAACATTCATCCTGAAAAAGGCAGAGACCCAAGGTGATGAAACGATCTATAAAAAAGATGATATGACTGCAAGAGTAAAAGGTGACAGCCTGCATCTGGAACAGGGCAACAATATTATTGAATTGAAAAAGACCAAAATATAAAATATAAGAAGGCTGTTCATTATTGATGAGACAGCCTTCCTTTTTATGTGTACAGTTTATCAGCCCATTCATTCAAAATAAACTGACATGCATCGTGGTTATAGTTTTCTCAGTAAAGAGCCATTGATCCATCCATATAAAGGCTCCCCATTTTTTATCGGCATATTGATGACATAGACATAAAACCACCCGAACTTGCTTTTCACAAATTCAACCTCGGTATTTTCAGGAAGCTGGGTGATCACTTCAAACTCTGTTCCCGCACCTGATCTTATGTTGATATTTTTTCCTGTAACCCGATAGATATCTGCGGTATCATCTTCCCTCCCCATTAATTTAGCTCTGAAATTTTCCATTGGAAAAGCCGGACCCGGATCATTTTTCCGGAACGGTGCAATATCATCATGTCCCAGAATAAGATTAATGTTATAGGTTTCCATCAGTAATTTGCACACATTAAAACAGGAATCAATTTGCTTCTGTGTAAAATTATGCCAGAACGACATACTTTCTTCATGTTTATGCTTTGCTTCTACCGCAACCTCCCTTGGATATTCTTTTTCAAACCATGAATAAAAACGGTCGTTTACTTTTGTCAGCCTCCCGGGATTATCAAGCTCAATCCCTATTGAAAAGTTATTAAATCCTGATCGGTCTGCCCAGCGGCTCACTCCTGCATGCCAGGCTTTTCTATTAAATTCAACCATTTGTGTAACCTTGCCATCCCGGTCAATAACAAGATGAGCTGATGCTTTGGCTTCAGGATTCTTAAACCAGGCGATAGAGCTTTCTGCACTACGGCCTGCTGTAAAGTGAATGATTACAGCATCCGGCTGCATCTCACCTCCTTTATTCGGAGAGGCTATAAAACTCAACGTTTCTGAAGGTGTAGTCTTAATTAATTTGTTGTTTAAAATTTTCATGTGTAAAAGTTTTAGTGACATAAAATTATCGATTTTAAAGATACAAATCAATTCTACAAGCGGGCATAAAAAAACCGTTCAGTAATCTGAACGGTTTTTTATATATCTGAATGAATATTATTCTCCAGCTTTCTCTTCTGTAGAATCAGTAGTTTCTGCTTTTGGCTCTTCTACTTTTTCTTCTGCTACAGGAGCTTCAGCAACTACAGCTTCTTTCTTTGTAGCTGTTGTAGATCTTCTGCTTCTTCTTGTAGTCTTCTTCTCCTCAGCATTAGGGTTGTAAAGCTCGTTGAAATCAACCAACTCGATAAGAGCAGTATCTGCAGCATCACCAGGTCTGAAACCAGTTTTGATGATTCTCGTATAACCACCGTTTCTTTCAGCGATTTTCGGAGCTACAGTTCTGAACAATTCAGTAACCGCTTCTTTATTTTGAAGATATGAAAAAACAATTCTTCTGTTGTGAGTAGTATCTTCTTTTGCTTTAGTTAATAGAGGCTCAACATATACTCTTAAAGCTTTAGCTTTAGCTACAGTAGTGTTGATTCTTTTATGCTCAATTAGAGAACAAGCCATATTAGAAAGTAAAGCGCTTCTGTGAGAAGCTGTTCTTCCTAAGTGATTGAATTTTTTACCGTGTCTCATTATTTTTTAATTATCAGCGTCTAATTTATATTTTGCAACGTCGAAACCGAAGTTAAGACCTTTTGAATGCACCAATTCTTCTAGTTCTGTCAAAGATTTTTTACCAAAATTTCTGAATTTCATCAAATCAGACTTACTGTAAGAAACAAGCTCACCAAGAGTTTCTACTTCAGCTGCTTTAAGACAGTTAAGGGCTCTTACGGAAAGATCCATATCTGCTAATTTAGACTTAAGCAATTGTCTTGTGTGAAGAGTCTCTTCATCGTACTGGATCGATGCTTTTACCGCTTCTGTTTCAAGAGTGATTCTCTCATCGGAGAACAACATGAAATGATAAATCAATATCTTGGAAGCTTCTGTTAAAGCATTCTGAGGACTGATGGAACCATCAGTTTCTATATCTAATACAAGTTTTTCGTAGTCTGTTTTTTGCTCTACACGATAATTTTCAATGCTGTATTGTACTTTCTTGATTGGCGTAAAAATAGAGTCGATGGCAATAGTACCGATAGGTGCATTGTTCGACTTATTTTGTTCAGAAGGAACATACCCTCTTCCTTTTTCTATATTGAAAGTAATTTCGAAAGTTACATCACTGTTTAGGTTGCAGATCACCAATTCCGGGTTCAGTACCTGGAATCCGTTGATAGACTTCCCTAAATCTCCAGCAGTAATAACCGTCTGCCCCGAAACTTTGGCTACAACCTGCTCACTAGTCTGGTTTTCTGCCGTAGATTTTAGTCTTACCTGCTTAAGGTTAAGAATAATTTCGGTAACATCTTCGATTACTCCTGAAATAGTTGAAAATTCGTGCTCTACACCTTCTATTTTGATAGATGAAATAGCATAACCTTCCAGAGAAGAAAGCAACACTCTTCTCAAAGCATTACCGATTGTAAGCCCGAAACCTGGTTCTAGTGGTCTGAATTCAAATTGACCTCTAAATTGATCAGAGTTAAGTAAAATTACTTTATCGGGTTTTATGAATTGTAAAATTGCCATATTATTGGGTTGAGCAAAAATTTGATTAAAAAATTATTTAGAGTAAAGTTCGACAATAAGCTGTTCCTTGATGTCCTCCGGAATCTGGATTCTCTCAGGAGCAGAAATGAAGGTACCTTCTTTCTTCTCATCGTTGAATTGTAACCACTCATAATTTGCTTTAGAAGCCAATGCATCAGTAACCACTTCAAGAGACTTAGATTTTTCTCTTACTGCAATTACATCACCTGCTTTTACCAAATACGAAGGGATATTTAGAATTTCTCCGTTCACTGTAATATGTCTGTGAGAAACCAATTGTCTAGCAGCAGATCTTGTTTTAGCAAAACCGAATCTGTATACTACGTTATCCAATCTGGACTCGCAAAGTTGCAATAACACTTCACCGGTTACCCCTTTGCTTCTGTGTGCTTTTTCGAAAAGGTTAGAAAACTGTCTTTCTAAAATACCGTATGTATATTTAGCTTTTTGCTTTTCCATCAACTGAACAGCATATTCAGATTTCTTTGCTCCTCTTCTTTTGTTAACACCGTGTTGTCCTGGCGGTTGGTTTTTTCTTTTTTCGAAGTTTTTATCATCTCCGTAGATTGCAGCACCAAACTTTCTAGCAATCTTTGTTTTAGGTCCAATATATCTTGCCATAATGGGTAAATTCTAAAAATTAAACTCTTCTTCTTTTTGGTGGTCTACATCCATTATGTGGCATAGGAGTCACATCAATGATTTCGCTAACTTCAATTCCTGAATTGTGGATGGTTCTGATTGCAGATTCTCTACCTGCTCCAGGACCTTTCACAAACACCTTTACTCTTCTAAGACCAGCTTCATGGGCTACATTAGAGCAATTTTCAGCTGCCATTTGAGCAGCAAATGGAGTATTCTTTTTAGAACCTCTGAAACCCATTTTACCGGCAGATGCCCAAGAGATAACTTCTCCGTTTTTATTTGTTAAAGAAATGATGATGTTATTGAAAGAAGCCTGAATATGCGCTTCTCCAATAGCTTCAACTTTTACTTTTCTTTTTTTAACTACTTTAGTTTGTTTTGCCATAATTCCTAACGATTATTTACTAGCTTTTTTCTTGTTAGCAACAGTTTTTCTCTTTCCTTTACGGGTTCTCGAGTTGTTTTTCGTTCTCTGGCCTCTTAAAGGTAGTCCTAGTCTGTGACGTATTCCTCGTTGGCATCCTATGTCCATTAATCGCTTAATGTTCAATTGCACTTCAGATCTTAATTCTCCTTCTACTTTTACGTTTTCTGAGATATACGTTCTGATGGCAGCCAATTCATCGTCATTCCATTCGTTGACTTTCTTGTCTTCGCTGATACCGGCAGCTTTAAGGATTTCTGAAGATGTACTTCTTCCGACTCCGTAGATGTAAGTTAAACCGATAACACCTCTTTTGTTTTTTGGTAAATCAATACCGGAAATTCTCGCCATAATTTAATGTTAGCCTTGTCTTTGTTTAAATTTTGGGTTTTTCTTGTTGATTACGAACAGTACACCTTTTCTGCGTACGATCTTGCAATCAGCACTTCTTTTTTTAATTGATGCTCTTACTTTCATTTGATAGTATTTATTTTTTTAACTGCCGAACGTAATCTTGCGATTTCATCTGATAGTATTTATTTTTTAACAATAGCCAAACGGAATATGCATTCCGTTTGGCGGTTGTTTAATATCTAAATGTAATTCTCCCTTTGGTTAAATCATAAGGAGACATTTCTAATTTTACCTTATCTCCGGGTAAAAGTTTAATATAATGCATTCGCATTTTACCAGAAATATGAGCGATAAGAATATGCCCATTCTCCAGTTCTACACGGAACTGGGCGTTCGAAAGTGCTTCCGTGATAACGCCGTCTTGTTCAATATGTTTTTGTTTTGCCATAAATTAATATCCAGTCGTTCTTGATAATTTAGACTGCATTAAGCCATCATAATGATGATTCAGCAGATAGGTATTAATCTGTTGAACAGTATCTAAAATTACTCCCACCATAATCAATAATGATGTTCCCCCGAAAAATAAGGCGAACGCATCTGTCTGAACAAAGCTTCCATGCACTATTGCCGGAAGGACTGCAAAGATAGATAAAAAAATTGCACCTGGCAAGGTAATTTTTGATAAAATATCATCTAAATAATCAGCTGTTTCTTTTCCTGGTCTTACCTTGGGTACCAGGCCTCCGTTTCTCTTCAGATCATCAGCCATTTGGTTCACGGGAATGGTAATTGCAGTATAGAAAAACGAGAAGATAATAATTAACAGGGCAAACAATACGTTGTACTGCCAGCTAAAAACATTCTTGAAACCTGCAAGAAAAGTATTAGATTCATCTACTTTGGTTAATAACCCCGGTACGAACATCAATGCCTGGGCAAAGATGATCGGCATTACACCGGCAGCATTTACTTTCAACGGAATCCACTGTCTTGCTCCCTGCATAAGATTTCTGTTGACACCTCCTCTTGCCTGAGCTCTGCTTACATATTGGATAGGGATTTTTCTTACCGCAACGGATAATACCACTGCTAAAAGAACCACCAACATCCAGAATATTACTTCAATAAGGATCATGATTGATCCCATCCCTCCTTTTCCGTTCTGCACTGCCATTTCCTGTACGAATGCTTCAGGCAACCTTGAAAGGATTCCCACCATAATAAGGATGGAAATACCGTTCCCGATACCTTTGTCGGTGATTTTCTCACCCAACCACATTGCGAATACTGAACCGGCAACCAAAATAACAATACTTGGTAACCAGAACATGATAGAAGTTGGCTCTACATAATATGCAGACTGGAACTGAGCATACGGTAAAAACAGTTGAGTGATCGAGGTTAAATAAGAAGGAGCCTGTACTAAACACACCCCGATAGTCAACCATCTGGTAATCTGATTCAACGTATTTCTACCTGACTCTCCATCTTTCTGAAGCTTCTGAAGATAAGGAATAGCCATCCCCATCAACTGAACAATAATAGAAGCAGAAATATAAGGCATAATTCCTAACGCCATTACGGAAGCATGGCTAAAAGCCCCTCCTGTAAATGACGAAAGCAAGCCAAGAAGACCTGCTCCCTGCTTGTTTCCGCCTTGATTTTTATAATGCTCTAAGAGATCTCCCACTTGTGCAAGGTTAATTGCAGGCAGTGAGATATAAGATGCGAATCTATACACAAGAATAATCCCTAAAGTGAAGATAATTTTATCTCGTAATTCTTTAAGGCTCCAAATATTTTTGAGTGTTTGTATAAATTCTTTCATTAGTTATTATTATAAGGTAATTGCTTGTCCACCTGCTTTAGTGATAAGCTCTTCAGCAGATTTAGTGAATTTGTCAGCCGAAATTGAAACCGCAGATTTCAATTCTCCTCTACCCATAATTTTCACTAATTCGTTTTTAGTTGCTAAACCGTTTGCTACCAAAACTTCTTTCGTGATATCTCCAGATACAGATTTGTTATCAATCATAATCTGAATATCATCTAGGTTGATTGCTCTAAATTCTTTTCTGTTTACATTTTTGAAACCGAATTTAGGTAATCTTCTTTGTAAAGGCATCTGACCTCCTTCAAAACCGATTTTCTGAGAATAACCAGCTCTTGCTTTCTGTCCTTTGTGACCTTTGGTAGAAGTACCTCCTTTTCCTGTTCCCTGTCCTCTACCAATTCTTTTTGAATTGAAAGTAGATCCTGCAGCAGGTTTTATATTATTTAAATTCATTTTAATTTCTTTTTTAAAAATTATTTTTGAACTTCAAGTAAATGACTAACTGCAGCTATCATTCCTAAGATAGAAGGAGTAGCTTCATGTTCTACAACTTGGTGAAGTTTCTTAAATCCTAATGCCTCAAGCGTTCTCTTTTGGGTTTTTGTTCTGCCAATAGCGCTTCTTACTTGCTTTACTTTAATTGTTGCCATTGTTTATATATTAACCGTTAAACACTTTAGTTAAAGAAACTCCTCTCATTCTTGCAATTTCTTCAGGTCTTCTAATATCTAACAATGCTTTGAAAGTTGCCTTTACCACATTGTGAGGGTTTGAAGATCCTTTAGATTTTGAAAGGATATCATGAACACCGGCAGATTCAAGTACCGCTCTTACCGCACCACCGGCAATAAGCCCTGTACCGTGAGAAGCTGGTCTTAAGAAGATATCTGCACCACCATATCTGGCAGAAGTCTGGTGAGGAATAGTATGGTTCATTACAGGAACTTTTACTAAGTTTTTCTTAGCATCTTCTACTGCTTTAGCAATAGCAGAAGCAACTTCCTTAGATTTTCCTAAACCAAAACCGATGGTACCCGCTTCGTCTCCAACTACAACGATTGCAGAAAATCCGAAAGCTCTACCTCCTTTGGTTACTTTTGTTACTCTGTTAACAGCTACGAGACGATCTTTAAGTTCTAATCCTCCCGGTTTTACTCTTTCTATATTATCTAGTCCTAACATATTTTCCGAAATTTAATGATTAGAATTTAAGTCCTCCTTCTCTCGCACCGTCAGCAAGAGCCTTAACTCTTCCGTGATATACGAATCCGTTTCTATCAAATACTATATTTTCGATTCCTGCAGCGATAGCTTTGGCAGCGATAGCCTTACCTACAGCAGCAGAAACATCAGTTTTTGTTCCGTTAGCCTCAACACCTTTCTCTCTTGAAGAAGCAGAAGCTAAAGTTTTTCCACTGTTATCGTCGATTAACTGAGCGTAAATTTCCTTATTACTTTTGTATACAGATAATCTTGGCAATTCAGAAGATCCGGAGATTTTTCCTCTTACTCTTCTTTTGATTCTTATTCTTTTTTCTAATTTACTTAATGCCATAATACTTATAATTTATTAAGCAGATTTACCAGCTTTACGTCTAACAATTTCTCCTACGAATCTTACCCCTTTTCCTTTGTAAGGCTCAGGTTTTCTGAAAGAACGGATCTTTGCAGCGACCATCCCCAGAAGTTGGTTGTCGTGAGACGTTAAAGTAATAATCGGGTTTTTACCTTTTTCAGTCAATGTATCAACTTTTACTTCGGTTGGAAGCTCCAATATGATACCGTGAGAGAATCCTAAAGCCAATTCAAGTTTCTGACCTGAATGTGAAGCTCTGTATCCTACCCCTACGAGTTCCAGTTTCTTTTCGAAACCTGTATTAACACCAACAATCATATTGTTGATTAACGCTCTGTATAAACCGTGAAGCGCTTTGTGTTGCTTAGAATCAGATGGTCTGTTTACGTTAAGCTCACCATCTTTTTGTTCTAAAGTAATTCCTGCCGTAAGCTCCTGAGAAAGTTCTCCTTTAGGACCTTTTACGGTTACTACACTGTTATTTTCAGTGATGGTAACACCAGCTGGAACTGTTATAATTGCTTTACCAATTCTTGACATTTTCCTGTGATTAAAAATTAATAAACATAGCAGATTACTTCACCGCCTACTTTCTCTTCTCTTGCTTTCTTGTCAGTCATTACTCCTTTGGAAGTAGAGATGATAGAAATACCCAAACCGTTTAGTACTCTTGGAAGTTCAGTAGAACCTTTGTACTGTCTCAAACCTGGTCTTGAAGCTCTTTGAATAGACTTGATAGCCGGTTTGTTGGTTTGCTTGTCGTACTTTAAAGCGATTTTGATTGTACCCTGAACAGCGTTTTCTTCAAACTTAAAGTTTAAAATATACCCCTGATCAAATAAAATCTTAGTAATCTCCTTTTTGATTTTCGATGCAGGAATTTCCACCACCTTGTGGCCTGCGCTTTGTGCGTTCCTTACTCTTGTTAGGAAATCTGAAATTGGATCTGTTACCATTTTTCTTTTATAAATTATTGGTTAATGACAATCAGTATTGAAAAGACTTGAAGATTAAAGACTATACGGTTCCGAATATATCTTCGCCTGATCTCTTTACCTTCAGTATCTCAACAACTTAATTGTCACTTTTATTTTTTTAATTTCATTTTTATTCTAATAAACATAACCAAAACGAAGATTAGTTTGCCAGAGAAATAATAATTTTCCTGAGCGGGTGCAAAAATACAAAAAAAAAATTAATACTATTTATTTTTTTTCTGCCTCTAAGCCAGCTTAATCTTGTACTCTATTTATTAAAATACAGCTGACTTATAAAATATAGAAGTCAGCTGTAAAAATTTTCATTGCTTACCAACTAGCTTTTTTAACTCCCGGGATAAGACCGTTATTCGCCATTTCTCTGAAAGTTACTCTGGAAATTCCGAACGTTCTCATATATCCTCTTGGTCTTCCTGTTAATTTACATCTGTTGTGTAATCTTACAGGAGAAGCATTTTTAGGTAATTTCTGAAGTGCTTCATAATCACCTGCTTCTTTAAGAGCTTTTCTTTTGTCAGCGTATTTAGCAACCAGTGCTTCTCTCTTGCGCTCACGCGCTTTCATTGATTCTTTAGCCATTTCTTAGTTCTTTTTGAATGGTAAACCGAAGTGAGTTAATAATGCTTTCGCTTCTTTATCTGTTTTTGCAGTAGTAACAAAAGTGATGTCCATCCCCTGGATTTTTTTCACTTTATCGATAACGATCTCAGGGAAAATGATCTGCTCAGTAATTCCTAAGTTATAGTTACCTCTACCGTCGAAACCGTCAGCCTTAATTCCAGAGAAATCTCTGATACGTGGCAATGCAGAAGAAGTTAATCTGTCTAAGAACTCATACATTTTGTTAGCTCTTAAAGTAACTTTAGCTCCTACAGGCATTCCTTTTCTCAATTTAAAGGCAGCCTCATCTTTCTTAGAGATAGTACCAACAGCCTTTTGACCGGTGATATTTGTAAGCTCTTCTACAGCATAATCAATGATTTTTTTGTCTGCAGTGGCATCACCTAATCCTTGAGAAAGAATGATTTTTTCCAATTTAGGTACTTGCATTACTGACTTGTACCCAAATTCTTCCATCATTGCAGGAACAATTGTTTCTTTATATGCTTTCTTGGGTCTTGCTATATATTCCATGTGTTCTTAAAAATTATAAAGTTTCACCCGTTTTTTTATCGATTCTTACTTTCTTATCTCCTTCAGTCTTGTAACCTACTTTGATTGCTTTTCCGTCTTTACCAACTAAAGCAACGTTTGAGATATGAATAGAAGCTTCTTTTTCAGTAATTCCTCCCTGAGGATTTGAAGCGGAAGGCTTAACGTGTTTTTTAACGATGTTAAGTCCTGCAACAATAACTCTAGGGTCTCTTCCTTCTTTTTTAATCACTTCAATAACTTCACCAGTTTTACCTTTGATATCTTTCTTACCAGTAGTAATGATTACGTTATCTCCTCTTTTTATTTTTAACTTTGACATTTTCTTTTAAAAATTTTTAAAATTAAAGTACTTCAGGAGCTAATGAAATGATTTTCATATATTCTTTGTCTCTCAACTCACGGGCAACCGGTCCGAAAACACGGGTTCCTCTCATTTCTCCTGCTGCGTTTAGCAATACACAAGCGTTGTCTTCGAACTTGATGTATGAACCATCTTTTCTTCTTACCGCTTTTTTAGTTCTTACTACGACAGCTTTAGATACCTGGCCTTTCTTTGCGTTTCCTGATGGTGTGGAATCTTTGATAGTAACAACGATTTTATCACCAACTGAAGCATATCTTCTTCTGGTTCCTCCCAGAACTCTGATAACCAATACTTCTTTAGCACCTGTATTATCAGCAACTTTTAATCTTGATTCTGTTTGTAACATTATTACTTAGCTTTTTCAATGATTCTTACTAATCTCCATCTCTTGCTCTTGCTCATAGGTCTAGTTTCCTGGATCAGAACTGTATCACCTTCTGTGCATTCGTTGTTTTCGTCATGTGCAGTATATTTTTTCGTTTTCAAAACGAATTTACCGTACATCGGGTGCTTTACTCTTGTAGTTTCGCTAACAACAATAGTTTTTTCCATTTTATTGCTGGAAACCACTCCGATTCTTTCTTTTCTTAAATTTCTATCCATTGTAAAAGGAAATTATTGTTTGTTAGTTAACTCAGTATTTAGTCTAGCGATTGTTTTTCTCAAATCTCTGATTTGGATCGGGTTTTCAACTGGGCTGATTGCATGAGCCAATTTCAATTTAGAATATTGAGCTTTTGCTTCAGTAAGTTGAGCTTGAAGATCACCCGCGCTTAAATTTTTAATATCAGCTTTTTTCATTGTATACAAAGATTAAAGAGGTTTAACAAAATCGTTAGCCACTATGAATTTGGTAACTACCGGTAATTTCTGTGCTGCAAGTCGAAGAGCTTCCTTAGCAATTTCGTAAGGTACACCTCCTACTTCAAACATAATTTTACCAGGTTTTACTACAGCTACCCAATATTCCACGGCACCTTTACCTTTACCCATCCTTACTTCGGCTGGTTTCTTGGTAATCGGCTTATCCGGGAAGATTTTGATCCATAACTGACCTTCTCTCTTCATATATCTTGTTGCAGCAATACGCGCAGCTTCAATTTGTCTCGCAGTGATCCAAGCACCTTCTGTCGCCTTGATCCCGAAAGTTCCATAAGCAAGTTGGCTCCCTCTCTGGGCACTCCCCTTCATCTTCATCTTATGAACTCTACGGAACTTGGTTCTTTTTGGTTGTAACATAATTTCTAAATTTTAGATTTTAGATTTTAGATTTTAGATTTTTTTTATTTTAAAAAAGTAACGGTAATTTAAAATTCAAAATTTCTATCTAAAATTTTTAATTATTATTGTTATTATTGTTATTGTTTTTTCTAGGTCTTCTGTTGTCTCTGTCTCCTCCTCTGTTATCTCTTCTATCTCCAGACGGACCTCCTTTTTTCTGTTGTCCCACTAGAGGAGAAAGTTCTCTTTTACCGTAAACTTCCCCTTTCATGATCCAAACTTTTACGCCTAGCTTACCGTACTGAGTAAGTGCTTCACCAATATGGTAATCGATATCTGCTCTGAAAGTAGACAAAGGAATTCTTCCGTCTTTGAAAGATTCGCTTCTTGCCATTTCAGCACCGTTCAATCTACCAGAGATCTGAACTTTGATACCTTCAGCACCCATTCTCATGGTACCTGCGATAGCCATCTTAACCGCTCTTCTGTAAGAGATTCTGTTTTCGATTTGCTTAGCGATGCTGTCTGCAACCAATACTGCGTCAAGCTCAGGTCTTTTAATTTCGAAGATGTTGATCTGAATATCCTTTTTAGTCAATTTCTTCAACTCTTCTTTCAGTTTGTCAACTTCCTGACCTCCTTTCCCGATGATTAATCCCGGTCTGGCGGTAGTGATTGTAACTGTTACTAATTTTAATGTTCTTTCAATATAAATTCTTGAAATACCACCTTTAGATAATCTAGCTTCAAGGTATCTTCTGATTTTGTAGTCTTCAGCGATTCTGTCTCCATAATCGTTTCCACCAAACCAGTTAGAATCCCATCCTCTGATGATACCTAATCTATTACCAATTGGATTTGTCTTCTGTCCCATACCTTGATTAATTTTCTTTTGTACCTAAGATTAGTGTAATGTGGTTTGATCTTTTTCTGATTCTGTACCCTCTACCTTGCGGAGCCGGTCTCAGTCTCTTCAATTGTCTTGCACTGTCTACAAAAATTTCTTTAACGATAAGGTTTGCTTCTTCAATATCAGCACCTTCGTTTTTAGACTGCCAGTTTGCCATTGCAGAAAGTAAAACTTTCTCCAATTTGTTGGAAGCGTCTTTTTTAGAATATTTTAGAATATATAAAGCTTTGTCTACTTCTACTCCTCTGATGATATCAGCTACCAATCTCATTTTTCTCGGAGAAGATGGGCAATCATTATGTAATGCTTTTGCTACATCCTGATTTGTTAATTTACGTGCTAATGCACTTTCTCTTTTTCTTGATCCCATGATTATCTGCTACCTTTATTTTTGTTACCACCATGACCTCTGAAAGATCTTGTTGGAGAAAATTCGCCTAACTTGTGACCTACCATGTTCTCTGTAACGTAAACAGGGATAAAAGATTTCCCGTTGTGTACAGCGATAGTCTGTCCTACGAAGTCCGGAGAGATCATAGACGCTCTAGACCAAGTTTTGATAACTGTCTTTTTACCAGACTCTATATTTGCCTGAACCTTCTTATCTAAAGTATATGCGATGAATGGTCCTTTTTTAAGTGATCTTGCCATAATTATTTTCTTTTAGATATGATATGACGGTTAGACGCTTTATTTTTCTTTCTGGTTTTGTAACCTTTAGCCGGCTTACCATTTCTAGATCTTGGGTGACCTCCGGAAGAACGTCCTTCACCACCACCCATCGGGTGATCCACAGGGTTCATTACTACCGGTCTTGTTCTTGGTCTTCTGCCTAACCATCTGCTTCTACCAGCCTTACCTGATACTGTCAGCTGATGATCCGAGTTGGAAACTGAACCAATCATTGCCATACATTCAGTAAGGATCATTCTTGATTCTCCTGAAGGTAATTTAATAATCGCATATTTTCCGTCTCTTGAAGTCAACTGAGCCGAAGAACCAGCACTTCTTGCTAAAATAGCACCTTGACCAGGCTTCATTTCAACACAAGAAATTACTGTACCCAATGGAATGTTTTTCAATTTCATTGCGTTTCCTACATTAGGTTCAACGCTTTCTCCTGAAACTACTTTCTGATCTACTTTGATACCGTTTGGAGCGATAATATATCTCTTCTCTCCGTCAGCATACTCCAATAAAGCGATAAATGCAGTTCTGTTTGGATCATATTCTACAGTTTTTACCGTTGCTTCAACATTTGCTTTGTTTCTTTTGAAGTCGATAATTCTGTATTTCTTTTTGTGTCCACCGCCGGTGTAACGCATGGTCATTTTACCAGTTTGGTTACGTCCACCTGACTTACTAATACCAACCGTTAGAGATTTCTCTGGTTTGTTGGTAGTAATTTCCTCAAAGTTGTTAACAACTCTGAATCTCTGTCCCGGGGTGATAGGTTTTAATTTTCTAACAGACATTACTATTATTTATAATTAATAATTAATTTACAGCAAAAATATCGATAACCTCACCTTCAGCAAGCTTGATTACCGCTTTTTTCAATTTGTTTGTCTTTCCAACCTGAAGACCTTTTTTAGTGTATTTTGAAGAAACCTTCGGAGCATAAATCATGGTGTTAACGTCTGCTACTTTTACACCGTAAGCCGCTTCTACAGCTTTTTTAATCTGGATTTTATTCGCCTTAGGATTCACTAAGAAAGAATAAGAACCTCTTAAATCCGTAAGGTAATTAGCCTTTTCTGATATAACTGGTTTAATAATAACTGACATGATTTATTTCTTTAAATTTTCCTGGAATTTTTCAACTGCACCTTCAAAGAAAACGATCTCACCTGCATTTACCAAGTCGTAAGAACTCACTTCGTTGAAGTTCATCACTTTGGTCTTAGGCAAGTTTCTTGAAGATAAATATACATTCTTGTTCGCTTCAGGAAGAATAAACAAAGATTTTTTACCGTTCAATGTTAATGCATCTAATAAAGTAATGAAATCTTTCGTTTTAGGAGCGTCTAAGCTCAAATCTTCTAAAACCCTGATGCTGTTGTCTCTCATTTTCTGAGATAAAACAGATTTTTTAGCTAATCTCTTAAGAGCCTTGTTCAATTTGAATCTGTAGTCTCTTGGTTTTGGTCCGAATACTCTACCTCCACCTCTGAAAGTTGGAGATTTGATATCACCATATCTAGCAGAACCAGATCCTTTTTGCTTCTTAAGCTTCTTAGTAGAAGCAGTGATTTCGCTTCTTTCTTTTGATTTATGAGTCCCTTGTCTCTGTGCGGCAAGGTACTGTTTAACTTCTAAGTAAACCGCGTGCTGATTTGGCTCAATTCCGAATACTGTTTCGTCTAGAGTTACTTTTCTTCCGGTCTCTTTTCCTGATGTATTTAATACTACTAGTTCCATTTTCTGATAATTACATAAGAATTTTTAGCTCCCGGAACAGCACCTTTTACTACTAAAAGATTTTGTTCTTGATCCACTTTTAATACCTGAAGGTTTTGAACAGTTACCTGATTACCTCCCATTCTTCCAGCCATTCTCATCCCTTTGAATACTCTTGAAGGGTCTGATCCAGCACCGATAGAACCTGGAGCTCTAAGTCTGTTGTGCTGACCATGAGTTGCCTGCATTACACCTCCAAATCCGTGTCTTTTAACAACACCCTGGAAGCCTTTACCTTTTGAAGTTCCTGTTACGTCAACATATTCTCCCTCAGAGAATAAATCAACTTTTACTTCTTCTCCTACTTTTACTTCGTCAACGAATTCTCTGTAGAATTCTACCAACTTCGCTTTAGGAGCTGAACCAGCCTTTTTGAAATGACCAGCTAACGCCTTACCAACGTTCTTCTCACTCTTGTCATCGAAACCTAACTGAACTGACTTATAACCGTCTTTTTCAATGGTTCTGACCTGTAAAACCGAGCACGGACCAGCTTGAATAACTGTACAAGGAATATTTTTCCCTGCTTCGTCAAACAAAGATGTCATACCGATTTTTTTACCAATAATACCTGACATTGTTTATATAATAATAAAATTTATCTTCTGTTTCATATCATTTTGAGGAATCTAAAGTAATTTCTACGTTTGATATAGGCATACTATGTCCTAAAATGAGTGTGCAAATTTATGAATAAATTTATTACTGACAAACATTTGGTGCAAAATATTTTGATTTTTAATGGATTAGGTCATTTTTGAGAAAATCTCTCATATTCCTTTAAAATATTTTTAAACGGATCGAAAATTTAATGGTGAATGTATACTCCCACAACAATGAAAACATTTTTTAGTTTTCAATTTTTTATAATGAATACTTTTCGAAGCCCGCATTTAGCAGCTGCACTATTAAATCTTGCTCCATTAACTGCCATTAAGTCAATGAATTTGCAACTTATTTTTGAGAGACCCATGATTAAGCTCTCTTAACAGCTTTACGGTGTACTTTTTGATACCCTATTTTTTAATTCTAAATCCTTTATTAAATGAAAAAAGCACTCAGCATACTCGTATTATGCATCGGCATCCTCTCATTTGCACAATCAAAAGCTCCATTTACAGGTAAAAGAGATTTTGTTATCGAGCAGGGAACTAGCGGCTCCGGAACCCCGGCTTATTATCTGGATATAAAAAGTAACGGCGATGTCCATTTTGGCTTCCTGCAGGTTAACCAGGCCGACGGTACGGAAACGAAAGAAGAAATTAATGCCGGAAAGTATAACCCGAAAGTAATGAAAGTCCATTTTAAAACATATAATGAGACCTTTTACGTAAAATTTGATAAAGAAAAAATTTATCTTACCGATGCAAAGGGAAACATTAAAAAGTCTGATGACTGTTGTCCGGTTTCTGAAATGGCGAACATAAACTGTAATTGCGAAGGCAAGCTATACCGGTAATGAAATCCCTTACATTTTTACTGCTTTTATTCTTTTTAATTTTTTTATCGTGTACGAAGAAAGAATCCCATCCGTATACATTTTATTACTGGAAAACCAGACTTGCCCTGGACAGTAAAGAAAAGGAAGTATTGGATCGGGCTTCAGTACCTTATTTGTATACACGGTTTTTTGACATTGATAAAATTAACGGGAAATTTCAGCCTGTAGGAACCGTTACAATGACCAAAAGCTTTAGAACCGATAAAAAAATCATTCCTGTTGTTTTCATTACCAACCGCACGTTTCTTTATATTAAAAAGGAAGACATCAGATTCCTTGCACAAAGCGTTAATGATCTGATCAGGAAAAAGATCTCGCAATATGACCTTAAAACAAATCATGAAATCCAGATTGACTGCGATTGGACCGCTGGTACACGTGATGATTATTTTAATTTCCTTAAAGCATTAAAAACAATCTCAGGAAAAGACATTACCTGTACCCTGAGACTCCATCAGGTAAAAGATAAAAGCCTGACAGGGGTTCCGCCTGTAGAGAAAGTCTACCTCATGTGCTATTCCACCTCTTCCCCATTGGACCATTCAGATAAAAATTCAATTCTTGATGTAAATACTTTAAAAAGTTATCTGGACAAGATTGACGAATATCCGGTCAGGCACATTGAAGTTGCCCTTCCTATCTACTCATGGGGAATCGTCACCAATTACCTGGGAAAACATAAATTAATCAATGCACTGTCTGCAAAAGACCTGGAAAATACCAATTTTAAAAGACTTTCGGAACATGAAATTGAAATTCAGAAAGACGGATTTTATTTCGGAAATTATTTAAATAAAGGATTCAGAATTAAGATTGAGGAAATTTCCGATCAACAATTGAAGGAAGTAATTCATTTTCTGGATAAAAAAATACCTCACTTTAAAATCATCTATTATCAGTTAGACAGTAAATTTGTTACCGGACAGAATTTTATTTTCCAGTAATTATCCTAAAACCTATCTCATTTCGTTATACATAAAAACACCAAATATAATTATGAAAAAGTACCTACTTTCACTGGCTGTTGTTTCCCTTTTCTATGCGGAATCCGATGCCTGTGCATGGTCAGATCCCGACTATGAGTATTTCAACCTGTTTACCCAAAGCATCATTAAAGATAAATCTTATCTTCCTTTTCTGCACAGTTATTCAACAAGGTTCTATACCGATTTCAAACCTTCCCTGATTCCGGATGAGAATATTGAATCGTGGAAGAGATTTTTCAATAATCAGTTCACCTATTCAGAAACAGCCTACCTGGTCAATACAATGACTATGAATGAACTGAATGCTTTAAAAAAAGGCAATCCGACCAATCCGCTGTTTACAAAAGCAGGCCCCGGTTTTTATCAGAAGTACAGTGAAGCCATTGATTATCTTATAGAGGCAAAATATCTTGAACCCTATATGAGGATCAATTATGTTGAAAGTGCAGATTCATTCTATTACAGCGAACCGCAAAGCGGCAAAAATGCCACCAGCCTTGATTACAATAAAACCATTGCAGCGCTTACTTCCTTATATAATGCAGCGAGAAACCCTGAAATAAAGCAGCGGTACGGATATCAGCTTGTACGCTTCAACCATTACACCAGAAATTACGATGCCGCCCTTAAAGCTTTTAAAAGATATGTTGAACCGATCAGGTTGAAAGGAGCTCCTTATATCATGGCACTAGATCAGCTTGCCGGAGCCCAGAGAGGACTGGGAATGAGCAGCGATGCCAACTGGAACTTTTTCCAGGTTTTTAAAGACAGCAAGAGCCGTAAAGAATCTGCTTTTGTTTCCATGAAACTTTCAGATACCGCTTCATTTAACAACATCCTGAAACGAGCCTCGACTGATGATGAAAAAAACATGGCTTATTTTCTTTTGGGATACGAAGATTTTAATAACCCGATCCCGGTCATGGAGAAAATGTATGACATCAACCCCGATTCTGAGATCCTGAAAGTGATGGCTGTAAGAAGCATCAATGAACTGGAGAGAAGCTATCTTCCAATTTACTACTACCAGAATAATGATACAGGCTCTACTGTCCAGTCAGGCTCTGTAATTAAAGATTCTGACCACAGTACGGCGCCTGCAGCTGAGCCTGCAAAAAAAGAACTCTCTTTCTGGCAAAAGATCGTGCGATTTTTTAAAAATCTTTTCAGCTCAAAAAATAAAAGCAGCGACGGAAACAAATCCGGGCAAAGTGATGAAGAACTTGCAGAGAATCCAAACAGAATTCCTGTTTTCACCAAAAACAATTATTACTATGATGAGCAGACTAAAAATTTCCTGGATGATCTTGAAAAATTTACGGATAAAGCCAAAGAGAAATCCAAAGATGAATATTGGCAGATTGCGGACGCCTATCTGAAATTCCTTAAGAAGGATTATAAAGCAAGCAGTGAAATCCTGGATAATATCAAAACAGCCAATCCGGAATACCAGCAAGAAATCAAAAGAATGAAAGTGCTGAATGATATTGTGTCTCAACCCAAAATTGATGCAGCATATGAGGATCATCTGATAAAAGATTACGCTGAATATTTTATCGATAAGCCGGAAGCAAAAAAAGACAGCACTGAGAGTGATGGATATGATTATTATGATGAAGCTCCGTCAACAGCAGATTTCCTTAAAGATGTTCTGGCTAACCGTTATCTTCTCCAGGGCGAGGATGGAAAATCCTTCCTGATGAATAATAAGTTGTCTGACTTACAATATAACCCGAATTCTGCTCTGGTAAAAAGTGTAGAAGATTTTTACAGGAAACCGAATAAAACGCAGTTTGAGCAACAGATCGTTGCTAAAAATCTTAATGATGTAGGAAATATTGATGCTTTCTTTACAATTATTTACGGTGACCGTGCCATGCGGCAGGCCGATTTTGAAAAAGCAAGATCCTATTATGCAAAAGCACAGAATTTTTCCGGGATCCCAAGATCGGAATGGAACTATGACCAGAAAAAGGTAATGCCGCTTCAATACAGTGCTACCGCCTATAACGGGTTCAATAATATTTCCGACCTGGTTTTCGGTCACAACATCTTGGTTAGCTACCAAAGCAGTCCCGCAGAAAGTATGGAAAAAGAAGACTACGTGGCATTTCCTTTTATAAAGCCGGTTATGAATAAATTTCAATTGTCAGATATGCTGCTTCAGCTGAAAAAGATAGGAGCCGGCCGGGATGAAAGAGCAGCGAAGGCCAATCAGCTGATCGGTAATCTGCTATATAATACGTCCGTCTTAGGATATTACAGACAATTGTTTGTGATGGATCTTGACAATACGAATGGAGGAAAGTATGACTTCCCAGGTCCGGACCAACAGAAACCTAATCCATATTATTATAAGAATTTCCTTGACCGATCTTATATGGAGCCTGATAATTTTGATCTTGCCATCAACTATTATAAAAAAGCATTGCAGCTTTCTACCGATAAGGAGCGTAAGGCAAGGGTACTTTTCCAGATGGCCAGCGCAGAACAAGGGAAATATTATCAGTATGAGGCTAAGAATCCTTTGAAAATTGATTACTCCGATCCTAAATACGATGAGAAAAGTGGTGCTTACTTAAAGCAGCTTAGCCAGATTAAAAACCAAAAATACCGTACCTATTTCACCATGCTGAAAACACAATATGCAGATACCGAAACTGCCAAAGACCTGATGGGAAGCTGTACTTATTTCGGTTATTTTATACAGTAAACATAAATAAATTTAAAAGAAAAAGGAATCAGTGTGATTCCTTTTTTTGCATCTGCAGCCATTCTTCGTGTTTTTTTCTGAAAAGTTCATCCTTATGATCCTGGTTTCTTTGTGCAGCGTCAATAGAATGGGAAGCATGAATGTCTTCATCTTCTTCTGCAAAATCAGCCAGCTTTTCGTAGTAGCAGTGAAGCTGATCAAGTTCTTTTTCTGTCAGGTCTTCGATATCTACAATCCTGTTGCTGGCTTTTTCATTGGCTGCAATCAATTCATTCAATTTAATCTGAATTGCTTTTGAATCTTTATTCTGAGCTTTCTGAATTAAAAAAACCATTAAAAAAGTAATAATAGTAGTTCCTGTATTAATGACCAGCTGCCATGTTTCCGAGTATTTAAAAACCGGCCCTGATGCGGCCCATATGATAACAATTAATGTAGCACCGATGAAAGCGTAAGAACTTCCCGTAAATTTTGTTGCCCAATTTGAAAACCTTTCAAAGACATTTTTATCTGAACCTGACATTGTGTTGATTTTAATACCACATAAACATCAAAAACTCCGCCGAAATCTGCGTTTTAAAAGATTGAATAATTTTTATCTGTCCGGGTAATGAACCGCTTTGCTTATTTCGATCGGATTATTATTTTTCCTTATATTACTCTGTAATTTTTCAGATAAATCTTTGAACTGGTCAGGGCTTTTCACTTGAATTCCCATTACCATGAAGCGTGCGGAAGGATCAGTATTGTTTTTATAATGTTCTTTAAACTCATGAAGCGGGTCATTGTAACTGTCGAGCATCATTTTTTTAAGTCTTGATTCTGGTATTTTAACAGGATTCTGGCCTCCGAATTTTTCAAGAATCTCCAGTGTCTCATACGTCTTTGGCATCTTGTAGCTTTTCACCAATGAAAACTTAAAATTGTCCCGGTCATCATAAATCTCAAAAATCATCCCCGGCAGACCTTTGAATTTATAAGGGCCTTCGTTCAAATTGATGTCTTTCATGAACCACGCGGTCCAATTTCTGCCTCCGTATCGGGTCGTGGCTTTCTGAACCTGGTAGCCTCCGATGGTTTTGGTTTCATCATCAAGTTTCCAGTTCATCTTATCATCAGTCTCTACCACAAACATGTTCTGGATCATGATATAATTTGAATTAACGGTAGAATTCCTCTTTCTCGTAAGCGCAGGAGTGTCATCCCAAACAACATTGTTCTCCCCTCTAGTTTTGTTGATGGAATCGGTCACCACAAAATCGTAATTGTAGAATTTTACCTGGTCCGGATTCACATCCAGCACCATGCTCACTTTTCTTTTTTCAGATGATGTTGAATCAGTTTTTAAATGATATTCATAGATGAAACGGTGGGTCTGCGCTGCGAAAGTCAGGCTGAACAAAATCAGAATGAGTAAAAGCTTTTTCATAGTAATTTTAATATTATTTTTTTATCTCCGGATACAGGACCGCTTTATCCAGCTCGATAGGATTATTATATTTTTTTATTAGCTGCTGCTCTTCGAGTGCATACTGGCGGAGTTCTTCAGGCTTATAAATCACTCTTCCGTCATCTAAGCCGAGTTTGTGGTCTTCATTGATTTCTATCTGCCCACTGTTTACAAATTTTATAGGATCCGGTAATAGCTCAACAGCATCGATTTATACTTTGAATAGGGAATTTCAACACCTCTCGCCTTCGCGTTTTTATAAAAGCTTATAAATTGGGTATCATTGAAATTTTCGGATTTGTTCAGAGAGAAATGATAATTTTCTTTGTCATCATAAATTTCCACAATCAGTCCCGGCAGACCGTGAAACTTGTAAGGTCCTTCCTGAAAAGGAAAATCCCGGGAAAACCAGGCAATCCAGTTTCTTCCTGCGAATCTGGCAGTAGCTTTCTGTAATGTGAAAGATGAAGATGTTTTTGTATCCTTTTCTATATTCCACTTTATTTTTGGATCATCTTTTAATTGATAAATATCAAAGCTTTGAATGCTGTACAGCATGTATTCATTGGTTTTACGTTTTTTGCTTAAAAGATCGGTTACTTTTCCATTAAATGTTCTCAAACCCGATGCTTTTTCTATAGAATCGCTCACAAAGAAAGATCTTTCATAATAAAATGTATCATCAGGATTGATATCAAGATAATAATTTGCTTTTCTTAGTTCTGCGGATGCGGAATCCGGGCGGTAAATAACATCATAAATAAACCGGTGTGTCTGTGCCGATACAGACAGGCTAATCAATATCAATAAGAGCAGGATTTTTTTCATGAAACATTTTTACAAATATACACAATAAACAGAACCTTGCAATACATGATACTAATTTAATATTTTATAAAAACAAAAATCCCTCTTCTTTCGAAAAGGGATTTGTATTTAAGGTGTTGCTTAAAAACTTCTGACCTGCGTCATCTATCTTCCGGCAAAGTTATCACACTTTAATTTCTACGTCAACTCCTGAAGGAAGTTCTAATTTCATTAGAGCATCAACAGTTTTAGAAGAAGAAGAGTAGATATCCATCAATCTCTTGTGAGCTGATAATTGGAACTGCTCTCTGGCCTTCTTGTTTACGTGCGGAGATCTCAATACTGTGAAGATTCTCTTGTTCGTTGGCAATGGAATAGGTCCGTTTACAACAGCACCGGTAGCCTTTACCGTTTTTACGATTTTCTCAGCAGACTTGTCTACCAAGTTGTAATCGTAAGATTTTAGTTTTATTCTGATTCTTTGTGACATTTCTTTACTTTAAAAATTAACCTTTTGCTTTAGCAATGATTTCTTCCGCAACGTTTTGTGGAGTTTGTGCGTATTTCTCTAATTCCATAGAAGAAGTAGCTCTTCCTGATGAAAGTGTTCTTAGAGTCGTTACATATCCAAACATTTCAGAAAGTGGAACTGAACCTTTGATTACAACGGCACCGTTCTTTTCTTCTTGTCCACTGATCGTACCTCTTCTCTTGTTAAGGTCACCAATAATGTTACCCATATATTCTTCAGGAGTTACTACCTCAAGTTTCATAATAGGTTCCATGATTACCGGCTTCGCAGCACGTCCCGCTTCTTTAAATCCTAATTTAGCAGCTAATTCGAAAGAAAGAGCATCAGAATCCACTGCGTGGAAAGATCCGTCTTTAAGAGTAACTTTAATACCTTCAACTTCGAAACCAGCCAAAGGACCGTTTTTCATTGCCGCTTTAAAGCCTTTTTCAATTGCAGGAACAAATTCTCTAGGAACGTTACCCCCTTTGATCTCATTAATGAATTCTAAACCGATTTTACCTTCTTCAGCAGGTCCCAGTTCAAATACGATATCAGCAAATTTACCTTTACCACCGGATTGTTTTTTGTAAACCTCTCTGTGCTGGGCAACTTTTGTTAAGTTTTCTTTGTACTCTACCTGAGGCTGTCCCTGGTTTACTTCAACCTTGAACTCTCTCTTCATACGGTCAACAATGATATCCAGGTGAAGCTCACCCATACCGGAAATAATTGTTTGTCCTGAAGCTTCATCAGTTCTCACTGTGAAAGTAGGATCTTCTTCAGCCAATTTAGCTAATGCATTACCCATTTTATCCTGGTCAGCTTTAGTCTTAGGCTCAACAGCGATACCGATTACCGGATCAGGGAAAACCATCGATTCAAGAACGATCGGGTTTTTCTCGTCACACATCGTATCACCGGTTTTGATAGATTTGAAACCTACCGCTGCACCGATATCTCCTGCTTCAATATATTCTACAGGATTCTGCTTGTTAGCGTGCATCTGATAGATCCTGGAGATTCTTTCCTTATCACCTGAACGGGTATTCAGGATATAAGAACCTGCATCCAATCTTCCAGAGTATGCTCTGAAGAATGCCAATCTTCCTACGAAAGGATCGGTAGCAATCTTAAATGCCAAAGCTGCGAAAGGCTCATCTACAGATGGTTTTCTTGTGATTTCAGCGTCAGTTCTCGGGTCAGTACCTTTGATATCATCTTTATCCAATGGAGAAGGCAAGTATTTACATACTGCATCCAACATAAACTGTACTCCTTTATTCTTGAATGAAGAACCACAAGTCATCGGGATAATTGATAAATCAATCGTTGCTTTTCTAAGCGCTTCGTTTATTTCTTCTTCAGAGATAGAATCCGGATCTTCGAAGAATTTCTCCATCAAAGTATCATCGTAGTCAGCAACCGCTTCTACCAATTTCTCTCTGTATTCAAGAACTTCAGCCTTCATGTCTTCAGGGATTGGCACTACTTCGAAAGTAGCTCCTTGTCCTGCTTCATCCCAGATAATCGCTCTGTTTTTAATTAAGTCTACAACTCCTTTGAAATCTTCTTCAGCACCGATTGGTAAAACGATTGGAACTGCATTTGATCCTAACATGGTCTTAACCTGGTTCACCACGTTAAGGAAGTCAGCACCTTGTCTGTCCATTTTGTTTACGAATCCCATTCTTGCTACTTTATAGTTGTCAGCAAGTCTCCAGTTTGTTTCAGACTGAGGCTCAACTCCGTCTACTGCAGAGAATAAGAATACCAATCCATCCAATACTCTCAAAGATCTGTTTACTTCTACGGTGAAGTCAACGTGTCCCGGTGTATCGATAATGTTAAAGTGATAAGGCTTGGTTTCAGCTACAGGTTTTCCCTGGTCAGTTGGAAAGTTCCAAGAACAAGTAGTTGCAGCAGAAGTAATGGTAATCCCTCTTTCTGCTTCCTGCTCCATCCAGTCCATTGTAGAAGCACCATCGTGAACTTCACCAATTTTGTGGTTTACCCCTGTATAGAATAAAATTCTTTCTGTAGTGGTAGTTTTACCTGCATCAATGTGAGCAGCAATACCAATATTTCTTGTAAATTTAAGATCTCTACCCATTTCAGATTAGAATTTAAAGTGTGAGAAAGCTTTGTTAGCTTCCGCCATTTTGTGAGTATCAGATTTTTTCTTGTAAGCAGCACCTTCTTCTCTTGAAGCAGCTACCACTTCGTTAGCCAATTTCAAAGCCATTGACTTATCATTTCTCTTTTTAGAGTAAAGAATTAACCATTTCATTGCCATAGAAATCTTTCTGTCAGCTCTGATAGGCATAGGAATCTGGAAGTTAGCTCCACCTACTCTTCTGGAACGTACTTCTACGTGAGGCATAACGTTAGTTAATGCATCTTTCCAGATTTCAAGAGCTGTTTTCTCAGTTTCTCCTTTTTTAGTTTCTACGATATCCAATGCATCATAGAAAATTTTGAATGCGATTGACTTCTTACCGTCAAGCATTAAGTTGTTTACGAATCTCGTTACCAATTGATCATTAAATTTCGGATCTGGTAACAACGGTCTTTTTTTCGCTTTTGTCTTTCTCATTGCTTCTGTACCTTATTTAATGATTATTTTTTCTTTCCTTTTGCAGGGGCAGCAACTGCTTGTCCTGGTTTAGGTCTCTTAGCTCCGTACTTAGATCTTCTCTGAGTTCTTCCATTTACACCAGCGGTGTCTAAAGCACCTCTTACGATGTGGTAACGTACTCCCGGTAGGTCTTTCACCCTTCCGCCTCTAACCAATACTATCGAGTGCTCCTGAAGATTATGTCCTTCGCCCGGGATATAGGCATTAACTTCTTTACCGTTAGAAAGTCTTACCCTTGCTACTTTTCTAAGTGCAGAGTTAGGTTTCTTCGGTGTAGTTGTATATACTCTCGTACATACACCACGTCTTTGTGGACAAGAATCTAGGGCAGCCGATTTGCTCTTCTTGGCAAGCGTGGCTCTTCCTTTTCTTACTAATTGTTGAATAGTAGGCATTTAATTGCTTTTTATTTTAGGGTGCAAATTTAATGATTATTTTTTAATTAACAAGTACTCAGAAAGAAATTATACTTTTTATTAAAAATTAATTAACAAGCACTTACAATTAATCAATGATCACAACCTTAACATTCTTGTTCCAGGAAAATTTCCTGATATTTTCTTTAAGCGCATGGAGATCATCCTTATTTATTGAATAGACAGAAACCCGGTCTTTTGAAACCGCTACGGGATTACTAATGCTTAAAGTAGCTGCTTTTTGCCAGTTTTTTGGAATATGACCCTGAAGCCACTCATCATAAATTACCGCAATATCATATCGGTTGTCAATCGTATACTGCGTAAGGAATTCTTCAAAACACTTATCCGGCCGCCGCTTGCCTTCGTTGAAAGGAATCGTTTCTTTCGATGCCAGACCCGCAATATCGAGCAATTGAATGTCTGTATAATAAGTAATCGCTCCGATATCGTTGGCTACCACTTTTGAATCGTTATAATAGCTATGGAGAAATCTTGCTGACTGAATTTGCTGTTCATAAATATTTTTACCGCCGTTATCCAGCATCAGATGCGCAGCAAAAGATTTATACATTAAAAGAAGAAGATTCATAATTATTAAACCGGAAACGAATTTTTCACGAATGATATAATTTTTAAAATCTACAAAAAAACCTTTTACCCGCGGAATCAAGGCCATGGAAAATCCTGCCAGGATATAGGCTTCATACCGGAAAAAACCTTTCAGATCAGCAAACATCGTATGACAGATCATTAATAAAGAAAGTATGATCAAAAGAAAATTGTCCTGTATTATTTCTGAAATACGTTTGCCTTTGCGATCCCTTATTATGAAGATCAGTGACATGATTACAGGAAAAAGCCCGATTTTGTAAAAGCTGGTATTGAGCAGAAAATTATCAAGAAAGATGACTTTAAGCTGTGGAAGAATACCTGAGTCAAAATTGAATTTCGTTCCTTTCACCACCACGGAGTTCGGGAAAAGATATCCACTATGCAGCTCGTTAAAATAACAGAAAACAGCGATCGGTATAAACCCGACAAGTATAATAGCTAATGCTTCTTTCCATTTCTTAAGTAAAGCAAAAACCAAAGCAAGAATCACAAAATAAAACATACTTTCAAACCGTACAAGTCCCATTAGCAGTAGAGAAAAGTAAAAGCCAAAGACAGATGCCCTGTTCTTAAGATTTGAAAGACAAAATATATTCAGCACAAATAAAAAAACATGGAAAACATGCTCCATCCCTGATAAAACCTGTAAATGAAGCACTGAAAAAAACAGCGTAAAAAGCACAGCGGTTACAACATATTTAGCCTGATAAAAAATACCTGAAAAATATCGGGTCAAAATAAAAACAACCCCAAGCCCAATTATTGCATTGAAAAACAAAGGAAGACTATCCTCATCTCCGAAAACTTTAATCAGAATACTTAAAAGAAAAGTAAATAATGGCGAAGAAGAAGTAGAGGAGAAATGATATTTAGTCACTCCCCACACCTCATACAAAGCAAATTTTTTAGCCATCGCAAGATGAATATAGGCGTCATCCAGAACATACACATAGTGTCCGTCTGTTTTAGAAACAACATTAAGATAATACCCTATACAGACAATAAAGAATATACCAAAGGACCGCAGGAAATCTTTAAAATAAACTTTAGAGAAGATGATCATATTTAAATATATAATAGAAATTTCAAAGATAAGTACCATCAATCATAAAAATATATTTCCGGCATGATATTTACTAAATTTGTACTATCAAAAAATAAATCATTATGAAAAACGCGAACATTATAGGCCTTCAGGAAGCCGACTGCCAGAAAATTGCTGAAAAGCTGAATATCCTTTTAGCCAACTATTCTGTTTTTTATCAGAATACAAGAGGATCGCACTGGAATATCAAAGGAGATCAATTCTTTACCCTGCATCCAAAATTTGAAGAGCTCTATAACAATCTGGTTTTAAAGATTGATGAAATTGCAGAAAGAATTCTTACGTTGGGCGCAATACCGGCTCACAACTATTCCGATTACCTTAAAGTAGCAACCATTAAAGAAAGCCAGGAAGTCAGCGATGCAAACAAGAGCGTAGAAAACATTCTTAACTCGTTTAAAGTAGTAATCGATCTGCAAAGAGAACTTCTGGATATTACTGATGAAGCCGGAGACGAAGGAACCAATTCCCAGATGAGCGATTATATTACAGAACAGGAAAAAGAAGTATGGATGTACAACTCTTATCTTGGAAAGTAACCCAATATATTTTATCAGAAAAATCGAAAAAATCACCTTACATTTAGGTGATTTTATTTTTAATTATTAAATTTGCGTATAAATTACACAATTATGCACACCGTACAACTGAACTCTATTTTAGACAATGATTTCTATAAAATTACCATGCAGAATGCTGTGGTGAAATTGTTTCCAGGCTCCATTGTAAAATATGAATTTATTAACAGAGGAAAACATCAGTTTCCGGAAGGTTTTGACACTGCTTTAAAAGAAGCCGTAAACAGAATGGCAGAACTTAAACTGACGAAAGACGAAAAAAAATTCATGGCAAAAACCTGCCCGTATATTGATTTGCCTTACCTGGATTTCCTCGAAGGATACCATTATGATCCTTCAGAAGTAAAAATTCACCAGGAAGGAGGCGACCTTTCAGTAACCGTCGAAGGACTTTGGTACCGGACTATACTTTGGGAAGTTCCATTATTGGCTTTAATCAGCGAGCTCCATTACGAAATGAACCATATGGAAAGAGACTCCAATGAAGTGGTCATGAATAAAACTCTGGAAAAAGCGGATACATTAGCAAAACTGGGCGTTACATTCGCGGAATTCGGAACCCGGAGAAGACATTCTTATAAAGTTCAAAATTTGGTCATGGAAGCTCTGACTCAGAAAAATGATCCTGCATTTATCGGGAGCTCAAATGTATATTTTGCAATGAAATACGGAGTAAAGCCTATCGGGACCCATGCGCACGAATGGTTTATGTTCCATGCAGCAGAATATGGTTTTAAAATGGCCAATGAACTGGCCCTGGAGCATTGGGTAGATGTGTATCGGGGAGATCTGGGAGTTGCATTGTCAGACACTTACACAACCGATGTATTCTTCCAGCAGTTTGATAAAAAATTTGCAAAACTTTTCGATGGTGTACGCCATGACAGTGGTGACCCGCTTGAATTCGCAGACAAAACCATTGCCCATTATCAAAGACACGGAATCAATCCTCTTTTTAAATACATCATTTTTTCAGATGCCCTGAATCTTGAGAAAGTAGAAGAAATTACAAATTACTGTAAAGGAAAAATCGGGATCTCATTTGGGATCGGAACCAATCTTACCAATGATGTCGGCCTAAAGCCTATGAATATTGTTATGAAATTAATTGGCGTACAGGCTCCCAATAAGGAATGGATACCGACCGTAAAACTTTCTGATGAACATGGAAAATATACCGGAGATCCGAAAATGATTGAGCTGGCAAAAGAATTCCTGAGAATAAAAGAGTAAGCAGAATGATGATTCTATTTTACCATAGAAATAAAAACATCCAGTAATTTAATTTTTTATCAAACAGTAGTGATTATTTTTCATATTTTAGCTAAATATTAAAATTATAAATCTCATCCTGAGAACATTATAACCCAAATTATTAATCACTAAAAGTTAAACCATGAAAAAAAACAATCTGACTAAGCTTTCCAGACAATCATTGAAAGATGTTTTCGGAGGAACACTCTATCCTGCTTTAGAATGCTATTCTGACGGGCAATGTGCACGATACGGAGAGGCACTCATCAGGTGTCCGGACGGAACCACTTCAATGACAAACTATGGATGCATGGGTGGAAAATGCATGATCAACACAGGATTTTGTCCTCCAACCGAAATTGAAGTACCTGTTACTGTAGGACCCTGATTAAAAAAAAGCATCCCTTAATTGAGGATGCTTTTTTAATAATTGTACTGTTTACTGTCAGAACTGCTACTCCAATATTACAGGAAGAACTTCGAAATTTTAATTACATCGGCCAAAAGCTTTATAAATGATATTTAAAACAATCTTACAATTTTAAGATTACGGCTTCCCGTAAAACAAATCATTATTTCTTTTCGTATTTTTGAAATATGGAGATGATCTATTTAATAGCAGGATTTCTTATAGGAGCAATAATTGGTGCAGTGATATTATACTTTGCACTGAAATCATCGATGGTTTCAAGAAGTTCTTATGATGAGCTGAATAATTTATACATTAAAAACAATTCAGATGCAGAAAATTATTTTCAGAAAATTCAGGAATTGTCTCAGAGTATCAGTAAGGAAAAAGAGCTGAGCTTACAGCAATCGGATCTTCTGAATGATCTTAAAAATGAGTTTGCTAAAATCTCTGCAGAACACGCCTCTTTAAATACTCAGTTTCTGGAACAGAAACAACTCAATCTCAGACAAATCTCACAAATAGAAAATCTTATCACTGAAAAACAACACATTTACGCTAAAAATTCAGAGCTTATTGCCATTAACGAAAGCCTGAAAGAATCGCTGGAAACCCAAAAAGCGGAAATTACCAAAATTCAGGAAGAATCAAAGCTGCAATTTGAAAACCTTGCCAATAAAATCCTGGAAGAAAAAACAGAGAGATTTACCACCCTGAACCAGAATAATTTAAAAATGATTCTTGAACCTTTCCAGGAAAGGATTACAGAACTTAAAAACCGTGTAAATGAAGCCTATGAAAAAGAAAATAAAGAACGCTTCTCACTGGCAGAAAAAGTAAGAGAACTTGCCGAACTTAATCAACAGATTTCTGAAGATGCAAAAAAACTAACCCGGGCACTAAAAGGCGAAAGCAAAACCCAGGGAAATTGGGGCGAAATGATCCTGGAAAGCATCCTGGAAAAATCCGGACTGGTAAAAGGCAGGGAATATTTCCTCGAACATGAACTCCGTGATGAAGACAATAAAGCACTCTTCTCAGAATTTTCAGGAAAGAAAATGCGGCCTGATGCTGTGGTAAAATATCCGGATGAAAGAAATGTCATTATTGATTCTAAAGTTTCTCTTACCGCATTTACAGAACTTGTTGATGAAACAGATCAGGATATTTATTCAATAAAACTGAATCAGCATTTATCATCCATCAAAAACCATATTAGCCAATTGAGCCAGAAAGCTTATGACGATTATGGAAAATCCTTGGATTTTGTCATGATGTTTATTCCAAGCGAGCCCGCATACATTGCAGCCATGCAGGCAGACCAGAATCTTTGGAATTTTGCCTATGACAAAAGAATATTGTTGTTAAACCCAAGCAATCTGATTACTTCATTAAAGCTAATCGCCGATCTATGGAAACGCGAATACCAGAACAGGAATTCTATGGAAATTGCGGACAGAGGTTCAAAGCTCTATGATAAATTTGTAGGATTTGTTGACAACTTGGAGAAAGTGGGAAAAAATCTGGATCAGGCAAAGAATGTGTACAATGAAGCATACAAACAGCTTTCAACAGGAAATGACAATCTCATTATACAGACGCAAAAATTAAAGTCTTTAGGAATAAAAAACAAAAAAGACCTTCCGCCAAGCCTGGTAGAAAATTCGCAGACTTCATCGGATATTATAAATGAATAATATTAATGTATAACAGCCCGGCTTATGACCGGGTTTATTTTTATTTAAAATATAATTTCAAAAGAGCTTACAGATAATTTACATAATTTTGCGGGTATGTTAATAGAAAGCTTTCAGAACGAAAAGATAAAATACCTTACCAGGCTTCTTACCGACAACAGGTTCCGTAAAAAATCAGAAGTTTTTGCCGTGGAAGGCCAGCAGGAAAATGAACGTGCTCAACAGTTTGGTTTTATACCTGTTGAATTTTTCATCTGTGAAAAGGTTTACCGAAAAGAATTTCCTAAAGGAAAAGTTCATGAAGTAAGCGAAAAGATATACGAAAAAATAGCCTATCGGGGAAGTTCTGAGGGCATTATTGGAATTTACAAAACGAAGGAATCAGACCTTTCTTTATTCAATCCTAAAGATAATGCAACCGTAATTATTGTTGAGGGTGTTGAAAAGCCCGGAAACCTGGGAGCCATCCTGAGAAGCTGTGAGGCCTTCGGAATTGATGCGCTTATCGTTTCAGATGGTAAAACAGACTTTTATAATCCGAATGTTATCCGGTCAAGCGTGGGATGCCTTTTCGGAATGGAAGTATTTCAGGCTGACAACCAACAGACTTTTGACTATCTGCAAAAAAACAACTTCAATATTTACACAACCATCATGGACGAAACGGCTGAAGACCTTTTCAAAAGAGATCTAAAGCAAAAATCCGCAGTTTTATTTGGCACAGAACATTCAGGGTTGAGTGATTTCTGGATCGGGAAAGGAAAGAATACATTAATTCCGATGACAGGAAGTATTGACTCTTTAAACCTGAGCAATGCCGTGGCAATCACATGCTATGAAGCTTTGAGACAGAAAAGAGATTAAGTAAATGTAAAATATAAGAGCATAAAAAAACCGCGCACTGAGTGAGCGGTTCTTTTATTTTTAAGCTTAAGCTAAAATTATTTCTTAGCAGCTTCTTCTTTTTTCTCTTCAGCTTTTACTTCTTCTT
This sequence comes from Chryseobacterium sp. SSA4.19, assembly GCF_022601875.1. Taxonomy (GTDB): domain Bacteria; phylum Bacteroidota; class Bacteroidia; order Flavobacteriales; family Weeksellaceae; genus Chryseobacterium. Next base: position 52,922 of record NZ_JAKVIP010000002.1, read on the forward strand.
TAGCAACTTTAGCGTCAGCTTTTACTGAATCAACTTTAGCATCAGCAGTAGTTTTTACTGAATCAACTTTAGCATCAGCAGTAGAATCGATAGCAGTAGTAGCTGAATCAGCAGCAGCGTTTACAGAATCTTTAGAAGCTTCAGTAGAGTTAGCTTCAGTTTTTTTACAAGCAACTAGAGAGATTGCAGCGATAGCAGCTACGAATAATGACTTTTTCATAATAAATTAAATTTAATTTTGTTAATATTGTTATATAAATCTTTTTCCTGTTCTGTTATTTGAACAAGACAAAGGTATAGCAGATAGAAAATTTGTTTATGAAAAATAATTGTAATACCTTTGTAAAACAGTTTTACAAACAAACATTACTGAAAATCAATAATTTAATTATTAAATAATAAATTGACAGATTTAGATCTATTGCATTTTGAGCAACTTAAAAAGGATGTACAGGCTCAATATCTGAAAGAACACACCCCTTCCTACGATGATATTTCGAAATGGAAGGGAATTGATATTATATATTTCCAGGAAGATCTGCGTAAGAAAGCAAAAGGAAACATTAGTGAAAAATCCTTTTATACCTACTTTAAATCATCACCTGTCACCAAACTTCCAAGGATTGACATGCTCAATTTACTGAGTATTTATGCAGGATACGACTCTTGGTACGAATTTAAAAAACAGCATCTTTTTGCCGGAGAATTGTTACAGAATGATGAAGAATTATCCGAAGAAGATATAGAAGAACAGGAAAAAGCAGTTAGTACATCACCCGATTTACCTAAAAGTGACATTTCAGTCAAAAAAACAGCAGAAAACAGTATTGAAAACATTAATTTACAAAATTCAATTACTGAAAACCAGAAACTTAATGAAAATAAAGAAATCAGTACGACAGAGACATCTGTACCTCTAAAACAGCATAAAAATTTCTTTCAGAAGAGCGGCTGGATTTTTTTAACGTCGATTTTAATTGTTATTACCGGACTTTTAGGATTCAAAGATGCTATTTTTTCTAAAACATATAAATATTGTTTCAATGATGCCGATCGCGGAGCCGGTGTGCTGAACACCCTTGAAATAAAAGTTATTAAAGAAAACGAATCCCCTATTCTCTATAAAATAAAGCCTGGTGAGTGCTTTTATTATTCAACAAAGGATAAAAACCTCAAAATGCAGATCAGCGCGCCTTTTTATGAATACCTTGAGGTCAACAGAAGCCTTGAGAATGCTCCGGATGAAGAAATGATTGAACTAAAGCCGGATGATTATAAAATGGCAGCTTATTATTTTTCCATTAAAGATGTAACGGGAGCACCAAAAGATGAGCAGCTGGCTCTGATTAAGCAGAAAAGAAGCCAATTGGAAAACCTGATCAGCAATAACGCTGTTATTTATCAGGTATATGACAACAACACCTACGGAATTGAAAGACTTGACAAGCAAAAATACATTACGCTTGTCACCACGCCTACGACTTCACTTAAAAACCTTAGTGTGATAGAAATGAAAAAAGACAACGGAAAGATCATCTCCATTAAATTTAAAATTGCAGCCCCGGATGAAAAAAATAAATAACTTTTTAATTTTCACTTTATTATTTCTTGCCATATTTTCATGTAATAATAAAAAGACTGAAGTAAGTGATCTGGACAAACTCAGAAACAGCAATAATACAAAGACCTATCCTGCAGTACAGATGGACAGTGCGCAAGCAATTAACCTTATCACCAAGCAAAAAGTACAGGAACTTCTGGACCTGTCCACTTTATATCTTTCAGGGAAAAGAAATACGGAAATTGACACCGTTATTTATTCCCAGATGCAGAGCTATTTCCATAAACCCGATAGCCTGACGTTTAAAAAATTATTCAGTGAGCTGGACAGCCTGAAGGTAAAAAGTGTAAAAGTAAATAACCTGGAAGTTTATAAAGATTTTTACAATAAAGATACCCTTGATTTTGCTAAGTTCAGTGTAGAATACTTTGACAATAAAAATAAGTCATTGGGATCTTTTGAAAAAAGTGCACAGTATATCCTTGTTTCTACACCCAATACGAACCGGGAATTTAAATTTTTCTTTTTAAATTTCTATTCCAATCCCTTGCTTAAAAAAGACAGCACATCAGTAGGCGTAACCAAATAGTCAAGCGGAATATCATTTTCCCAGACATCATCGATACGTTCATCGGGGTTAAAGTAATTAACTCCGATTTTTTTTGACTCTTCAGAAATTTTCTCGAAGAAACCGTCATAAAAACCTTTTCCATATCCTACTCTATTCCCTGCATGGTCGCAATATAATAAAGGAGTAATCACGTAATCAAAATCAAAACATCCCGAATCCTTATCAGAAACCGGTTCGGAAATATCCCATTTTCCAACTTCAAATACAGTATTCTTAAAAATTTCGACGGAGAGGAGCTTCGTGTCAACAACTTTCGGAACGAAAACCCTGATGTTACGGCTTAAAAAATAATAAATAAATATTTGGGTATCAATCTCCATAAATTTCCTGATCGGAATAAAAATATGGACTTTCTGATCGGTAACGGGTTTGAAATAATCAATGAAACGCTTAAAAATCTGCTCAGATAATAAGAAAGCCTCATCAGTTGACAAGGCTTTTCTTTTCTGCATATATTTTTTCCTGAGTTCAGCTTTTAACATGCCTATTATACATTTTCAGTTTGTAAGATTTTATATAATTTATCAGATAATCTTACTCTGAACGGAAGTTCAAAGGTAATCTGATCTCCCTTTTTCGCTGTCTGGCAAGGACCGCCATTGGCAAAAATTTCAGTAATAGTAACTTCCTGATCACCCGTTGTAGGACCCGAAATCAACACTTTATCACCCACAGAAAGTTCTTTGTTTTCAATTAAAAACTGTGCAATTTTTGATTTTGTATAATAATGTTCCGCCTTTCCGAGTAAAACTTTTTTAACTGTTATTTTTTTACGGATATCTTTTGTTACCGCTTTTGCCAGAGGCTGGTCCGGCAAATCACCTGACTTTTTAAATTTAAGTGCCGGGGATTTTCCTTTCTTGAAAATCTTATTTCCAACCTGTAAGCCTTTTCTTAATTTCACCTGCTCATCCCATGGTAAATGAATGATCTCCAGGCATTCTGTGGAACAGCAGTTTTCCATCGCGGTTTTACACTCATCACACTGGATAAACAACAAATGGCAGGCATCATTAGCACAATTGGTATGATTGTCACACGGTTTGCCGCACTGATGGCACTGTGCAATAATATCATCTGTGATCCTTTCTCCTAAACGGTGATCAAATACAAAGTTCTTCCCTATAAATTTACTTTTTATACCTTCATTTTTTATCTGACGGGTATATTCAATAATTCCTCCTTCTAACTGGAAAACGTTTTTGAAACCCTGATGCTTAAAGTACGCACTGGCTTTTTCGCAACGAATCCCACCTGTACAGTACATCAACAGGTTTTTATCTTCTTTAAAATCCTGTAATTGCTCGTTGATAATCGGTAAGCTTTCTCTGAAATTTTCTACATCAGGCGTGATTGCACCTTCAAAGTGACCCACTTCACTCTCGTAATGGTTCCTGAAATCGACTACAATCGTATTTGGATCTTCAAGCAAAGTATTAAATTCCTGTGCTTTTAAATGGACCCCTTTATTGGTCACATCAAAAGAATCATCATTCAAACCGTCAGCAACAATCTTATTCCTCACTTTTATGGTCAGTTTTAGAAAAGAATGATCATCCTGCTCAACAGCTACATTCAAGCGGATGCCTTTCATAAAATCATACACTTCAAGCGTATCCCGAAAAGCGTCAAACTGATCCGCAGGAACACTCATCTGAGCATTGATGCCTTCGTGAGCTACATAGATACGGCCAAGCGCATCCAGAGCATTCCAGGCTATAAATAATTCGTCGCGAAATTTTTTGGGATCTTCAATTTTGGCATACGCATAGAAAGACAATGTAAGGCGTTCCTTACCGGCTTCATCAATAAGCTGAGCTCTTTCTTCTGCGCTTAAGGTGTTATACAGTTGCATGCTATAAACGTTTTAAGTGAGAAAAATATTTTTGCAAATATAAGAATTTCAGTAAAGCAATAAAACATGACAATGTCTGATTGTTTAATCTTATTTTTAACTTTGTGTATGACAATTCATCTTATATATGACATTTTGTCTTTAATAATTTTTTAATGTTTGTTAACAGCATTTTTAACAATTGTGACATAATGTATAAAGTATTGCTTATCCTGTTAAATTTTAGTTAAAGCTGAAACAACACCCAATAATTATGTACTTATTTAGCATTAAATTTGTTTACAGTAACAAGAAATTAATTCATATAAACAATAAGAAAGATATACAATGAAGAGTACTTTAAAAAAACTATTACCATTTGCAGTAGTAGGTGTCATGTCAGGAGCTACTACCGTTGGAACATTACAATACTTCAAGCATGATTCTGCCAATGGGGATCAGTCTTATTTTACCAAATCTGCACCTAATGTTTCGTTTGCAGGAATGAATTCCGCAGCAGTGGGCGATGATTTTGTAAAAGCGGCTAAAACAACGGTGCCGGCTGTAGTAACAATTAAAAACTACCAATCACGATCATCAAGCAGGGCTTCTGAACAGGATCTGTTCGATTTCTTTTTCGGGGATCCGTTTGGAGGAAGAGGACAGCAAAGACAGAAACAGCAACAGCAGATGCCCGATAACATGCCTTCAGGGATGGGATCAGGAGTTATTATTTCGCCGGACGGCTATATTATCTCCAATAATCACGTAGTAGCTGGTGCCAATAAACTTGAGGTAGTCCTGAGTAACAAAAAATCTTATATCGCAACTTTAGTAGGGACTGACCCTAATACGGATATTTCATTATTAAAGATCGAGGAAAAAGGATTGCCCTATTTAAATTTTGCCAATTCAGATAATATTGAGGTAGGACAATGGGTGCTTGCTGTAGGAAACCCTCTTGGACTGAACTCAACAGTAACCGCAGGAATTGTTTCTGCAAAAGGCAGAGGAATCGGAATACTGGGTTCACAAGGTAAAGCAGCTAATCCAATTGAAAGCTTTATCCAGACGGATGCAGCCATTAATCCGGGTAACTCAGGAGGCGCACTGGTAAACACGATGGGAGACCTGATCGGAATTAACTCTGCTATTCAGTCAACAACCGGTTATTATCAGGGATACGGATTTGCTGTACCTTCAAATTTAGCCAGAAAAATTGTTGAAGATATAAAGAAATTCGGAATCGTACAGAGAGGATTCCTTGGAGTAACTTCTCTTGACTTATCTAACGACATGCAGGTAGCTGGCTATAACAAGCAGAATAAAACCAATATCAAAGCAGGATCCGGAGTATATGTAACAGGATTTGGGGATAACAGCGGTGCTGCAGATGCCGGACTGAAAACAGGTGATGTGATTACGAAAATCGATAATACAGCCGTAACGGATTTTGCAGATTTATCTATTGCTATCGGAAGCAAACGTCCAGGAGATAAAGTAATGGTAACATACTTAAGAAACGGTAAGGAAGCTACAACAGCTGTTACTCTTAGAGATCAGAAAGGAGGAACTTCTGCCAGAACAAAAGCTGATTTAAGCGTAACTGAAAAAATCGGTGCTGAATTTAAACCTTTGGATGAAAGATTCAAAACGGATTACGGATTAAATAGCGGAGTAATCGCCACCAATGTCTCAGAGGGAAGCGAAATTGCCAAAATAGGAATCGTAGACAATTATATTGTAGTCGAAATCAACGGCAAGCCTGTCAATTCACAAAAAGATGTTGAAAAAATCCTTGATAAATATTCAGGAAACGTATCGGTAAAATTTGTAGACGCTTACGGGCAAATGTATACAAGAGGTTTTAAAATGCCTTAATCAAGATTCTAAACTTCACTTCATATCAAAAAACGCTGCAATATTTGCAGCGTTTTTATTTTATGGTCTATTCATTTTTTCAGCAATCCTCCTTTTCTTTTTCCGCTCATAGATAACTTCTACAATCTTACCTCCCATCCAAGCAAATGGAAAAAAAGTTAGGAAAACAGAAATTTTGTAAAATGTAGGATGATACGGAAAAACAATAACATCCAGCATGGCTATAAACAGCATAATAAATCCGATAAGAATAGCATAGGCAACTTTAGCATATTTTACGATCATCGCAGTAACAACTCCCCCAACTGTTGTACCCAATCCGGAAACAAATAAAAGGAAGCCAAAAAACGCGTCATCATGCTGCATGCTCTGAAGGAATCTTTCCCAGTGTTCAAACGGGGCAAAAGCTTCAAAAGTAACCCATTGCGGAAACACTCTTATTCCAAGAGTAATGATCAGCCCGGCAATTCCCAAGCCTACAATAACCGCAATTGTATTTCTTAAAAAATTCATTAATCCTGATGTGCGATCATGGAAATTTCAATATCAACATTTTTCGGCAAGCATGAAACCTGTACCGTTTCACGGGCCGGATAGCTTTCCGCATCAAGGTAAGAAGCATAGATATCATTCATTACAGCAAAATCATCCATACTTTTAAGGAAGATAGTTGCCTTTACCACGTTTTTGAAGGTCATTCCAGCTTCTGTAAGAACCGCTTCAAGATTTTTCATTACCTGATGGGTTTCCTTTTCAATACCTTCCACCAATTTTCCGGTTGCAGGATCTACAGGGATTTGTCCGGAAATGTACAGAATACCGTTTGCCATATTGGCTTGTGAGTAAGGGCCGATTGCAGCAGGAGCATTCACCGTGTTGATTATTTCTTTCATAGAATTTATTTTGGGTGCAAATATAAAATTTATATTCTATTTCTATACCAGATATCAAATCTGATGCTAAAATGGAGCATTAGGCTGCGTAAAACTTCGGTCTTTGTATTTTAATGCATCACTTAAGATATTGGCTTTGATCCCGATAAAGAAATCATAGACTTTATACTGGCCGAAAGGAACCCAGTTGAAATTAATGGTAAAGCTTCGCTGATCTCTCGAAAAACCTATTCTTGTATAAGCCAGTTGTTTTGTCACCATGTCGTAATGCGTGCTGCCGTTGATGTTCCAGAAAGGTGTTAATTTTAAACTTCCGTCCAACCCGACAGATGCCAATCTCGTCGGCGTTCTTGATGCCGAACTTTTGGTGAAGGCATAATTGGCATTCACATTTAAAGTCCAGGCCTGGTCGAAGTGGGCATAATTATCATCATCAAAATAATAATTTTCATTTCTGATCTCCCCTTTTGCTTTGTATTTTTTAGCATAATCCGTTTTCTCCCCGAATATTTCGCTGCTCAAAGGATATGACATCTGAACATTGAAGCCCTGTATCCCAAATCCGCCGAAATCTTCCGTCCTGATTCCTGTTTCCTGGCCGGGAAGATAAATAACTTTATACGGATCTAGAGACAAACTGGTATTGACGCTTAATTTATTATTGAAGAAAGAAGACTGTCCGTTGATCGTGATGATGGACCAGGGATGGTCTTTAGCCGCAAAATTATAACTTCCGGACAGGTTTAACGATTCGAAAATCTTCAGTTTTTTCACTCCTGTGGAATCACTTTTAGACTTCACCTTCATTTCTATATTATTCCCGATGTTGAAACCCAATGCCCCAACCATTCCGCTGGTCGGGCTTCCTATAATTCCTCCTTCAAAAATGGAATATGGCGTCAAAGCCCCGCTGGCATCATAGTAATTTCTGAAGTATCCGAAACCGGATCCGCCGAAATCGGGTGAGTAGGTAAATCCTACGCTTGGGGTCATCATATGCCTGATAGCTTCAATGGCAGAACCCTTTCTGAACTTCAGCATTCCATATAAAGTAGTCTGAAGGCTTGCCGTAGTAGAAAAGGTAGAGTACCCTGAAATTCCTTTGTCCGTTTCCGTTACGACTTTGTTCTGAATAGGATCATAGAATTTATTTGCCGTTTTAGTGGTTAAGGCATTGTCTATGTTAGCTCCTAAACTGAACGTAAAATATTTTGCTACCGTTGTATTGGTTCCTAAGGCAATATTATTTTTCAGTCCGGTCTGCATTTTTTCCCACATTGCTGCAGTAAAAAGTTCCCCTTCATTGGTCTGCACAAAATTCGTCAGGTTAAGACCTGTATTTACCGTAATGTTTTCCAACAACCCCTGTCTCACTCCGGTTTTTGATTTGAAAAGATAAAACTGGTTGATCGCCACATTCATTTGTGGAAGACGAAGATCTGCAAGTCCTGTCGCAAAGTTCTGGGAATAAGAAGCAGTACCTGTGATCGTGGCCGGCAGCTTCAAAAATCTTTTGGTAATTGTTACGGTAGAATTTTGCTGGGTATTCAGAACATTCTGGTTGAGAATGTAATTATTATTCAAGGTATTGTTATAAAACTTGGTGCTTACAATATCCACCGAAGCGGAAAAGGTAAGAAACGGATTGGCTTTTGTATCCTGGGTGTGTCTCCAAGCAATCCTGTAGGTACTTGTCTTTCCGTAATCATCCAGGCCTTTGATACCGCGGACCGCTGTTCCCATATCTGCAGAAAAATTACCTGAATACCGGTATTTTTTCACATAATTCATTTCAGGCCTTAAATTCCAGCTTCCCTTTGTATAAATATCGGCTAAGACTTTCACATCAAAATGCTCGCCGACAGGCTGATAGTAACCAATTCCATTCAGGAAAAATCCTACATCCTGTCTTTCCCCAAAACTCGGGATAAGAATACCGGCAGACCTTTTGGATGAAAAAGGAAGGATGGCAAAAGGCATGATCAAAGGTGTGGGAACCTGTTCAATATACATCTGGATCGGTCCCGAAATAATGGAAGATTTATTTTTGGTCTTCACTAATTTAATATTGGAAGCCCGCAGGTGATAATCCGCTGCCGTGTCTTTTTTCTTTATGAAGTAATCATCTGTGGTATAATTGGCCCGTCTCATTGCGAATACGGAATCGTTATATTTTTTTGTCTTTTCTGCCACGATCACCCCTTCGCTTTCCTCAGTCCTGGCATTGAAAGCAATGGCCTGTCTGGTTTTGGTATTATACTGGAACTGGTCGGTTTCATATTTTTTCCCGGCCTGTGTAATGACTGCAGGTTCTGTAAACTTTCCTAAAGAATCCTGCTTGCCCCGGGCAAACATGAGGCTTTTTTCTTCATCTATAGAGATATAATCTGCATCGATCTGTACATCCTGGTACTTTACCTGAGCATTTTTGTTCAGATAAACCATTTTTTTCTGAAAATCCCTTCGCTGATTATCTGCTTTTGTCTGCATAACATCTTCCAAGGCTTCTTTTTTCAACACGATGGTATCTTGCTTGGAAATAGTATCATTAACCACATTTTCAGGCAATTTTTCAGGGACTTGCTGTGCTAAAAAACTGTTAAAAATTAGGATAATTAAAATTTGTAATATATTTTTGGAGACGGTTTTGGCCAATTTATTTTGTTATATTTATAGTATACAATTAAGGCCCAAAATTAATATAATTTTTAACACTGTAAGATGTACAAAGTAAATTTTAAAATAATTTTATCATTTCTCCTTATTCTGTTCAGTAACTTTATTTTTTCACAGAAAAAATTTATCGTCGTTTTAGACGCCGGCCACGGAGGAAGTGATCATGGGGCCAATAGGACCTATTCCGATATCGGAAGAATTGCAGAAAAAGATGTCACTCTTGCTATCACCCTGAAAGTGGGTGCCATGCTTGAAAAAAATAAAGATTTTAAAGTTATCTACACCAGAAAGATCGATGAATACCCTTCTTTGTCGGACAGAACCAATCTCGCCAACAGGAGCAAAGCAGATCTTTTTGTTTCCATCCACTGTAATTCATCAAAAAAGCCGACAGCTTACGGAACGGAAACTTTTGTACAGGGACCGGACCAGAATGACACTAATCTGGAAGTGGCCAAAAGGGAAAATGATGTGATCTTCCTGGATGAAAAAGACAGACAGACCTTCGGTTCTTATGATGCAAGTTCACCGGAATCCCTGATTGCCCTTAAGCTTCAGCAAAGTAAATATCTGGAATCCAGTCTCCTGCTGGGAGGACTGGTGGAAAACAACTTCGTTAATAAGGACAAAAGAACTTCAAGAGGCGTATTTCAGAAGAACCTTCACGTTCTCCGTATGAATGCGATGCCTTCCGTGCTTATTGAAACAGGATTTATCAACCATCCGGAGGAAAGCCATTATTTGGCTTCAGAAAAAGGACAGGATGAAATTTCGGAAAGTATTTACAAAGCAATTATCGATTACAAAAAAGCAGTTGACAGGAAATCAGGCAACTCTTATGTTGTGAAAAAACCTGAGCCTGAGAAACCTGTAGAAGTTGCCTTAAAAAATGATTTCAGGATCTTACTTATAAGTTCCCCTACAAAGTTTAATGAAGGTGATCCTGCATTGAAAGGACTGAATTATATCCTACCGATTAAAGAAAACGGGCAGTACAAATATTATTATGGGGTAACAAACCTGGCTTCGGTAAGGGATATCAATATTAAAACAGCTAAAGATGCAGGTTTCAGAAATGCATATGCGGTAGGATTTATGCCTAATCAGAAAATGAATGCAGGATATTATACGATTGAAGTGTACAGCGGAGACAAACTGAATGGAAATTCATTTATTCTGCAGACCCTGAAAGATGTGGAAAGGAATAAGGAGAGCGGCGTTTTTTATTATACATACGGAAAAGCTTATACATTGGAAGATGCGGTGAAGCTTCAGAAAGATATTGAAGCTAAAGGTATTAAAAACACTGTCATTCAAAAAGTTTTTAAATAATAAAAAATTAATTTTGTGGTTAAAAAGGTAATGGCTATTTTTGCAACCTCAAAATTTGGCCTATTCGTCTAGTGGTCAGGACTCAAGATTTTCATTCTTGCAACAGGGGTTCGATTCCCCTATAGGCTACGCATACGACTATTAAAAAGCTCTTTACAGGGCTTTTTTTTATTTCCAATAGTCTAGCTCAGCCATCTTTGTTATAACAATGATCATGAAACAAAACGTTGTCTGGTTCATAACTGTTTATATTTCAAGGTAGGTTTAAAAAAAATTAAATGAGAATTGACAACAAATCACAGACAGAAGCAAAAAAAGCAATATGATGTAGTGAATATTTTTTTTAATATCAGAAAAATATTATATTTGCAGCGTCTAACAGGGACATTAAGTTAACTGCAAATACAACCGTATTTAAAGAAGATTTAAGTCTTTGCAGATACCAAATTTCAGATCATGCCGGATTTAAAGATACAGGAAGCAAAACTTCTTTTTAAGAAAATCCACTCTGACCCGAAAAGTTACGATTTAAAGATCAATGAGGACGGAATAGCAGGCAGTGATGATAAAATAAGTTTCAGGCTTTACAGGACAGGCGAAAGAGTCGATTTTGAAGTAACGATTGACGGATTTACTTTTACCAATACCACCGGCGAATGGAACAATGCGATGGTTATGCTTAAGAGCACCATCAAAAAATTAGAAAGAGAAGAAGAGAATATTAAAATAGAACAGGCAATTGATAAACTCAGAAAATATTTATCAGATGAAAATTAATTTTTTTAAAAAAATAATTTGGTAGATTAAAAAAAAGGTTTTACTTTTGCACTCACATTTGAACGATATGGCAAATCATAAATCAGCATTAAAAAGAATCAGACAAAACGAAGTTAGAAAAGTTCGTAACAGATATTACCACAAGACTGCTAGAACAGCTTTGAAAGTGTTAAGAAATGAAGAGGATAAAGCTGCTGCTGCAGAGCAATTGCCAAAAGTTATCTCTTTATTGGATAAATTAGCTAAGAAAAACATTATCCACAAAAACAAAGCAGCTAACTTGAAAAGCAAATTAACTAAGCACGTTAATAAGCTGGCTTAATAAGTAT
>NZ_JAKVIP010000002.1:64935-75988 GCF_022601875.1 Chryseobacterium sp. SSA4.19
AGATGGCCCGTTCGTCTATCGGTTAGGACCTCAGATTTTCATTCTGGTAAGAGGGGTTCGATTCCCCTACGGGCTACTAAATTTTAATTACAGCTAACCGGGTAATTAAATAAGAGTTGTAAACTTATAAAAACAAACACTAACCCTGTAGATTATTTACAGTTTGGTAGATGGCCCGTTCGTCTATCGGTTAGGACCTCAGATTTTCATTCTGGTAAGAGGGGTTCGATTCCCCTACGGGCTACAAAAGAGATTTCAAATTGAAATCTCTTTTTTTATTTATAATATAATTATAAACTTGTCGTATTGTAGTCAGTAATTCCATAATCATAGAATAACCTGAATTCGGATTATTATACTTTATCTGCTGAATTGAAATGATTGTGCTTACTTTGTTTTATAGCAGCCAGGCTGTTGCGAATTCACGAATTTCTTTTAATCACTTTATGCGGCTCATCATATTGCGGCAAAAACAAAAATAAACCATAGAATGAATTTAACATCTATGATTTATTTCAAATATAAAATTAAGCTTTAATAAGGTGAAAATATTTTTAACGCAAAATTTTGATTTTTGCTGTGATATTCCAGGGAGCAAATAATGAATCAATTACAATTGATTTGAAGAAGCTGAGCGATCTGATTTATTTCAAAAAATAATCTCTCGAAGATTATGGTGATTACACAGATTTCATTCACTATATTTCTGTAATTTAAAAAATCAATTTTAAGGGTCATTATAAATCCATTGTTAACTTAAACTAGCTTTAAGAAAATCTTCTGCTTCATGATAATGATTTGTTGCCTGCCTTTGCTCCCGTTCAGTTATATCCCAAAATTGATGAAAATACTGAACCGTGATTTAGCTTCAATATCACCTCCCGCCAGATTGGAATACGCAGGAAGCATGATTTCACTTCCCAAACTGAACTTTTTATAAGAAGCTTCAAAACCTAATTTCCCATACAAGGCACTTCCGGCGGTGTTAGGAAAAACTTCATCAAATTGCTTATTTCTGTCATATACTTCTCCCTGTAGGCCTGCTTTTCCCGAGAAAATCATTTTTTCATTGGCTAACACCTGATAAAAGCCTGTCGCCGCATAATTCCACTGGTTTCCAAAAGTGTAATGTTTTTTATTTTCTGTTTTTACGGTGTAATCCGTATTTAATAAAACGGCCACTTTATTTTTCTGAAATTTATAATTGAGCACCATCTGGTAATCCCAGCTGCCCGTTCCCAGCTGAAAACTGGGATTTACCCCGGAAATACCTTTTTTATCAAATCTTCCCAGCGGAACTTTCACTCCAATTCCACCACTCAGCTGATGAACCTGATCTTTGGAATTGATCAACTGATAGATTCCCATTAGGTTTAAGTCTCCTACTCCACTGATTTTAATAGCTCCCTGCAACGTTTGTTTTTCATGAAAATGAAACGGCAGGCTTGCATAGACGCTTAGCTTCTTTGTAAGAGGAACTTTTCCCCACAGCTGAACGGTATTGAAATATTGATCCTGAGTAAGATCCTTAACAAACAAGTTTTCTTTCGCTTTGTAATGCTGGGCAAAATATTTAATCCCTACAAATTGGGGATTCAATAATGATTCAAAACCTGATGAACCGTTTCCTGCCGCACATCCGCACGCATCACAGTCATCAAAAACAATCTGATTGACCGTATTGGGAATATAAAGGCTGTCACTGATGTTTTTAGCCTGACTGAGATTAAATACAACCAGGCTTATGATTAAAAATATCTTCTTCATGAGTATTTAAAATTATTCTGCAAATTTTGGATTGGATATGAAATTTTTATCGGACAATGTTTTTAAAAAAGCAATGATTAATTGTTTCTCATGAGTATTCATGGAAATTCCGATATGACCGTTCTGCTTTAACTGAGGATCAAGGTTTGGGCTGTTTTCTACCTGGTCTGAATAGAAATTCATTACCGCATCCAATGTATAGAACCTGCCGTCATGCATATACGGAGCTGTATATTCTACATTCCGGAGGCTGGGAACCCGGAATTTCATATTGTCGTTCCAATCTAAGGTTACCCTGTATCTTCCGCGGTCATCAAACTGAGCATTATAATACATTCCCGTATTTCTGAAGCTTTCATCGGTAAACAATTCTCCGCTGTGGCATGAAGCGCATTTTTGCTGAAACAGATTCATTCCCTGGGTTTCTTCGTTGGTAAATGCAACCTGCCCATTTTTATACTGATCATACTTAGAGCCTGCAGAAACCAGTGTTACCATAAACTGAGAGATTGCTTTCAATATTCTTTCCCCTGTAACATTTCCGTCACCGAATGCTGCTTTAAACATTTGTTTATATTTAGCATCTGCATTAAGCTTCCCGGCAGCTTCCGGCAGCGAACTGTCCATTTCAAAATCGGTTGTTATGGGAACCAGCGACCTTTCATCTAAATTATGGCTTACGCCATCCCATGTATAGTTTTTCAGGAAAGCCATATTTTGAATCGCCGGAGCGTTTCTTATTCCGAGCCTGTCGTCAATACCGTGGCTTACGTTATGCCCGTGATGGGTAAATGCATATTCCTGGATATGGCAGAACCCGCATGAAATGGTATTATTCCTTGAAAGCCGGCCTTCATAAAACAGCTTTTTTCCTAATGCTACTCCATTCACAGTAACCGGATTGCCGGCCATATCAAAGATCATTTTTGGAAATCCGGAAGGTGATTCTACATGATATGCTTCATCTTTTTGTAAAGGTTCTATTACCTCATCCGAACATGATAAAAGTGCCGTCACCATAAAAAGAAATGAAATCCAAAGAGCGCATGAATACGCTCTTCTGGATTTTGTGAATATCTTAATCATTGTGTACGTGATCTACTTTAAACATTTTCGAGATGTTATCGGTAACATTGACCAGATGCTGGTTGGATCCCATGGCCATATCAGTTGTATTATTTAATACCAGTGGAGTCTGTCCGCTTAAATACTGGTTGAGATCAGCGAGAATATGTATAGAAGGCTTAATATCTTTTGTGACTCTTGCCGTGGTAGGCAGATCAAGCGTAATTTCACGGTAAAGATCAGCGGTGTTGTTGGCTGTAACGTTCCCCATATTTCCACAGTGGTTCATGAATTCCGTATCCGGAGATGAGATTCCGTATCTTCCTTCCAATTTAGTAAAAATATAGCCTGCCGCCCAGGACCAGGCCATTCCGGCTGTTTTGGCTTTCTGCCAGAAAATCCCCTGTCCGTCCTGCCCGATCAGGTAAGCCGATTGGCTGATTCCTAATCCGATCCTGATTTTTTTATAATTGTTTTTAGGAATTTCAGTAAGAGTAAAGTAATTAATTCCGGCAGTTGCTTCTGCCTGGTCTACGATAAAAGCACCTTTGTCCGGATCGTTATAATGATATTTGAATTCTCCTCCGTTTTCATCAATCAGGGTAATATTGCTGATGACATATTTTAAAGTGGAAAACTGAAATTTCTGTCCGTTAGAAGAAGTCTGTGTGGTCTGGTTCAGGACAATATCGCCCAAGTTATTGAATCCGTTTTCAAATTTGAGCTGGAGATTGCCGCTCGGTTCTGCTGACAGATCATCGTCATCATTGCTGCTGCAAGAGGTAAAAGAAAAAAAAGTAAGGGCAATACAGAATAGTGATAAAAATTTATAAATTTTCATTGTTGATTTTTTAGTGATAAAATATGTTGAAACGCTCCTCCGCGATAGGGATGGAAGCGGTTATCCTTTTTTTGGATTCTGACGTAAGGAAGAATCTAAAAAAAGATATGAGCGGACAGCCCGGCCCGTGCAGCTGCATCAGCCAGGGAAGGGGTCGCCCGAAACATTTATAGTATGCTAAAAAACCGGCGGTCTGAAAATATGTTTTAAGAACAGAAAAGAATAATCTGCCGTGTAAGTGAATCGAAAATTAAAAAAAGAAATTTTTCCTGAATTTCTAATCGCTGTAATTTCAGGGAGAATATAAATATCAAGTAATGTCTGTCCTGAATTTTTTATTTTATGTAAAGGGGAAGATTCTGTATCATTTGTTTTTGCAACCTGTTTGCTCAGGTAACATTTCCCGTTACAATGAAACTCAGGATTGCTTTTATTGATACATAAGACTTCTGAAATGTACTGATAATTTACAGCATACTCCACAAGAGGTGCCAGAGGTCTGAACACCACAAATAACGTGAGGAATATGCTGCAAATAAGATTCATGAATTATTTTTTGCCAATTGCTTCTTCGTATCTTCTGCTGATTTCTTTCCAATTGGTTACATTCCAGATCGCAGTTAAATAATCAGCTCTCTTGTTCTGGTATTTCAGGTAATAGGCATGTTCCCATACATCAATCCCAAAAATCGGAGTTCCTTTTTCCTCCACCACATCCATTAACGGATTGTCCTGGTTAGGAGTTGAGGAGACAAATAATTTTCCGTTTTTATCAACCGATAACCAGGCCCAACCGGACCCGAAACGGTCTGCCCCTGCTTTTGCCATTTTCGCTTTAAAGGCATCCATGCTCCCAAAAGTGTCATTGATTGCTTTTGCCAGTTTTGCAGATGGCTGCGTATTTTTTTCCGGGGTCAGGACAGTCCAGAACAATTCGTGGTTGTAATGGCCTCCTGCATTATTTCTCACGGCCGGGCTCATTTTTGAAGCACTTGACATAATCTGGAACAGGGTCTGTTTTTCCTGCGGTGTGCCTGCGATGGCTTTATTCAGATTGGCCACATAGGCTGCCGCATGCTTTGAATAATGGATTTCCATGGTCTGCGCATCAATATTCCCTTCCAATGCATTGTAAGCATACGGCAAAGGCGTCTGCTTAAACTGTGCGAATGCAAACTGCGCCGCAAATACTGCACTTAAAGCAGCTACTTTCATAATCTTCATAATGTTCTGTTTTATGGTTTAACCCTTATTTTAATAATTTCCTGATGTCTTCAATTAATATTTCTCTGTCGGGATGATATTTCCCGGTCAACTTAGGCACTTTCCCTTCAGGGTCTTCATAATTTAATCCTGAGTAATAGAGAATCGGCATATTTTCCTTATTGTATCGGCAACGTATATTCCCTTCCTTATCAACAAGGGCAATCATTCCGCTGTGGTTCAGGCTTTCGCTTTCATCTTCCTTATCGCCGACATAGATATTGAACTGATCGGCAATTTTTCCGATATAATCCCGGTCTCCCGTCAGGAAATGCCAGTTCGGAGATTTTGCACCGATTCTCAGGGCATGTTCCTTCAGTAATGCAGGCGTATCATTTTCAGGGTCGATGCTGATGGAAATGATGCCGAAATCAGGATTGCTGATCTGATCTTCAATGGCTCTCATATTGGTATTCATCACGGGACAGATGGTCGGGCACCTGCTGAAAAAAAACTCTACGAGATACACTTTCCCGAGCATACTTTTATTGGTGATCTTTTTGTTATTCTGATCCGTAAGTTCAAAATCCGGAACTTTCATTACCGTGTAAAGATTCTTTTTGAAATATCCCATTCCGACACCGATTCCTACAAAAAGCAGTGCCATGATCACTATGGGAATCACTATTTTACTTTTTGTGTTGCCTGGCTTTTTATTTCTGGGCATATTTCTCCGGATTTTTTTTGAATTCGTCTTTACAGTAGACACTGCAAAAACCGTACGTTTTATTTTTGTACAGGGCAGTATCCTTCATATCCGGTTCTGTTTTCATATGGCAGATCGGATCTTCGGCATTTGCGAATTTTACCGGTTTTGTATTTCCTTTTGCTGAACGATCAGACTTTTTATGTTTTACTTTAGGGGTTTCCTGGGCACAGGCCATTAATGAAACGGACAATAATGCCGTTAAGATGATTTTTGATTTCATTTTTATTAAAATTGAAATTGATAATAGTATTGGAAAAAATGGATTCGTTGTTTTTAAACTAAAACGAAATGGTGCACATTAACTTTAAATCATGAAGATATTAAAATAATTTACATCATGTGCCAGCTGCTAAGTGAAGCTTATGTATGAGGCGTTTAAAATCTTTCAGATTCAATAGTCAAAACAAGAGCAAAAGTTTAGTTTAAAATAAATTAAACCAAAGGCGGATGGAATATCCTGGAGAAATAGTCTGATTTGTAGAAATCGTTATGATCAGAAACAGAATTCTGTATCACATGATCAGATGACATTTTATCCGTAAAAGAAAGAACTTCATTTGATAAGAAAACATCCAATCCCGTAATTTTGATATTCTGGTTCGTATTGGATTGTTTTTCCGTTTTGGCCAATTCCTTTTCCACGTAACATTTTCCTTTGCAGGTAGATTGGGGAATGTTTCTGTTTTCACACAGATTTTTCACAATATAATCATAGTTCACCGCATAATTGATCAATGGCATGACCGGACGTAATGCAATGGTAAAAATGATGAATATGGAAATGAAAAACTTCAAAGATTAATTCTATACTACAAATATACTAATGAAATTTGTTTTTAAAGTTCAGGTATGATGAATGTCATTGATTCTCTTAAAATTTTTCCACGGAATTCATCCATAATCACGTCAAATCTTATCAAAAAGATCTGTAGGAAACATTTTAAAATTTCATCCTTTGAATTCTTACTGCATTTAAAATTGCCAGTAGAGCTACTCCGACATCAGCAAAAACCGCTTCCCACATGGTTGCCACTCCGCCTGCGCCAAGCACCAGAACGACTCCTTTTACCGCAAACGCCAGAATGATATTCTGCCAGACAATTATTCTCGTCTGTTTCCCAATATTAATGGCCAGTGGAATTTTGCCTGGCTTATCATCCTGAATAACCACATCAGCCGTTTCTATGGTTGCATCACTTCCCAATCCGCCCATTGCAATCCCGACGTCGCTTAAGGCAACAACCGGAGCATCGTTTACGCCGTCTCCTACGAAGGCTACGGTTTCGTTTTTTGCTTTTATCTCTTTTACTTTATCCACTTTGTCTTCAGGCAGAAGATCACCGTATGCATTCTGAATTCCCAATGTATCGGAAACATGTTTCACGACAGAAGTTTTATCACCGCTCAGCATAGTGGTTTTTACATTCAGCTTTGCCAATGCTTTAATTGTTGCCTGTGCATCAGGCTTTATCGCATCTGCAATGGTAAGATAGCCTGCAAATTTTTCATCATACGCAACAGCAATTAACGTATACACAATTTTATTAAGTGACGTGTCGTACTGAATATTAAACTGATCCATCAACTTAAGGTTTCCGACTAACAATTCTTTCCCGTTTGTGCTTGCTTTTAAACCATGTCCTGCAATTTCCTCTACATTTTCAAATTGTACAGAATGATCCGCTTCCCCGGCATACTCGTGAATAGCGGTAGCAACCGGATGTGAGCTTTTGCTTTCTAAAGCATTGACTAATTTTAATATTTCATCTTTATTAACTGAAGTATCGAAATTAACTTCCTGTACTTTAAAAACTCCCGCCGTTAAAGTTCCTGTTTTATCCATCACCACATGCTGAACCTTTGCCAGAACATCTAAAAAGTTGCTTCCTTTAAATAAAATTCCATGACGGCTTCCTGCACCGATTCCCCCAAAATATCCCAATGGAATGGAAATAACCAGAGCACACGGGCAGGAAATCACCAGGAATACCAAAGCCCTGTACAGCCAGCTCCGGAACTGATATTCTTCGACGAAAAAATACGGTAAGAAAGTAATGCCAATGGCTAGAAATACAACAATGGGTGTATAGACTTTAGCAAACTTCCGGATAAACAGTTCTGTCGGGGCTTTCTGGGCAGTGGCATCCTGAACCATTTCCAGGATTTTACTCAACTTACTGTCTTTATATTCAGCTGTTACTTTTACCTGGCTGACTGTATTCAGATTAATCATTCCGGCTAAAACGCTTTGCCCTTTTGTTTTGGTATCCGGCTTACTTTCTCCTGTGAGCGCTGCCGTATTGAAAGATGCTGTTTCTGAAATCAGTTCACCATCCAATGCTAATTTTTCACCGGATTTCAACTGAATAACTTCTCCGATACCGACCTGTTCTGCTTTTACAGTCTGTGGTTTTCCGCCCTTTATCAACGTCACCTCATCGGGACGCTGATCGAGCAGAGATTTGATATTGCTTTGTGCCCTCGTCAAGGCCATAGCCTGAAAAACTTCACCTATGGAATAGAACAGCATCACGGCAACACCTTCCGGATATTCCCCGATAGAAAAAGCGCCGACTGTTGCAATTCCCATTAAGAAAAACTCAGAAAATACATCACCATGCACTATACTTTCATAAGCTTCTTTTAAAACCGGCAACCCTACGGGAAGATAGGCTATCAGATACCAAACCAAGCGAACCCAGCCGGTGAACCAATCGTTTTTTATATAATGATCCAAAACAATCCCCGCTAATAAGAGCGTAAATGAGATAATTGCAGGAAGGAACATCTGAAATATGGACTGTCCTTCCGTATCATGGGAATGTTCATGATCATGGTCATGGCCTTCATGGTTGTGACCAGATTCTTTTTTAGGTTTTGTACTGCAGCATTCTTCCATATCGTAAAGATTTTAATCAAAATTAGCTTTAAATTGAATGCAACACTATTGCAAACTTTCCAGGCAATTTTCACAAATTCCTTTTGCAAAAAGTCTTATTTCATCAATCCTGAAATCCGTCTGCCTGTTATCCGGGAAGGAAATTTCTTCTTTACAGGTTGTCTGCTTGCAGATTTTGCAGTAGAAATGGAGATGCCAGTCGTTGTGGGTCGTTTCATCACATCCGTCGTGGCAAAGTTTGTATTTTGTCGTTGTATTTTCCTGGATGCCGTGTACAATCCCTTTTTCTTCAAAGGTCTTTAAAGTCCGGTAAATGGTGGTTCTGTCTGCATTTTCAAAATGATTTTCGATTTCAGATAGGGATAATGCCGCTTCCTGAGAACTCAGGAAATCGTAAATCAGAATCCTCATGCTGGTGGGTTTGGTATTTTTATGTATTAATTTATTTTCGATGTCTTTTTTCATGATTCAAAATTCATTTCATTTTATCAAAGTTAATTGTTTAAAATTTCTTACAATAATCCGTTCAAATCAATCACAAATAAATATTTTAACAAATTGCAAATCATAGCGTAAATTCTATATCATATTGTTGAAAAGGTATGTCCGATTCAAAATGTAAAGATAAACACTACTCCTAACTTGAATGAAACCCGAAAATATACGTCACAATATTGTGAGATGTAAAAAAAATATTATATTTGTCAACAATAAGGGATAAATTATTAATAATTATATTTTTCCTTAATAATTAAAACTCATTTTATGAAAGTCTTGTTTCTAATACTGTTTTTTGCAATTGCAAAAATTCAGGCACAGGTAAAGATTTTAGGCACAGTAAAAAATGAAGGAGGTGCAGCCGTATCATATTGTTCGATAGGAATTAAAAATTCAAACATTGGGACTATAACTGATATAGACGGAAAATATATTATTGATTCCTTACAGATTATTAGTAGAAATAGTGTTATAATATTTGAAGCAGTTGGATATGAAAGCAAAACCCTTTCACTTGAAGCAGTTATTAACAATTCAGATATTGTACTAAAGTCTGCTATACATACCCTTGAGGAGATAAATATAGTAGGCAAAAAAATGAAATCTACCGTAATAGGCTCAAAGAAAAGACCAATATTGACATTTTCGAAGATGTTTGATAAAAATGTTCCATCAGTAGAACAAGGAAATATCTTTGATATTTACGACAAAACGATTATAAATAGCTATCACTTTCATATTATACCAAGTTCAAAATATAAGAACATTACCTTGAAGCTTAATATATATTCTGTGAAAGACAATTATCCTGACCAGTTGATTCTGCAAGAGAATATTATCTATAAAACTTCAACAACTGCCTGGCAAACTATTGATTTAAAAAAATATAGACTTACCTATAGAAATTTAGATAAAATAGCGATAACACTACAGTTAGTAGATTATGAACCTGAAGAAAGTGCAAAATTTATCTTTGGTATTTCTGCAAAGAAATCATTATCTAAAAATTTATTGTACCGTTATCAAAGCCAGGGACAGTGGCAACTTAGTGATGGAGACATTATATCAAATATTGATATAAATTATACGAAAAACAGCTATAATGAATCAATAAAAAAGCAAGACGAAAATGAAATCCCTAATACTCTTGATGAAAAAGCTTTAGTTGATTTTTACAATAGTAAAGAGCTTTCAAAAAAAACAAATTACGGCAAGAGTAAATTAGGTAAGTTTATAAATATTAAAGATGCAAAATTATATTACGAAGAATATGGAAGCGGTTCCCCTGTCATATTACTTCACGGAAATAATGGCAGTATATCAGATTTTTATAGCCAAATCCCTGAGTTATCTAAACACTTTAGAGTTATTGCAATAGATACAAGAGGGCAAGGAAGAAGTAGCGATTTATCAACAAATGAATATAGTTATGAAATTTTTGCAGATGATCTCCTTAAAGTTTTCCATGAACTCAAAATTGGAAAAGCAAATATTGTAGGTTGGAGTGATGGAGGAAATACTGGATTGACATTTAATCTTAAAAATCCAAATCTAATCCAAAAACTTATAATCATAGGGGCAAATATTAATCCTGAAGGTGTTAACATAAAATTACTTAATTCACTAAAAATACAACTTGAAAATCCTGAAAATAAAAATAGGAGATTGATAAAATTAATGCTGAATCATCCCCATATCATCCCTGATCAATTAAAAAATATTAAGAATCCAGTACTCGTAATCGCAGGAAGCCAAGATGCTATAAATGAAGAACATACCAAAACTATTAAAGATAATCTTCCAAATTCTACTCTAATGATAATACCCAATGCAACCCACTATATCCCGTTTGAGCAGCCAGAGATTCTAAATAAAATGATAATAAATTTTCTAAAATAATAAAAAGCGGAAACCGAAAAGCTAACGAGTAGGTAAATAAATCAAATCATTTATTATGAGCAAAAAAATCAACAAAAAGTTAACTCTGAAAAAAGAAAAGTTAACACAGTTA
>NZ_JAKVIP010000002.1:76088-222343 GCF_022601875.1 Chryseobacterium sp. SSA4.19
AGTTCTGAAGACATGAAAACTGTAAAAGCAGGTAATGCTTTCACTTCGATTGCTGATTGCACTGGATGGACTTGTACCGCAGGAAGTACAAGGTCTACCAACTTATGCATCTGTGGAAGCTAAAAATTTACAATTGCATCAAACTAAACATGAAAGCGGAAACCGAAAAGCTAACGAGTAGGTAAAACAAATCAAATCATTTTATTATGAGCAAAAAGATCAACAAAAAGTTAACTCTGAAAAAAGAAAAGTTAACACAGCTAAGTTCTGAAGACATGAAAACTGTAAAAGCAGGTAATGCTTTCACTTCGATTGCTGATTGCACTGGATGGACTTGTACTGCAGGAAGTACAAGGTCTACCAACTTATGCATCTGTGGAAGTTAAATTTCAGAAATAAAATAAGCTACTCTTCGGAGTAGCTCTTTTTTACCTATCTCGACATGAATAATAAATTAAAAATAGGACTGCTTGAGTTTGGCATTAGAAATAATAAACTAAACAATCCTAAACAATCTCTCTACGACATTATTGATTACGCAGCATCTGCTGATGAATTAGGTTTCTCCAGATTCTGGCTAACTGAAAACTATTTCACCCAGACTACAGAAATGGCTTGGTCTACACCCGAAATGCTTTTGCCTATACTTCTAGGGATGACTGATAATATAAAAGTGGGAATTGCAGGAATTATTCTGCCGCTACAAGTACCCTATAGGGTGGCACACAATTATAAACTATTGGCTAGTCTATATCCAAACAGGTTGGATTTAGGGTTTGTAAAAGGGTTGGTTGGAGAGTATGATTTAAAGAGATTTAATATTGGAATAGATAAAGATAATTATTATCCATCTTTTCTACCTAATTTAGAATCTACGTTGAAATTTTTACGAGATGAGGATGAGCTTATAAAAGAAGATGTTGTTATCCCACCCTACAAAGGAAATATTCCTGATGTCTGGTATATGGGATCATCTCATGCCGGATTAAATATTGCATTAAATAATAGTTTAAATTTTGCAAGGTCTATTTTTCATACAGAATCTAATAAGGATTATTTAAAGGATGAACTATTATCTTTTAAAGAAAATTATAAAAATAAACATGGCCAAGAACCTTCTCTTGTACTGACATTTTCAGGATGTTGTCACAAAACTAAGGCTAGGGCTACAAAAATTGCAAAAGAAAACAGCACTAATGGAAATATTGATGCTATAAGCCTTATTGGCGACGGCGCATACTTTCATGAAAAATTATTAGAGTTCAAAGAGTTGTACGGTTATAATGAATTTATATTTAATAATGTTTCAAAATCACACAAAGACTCGCAAATTGCCATTGAAATATTAAGCCAGTATGTATAAAGATAAAATTGATTTTTTTCTAGAGCAGATTTACAATAAATGCCTTGAAAAGAAAGCAGACAATATTGCATTTGCTTTGGGGAGCAATTATTATTCTCTGCATTATAATCAAAATGTAAGTTTAGACGAAATAGAAAATCTTATTGAGCTGGCCTCTTCGGATGAGCACTATTCATTTTCGTCAGGAACGTTAGGTGTAGTTTACTTTATGAAACTTTTGCATTCAGCAGATATTATCTCAGATGAAGATATCGAATCAATAGAAGAAGATTCTATCGATTTTTTGTTGGAACTTACTAATTTGTGTGTCGATAAAAATGAATACGATTTATTCACTGGACTTATTGGACTTGGCATATATTTTTTAGAAATAAAAAGGCTTGATATCGTAAGTAAAATCGTGTCTTATATTGACCAAATAAAATATGAAAATTCCGACTCATACTATTGGATTGATAATATAACTAAAGAAGAAAATATCTGCGATCTAGGATTGGCACACGGGCTTCCGTCTATAATATTTTTCCTTTCAGACTGCTATCTCAACAATTGTGAAAGGGATCTTTGTAAAAATCTTATCAACGGAGCATCCAAATATTTAATCCAGTTGTATGAAGAAAACAAATCTGCAGATCACATATTTCCATCCAAGATAAATGTTGTTTCCGGACAGAAATATCCATCCAATAGACTTGCTTGGTGTTATGGTGACTTAAGCGTCGCAATATGTTTATGGAAAGCATATTCTGTTCTAAATAATGAATTTTTGAGAGAAATAAGTTTGAAAATTTTACTTAATAGTTCAAAAATCAGATTTGAAAATTCTGGAATATTTTTCAGTAACTCTAAAATGCATATTGACACCGGTTTTTGTCATGGTACCTCTGGGGTAGCGCATATTTTCAATAAATTTTATAGAATAATTGATATACCGGAACTTAAAGAAGCTAGTCAATATTGGATGAAACTCACTATAAATGAACTTGAAAAAGGAGCAAAATTCCCTCTAAACATACGAGAGGATACATGGACAGAGCATCCAGGGCTTCTGGAAGGTATCTCTGGAGTAGGAATGGTATTATTAGATTATCAACATCCCCAAAAGGCAAAAAACTGGGATAAAATTTACTTAATGAACATATAATGAAATATAATGATATAGAAAGGCTAAACTTTTACGTACTTCGCGTTCCTTTATTTTCACAGAAAGAAATAAATAATTGGTATGATGATATTAACAATGAAAAATTTCGAAAAGCAATTATTATTTCTTCTCCAGATCTTCATGAGCAAATTTCACAATTGGAAAATAATTCTCTTCCAAAAGAAAAAGCTGATAAGATAAGAAAATCTCTTTTAAAATATTGGTTAAGGATGCATTACAGAACAATACCATTTGGACTTAATGCCGGGATAAGTAAAGGAAATTGGGACAAACAAAGTTCAATAATTCTTGATAATAACCTAAACAAGGTAAATGCAAGATTAGATATGCAGCTTATATATGATATTATTAGAAATCTGGAAAATAAGATGTTTATTCGTGAAAAAATAAAATACTATTCAAATAATACTTTATATGCTACAAAAAATAAATATAGATATATAGAACCATCTGTGAAGGATTCGGCAATGAGATATGAAATAACCTCTACAGAAAAAAATAAATATCTTAATTCTATCGTAAAATCATGTATTGATGGAAAAACATTCAATTCTATTATTGATATTCTTGTAAGCAAAGACATACCCTATAAAGATAGCTATGAATACATCAATGAATTGATAGATTCAAAAATTTTAATCAGCGAACTCTCTCCAAAAGTTACTGATAAAAATTTTCAAGATAAGATTTTCTCTTTTCTTAAAAATTTAGATCTTTCACAAAACAATCATACAGATGCACAATTCATTTTAGGGCTTATAGAAATATTTGAAATAGTAAAAGAAATCAATCAGAAAAATGATATTGAATCTGAAATTAACAAAATATCAAGTATACTGAATAAAATAAATATAGCTAATCATAAAAAAAATATTATACAAATAGATTTGCTGAAAGGAAAATCTGAAAATGTGTTAAGTGCATCTATATTTAAAGACTTTAAAAAAGTGCTTTCTATTGCATTTAACATTGGTGCACAGGAAAAAGTTGAGAGTCTGGAAGAGTTTAAAAGTGTATTTATTAGAAGGTTTGATCAGCAGGAAATCCCTTTACTTTTTGCTTTAGACCCACTATCAGGAATAAATTATCCAATACATTCTGAAAATGAGGTTCATGAACTTATAGGTAACATCCAATATAAAACAGAAAACAATAATAATATTATAAAAGGTTCTGTTGAATGGAACCAATTCATAGGTGAAAAACTAATTGATGCCATAAAAAATTATAAAAAAATTATAAATATAGATACCAATGAATTGTCTGAATTTTTACATCATAATAAAAATATACCATTCTCTATGTCTTCAATTGTTCAAATATACAATGATGAAGCTAATCAACCAATAATTTATCACCAATTTAGTGATGGACCTTCATCCTCCACTTTTACTGGACGTTTTTGCCATTTAGATGAAGACTTGGAAGAATCTGTAAAAAAATCGCTGCAACAAGAGAAGGAATTTTATAAAGATCAAATTATTGCGGAAATCATTCACAATCCACAACCTAGAGTAGGAAACATTTTATTAAGACCACTTTTAAGAGATTATGAAATTCCAATTATAACTTTGCATAATTCGAACAGCAATCCAATTTACTTGAGTGATCTATTAATATCTGTAAAAAATGACAGAATTGTATTGCGTTCCAAAAAATACAATAAGGAAATTCTACCGAATCTATCTTCAGCTCATAATTATTCTCTTCATAAGGTTCCTCTATATCATTTTCTATGTGATTTGCAATATCAGAATACTTCTCCGTCCTATAGCTGGAATTGGGGAATGTTTTCAAACTATGATCATTTACCGAGGGTTGCAGTTCACAATGTTATCTTATCAAAAGAATCATGGCTGTTATCAAAAGATAAAATTTACAAAGAAAGCCCAGCCTCTGTTATTGATTTAAAAAAATATCTTCTCGAAAAAAAAATTCCGAATACTTTTACTTTCAAAGATAATGACATGGAACTTCCTGTTTTTTTGGAAAATGAATTGTCGTTAGAAATACTTCAGGACCATATTATAAAAGCAGATAAAATAAGGATCTTCGAAAACTTATCCAGTCAATACGAAAGTATTGTAAAAGATACTGACGGCAAAATTTATAGTAATGAATTTATTATTCCCTGGCATAATTTAAGCAGCATACAGATATCAGCTATTAAATCTGATGAAGTAAAAAATAATGTTATACGCAATTATATTCCAGGAAGTGAGTGGCTTTATTACAAAGTTCACTGTAGTTATCAAGTTTCTGATCAAATTTTGAAAGATACGATATCCAAATTCGCAAGTAAGCTTATAAAAAAAGGTATTATAAGAAAATGGTTTTTTATTAGATATATGGATCCGGATTATCACTTAAGAATAAGATTTCTGCTTAATAACAATGATAATAATATTGCTCATCAGCTTTATCAGCTTTTAGATAAATATTTAAAAGATGAACTAATTATTCACAACATTAGTCTGGATACATATAATAGAGAAATAGAAAGATATGGAGAGGCTACAATAGATCTCATGGAAAGTATATTTTATTATGATAGCGAATGTGTCTGCAATCTTCTTAAAACAGCTGCAATCACAGAAACTTCAATATGGAAATTTGCTGTTTCTGGCATAGATAGAATTTTAGATGATTTCGGATACAATATTTATGATAAAAAAAACATTATGAACCGTCTTTCTGATGGATATAGTATGAGGCTAGATGATCATTCAAAGAAAAGTTTGAAAGAAAGATATCGTGAACAGAGAAATACAATTTTGTCTCTATTAATAGATTTGCATAATACTTATATATTTGATAAGAGGACAAAAATGACAAAATCAGCAATTTCTGATATAAAAATTATACAATCTCAAAATAAAGTTGATTCATTGGTCATAAGCTATATCCATATGTTTATCAATAGAATGTTTGCCGCAAAACCTAATTTATATGAGTCAATACTTTATTTTTTTCTGCATAAATCTTATGACTCATTAATTAATATCAAAAAGGTGGCACATGACTAAAATTGCTTTAATTAATTGTTATTTTGGAGAAAAATGGCCTTCTTACTTCAGCTATTTTTTAATCAGTTGTAAGTATAATCCAGATGTCGATTTTTTTATATTTACAAACTTAAATGCTCCTTTCGTAATTCCAAATGTACACTTTATAAAAATTAACAGCCTTGCTGAATTCAGTAAAATTGCAAGTGTGAAATTACAGTTAGCTATTAATGTTTTAGACAGTTATAAACTTTGTGATTTTAAACCTGCTTACGGTTTGATTTTTCAGGACTATTTGAAAGATTTTGATTTTTGGGGATATTGTGACATTGATATTATTTTAGGAAACATCAGATCTTTTTTAACGGAAAAAGTCCTTAGCAGATATGATGTTATCTCTCCTGTCAAAAATTATCCCGCAGGTTTTTTCACCCTACTTAGAAACAATGAGCAATGTATTAACCTCTTTAAAATGAGTAAAGATTACGGTAACGTTCTTAATAGTACAAGACATTTTTGCTTTGATGAATGTAATTTTGAATTTAAGCGTATTTATAATACGGATATTCTTGAAATTGAAACTGAAATTGAAAGTTTTGCACTTGTATTACGAAGAATGGAAATTGAAGATAAAATTAGATATTATCATAAAAACCTTGCTCAAGAATTTATTTACACAGATACTGTCCACTATTGGGCACAAGGACATATTTTCAATAGAGTTACAGAAAAAAAATACTTATTGATACATCTTATCAACTTAAAAGATAATAAATCATTTTTTATTGATAAGTTTAAGAATCAGGATTACTTTTTAATCTCAGATAAAGGGATACAGTATAAGCAAAACAATTATTTTCATGCTATAAAAAAAGTAAAGTTCAGAATCAAAAAAGAAATGAACATTACTTATTACAAATTACTTTTATTTAAATATTTTATTCTATCGTACAGTAAAAATGAAAATATTGATTTTCTTGAAGAGCAATCATATAAAATAGGCAGATCGACAATAACAATATATCCACAAAATAAAAATGAAATGGTGATTGTAAATGAAGAAGATAATATAATGCAGTATAATAAATTCAAACTTTATAAAGTTAAAAATAATAAGTGGATTGGGACTAACTCCAAAAAGAACATCAGCACATTAGACTTTCATTATAAAGACAACGAAAAAATACCTTATAAAATTAGCATTAAAAATATTGAGAATCGTACCAACGAAACTGCATATTATAAATCTTAAATATCACAATTATGATTAACTATAACCATTATGCTGAATCTTTCAATTTTTTATTAGAAAAAATAGTAAAAAAGGAAACAAATAATAAAAAAATTAAAAAATATAATATCAATTATGAAGATTACAATTTATTCTATTTCAATAGTATTCTTAAGCAAGATTTTGACATTAAAACGATTGTTGCAAGAATTGAAATTGAAGATATCGAATCTATTCCGTTTCCTGCTTTAGTATTTTTAAAATTAAATGGTGGGACATTTGCCATTGTTAACAGTTATGAAAAAGGAAAAATTTACTGGGAAAATATAGATTTTGGCAAACAAATAAATACAATGACTCTATTTAATAAAATTTGCGAAAATATTTTTCTTTTTGTTGATTATGAAGCTGATGATAGTTACGCCTGATAATGATAATTTCTACAATCAGAACTATTCTATTTTAAATTCACAAAAAATTATAACTTCTGGATGCCATGCACAATCCCTTTTTCTTCAAAAGTTTTTAAAGTGCGGAAAATGATGGTTCTGTCAGCCTTTTCAAAATGATTTTCAATTTCAGATAAGGATAATGCCGCTTCCCGAGAACTCAGGAAATCGTAAATCAGAATCCTCATGCTGGTGGGTTTGGTATTTTTATGTATTAATTTATTTTCGATGTCTTTTTTCATGATGAGGATGAATTAATGTTCGTGTTCTCCGGAGTTGGCCAGCTTTGCATTGATAAAGAAAGCTCCTTTTACTGCAATTTTTACATCAGGGGTGATTTCTTTTACAGGAGTTATGCCAGTATAGCCCATATCTGACGACCCTTTTATCACTTCTATTTTCTCAAAGTTAATGGTTTTTACCGCATTGTCCTCATGATTTCCAGTTTCACTCTCATGCTGTTCTTCCTTATGAATTTCGGGTTTTTTATTTGTTTTTACCAATACATAAAACTTGCCGTCAGCTTCTACGATGGCTTCATCAGGAACGGCAGGGGTCGTTTTTTTATCAAGGCTAACCATTCCCGTAATATTCATCCCGTCGATCAATCCGTTTTTATTGCCTGTTACGCTGGCGTGAACGGAAATTGTTTTGCTGTTATTTTCAAACGAAGAGCCGATGCTGTAAATAATAGCATCGTACTCAGTTTCGGGATTATTCGTCAGTTTAAAATGAACAATCTGCCCGACTTTCATTTTCGGCAGGTCTTTCTCAAAAACCTGTAAATCCAGATGAATGGAATGGTTATCAATAATTTCCGCCACAGGTGAGGAGATATCGACATAACTCCCGATCTGCGCCGAAATACTGCTGACCGTCCCGCTGATAGGTGCCGTAATGACCAGGCCCGACCTCATGCTTCCGTTGGTTACTTTCCCAGGATTGATTCCCATTACCTGAAGCTGCCTTAGAAGAGATGCTTTTTTAGTCCTTAGTGTTTTTAATTCGGCATCGGCACTCTGCAGGTTCTTTTTCGCTCCCGCATCATTGTCAAAAAGTTCCTTTTGTCTTCTGTATTCCTGCTCTGCATAAGTAATCCTGCTGTTTACCGTAAGATATTCTTCCTGAAGCTGAATAAATTCCGGGTTGGCAATTGTCGCTATTACCTGTCCTTTTTTCACAAAGCCTCCTACCTGAATATTGATCGTTTTAATAATTCCTCCGTACAGAGATGTTACGGTAGCCTTATTATTATTGGGAACCCTTAGTAAACCATTGGCTTTAATGGTTGAGGTTAATTCTTTCATCTCAATCGTTCCCAACGTAATTCCGACTGCTTTTATCTGTTCTTCCGTTAATGAGGCGATGGTTTGTGATGCATCTTCATGTTTTCTTTCTGGCTCTTGAATTTTTTCTTCCGAATTTTCTGAAGGAGCTTCTTTCTTATTACAGCATGAAAGAAAAACTGCCATAAAAAAAAGGTAGATGATGTTATATTTCAGTTTCATATTATGTATTAAGGATTGAATGAATGGTCACAACAGATTGATTCACCTGCTGAATGGATTCTAAATATTTTAGTTGGATATTCGTAGCCGTTTGCAAGGCAAAAAGATATTCTACATAAGAAATTTCCCCGGTTTTATAGCCTAACTGTGCAGCCTTTACAATTTTTTCGGCATTTGGAACCGCCTTGGTTACATAATATTCATATTGCCGGATATCCTGCGCGTATTGGCTGAACGCATTCTCCAACTGTGCTGACAGCTGTTTCTCCTGCTGCCTGGCATTGGTTTCTGCTAACTGTTTCTGATATTCCAAGGACTGCATTCTTGCTTTTGCAGCACCAAAAGTTAAAGGAATAGCCACCCCTAATGTTACAGAACTGAAGCGGGATCCCGCATTATAGAACTTTTCCTGCCCGTTCCTGGTATGAAACCCTATTAGTGACTGATGGGTATACCCAATGCTGAATTCAGGTAAACCCTGGGATTTCTCTACATTTTTATTCTTTTCTGCAATTTCTATTTCCTGATAAAAATATTTTACCGCCGGATGGTTTGCAATTTGGGTGCTATCCAGCACATTCTCTATTTGTAAAGGCTGATAATTGTTATTCCTGGGAACCTCAAAGTTTTCATCAGTATTCAGAACGGTCTTTAGATTTTTATAAGCATTCTTTAAATATACCTCATTCTGTTTCAGCAATAAATCGATTTCCCCCTGCTGCGTTTCTGCCGTATTGATTTCAATTTTCTTTATATCTCCTGCTTTAAATCTTACTGTGGCAATCCTGATAAAATCCTGATACAAACTGTCCAGGCTTGCTAATTTCATTTGGTTGTATTGTAAGTACTCGATTTGATAATAATAGGTTCGTATCTGCTTCATTAGTTCATTAACAGTAATTTCTTTGTCAATCCTTCTGCTTCTGATGTTTTCCCGGATCAATTCTTTCCTGGCCTTAAACAACGCTGGAAAAGGAATGCTTTGTGAAATTGAAAACGACTGGTCAAATTTCGGGCTGTTGTATTGCCCCAGCTGGGCATCGAAATTCATTTTCGGAAGTTCATTCGCTGTCCTTTTCAATACTTCTGCAGATCGTATGCTTAAATCTTTTGCCTGTATATTGAGATTATTGCTGACCGCCATTTTCATAGCATCTTCTACGGTAAGCTGCCGGGACTGTGCCTTGGAAAACTGTCCTGAGCATAGACAGCCTAATATTAAAACTATCGTCAGCGATTTTATTTTGAAATTTTTCCCTGAAATTCTTGAGTTAAAAATAATATAGAGCATCGGCAATACGAATAAAGTCAGGAAGGTAGCTGTTACCAATCCACCGATAACCACAGTCGCCAGAGGTTTCTGAACTTCTGCGCCGGCTCCCGTAGAAACAGCCATCGGTAAAAAACCTAATGAAGCGACCGTTGCTGTCATCAGAACAGGCCTTAACCTGATTTTAGTTCCCTCAAATACTCGTTTCAGAATATCGTTCTCACCTTCTTTTTCCAATTGATTGAAAGTGCCTATCAATACAATTCCATTCAAGACGGCAACATCAAATAAAGCAATAAACCCTATCCCGGCACTGATGCTGAATGGCATATCCCTTAACAATAAGGCAAAAACGCCTCCAATTGCGCTCATCGGAATCGCAGTGAAAATTAAGGCAGCCTGTTTAAATGAATGAAAGGTAAAATACAGCAATATAAAAATCAACAGCAAAGAAACCGGGACAGCAATCATCAGCCGATTACTTGCCGCCTGTAAATTTTCAAACTGTCCGCCATAGGTAAAATAATACCCGGATGGTAATTTGATCTGATTCAACTTTACCCTGATATCTTTTACCACACTTTCAACATCCCGGTTTTTAATATTGAAACCAATTACAATCCTCCTCTTCCCTTCCTCACGGCTGATCTGTGCAGGGCCTAATTTATAACTGACATGTGCTATCTGGGAAAGCGGTATCTGCGTTCCTGAACCGGTAGCGACCATCAGGTTATTAACATCATCAATATTCGTCCTGTGAAAGCTGTCGAGACGGACCACCAAATCAAAACGCCGCTCATTTTCAAATACCTGTCCGGCACTTTTCCCTGCAAAAGCGGTGCTTAGGACATTATTAACGTCTTCAATATTCAATCCGTAATTGGCCATCCGTATCCGGTCATACTTCACATTGATCTGAGGCAGGCCGCTGATCTGCTCAGTCTGTGGAACAGTTACTCCATCGACCGTCTTAATCATTTTTTCTGCTTTATCGGCATACACTGAAAGTGAATCCAGGTTTTCACCAAAAATCTTCACGGCTACATCCTGTCGTATACCAGTCATCAGTTCATTAAAACGCATCTGGATCGGTTGGTTCTTTTCAAAAAACACTCCTGGAATAACCTTTACTTTTTCTGTGATTTCATCGGCAAGTTCTTCATATGACTTTTTTGTTTTCCATTCATTACGGGGCTTTAATACAACAATTAAATCTGAAGCTTCAGGTGGCATCGGGTCAGTAGGAACTTCTGCAGAGCCCGTTTTCCCAATCACCATTTTTACCTCATCAAACTGTTTGATGATCCTGGAAGCCTGCATGGATGTTTCAATACTCTGGCTTAATGAGCTTCCCTGGGGCAGAATACAATGAAATGCATAATCCCCTTCCTGTAACTGAGGGATGAACTCGCCGCCCATATTTTTAAAGATAAAAACTGCTGCAATAAAAACAGCCAATGTCACGGAAACGATACTATATTTTAATTTGATTGCTTTTTGTAACAGTGGCCGGTATATTCTCTGGAGTTTACCCATCATTCTATCTGAAAAGGTTTTTTTACGGTATATTTTTTTAGATAAAAACAAGGCACTCATCATCGGTATGTAGGTTAACGATAAGATCAATGCACCCAGAATGGCAAAACCCACTGTTTTTGCCATAGGGGTAAACATTTTTCCTTCAACGCCTGCCAATGTAAGAATCGGAATATAAACAATAAGGATGATGATTTCCCCGAAAGCAGCACTGCTCCTGATTTTAGATGCTGAAAGGAAAACTTCTTCATCCATCTCCTTTTGGGAAAGTGGCTGAACCGATTTTCTTACTCCCAAATGGTGAAGGGTAGCCTCAACAATAATAACAGCTCCGTCAACAATCAATCCAAAATCAATAGCTCCCAAGCTCATTAGATTGGCACTTACCCCGAAAACATTCATCATTCCCAGAGCAAATAATAAGGAAAGCGGAATAGCTGAAGCAACTATAAGACCTGCCCGGAAATTCCCAAGGAAAATAACCAGCACGAAGATGACGATAAGGGCACCTTCTATAAGATTTTTCTCAACTGTTTTCATCGCCCGGCCCACCAAATCTGTTCTGTCAAGAAACGGTTCTATCACAATATCAGCAGGAAGCGATTTCTGAATTACCGGGATTTTTTCTTTGATATTTTTAACCACTTCATTGCTGTTGGCACCTTTCAACATCATTACCACTCCTCCTACAGCATCAACCTTTCCGTTGTACGTCATTGCCCCGTAACGGACGGCACTTCCAAAACGGACTTCCGCCACATCTTTTACAAAAACAGGAATGCTTCCCGATTCATTTTTCACCGCAATCTGCCGTATATCATCGAGGGAAGTGACCATGCCGATACCACGGATGAAATAGGCATTCGGCTTTTTATCAATATAAGAACCACCCGTATTCTGATTGTTTTTTTCCAAAGCAGTAAATATATCGGTAATGCTGACGCCCATCGCTTTCAGACGGTTGGGATTGACCGTCACTTCATATTGCTTTAGCTGACCTCCGAAACTGTTGATTTCAGCAACCCCGGGAGTACCATTGAGCTGCCTTCTGACAATCCAGTCCTGCATGGTACGGAGTTCCTTAGGATCGTATTTATTTTCGCTGCCTTTTTTCGGATGCAGAATGTACTGATATACTTCTCCCAATCCTGTACTTACCGGAGCTAATTCGGGAGTTCCGATACCTTTCGGAATTTCTTCGGCGGCTTCTTTTAATTTTTCATTAATCAACTGACGGGCAAAATACACATTCACCTGTTCTTTAAAAACGACCGTAACCACTGATAATCCGAATCGGGAAATGCTTCTTGTTTCTTCGATATCAGGAATATTGGCAATACTCTGTTCAATAGGAAATGTGACCAACTGCTCAACTTCCTGACCTGCCAATGCAGGGCATGAAGTAATGATCTGGACCTGATTATTGGTAATATCGGGTACAGCATCAACGGGTAATCTGGCAGCACTCCAAATGCCCCATATAATCAGGATCAAGGTCATTATACCAATAAAGATCTTGTTTCTGATACTGAATTTTATGATTTTATCTAACACAAACTGAGATTTAATTTGTGATTATCTGTCTTAGATTTATGTAAACCGGTTTTAATGATGATTATATATTCATCAAAATACTGAAAACAGCGTTACAGCACTGATTTACATACTGTCATTCAAAAAAGATAATCTATTAATTTATTGAAATATGTACAATTCAATTGAAATGAAATGTAAAAATACCGTGAAGACTTCTGCAACGATATTGCAAAGTTTCAGAGATTAAGTCAGTAAAAATTAAATCTTAGGCGGCTGCCAGATGTGATCGTAAACCTGATAGGCAAAGTTGTTTTTCCGGAAAAGGATTTTCTTCGAGAAATAAGTCTGTATCTGTACCGGAACATCGATTAATGTATCCATTTTAAAAGCAGACACTGTCATCTGGCAGCAATTGCAGACACATAGCGGAGAACAAATATCTCCTTTGTCTTTTGAATGAGACTGATCGGCGGTGAAAGAAAGGCGTACCTGCTCTGAATCTGATTCTTTATGCACATCTTCACACGGCATGATAGATAATGCCATGAAATAAAATGCCAATAAGAACTTAAAAAGATTCATATAAGCAAAGGTAGATTTTTTTTAATAAAAGGATTCATCTTATTTTTAATTCCGGATAAAAAAAAGTTTATACTTTTATACCATGAAAGTTTTAATTGTAAACGGCCCAAATCTTAATCTTCTGGGGACGAGAGAGCCTGAGATCTACGGAACAGTTTCTATGGATGATTGTCTTGAAAAGCTGAGATCTGAGTTTCCTTCTCATGAAATACAGTATTATCAATCCAATATAGAAGGGGAAATTATTAACCGGCTGCAGGATAATGATTTTGATGCATTGGTGATCAATCCCGGAGCTTTCACGCATTATTCTTATGCTATTGCCGATTGTTTAAAAAATATTCAGAAGCCGAAAGTGGAAGTTCATATCAGTAATATTTACAAAAGAGAAGAATTTCGCCAAAAGTCTGTAACAGCAGCCAATACCGACGCAGTATTATCCGGTTTTGGAATGGATGGATATGGATTGGCTATTTTGAGTTTAAAGTAACTTCTTTATTTTAAATCCTGGAAATAAAAATTATATGGACAAAATGACCTGATTGGAAACTGCAGACAATATTAAAAAGGCCTCATCAGATTTGATGAGGCCCTTTTTTAATATAATTTAGTTAGTTGTCTGTTCCTGCAGCTGAGGACCTGAAGCGATTAACTTTTTACCTTCTTCCGTATTACAATACTGATCAAAGTTTTTAATATATCTTGAAGCCAGATCTTTTGCCTTCTTTTCCCACTCGGTTGCATCATTATAGGTATCCCTAGGATCTAAAATTCCATCAGAAACATTTGGCAATTCTGTGGGAACTTCCAGATTCATGATCGGAATTCTTGTTTTTGGAGCGTTTTCGATAGAACCGTCAATAATCGCATCAATGATTGCCCGGGTATCTTTAAGTGAAATTCTCTTTCCGGTACCGTTCCACCCTGTATTTACCAGATATGCTTTTGCACCGTGCTCTTTCATTTTTCCAATCAATGTTTTTGAGTACATTGTCGGATGTAATGTCAAGAATGCTTCACCAAATGCCGGTGAAAAAGATGGTTCAGGTTCTGTGATACCTCTTTCTGTTCCTGCTAATTTTGAAGTATACCCGCAAAGGAAGTGATATTGAGCCTGATCTTCATCTAAGACAGAAACAGGAGGCAATACACCGAATGCATCTGCCGAAAGATAAACAATTTTGCTTGCATGCCCTGCTTTTGAAGGCAAGACAATTTTATTGATGTGATAAATAGGGTAGGAAACTCTTGTGTTTTCTGTGATAGAGCCGTCTGTATAATCAGCAATTCCGTCGTTTACCACAACGTTTTCAAGAAGTGCATCTCTCTTGATTGCTCTGAAAATATCCGGTTCTTTTTCTGCTGACAAATCAATTACCTTAGCATAACATCCGCCTTCATAATTGAAGACTCCGTTGCTATCCCAACCATGCTCGTCGTCACCAATTAAATATCTTTTAGGATCCGCTGACAATGTTGTTTTCCCTGTTCCTGAAAGTCCGAAGAAAAGAGCAACATCACCTTCTTCTCCAACATTGGCAGAACAGTGCATGGAAGCCATCCCTTTTAACGGAAGGTAATAGTTCATCATGGCGAACATTCCTTTCTTCATTTCTCCACCATACCATGTTCCTCCGATAATCTGAAGTTTTTCTGTCAGATTAAACATCACAAAGTTTTCAGAGTTTAATTCCTGAGCTTCCCAGTTCGGATTTGTTGTTTTAGACCCGTTGATTACTGTGAAATCAGGTTCTCCGAAATTTTCCAATTCGTAGTGGGAAGGACAGATAAACATATTCGTAACAAAATGCGCCTGCCATGCCACTTCAACAATAAATCTTACTTTTAGTCTGGTATCAGTGTTAGTACCACAGAAAGCATCAACTACATATATTTTTTTCGATGCGGCAAGCTGGTTCACTACTAATTCTTTACAAGAAGTGAAAATTTCCGGAGTTGTAGGCAAATTTACTTTACCATCCCAGAAAATCGTATTTTTTGTAACATCATCCTGAACAATATATCTGTCTTTAGGTGACCGACCTGTGAAAATTCCTGTTTTTACTGATACTGCACCAGATTCCGTAAGCTCAGCTTTTTCAAAGCCCTGATTTTCAGGAGAAATTTCAGCCTGATATAATTCTTCATATGAAGGATTATAAATGACTTCATAATTTCCTTTAATCCCTAATTTTTCTAAATCCTGGATGATTTTAGCGTGTTTCATTTTACTTATATTTTCTATTTCTATTTGTCGTTTAACAAAATTAATATTAATTAATTGTTAAAAGTGGTTTAAATATAATGATATAAGTCAAAATGACAAATAAAAAAACAAGTTTATAAATAATTGATTAGATGCTGATTAAGCCTTCCCATTCAAAAATAGTCTTAAAATCTTTTCCCCAAAAATAGTCTTTAAAGCCATCAAATTTTGAGGTCATGACAAAATCTCCACCCCAGGCACCCAGACTTTTGACAAAAACCGGGCAATCTGCAAAGAAACGGTCTGTAACTGTGGGAATTTCAAGGAAATCCGATATTTTTTGCTCATGAATTAGCATTAGTTCAGAAAAATTTTCCAATTCATTACATAGTAAAACTTTTCTTGTAATATCCGAAAATTCATTTACCAGTTTTTGAGACTTATTTTTTGATCTGTAAAAACTGATTCCTTCACGGCTATCCTGTTTTTGATTCAGGTGAATAAAAATAAGATCATTTTTAAAAGAAGGATTAAAATCCACCTTTTCATATTTAATTTCAGGGACACTCTGAAACAAAACCGCAGACTTTTCTTTTGCCACGGCGATATCATATCCGCTTCCGCCTAAACTTATCTTATTTAAGTGGAAAGGATCAATTTTTGCCCACTCTGCCAGATTGTTCATTAATGTAGAACTGCTGCCCAATCCATAGTCTGCAGGAAACTGGAGATTGGTCCTAAGATGGTAGGTAAAATTAGTTTTGAATTTAGTTTCAGAAAGCGCCTGAACATTCTTTAAAGTTTTTAAAATGAATTCCGCACCTGAAGGAAGATTGGTTTCTATGATTTTCCAATTCCTGTAGTCGATAACAGCTTTCAGCCATGGATTATTCTGATGATACGCTTCCCAAAAAACCAAGGACTTTTCATCATCTTTTTCTTCAAAAAAAAACTCTTGTCCCAGCTGTGTAGGCACCGCTAAAACAAGAGCTCCGTCCATTGCGAAATATTCTGAAGTAAGCATCAGCTTTCCCGGTGAAAATATTCCGCTCATGATTCTATTTTTTAGATTGCAGAAGCAATTTCTACAGAAGCGTCAATTTTCTTGATCAGTCCCTGAAGCGTTTTCCCAGGACCTACTTCTACGAATTTAGTAGCCCCGTCTTTGATCATATTCTGAACCGACTGCGTCCATTTTACCGGACCTGTTAATTGTGCAATCAGGTTTTGTTTAATTTCATCGGGGTTAGAAACTGCGGTTGTGGTGATATTCTGGTAAACAGGGATGGTCGCATTCCTGAATTTGGTCTGCTCAATGGCAGCAGCCAATCTTTCTTGCGCCGGCTGCATTAACGGAGAATGGAATGCACCGTTTACAGGTAGCAGCAAAGCTCTTTTTGCTCCGGCTTCTTTTAATTTTGCACAGGCTTCTTCTACAGCAGCTGTTTCTCCTGAAATCACCAGTTGTCCTGGACAGTTATAATTTGCAGGAACTACAATTCCATTGACAGCTGCACAGATTTCTTCCACTTTGGCATCTTCCAGTCCCAGAATAGCAGCCATTGAACTTGGATTGGCATCACAAGCTGCCTGCATAGCTTTTGCTCTTTCAGAAACCAGTTTCAGGCCGTCGGCAAAAGATAAGACGCCGTTTGCTACCAACGCTGAAAACTCTCCAAGAGAATGTCCTGCTACCATTTCAGCGCCAAGGCCGTTTACCGCTTTAAGCGCAGCTACCGAATGTATAAAAATAGATGGCTGTGTAACTTCAGTCTTTTTAAGATCTTCATCCGTTCCGCTGAACATCATTGTAAGGATATCAAATCCTAAAATTTCATTGGCAGATTCCATAAGATCTTTAATATCTTTTCTGGAATCGTACAACTCTTTTCCCATTCCTACGAACTGAGATCCCTGCCCGGGAAACACAAGTGCTTTCATGTATTAATTTAAATATTTTGCAAATATAAATATAATGTTAACAATATCCTTCAGAACCGGATACCCTATTTATGGGACTAATCTGATCACACGATATCCCGTATTGATATAAGCACCGTTTGCTTTGGATTTCACAAATTCAAATTTGGTAGCCAGCTGGGTCTGAACTTTGTTAATCTGTCTGAATATCTCCCCTTTTCTGTTTTCCCTGGTCAGCATATCATTTACGACATCAAAACCAATGATCGCATATTTAGGAGGAGTTTTACAATATTTGCTTTTATAGGCCGCAAGAATTTCTTTTTCAAAGCTTCCTTCTGTATTGATTTTCCTATCCATTAAATATACCAGGCTGGCTTGGCTGAGGTCGTCTACTTTCTTCTCAAAAACAGAGAAATAATT
Source organism: Chryseobacterium sp. SSA4.19 (assembly GCF_022601875.1). GTDB lineage: Bacteria > Bacteroidota > Bacteroidia > Flavobacteriales > Weeksellaceae > Chryseobacterium. The sequence continues at coordinate 94,283 of NZ_JAKVIP010000002.1, forward strand.
CATGCTGAATGCCTTTACTCCCTGAACTTCTTTAGACAAAGCAATGACTTTGTTGGCAAAAGCTTCACCGGCAGCATCATTATCACTGGCAAGAACTGCAATAACCGGTGCCGATTGCCCCGTCATCATATTCTGGTCGATCTGAATATCAGCAGCTGAACTTACTACCGTAACATTTGCATTTTTCAAAGTCTTTTCAAGGCCGGCCTTAATATAGTTTGCATTTTCCTTTTTTGGACCTGATACAACATAAATCTTCTGGTCTGAGAAGGCAGATTTTACTTCTTCCACAATTTTATCAGCATAGGTCTGGTCATTGGTTTCAATAATGATCAGATTGCTGTAATTATATAATTCCGGTGAATTGGCAAAAGGTGCAACAACAGGAATCTTTTGGTTTTTTGTAAAGTCGATGACATCAATAACATTCGACTTAAAGAATGGTCCGATAATCAAATCGGTATTATCCGGATTAATTTGCGTTAAAGAATTCCTGAAAGATCCTTCATTTCCTGAATCCACTACTTTTACATCCAGTTTCTGGCCGTTTCTCGCATTTCTCTCAATCGCAAGCTTTGCTCCCGTCAGAAAATCGATTGCCATAGTTCTGTATTGGGTTTCATTCGTACTGTACCCGAAAGGCAGCATGAGAACCACACTTAGCACATCCCCGTTTTTCTTTATGTATGCAGGATCAAGTTTTTTGATTTTCAAGATCATTCCCGCTTTCAGACCACGGGATAAATCCGGATTGAGCGCTATCAATTCATCAATGGTAACTCCAAATTTATTGACGATAGAGAAAACAGTATCTCCCTGCAGAACAGTATATGTTACATAGTCATCTGCAGTTGCTGTAACAGTATTGGTAGATGAAGACCTTTCATTTCCGGAGTCTACTTTTGCTTTTGGATTAGCTGTTTCTTCAAAAACGTCCGCTCCTGTATTTGTTTTCACACCGGTTTTTGTGACTTTAATGGATTCACCGGGTACCAGTCCTTTTTCTTCCAATCCGGGATTTAAAGCAAAAAGCTCTTCTTTGGTAATATTGAACTGTCTTGAAATCCTGTAATAATTATCTTTTTGCTGAACCATATATTCTCCTTCCGTAGCTTTTGTAACAGTTTCTTCAACGGCATTTTCTATAGGCTTAACCGTTGCCGGAGCAGCCACAGACATTACCTGCTGATTCCCTCCATATTTTTTAATACTTTCAAGCGGCAATGAGATTTCATCACCAATTTTCATATGAGAATCCAGTTCAGGATTTATTTTCCTGAGATCAGTTTCTGAGATTTTGTATTGCTTCGTAATACCGTAGATGGTCTGTTTGGGCTGAATAACAATTTTCCCCAGTGAGATATGATTTACCGTTTTTGGAGAAACCACGGTTTTTGATGCCGGTGCTGATGTCTTATCGGTCTTGAGCTTTAAAACTTCTCCAATAGCCAGCTTACCATCTTTCACAGATGGGTTAAGCTTCATCAATTCATCTACTGTAAGCCCGTATTTTTTTGCAATATTATAAGGAGTATCGCCTTTTACAACGGTGTGCGATTTCTGAGCAGACACCCCTAAAACCATACATAAACTGGACAGAATAAAAAACCTCTTTATCATATTGGATCATTATAAGTACAAAAATACTTCTTTAAAATTAAATGGCAATAATTATTAGTTTTGACTCGTCAATTTGCATTTCTTCTAAACAAGTTTCCAGCCAGGAATATCCATGGTCTGCAAAGAATACACTAAAATTATAGACTCTTTCCTGCCAGTTTTTTGAAGGATGCACTTCCAAAAAAAGATTTTCCAGTCTTTCCAGCAATTCGGCACTTTTAATTTTTTCGGCATGGAGAAGACGTTTTTTCATCCGTCTGAAAGATTTGAGCTGTCTCACTTCTTCTGCCTTCACCATATTTCCGAAGGATTTTTCAGTGGTCTCAGCAGCTGATTTTAATTCAGAGAACTGGCTGATCAATACACCTTCTTTTTCTTCCAACATGTTAAGGATAGGATGATCTCCCACTATTTTATTGTTGGTAATAGCCGTAAAATTCTGAAAGAAATCTTCAGTTTTAAGATCCAGCCTTTCAATTTTGTTTATCGTCTTTTCTTTTAAAAACAACATTGAATTTCTCGGAATAAGGACTGGGAACGGAATATTTATTTTTGCAAAGTAGTCTTTAATTTCCAGCCAGTACATGATTTCCGCGTTTCCTCCTATATACGCTAGATTCGGCAAGATAGTTTCCTGATATACAGGACGCATCAATGCATTTGGACTGAACTTTGCAGGATCATTTTCAAGCTCGGTTAAGATTTCTTCTTTCGTAAACTGAATATTTTTATCTATAACAATATAGTTGTGCCCGTCAAAATCAATCCTGTTTCTGGTCTCAGAAAGGTAGAACAAATTAATTTCCCTGGGATTGACTTGGACTTTACCATATTTCTCTGTCAGGAAATCTACCTTCTCTTTTGATGTTCTATATAAACTGAAATTAAGAAGTTCATCCTTAAAAATTTCTTTTACCTGATTTTTTAATGTCTGTGAGTCTCCGTCAATCATCAATAATCCGAATTCCGAAAACAACCTGTTAACTAAAATTTTAATAGCTTGCGTGAGCGTATTTTCTGCTTTATAAGCTTCTTTCAGCATTAAAATCAGTTCGGTTCCAAATACAAAGTCTTTAAACTCTTTTTCAAATTCGGAAATAAAAAATGTATCGGTGAGCTTGATCCGTCCTACTGCACTGCCCGACCTTTCATTAATTTCGTAATAGCTGTTTTCCGTTTTAAAATGATTGATTTCCGCAAAATCATGGTCTTCAGAAGCCATCCAGTAAACGGGAACAAAGTTAAAATCCGGAAAATTCTGTTTTAAATAGGAGCATGTTTTAATGGTTTGTAAAATTTTGTATACAAAGAAAACAGGCCCTGAAAAGAGATTAAGCTGGTGGCCGGTGGTAATCGTAAATGTATTTAAGGATTTCAAATTTCCCAGATTTTCCTGCTGTTTTACAGAAAGTGTAAACCCGGACAATTGTTTTTCCAATGTCTCCGTAAGAATTCCTCTCTGATCTGGAGTAAAAGAGTCTTTTTTTAAATGAATCTGATTTTTAAAATGATCCAGAGAGAATGTATTTTCTTCAAATCCTTCAATTTCCTGATTCAGGAAATCTTTTATTAGCTGCGGAATATTTTCTATATCCTGAAATGATATTTTATGAATAGTTTTCAACTTTAATCAATTTTAGTTGAACAAATACCAGACAATTCCAAGGTTCAGTCTGAAGTCATAGACCGGATAACTCGGAAATGCATAGGCTTTATTATGTGAAATAAGAGTGCCGATCTGCTGCCCTTCAATAAAGAAGAACATTTTCTTAACCTTCATATTAAAATAAATGTCAGCAATCGGTTGTCCTCCGATAGAAAATGCATTGGCATCCGGCAAAATATATTCGTTAAGAACAGGGAAATATTCTCTCGAGGCAAACTTTGAAAAATAATATACTTTAATTCCTGCCTGGATTTCTGCAGCATTTTTAAATGCTTTGGACTGAAAAAAGAAATTGGCACGGCCAATGAATCCCGGTAAAGGTAAAAGATCTTTATTCGTCAGGACATTCTGGAACTGAAGCCTTGTATTCAAATGGAATTTCCCATAGCTGAATGTGGCATCGCCCCCGATCTGAGAAATATTTACTGAACTCTCGCTCTGTCTAGGCATCGCAGCGGCATCAAAATAAGTATAATTATCGATTCTGAAATAGTTGGCAAAAAGTTCTGTTTTAAACCATTTCAGATTGATATTCCCACCGATCTCCATAACCGATTGGTTTTTTGCATCCTGTAAATAATAATTAAAATTCTTATAAACCGAGCTGTTCACCAAATAATTAAATGATGGGTAAGCACTCTGAAAATTCACTTTTGCATTGACAAAATAATCCTTAATCGGTTCAAATTTTAAATTGTTTGCTGTGCGAAGATATGTTCCGAACCGGCTCCCGTTTGAAAATTCCAAAAATGAATTGACCTGTATTTTATCTAAAAGCTTAATCTGTAAATTTCCAACTGCTCCGATCCTGGATTCTTTTACTTCGCCTAAAAGACTGAAATCAGGTGAGACGATTTCCGTAGATCCGAATTTTATCATCTGATATCTGGCCCCTGCGTCAAGCTTAAATTTTTCATTGTCCCAGACCAGGCTTACGGTATTGCTGAAATTATCTGAATATTTCTTAGAAGTAAGAGGCGCCCCATTTATAAGATCTGCTGCTGTATCATACCAATACTGCTCAGGCGAGCCCTGATTATAGTAATATTTATTTCCCTGATGAGAAATGGTATGTCTTATTTTAAAAGGAATCTTCCCTGAATTGAAGGGAGCAAACTGATGGGTCAGGTAATATCTTCTGTAAGAAAACTGAGAGCTGGAAGACACAAGGTTCACCTGCATATTCTGCCGGCTCCTCGAATCACTGTTCCCATTCTGGAAAAGGCTGTCCACAGCAATTCCCCCGCTTTCCTGATTGTTTACATTCTGATGCAGGTAATGAGCAAACAATTCATAATTCCCACTCTTTGAAACATAGTGGCCGGAAAATAGGGTATTGTTGTTAGCCGCTAAAGAGTTCCTGTACATTCCCTGTGAACGTAATCCGGTATATTCCAAAGCAAAGTTGAATCTTTTCCCGATATTTTGGGTATACGTAGAATTTAATGCTGCTCCGTTCTTCATCGCATTGTGATAGATGAAAGTTGCAGTCGGTGTTTTTACATCATAATAATGAACATCATTAACACCTAAAATGCCGTAAGATTTATGAGTAGGCAATAATGACAGATTTTGCTCAGGATTGACTTCATAAGATAAAGGATTAAAGCCGGCTCCGACATTGGCCACCTGTACCCTCCCAAAATTATCTCTGTTGTTATACTGGGAAAAAACATAGGTCTTATTAAAGGTCATCACCGTATCAAAGACTTTCTTTTCCGAGAACTGCGTCTGATACAGATAATCATTAATGGTCGGCTTGAATATTTTCAGGGAGTCCTTCTTACCGGAATCAATCACCAGCGTATCTTCTTTTGGAAGCTGATTGGAATCTGTTTTATTAACAACTTGCGCCTTTACTGAAAGACTGAGAAAGAGTATGATGGAGAGAATGTATTTCATTTGAATATTTGTTATACAAAAATCTGTCTCATGAAAATTAAATGTCTTAGATTTTGTAATGCAAAAATAAGAAATAATGGGGAATAAAAAACCCACATTAAATAATGTGGGTTAGTATAAAAATATCAATTTATTATTAATATTAATTCCTTAATTAGGATTTTGAACAATATTAGGATTAGTGTCAATTTCCGCTTGTGGAATCTGCCATAAGAACTTAGAAGAATTTGCAGGAATATCAAGTTGTCCGAATGTTGGATGGTTAGTTCCTGTATAGATTCTATTCAAGCCTATACCAAGCCTTTTCATATCAAACCAAGCTACTCCTTCTCCCCATAATTCGATTCTTTTTTGAGTAATAATCTCATTAATTAAAGCTGCTCCAGTATTAGAAGATGGTGTATATACACTATTTCTGGATTGTTCTATTTGCGCTAAAACAACTTTCGCTTGGGCCTCGTTTCCAGATCTTGCCAATGCCTCTGCCTCAATGTAATACATTTCTGAAGCTCTTAAATAAATATAGTCTGCGTCAGATACTGTTGGATCAATAAATTTAACGTTAGCATACGCTGGTAATTGAGGATAAGTAGGATCACCACTGACTGGTGAAACGAAAGCACGCTTTCTATAATCTGTTGCGGCAATACTATTATATAATCTTTTATCAATAGACTTATATATTCCTAGACCTCCAGCATATCCACTGCCATTAGTATTATCAAAATGCCCATGAAAACTTGCAACAAAACTTGTATTTTCACTAGTAATTATTGCACCCCACATTGCATCGGCAGTTAAATTTAGATCATAAAACCCATTGCTCCATTGAGCTTCTGTACCTAATTGATAATCTTGCTTTGCAATATTAGCTGCCTGAGCTGCTTGGGGATACTTTCCCATTTCAAGAGACACTTCAGCTAAAAAAGCCTGCGCTACTGATTCATTAATCTTTTCTTTAGTAGGTCTTTGATACCCATTTAACAAATCAATAGATTTTTTAAGATCATCTTCAATAAGTGTATAAACTTCGCTCACTTTAGCTCGTGAATTCCCTTCAAAAACTACAGTAGTGTAAATAGGCACGCATAAATCATTTGTATGCCCAACATATGTTGGACCATATATTCTAGCAAGCATAAAGTAACAAAGAGCTCTCAAAGCGTAAGCTTGTCCTAAAACATACTTATTTTTATCATTTATTCCAGCTGCTATAATATTATTTATAACTGTATTTGTAGTTTTAATTTGCAGATAGTATGTATTCCAAGGGATAAGAGTTCTACTATTGGTTTGTACTCTTCCAGTATAATTATACCAACTAATGTACCAGCTTGATTTAGCCATTGTAACATCATTAGACATCAAATCTAATCCTGCAAGCATGGATCTGTGACCATAATCTTCATGATTACCACTATTAGTATTTCCCTGAGTCCTAAGTCCCGTATAAATCCCATCAATTAACCCTTGCAAAGCGGCGGGAGAGGTTTGTAGCTGTTCTTCGTTAATTGTAGATTCAGGATTTGTATCTAAATAATCATTAGCACAACTTGTAAATAATAAAGAGGTTACTAAGATTGAATATATTGTTATCTTTTTCATTTTGAATTAAAATTTGACTGTTAAACCCATAGAGATTGATCTTACCACTCCGTAATTATTTAACGAAACACCATTGTTTCCTGAGGCTCCAAGCCTAGTTAATCTTGGATCCATACCTTTTCTCTTACTCCACATTGCCAAATTGGTTCCATAAAGACCAAATCTAAGGCCTGTAAGACCTTCAGGCAGTAAATTTTTATTAAAGTCATAACTGATAGAAGCATCTTGCAAACTGATATAATCTGACTTAATAAGAAATAGATCAGAAGCTGCCATTTGATTTGGCCTGGATAAATCTAAAGCAGGCAGTGCAGCACTTGTATTAGTTGGAGTCCAAGTATTATATACATCTTTATGATAATTCTGTCCTATATTATCTCCACCAGAAGGAAGCAATCCTTGGTATACATTATCATACATATACCCTCCGAATTGATATGCAAAATTAGCAGTGATATTAATTCCTTTATAGCTTACATTTGTGCCAAATCCACCATATGCTTTAGGATTTAATGTTTTATCACTCAAGTATTGCTTAGCTTGTGTATAATCGTTTGTTGTAACTTTATTCCCATTTGCATCATCCTTGTACCATAAAGCATCTCCATTAGTAGCATCAACTCCGGCAAATTCTCTTAAATAATAGGTGTAAGCTGCAACTCCTTTATCAAATTTGAATAATCCTGAAACAAAACTATTTGGCAAAAATGTGATTTCATTTTTATAATATGTTATATTAGCGAACAAATTCCATGAGAAATTTTGAGTCTTAAATATATCAGCGTCAACTGATACTTCGACACCTCTATTCTTCATATCACCAATATTTTCAGAAATAAATCTCGTTCCAGTAGACGGAGCTAAAGGCTTATTGTAGATCATATCTTTTACCCCTCTTTCAAAATATTGAGCATCAATATTAATTCTATTAAATAAACTTAACTCAAATCCTGCATTAAGATTTTTTGACACTTCCCATTTAACATTTCTATTCCCTTCATAAACTTGAACAATAGTTAGCCCACCTTGTGAATCTGGTACAATTTCAAATTGAGACGCATATGCATAATAATTTCTTGCATAACCAAAATAAGATCTAGTATTTAAATTTACACTTCCAGCATATAAAATATTGTCATTTCCTTGTTCACCATAACTACCTTTAATTTTCAAGTTATTAATAACATCATTAGACTTTAAGAAATCTTCATTGGTAATTACCCAAGCTGCCCCAAGACCAAAGAAATTACCCCATCTATTTTCTGGAGCAAATACGGATGACCCATCTCTTCTGAAACTTGCATTAACAAAATACTTATTATCATAATTATAATTTACCCTCGAAAGAAATCCTTCTACTTTATATAAATCATTATAACCGTTTAAGCCGCCAAATTTTGTTGCATTACTTAAAATTGGCAAATCCGGAATAGCAATATTAGTTTTACTTCCAGCTAACATTTTACTTGTAAAATCTGAAGTTTCATGACCAATCATGGCACTAATACTATGTTTCCCGAAGCTTTTATTCCAATTTAACAACTGCTGATTTGTTACTGTATAATCATTCGTAGTTGCATTTGTAATACTACCACCATAACCAGCCGCATCACCTCCAACATTATTTGAATAATTAATATAATAACCACTTAATAAATCATATCCTAGGTTGTATGTAAAATTAAAATCCTTTAAAAAATTTATAGAAGCATAAGCTCTCCCACTTAAATTATCTTCAGAATTCCTTTTTATATCTAATAGGGTAGTTCCATAAGGATTTAATGTTCCTCCATATGGACGAGATAGTCCCATTGGCCCAGTAAGTGTTCCAAAATCATACTGTCGTTGTCCTAATTTATCCAATAAGAAATTCCCGTTTGTATCTCGTGCCCAAATAGGATAAATCGGGGCTATATTTCTAGCCCAGCTGAAAAGATTACTATATTGACTAGATGATGTTCCTTGTATTGGTGCGTTTTGCTCGGATCTAGCATAGTTTAAATTAACTCCAACTTTGATATCGGATGTTAACCTTAGCTCATTATTTAATCTTGCAGTATATCGTTTAAATCCTGAATTTATAACATAACCTTCATCATTAAGATAACCTAATGATAAGTAGATATCATTTTTTTCAGATGAATTAGATACATTAATATTATATTCTTGACGTGTTCTATCCTTAAATAAATTTTTATTCCAATCATCATGATATAATAGTTTCGCATTTCTGTTAATCTTTCCTGTAGCAGGATCTATGATTTGATTATCAGCAACATTATAATTATTATACCCTAACCAATCGGAAATCATAGTATTCCCTGCATTAGTAGATGCATCTCCTATACTCATTCCCTTATGTACTCCATCAGTAACTAGCCTATTATAAAAAACTTCATAATATTCGCCTGGGTCAGTAATTATATCATATTCTTTAACAGCTCTTGAATTTACACCAAATTTAGTATCAAAAGTAACAGAAAACCTTCCTTTCTTAGCTTTCTTAGTTGTTATAAGCACAACACCATTTGCACCTCGGCTACCGTATAATGCATTTGCAGATGCATCCTTTAAAAATGAGATAGTTTCAATATCTTGATTTGAAATTGCATTAATATTCCCATTATAAGGAACACCATCTACAACATATAATGGATTGTTTGAAGAGGATAATGAACCAATACCTCTAAACCTAACCTGTGGTGGATCACCAGGTTGGCCAGAGTTTGCAGAAATTTGTACACCGCCTACTTTACCTGTTAATGATTGTATCGCATTCGATGATTGTGCATCTTCTAGCTGTTTTGCATTAATTGTTGTAATAGATCCAGTAATACTCTGCTTTTTCTGAGTACCATAAGCAACTACAACGACCTCTTCGATCTTTTGCTCTTTAATGGTATCTTTCTTAGATGATTGTGCGAAAGCATTATAGCCTAAGAAAAATAAAGCACCAACACTTAATACACGTAATTTTACATTCATATTAACAAATTTTAATATTTTAAGACCACAAATATGTTAATAAAAATTAACACTGACAAACTTTTTTTTCAAAATCATTATTAATTTGATGGCAATATACTTTAGATAATTTATGTTCCAGACATATATATAACTTTGACTTTCATTAAATTACTATACCATTATAAAAAATATATTTACCACCTTCTCTTTAACACTTTTACTATATAATTGTAAATACTATTTAGAATTATTACAAATTGCCCAAATAAAACCCCGCTTTTAAAAGCGGGGTTTTATTTGGGCAATTCTGTTGAAATTACTTCAATTTCTTCTTCACGGAAACCTCTTCATATACTTCCAGGATATCGCCTTGTTCAATATCATTGTATCCTTTCAAATTCAATCCACATTCATAGCCTTTGGTAACTTCTTTCACGTCATCTTTGAAACGTTTCAAGCTTTCAAGCTCTCCGTCGAATTTCACAATGCCGTCTCTTAATAAGCGGACTTTAGAATTTCGGGTTACTTTTCCTGAAAGAACCATACATCCGGCAATTGTTCCTACCTTAGAAATCTTAAAGACTTCTCTGATTTCTACATTTCCGATAACCTGCTCCTGAATTTCCGGAGAAAGCATTCCTTCCATCGCTTCCTTAACCTCATCGATGGCTTTATAGATAACAGAATAAGTTCTGATTTCAATTTCTTCACGGTCCGCAAGATCTTTCGCATTAGCACCTGCCCTCACATTAAATCCAATAATGATGGCATCCGAAGCAGCCGCTAAGTTAATATCGGATTCAGTGATTTGCCCGACACCGGAGTGTAGAATATTCACACTGATCTCTTCTGTCGATAATCTTTGCAATTGGTCAGAAAGTGCTTCCACGGAACCGTCAACATCACCTTTAAGGATAATATTCAATTCTTTGAATTCACCTAAAGCAATACGTCTTCCTAGTTCTTCAAGAGTGGTATGCTTTTTAGTTCTGATCGAAAGTTCTCTCTGAAGCTGCTCTCTCTTATTGGCAATAGCTTTACCTTCACTTTCATCGGTATAGACACGGAATTTATCACCCGCTGTAGGTGCTCCGTCCAAACCTAAAATCGTTGCAGGAATAGATGGACCGGCTTCTTCCAGATTTTTTCCTCTTTCATCAAGTAAAGCTTTTACCTTACCGTGATTTTTTCCTGCCACTACATAGTCACCAACTCTTAAAGTTCCGGTTTGCACCAACATAGTGGATACATATCCTCTTCCTTTATCTAAAGATGCTTCAATAACCACACCTTGTGCCGCACGGTCCGGATTAGCTTTTAATTCAAGCATTTCAGCCTGAAGCAAAACTTTTTCTAATAATGTATCTACATTATTACCGAATTTTGCCGAGATTTCCTGAGCCTGTACATTTCCTCCCCATTCTTCCACTAAAATATTCATTCCCGAAAGCTGCTGACGGATATTGTCAGGATTTGCATTCGGTTTATCTACCTTATTGATTGCAATAATCATCGGAACACCTGCTGCCTGAGCATGGGAAATTGCTTCTTTTGTCTGAGGCATTACATCGTCGTCCGCTGCAATCACGATGATTGCAATATCAGTAACCTGAGCACCTCTTGCCCTCATCGCTGTAAAAGCTTCGTGACCCGGGGTATCTAGGAATGTAATTCTCTGACCATTTTCCAATTGTACGTTGTACGCACCGATATGCTGAGTAATTCCTCCGGATTCACCTGCAATAACATTGGTTTTCCTTACGTAATCCAGCAATGAAGTTTTACCATGGTCTACGTGCCCCATTACGGTTACGATAGGAGCTCTTGATAAGAGGCTTTCTTCTGTGTCGATGTCATCTTCAGAATCTGCTTCTTCAAGATCTGCATCAGAGAATTCAATTTTATATCCGAATTCATCTGCCACCAGTAATAAGGTATCAGCTTCCAGTCTTTGATTCATGGTCACCATTACCCCTAATGAGAAACAGGCAGAAATTACTTCTGTAGGAGAAACGTTCATTAAGCTTGCGAGTTCACCAACGGTGATGAATTCGGTAACTTTTAATGTTCTGTCCTGCGCATCAATTTCCTGCTGACGCTCATCCTGTTCCCTACGGTAGTTTCTCTTATCTTTTCTGTGTTTGGCAGATTTGGATTTCCCTCCTTTGTTGGTTAATTTTTCAAGGGTTTCCTTAATTTGATTTTTAACCTGCTCATCTGTCAATTCAACAGGCATGGTTCTCTGACCGGGTCTGTTATTTCCAAAGCGGTTACCTCCCTGGCCTGCAGGACGATTGGTTCCACCCTGACCCGGCGGACGGTTCCCTTGAGTATTATTTCCAAAACGGTTTCCGCCACCCTGGCCTCCTTGACCCTGAGGACGGTTTCCCTGTCCACCTCCTTGAGTATTGTTTCCAAAACGGTTACCACCCTGGCCCTGAGGACGGTTTCCTTGTCCACCCTGGCCCTGAGGGCGATTACCCTGACCCGCCTGGGTATTGTTATTACCGCCTTGTTGATTATTGTTTCCACCCTGCGGATTTTGTCCTCCGGGCTTTTCAATTCTTTTTCTTTTCTTTTTAGCACCTGCTCCTTTAGGCGCAAACTGTGTTAAATCAATTTTTTCCCCAACGATTTTAGGACCATCCAGTTTCTGATAAACAGTCTCAATCTTTTGAGATTCCTGGGCCTGGGATTCTTCTTCGGGCTTAGCCGGATTTTCCTCAACCGGAGTTGGTTTTTCAGCCACAGGTTTTGGAGTTTCTTTTACAGGTTCAACCGGTTTTTCGACAGGCTTTTCCACTTCCTTCTTCTCCTCCATTTTCGGTTTATCTTTCTTTACAGGTCTATTTCTAGACTCGATCTGAGACAAATCTATTTTATCCAGAACTTTAAATTCCTGTTTTTCGGGAGCTGCTTTCACTTCCACTTCCGGGGTAGGTACAGCTTCTTCTTTTTTCTCTTCCACCACAGGTTCCGGTTTTGGAGCAGGAGTTTCTTCAACCTCAGGTTTTTTAGGCTCTAAGTCTATTTTACCTAAGATTTTAGTTTCCGGTTTATTAGCTTTAGCTCTTATTACTTCAGGGGTTTTCTTTTCTTCAATCTCCAGTTTTTCTTCCGGGACTTTCGTGATCACCACCTCATGGGAAGCTTTACGCTGTTCGCCGTCCTTGGCAAACTCAGCCTCCAATGCAGAATATGCCGCTTCTTCTAATTGAGCGTTAGGATTGCTTTCAACCTCGATACCCTTAGCCTGTAAAAACTCTACTAACCTGGACATCGAAATATTGAATTCCTTAACCGCTTTATTTAATCTAATTTTTGGCATTTATATTATTTACTGTTTTTAATTCTTAAAATTAAAGTATTTCTTTTTTACTGTTTATTAAAATTTATTTAAAATTTTAATCTTCAAATTCTTCTCTCAGAATACGTTTCACATCTTCAATGGTTTCTTCTTCAAGATCAACCATATTCAATAGACTTTCAGTCTCTTTATCCAATACTGATTTCGCAGTCGTAAGGCCTACTTTTTTAAATTCATCCAGAATCCACTGTTCGATATCATCATTAAATTCTCTCAAATCAACATCGTCATCCTCACTGGCTTCTCTATATACATCAATTTCATATCCTGAAAGCCATGAAGCCAGCCTGATATTCTGTCCCTGCTTACCGATTACTTTAGAAATCTCTTCAACCGGAGTATATACCAATGCATAATTGGCTTCTTCATTGATGTCAATTTTATTAATTGTAACATTCCCTAAAGCTCTTTTCACCAGGATTTCAGGATTTTTAGACCACTGAATTACATCGATGTTCTCATTTCTTAACTCTCTTACCACGCCGTGAATCCTTGATCCTTTTACTCCCACACAGGCTCCTACAGGATCAATTCTGTCATCATAGGCATCTACTGCGATTTTAGCTTTCTCTCCAGGAATTCTAACAGCTTTCTTAAGCATAATCGTACCATCCTGGATCTCAGGAATCTCCAGTTCCAAAAGCTTCTCTAAAAATTTAGGTGCAGTTCTGGAAATGATGATCTGCGGCTTTGAACCCTTAAAGTCTACTGTTTCAACAATAGCTCTGATATTTTCACCTTTTTTAAAGAAATCGGATGGAATCTGATTTTCCTTAGGTAAAATGAATTCATTCCCTTCATCATCCAGCAAAATAACATGCTTATGACGGATATGGTGAATCTCTCCTACTACAATCTCCCCGATTTTATCTTTGAACTGCTCGTACAACATAGCATTGTTGTGTTCCTGCAATTTCGTAGCCAAAATCTGTTTTAAAGTAAGGATATTTCTCCTTCCCAACTGGGCAACAGGAATTTCCATGGTAAAATCTTCCCCTACTTCAAATGTAGGATCGATTTTTTTTGCTTCAGAGATTTCAATTTCCAGATCATCATCTTCAGACATTTCGTCTTCAACAATGGTTTTATTTAAAAATATCTGAAAATCCCCTTTATCAGGATTCACAATCACATCAAAATGATCATCCGAATCATATCTTTTTCTCAAAAGGGTCTTCAGTGAATCTTCAATAATTGCCATAAGATCAATCTTACTGATCCCTTTCTCGTCTTTAAAATCGCCAAAGGATTCAATCAACGCTATATTGTCCATTTATTCTTTTTTCTTTTTAAAATTTAATTGTTACTAATGCTTTTTTAATCTCAGAGTACGGAATTTCTTTTTCCTCCTCCACATCTACCTTGCCTTTACCTATTTCTTTTGGTTTGCGGTAGCGCAGGATCAATGTTATTTTTTCTTCATCTACTTTTGCTAATTCTCCTTCAATTGTTGCATCATCATTCAGCAAAACTTCAATTTCTCTTCCTATGTTTTTTGCAAACTGCCTTGGCGTCGCCAAGGGCTCACTTAATCCTGCAGACATTACTTGCAGGCTGAAATCGTGCTCTTCACGATCCATGTTGAATTCTATGGCGCGGCTCGCATCCAGGCAATCCTGCAGAGAAACCCCGTTATCACCGTCCAAGATCACAGTAATATCATCTCCTGCAGAAAATTTTAAATCAATAAGAAATAAATCTGTTCTGGCCGCCAGGAATTCGTTTAATAATTCTTCAATTTTTTTTCTAAACTCCATACGATATTTAAATCTTGATTTACCCGTACGAAAAAAGGCTTTCTTCCGAAGGCCTCCATATTTTTCCAGTAAATCCAATGCAAATATACAAATTTTTATTAAAATAGCAAATATCTTATTATCAATTAAATAAGTTATTTACTATTTACAGCAACTTAAAGACTTATATGATGCTATTTTTATTACTTTTGTGTCTTAATTTTTTAAATATATAATTTTGAATATTACTATTGTAGGGACAGGTTATGTAGGATTGGTTACAGGCACCACTTTAGCAGAACTTGGAAATTCAGTATACTGTGTAGATATTGACGAAAAAAAAGTAGAAGGGATGAAAAACGGTGTTGTTCCTATCTATGAACCGAATCTTGAAGAAATGTTCCTGAGGAATATACAGTCGGAAAGATTATTTTTTACTACTGATCTAAAAGAGGCGCTTGACAAAAGTGAAGTGATCTATTTAGCCCTGCCTACGCCCCCGGGAGAAGACGGATCTGCAGACCTGTCTTATGTAATTAAGGTTGCCAATGACCTGGGGGAAATGATGACAGAATATAAAGTTATTGTTAATAAAAGTACCGTTCCTGTAGGTACAGCCGACAAGGTAAGAGAAGTGATCGCATCAAAAACGCAGATTCCTTTTGATGTGGTTTCCAATCCTGAATTTTTAAGAGAAGGATTTGCCGTTGAAGATTCTATGAATCCCGCCAGAGTAGTAGTAGGATCGAGCTCAGATAAAGCCAAAGATATCATGGCTAAGATTTACCAGCCGTTCACCAATACCGGGATCCCTATTATTTTTATGGATGAAAAATCTTCTGAGCTTACAAAATATGCCGCTAACTCGTTCTTAGCAGTCAAAATTACATTTATGAATGAGATTGCCAACTATTGTGAGAAAGTGGGTGCCGATGTGGATAAAGTAAGACTAGGAATGGGCAGTGACGACAGGATCGGTCAAAGATTTCTATTTCCCGGAATAGGATATGGAGGAAGCTGCTTCCCGAAAGACGTTAAAGCTCTTATAAAATCCGGAAAGCAGGAAGATTTTAACTTTCAGATCCTGGAGGCAACAGAGAATGTAAATATTGCCCAAAAAGTTATTCTTGTTTCTGAAATTGAAAAATATTTCGGAGGAAACATCGAAGGCAAAACTATTGCGATGTGGGGATTAGCTTTCAAAGCCAATACCGATGACATCCGTGAAGCTTCATCCCTTGATAATATCGCTCTCCTTCTAGAAAAGGGAGCAAAAGTAGTTGCTTACGATGCTATTGCGGAGGGTAATGTTCAGAAAATCTTAGGAGATAAAATCCGGTATTCAAAAAGCATGTATGAAGCATTGGAAAATGCAGATGCATTATTTATTGCCACAGAATGGCCTGAATTTAAAAACCCTAATTTTAAATTAATGGGCCAGAAAATGAACAGCAAAGTTATTTTTGATGGAAGAAATATGTATCCTCTGGAAATTCCTGAGCAGAATGGATTTTACTACAAAAGTATCGGACGTAAAACAATTTTAAATTAAAAACATGAAAAATATAATTATTACCGGGGGTGCCGGCTTTATCGGTTCCCATGTGGTGAGAGAATTTGTAAAAAAGAATCCTGATTTAACGATTATTAATCTTGATGCTCTTACATATGCAGGAAATCTTGAGAATTTAAAAGACATTGAAAACGAACCGAATTACATTTTCGAAAAGGCAGATATCACAAAGCCGGAAGAATTAAGAACGATATTCGAAAGATATACTCCTGATGCAGTGATTCATTTGGCTGCAGAAAGTCATGTGGACAGAAGCATCACCGATCCGATGGCTTTTATCAATACCAACGTCAATGGAACTGCCAACCTTTTAAATCTCTGCAAAGAATTCTGGACGCTCACTCCTGATCATACGCACGGCAGGTTTCCGAATGAACAAAGACAAAACTTATTTTATCATGTATCAACCGATGAAGTTTACGGAAGCTTAGGGGAAACGGGATTTTTCCTGGAAACCACTTCTTATGATCCGCAATCTCCTTATTCCGCTTCAAAAGCAGCTTCAGACCATCTGGTAAGAGCTTACGGAAATACCTATGGAATGCCGTTTATTGTTTCCAACTGTTCCAACAACTATGGGCCTAATCATTTCCCTGAAAAATTAATCCCTTTATGTATCTCCAATATCATCAATGAAAAGCCTTTGCCAATCTACGGGGATGGGAAATACACAAGAGACTGGTTGTTTGTTATCGATCATGCACGGGCAATCCACCAGATTTTCAATGAGGCTAAAACCGGCGAAACTTATAATATCGGAGGATTCAACGAATGGCAGAATATTGACCTGGTGAAAGAACTCATCAGACAGATGGATGAGAAACTTGGAAATCCTTCAGGATATTCAGAAAAATTAATTACCTATGTTAAAGACCGCCCGGGCCACGATAAGCGTTACGCTATTGATGCGACAAAGCTGAATTCTGAATTGGGCTGGAAACCGTCCGTAACCTTTGAAGAAGGCTTAGCAAAGACCATCGACTGGTATCTTGAAAACAAGGAATGGCTGGAACATGTAACCAGCGGAGATTACCAGAAATATTATGAAAAGCAGTACAATTAAGATGAAAAAAATATTTTTTATAATTGCTTTATCTACATTTCCAACAATATTTCCTGCCCAGGGATTTCCCCCACCTCCCAGTGAAAAACCCGACGGAAAGAAGTTAGAATTAATAAATGTTTTCATAAAAGAAACATATTATCATGAAATGCTGAAACATTTTCTTTCCAGCGCCCTATCTACTTATTCTGATCAATATTCTCATGCTGATTTAAAAAAAGTGTATGAGCAATTTAAACCTGATGAATTTCTTGAAAACAATCAGGCTTTTTATGGTATGTTTAAAAATCTTTCTCTTGATGATATAAGTAAAATTAATGATCTATATCGAAGTCTTGAAGGAAGAGGTGCTTATGTTCCAATGATTTCCGATAACCTTATTTCACAACTTAACAGTTACGCACGAGAAGAACTAAAAAAACAAAAAACCATAAGATGAAAGGTATAATTTTAGCCGGAGGTTCAGGAACAAGACTCTACCCTCTTACCATTGCCGTAAGCAAGCAACTAATGCCGGTTTACGATAAACCGATGATTTATTATCCGTTGTCAACCTTATTGCTGGCTGGCATTAAAGATATTCTTATTATTACAACGCCTCATGATCAGCCGGGTTTTATAAAACTTTTGGGAGACGGCTCCCAGATCGGGTGCCATATCGAATATAAGGTACAGCCCAGCCCGGACGGCCTGGCACAGGCTTTTATTTTGGGAGAGCAGTTCATCGGCAATGATGCGGCAGCTTTGGTTTTAGGAGACAACATCTTCTATGGTTCCGAGATGGGCACTTTGCTTAAAAATAAAACCAATCCTGACGGCGGGGTCGTTTTCGCTTATCATGTTTCCGACCCTGAGCGTTATGGCGTGGTGGAATTTGATGATGATTTTAAAGCAGTTTCCATTGAGGAAAAACCTGTACATCCAAAATCCAGCTATGCTGTTCCCGGATTATATTTTTATGATAATGAAGTGGTGGAAATTGCGAAGAATATTAAGCCTTCTCCAAGAGGAGAGCTCGAAATTACAGATGTCAACAATGTGTACCTTCAAAAAGGAAAACTGGAAGTGGGCGTTTTAGACCGTGGAACTGCATGGCTGGATACCGGCACATTTGATTCCCTTAATGATGCCTCAGAATTTGTAAGGGTGATTGAAAAAAGACAGGCTTTTAAAATAGGATGTATTGAAGAAATTGCATTCAGGAATAAGTTCATCAATGAAGAAAAGCTTCTTGAAACAGCAACTAAATACGGAAAAAGCGGATATGGTGAATATCTGAAACAACTGGTAAAAAAATAATATGTCTCATTTATCTTAACAACTTATTAAAATCATTAGATAGGTAAACACACACAAGATGATCATAGGAAACGGACTTATTGCCAATTCATTAAAATTTATAGATACAGCAGATAATATATTCTTTGCATCCGGTGTTTCGAATTCCCTCGAAACAAGGAGCTCCGAATTCCAAAGAGAATTTACGCTTCTGCAGGATAATTTAAAAAAATACAGCGAACATAAATTTATATATTTTTCTACCTTAAGCATTAATGACCAGTCTAAGCAAGGCAGCCATTATGTTTTGCACAAATTAGCCATGGAAGAATTTATTAAAAGCCATGCCAGACAATATCTTATCCTTAGAATTGGAAATATTGTAGGAAGAGGAGGAAACCCAAATACACTTTTTAATTATCTGAAAAATCAGATTATCCATAATCAAACATTTACCGTTCACAGTAAGGCTAGAAGATTATTGATTGACATGGACGACATCACTGAATTTTTATCAGTTTCCTGTCCAGACATCAATAACAGCGTGATTAACTGCGCTTTTCCCTATTACTACAATTTAATGGAAATTATTGATGTGATTGAAAAAAAGACACAACAGAAAGCCATATACGACGAAGTGAATGAAGGAGATTTTTATAAAGTTTTGTTTGAAGACAATATCAATAATTTCTTTAATGGCACCAGTCCTGAACAATATATAACAACTTTATCAGAAAAATATATTTAATACCTAATTATAGTCTTACCAAGATTAGCAGACTCTATCTTAATTTAACAATAATAATATTAGAAATGATTTAACCAGCAATCAATTGCTGTTATCTCATAATCATGCTATATACCGTATGATTTTAAGCATATTTTAATATTAAACTTTGTTAAAAGTGTTTGCTTTTTAAACAAAAATTATATTTTTGTATTGTTATTGATTCAGTCTATTGAATTTGGAAATAATTTACACGAAATAAATAATTATATATAATAAATTATGCCACAATCGTACAAAGTTATTTTCGAAAACAACAGAAAATGGGTAGAATCTAAAATTGCAGAAGACCCGGATTTTTTTAAAGAGCTGGCAAAGACCCAAAATCCTGAATATTTATATATAGGATGTTCGGACAGCAGAGCAACAGCTGAAGAATTAATGGGTGCAAAGCCGGGTGAAGTTTTTGTTCACAGAAATATCGCCAATATTGTGAACACTTTGGACATGAGTTCAACAGCAGTTATTCAGTATGCCGTAGAACATCTGAAAGTAAAACACATTATTATCTGTGGCCATTACAACTGTGGAGGTGTAAAAGCTGCGATGACTCCTCAGGATCTTGGATTGCTCAATCCATGGCTGAGAACCATCCGGGATGTTTACAGAATTCACCAGAGCGAACTGGATGCTATTGAAGATGATGGCAAACGTTATGACAGACTTGTGGAACTGAATGTTCAGGAACAATGTATTAACGTGGTTAAAATGGCATGTGTACAGGAAAGGTATATTTTAGAAGAATTTCCTGTTGTACATGGATGGGTATTTGACCTCAGAACAGGTAAGATTATTGATCTTGAGATTGATTTCGAAAAGATTTTAAAAGACATCCAGAAGATCTACAACCTTACGAGTTCTGACTGGGTAATGAGCAGAAAAACTCAATAATAGTTTTTCAAAAAAAATTGTGAAATGAAAATCTGGAGTATTATTACATTATTGTTTTTCCTGAATTTTACAGCCTTACCAAGTATAGCTGCTGTATTCGGCTGGGAACTTTCCAGAACCAATATTGTGATTAATGAAGAAGAGCCTCATTCTCATCCTACCTCTTTTACTGTTTACGAAAAGACATTACCGAAAACTTTAAATGTCTATGACTTTCTGAAGTTTTTTGAGCCTTCCATAGAAGGCAGATCTTTTGTACTGATCGATGATTCCTTTCATCTTTCGCCCTTACTGACTATATTTTCTCCGCCTCCGGAAGCTTAATCATAAAACAGATTTTTTGATTATTATTCATATCAGGTTTTGATATGGAATACACCCCCGTTTTAAAATTTAAATTTTCAATCTTTTATAATTGATTTATTAAAGCTTGATAAGTCAGTTCTATTCCAGCAGTTTACATTATGAAAAAAACATCATTAATAGGAGGAATCAAGGAGAATTTTCCGTCAGGACTCGTTGTATTCTTAGTAGCACTCCCGCTTTGTCTGGGAATTGCATTAGCTTCAGGAGCTCCGCCTCTATCCGGAATTATTGCGGGTATTGTAGGAGGCTTGGTTGTAGGATCAATCAGTAACTCTAATATATCGGTTTCTGGGCCGGCAGCAGGTTTGACAGCCATTGTCCTGACGGCCATTACAGAACTTGGTACGTTTGAAATCTTTCTTTGTGCAGGAATTATTGCAGGAATTATTCAGCTGGTCTTAGGATTTGTAAAAGCAGGAAGTATTTCGAATTATTTCCCGAATAACGTCATTGAAGGCATGCTTGCTGCAATCGGAATCATTATTATTTTAAAGCAAATTCCCCACGCTCTGGGATTCGATAAAGATTACGAAGGACATGAATCTATTTTTGACAACGGCTTAAATTTCGGATACTTTACGGAATTGCTGGGGGCTCTTCACCCGGGAGCTGTTATTGTTACATTGGTTTCAATTGCTATTCTGATTGCCTGGGATAAAATTCATATGCTCAAAAGGCTGAAAATGCTTCCCGGAGCTTTAGTTGCCGTAGTGGTAGGGATTCTTTTAAATGAAATCTTTAAACTTTCCGGCAGCTCTCTGGCAATCGGATCAGAACATTTGGTTTCCTTACCGGTCCCGAAGTCTCTTGATGATTTTAAAAATTTTGTTACCCTTCCTGATTTTTCAGGTTTCACGAATGGAAAAGTATGGATTGCAGGTGCCACCATCGCTGTGGTGGCATCTATTGAAACCCTGCTCTGTATAGAAGCTTCAGACAGGCTCGACCAGCAAAGGAGAATTACCGATACGAATTTAGAGTTAAAAGCTCAGGGAATAGGAAATCTCGTCAGTGCTTTTATTGGCGGCCTTCCTATGACTTCGGTTGTGGTAAGAAGTTCGGCGAACGCCAATGCCGGAGCTACCTCCAAAGCATCAGCCATCATCCACGGGTTTTTACTGTTGCTGTGTGTAATTTCCATTCCTGTTGTATTAAATTTAATTCCTTTTGCTACATTAGCAGCGGTATTACTTTTGGTAGGATATAAATTGGCCAAGCCTGCAACATTCAAACATTTCTGGCATTTGGGAAAATTCCAGTTTATTCCGTTTGTGGCGACTGTTGTAGCTGTTGTGGCAACAGATTTATTAAAAGGTGTGGGAATAGGGCTTGCGATCTCCGTTTTCTATATCCTTCAGGGAAATATGAAAAGAGCCTATTATCTGAGCCGTGAAAAGTTGAATAATGCAGACGGGATTATGATAAAGCTTGCGGAAGAAGTTTCATTCCTGAATAAAGCTGCGATTAAGAAAACCCTGAAAAACATCAAGCCTAATTCTGCTGTAACGATTGATGCGCGGGGAACTTCCTATATCGCTACGGATGTCTTGGAAATGATTCAGGATTTTGCCAATATCCGGGCTAAAGAAGAAGATATCAATGTAGAACTGTTAGGTTTTAAAACATCATACCGGGATTATGAGAGGGATGAAGATTCTCACATCGTAGTTACCCACAATAGAGCCATGTAAGCTCTTTATTACTATTTTTTTAATTTAAATATCATTCAAACAAATTATATGAAAGCACATACATCTGAAACCCAGTCAACCATTTCTCCGGAAAAAGCATTAAATTTTTTAAAGGAAGGAAATCAGAGATTCGTCAATAACCTTAAAGCCAACAGAGACCTTTTGGAGCAGGTAAATGCCACGCGTGAAGGTCAGTGGCCTTTTGCCGTAATTTTAAGCTGTATAGACAGCCGTACTTCGGCAGAACTTATTTTTGACCAGGGACTCGGGGATATTTTCAGTATCAGGATTGCCGGTAATTTTGTGAACCAGGACATTCTGGGTTCTATGGAATTCGGCTGTAATGTTGCGGGCTCTAAACTGGTTGTTGTTTTAGGGCATACCAAATGCGGTGCTTTGAAAGGCGGCCTTGATGCAGCACAAATCCAGGGAATGGGAATGGATAACCTGAACCATCTGATCAATCATTTTGAGCCTATTATCAAAGAAGTAATCCAGGAAGGGGAAGAATATTCATCTAAAAACGGTGATCTTCTGGAAAGATTAAACCAGCAGAATGTAAGAAGCGCAATTGATGACATCCGTAATCAAAGCTCTACATTGAGAAACCTTGAAAATGAAGGGAGAATAAAAATCGTCGGAGCCAACTATGATGTAGAAACCGGAGTGGTAACCTGGTTGTAATGATCAGTAAAAGTTTTATACATTAGAATATGTTTCGTTAGATAAGTTGGCAGACATCAACATGCCTGTCATGAGACCACCGGATCCGGTGGTCTCTTTATTTTTATTAATACCGGAACCTGATTTCTCTTCCTAATTGAGGATAAGGAATTTCTCCAGGGTTTTGTTTGGTTTAAATTAATTAGGAAAAGTATGAAAATACTTACCTTTGGAAACTGAAACTGGATGTATCAATGATATGAAAATATACGTAAACATTTGTATTACCGCAATCTTATTATTTCTCAATGGCCTTTCGAAAGCTCAGAAACCAGTTAATGATACTTTAGTATACCTTAAAAAGTTCGAAACCAATAAAGAAAAATATATTGGAAAACCGTTCTCTTTATTGTTAAAAGATATGGTTCAGCTGCAACCGAAGAAAGCCAAATCCGATTTCAGGGAAGACCTTAATAACCCTCTTCCAAATACCTCATTCACATTTTCACAAAAAGAGATGGGTTCAAGACCTGAAGCGACTCTAAGCATCAGATGGAAGGCTGACGACAGTCCAACGGCACCTATTGAATTTTTTGAACAGGAACACAACTATTTTTTTACACTAAACGAAAGGAATTTCTTTGAAAAAAAGATCATAAAGGATATTATTGTTTATAAAAAATAAAACCTCCGTAAAAGAGGCTTATGATTTTATATATCGTGATATTTTTACTTTCCGTTAAATGAAGACATGGTATTATTAATACCTGCAAAAACAAATGACAGGCATGCTTTCGAAAACTTTTCGATTCTTTCCGGAAGCTTTTCTGTCTCTTCTTCATTCCATGTTCCCAATACGTAATCCACCTGCCTGCCTTCTGAGAATTCTGCGGAAATGCCAAAGCGGAGCCGCGCATAATTTTGGGTCTGCAATACTTCATTGATATTTTTCAGCCCGTTATGGCCTGCATCAGATCCCTTTCCCTTCAATCTAAGAGTACCGAAAGGCAACGCAAGATCATCGGTAATGATCAATACATTTTCCAAAGGTATATTTTCTTTCTGCATCCAATACCTCAACGCATTTCCGGACAGGTTCATATATGTATCAGGCTTTAAAACCAATACTCTTCTGCCCTTATATTTCCCATCTGCCAACCATCCGAAATTAGTAGTATTAAAAGGTGTTTCCAGCGTTTCCGCTATTTTATCAGCTATTTTAAAACCTATATTGTGACGTGTGTTTTCATATTCCGTTCCCTTGTTGCCGAGACCTACAATCAAATATTTCATAAAGAAATTTTTTGCAAAATTACAGTATTAAAAGCAAAAAGCCCAACCTTTGAAAGATTGGGCTTGATATTATGTATAAATATTTCCTATAATGGCTTGTATATATAGTTTACTCCATAACCTACCGTCATATAAGTTTGCGGATCATAGCGGTAATCTGTTGAATATAATATCGGTGTAGGAACCAATTGAGTAAGATCCGTTATTGAGATTCTTTTTGGACTGTTTCGTGACAAGATCCAGCCGTCAGCATTCTTTTTATCGATAACATAAGGGGAAACCGCATCTGCAAAAAATAACTCTGATGATAAAATTCTTGAAATCTTATAAGCGCCTGGCAATAACGTAAACGGACTGATACCTGCATCATAGCTGGTATATCCAAAACTCAATCTTTTAGTTGGTGTCCCGTTCACGCCTCCGGTCATTGGACCATATTCCCTTGTTACCTTTGCTACATTATCTCCGGCATATTCAAATTTAATAGTAGAATAATTGTCAAAAGAAGGGGCCCCTGAAACGTCAGGACCGCTTGACTTTTTGATTGATTCCAATTTCCCTGTTGATGCAGAATACACTAAGCTGTAACTTGTTTTTACTTTTCTATATAGCATCTGAGGACTTGGCGATGTAACTGAATAAGGCGGAGTGGTTAATCTGTGATATACAGAACGGTCTTCTGAAATCTTCTCAAGTCTGCCTGTGCTTCCATACGTAAGCAGTTGCGTAAAATAAATACTGTCTTTCTCTACTTTCCCGTTTTTATCAAGATCAAGAAAACCTTTAAAATCAATTTTACTGATCTTATCTCCGCTCCATGCTACATCCGTTACTGAAGTACTGTCTGTAATTACTTTTGATAGCTGCAACCCGTTATAATAATATGTTGCCAGCGTATCTGAATCCGTAATTTCTCTATATAAAGCTCTCGGACCGTTAAGCCCTGTATTTGCATTAATGTCAAGCAGCGGGTCTCCGTTTTCATCCAACAGATCTTTACAAGAATGGACCGTAGCAACGCCTACTAATAGTAAAACAAAATAAAAAAGTCGTTTCATTCCGATAGGGATTATTTATTTTTTCACAAATATAATTTTTTTTTGAATAAAAACCATGTATTTATTCATTTTCAGATAAAACCATCAAAGGACGATTGGTATTATAACGCTTTATATATGTATTTAATTGTCTGGCTCTGGTCAGAAGTTGGGTAATTCTGAGAATCATAAAGATAATTTTTCGGAATAGGAATAGGTGGACCCGCAGGATTCTGTACCGTTATTTTCCCCACATTATTTGAAGAGAGCATATAGAAATTTGCCTGGAATAGTGTGGAAGTTACCATAAAATACTCTTTTGGCAAAGTGGTATAGGGATTTATTTTGGTATCATAATTTTCATAGGCATACGATACGGTTACCGCAGTAGAAAGATCAGGATTGGCTCCGTCCATCAGCATCGTACTATGGTCTACTTTAGCAACATTATTCGCAGAGAATGTAAACTTAGATTCTATATAATGAGTGTATGACGCACTTCCGGCCAGTTTTTTCTTTTCAATAATCCTGTACAGCTGTCCGTTGGCATCATAGAAAACTGTAAAATCACTATGGTTAGATATCACCCCTAATGCTGTATGATCCATCGTAAACGATGAAAGCTTTCCGCTTGTATAAGTAAGTGTATACATATTATCAATGACATGCGGATTTGCATTATCCTGATATTTGATCTGTGTTATTTTTCCCCCTGAGTAGGTTGTTGTAGCGGTAATTGTGTTGCTGGAGCCGGCATCTCTGATATAGGCCTGGGAAAGAATTCCTGCATTGGTAATGTATTCTTCCAGATCAATATTCCCGCTTTTTATTTTGCTTAGTATTCTTGGTCCTGTAATGGTTGGTGTTGTCCCGCCGGAAGTATTGTTATTGTTATTGTTATTCTGGTTCGGCGGATCTTCTGTGGTATTATCACATGAAACAACAAAAGCAAGTGCTAATGCCACACAAGATGAAAGAAAGTACTTTTTTATCATAATATTAGTTAATTCCGTCAAATATAAATTATTTTACCTAATTTTCCTTTGAATTTTTAATGAAGTGGCAAAAAAGATAAAAATCCAAAAACTTTCGCTTTCGGATTTTTGATTATTAAAGTTGATTTAATGCTCTTTAAGAGGTATTAAAAAATTATTGCTTTTGCCTCAATTTTTCTCTTTCTCAAGAATTGATTTCAACAGATGATTAACTTCTTTTACATTAACAATATTATCCTTCCTCATCATCAGCTGATTTCCTTCTTTACCTGATTTCTCTTTCAGCTGTGCTTCTCTTGGATTTTGAGTAAGATAACTGATAATATGTCTGAACTTATGGGTCTGATAAAATTTGTCCTGAGGATTATTCGGAAAATAACCCAGGAATACTGCGTTTTTCATGACAATCTTCTCAAATCCGATTTCTGCCGCAAGCCATTTTAAGCTGACACTTTTCAAGAGGTTTTTAGCCTCTTCCGGCAATGGGCCAAAACGGTCGGTAAGCTCCGCTTCGAATTGTTCCAGACTTTTCTCATTATCAATATCTGCCAGTTTCTGATACAGCAATAATCTTTCTTCCGTATTTGAAATATACTCATCAGGTAGCATCAGTTCCAGATCGGTATCAATATTGACATCCTTTGTCGTTTTAAAAAGTTTATTTCTCTCTTCCTCGTTTTCAAATAAATTTTCAAACTCCTGGTCATCCTTTAATTCCTCCAAAGCTTCCTGCATCAGTTTCTGATAGGTTTCGAAACCCATTTCAGTAATAAAGCCGCTTTGCTCAGCTCCGAGAAGGTCTCCGGCACCCCGGATTTCTAGATCTTTCATCGCAATCTGGAAACCGCTTCCAAGATCTGAAAACTGCTCAATTGCCTCCAGCCTTTTTCTGGCATCGCTGGTCATCATATCATAAGGCGGCGTAATCAGATAACAGAATGCCTTCCTGTTGCTTCGCCCTACCCTGCCTCTCATCTGGTGAAGATCTGCCATCCCGAACCGCTGTGCATCATTAATGAAAATCGTATTGGCATTGGGAACATCCACGCCGCTTTCTATAATGGTTGTGGAAACCAGAACGTCATATTTACCTTCCATGAAATCCAGCACATTTTTCTCAAGTTGCTTGCCTTCCATCTGGCCATGTCCCGTTATAACCCTTGCATCCGGAACCAGCCTCTGGATAAGCCCGGCAATATCTTTCAGGTTTTCAATTCTGTTATTGATAAAATACACTTGCCCGTCACGTTGAATTTCATAAGAAACGGCATCCCGAATCGTCTCTTCATTGAACCCGATAATATGAGTATCTACAGGCTGTCTGTTAGGCGGCGGTGTCTTGATCACCGATAAATCCCGGGCCGCCATTAAAGAAAACTGCAGTGTCCTCGGAATCGGAGTCGCTGTTAAGGTCAACGTATCCACATTGTTTTTTAAGGTTTTCAGTTTATCTTTTACCGATACTCCGAATTTATGTTCTTCATCGATAATCAAAAGCCCAAGATCTTTAAACTTAACGGCACTGCCCGCCAGCTGATGGGTTCCTATAATAATATCGACTTTACCGTTTTTCAGGTCAGCAAGAGTTTCAGATTTTTGCTTTGCCGTTCTGAAACGGTTGACATACGCTACGTTTACCGGAAAATCTTTTAATCTTTCTTTAAAACTTCTGTAATGCTGAAACGCAAGAATCGTGGTCGGAACAAGAACAGCTACCTGTTTTCCGTCAGTTGCCGCTTTGAATGCTGCACGAACCGCTACTTCTGTTTTTCCGAAACCTACATCTCCACAAACCAAACGGTCCATTACCGTATCGGCCTCCATGTCTTTTTTTACATCAATGGTAGCCTTTTCCTGATCCGGTGTATCTTCATACAAGAAACTTGCTTCCAATTCATTCTGCAGGTAAGAATCAGGTGTATAGGCAAATCCTTTTGCGGTTTTTCTCTGTGCATATAACTTGATCAGGTCAAAAGCAATCTGTTTTACTTTGGCTTTTGTTTTTTGTTTCAAAGATTTCCATGTCGGAGAACCTAATTTGCTTAATACAATTTCTCTTCCTTCCGGGCCGTTATACTTTGAAATCTTGTGAAGCGAATGAATACTTACATATAACAAGTCCCCGTTTTTATAAGTCAGCTTGAAGCATTCCTGTATCTTTCCGTCATTATTTACTTTGACCAAACCCATGAATTTTCCAATTCCGTGATCGATATGGGCAATATAATCACCAATCTTCAGAGACATCAGGTCCTTTAAAGTAAGCTGCTCAGATTTAGCAAAGGTATTTTTGGCTTTATAACGCTGATAACGATCAAAAATCTGATGGTCCGTATATACTGAAAATTTATTTCCATGATCTACAAACCCTTCATGAAGCTCGGATGTAAAGCTTTTAAACGGAAGCTCCCGTTCAAGTTCTTCAAAAATCAATTCCAATCTTTCTTTCTGCTTTTCGGATGAAAAGGAAATCCAGGTATCATATCCTTCACTTTGCCTGGCCTCCAGATCTTCAGCAAGCATTTCAAAATTTTTATGAAAAGAAAGCTGCGGATTCTGATCAAGTTTTATTTCGGTCCATTCAATTAGGCCTTCTATCTGAACACTCCCTAAATCAACCGTTTTAAATTTTTTATAATCAAATAAAAATTCCTGGTCTGATATAAACAGCTCCTGTGGTGACCGGTGTGCAATATCTTTGCTTAAGGCTTCATACTTTTCCAGGGATTTTTCATAAAATGTTTTCAGCTTCTGCATGCAGAGAATCCCATTTTTAGAGATAACAAAACTTTTTTCAGGCAACAGCTGCAACAGAGAAATCCGGCTGCCGGTTACTGTGAAATTCATATTAGACACCAATTGAAACTCATTTATTTTGCTTACTGAAAGCTGGGTTTCAATATCAAATGTTTTAATGCTTTCCACCTCATTCCCAAAAAAAGTGATCCGGTAGGGTTTTTCATTAGAAAAAGAGAAAACATCCACGATCCCTCCCCTGACTGAAAATTCACCGGGTTCAGAAACAAAATCAGCCTGCTGAAAATGATAATGATGCAACAGCTCATCTACAAAATTGAAATCCAGCTGATCACCAACTTTAATATGATGAGAAATCGCTTTAAAATCTTCTTTCTTCAAAACCTTTTCAGATAAAGCTCCTGCATAGGCTATAATTACTTTAGGAGACTTGCCTGAAGTAATCTTATTAATTACTTCTGTTCTTAAAACCAGATTGGCATTCTGTGTCTTCTCTACCTGATAAGGTTCAAGATGGGTAGCCGGAAAATATAATACTTTGTCTTTTCCCAGAAGATTTTCCATTTCCGTATTGGCATATAATGCATCTTCTTTGTCATCCAAAAGGTAAAGAATATGTCTTTTTTGAGTAAGAAACAGTTCTGCGGCAAAAATGGAAACCGATGAGCCGGCACTTCCTTTTACAAAAAGATGTTGATGTGTTTCAAGTTGGTCAAAAATCTCTTTTCCAAATTCTTTCTGAAGGAGATGCGGCAGGAAATTTTCGGTAATGGTTTTTAACGGCATAAATTATATAGATATAATGGCAAAATCGATTCCGGAGTTCCCGAAATCGTTTTCATGATAACAAAGATAATGCTAATTCTTCACAATAGACTTTTATCACCTTAAACGTACAGACAGAATAAATGATTAAGTGATAAATTAAATCCGATTATGATAGTATACATAGATTAAGCCGCTAAATATCAATAATAAAACTATACATTTATAATTATTGCCAAAACTCCTGTGAATCGGTTAAAACATTTAATAAATATAAGAATGGCACGCTGTTTGAAAAACTCCCTTTATCAAACTTAAAAAGAAATTATATTATGAAAAAAGCACTTAGAATTTTAGGATTGTTCCTATTAACGTTTTTTGCAGTCACGACCATTACATCATGCAGCGATGACGATGATCCGGCAAACAATGACTTTTTTGCAGGCACATACAGAGGAAGTGTCGCGTATAATGGTGGTGGTGATAACATCAGCTCTAATGACGGAAGCGTATTTGTAACTAAAATTGCCAGCGGAACAAAGTACAACTTCGCATTTTCTAATGGAATTCCTGATCTGAACGGAGTAGAATTTAACCAGCAGGGTGATAATACTCTGGTAATGGTTGGATCCACAGCAACATCATATATCAGAATTGATAATAATGATTTGAAAATACTTTATATAAAAGACGGTAAAACCTGGACCGCTAACTGTACCAGATAAGCCAACGCTTAGATCTTTACTTACAGCCTGCTTTCTTAAAAGAAGCAGGCTTTTTCTTTACTACTTCCGGATATTTGAAATTCATATTCCATTGCATCCTTATTAAAACTATTTAATATTTTTTTAAGCTCTGATAAACTTTAGTTAAGTTTCTGAAAAGCAGATTTTAAGTCCGGATTTTGTATACCTTTGAAGTAACAAAACAAAAACATATGAAAAAATTATTATCAGCAATGTCAGTCATATTAGGACTTGGCTTTGCAACGGCTCAGCAAACGGCTCCTGCAAAAAAAGCTGCTGCTCCACAGACAGTAAAAACAGCGAAAACTACAAAGCCGGCTGCTATGGCGGCTACAGAAAAACCGGCAACTGCTCCTGCAACTGCTAAAATGAAAAAAGACGGAACTCCGGATAAAAGATATAACGCAAATAAACATCTTAAAAAGGACGGCACACCAGACAAGAGATACAAAGCAAATAAATAAACTCATATATAGTTGTTATTTTCATAATCAAATTTCGAAGAACCGATGACCACTCATTCATCGGTTTTTTTATTGTATATTTTATAAAAGTGATGACAGATTCTTAAGTTATTTATACATTTGAATCATGTTACATTTCCTAAAGAAAACAGCGGCATTAATCTGGGCAAAAAAGCATGTCCGCCATACTGAAGAATTTAAAAAGAATGCTGAAAAAAACCAGGAAGAACTTCTGCTTTCACTGGTACATACTGCTAAGAAAACACTTTTCGGAAGGGAACATGATTTTGAAAATATTAAAACCGTAAAAGATTTCCAGGAAAAAGTGCAGGTTTCCGACTATGAAGATTTGAAACCCTATATTGAAAGGGTAAAGAAAGGCCAGGCCAATATTCTCTGGATAGAAATTCCTGAATATTTCGCCAAAACTTCGGGCACAACTTCGGGTTCAAAATACATCCCTATTTCTAAAGAAGGCATGCCTTTCCAGGTAAAAGGGGCTCAAAGTGCGCTTTTCCATTATATTGTTAAAAAAAACAATGCTGATTTTGTAAACGGCAAAATGATCTTTCTGCAGGGAAGTCCTGAACTGAAAGAAGTTTTCGGAATAAAAACAGGACGCCTTTCAGGAATTGTAGCCCACCATATTCCTAAATATTTACAGAAAAACAGGCTTCCGAGCTGGGAAACCAATATGATGGAAGACTGGGAAGCGAAAGTGGACAGGATTGTTGAGGAAACCGAAAAAGAAAATATGACCCTGATCTCCGGAATACCGCCCTGGCTTATTATGTACTTTGAAAAACTGACTGAAAAACACGGCAGAAAAATCAAGCAGATCTTTCCAGGTCTTCAGTTAATCGTGACAGGCGGTGTCAATTATGAACCTTATCGCGATAAAATGGAAGACTTACTTGGAGGGAGTGTGGATATTGTGCAGACATTCCCGGCTTCTGAAGGCTTTTTTGCATTCCAGGATGATTATACAAAGGAGGGACTGCTGCTTTTGACCCATCACGGTATTTTTTATGAATTCATTCCGCTGGAAGACTATGGAAAACGGGATGCGAGAAGACTGACACTAAAAGATATCGAACTGCATAAAGACTATGCACTGATACTAACAACCAATTCAGGATTATGGGCATACTCAATTGGGGATGTAATACGTTTTATTGATAAAGATCCATACAGAATTCTGGTCAGCGGAAGAACTAAGCATTTTACTTCAGCATTCGGAGAACACGTTATTGCTTTTGAAGTGGAAGAGGCTATGAAAGCAACCCTGGAAAAATTTCCGGCACAGATTACAGAGTTTCATCTTGCCCCGCAGGTCAATCCTGAAGAAGGGCTTCCTTATCATGAATGGCTTATTGAGTTCGAAAAAGAACCCGAAAATACGGATGCTTTTAGAACTGAGCTTGATCACCAATTAAGAAAGCGCAATACCTATTATGATGATCTGATTTCCGGAAATATTTTGCAGCCCTTACATATTACCTATCTGAAAAAACATGCCTTTCATGAATATGCAAAATCACAGGGAAAACTGGGAGGACAGAATAAAACACCAAGGTTGGCAAACGACAGAAAAATTGCCGATTTATTGGAAATACATAAACGTTGAACAGATTTTTTCAATTCCGGAAACGTATATTCGAAAAAAATTATAAATTTGAAAAATTAAAAAATAATAATGAGAGCATCTGTACTTTTAAAATCATCTTTACTGACATCATTGTTTGTGATCTCGTCTTGCGCCACTACGAAATACACAGAAGATACAGCAAAGAATGATTACTCTAATCTTGAAGCTGGAAAAATGTATACGGTAATGATGAAAGACGGTTCAAAGAATGAAAAAATGTTATTCCGTAATGTAGACGGCGATAACCTGATCGGGACTGCCGGAAAAAAAGACAGTACAGTAGTTACCATTCCTAAAGCCAATGTAGCTGCGGTACGAGACAGCCGTAAAGCAAGAATTACTGCAGGTGCTGTAGTCATCGGAGCAGCAGGCGTTGCAGCATTGGTATTGAGTTCATCAAGGGCTGATCATTAAAATAGATTTTATCTTTTAAATCTTATTCAATTTTTCATTTAAAAAAAAACGATAAGCATACCCTCGAATCAATATTTGAGGGTATTTTTGTCGGATGATCTCATTTACTCCACTACAGACCTTAAAAAATATTGAATTCAGGCATCTTCTTACGGGAAGATTTTTTATTGTTCTGGCTTTCAGAATGCTGGCAACCTTATTAGGATGGTGGGTCTATCAGTTAACGAAAGACCCCTTTTCAATCGGGCTGATCGGGCTTTCCGAAGTCATCCCAGCAGTAAGCTGCGCTTTGTATGCAGGGCACGTTATCGATATGAATGAAAAGAAAAGGCTACTTCTGATATGTAACTATGCTTATATCTTCCTAATCGGATTACTGCTGATACCGGCATTCCTTAATGTTGAACTACACTTTACGGGACATCAGATTACTTATTTTATTTATGGCGTTATTTTTTTTACAGGAATTGCAAGAGCTTTTATCGGACCGATTGTCCCTTCCATGATTCCTAAAATCGTAAAAAAAGAAAATCTGCCGAATGCCGTTACTTTAAACCAGGCAACTTTCCTTATTTCTTCCGTATGCGGCCATGCGGCAGGAGGTTTCCTGATCGGGTTCTTCGGAGTAAAATGGACATTGGTCGTAGTGATTTTACTGATATTTTCAGCTTCATTATTTTTTTTCCGGTTAAATAAGCAGCACTCTGAATACAAAAAAGAGAATATTGACGTTATAGAAAGTATGCGCGAAGGAATTTCTTATATTTTTAAAACCAAAGAAATTTTGGGAGCGCTGTGTCTTGATATGTTTGCTGTTCTTTTCGGTGGTGCCATTGCCATGATTCCGGTCTACGCTTCAGACATCCTGAAAGTAGGCGCAGAAGGCTTCGGATTATTGAATGCTGCATCTGATATCGGATCCATGTGCATCATTATTATATTATCAATAATCCCTTTAAGAAGGAATCAGGGTAAAATTCTACTGGCTGCTGTAACAGGATTCGGTCTTTGTATCATCGGATTCGGATTGTCTCATCTGTACTGGCTTTCTTTTATGTTTCTGATGCTAAGCGGAATGCTGGACGGAATTTCCGTAGTGATCAGAGGAACGATTGTTCAGCTTAAAACTCCGGATCATATCAGAGGCCGCGTTTTAAGTGTGAATTCGATATTTATTATGTCGAGCAATGAAATGGGACAATTTGAAAGCGGTTTAATGGCAAAAATGCTTGGTGTAGTACGCTCCGTTGTTTTTGGAGGAACCATGACAGTACTGGTTGCGTTATTTGTAGGAAGCACCAATTCGAAATTAAGAAAAATGCAATATTAAAAGCATATATACCATTTTATTAAATTAATCCTAAAAACTTTAATTTAAAATTAATAATTTTTTATATTTGTAATATAAAATTTCCCCTTCATGAAAAAAACTTTACTCATTTTTCTGAGCATTCTGGCTCAGATGTTTTACGCACAGTCAGACTGTACTTCTGCCCTTGCCGTCTGCGGGAATTCTAGCCTCTCCTATACACCGAGCGGATTCGGAAATACTCAGGAAAGCCCTTTGGGTAACGGATGCCTTTCTACCGAACACTTTTCTGTATGGTATACCTTTACCGCCTCGACAAGCGGGACACTTACCTTTCTGATCACGCCGAATGCCCAAGCCGATTATGACTGGGCCGTTTTCGGACCGAACAAAGCCTGCGGCAGTCTTGGCACACCCATAAGATGCTCTTATGCAGCACCTTCCGGCACAGGACTTACAGGACTTAATATGACTGCTACCGACACTACTGAAGGGGCAGGAGGTGACGGCTTTGTAAAGTATCTGGATGTAATAGCCGGAGAAACCTACTATCTGATTGTGGATAACTTTTCAGCCAATGCCAACGGATTCGTATTAAGCTGGGGCGGTACTGCTACCCTGTCTTCTCCGTTTAACTCTACGATTCAGCCTAATCCTTTCATCCCTCCGGGAACTGCAAACCCTACTCCGGGAGGCCCAAATGAAGTGATTATCTGTACCGATCCTGCTGTATTTGACTTTTCAACATTGACCTCAGGTATTATTAACAATAATCCGAATTTTACCGTAAGCTATCATACAAATCCCAATGATGCACTTACCGGCAACAACCCGATTACAACTCCTCAAACAGTAAGTACTACTGCGGTATATTATTACAGCATCAGCTACCTGGATCCTGCTAACCCAAACAGTGCAATCAGCAAGTGTAAGCAGACAGGAACCTTCAAGTTTAAACAAGGAAATATTTCAGCTACTGATGTCACTCTGACTGAGTGTAATAATAACAACCAGGGAACTGCGGTATTTGACCTTAGCTCCGCCAATGTATTGCCTACTGATCCAACAGCCATTAAAAAATATTATCCTACCATGGCTGACCTGAATGCAGGAACTAATGAAATTACCAATCCTTACAATTTCACTTCATCTACCGGTAAGATATATGTAAAAGTAGAAACCCTGCAAGGCTGTTCCGATGTTGCTGAAATCACGTTAGCTTTTTATGCTGATTTCACAGTAACCGAAGCTACTTTGAGATCATGTTTTATTGAAACAAACCCTTCAACGGCTTTGTTTAATCTTAATACGGCCGCCGTAACAACACTGGCAGGAGCTGTTAAAACTTATTATCCTTCTGTAGCGGATGCTATAAACGGAACTAATGAAATCTTACCTGCGACTACTTATATTGCACCTAACGGCGTTGTGTTTGTTAAGGTAACGGATGCAAACGGATGTTATAAAATCGTTAAAGTAACTTTAATTGTATTACCACCTGTTTATTCAAGTGTTCTTGAAGACAAGATTATCTGTATGGAAGATACGACAACACTGGATGCCGGCCCTGGATTCACAGGCTACAAGTGGAGTACCGGCGCGACTACGCAGTCAATTACCGATGTTACGGTAGGGACATACTGGGTAGAACTCAAAACCGGGGATTGTATTGCCAGACAAGCGGTTAAAGTATACCCTTCCGAGCAACCTGTTATTTCAAATATTGACATTACCAACACAACCATTACGGTAAATGTTTTAGGCGGAGCTGCTCCATACAAATATTCAATTGATGGGATTAACTGGCAGGATTCCAATATCTTTAACAATATACCAAGAGGTGATCATACGGTTTACGTGAAGGATGGTTATGACTGTGATCCGATTACGGTAACTGTTGTAGTGCCGAATCTGATTAATGTGATCACGCCAAACGGAGACGGAGTGAATGATGTGATTGATTATTCTGCATTAGCCGGCAAACAAAACTTAATTTTAAGTATTTTTGACCGATACGGAGTAAAGGTTGCCCAGGCCGATAAAACCAACGGATTCAAATGGGACGGGACTACCGGAGGCAAGAAAGTATCTACCGGAACATATTGGTACTCTGTAACGTGGAATGAAAATGACAAAAAGAATACTCCATTCAAATTTTCAGGATGGGTGATGGTAAAAAACAGAGACTAATTCTTAAACAACTAAAGAAAAACCGCTTTTTCCAGGCGGTTTTTTTCACATTCTAATAAGTCTAATACTATTTAATAAAAATCATTTCTAATGAAGAAGTTATTACTGCTGACTATTTTGTTTTTTTCACAACTGCTTTTCTCACAATCAGATTGTATTTCAGCAATTCCTGTTTGTGGAAATTCAAATATTTCCTATAATCCAAGCAGCAACGGCACCATTCCGGAAGCAACAGCCAACAGTTGCCTGGATGTAGAGCACTATTCAGTATGGTATGTATTTACCGCCGCTACCAGTGGAACAATTGAATTCACTATAAATCCGAATACGGTTCCCAATGTACTGCACTATGACTATGATTTTGCCGTATATGGCCCCAATATCAATTGTGCTACATGGGATTTCGGGAATGCCATCAGATGTAATTTTTCCGGAACCAGCGGTGCAACAGGATTAAGTTCCACCATAACGGGAGACCAATGGGAAGAGCCTCTGGATGTTATTGCAGGAGAGACCTACTATCTTCTTATTGATAACTATATCCCAAGCAACCCGTATGGATTTTCATTAACCTGGGGAGGAACGGCTACCCTATCTTCAGCCTTTACTGACCCCACTTTAGCTCCAAACCCTTTTGTTGCACCAGGGACCCCCAATCCTGCAGGCGGACCGAACGAAGTGGAAACCTGCCCTTTACCGGGAATGTTTGACTTCAGCACACTGTCAGCAGAAATTTTAAATGGAAATCCGAACTTTATTATCAGCTATCACACTACTGCTAATGATGCCTTATTCGGGACAGCGCCTGTTACAGCACCCATTACAGTTGATGCAACAAGCACTTATTATTACAGCATTCATTATCAGGATCCTGCCGATCCAGACAATCCACTGAATGCCTGCAGACAGACAGGATCATTTAAATTCAAATTAGGTGAAATCCCCGTCCATAACACTACTGTTTTTGCCTGCGCCAATAACGGAGCAACTACCGGGACATTTAATCTTACTACTGCTGATGTTTATTTTGACGCTACTGCAACTAAGAAATTTTATCTTACGCTGAATGACCTTAATGCGGGTGTTAATGAAATCCAAAATACAAACAACTATGTATCCGGCGAAAAAACATTATATGTAAAAGTAATAACCTCCGCAGGATGCATTGGCGATACCACCGTAAACCTGGCATTCCATCCTAAAGTAATTGCTTACGATGCCAGTATGGAATCTTGTTTTATTGAGTTTAATGTAACATCTGCCGCTTTTAATTTAAATCTGGCTAACGTAACTTCACAAACGGGACATACAAAAGTGTTTTATAAAACACAGGCGGATGCCATTGCCGGGATCAATCCGATTGTAATAGCGGATCCATATGTTTCAACCAGCGGGGTTGTTTATGTAAGAGTTATAAGCGAAAAAGGATGTTATGCAATTTCCAAAATCACGTTAAAAGTTTTACCTCCTGTAAAATCAAATGTCCTGAAAGACAAAATCATCTGTATAGAAGATACGACAACTTTAGATGCAGGAGCCGGCTTTGATGGCTATGAATGGAGCACAGGAGCAACCACCCAGTCTATCACCAATGTTGGTGCAGGAGCTTATTGGGTAAAATTAAAAACAGGGCAATGCTGGACATTACAGGAAGTGAAGGTAAATGCTTCTGTACAGCCCGTTATCACCAACATTGAGATCACCAATGATTCATTCACAGTAACGGTAAACGGAGGAAAACCACCATACAAGTATTCTTTGGACGGAATAAACTGGCAGGATTCCAATGTGTTTACAGGTCTTCCGAGAGGAGAAAATAAGGTGTATGTAAAAGATGCTTACGACTGTAATCCTATCGAAGTACAGGTTACTGTTCCAAACCTGATCAATGCCATTACGCCGAACGGAGATAACGTCAATGATTACATAGACTATTCAGCGCTGTCTTATAAGAAAAATTTGGTATTCACCATATATGACCGATACGGAAACATGATGTACACTGCTGATAAAATGAGAGATTACAAATGGGACGGAACTACCGGTGGCAAAAAAGTAATGACAGGAACATATTGGTACACGATTACATGGAATGAAAACAATAAGAACAGTACACCGACCAAATACAGCGGATGGATACTGGTAAAAAATATAAAATAATAAATTTTCAAATACGTAAAAATCACCTCAATTTGGGGTGATTTTTTATTTCCGCTTTCGGATACTATCCCAATATTGGGAGTAACTTGTTAGTAACTTGTTTTCCAAAAAAACTATCTTTGCATCATTATGGCGCAGAAAGAAACTCTATCTTCATTAACGAATGGAAACTTTGCAAAAGAGCTTTCAATTGCTGACGGAAAACTCCCTCCTAATGCATTAGAATTCGAAAGACTGGTGATCGGTACTTTTTTGATTGATAAGAAAGGGCTTGACGAATCTATAGATTTATTAACACCGGAAGTTTTCTATGATCCCAGACACAGTGTCATTTTTGCCACTGTTTTAAAATTATACGAAGGCAACCAGCCTGTCGATCTGATGACGATCATTCAGGCGCTGAAAAAGGAAGATAAATTAAGCCAGGCAGGCGGAGACAACTATCTTATTGACCTGACCATGGGCGTAAGTTCATCAGCCCACATTGAATATCACGTACGTGTTATCCTTGAAAAATATATTTTAAGGAGCCTGATTAATGTTTCTGCAAATGTTATTGATGCTTCCTATAAAGAATCGACAGACGTATTTGAGCTTTTGGACAAAGCGGAGCAGTCCTTTTTTGAGATCACGAACGGAACGATCAAAAAAGGATTTGATACGGCCAACTCACTGGTAAAGCAGGCAATTGAAACCATTAAGTCATTAAAAGACAAAGAAGGGCTTTCAGGGGTGCCTTCGGGTTTCCGTGATGTGGATAAAGAAACCGGAGGCTGGCAGAATTCAGATTTGATTATTATTGCAGCACGTCCCGCCATGGGAAAAACGGCATTTTTACTTTCCATGGCAAGAAATATTGCGGTAGGACATAAAGTCCCGATGGCTTTATTTTCTCTGGAGATGGCTTCGGTACAGCTGATCACCAGAATGATTGCCTCTGAAACAAGAATTTCTTCAGAAAAATTAAGAAAAGGAACCTTAGATGACGAAGAATGGCAGAGACTGTTCTCCAATGTATCGGAATTGGAAAATGCGCCTTTGTATATTGATGAAACCCCTTCCCTATCGATTTTTGACTTCCGTGCAAAATGCAGGAGGCTTGTTATGCAGCATGGGGTAAGAATTATCATGGTCGATTATCTCCAGCTGATGACCGCAGGCGGAGGCGGAAAAGGAGCAGGGAACCGTGAACAGGAAATTTCCATGATTTCACGTTCACTAAAAGCCATTGCAAAAGAACTTAATGTGCCGGTTATTGCACTTTCCCAGCTTTCGAGGAGTGTGGAAACCCGTCCCGGGAAACGGCCACAGCTTTCTGACCTCAGGGAATCCGGAGCTATTGAGCAGGATGCGGATATCGTATCTTTCATCTTCAGGCCGGAATATTATAAAATTACCGTTTGGGATAATGACGAAGAAGGCCAGGAAACCTCAACGGAAAACCAGGCAGAACTTATTATCGCAAAACACAGAAATGGGGCAACAGCTGATGTAAGACTTTCATTCCTTAAACATTTTGCAAAATTCGGGGATGTTGAAGCTGCATTTGACGGCGGGGGCGGCGGTTATCCTTCCAGTTTCGGGCCTAACGAGCCCAGCGGTTTTGATAAAATCAAAACAACCATTCAGCCGGGCGCGGCATTTGACCTGCCGAATAAATCGCAGGTGTCCGGATCTTCAATGAATGATTTTGATGACGATGATGATTTCCCGTTTTAATATAATTAAACAACAGTAAAGCCTTCATTAATCAGCAAAGTACTGATCATCAACATAAAAATTCAGAATTCAATCATTATATAATTGAAAATAGAAATATACACCGACGGAGCATGCAGCGGAAATCCGGGGAAGGGCGGATACGGAATTCTCATGCGTGTTCCCGAAAAAAAATATCAGAAAACATTCTCGAAAGGTTTCCGGAAAACCACCAACAACAGAATGGAACTTCTGGCCGTTATTACAGCCTTGGAAAAGCTGAAGTCTCCTGATAATGATATCCATATTTATACGGACAGCAAATATGTAGCAGATGCCATTAATCAAAACTGGCTGCAGGGATGGGTCAAAAGACGCTGGAAGAATGTTAAAAACCCTGATCTCTGGCAAAAGTTTGTGGTACTTTATAATATCCATTGCCCAAAAATGCACTGGATCAAAGGTCATGCAGGACATTTTGAGAATGAATTATGCGATAAGCTTGCTGTAGCAGCTGCTGCATCAGATGATTTAGAGGTTGATGCCTATTTTGAAAATCTTGAAAATAATGCACTGTTCTGATTATCTTAAAAATAAATTCAAGTTGAAATTTTTAAGCATTATCTCTCTTAACTTATCATTTATTATAAAATAACCATCAAATTCAGTAAAATTAACATTGAATACATATAAATTGATTGGGATTTAATATCTTTGACCCATACAATTTAAGTATTACAATACATGAATAAAAAACTACTGGCTTATTTCACCCTTTTTTTATGCTGCTTTTTCGGAAAAATTTCTGCCCAAACGTATCAATTAACGGGAAATCCGGTCAATACTACCGGGTGGGATGTTGTTCCATCAGCAGTTGTTAGTGGTGACTTTGTACAACTTACCGCAGATCAGACTTCTCAGGTCGGTGGTGTCAAACTGAATGCCCCCATTAATCTTAAATTCTGTGATAAATGGAGGGTGGAATTTGATTTCAGAATAGACGGAAACG
Organism: Chryseobacterium sp. SSA4.19; assembly: GCF_022601875.1. Lineage (GTDB taxonomy): Bacteria > Bacteroidota > Bacteroidia > Flavobacteriales > Weeksellaceae > Chryseobacterium. The sequence continues at coordinate 135,943 of NZ_JAKVIP010000002.1, forward strand.
GAACCACCAGCTATGGACGAGGAGATGGTTTTGCATTCTGGTATCTGGCCAATCCGCCTGCATCCTACACTCAGGGCGGTGGATTAGGAATCCCCGCTAACTCTACCGGATTAATGGTAGGATTTGATATCTTCAACAACAGCACTGAGGGACAGATGAGTAAAGTTCATGTACTTTACGGCACCAATAATACTGCCGGATCAAACATCGAATTCAACAATACGGCAGGAAGCACGTTCCATACGGCAGACCTTAACCCGACCCAGCCATTTGTAGGAGCTACCTACAAGCATGTGGAAGTATTGGGACAGGTAGACCCTGCAAATCCGGCGAATTGGATCATCAATATAAAGATAGATGGTACCGTAGTTGTTAACCAGTCTTTTGCCCCATCCGGAGGTGCAATCGGGATGACCCAGGGATACTTCGGCTTTTCAGCTTCTACAGGAGCGGCAAGTGCAAGGCACTCTATTAAGAATGCTAAAATTTACACGGATAAAGTTTCCATCAATCAGCCTTCTGTTTCAGCCAGCTTTTGCCCTAATCCAACTACCGGACAGGGAACCGTGAATCTGACAAATTATCAGAACCAGTTTGTGGCCAATCCGGCGAATTATACGTTTTCTTACAGCGTAGCAGGTACGCTAATCACGAACCCTGCCAACTACCAGTTCAGCGGGAACACAACAGTTTCCGTTTTGATTAAAGATAATTCCGGGGTATTATGTGACAATCCGGATGCAAAGATCATTTTATCCCTTGCTCCTTTTACGGCAACACCTGCCACATTGACCGCATGCAACAATAATAATGCGGGAATGGCAACATATAACCTTACGCTCGCCAATGTAAATGAACCGGCCGGATCAACCAAGATTTACTACAAAACCTTGTCTGACCTTAATGCCGGAATCAATCCTATAACCAATCCTAATGCATACCTGTCTGCAGCCGGAACCGTATATGTAAAAGTAACCACACCACAGGGATGTGTAGGATCTGCCGCCATCACATTGGCATTCTTCCCTCCTATCGTATCGAATGATGCTGTATTAGAATCATGTTTTATTCAAAGTGCACCTACAACTGCTTCTTTTAATCTTACACAAGCTAACGTAACGAGCGCTTCAGGTATTGTTAAAACGTATCACACAACCATGTCTGATGCTTTGGCAGGAACAAATATCATCCAGAACACCTTAGCCTATATTTCAACATCTTCGACAGTTTATGTGAGGATCTCCAATACGGCAAACTGTTTCGTCATTGTTAAAATAACCCTGAAAGTTCTGCCTCCTGTATATTCTGCTGTTTTAAAAGACAAAACGATCTGTATTGATGCAAAAACCACACTTGATGCAGGCCCGGGATTCGACACTTATCTTTGGAGCACAGGGGAAACGACTCAGGCTATTCAGGATGTTTCTCCCGGACAGTACTGGGTTCAGCTGAAATCCGGACCATGTACAGCGATACAGATCGTAAAAGTTAATCCAGCCTCACAACCTGTTATCACAAAAATTGATATTACCAATACAACGATTACGGTAAATGTAAGCGGCGGAAAAGCACCTTACAAATATTCTTTAGACGGGATAAACTGGCAGGACTCCAACATCTTCATAGGATTGCCCAGGGGCGAAGCGATAGTGTATGTAAAAGACTTCTACAACTGTAATCCGATTAGTGTACAGGTTACTGTTCCGAATCTGATTAATGCCATTACACCCAACGGAGATAATGTGAATGATGTGATCGATTACAGCGCGCTGGCATATAAGAAAAACCTTGTTTTCACCATTTATGACAGATATGGAAACAAATTATATGAAGCCGATAAAATAAGAAATTACAAATGGGACGGGACTGCCGGCGGCAAAAAAGTAATGACAGGAACGTATTGGTATTCTGTTACATGGAATGAAAATGATAAAAATAATACTCAAACCGTATATAACGGCTGGGTATTGGTAAAAAATATAGAATAATTCATATTAAAAGATCATTCCCTCGCGGAGTGGTCTTTTTTAATAAAACTAAATACACCACCACTCAAACCAATAAACTTTATCTCATGAAAAAAAAGTATACTTTTTTATTTTTCTTTATACTCTTATTTTCTAATCACCTGTTTTCACAAACCTACCAGCTTACAGGAAATCCTGTGAGTACAACGGGATGGACAATGGTTGCCCCTACAGTAGTTAATACTGACTTTATTCAGCTGACTCCCGACTCCAATAACCAATCAGGCTCGATCAGGCTTAATGAACCGATCAACTTAAAATATTGCGATAAATGGAGAGTGGAATTTGATTTCAGAATGGATTCCAACCAGACAGCCAACGGAGACGGCATTGCATTCTGGTATCTGGCTAATCCGCCTGTGGCAAGTGTTTTAGGATCTGGTCTTGGCGTCTCCCAGAATGCGGTTGGTTTTATTACCGGATTTGACACTTATAACAATACAACGACCGCGGTAATGAGTAAGGTACACGTTGCATACGGCCAGGTGGCGAATACGACCGACAGCAACAATGTAGAATATTTCAATATTCCCGGAAGTTCATTCCATTCTCCCGACATGAATACTACTCTTCCCTTTCAGGGAACTGCATACAAACACGTAGAAGTATCTGCAGAAGTGGATCCTGCGGCTCCGGCCAACTGGATTGTGAAAATCACCATAAACGGCACGCTCATATGCAACCAGTCTTTTGCTCCATCCGGAGCAGCTGCTGCTATGACCGTGGGATATTTCGGTTTCTCAGCATCTACGGGAGGAAACAGATCAAGACACTCGATCAAAAACGTAAAGGTTTTCGTAGATAAAATTCCTTTGCTGCAAGCTGCCATTACAAAAAACATCTGCCCTGATCTTGCAGGAATGTCAACTGTTGACCTTACCACATTTAATCCTCAGCTTACCGCTAACCCAGCCAATTATAATTTCACCTATTATATCACAGGGAGCGGAACTCCGATTGCAAACCCTACAAATTTCCAGTACAGTGCTGATACCAATATTTCTGTGGTTATTAAAGATCCTTCATCCGTGCTATGTGATAACAATGATGCAACAATCGCATTGAAAGTTGCCCCGACAGTCAGCACGACAGACGCCACTTTAAGAACCTGTTTTATTGAAAGCAATCCTTCTACCGGACTCTTTAATCTGACTACAGCGCCGGTAATAGGTACCTCAACAGGAATTACTAAAAAATACTATCCTTCTTTAGCAGATGCCCAAAATCAGACTAACGAGATTGGAAATTCACTTAATTACATTGCTCCGGCGGGAGTAATTTACATCAGGGTAAGCAATACCTTCGGGTGTTTCAGTATTGCTAAAGTAACATTAGAGGTTATTTCCCCTGTTTTTTCCAATGTTCTTGAAGATAAAATCATCTGTATGGAAGACAAAACAACGTTGGATGCGGGACCTGGATTCACAGGCTACGAATGGAGTACCGGAGCAACCACTCAGGCAATTAACAATGTAGGAGTGGGCACCTATTGGGTAAAATTAAAAAGCGGAAATTGTGTTTCCAGACAGGAGGTTAAAGTATATCCTTCGGAACAGCCCGTGATTTCAAGTGTTGATATTTCCGGCAGTACCGTTACAGTATACGCCACCGGGGGAACTGCTCCGTACCGCTATTCCATGGACGGAATTAACTGGCAGGATTCTAATGAGTTCAAGAATATTTCACGAGGCGATGCCAAGATCTATATAAAAGATGCTTATGACTGTGAGCCGATTGACATTACCATCGTGGTTCCGAATATCATCAATGTTATTACTCCGAACGGAGACGGCGTTAATGACGGTATTGATTATTCAGCACTGGCCGGTAAACAAAACCTTGTATTTAATGTGTTTGACCGCTATGGAACACAGCTTCATACGGCAACCAAAGAAAACAGATACAAATGGGACGGCACAGCCGCAGGTAGGAAAGTCTCTACGGGAAATTACTGGTTCTCCGTATCATGGAAGGAAAACGACAAGAAAAATACCCCTGTAAAGTATTCGGGCTGGATACTCGTTAAAAACAGGGATTAAATGTAAATAACCATTCTGCATATTCAAAAAGATCACTTCAAATTATTTGAAGTGGTCTTTTTTTAATCCCTTATTTAGAATGAGATATTTTGCCTTACTCTTATTTAATTCGCATTCTATTCTTAAATTTGTAATATGAATTATTTAGAAGCTTTAAGCAGAAGATATTCTGTAAAAAAATTTAACCGGAAAATCATCCCTCAGGAAATCCTTTCTAATATTCTTGAGTCAGGAAAATTATCTGCAAGCTCTCTGGGTCTTCAGCCGTATAAAATGGTGGTTGTTGAAAGCGAAGCCATGAAGCAGAAACTGATTCCGGCTTTCTATAATCCATCGCAAATCTCCACCTGTTCTCATTTAATTGTTATTATTTCTAAAAGAACGGTTGAAGAAAATTATCTTAACGGCTATTTCAGGCATATTTCAGAAGTGCGGGAAACACCTTTGGAAACTTTAGATCCTTTCAGAAACAGCATAGACCAGCATATTCAGAAAAACCATGATGACATTTTCAATTGGGCAGAAAAGCAGTCATATATCGTTCTGGCTAACCTTATGTATGCTGCCGCTATTGAGAATGTAGACACTTGCCCCATGGAAGGTTTCCGCCAGGAAGTTATTGAAGAAATTTTAGAAATAAATTCTGACATCGAAAAAGCGACCGTTACCCTTGCTTTAGGCTACCGTTCAGAGGAAGATCATTTCCAGCATCTGAAAAAAGTGAGAAAACCAAACGAGAAATTGTTTAAATTTATTTAATTTAGAGCTTTGTACCTAAAGCAAGCATAATGATAAAAGCGGATGTATTAGTAATCGGTTCCGGAATTTCAGGACTTTCCTATGCCATTAAAACTTCTGAGCAGTTTCCTGATGCCAAAATAATTATCGTAACCAAGTCTGATGAGGATGAAAGCAATACCAAATACGCACAGGGTGGACTTGCAGTGGTTACAGATTCTAAAAATGATAATTTCAGCAAACATATTGAAGACACCATGCGAGCCGGGGATGGCGAAAGCAAGTTTGATGTGGTAGAAATGGTGGTAAAGGAAGCACCTGCCAGATTCAACGAAATTGTAGAATGGGGCGCAAACTTCGACATGAAGAACGGAGAATTTGCTCTAGGCAGAGAAGGCGGACATACAGAAAACAGAATCGTTCACCATAAAGACATTACCGGCTTTGAAATTGAAAGAGCCTTGCTGGAAACCGTCAACAAAAGCAAGAACATCGAGATTCTGGATCATCATTATGTGATTGATATCATTACACAACACCATGTTCCGGGAAAAGAGCTCAATGAAGGAGACATCCACTGTTACGGTGCCTATATTTTAGATGAAAAGTCTAAAAGAATCAAAAAGATCACCTCTAAAATTACCCTGGTAGCTACAGGAGGAGCGGGCCATGTCTATAAAAACACCACCAACCCAACTATTGCAACAGGAGACGGAATTGCATTTGTAGCCAGAGCGAAGGGCAAGGTTTCCAATATGCAGTATTACCAGTTTCATCCTACAGCCCTATATAGCAAAATAGACGGCATGCTGTTTTTAATTTCTGAAGCCGTTCGTGGTGACGGAGCCAAACTGAGAACAAAGAGAGGCGAAAAATTCATGCATAAATATGATGAGCGTGAAGAACTGGCGTCCCGGGATATTGTAGCAAGAGCAATTGATGCCGAAATGAAAATTACCGGAGACGAATATGTAGGCCTGGACTGCAAGGAAATGAATAAGGAAAAATTCCTGGAACATTTTCCTAATATCTATAAGAAATGTAAAGATGAAGGGATCGATCCTTTCAAACAGCTGATTCCTGTTGTCCCGGCATGCCATTATTTAATGGGCGGTATCGAAGTGGATAAAGACGGACAGTCGTCGATCAGGAACCTTTTTGCCGTCGGAGAGTGTACAAACTCCGGACTTCACGGCGCCAACCGACTGGCTTCGAACTCCTTACTGGAAGGTTTGGTGTTCGGACACAATGCCGCCATGAAAACGGTTGACTTATTGCATGAAAATAATTTCAACTTTGATGATTTAAAAGCCGTGCCTGAATGGAATGAAGAAGGCATGAAAATTATGGATGAAATGGTGATTGTTTCCTATCTAAGAAAGCAGCTTCAGGAAATGATGAGCGACCTGGTTGGAATTGTAAGAAGCAACCGCCGGCTCAATATGGCTTTACAGAAACACCAGGAAATCGCTGCTGCTGTAAATGAGATTTACCACTACTCCATTCTTTCGCCGCAGTTATCCGAATTAAGAAATTTAACAACTGTTGCCCACCTCATCATTACCCAGTCTATGGAAATGACGGAAAATAAAGGCGCATTTTATAATAAAGATTTAGTTTAAAAGCATACACATGAAAAGACCGGCATACGTTACTGACAAAGTTTTAAAACAGTTTATCAAAAATGCTTTGGAAGAAGATATCCATGATGGTGATCATTCTACACTCTCTACCATTCCCAAAGATCTTGAGCAGAGTGCAAAGCTTCTCGTAAAACAGGACTGCATCCTGGCAGGTGTGGAACTGGCTGAAATTATTTTTAAAACATTTGATAAAAATCTGCAGGTTGAAACCTTTGTAAAAGATGGAGATGCCGTAAAAATAGGTGATATTGCTTTCATTGTAAAAGGAAGTGCAAGGTCTATTCTTTCTACTGAAAGGCTGGTATTAAACTGTATGCAGCGTATGAGTGGCATCGCCACACTTACTCATGATTGGGATTCAAGATTAATCGGAACCAAAACCAAACTTTTGGATACGAGGAAAACCACTCCTAATTTCAGAGTCTGTGAAAAATGGGCGGTCGCAATTGGTGGCGGAACCAATCATCGTTACGGGCTTTACGATATGATCATGCTGAAAGATAATCACATCGACTACAACGGAAGTATTACCAATGCCGTAAAAATGGCTAAAGAATACATCAAAAAAAATAAAAAGAAGCTGAAAATTGAAGTAGAAACCAGAAACCTGGAGGAAGTTAAAGAAGCCATTAAGGCAAAGGTGGACAGGATCATGCTTGATAATATGGATGTGCCTACTATGGCAAAGGCTGTACAAATGATTAACGGCGCATGTGAAACCGAAGCATCCGGCGGTATTACCCGCGACCAATTGAAAGAAGTAGCTTCTACCGGGGTAACTTATATTTCTGCAGGTGCACTTACCCATTCTGCCGAGAATATGGATTTAAGCCTTAAAGCCATGAAATAGTATTAAATATTTAATAAAAATAGCACCATTCTATTAAATATTCGACAATGTCCTTTTTCTCATGTAAGATCAAAATTATTATTCAATACATTGCAAATCAATCGATTAAATTTTGTTAAGATTAGTTAAAAATTAACATACAGTTAATATTAGTTAATTTTTATTTTCTCATTTTTGCAGAAAATTAAATCTAACTATTACTAACGATTATGAAATTAATCAACAAATCAATGCTTACCGCGATAATTACTTTATCTACAGCAAGCGTTTATTATGCTCAACAGGTTCAGGATACTGTAAAAGACACAAGATCTAAAGACATTGATGAGGTAGTGTTAATCGGAGTTGCAGATATCGCAAAGGATAGAAAAACTCCGGTAGCTGTTTCTACAATTAAAGAAGCACAAATCGTTGAAAGATTAGGAAACCAGGAATTTCCTGAGATCCTGAATACAACTCCATCCGTATATGCAACTAAAGCAGGAGGAGGTTTTGGAGACTCGAAATTAAACATCAGAGGTTTTAACCAGAATAATATTGCCGTAATGGTAAATGGTATGCCTGTAAATGATATGGAGACCGGGGCTGTTTACTGGTCAAACTGGTCAGGTCTATCCGATGTTACTTCTGCAATGCAGGTTCAGAGAGGATTAGGTTCTTCTAAATTGGCTATTGCATCTGTAGGAGGCACGGTAAATATTTTAACAAGAGCAGCAGATAAAAAACAAGGTGGTATTGTATCATTGGGTGTAGGTAATAATGATTATCTTAAAACTTTATTTGCTTATAACACCGGAAAATCTGCAAAAGGATGGTCTTCTTCATTCTTAATGAGTAGAACAGCTGGTTCTATGTATGCCGACGGAACTAAATTTGAAGGATACAATTACTATTTTGCACTGGGATATCAGCCTAATAAGAAACATGATTTCCAATTTACCATTACTGGTGCTCCTCAATGGCACAACCAAAGATCATACGCTGTTGCTATTGCAGATTACATAAAGTATAATCCTGATCATGATGGCACGCCAAACAGAAGATATAACTCAGATTGGGGTTATCTGAATGGAGAAGAATATTCTGCAAGAGTAAACTATTATCATAAGCCAGTAATGTCCTTAAACTGGGACTGGACGATGAGTGAAAAATCAAAACTGAATACGGTAGTTTATGCATCTTTCGGTAGAGGCGGCGGAACAAATACAACGGGGAGTGCAAACGGTAAAAGCTTATCAACATTCAGAGATCCTGTAACTGGGCTTTATAACTTTGATGCTATTTACGCAGCTAACCAAGCTTCTACGCCTGATAAAGGAGTTTTGATCAGAAATGCGTCTATCAACTCGCATAACTGGTTTGGTGTAATTTCAAGTTTTAATCATACACTGAACGAAAACATGAAATTTACTACAGGTATTGATGCCAGATATTATTATGGATACCACTATCAGGTTGTTTCCGATCTATTGGGCGGATCAGGATATCTTGATAAAAACAATAAAAATAATCCCGTAAATCTCGTAACTGCCACCTCTAATCCTCAGCCTTCCTGGAATCCTTTTGGTGGAAAAATTAATGACATCAGCGAAAGAATCGGATTTAACAATGATGGTGAAGTACTTTGGTATGGTGCTTTCGGACAGTTTGAATATACGAACGATAAAATTTCAGCTTTTGTTCAGGGATCAGTTTCAAATCAAGGCTTCCAGAGAATCGACAATTTTCTTATTGACGGAGTTACAAAATCCAAGAAAGGAGAGATCATGAATACAAAAACAGGATTCAAAAATCTTTTCGGATTTAATGTAAAAGGAGGATTAAACTACAACATTAACGAACATCACAACGTATTCGGTAATATCGGGTATTATGAAAGACAACCGTTTTTCAATGCTGTATACAGAAGTAATGAAAATATTGTAGCACAAGATTTAACGAATGAAAAAATCTTTGGATTAGAGCTTGGATACGGTTTCAGATCTTCAAACTTTAATGCTAACGTGAATCTTTACAGAACAGCATGGGACGACAGATATTTAAGAAGAACGAATCTTCGAGATATTGTAGCCGGAAAAACAGCATATGTAGAAATGAATGGTCTGAATGAGCTCCACATGGGTGTGGAAGTAGATGCCAGCTATAATCTAAATAATATCTTAACCGTAAACGGTATGTTCTCGGTAGGAGATTGGTATTATAAAGGAAATGCTACTGCAGCTCTTTTTGAAGACAGTACCAACCAACCTCTTAACTTCCCGGGAAGTACAAGTAATGAAACAACTCTTTATTTGGATAAGGTAAAAGTAGGAGATGCTGCTCAGATGACTGCTGCATTAGGTGTGACAGTGAAACCTGTAAAAAACCTAAGTTTTGATACAACATGGAGATATACCAATAATCTTTATGCAAATTTAGATGCTTTCAATTTCAGAAGCCAGGCAGCTGCTCAAAGAGGAACATTGGAATTGCCAAGCTTCAACTTATTTGATCTAGGGCTTTCCTATAAAATCAATCTTAATAATAAGCAGCAGTATTTTACTATCAGAGGTAATGTATACAATTTGTTTGATACCACTTATATTGCAGAATCAAATACAAGTAATCACGTAAAACAATTATCAGATTTTACTACAACAACTTCTGGAGGAGTAACAACAACTGCCCAACAAAAATATGATGCTTATATAAATAATTCTGCTAACTTCTACAAGGGATTAGATACAAGCAACCAAGTATTCTTCGGATTCGGAAGAACATGGGCTGCAACTTTATCATTCAACTTCTAATAAAAAACATTAGATTTTATTATATATCCATCCCGGCTTTTCGCCGGGATTTTTGCTATATTTGTGTCAGAAAAAAAGAAAATAGATTATGGATTTTTACAAGATTTTACTGAGCGCGCATAAAGGAATCGGATATTTGGAAATTCTTTTGGTGACTCTATTTGTTATTGCCCTTTTAACAACCATGTTCGGTTTCAGCGGGAAAATAAATAAGTACCTGAAAAAGATCACCCTTTTTACAATGATTTTCTTCCACGTTCAGTTTCTGGCAGGGATCGTTTTACTATTGGTTTCCCCGGCAGTTAAAGCCGCTTTGTCATCCGGAACATTGATGAGTGATTCTTATTCAAGATTCCAATATGTGGAACATCCGTTTTCTATGTTGATTGCAGCCATCCTGATGACAGTCGTTTACAAGAAAGTAAAAGTCAACCCTACCCTTTCTTTAAGTGTAGTAATTATGGGATTAATTGCAGTCGGTTTATTCGCATTCGCTTTCCCTTGGACAAGAGTCTTTGGGGCATAAATATTTAACATCAACAATTTTAATTAAATCAATGAAAGTAGCTGTAGTAGGTTCAACAGGAATGGTTGGCCAGGTTATGCTGAAAGTTCTGGAAGAAAGAAACTTCCCTGTCACAGAATTAATTCCGGTAGCATCCGAAAAATCTGTAGGTAAAAAGGTGAAGTATAAACAGGAAGAATTTACGATTGTAAGCATGAAAGACGCTATAGCTGCCAAACCGGACATTGCCATCTTTTCGGCAGGCGGTTCCATCTCTCTGGAATTCGCCCCACTTTTTGCTGAAGCTGGCACTACGGTAATTGATAATTCTTCGGCCTGGAGAATGGATCCTGATAAAAAACTGGTGGTTCCCGAGATCAATGCAGATGTTTTGACCCAAGCTGATAAAATCATTGCCAACCCAAATTGTTCGACCATTCAACTGGTGATGGTATTAGGACCATTGAATAAAAAATACGATCTTAAAAGAGTGATTGTTTCCACATACCAATCCGTTACAGGGACCGGGAAAGCAGCCGTTGACCAGCTAAACGGAGAAATCGGCGGAGACGAGTCTACGGCTAAAGTATACCCTTATCAGATCTTCAAAAATGCATTGCCGCACTGCGATGTTTTTGCTGACGATGATTACACGAAAGAAGAGATTAAGCTGATGAAGGAACCTAAGAAAATTTTAGGGGACGACACCTTTAATTTAACGGCTACTGCCGTAAGGGTTCCCGTACAGGGAGGCCACTCGGAAAGTGTAAACATCGAGTTTGAAAATGAATTCGACCTTAATGAAGTACGGAAAATCTTATCCGAAACCCCAGGCGTTGTGGTGATGGATAACGTTAAAAACAACGAGTATCCGATGCCGCTGTATTCCGAAGGGAAAGATGAGGTTTTTGTCGGAAGGATCAGGAGGGACCTCTCTCAGCCCAAAACATTGAATCTTTGGATTGTGGCTGATAACCTGCGGAAGGGGGCTGCTACCAACGCCGTACAGATCGCAGAATACCTTGTAGCACACAACTTAGTATAAACTAACAAAAATAAAAAGAGTCTCAACATTGAGATTCTTTTTTTTATCAAACCTATGAATGTTCAAAAAACTCATAAAAAAGATAAGATAGGGTTCCAGAAGCTCATTGCCGCTTTTGGAGTAATCCTTTTCATCGGGAAGATTATTGCCTGGAAGCTTACGAATTCCGACGCGGTATTTTCTGATGCTATGGAAAGCATTGTTAATGTCATCAGTGCTTTTATGGGATTATATTCTTTATATCTCGCCGCAAAACCTAAAGATGAAGACCACCCGTACGGCCACGGAAAAGTAGAGTTTGTGACCTCAGGAATCGAAGGAGCGCTGATTGCCATTGCCGGCATTATGATTGTTTATGAGGGAATCAACAGCCTTATTGTCGGAAAAGTTTTGGATAAGCTCGATTGGGGAATCGCAATTGTTGCAGCCACAGCAGTTATTAACTATTTTCTGGGCTATATTTCCATTAAAAAAGGGGAACATGAGAACTCTTTGGTGTTGATTTCATCCGGCAAACATCTTCAGTCGGATACCGTTACTACGCTTGGGGTCGTAATCAGCTTAATTATTGTTTACTTTACTAAAATATACTGGTTAGACTCCTTAGTCGCCCTGATATTTGGAATTTACATCATATTTGTAGGCTACAAGATTGTCCGAAAGTCGCTGAGCGGAATTATGGATGAGCAGGACCGTGACCTTTTAGACCAGATTATTAAAATTCTCGAAGAAAACAGACGAACTGAATGGATCGATGTGCACAATATGAAAATTCAACAGTTCGGAGCTTCCCTTCACATTGATGCCCACATTACGTTGCCTTGGTACTACAGCCTCCGGGACGCTCATAATGAAATGGAAAAGATGATTATTCTTCTGGCAAAAAATATCAACAGAAACGTAGAGTTCAATTTCCATATGGACGACTGCAAGCCCATCTCGTGTCCAATATGCCGGATTGAGGATTGTCCGGTCCGTGAAAAAGATTTCGTGAAAAGAGTAACCTGGACCCCGGAAAATGTAACCTGTGCAGATAAGCATACGGCAGAGTAATGTCTGGATATTTTACTATGATAATTTTAGTACCTTGTAAAAGCTTTCCGGAGTTTGCTGTAATAAGCGATAATTAAACAGCAAAATACATTACCGCTTAAATTAGTATATTTGTTTCGTCTATGAATGTTGAAAATGCCAAACAATTTTTTGAACAGCATACGGATACGAAAGCTTCCGAATGCATTACGTTAGCACAGAGCGGCTCGGCAAGAGTCAATTTTCTCGCAACAGCAAACGACAAGAAGTACATCATTACCTGCAATGAAAATATCCGCGAGAATGAAAGCTTTTTATATTACTCCGGAATATTTTCAGACTTAAATCTTAACACGCCTGAAATTTTTAAGGTTTCGGATGACCGGACAATGTATATTCAGGAATTTTTAGGCGAGAAAACCCTTTCGGAGATCATTACTACAGAAGGCTTATCTGATTACGTGAAGACTTTGATAAAACAAACTTTAGAAAAACTTTTTACACTTCAGGCTGCAACTCAGGGAAAAATAGATTTTACAAAAACCTTTGAATATGAAAGCTATGATGAACTTCCCGTAATCCATGATTTATATTATTTCAAGAATTTTGTGGCAGACGTTCTGGAACTGGAATATCACAAATCCACCCTGCTTAAAGAATTCAAAAAAATCGCAGGCCTCATAGAAGGCTTAGAACCCAAAGGAATTATGATCCGTGATTTCCAGGCAAGGAATATTATGGTCAATGAAAGGAATGAAGTTTCCTTTATTGATTACCAGTCTGCAATGAAAGGGCCTCTGATGTATGATGTAATATCTTTCCTTTTTCAGGCGAAAGCTGATTTTCCGGAAGATTTTAAAAATGACATGCTTGATTTCTATATTAAACAGTTTGATGATCAAGAAATCCAGATTCAACTAAAAAAAACGGTAAAACCACTTCAGCTAATGAGGTTTCTGCAGGTATTGGGAGCTTACGGCTTCAGAGGATTGATCCAGAGAAAACATCATTTTACAGCCAGCATTGCTAAAGGGATTGAAAACATTTCAGCATTTGCGCAAACCTGGGAATATATGAATAATTATCCCGAGCTAAAAAAAGTCATCCGGCAATTAACTCTGGAAACGACAAAATTGAAAATTAATACACTACTGAACACTAATGTGTTTTAAAGAACTAAGAATTAAATAAATAATAAATGCTACACATCGACATACACAGTTTTTCTTATAAGAAAGGAGGAATTCCAAAAGATACTACCGGAAACGGGGGCGGATTCACCTTCGACTGCCGGGGGATTTTAAACCCGGGGAGAGTGGAGGAATATAAAATCCAGACCGGAAACGACATTGGTGTACAGGAATATCTGGAGACCAAAACAGACATGCCCAAGTTCTTGGAACTTATTAAAAGTCTGGTGTCTATTAATATTGATAATTATCTGGAAAGAGGATTTGAAAACCTGCAGATCAATTTCGGATGTACGGGCGGCCAGCACAGATCCGTATATTCTGCTATCCGGATTGCTCATTTCATTGAAGAAAAGTACGGTGAAAAAGTGGAGATCAGTCTTCATCATGATGAACAGCATCAACTTAATCATAAGTAATGAGTAATGTGCAATAAGCTATATTTAAATTCATAATTATTTCTGCCTACTGTATTACTCATTACCAATCACTTATCACCCATAATAAATGAAAGCGCTTATTTTCGCAGCAGGAAAAGGAACCCGGCTGAAACCCTTTACCGATTATCATCCTAAAGCACTGGCAAAAGTAAATGATGTACCGCTTCTGGAAAGGAACATCAACTATCTGAAAAGCTTCGGAATAAAAGATTTTGTCATTAATATTCATCATTTTGGAAATCAGATTGTAGAATTTTTAAAGCAGAACAACAATTTTGGATGCCATATAGAGATTTCAGATGAGTCTGAGGAATTGCTGGAAACAGGCGGCGGCTTATTGTTTGCCAGACGGTTTCTTGATCATGGAGAAGATTTCCTGATTCTGAATGCCGATATTTTAACGGATCTGAATATAACAGACTTTGTCGGTTATCATAAAAAGATAAAAGATTTTGCTACATTAGCTGTTTCAGACCGGGAAAGCTCAAGAAAACTGCTTTTCAATGACGATCTGATTTTAAGAGGCTGGCTGAATGTGCAGACTGGGGAACAGAGGCTGGCTGAATTTAACAAAGGCTTTAAACCACTGGCTTTTAGCGGCATCCACTGTATAAACCCCATTATTTTTGACAAAATTAAAAGAAGAGGTAAATTTTCAGTGATGGAAGAATATCTGGATCTGATGCAGACGGAGCAAATTCACGGTTTTGTGCATGACAGTATTCTTATAGATGTTGGAAAACCGGAATCCATAATAAAAGCCGAAAAACATTTTAAATAATTTGATATGGGAATGAAAGGAAGCAGAGATGAAAGTTTGGTAAATCCCGAACTTGAAAACAATGAAACCAGATTACATGACAGCCTGAGACAGAAAACATGGGATGAAACCATTATGAAAGACAGCTGGATGGTTTTCAAAGTGATGGCTGAATTTGTAGACGGATATGAAAAGCTGGCAAAGATAGGTCCCTGTGTTTCTATTTTCGGCTCTGCCAGACTAAAACCTGAGAGCAAATACTACGAAATGGCTGTAGAAATTGCAGAAAAAATCACCAAAATAGGTTTCGGAATTATTACCGGTGGCGGGCCCGGTATTATGGAAGCGGGAAATAAAGGTGCTTTCAATGCCCAGGGAAAATCCATCGGACTGAATATAGATCTACCCTTTGAACAGCATTTTAATCCTTATATCAACCGATCATATTCTATGAATTTTGACTATTTCTTTGTGAGAAAAGTGATGTTCGTAAAGTATTCGCAGGGATTTGTGGTAATGCCGGGCGGATTCGGAACTCTTGATGAGCTTACGGAGGCTTTGACCCTTATTCAGACCAATAAAATCGGAAAATTTCCTATTGTTCTGGTCGGTTCCGAGTTTTGGAGCGGACTGCTGGATTGGTTTAAGGAAACACTGATTAAAGAAAAAATGATTCATGAAGATGACCTTGATCTTTATCGTGTGGTAGATACTGCAGATGAGGCAGTAGCTCACATCAAGGCATTTTATGATAAATATTCAGTTAATGTTAACTTTTAATGGCATGTTATTTGTCGCTTTTATTTCATAACCATGATTTTAAATCTATTATTTAGGATGAAAAAAATTTTATGTATCACAGGTTTTTTAACCCTTTTGGCGTTAATGAGTTTCACCTATGTAGACTTTTTCTCTTCAATGACTAAAGTGGACTATATTGACGGAAGCAAGACATTAAAGTTTACCACAAAAATGAATACCAGTCATATTTCCGATGCTATTAAAATCAATCCTAATACAGCAGGATTTGAAGCAGAAGTAAAAAGGTATGTAAACAATAATTTTGACGTCTACGTGAACGGTTCTCCGAAAACAATAACTTTCACAGGAAGTCAGGTAAGCGGAGAAACTGTATGGGTATATTTTGAAGCTGGAGGAGTTTCAGATATAAGTACCTTGAAAATTAAAAATACGATCCTCTTAAGCGCTTTTCCAAAGCAAAGCAATGTGGTTACCGTTGCTTATAAAGGAAGCCAGAAAGTAATGAATTTCCAACGTGGAAAAGAAGTGAATGAAGTATCTTTTTAGTAAAAATGTAAGTTAATCATAAACCACTGCTTCTGCAGTGGTTTTTATTTTCCCAGAATTTAAAATCACCATATAGAGATTTATGTATAAATACCAATTTTAAATTTTCAGCATTTATACTATAAAATTATGATTTTCAGGAATGTAACTTTGTCATGTAATATTACAACGAGAGTAGAGTTCAGAAACCACAATAATCAACGAGGCGTGCTCCGAAAAGCTAAATGAGTAGCAACCATTAACCAAAAACTATTACAATGAAAACAACAGACAAATCATCGAGCCAGGATATTAATGTTCTGGTAGTCATTGACACCGATTACGTAAAAGCTAATTATCCTAATCCCAGTAAAGATCCTAATAATCCGACAGGAATAGATCATAACAGCCAGCACATGATTGTATTGAATGCCAACGCCCTTTCCGGACAAGGAACTGCTGACCTTAATTTCAGCGCAAGAGCCGGGGACAATGTATCGTTCAGAAGTACTTCTATCTATCAGAATTCTGACGATGCTGTAATGATCTATAATGTAAAATATTGGGCTGGAGATCAAGTATTTAATAATTTTATTTATAATGCAGTAACCAGGAAGCTAGCGGTAGTCCCTAATTATAATTCTCCAAACGGGTTACCAGCCAATACTGCAAATATTACTTTTTCAAGTTTTGACTCCAGAGTAAAAACTACAGGAACAGAAAATTTCTATATGATGTTTGCATTATATGTCATAGATCCGAATAACAGTGATAGCCAAATTTTGTATGGCTATTATTAATGGGATCCAACAATTACAGTTAAATAAAAGAAAATAAAACCCACTGCTTCTGCAGTGGGTTTCCTATTTCAAAAGAGATTTTTCTGACAATCATCAGATGATCTTCATATACAAAAATTTATTACTGAACCTTGATTTCATCCAATTGCATGGTTGTTTTAATTCCGGAACTGTTTCCTTCATATTTAAATACAATAAATCCATTACCGGTAAGGCCTGTAGGGAAATCGTAGGTTCCGGCCGGCGCAAAAGTACCATAGCCGCTTGCAGGTCCTGTAGGCATGGTAAAGTTGGAAGTAATCTCATTCAAAGTAGCTGCAGTAATTTCTGTACCGGGAGTATAATCCGTTGTAGTATAGACTTTAAGCGCTGCTCCATTATAAAAACCTGCATTAACGTTAAATGCTAACGTATTTGCTGCCGTAAAATCTACAGGAACCATGAAATAAGTATCATAAGCAGTATCGGCATCTCCGCCATTAGCAGATAACTGAATATATTTATTACCGCTAAAAGATCTTACTTCCCAGTATCTTTTTCCTGTAAATGCATAATTCAGGTATTTAGGAAAATTGTTGAAATAAGGTGCAGATGTATTAGCAGGATAGCTTTCAAAATTTTCTGTAAACGATCCTGAATAAGTCATATTGGAACCTCCTACAATACCTTCTGCAAAACGCGCGTTTTTAAAATTAATATCACTGACGCCTCTAATTGCTCCCTGGAAAGTAGCATTATAACGACTTAAAACAAAAGTAATATCTCCACTTTCATTTGGAATTTGGTATGCAGCTGGTTTAAAGAATGCACCGGTTCTAATAGTTGCACTTTTTCCATTAGCATCAACAATAGTTCTATCTGTATCTACATTATTCCCTGAAATATCTGTCCCAACTAAAGGTTTCCCAATCTGAGCTTTAGTAAACTGAACATTTTTGACTTTCACTAAAGTATTAATCCAGTTACTGTTACTTGCCTTAATATCATCAAGGGTTATCTCTCTCGGCACGATATTTACAATTTCAAGGCCTGCACCATTGCAAACTCCTGAAATATATCGTCCGATAATAGACTCAGGAATTCTCCCGATTGCATAGTTAGGATCTTCAACTCCCAATGTAATTGCGCCAGAAGATTTACCGATAAGCATTCCGTTTGCCTTAATTCTGATATGCGCGCCTACAGGATAGTCTGTATAGTTCATGGACTTGTTAATTCCCACCGTCAATCCAACAGTTGGATTTTCCGGCTTATCCTGGAAAGTAATTGTCTTGTAGAAATTTCCGTTTTCATCCGAAGACACAACATAACCGTCAAAAATCACTGCCGGATGTGTCGCATCTTCAGCAGGAATCTTGTATGCTGTCCCGGTATATACATTAGAAGCTGCGGCAGGAGCTAAAGCAACAACATCTGCCATTGTCATGGTAGGAGCAGCAAATTTATTATTACATACAATCTCCGGGACATCCCATTTATCATCATGGATACAGGAAATTTGGGAGGCGGCCAGCAGAGCAGCTCCCAAACTCATTTTTAAGAAATTCTTTATATTCATTGTTTTCATTTTATATTGGTTATTTTTAAAATCTGACTTGTAAGTTGACAAAATAAGAGCGGCCCTGGGTATACCAGTATTTGGGTGCGAAATTAGGATATCGGCTATTATAATCATTTTCAAAATCTACATTGCCGTTTGAACTTCTGATCTGCTCAAATCCTCCTGTAATATATCTCGTGTTATCAAGAATATTGTTTACTGATCCTGAAATCAACACATAATATTTACCTACAATCCATGATTTCCCAACATTGGCATTTAAAAAGAAAGATGAAGGAAGCTGAACCTGCCTCATATAACGCTCAACTTTTGGATCATCAAGATTCACAAACGGCGTACTGCTGTTGTTGTTCTGGATAAACTCATCTGTCCTGAGAATAGCAGACGGATCGAGATTATTATCATCCAGATAATTCCAGCTTGCCCCGAACCACCAGTATTTCGGTGAATTGTACCTGAATCCTGCTGAAAAGGCCTTCTGTGCCGTCCCGCCCACTTTGAAATCTTTAATATATGCTGTTCCTAAATTAGCATAAGGAGCTGCCATCACATCTGAAGAAATATATACATTCGGATTGTTGGTGTACCTGTAGTCGCCCCAACTGGCCACACCCTGTAGAGAAAGGGTGGGTAATACTTTAAAATCAATACCCAATTCCGCTCCCATACTGCGTTTACTTACATTAGACATGGTCTGAGTGACAAAAGCACTTGCCGTCTTATCTTCAGTACTGCCGGTTTCAGCATTATCAACACTTATTGTCAATCCATCGGCAAAGAATCTCTGAACATTTGTATCATTCTGTGTATTTACAAGATAAGCTGTTGCCCTTAACTTTAAGAAAGGGGCAGACATTACATAGCTGATATCGTTTGCACTTACCACCGCATTCTTAATATTCGGAACCGAATAGTTATTGGCTCTGGGATTGATGAAGATGTCTTCTAAAAAAGGGGCCTGAGAGAAATAAGCGCCATTGTAAACAAAGAAATTTTTTCCGTTAAGCCTGTAGATTACCTGCCCTTTTAGTCCATAATTGAGATAATTGAAGTCTTTACTTTCGCCTAAAGAACTTTTTTGATATAAATAATTCTGGAACAATCCGTCCCTGTTAGAAGTAGAATAACCAAATAAAGCAGTGGTAAAAATATCAAAAGACCCTGTAGATAATTTTAGTCCCGGATTTACTTTTACTTCCTGTCTTCTGAGAATGTAATTATAGTTGATCTTATCTCCCACATGCTTTTGAGTTTCAGAGTCATTCATATTGTAGAAACCAGACGATCCTCTTTTGTTTGACTCTGCAAAAGGGTCAATATTGAGAGCATAACCTGCTCCTAATAAATCCTTGACTTCTCTATAGTATTCAGATCTGAAATTCTGATAAGAAATATTAAGGAAAAATCTTGTCTTATCATCGAAGTTATAGGTATAGTGTGTTGCTGCATTAAAGATCTTATCGTCACTTACATCATTCACTAGGAAATATTTTGCACTTCCGTTAGCACTGTTGCGGTTCGCTGCATATAAATTATTCCAGTTGATCTGGGTGATGTCCTGATTATTATTCATCCAATCTTCATTTGCCTGGTCAAAACCTTCTTTCAGCTTAAGATACAGCTCAGGATCTGTATTATTATGATATGCATTGTAGATAATGCTGTTCTGATAATAACTCGGTAACTTTTTATAATAGGTCGGAGACGGATTTGAAGCATTCTGCCAATCCAACCGTGAACCTTTATCTTTTCCGAACTGGTAAGAAACGGTTGTCCATAAATTTGATTTTTTATTGATTTTCCAGAAATCCTGCAGCTGGAATACAGGCTGAAAGCCTTTTCTTACTCTTTCGCTTCTTTTTTCTCCGTCTTGCCAACCCCAGTAAGAATTGTAATGAACTCCCCTGTAATCATAAACTTCCTGTGTACTCGGGCTTGCCGTGGACCTTCTGTAAGGAGAGGCGAATGCATTAAAAGTAAGGGTATGGTTATCATTAAATTTCTTTTCAATACCTAAATAAGTCCCGTAAGCATCATAAAAAGTCCCGTCCTGAATACCTTCTTCTGCCCATCTTTTTGCCCCCATTACCGTAAACGCCCAACCTTTTTTACTCATTCCGGAGGTATACCTCAAAGAAACTCTCTGACGGTAATTTCTGTTGGTAACGGAATAAGTCGCCTGAAATCCTTTTCTGTATTCGCTGGCTTTTGTATTTTTATAAATAATGCCGCTCACACCTCCAAAAGCATATTCGGAAGGTGAATGATTGGTAAAGATCTCCGGATATCTTACAATTTCATTAAGACCTCCCCAGTTAGAAAAATCAACGTTTCCGTTATCTGATTTTACCATGGAAACACCGTTCAATATATTTTCAGAGGTTCTTCCATCAATACCTCTCGGCCGGAACCAGTAGGCTCCAAGATCAAAACTTGAGATTCTGTTAAAAACATCCTGAGAAGACTGTAATAAACCAACGGTAGAAGCTTGCCCGCTGCTGCTGTCTTCATAGTCACTTCCAAGGTTATCAATAATAGCCAAACCCTGATCTGCATTTGTTAATACGGAATAAAGGGTAATAGTTCCTAAATCCTTTTTCTTCTCATTGTCCAGTACATCAAACTCCATGACTTTGGTTTCATAATTCGGTTTGGTAATAACAATTTGATAATGTCCCGGTATCAGGTCAACAAACTGGAAATATCCAATTTTGTCAGCCGTTACCTCATTCTCTTTCCCTTTAAGATCTACTTCTGCCCTTTCAACGGGTTTTCCATCAGCATCCTTCAGATACGCAAAGACGGTGGTCTGCGCAAAATAGTATGAAGCTGGAAGCAAAGTAAACAAAGAGACTAATGATAATTTTTTAATCATAGCATATTTTGTTTTTTTAACACTTTCTTACTTGTTGTCAGCAATTTATAAGGAAAATAAATTTAATTAAAACCCGGACTGTACAATCTTTTCAATTTTAAATTTTCTTAACAATTATAAATTCCAGAATGTCTACATAAATAAATCCAATAATGGTGTTTTAAATTTACAAATATTTTAAAATGAGATGAATAAAAAAAGTTAAATTTGATAGATGAAATAATACTAACAAATAACTTTAAGAGGATGAAAAGATTTCTGGGCCTGTTTGCCGTCTTTTTTTCGGTTATGGCATTCTCTCAACAGCAAGGAAAACTGCGAAAAGTAGCTGCGGTAGGTTTTTTAAACGTAGAAAATCTCTGGGATACCATTCGCTCAGCAGATTATATTGACGGGACTAAAGACAGTAAAAGTCCGGTTTTTCACAGGAGCATCCCTATGGACTCTATAAAGTTTTTAGAAGCGGAAAAATATAACGGTCCCTGGAGTGACGGTGCTCTGGCAGGCAAAAAAGTCGTCAGATTTCAAAGCGGATCTGAAGAGTTCACCCCAAATAGTGCTAAAAATTACAATACAAAAGTATACAGAGCGAAACTGGCCAATGAAGCGAAAGTAATCTCTGAAATGGGAGCTCAGTACACCAAAACAGCACCTGCTGTTGTAGGACTGATTGAAGTTGAAAACAGGCAGGTCATTGAAGACCTGATCAAAGAACCTGCATTAAAAAAATACGATTACGGAATCATCCATTATAATTCTTACGATTACAGAGGAATTGACGTTGCTTTAATCTACCAGAAAAGAAGATTCACTCCTACGAATTCATTAAAGAAAGAACTTAAAATATTTGATGGCGGAAGAAGAGAATATACCCGCGATATTCTGGTTGTTACAGGAATGTTAGATAATGAAAAAGTAGCATTTTTTATGAACCACTGGCCTTCAAGGAGAGGAGGCGAAGCAGTTTCCCTTCCGAAAAGGAATGCAGCTGCAACATTACTGAAACAGCAGATGGACAGTGTAAGGGCAGCAGATCCTGCGACAAAACTTTTTGCCATGGGCGACTTTAATGATGACCCCGTAAGCCCGAGCTTGAAAAATTATCTTAAAGCCCAGCCCGGCTTAAAAGATTTAAGCGACAGTACGCCTTACCTCAACCTTATGTATCCTTTATACAAAAAAGGAGTTGCCTCTTTAGCCTATCAGGATGCCCCGAACTTGTTTGACCAGATTATTGTTTCTAAAAACTTAATTTCAGACCAGGTTACAAAAGAATATTCAGTATACAAAGCAGAAATCTTTGCTCCGGCCTATCTTGTTAATAAGGAAGGGAATTATAAAGGTTATCCGTTCAGATCATGGAACGGGGATCAGTTTACAGGAGGCTACAGTGATCACTTCCCTGCATTTGTCATTCTTCAGAAGGAACCATAGGAAATTGTACTTATTTGAAGTGCATTTTATGTAACTTTATGAATATGAAAAATGTAATCATTATTTTAATTATAGCTCTCTTACCTTTCAGCTGTACCGCACAGACTGATCCTAAGAATGACAAAGACAAATCTGAAATAAAGCCTTCTAAAAACGAAGATGGCGAATGGGATCTTACGGTAATTGACACACAGTTTGATTGTTTTCTTAATGCCATTGCCAAACCGATAAATCAGTATTCTGAATCCTATTTAAAAAACAGAAATACAATATTGGTTACTGAATGGAATTCATACTATTCTTCCGGCCGGTACAGAAACATTATAGAATCATCCATAAATTACGATCCTAAAGAAAATTACGGATTGAAGTTCGAGTATAAGCTGTATCAGGTTTTTGCTTACGTAAACTGGAAATATGGATTGCGGATGAGCGGGCTTTCCGGAAGTGATACGACTAGATATTAAAAAGGTTCAGCGGAATACTGAACCTTTTTATTTTTATAATAGCTAAAAATTACTTGTTAAATAATTCCTCTACCTTATCCCAATTTACCACATCAAAAAATGCAGCAACATAGTCGGGTCTTCTGTTTTGGTAATTCAGATAGTAAGCATGTTCCCAAACATCAAGCCCTAAAACAGGAGTCCCTTTCGCATCTGCAACCGGCATCAGCGGGTTATCCTGGTTCGGAGTAGAAGTTACGGCAACAGAACCATCGGTATTTTTTACCAGCCATGCCCATCCTGATCCGAATCTTGTTTTGGCAGCATCAGAAAAATCAGTTTTGAATTTCTCAAGGCCTCCGTAATTCTCAATAGCAGCTTTTACATTTCCTACCGGCTCTTTGCTTCCGCCCGGTGTTAAAATTTCCCAGAATAAAGAGTGATTAAAGTGACCGCCGCCGTTATTTCTTACGGCTGGCTTATCAGTTCCGGTCTGACAGATTTCTTCAATTGTTTTTCCTTCCAACTCTGTACCTTCAATCGCTTTATTTAAATTATCGATATAAGCCTGATGATGTTTTGTATGGTGAATTTCCATTGTTTTTGCATCAATGGTAGGCTCTAAAGCATCATAAGCATATCCTAGTTTTGGCAGTTCAAACGACATAATTTTATTTTTAATGTTATTACTCAAATTTAGCCATATTTTTACCGAATTCAAAAAATGTAGATTATTTTAATAAATCTTTAACATAGAAAAATTAACTAATTTCAATGACCGACGAGAAAACACTTTTAATAACAAAATCATCTCTATAAATTTTAAAAATTATATCTTGAAAATTTACAGAGTTTTCAATAAAAAAGAGTCCGTCTCACAACTAGTGAAAACGGACTTTTTTTATGATTTTTCTCGACCTCCTGTCGGAGAATGATTTTCGTACAGTCAATTCTCAACCCACATCATTTAGTTGTGAGACTGACTCCTTCATTTAACAAAATTAAATTAATTATTTATTCATTGACATCAGGAATTCTTCATTATTAAGGGTTCCTCTGATGTTTTTATTTACAAATTCCATAGCTTCAATAGGATTCATCTCAGAAAGGTACTTTCTCAGGATCCACATTCTCTGAGAAGTTACTTCATCCAAAAGAAGATCATCTCTACGGGTGCTGGAAGCCACCAGATCAATTGCCGGATAAATTCTTCTGTTAGCGATTTTACGATCCAGCTGAAGTTCCATATTCCCGGTTCCCTTGAATTCTTCAAAGATAACTTCATCCATTTTAGAGCCAGTATCGATAAGAGCAGTAGCAATAATAGTCAGAGATCCTCCTCCTTCAATTTTTCTTGCTGCTCCGAAGAATCTTTTCGGCTTGTGAAGTGCATTAGCATCCACACCTCCTGAAAGTACTTTCCCAGATGCCGGTGTTACCGTATTATATGCTCTTGCCAATCTCGTAATTGAATCCAGTAAAATCACCACATCATGTCCGCATTCCACCATTCTTTGGGCTTTTGCCAGAACAAGATTGGCCACTTTCACATGCTTGTCCGCTGCTTCATCAAAAGTCGAGGCAATCACTTCAGCATTTACACTTCTCTCCATATCAGTAACCTCTTCCGGACGTTCGTCGATAAGGAGCACCATCATATATACCTCAGGGTGATTTGCTGCAATAGAATTGGCAATATCTTTCAGCAGCATCGTTTTACCCGTTTTAGGCTGGGCTACGATCATAGCTCTTTGCCCTTTTCCTATCGGCGCTATCAGATCAACAATCCTGGTTGACATGGTAGAATTATTTCCTGCAAGATTAAATTTTTCTTCAGGGAAAAGCGGTGTTAAATATTCAAAAGCAACACGGTCTTTGATAAATGCAAGATCACGTCCGTTGACTTCAGTAGGCTTCAGTAAAGAAAAATATTTTTCTCCTTCTTTCGGAAGTCTTACGATTCCTCTTACGGTATCTCCGGTTTTTAAACTGTAATTTCTGATCTGGGCCGTAGAAACGTATACATCGTCAGGTGAAGAAATGTAGCTGAAGTCTGATGAGCGTAAAAACCCGTAGTTATCAGGTAAAATTTCCAGCACCCCTTCAATACTTACCATCCCATCGAAACTGAATTCTTTTTTCGTTTCGTGATGTTGTAGCTCATCCCCTCTTTCAGAATGCTGCTGTTGCTGCTTATTCTGGTTTTGGTTCTGATTCGGATTTCTATTTTGATTGCCGTTATTATGCGGATTGTTGTGTTGTCCTTTCTGAGGCCTGGCCTGAGGCTGATGAGAAGTATTAGGCTTTTCTTCTGAAGGAACAGGTTCCTGGGATTCTGTATGTTTGGGAGCTTCTGCTTTTTCTTGTGGATTTTCAGTATTTCCGGTATTGGAAGTAGGAACTCTTTTCCTTTTTCTCTTAGCAGCTGCTCCATCTTCAGTTACTGTAGCAGGGGCTGTTTTAATCTCTTGTATGGCATGTGGTTCTTCAGTGAGAGGTTCTTTTACTTCCTCTGCTTTTTCCCCAACCTCTGTTTTTTGCTCTGCCAGAGCTTTTGTTTCTGCTTTTGGTCTGGTGCCCGTTTTCTTGGGAACCGTTTTTTTAACAGGAGCCTTTACAGGCTTTTCCGACGGGATTTTTTCAGCAGTTACGCTGGTTTCAGTTGCGCTGAAATATTCTTTTGCAACCTTTGGATTTGACGCCTGAAAGTCAAGAACGGCAAAGATTTTATCATTCTCATTGCTGTTTCTTGCAACTTTAACGCCCAAATCCTTTAAGATTTTAGTCAGTTCCGTTACGGATTTTGACCTTAACGTTTCAATGTTAAACATATTTAATGTAAAAAATGTAATTAATTGTGAGTAAGAAAAGTAAGTCCGGTGACTTTTGTTTTCAAGTACATTGTATAATGCAAATCTACACTTATTTTTGAATTGTGCAAAATTTATGCTACTTTTGCCTAGATTAAATATTCAATGCTACAAAGAATACAGACTATATGGATCTTCCTGGCAGTTTTAGCTGCTGTATTTCTGTTCATTACAGGGCAGGACATCATCATTTCAGATCAGATTCCCGTAATAGATATAGTTTGTGTGATTCTTGTTTTGGTTGGATTACTGAGTGTATTCAGTTTTAAAAACAGAAAAAGACAAATTCTGCTGAATAATATCAGCATTATTATAAACGCTTTGTTGATTGGTGTATCGGTATACTGGTTACTTAACTTATCCGGAGGAATTCAGTTTCCTGAGAAGGGTATTGAGCCGGTTTTCCCATTGATTGCGATGATCTGTCTGCTGATAGCAAACATATACATCAAAAAAGATGAGAGGCTCGTAAAATCTGTAGACAGACTCCGATAACCTTACAACGATTTTTTGAGTAAGAACAGCTTCCTGAAGGAAGCTGTTTTTTTCTTCAACATACTTGGATTTCAATCATCATCATTATAAAAAATAAATTTATTACAGTTTTATGCAACATTTCTGCTAAAGATGCGACAGATAGATGATAAATTATTCAAAATGAAAAAACTTACCTATCTTACTTTTTCACTCTTTTCCATAATTACCTTTTCACAGAAAGTTTCTGAAGAACGAATCAAGACAGTACTCTCCACACTAGCTTCTGATGAGATGAAAGGCCGTGAAATCGGAACTCCCGAAAATGACCTTGCAGCCAATTATATTGCCAAGCTTTTTAAAGAAAACAAACTGGAGTATTGTACAGGAAATTCTTATCTGGTTCCGTTCAGCTATAAAGGTCAAACCGTATATAACGTTTGTGGAGTAAAAAAAGGTAAAACCGATAAATACCTGGGCTTTTCAGGACATTTTGATCATATAGGAACAAGCAAGAACCCGAAAGACAGTATTTACAATGGTGCTGATGACGATGCCAGCGGAATTGCTACCTTGGTAGGGATCTCCGATTATTTCAAAAATATAAAGCCGGAATTCTCAATGGTATTCATGGCTTTTAATGGAGAAGAAAAAGGCATGCTGGGTTCAAAAGCCATTTCCAAAGATCCGAATTTAGATAAAATCTACCATAACATGACCGCACTTTTTAATTTTGAAATGGTGGCAACAGAATCGGCTTTCGGAAAAAATGCTTTATTTATGACCGGCGATGAGTTCTCTGATCTGGATGAATTATTTAATCAGAATGCTGCGAACGGCTTAAAAATCAATGCTGACCCTTATGCGGAACAACAGCTGTTTTACCGCTCTGATAATGTAAGCTTTGTTAAAAAGAAAATTATCGCCCATTCTTTTTCAACGGTTGACATGACGAAAGCAACACATTACCATAATGAAAGCGATGATATACATATTGTTGATTTTAACAACATGACGCAGATTATTAATAATTTCGGAAAAACCCTTGAAAAATTAAGTCCCAAGAATTTTAACCCTGCGTACAACGATAAAGTAAAAATCGATTAGAAACGTCTTATCTATTAATTTTCCTTACTTTTGTTTGATTAATCCAAAATTTGATGAGTTATTATAAACGAGCAATAGACAACATACTTCCTTACAAAAAATCTATTGCAGCCGGTATTTTTTTTAATATTCTTTATGCCTTATTCAATATCATTGCCATGCTTTTTTTCATGCCTGTTTTGAATATCCTTTTTGATAAAGAGACTAAAAAAATTGATTCCCAGCCCGTTTACGAAGGCATTTCCAATGCCGGAACATTTCTTAAAGACAGCTTTAATTACAACATCCAGCAACTACAGATTGAAAAAGGGCCGGAATATATCCTGTTAATTACCTGTATTTTATTTATATCCATGTTCTTTTTAAGAAACATTTTCAGTTATTTATCAGAATTTTACCTTACTTTTTCAAGAACTGGTGTTTCAAGAGATTTCAGGATAAAACTGCACGATAAGATTTTAGAATTACCGGTATCATTTTTTACCAATTCCAGAAAAGGAGATGTTTTCGCAAGAATCACTTCGGATGTCAGCGAAGTGGAATCTAATATCTTAAATAGTTTAATTGACATTATACGTTCTCCTATTGTAATTATTATTACGATGGGCTATCTTCTGTATTCTAATTTTCAGCTTACCATTTTTACATTGATTGTATTTCCTATAATGGGAACACTTATTTCAATTATCGGGAAAAGCCTGAAAAAAGATACCGGCGAAGCCCAGAATGAGCTCGGGAAAATGTATTCTTTTGTAGATGAAACTTTAGTAGGATTAAAAATCATTAAGATTTTTGATGCTTCTCCACAGATTAAAAGAAGGTTTGACGAGGTTCTTAATAAAATCAGACATCTTTCTTTACGCCTGTTTAAGAAGAAAGCGTTGGCTTCTCCCGTAAGTGAGCTTTTGGGAGCGGTTACCATAGGAATGATCGTATATTTCGGAGGACGCCTTGCCATTCAGGGAAGAGGGTTGTCAGGAAGTGAATTCATAACGTATATTGCTTTATTTTACACCATTTTACAACCTTTAAAAGCTTTATCTTCCGCGATATCCAATCTTCAGAAAGGAGAGGTTTCCGCTAAAAGAATTTTTGAAATTCTTGATGCAGATTATCATATTAAAGAATTGAATGATGCTAAGGAAATACAGGGATTTGGAAGAAGTGTAGAATTTAAAAACATTACTTTCGGATATGAAGAAAGGGATGTCCTTAACAACTTTTCATTATCCATTCCTAAAGGCAAGACCGTTGCTTTAGTAGGGCAAAGCGGCAGTGGAAAAAGTACAATCACCAATCTCATCACGCGTTTTTATGATGTAAACGCAGGAGAAATTCTTGTGGACGGGGAAAATATAAAAAAAATAAAACTTTCGAGCTATAGAAAGCTGTTCGGCTTGGTGACACAGGATAATATATTATTCAATGACACGATAAGACACAATATATCACTGGGAAAACCGAATGCTTCTTTAGAGGAAATTCAGGCAGCTGCCAAAGTAGCCAATGCGCATGATTTTATCATGGATCTTCCGGATCAGTACGATACCAATATCGGAGATGCCGGCGGAAAGCTTTCCGGCGGACAAAAGCAGAGAATATCCATTGCAAGGGCGGTGCTGAAAAACCCACCTATTATGATTCTGGATGAAGCTACTTCTGCGTTGGATACGGAATCAGAAAGATTTGTTCAGTATGCCTTGGAAAAAATGATGGAAAACAGAACGTCTTTAGTTATTGCCCACCGACTTTCAACCATTCAGAAAGCCGACTGGATTGTGGTCATGGAGAAAGGAAATATCATAGAACAGGGAACCCACCATGAACTTATCGCCAAAAGAGGCATGTATCACAAACTGGTTGAACTGCAGAATTTTGATTAAATTTTACAATCCTCATAAAAAATAAGAGCCTTTTTCAAAGGCTCTTATTTTTTATATATGAATGATATTTTAATCCTGTATAGAATTACTTTCTAATGACCTTATGGGTAAAATGGCTACCGCCCTCCAATAAAATGTCCAGCAGGTATGCACCCGGTGGATATGATGTTAGATCAATCTTTGAATCATTGGTTTCGGATAATTTTCGTCCGTCAACAGAAAAAACGGCAACACGGTTTACTTTCTTTTCTCCCTTAATCATTATATAATCAGAAGTAGGATTAGGGTAAATAGAAATATCTACTGTAGAGAGGTCTTTTACGGATAAGTTCTGGTTCTGGCTCTGCATATACATAGACAGTACAATTTCACCGCTCTGTCCGTAAAATACCGCCGTAGGAACTTCATATTTAACAGTATGGCTTCCGGCAGACAATGAAGGTACAGAAAAGCTCCTGATCGGCACAGAATCTCCCGGACACCAGTTATTCCAGTTGGTCCACCATGTCGCACTGTGTGGATTAGGGCCATAAATACCGTTTGCTTGTGTGTTATACATCCTGTAAGGCTCACAAGATTTCCCGCCCGGAGTAAAAGTCATCATTTGTGCATTGTCTAAAGAAACAATATTTTGTCTGCGTACATATTCCTCACCATTATTGTTTGCACCATGAGGGGTAGTGACAATAAAAAATGTAGGATTGGTTGCTGCCTGGGGAATATTAAAATTAATAAGCCTTACAGTCTGCCCAGCCATATCCGTATTATTATAATTATTAAGGGTATTGGAATCAAGCAGAGGCAGAATGGTATTAAAATTATTGTTAATAGTAGCATCATTAGAAGTAACAAAGGTCAAAGTGCCCGCAAAAACATCATTCCTGTTTGCACATCCTGCCACCTGCGTGTTCGCTGCATAAGGAACACCAAATACGTCAAGTTCCACCCAGATGTCGTATGTATTTCTCAAGTCAGCATTACTGAAAACTGAATATAAATTATTAACCTCATAGGAATAAGGAACTTCTGTAGGAGAAATATTTTTATTCATAAAAGGGGTAATGTATCTTCCGACTTCAAATCTTTTAACCTGTGTATCACTCATGGTATAGCTGGCCTGCCCCTTAGGAACCAAAGCAATGTGTACCCCTCCGATTCTGTCATAATTGTCACACAAAGCTCCGATGGTTACATTCATCTGAATTTTATTCTGAAAACTATTAAGCTCAGCATCGGTAAGCTTCTTAGCGTATTTGGAATTCGCAAGTCTGATGGTATTGGCAGGAACCGGCTGTGTCACATTACTTGCATACCCATCATAGAATACAATTTGTGAAAAAACATTGATCGAGGTCTGCGATTTAAAAAGTGCAGAAAGGATAAGCAGAGGAAGTAAAATTTTTCTCATAGATAAATTAATTTGACATTCTAAACCGTAAATATATAAATTATCTATAAAATTTAACCCATCATATTTATATATTCCACACAATAAACTTTATTTTTTTAAATTTTTACAATAACATGTTTTGAGATAATAGAAAAGAGCAGACGAATCTGCTCTTCTAATTTTTATGTTTATAATTTTTAATCTTTCATTCTTGCAATTACATCAAGCCCACCTTTTGTAATGTCCCCGATCTTACAGATAATTTCAGTATCCAGCGGCAGAAAAACATCCATTCTTGAGCCGAATTTTATAAATCCGAATTCATGTCCGGCTTTGGCCTCGTCCCCGTCATTACAATAGAAGACAATCCTTCTGGCCACATAACCTGCAATTTGCCTGAAAACCACTTTATGGTGAGTCAGGCTTTCAACAGCAACCGTGGTCCGTTCATTGTCTGTTGATGACTTTTCATGCCAGGCCACGAGATATTTTCCCGGATGGTATTTTTTATAAATCACTTTTCCTGAAACGGGATATCTGCAGATATGAACATTCAGAGGAGACATAAAAATAGAAACCTGAATGACCTTCTCTTTAAGAAACTCATTTTCTTCAACTTCTTTGATCATGACTACTTTACCGTCCACAGGAGCAATAACGTTTTCTTTATGCTCAAGGATGTCACGGTTGGGAACCCTGAAAAACCAGAATACCAAACTGTAAACAACCAATAATGGCAGGATGATCATTAATGACCATATTTCAAGAAAATAAATAGCCAAAGCCCCCAGAATGATAAATAAAATGGTGGCAACGGTAATCGTTCCTTTTGATTCTCTGTGTAATTTCATGAGATTATATAAATTTTTCTAAAATAAAGTACAAATATACGACAGGAACGCAGATTAAAAAACTATCCAGGCGATCTAAAACACCTCCGTGTCCCGGAATAATATTTCCGCTGTCCTTCACCCCGAAATTTCTTTTCAGCTGGCTTTCCACCAAATCTCCTGCAGGGGCGAATGCAGCGACTAAGAACCCTACAACCATCCAGTTATCGCGCAAACCCGGCTGATAATGTTCAATAAAGTAAGATAAAACAAGGGTCAGAATCACGCCTCCAATATAACCTTCCCATGTTTTCTTAGGGGAAATCTTCGGTGCCATTTTATGTTTTCCGAAAGATCTGCCGGTTAAATAAGCAAAGGTATCACTACTCCATATTAAAATAAACAGGAAAAGAACTTCCAGGGAAAACCGATCATCGAAACTTGAGAACTTAGGGAGACCCAAAGCGAAGCTAAAAGGCAAAGCCACATAAATAACGGTAAAAATAAGCTTACCGCTGTCATAGTAAAGTTCGTTAGGATATTTAAAAAGAGTAACTACAGCAATAATAATAAGAAGAATAGCAAGAATTTCACTGATTCTGAAATCAAAGAAAAAATCAAAATGAAAATATCTTTTGGAAAAAATATAAAAAATAAAACCGATCAGAGGCAGGACAACCCATTTTTCATAGCCATCTCCGAATTTCATTATTTTAACACATTCCCAGGAACCGACGGCCAGCAAAAGCGTGATAAGACCATAGTATAGATATTCCTGTTTCACAAGCCCCGGAGAAATACTGTTAACCAGATAAGCTCCGAGCGGAGTTGTACAAAGAATAATAACGGCAACATATACAAGCCCGGAAATGGTTCTCTGAATAAGATTTTTGTCCAAGATATTAAATTTAAAAGTTGATGCTAATCTTCAAGCAGCAATAAAAACAGTTTAGGATTGGTTGTGGAAGAGGTATCCATCTTTGATTGTCCTCCGCTGATAGAAGTAAGGTTTTTGATATTCCCGTTTCTTTTTATTTTTCCCATGGCATCGTTCAGGTTGCTGACAATCTGTGACACATTAGCCATGATGATGATTTTATTCGGCAGCCTTGAAGAATGGTAATGAAGGATATTGTTATGGGAAAGCATAATTCTTCCGTCATAGGCAATCAGATACTCACAGGTAATAAAACTGGCATCATTCGTACTATGAAGTTCTGATGAATAAGGCGTTTTTACTACATTTAAAAAATTCTGAAGATCTTTATCCCAACAGAAAAGATTAGTAATTCCTTCTATTTTGATGATCTGATGTAGAGTCTGCAGTGCTTCTGCCTCATCTGCGCAGTAATTGAAAAAGCCTCCTGAATGCGTAAATAACTGCGCAAACTTATAATCAAGATCCGCATTTTTCAGCGAGTCTCCTAATTTTTCCAGGCTTTGTTTTTCTTCCTCTTCAGACTGGCTGGTTAGTTTGCTTACAATTCTTTTGAATAAATTCAACTTTGTTTATTTTTAATCATCTCTATACAAAAATATAAAATAATAATCAAAAGGAATCTATAAACATCCCGATTAATATGAAAAAAGCCTGACAATTTAAAACTGTCAGGCTATTAATTTAAAATTTTAAAGCGTTTTAAAGCTGATTCGGACTGTCCGGAGCCTGCGTTTCGCTTTCCTCTTCTTTATCTTTGATGATAATTTCTTCCTGAGGCTCTGCAGTAAGCGGAATTGTATTCGTTACCGGTTTTTCAGTTAATTCCGGATCCCATGCTCTCTTTCCGAATACTTCTTCCAGATCTTCTCTGAAAATGACTTCCTTTTCCAGAAGTTTCGTAGCAAGAGCATCTAATTTATCTTTATTTTCTGTCAGAATCTGAACGGCTCTCTCATATTGTGCCTCAATAATTCCTTTAATCTCGATATCAATTCTTTTGGCCGTTTCTTCAGAATACGGCTTTCCGAAAGAATATTCAGACTGTCCTGAACTGTCATAATAAGAAATATTCCCAATATTCGGGCTCAAACCATAAATGGTGACCATAGCCTGAGCTCTTTTCGTTACACTCTCCAGATCGGAAAGAGCACCTGTAGAAATATTATTAAAGATCACCTGTTCTGCTGCTCTTCCTCCTAATGTTGCACACATTTCATCAAGCATCTGTTCAGTCGTTGTCAATTGCCTTTCTTCCGGAAGATACCATGCGGCTCCTAAAGAACGTCCACGCGGAACAATAGTTACTTTCAAAAGCGGCGAAGCATGTTCTACCAGCCATGAAATGGTAGCATGTCCTGCTTCATGATAGGCTACTCTTCTCTTTTCAGACGGTTTAATCGCTTTATTTTTCTTTTCAAGACCTCCGATGATACGGTCGACTGCATCAAGGAAATCCTGTTTGGTTACTGATTCATGATTGTTTCTTGCTGCGATCAATGCTGCTTCATTACAAACGTTTGCAATATCTGCCCCACTGAATCCCGGAGTCTGCTTAGCAAGGAATTCCCTATCAACATTATCATCCAGTTTGATTTTCTTTAAATGAACATCAAAAATCTGTCTTCTTTCATGCAATTCCGGCAGATCAACATAAATAGAACGGTCAAAACGCCCGGCTCTCATCAAAGCTTTATCAAGGATATCCGCTCTGTTCGTTGCTGCCATTACAATAACGTTGGTATCAGTACCAAAACCATCCATTTCCGTAAGAAGCTGGTTCAAAGTATTTTCTCTCTCGTCATTTCCACCTGAGAAATTATTTTTACCTCTTGCCCTACCAATAGCATCAATCTCATCGATAAAAATAATTGCAGGGGATTTTGCTTTAGCCTGAGCAAAAAGATCCCTTACCCTTGAAGCACCTACTCCCACAAACATTTCTACAAAATCTGAACCTGATAATGAGAAGAAAGGAACTTTCGCTTCACCTGCAACAGCCTTAGCCAATAGGGTTTTACCTGTTCCCGGAGGCCCTACCAATAGAACTCCCTTAGGAATTTTACCTCCCAGTTTCGTATATTTTTCAGAGTTTTTCAAAAAGTCTACCACTTCCTGAACTTCTTCTTTGGCACCCTCTAATCCTGCAACGTCTTTAAATGTTACCTGGATTCTTTCTTTTTCATCAAAAAGCTTGGCTTTGGATTTTCCGATAGAGAAAATCTGTCCGCCAGGGCCTCCTCCGCTCCCCATCTTCCTGAAAAGAAGAAAATAAAATAATCCCAAGATTGCAATCCATACCAATGCCTGAAGCAGGAATCCCATTAAAGGACTTTCTCCTTCTGCATAATCCTTCGCCGTTTTTATAGCAGGATTCTGTTGCTTTAATGCATCAAATTTCTCTAAAAAGAGCCTCAATTCTCCGTATTTAAGGGTATAATCCGCTTTTGGAGTCATTACAAGGCCTGAAAAAGGGTTTGTTTTATCGTCTTTTTTTACGGTAGCTGTTTTGGCTGCCTGTGTTAAAAATACATCTGCCTTCTGCGCCTGTTTATCTATCAAAACTCTCTGGACCTTCCCCGCCTGCATCTCTCTGAAGAAACTATCTTCATCTATAGATTTTGCATTGTTCTCGCCCAAGAGACTTGGAACAAAAAATAACAAAAGAGCTATGATCGCAATCGGAAAAAACCAGTTAAATCCTTTATTGTTCATTGATCGTTTTTAAATTAATATTCATTTTCAATTTTGGTAATAACGGCATCACCCCAAAGTTCCTCTATATCGTAATATTCACGGGTCTGCTTCTGGAAAATATGCACCACTACGGAAACGTAGTCTACCAAAACCCACATGGCGTTTTCAGTACCTTCTACGTGCCATGGTCTTTCCTTCAGCTCATTTCTCACTTTCTTCTCGATGCTTCCGGCTAAAGCCGCAACCTGTGTATTAGAATTTCCGCTACATATTACAAACGTCTCAGCCACAGAGTTTTCAATGTTGGAAAGATCAAATATCAAAATATCTTCACCTTTTACATCCTGAATTGCCTCAACGATTTTATCTAATAATTCTTGTTTTTCTGCTGTTTTATTCATTAAAAAATACTATAATCTGCAAATTTATTGTTTTTCTTTTACTTTAGCCTTACTTTTAACCTTTGAAAGTCTTAAAGTTTTCTTAAATGAGTCAACTATTTTATATTAAAGAGTGTTCTTCTACTAATGACGAAATTTCCAAGGTTTTACTTTATGAAAATTCAGATTTTACTGCAGTGCATACATTTAATCAAACCGGAGGCAGGGGTCAGTATGGAAATACATGGTTATCGGCCGCAGGAAAAAATTTAGCATACACTCTTGCGGTCATGATCCAGAATTTTACACTTCCGGATTTCTTGTTCAATTATTATACCGCAATCATCATCCGTGATTTTATTGCCAAACTGGCTGATACTGCCATAAGTATCAAATGGCCTAACGACATTATCATGAAAAATAAAAAGATTGCCGGGATCCTGATTGAAAAGAAAAAAATCAATCAAGCCAACTACTTCATTATCGGAGCCGGAATCAATATTCTTCAGGAAAAATTTGATGAAATTTCCAATGCAGGATCGCTATTAACACAAACCGGAACAGGTTTCAATCTTGAAAAAATGACAGCGGATCTTCACAGCTATTTGATAGAAGAGTTAAAAAATATTCCTTCAGAAAAAGAAATTATAGACCGCTTCAATGCAAATTTATTCCGTAAAAATCTGGTTTCCGTTTTTGAGCTCAATACAAAGAGACAAAATGGCATTATAAAAAATGCAGACGAAAACGGTGAAATCTGGATTGATCTTGAGAATGACGGACTCAAATCATTTTACCATAAGGAAATAAAACTGCTTTACTGATTGGCTCTTCTCAGGTATAAAAACAGAGCAAGCGGAAAAAAGATCAGATTCGGGAACCACATTGCCAAAGCCGGGGACATGCTTTTATTCTCCGAAACCACTTTTAAGGCTTCAAACGAAAATACAAAAAGAAAAGCAAGGGAAATACCAAGCGCCAGGTTAATGCCCAGTCCTCCACGCTTTTTCTGCGATGACAGGGAAAGCGCCAGAAAGGTCAGAATTACAATAGAAACAGGCATTGACGTTCTTTGATAGAGCTCATTTAAGTGGGCATTCAGATTGCTGTTTCCTTTTTCCGTTTCCCTCCTGATGAATTTTAAAAGTTCGGGGGTAGTTTTATTCTGTCCCAAAAGTTCATTAGGGAAAAGTTCTTCAGGATCATGTCCGTAATTTTTCTTCAGATCAAATCCGTTGGCCAGTTTTTCCGTATCGTTTTTATTAATTGTCTTTTCCGTATACGAATTTAAAACAAACTGTTTCTTAGCAGCGTCCCATGAGACATCGGAAGCCTTAAGTTCATACATTAGCCTCCTGTTTTTATCAAACTTCTGATACACAAATCCTGAGCCTCTCTTTTCCCTTTTATTCCAGGAATTGATAAAAATATATTCTGTTTTACTGAGTTGTGCTGAAACGGGAGCTGTTCCCAGAACTTTTTCTTTATTAGCCGCATTGTACGTATACGCTTCCAGCTGGTTTTTCTGAATATTTGCCCAGGGCAAAACAAAATGATTAATTACCAGTGACAGGGCTGCAATAAATAAAGAAGTCAGCAGATAAGGCCTTGCAAAACGGTGAAAACTGGCTCCACTGCTTATTATGGCTACAATTTCCGTATTATTGGCCATTCTTGAAGTAAAGTAAATTACTGAAATAAATACCAGGATTGAAAGGAAAGTCATGATCAGATTGATAATCCAGAACGGATAAAAATGAATCAGAAAATACGTCACATTCAACTTGGGATCGATGGCCGTTGCATTTTCAATTCTCGGGATTTTCTGCTGTACATCAATAACGAGCACCACTATAGACAGCAATATCAGCATGAAACTGAATGTTCCAAGATACTTCCTAACAATATAACGGTCTATGATCTTCAGCATTATCTTAATTTTTTAATGCATTTAATATTTTAAGTTTAAAAGGCTCTTATTCCTATTTTTATATTAAAGTCTTTGACGGAGAACCGGTACTACCGATTTTTTCCATTCATAAAAATCTCCAGCGAGAATATGCTCCCTGGCTACTTTTACCAGCTCCAGATAAAATGCTAAGTTATGAATTGAAGCGATCTGTTTTGCCAGATATTCCTTAGAAACGAATAAATGCCTTACATAAGCTTTAGAATATTCGCTGTCCACAAAGCTTGTTCCGAACTCATCCAGCGGTGAAAAGTCTTTCTTCCACTTTTCATTTTTCATATTCATAACACCTTTCCAGGTAAACAGCATCGCATTCCTTGCATTTCTTGTCGGCATTACGCAATCCATCATATCAATTCCCAGGCCGATAGATTCCAGAATATTCCACGGAGTTCCAACTCCCATCAGATACCTTGGCTTCTCTTTTGGCAGAATATCTGTCACCTCATCTGTGATTCTGTACATTTCTTCCTCAGGTTCTCCTACTGAAAGCCCTCCGATGGCATTTCCTTCTGCACCGGATTCCGCTATGACTTCAGCAGAAATTTTTCTTAAATCCGAATAGGTTGAACCCTGAACAATTGGGAAAAGCCGTTGCTTATAATCGTATAGTTCGGGATTTTTTTCGTTCCATTCAATACATCTTTTCAGCCAGCGGTGGGTAAGTTCCATAGAAGCTTTTGCCTGGTTGTATTCGCATGGATAGGCTACGCATTCATCAAAAGCCATAAAAATATCTGCCCCAATCTGCCTTTGGATTTCCATAGATTTTTCCGGAGAAAACATATGATAACTTCCGTCAATATGGGATTTGAACCGGGCACCTTCTTCAGACATTTTTCTGCTGCTTGCTAACGAAAACACCTGGAAGCCACCTGAATCGGTTAAAATCGGGAGATCCCAATTCATAAATTTATGTAAGCCACCTGCTTCCTGCATGACATCCATTCCCGGACGTAGATACAAATGATAGGTATTGCCTAAAATAATCTGGGCTTTTATATCATCTTTCAATTCTCTCTGATGAACGGTTTTCACACTGGCGACCGTTCCTACAGGCATGAAAATCGGAGTCTGGATCTTACCGTGGTCTGTGGTAATCTCTCCGGCCCTTGCCTTTCCTTCAGAAGTTTTTTCTATATTAAAAAATTTCATTCGTCTATGTTTTTATTCACCATCATTGACACGTTATGCTTGTGTAGGATGGAACACATTCTGCATCTGCATTATCTCGTTATATTCGGGATATTCCCATTTTTCTTTAATTCATCTTTTACATACTGATCAGCCTTGGGATCCTTTTCCAATACTATTCTCTGGGCTTCCTCAGCAATTCCGTTCATCTTTTCCTTGATGACATAATATTTGAAACTATCAATAAAATCCTGAGGCTTTACGTTATGGGATTTGAGGACATACCTTGTCCCCGCTTCCAGGTTAGCATTCGGATACATGAAAGTTGCCTGATCATTGATGGTAAGGTCGGCTAAAATTTGTGCCATCTGATCTTTCGATACAAGATTTTTAGGCTTGTCGATATAGCTTCCTCCGCAGGAAACCATAAAAATCAGCATACAAATAAAGATTATTTTTTTCATAGCCTGTTGATTATCGATTTCCATTTTAAATTTAGTACCCCGAAAACAGCTTCATGAATAATTCCTCCGTTCATTTTACTTTCCCCTAAGATCCTGTTGGTAAAAATAATAGGCACCTCAACAATCTTAAACCCTTTTTTAAAAGCCCGGAATTTCATTTCGATCTGAAACCCGTATCCTTTCAGTTTAACATTATCAAGCCCTATTTCTTCCAGCACTCTTCTTGAAAAGCAGACAAATCCTGCTGTTGTATCATGCGCCGGAAGTCCTAAAACAAATCTCACATATTTTGAAGCGAAATAAGAAAGCAATACTCGTCCCATAGGCCAGTTTACCACATTCACTCCTTTTGAGTATCTTGAACCTACAGCCATATCCGACTGCAGACAGGCTTCATAAAGTTTCGGAAGGTCCTTAGGATTATGGGAAAAATCGGCATCCATTTCAAAAATATAATCATACTGGTTTTCAATAGCCCATCTGAATCCGTGAATGTAGGCTTTTCCAAGACCATCTTTGATTTTCCTGACTGACAGGTGCAGATGGTGTGGAAATTTTTTCTGCAGATCCTTTACCAATTCTGCTGTTCCGTCAGGAGAAGAATCATCCACCACCAAAATATGAAAGTCATCTTCCAACGCAAAAACCGCGGAAATAATATTTTCAATATTTTCCTTTTCGTTGTAAGTAGGAATAATGACCAGTTTTTTCATTTCAGTGTGCAAAGATAGTTTATTTAACCTTTTTATTTTATACAAAATAATCTATAATTTTGCAAAAAATTTCCGTTGCCACGATCACAACATTTTATCAATCAAATAAGAATCCCTGAAAATAACGACTGGGTTATCTTTATATTGCTGGGCTGTATCTTTTTGTATCTTTTTATGATGAATATCGTAGAAAGAGAAGCGAACCTTAAAGACTTCCTTCTCCAAAAATATTTTGATGCCAGCAACAACCTGCCGAGCTGGGTGATTACATCATGCGTTATTGTCCTGACGCTGTCTGTTCTTATTTCACAATACCTGCCAATCGTTCCAAAATACGCGGCAGATCTGCAGATTTTTGGTTATCAAATGAATAAATTCGGATTTTGTCTGCTTGCGATCATCTTCTTTTATATCACAAAATCAGGTCTTGGATTTTTATTTTATCAAAGTATCGGTGACGGAAAAAAATGGAGCATTTTTTATTTTACATCTACAAAATTTTACTTTGTCCTATCCTTTTTGCTGTTTATTTTATGTGTGACCCATTATTATTTCCCAATCGACAGAAATAAAATGTTTTTATATTATTTGTTGTTCTTTTCTTTCGTGTTCATTTTCAAGGTTTTTTTCTATTTATTTCACAAAAACAACATCTTACCTGAAAAATGGTATTATAAATTTTTGTATATTTGCACCCTCCAAATAGCACCCCTTTTACTGCTTTGGAAATTATTATTTTTTTAATAAAGTTAATGATGAGAATAAAGTCTATTTTGGTATCTCAACCAGCCCCTAGTGAGTCATCTCCCTATCTGGATATTGCAAAGAAGGAGAAAATAAAGATTGATTTCCGTCCATTCATTCATGTGGAAGGAGCCGATAATAAAGAACTAAGAACACAGAAGATCGATCTTACGCAATATACCGGAATTATTTTCACAAGTAAGAATGCGATAGACCATTATTTCAGATTAGCTGAAGAACTGCGTTTTGCAGTACCTGATACGATGCGTTATATCTGCCAGTCTGAGGCTATTGCGAACTATCTTCAGAAACACATTGTATACAGAAAAAGAAAGATCAGCTTTGGGGAAAAAAATTTTTCAGATCTGCTGCCTCTTTTTAAGAAATTTCCAGGGGAAAAATATTTATTACCGTCTTCGGATGTGTTAAGCCCTGATATTGTAAAAACAATGGAAGCTTCTAATGTAGACTGGAAAAGAGCCATCATGTACAGAACGGTTTGCAGTGATTTAACAGACATCAACATCAAAGATTATGACATGTTAATTTTCTTCAGCCCACAGGGAATCAAATCATTACATCAGAATTTCCCGGAATTCAAGCAGGAAGATACTAAAATAGGAGTCTTCGGAACCACGACTTTGGCTGCCGCGGAGGAATCTGGATTAACCGTAAATTTAATGGCTCCAACCAAAGAAACTCCATCCATGACCATGGCACTGGAAAAATATATTAAAGCGCTTCATAAGTAGGTTTACTATAAAAATATACCTAACCGTCTTTTCATACAGGAAAGATGGTTTTTTTTTAATTACATTTGAACAAGAATTAATATTGAATGGAAGCTCCACAGGCAAAAAAAATAGAAAAAATACTCGAAATACACGGTGACAAAAGGATTGACAATTATTTCTGGCTCAATGAAAGAGAAAATCCTGAAGTGATTAAATACCTTGAAGAAGAAAATGCGTACGCCGATGCCGTAATGAAAGATACCGAATCCTTTCAGGAGGAACTCTTCGAAGAAATGAAAGCCCGTTACAAAAAAGATGACGAATCCCTGCCTTATTTTTTTAACGAATACTGGTATATCGTACGTTATGAAGAAGGAAAAGAATATCCGATATTCTGCAGAAAATACAAAAGCTTAGAGAGTGAAGAAGAAATTATTCTGGATGTTAATGTACTGGCAGAAAACGAAAGCTATTTTGAAGTAGGAAGTGTGGCAGTTGCCCCCAATAACGAACTGGCTTCTTTCTCATCCGATAATGTGAGCCGAAGAATCTACAGCATCAATTTCAAGAATTTAAAAACAGGAGAAATCCTTCCTGATAAAATTGAAAACACGACCGGAAAAGCTGTATGGGCGAATGATAATGAATATGTCTTCTATATCAGGAAAGATGAAAGCCTGCGTGCATTTAAGGTGTACAGGCATAAAATCGGTACTGACACCTCTGAAGATGTCCTGATCTTTCATGAAGAGGATGATACTTTTGACGTGAATGTTTTCAAGACAAAATCAATGGAATACATTTTCATTGCAAGCTCAAGTACGATTTCAGACGAGCACAGGTTTATTCCTTCATACAATGTTTTTACAGACTGGACAATCATTCAGCCGCGTATTGACGATCTGGAATATTCAGTGGAACATTATGAAGATGAATTTTATATCATCACCAATGCAGATGATGCTTTTAATTTTAAGCTGGTAAAAACTAAGATCAGCAATTGCGGAATGGAAAACTGGGTCGATGTTATCCCTCACCGCCCCGAAGTTTTGCTCGAAGGTTTTGAAATTTTTAAAAACTATCTGGTTCTTGAAGAGCGGGAAGAAGGTCTGTTACAGATAAAAATTATTGACGAGAAAATTCAGGAATCGTATTACCTGCCTTTCTCAGATCCCACGTATACCGCTTACATCGGTGTTAACCTGGAGTTTGATACAGAGATATTGCGCTACGGATATACATCTTTAACACAGCCAAGCTCTACATACGAATACAATATGAAGGAAAAA
Source organism: Chryseobacterium sp. SSA4.19 (assembly GCF_022601875.1). GTDB lineage: Bacteria > Bacteroidota > Bacteroidia > Flavobacteriales > Weeksellaceae > Chryseobacterium. Next base: position 179,019 of record NZ_JAKVIP010000002.1, read on the forward strand.
ACTACCCAGCTCCTGAAACAGCAGGAAGTTCTCGGCGGAAAATTCATGGCGGAGAATTATATTTCCGAAAGGATATGGGCAGATTCAAGAGATGGAAAGGTTAAGATTCCGATCTCATTGGTCTATCATAAGGACACCAAAAAAACGGCAGACACTCCCATTCTGTTATACGGTTATGGAAGTTACGGACACACGGTGGATGCAAGCTTTTCCAATGTAAGGCTGTCGATTTTAGACAGAGGATTTATTTATGCCATTGCCCATATCAGAGGAGGAGAATATTTGGGAAGAGAATGGTATGAAGACGGAAAAATGCTGTTTAAGAAAAATACGTTCTTTGATTTTATTGATGCCGGAAAGTTTTTGGTTAAGGAAAATTACACGTCTTCAAAACACCTTTACGCAATGGGAGGAAGCGCAGGAGGATTATTGGTTGGAGCGGTCATGAATTATGAACCGGCTTTATTCAACGGAATTGTAGCACAGGTTCCTTTTGTGGATGTTGTTACCACAATGCTGGATGAAACCATTCCTTTGACTACCGGAGAATATGACGAATGGGGAAATCCGAACGAAGAGGAATATTACCATTACATGAAATCTTATTCACCCTATGATAATATAGAGACTAAAAGATATCCTAATATTCTGATCACAACCGGGCTTCATGATTCTCAGGTACAATATTGGGAACCGGCCAAATGGACCGCCAAATTAAGAGAAATGAAAACGGATGATAATATCCTGATATTCAAAACCGACATGAGCGCAGGCCACGGCGGGGCGAGCGGAAGGTTTGAATCATTGAAAGAAGACGCTTTGGAATATGCGTTTTTATTAAAGTTAGAAAAATTATTAAAATAATTTTATGGTTCTTCTTGTTATTTTTTAGGCGTTGCCATTGTTTATTATCTTTTTCAAAAAAATAAGATTAGCAGAATGGAAAAGCAAGAATATTTGCAGAACAAAAAGCACGAAAAGTTTGAGCAACATCCTAGATCTTGCCAGAAAACAAGACGCTGCAAAATGAGAATAGGAAAAAGTAAATAAAAATAACAATTTGGAAAATTGAGATATACATTATGACTAACGAATCAGAATACTGGCAAAAGATACAACAGTTTTTCATTGAAAATTTTGAGACTGAAAAAGATGCTCCGATTGAAACCTATTTATTCCTGATCGGGCTGCAGGAATTGGGGAGCGGACAGCAGAAATACACAAAAGACGACAAAGTGAACCTCCTGCATATTGCAGTCTGCAGATTGCTGGAACCTTTTGGATATTATAAATTTTCGCATTATGATGATGACGGATATCCTCATTTTGAAGAGAAGGAAAAGCTTCCGGAACTGAAGCCCAATGAACAGCAGATCCTGATGAAAAAAGCGATTATCCAATATTTTCAGGATGAAGAATTGATTTAATAAAAACGGAAAGTAAAATTACTTTCCGTTTTTATTACTTATCAGCTATTATTTCTTCCAGCTGTTTCAGGCCTGTGGTAAAGCCTTGTTCAAATCCCATTTCAAGAATCTTATTCATTTCCTCCTCAGAACGGAAATGAATATTAATTGTTACCTTAGTCCCTTCTTCCACTCCTGTAAAACCGAACAGCCATTTTGCCTTCAAATCTTCGTCAGGTTTTCCGGTTTCATCACATAAAGCAGTAGTAACGTCAAAGCTTCGGTGTTCAGTAATTTCCCCGTATTTCATCTGTGCAACTTGTTTTTCCCCGGCCGGACCAATCATTGAATACAGCCACATCCCGCCTTCTTTAAAATCCTGACTTACTGTCCGGCATTCCCATGGCTCCGGAGCCCACCATTGATCCAGCAATGTTGCCTGGGTAAAACAGTTCCATACTTTAACAGCATCAGCAGCAAATAGGGTCATTACATAAATACTGTTTGCCTTAAAATCTTTGTTAAATATAATATCAGATCTCATATTAACGGTTTGTTTAATGACTAATTTTTAAATATTCTGAAAATTCTTCTATTAAAGATAACCAAAAGTTTAATAAATAAATGTTAAAAAACATTCTTTTAAGAACAATTACACAATTTTATAGCTTATTTCTTGTTTAGCAAATCATAAAATGATTAATTTTAACAGTATATTTCTTTAAAAATTATAAATAAAAACACATGAATAATAAATTCATCCCGATAATATCTGTGTTCATGACAATCTCACTGATTGTATTCGTAACGCTGCAGTTTTATTGGCTGAAAAGGTATTACGGCGCATTGGATCAGGACTTTTCCTCCAAAGTATATTCTGCGCTGGAAAATACTTCAAAAATCATGGGTGAGGTAGAAGTAGATAAATACCTCAATATCGATAATAAAAATTTCAGGAATAACATTCTTGCCAACAGTAGCCAGCCTTCATTAACCGCCGTTCAGCAGGTTGAAGATTCCGGTACTCAGAGGCAGATCGTCTATTCAAAAAACATTATTGAGAAAAATCAGCTACCACTCTCTCAAAAAGGGGATTCTTTAAAGCTAACGACCTTATATTCAGACGAAGCTTCCTATAAGATCAAAAGGGACACGACAAGACGTGAGCTTCTCACTGCCGATCTTAACAGGGACATTGAAAACGGTGATTATGCCATGAAAGAATTTGTAAAAGTCAACGGCAATAATTTGCCCATCACAAAAAGAGTAGACAAAAAGATCCTTGATTCCGTCATCACGAAAGAACTGAGAATAAGAGGAATTTCAGCAACCTTCGGATATGGGATTACGGATAAAGGCAACAAGCTGACCAGCATTGTCAATAAGCTGTATACCGAGAAAAAAGATAACAATACCTACAGCTATCCTTTGTTCACCGATTCCAAGGAAAGAACTTTATATACATTGGCGCTGGTATTCCCAAAAAAGGAGTATTCCCTGGCGATGAACAACTGGCCTATGCTTCTGGGAACTTTTCTTTCATTGCTGACAATCCTGGGTATCTACATCATTTCAATCAATTATATGATGAGGCAGAAAAAGCTGGCAGAAGTAAAAACGGATTTCATCAACAATATGTCTCATGAATTCAAGACGCCTTTGGCCACAATTTCTGTAGCCACTGATTCTTTGGCCAATGATAAGATTGCGACCAACCCTGATAAAGTTAAATATTATTCCGAACTGATTAAGCAGGAAAATTTACGGATGAAAAAACAGGTGGAAAACGTTCTGAATATGTCTAAGCTTGAGAGGAATGAGGTCAACTTATTTTTAAAAGAAGCCAATGTAAGAGAGCTGATCAGAAAGACTACGGAATCTTTCAACCTGATTATCCAGCAACGAAACGGCACATTGAAACAGGAATTCAATGCCACGAAGTATATCTTTAAAATTGATGAATTCCACATTTCCAATATGCTGGTAAACCTGCTTGACAATGCCAATAAATATTCACCGGAGACTCCTGAAATTTCAATAAAAACCAGCAACGAAGGGAATTGGTACGTCATTGAGATTTCAGATAAAGGAATGGGAATGGAAACGCAGAACAAAACTAAAATATTTGAGAAGTTCTTCAGGGAAGAAACCGGAAATATCCATAATGTAAAAGGGCAGGGTCTGGGTCTTTCCTATGTTAAAAAGATTGTAGAACTTCATAAAGGACAGATCATTGTGGATTCCCAAAAAGATAAAGGAAGTACATTTACTATAAAACTGCCAATGGGCTAGAATAGGTACAATTATTAATTAATAAATATCAGCAACCAAACAATAAATATAGGAGAAGAGCATGGCCAGTCCATTCTTATTATTAATCTTTAAAAGAATAAATTATGAGCAACAGAATATTATTAGTAGAAGACGATCAGAGTTTCGGAGCAGTACTGAAAGATTATTTAACCATCAATAATTTTGAAGTTACACTCGCTACAGATGGAGAGCAGGGACTAAAAGAATTTACGGAAAACGAATTTGACATCTGTATTTTCGATGTCATGATGCCTAAAAAAGACGGATTCTCATTAGCTGAAGATGTTAAAAAAATCGATAAAAATACCCCTATTATTTTCCTTACGGCAAGAAATATGCGGGAAGATATCTTAAAAGGATATCAGCTGGGAGCAGATGACTATATTACCAAACCTTTTGATACTGAGTTGCTTTTATATAAAATCAAGGCAATTCTTCAAAGAAGCTCCACTTTGGAAAACGAAGAGCAGGAACAGTTCAAAATCAGTAATATCTTCTTCGATTCGATGTTGAGGCAACTGCGGGTGGGAGACAATGAATATAAACTTTCTCCTAAAGAAAATGAGCTGTTGAAGCTTCTTTGCATTCACAGAAATGACTTTATGCCGAGAGATCTGGCTTTAAGAAAAATATGGAAGAAAGAAAATTACTTTACCGCAAGAAGTATGGACGTATATATTGCCAAACTCCGTAAGCTGCTTAAAGATGATGAAGGGCTTGAAATCATCAATGTCCATGGAGAAGGATTCAGACTTCTCGTTAAGAATTAATGTTTAGGCGTTAAACATATTATATCTAATGTAAAAAAGCAAAATATACAGCATTTTTACGTTTAAAGATAAATATGTGACCATTATAAATATAAAATTAGCAAAGCAATTCAAAATGTTTTGCTAATTTTGTTTTATATGAAGAATACAATCTTAGGTTTATTTGCGATATCAACAGTAATAATTTCGTGTAAAAAAGACGAAAAAGCAACCTATTTAAAGGAAGAAGCAGGCGTTCAGCAGCCTGCCCTAGCCGTGAACAACACGCCTAAGGCTTCTCTTTTAGATCAGGCGGGCATTCAAACTATACCAAATTCAGCAACTGCTACAGTAACTGCACCGGGAATGAACCCTCCACATGGACAACCGGGCCACAGGTGTGATATTCCCGTAGGTCAGCCTTTAAATTCTGCTCCCGCACAAAACCAGCAGGGACCTCAGAATGCAGCTGTTAATGTTAATCAAGGACAAACCATCCAGATTGATCCTAATTCTTTACAGCCAGGAAAGTTCACGGTCGACAACAATGGCCAGGCAAAAACCTTGAAAACAGCAAAAGGAATGAATCCTCCTCATGGAGAACCGGGACACAGATGCGACATTCCCGTTGGACAGCCATTGAACAGCAAACCAGCTCCGGCAGTTGCGCAGCAGACTCAGGCGATTGCACAAAATACACTTCCGGCGCCAACTCCTGCTCCTACAGGTGAAAAGCCTTCACTAAATCCACCTCACGGAGAACCCTGGCATAATTGTTCCGTAAAAGTTGGAGAAGCTTTGCCATAATTTTTGTATTTTTGCAGAAGTGAAATTATTTCAGATCATAGCCATTATTTTCTGCTTAGGGATTTTTTTAATTCCTAAAGATAATTTCTATGCCCAGCACCTTCAGGAAAAATGCTGCACCGACTCAGGGACAGATTGCTGCAAAAGTAGACATAGCGAACATTCTAAAGACAAACAGAAAAAAGAGCAGAAATCTTCTTCGTGTAATGATACCAACTGCTGCTCTACCTGCGTATTATGCTATAGCTTCATAGAAACTCCGTTCTCCAGAAGCCTGCAGTTGGAAATATCCTACTACAAAGCCCGTAAAAACTTACATGATCAGTATACTGATCCTCATCTTTCAGACCGTTTAAAAGAAATCTGGCAACCGCCGAAATTAGGTTAATACAACAAATTCACTTCATTATAAATATAATGAACCGTTTTTTATTAACCTAAATTTTAAACAAAATGAAATCATATATTTCCAGGATTATTCTTGGTATATTCCTCCTGTATACACCCATACTATTTGCTCAAAATCTTTCTAAAAGCCAGTTTAAAGTAAAAGGAAACTGTGACATGTGCAAAGCAAGAATTGAAAGCACAGCTTTGAAAGCCGGAGCTAAGCATGCAGAATATTCCGTCGATTCGCAGACATTAACACTCGACACGGGCAACAGCAGCCCTTCAACGGATGATATCCTGAAAAAAGTAGCGGAAGCCGGCCACGATAATGAAAAATTCAAAGCATCAGATACAGCCTATGACGCTCTCCCTGGATGCTGTCATTACAGCAGGGATATACAACCTGAAACTGTTGCAGGACATGAACACCATTCAAAAAAAGAAAATGAATTTTATGTAAAAGGAAACTGTGAATCCTGTAAGGCAAGAATTGAGAAAGCCGCCCGAAATGCAGGTGCCGATTCTGCCGAATGGAATGCGGAAAAGCAAACAGTTGTTTTAAACTTTAATCCGGCAAAGACCTCATCAGATAAAATCCTGAAGAACATTGCCGACGCAGGGCACGACAATGAAAAGTATACAGCCAGCGATACAACCTATAAAGGACTGCCTTCCTGCTGTTTGTATGACAGGGACATTCCGTTCGGAGAAGCAAATCCGAAAGTGCATCTTGAAGAAGCTTCAGATTCAGAGCATGCAGATCATACTTCAGCTGAAAATCACGGAAAAGATATTGAAGGCGTTACCGTAACAGGATCAAAAGCCGCTACTTCCCTGAATAAAAAAGAAGCCGGTATGGTTTTTAATATTGACAGAAAAGAGCTTTTAAAAGCGGCCTGCTGCAACCTGTCGGAAAGTTTTGAAACCAATGCTACCGTTGACGTTTCTTTCAGCAACGCCGTAACAGGAACCAAGCAACTGAAAATGCTTGGCCTGGATCAGAAATACACAAGCTTAACCAAAGGATTATTACCTGAAATCAGGGGGCTCGCATCTGCTTACGGATTAAATTTTATTCCCGGAAGATGGATTGAAAGTATCCAATTGACCAAGGGCGGAAGCACAGTAACCAATGGCTATGAAAGCATCACCGGGCAGATCAACACTGAATTGCTTAAAAACGCTGAAAAGCCGGAAACCTCTTTGAATCTGTTTGCAGACTTTAACGGAAGAGCTGAAGCGAATATTACGAGTGTTTCGAAGATCAATGACCAATGGTCACAGACTTTCCTTCTTCACGGAAACGGAACTTTTGGAGATACGGATATGAATTACGACAGTTTTCTGGACAGGCCAAAAGGAACGCAAGTCAACGCTGCTTATCTTTTGAACTATAATGACCTGGAAAAATCAGGATTTGGTTCGCATTTCGGTATTAATTTCATTAAAGACGAAAGAACTTCCGGACAGATCGGTTTTGATAAGAATGTAAGCCAAAAAGAACAGGCACTGTACGGCGTTGGGATTGATATCTCAAGATTTCAGGTATGGAATAAGACCGGTTATGTTTTTAAAGGAAAACCCTATCAGAGTCTGGGTTGGATGAACCAATATATCTATCATCAGCAGGACAGCTTTTTTGGACTGAGGAATTATTCCGGACAGCAGCACACTTATTATTCCAATCTGATTTTTGAAAGTATTTTAGGCAACACTAACCATAAATACAAAGCCGGAGCAAGCTTTATGTATGACGATTACGATGAAACCTATTTAACGGATCAATTAAAGCGAAACGAAATTGTGCCCGGAGCCTTTGCAGAGTATACGCTAACGGGATTGAAATATACGTTGGTGGCAGGAGCCAGGATCGATTTTCACAATCTTGCAGGAACCCAGTTTACCCCAAGGTTGAATTTTAAATATGATATCACTCCGCAGACAATTGTAAGGCTCTCTGCGGGAAGAGGTTTCAGAACCGCAAATATTTTTGCTGAAAGTCAGCAGTACTTCGCTTCCAACAGAAGTATTCAAATTATACAGAATGGCGGAAATATCTATGGTTTAAAACCTGAAATCGCATGGAATTACGGAGCCAGCCTACAGCAGGAATTCAAATTATTCGGAAGAAAATCTACTGTAGTGGCCGACTTTTTCAGAACAGATTTCAAGGATCAGGCAATGGTAGATCTGGACCGATCGCCCCAGCAGCTGACTTTCTACAATTTAGAAGGGAAGTCTTTTGCAAATTCTTTTCAGACTCAATGGGATTTTACCCCTTTTAAGAATTTTGATGTGAGGCTGGCATACAAATATTATGATGTTCAGGCTGATTATCTTGATGGAAGACGGGATGTACCGTTTATGGCAAAAAACAGGGGTTTTGTGAATTTAGCATATTCAACGAATAAAAATGAGAAAGGTGCTTTCTGGAGCTTTGATACAACATTAAACTGGGTTGGCAAACAAAGACTTCCGGATACGTCAACAAACCCTGTAGAATTTCAACTGCCTGCGCATTCTGAATCTTATGCTGTTTTGAACGCCCAGATCTCGAGAAATTTTAATAAAAAAATAAGAGCCTATATAGGCGGAGAAAACCTGACATCCTATTATCAGAAAAATGCAATTGTAGATTTTAAAAATCCTTTCGGAAATTATTTTGACGGCGGCATGGTATATGCTCCGATTATGAAAGCTAACCTATATATTGGTGTTGATGTGGCTTTTTAATGTAACTAATTTAATTTACAGATTATTTCACAGCAATAAATCTCCTGATAGACATACAATCATAAGCATGGTTTCAACAATTCCTGTTAATGAAGCCATGCTTTTTTATATCTTTATGGTAAGATTAATCTATGATACAAATGCTTCTCTAAAGAATGATCAATTTCAACAGTTAATCAGGAAACGTCTTCCAATTTGCAGAAAACGATATCCGGAGAAAAAAGTACAACATTTAGCGATTTTTATCTAGCATTTTGGAATAATATCTGCCCTACATTTGTATTGTTAAAACAGAACAACATTAAATAATTAAATACAACATTATGAAACGTAACGCAACAGCCGTTTGGAACGGTACCGTAAAAGAAGGAAAAGGTCATTTAACTACACAAAGCACGACGCTCAATCAGACACAGTATTCTTTTAACAGCCGTTTTGAAGATGGAGTAGGAACCAATCCTGAAGAATTACTTGCAGCAGCCCATGCCGGATGCTTCACCATGAAATTAAGCGCAGAACTTTCCCAGGCAGGCTTTACTCCTGACGAATTAACAACAAAATCAGTGATTACTTTAGACCCGGCTATCGGGAAAATCACAAAATCTGAATTGACATTAACCGCAAAAGTTCCCGGGATTTCAGAAGAGGAATTTCAAAAATATGCTAAAATTGCAGAAGAAGGATGTCCTGTAAGCGCCGCATTCAATTTTGAAATCACCCTGAACGCCAGTTTGGTAAGTTAATAATGCTTTTCCGTAAAAAATTAAATCCAGATCATTTTATCTGGATTTAATTTTAAAATAAAATATACCGATTGGTATATTTTTGTATATTTGTATTATAATTAATGGGAAAAAATGTCCAAAGCAGAAAAGACAAAGCAATTCATTATCGAGAAGACCGCAACTTTGTTCAATACGAAAGGATATACTTCCACTTCACTTTCCGACATAACTGCAGTCACAGGATTAACCAAGGGGAGCATTTACGGTAACTTTGAAAATAAGGACGAAGTTGCCTTGGAAGTCTATAAATATAACTCCGGCTGGCTTGGAAAAAATATGGCCCGATCCCTGGGAGAAGAATTTCCTGATACTGTTGGAAAACTGAAAGCGTTCGTCAGCTTTTACCGAAAAAACTGGAAAACCGTATTTGAAAACGGAGGCTGTCCTTTACTTAATGCTGCAACAGAAGCTGATGATACTTTCCCTGATTTGAAAAAGCAGGTGACAAAATCTTTTGAAGAATGGATCTCTAAAATTTCAAAGGTCATTTCAGACGGACAGCAAAGGGAGGAAATAAATAAAAATGCTGATGCGGAAGAATATGCTTCCTTATTCATTATGCTGATTGAGGGCGGGATCTTATTATCCAAAACTACCGGAGACCATAAATTCTTAAACCGTGCTTTAGATAAAATTCTTAACATTATTGACAAAGAACTAAACATCATTCCATTATAAATTTTACTTTATGGAAACAAAAAAAGTAGCAATTGTAGGATACAACAGAATTCCTTTTGCCAGAATCAATACAGCTTATACAGACCAGGGAAACCAGGATCTGCTGGTTTCTGCCCTGAACGGCTTAATTAAAAGCTATAATCTTAAAGGAAAACTTTTGGGCGAAGTAGCCGGAGGTGCTGTCATCAAACACATTTCTGAAAGCAACCTCATCAGGGAATCCGTTATGAATACTTCACTTGATCCTGCAACTCCTGCCTGTGATCTGCAGCAGGCTTGTGACACAGGAATTGAAGCAGCGATCTATATCGGAAACAAAATTGCCTTGGGACAAATTGAAAGCGGAATTGCGTGTGGTGTGGAAGCCATGAGCAATATTCCGTTTGAATCGTCACCGGGATTAAGAAAAGCTTTATTAAAAGCGAATAGAGAAAAATCTGCTTTTGGGAAAATCAGACAACTGCTAAGCCCGAAACTGAAAGACTGGATGCCCATCCCGTATAAAGGACAGGAACCTAAAACAGGCCTGGTAATGGGTGGCCATACGGAAATTACTGCGAAATATTATCAGATTTCCCGTAAAGAACAGGATGAACTGGCTTTTAAAAGCCATCAGAATATGGCAAAAGCTTATGATGAAGGTTTTTTCGATGATATGATTACCCCTGCTTTTGGATTAGATAAAGACAATAATCTTCGGCGTGATACCACTCTGGAAAAGCTGGCTTCATTAAAACCGGCTTTCGATAAACAAAACGGGACTTTAACAGCTGGAAATTCAACTCCTTTTACCGATGGAGCTTCAGCGGTTCTATTGGCAAGTGAGGGATGGGCAAAAGCAAATAACCTCCCGATCCTGGCGTATATCACTTTTTCAGAAGTGGCAGGAATTGAATATGTTGAAAATAAACAAAATCTGCTCCTTGCTCCTGTTTTTGCCGCAGAAAGGATGCTTAAGAAAGCAGGAATCAACCTGGAAGATTTTGATTATTATGAAATTCACGAAGCATTTGCCGCGCAGGTTTTAGCTACTATGAAAATTTGGGAACATGATGATCTGGCTAAAAAATTCGGGTTGGAAAAAGCATTAGGAAAAATTGACAGGGATAAGCTGAATGTAAAAGGAGGAAGCCTTGCCGCCGCACATCCGTTTGCAGCTACCGGAGGAAGAATTATAGGAACCCTAGCCAAATTACTGGATGAGAAAAGAAGCGGAAAAGGATTCATATCCATCTGTGCAGCACGTGGTCAAGGGGTAACGATGATTTTAGAAAAATAAATATGGATAAATTAGCAATGTTAAAAAATTTTATCGGCAAAGAGTTTACAGCATCTCCTTCACCGTTTATGAAATGGCTTAATCCTACGGTTATTTCTGCTGAAGAAGGCCGTATAGAATTTCAGTATACTGTTCGTGAAGAGTGGCTTAATCCTATGGGAAACCTCCACGGTGGTGTTACGGCAGCAATTATGGATGACATTATAGGCGCAACCATGTTTTCTTTGAATGAAAAAAGTTTTATTGTGACCGTAAATAACAGTATCGATTATTTTTCAACAGCAAAAGAAAATGATAATATTGTAGCCGAAACAAAAATTATAAAAAGAGGAAAGCAGTTTGTGAATGCACAATGTGAAATATGGAATGCAGACAAAACGCGGCTTATTGCAAGAGGGACCTCTAACTTATTCAAAACCAATACGTAAATGAAAAGAGTTGTTATTACAGGACTGGGTGCGGTGACGCCTCTGGGAAATAATGTTGAAGAATTCTGGCAAAACAGCATCAACGGTGTAAGCGGAGCTAATAAAATCACCCATTTTGATACGGAAAAATTCAAAGTGCATTTTGCCTGTGAGGTGAAAAATTTTGATCCTAAAGTTCATTTAACCCATAATGAGATTAAAAGAAGCGATCTTTTTTCACAATATGCCATGTACTCAACGGCGGAAGCATTAAAAGATTCTGGACTTGAGCTGGAAAACATGGATCCTTTTGATACAGGTGTGATCTGGGGAACCGGACAGGGCGGTATGTGGACTTTTGAAAGTGAAGTGATGGAATTTACAAAAGGAGACGGAACCCCTCGATTTAATCCGTTTTTTGTTCCAAAATTCATCGCCAATATGGCTTCCGGAATGATTTCCATGAAGTTTGGTCTTCAGGGCATCAATTACACCACTATTTCTGCCTGTGCTACCGGAAATACCGCAATAATGGATGCGTTTAATTACATCAGGCTGGGCAAGGCAAAAGTAATTGTCAGCGGCGGTTCTGAAGCAGCGATTACTCCCGCTTCTGTAGGTGGCTTTTCCACTATGAAAGCCATGTCTACGAGAAATAGTGACTTTGCAACGGCGAGCCGTCCTTATGATGCAGACCGAGACGGCTTTGTCATGGGTGAAGGCGCAGGAGCTTTAATTCTCGAGGAATATGAGCACGCTAAAGCCAGAGGAGCAAAGATCTATGCAGAATTAGTCGGAGCTGCCATGACGGCAGATGCCTATCACATGACGGCACCTCATCCTGACGGAGTAGGAGCCATTAAGGCAATGCAACTTGCGCTTGATGAAGCCGGAATCAATACAGATGACATCGATTATATCAATCCACACGCAACCTCTACTCCAATGGGAGATCTGGTTGAGCTGAACGGAATTAATAAATTATTTAAAGGGAATAAAGGCTTGGATATCAGCGCCACAAAATCAATGACCGGCCACCTGCTTGGAGCCGCCGGAGCCGCAGAAGCAATTCTTTCTATTAAAGCAATTGAAAACGGAATTATTCCGCCGACCATTAACCTTCACAACATTGATGAAAATATCCCGAAAGATCTCAACATTGTTTTTGGGGAAGCGAAAGAAAAGAACATCAATTATGCTTTAAGCAACGCCTTCGGTTTTGGGGGACATAATGCGACACTGGTTTTTAAGAAGTTCAATTAAATTCTGTCCGGCATTTATATTATATAAAAAAAGCAGTCTATTTCTAGACTGCTTTTTTTCAATTATAAAATCTGTTCTACTCTGAAATAAAAAAATCATCAGCATTATCTTCAATAGGAATATATAATCTTTCCCACTTCTCACCAGCTGTCATTTCCCAGCTATGCCCTTCTGCAGCCACATCTTCAGCGAGAAGAATAATCCCTGGTTCAATATTAAATGTGGAACCGTCACTGACTTTAAATCTTAATTGACCTTTTAGCGTCACTACATATTGCCTTCTGGGAGCCGGATGTTTATTTTTCTCCCATTCTTCAGTCGTATTGCTGAACCAACATGCCGTTGTGTTCATGGACTGTAAAACCGGAATTTTCCCCTTCTCAAGAGTACTTGTCCCGTCCGGTCTGTTGAGTAGCCTTACCGCCGCAATATATCCTGAATTCTCTTCCATCTAAACATTATGATTTCAACCATTCCGATTTGGAAAGGTAATTCTGATCAGGATAATAAATGAAAAGGCAGTTTCTTCCTTTTATAGTATTGATAATCGGCTGCGTGAGAGCTCTTGGAACCGCAGGACAGCCCCAGCTTCTTCCGATCCTCTTGTGTACTGCCGCAAACTCTTCACTTACATAGTCGGCTCCGTGCATTACGATCGCTCTTTTGTAAGCCGCATCATTAAATCCTTTATCCATTCCCAGGAGCTTAAGGGAATATCCGTTGTCACCATTATAAGTAGCATCGGTGATATAAAATCCCAGGCTGCTTTGAAGCGAGCTGTTGGTATTGGAGAAATTGGTTGCAAATTCTTCACCTGTATTTTTTCCGTGGGCTACCAGTGAATTGAATAATACTTTTTTCTCTTGTGTATCAATTACCCACAGTCTTTTCGTGTTGGAAGACATCGAAAAATCGCATACTGTCAATAAATGAGCATCCTGATTAAGCAAACCAGCTTTCTTCAAATTTTCAAAACCTGTTAAGGCTTTAAAGAAAACTTCTTCGTTAAGTTCGTGCCCTTCTTCAAATGTAATTGATTTGTACAATGCTTCTGACGAAGATCCTGTTTCTGAAGTTTTTTCAGACTTCACGCTGTTCAATTTTTCAATCTTTTCCATATTGATTTCATGATTCACATTCATTTTTTTTGGAGACAGATAAAATGAAGTTGTTACCATGTAAACAATACCTAATACGCTATAAATTCCTTTCATTAAAATATTATGTTAAATCCAATTGAGTGTGCAAATGTATAAAACATAATAAGGAATATCTTATAATCCTATTATTTTTAACGCTATTTAAGAAACTTTAACTTCCTGATATTGTGAATCGAAGCTCATTTTATTTCTGTATATCCGGAACAAATTCCAGGCTGACAGAATTCATGCAATACCGCAATCCTGTAGGTTTCGGGCCGTCATCAAAAACATGTCCCAAATGAGAGTCACATCTTTTACACAGAACCTCTACCCTCTCCATGCCATATGCGGTATCTCTTTTGTAATATACACCATTCTCATCAGCTTCAAAAAAGCTCGGCCAGCCACAACTGCTTGAAAATTTCGAATCCGAACGGAACAGATGATTACCACAGACGGCACAATAATAATCTCCTATTTCATCAAATTCATTATATTTTCCTGTAAATGCTCTTTCTGTTGCTGCTTCTCTTGAGATGGCATATAAATCAGTAGCAAGGATTTTTTTCCACTCTTCATTGGAGACATTCAGTTTTGATATATCAGTTCTTGAATAGTGTGGATTATTTTTTGCTTCGTTTTGCATAATATTTATTTATGATTCTCTAATCATCCAAAATTAAACCAATAAAGACTTAACTTTAGAAAGCTTTTAAAATTAACTTTAAAAGCATAAAACCAAATGTAATAAATTTGAGAGTATGAATGATGAAGCCAAAAGAAAACAATTAAGAACGTACAAAGCTTTTGCCACAGGGTTATTCCTATTGATGGCGTTGTTATTTATTATAACTACAATATTGCAGAAACATAATGGCTCCCATTGGCTGGGGTATGTCCGTGCATTTTCTGAAGCAGCTATGGTAGGTGCTTTGGCAGACTGGTTTGCCGTTACTGCATTGTTCCGTCATCCACTGGGACTTCCGATCCCGCATACCAACCTGATTGAAAACAGCAAACAGCAGCTGGGAGATAATCTCGGGGGCTTTGTCGTAAGTAATTTCCTTTCACCTCAAAACATCCGTCCTTATATTCAGAAAGTCAAAATATCAAATTTTGTAGGAGAATGGCTGGATAAGAAAAAGAACCAGGAAATCCTGATCAAAAATATTTCGGACATTGTGCTGGATATCCTGAATAAGCTGGATGATAATACGGTCAGCCTTTTCATCAGCAAGAAAGCAGCCGAAATGACGGATGATATTAAACTCAACAGCATTGTAGGAAACGGCATTCATTATATTCTTGAAAAAAACGATCATCAAAGGATTATTACGAGCCTTTCTTCACAGATTAAAAATTACATTACCGAAAATGATGAAATGATTAAAAGCCGCGTCAGGAAAGGTAGTTACTCTTTCATTCCTGCTTTTGTGGATCAGAAGATTGCTGATAAAATTTCAAGTGGATTGGCCGATTTTTTCAGAGAAATTGAAGAAGATCCGGCACATGAACTCAGAAATCTGATTACAGGAAAAATTTATGAGTTTTCAACCGATCTGAAAGAAGCCCCTAAATGGGAACAGGAGTTTAAGAATATAAAGAATGATCTTCTTAAGGCAGATAAACTGAATGAATATGCCAACGACATCTGGATTTCCATTAAGAGAACAGTAACCGAAGAACTTCAGCAGGAAGATTCTTCCCTGAAAAAATACCTTTCTAAAAACCTGGATGAATTTTCACAAAATTTAAAAATGAACGAAGGCCTTCAGGATAAAATTGACAACTGGGTCAGAGTCACAGCCTATAAATATATCCTGAGAAATACCCATCAGTTTGGAAACCTTATCAGTTCAACAGTTGGCAACTGGCAGGGCAAGGAACTAAGTGAAAAGCTGGAACTGGAAGTCGGAAAAGACCTTCAGTTCATACGGGTAAACGGAACATTGGTTGGCGGACTGGTCGGATTGATTATTTATACAATTGCTCATTTTTTTATTTGAAACTAAACCAAATTACAGACAAACCATGAAAAAAATTTTTACTTTGCTTTTCTGTTTGAGCATTACTTTCTTTTTGTGTCAGAAGATTGAACTTAAAACCGTTACGGATTCATCCCAGGTTTTTAAAGGCGAAATCAACGGTGTTCCCATCACCATGCAGCTGGATTACAGCGGTATCATAGACTGTCATCAGTACCAGCATTTTGTAGACGGATGGTATTATTATGATAAATACAGAAAAAAAATCCCGCTGACAGGAATCTACAGCCTTGGAGAGATGTATCTGTATAACTTCGGAGACCAGCAAAAGAAAAATTCAAAGTTCTTCAAAGAAAAACTTACCGGCAAGATTCTGGATAAGGCTGACAGTATTGCGAATTCCTTGAAGCCTAAAGAAGTATTTATTTTCCCCGGGCAGGATGCAGATCAGGAGGTTTCCGGAACTTTCAGCACGGGAAATAAAAACCTTTCGGCAAGACTACTCACCAAAGACAGCAGGATTTACCGTTTTAATAATTACCTGAACCTTCCGAATCATAAAAAGATAAATACCTATGACATTATTAATAAAGCCGGAGGAAATGCATTGGTCTCCTACGCTTCAGATCAGTTAGGAAACAGGATTTTATTATACTTTGAAGAGCCATCCAATTTCAACTACTGCGGAATGTGCGGGGCAGGCGAAGGAGAAAAAGGCTACAGAGTCTTGTATTTTACCAAAGACTGGAACTATAGAAGTTTTGATGAATACCTTACGGAGAGTTGCCGGGAAAATATAGAAGATACCAGAATGACCAGGAACAAAGACTCTAAAACCTTGACATTCGGCATTCCGAAAACATCATCCTCCGCAGGCTATACTTTAACGGTTGATGTGAAGAATGCTTCTGTAACAAGATCAAGATAATACTTATCAATCGTTACATATATTGTAACCTGATTAATTAAGAAAATTAATTTCTAACCATACCTTTCAGCCTTTAATAACTCACCTTGGCAGCCGGCCCAATCCTTTTAAAAGTTCTTTATTGATTTCATTGATAAGGTCCGGGCCTTCATAGATAAAACCGGTATACAGCTGTACAAGGCTTGCCCCGGCATCCAGTTTTTCCATTGCATCTTTAGCAGAATGAATCCCGCCTACACCGATGATCGGGAATGCCCTGTTGCTTTTATCAGAAAGATATTTAATCATTTGGGTGCTTCTTTCCCGGATCGGTTTTCCGCTTAACCCGCCATTGCCTATCTGTGCCAGTATTTCAGGGGATGTTTTTAAACCTTCACGGTTAACTGATGTATTGGAAACGATCACTCCATCAATTTTTGTTTCAGCGATCAGTTCAACGATTTCATCTAACTGATGATGGTTCAGATCCGGAGCAATTTTTAAGAGTACAGGCTTTTGAACCTGTTTTGTCTGATTAATTTTCTTGACTTCCGTAATAAGTTCCCTTAAGTATTCCACGTCCTCCAGTTTGGCATGGCTCCCCACATTCGGGCAACTTACATTCAGTACAAAATAATCCACGTAAGGATGAAGACCTTCAAAACACTGCAGGTAATCCTGGGTATAATGTTCCGGGCTGGTATCTGTATTTTTTCCGATGTTTCCGCCGATGATGATTTTACCTTTATTGCCTTTCAGCTTTTCAATGGCAGCTTCCAGACCATCATTATTGAATCCCATCCGGTTGATGATCCCGCCATCCTCGATAAGGCGGAACAGTCTCTTTTTAGGATTTCCGGCCTGAGCTTTCGGAGTCACCGTTCCGATTTCTACAAATCCGAAACCTAAATCGCCTAATTCATTAAATAAAACCGCATTTTTATCAAAACCAGCAGCTAAACCCACAGGATTTTTAAATTTCAAGCCGAAAACTTCTCTTTCAAGACGTTTGTCTACAATGGGTTTTGGAAGAAATAGTTTTGTAATAAATCCGAAATTCTTTAGCATTGAAAAAGTAAAGTGATGAACTTCTTCAGGATCAAATTTGAAAAGGAACGGACGAATGAGCGATTTATACATTGAAAAAAAGTTTTACAAAAATACTCATTTTAAAATTAATGATCTGTTGATGTGTGATAGTTTTTATAAAATACAAATTTCACGAATCCTTTCACGGATTGCACGAAGCTGCTTATCTGGCAGGTTCACCGAATAGTAATATTTTATCAGTTCGAGCAACGAATCAAGGCAGAGTATATTGAGAACTTTTCCGGAGTATTAGATACATTTCTTCATTTCATTACGAAAAGCACTTGAACTCGATTTCATAATTATGAATATATGCGTAAATCAAAATTAAGAAGATTACCAACCTTTTTAAAATCATCATCTATAGTTGCATTTACCGTAATTCTTTCGTTAGAAACCGGATGATTAAAAATTAACTGGTGTGCATGAAGTGTCATTTTACTGATGCCGAATGTCTGAAGCCAGAGTTTATTCTGCTTGTTGCAGCCATGTTTGCGGCAGCCTAAAATTGGGTGTAAAATATGTTTAAAATGTTTTCTCAACTGATGAAATCGTCCCGTTTCAGGTATAGCTTCCACCAAACAATACCTTGAAGTCTGATGTTTTAAAAATGGTAAATCAATTTCTGAAGTCTGCAAACGGCGGTAATAGGTAACTGCATTCTGCTTTACTTCATTTTCATTCACCAAATCGTAATCGATGGTTTCTTCTTCTTTTGTCCAGCCTCTTAGAATGGCGATATATCTCTTTTCAACTTCTCTTGTGGCAAACTGCTCGCTCATGGTTCTCAAAGCGTCTTTATTTAATGTAAACAATAAAACACCTGAAGTTTTTCGGTCTAAACGATGCACCGGATACACTTTTTGTCCGATCTGCTTTTTCAATTCCCGGATCGCATAGGTATCCGCTTCTCCGGAATAAAAGGACTTATGAACCAACAATCCGCTGGGCTTATTGATGGCAATAAGATGTTCGTCGCGGTAAAGAATTTCTAACATGGGACAAAAGTAGAGATTTCCGCAAAAAAAATGATGAGTCAGAAAAATAAACAATGTATATAACTGATAATCCTTGTAACATTTTATGCCTGATGCTCTCTAATTCTAAAAACGATAAATGTATAACTTAAACTTCGAGGAAATTTATCATACGTATTGGAAAAAGATCTTCCGGCTTTGCATGGGTTATGTAAATGATGATGATGCGGCAAAAGACCTCTGTCAGGAAACCTTTATTGCTGTCTTCCAGCAATTGCCGAAATTTCGTCACGAAGCGAGTATCGGAACCTGGATCTACAGGATTGCAACCAATATCTGTCTGAGACAGGTCAATCTTGAAAAACGGATGCCCAGGAATGAACTTCCTTATGAGATTAAAGACCTTTCAGAAAAAGATAATAAACTTGAGCAGGAAAAGATGACTGATTTTCTTTATCAGTGTATTTCCGAATTGCCTGAGCTTGAAAGAATCATCATATCTCTGGAGCTTGAGGAAATGAAACAAAAAGATATTGCTGAAGTGGTCGGAATTTCTCCTGCCAATGTGAGAATAAAAATACACAGAATCAAAGAAAAGTTAACCGAAAAATTTACAAAGTATGAAAACCAGTTATAATTTTCAGGAAATCTGGAATCAAAAACAAACCGATATTCCCAATATAGAAGAAATAAAGGCGAAAGCGGAAAAATACAGGAAAAAACAGGTATTAAAAGACATTGGAATGATTGCTTTATTGCTGTTCTCTGCTTTTACCGCCCTGTTCATATGGATATTTGCTGACTTCTCCTTTTTTACCACAAAATTTGGAATTATGCTCCTTCTTATCGGTGTTTTTTCTTATACTGTCCTGGTATATCAAAAAGTAAATATCTTAAAAAAAATCAATACTTCCGCTACCAATCAGGAATATCTCGCAGGCATAAAAAAAGCAGAGCAGCAACAGATTTATATGCAGACAAAAGGTTTAAGCTTCTACTATCTTATCCTTTCGGCTGGCTTTGCATTTTACTTTTATGAATTTGCCTTAAAAATGCCATGGCTGAAGACTATACTCGTTTACGGATTGACTTTTTCATGGGCTGCTGTAAGCTGGTTTATCATCCGCCCGAGACAGATCAGAAAACAGAAAGAAAAAATATCTGCCGTTATCAATTCATTGGAACTTATTGAAAAAGATTTGAAAATTTAACTAAAAATGATTGTTTAAAAAGATACACCGGAAAGCAGATTCCCGGCTCCTGATAAAATTCAATGCTTAAAATTCTTCAAATGGTTTCCATTTTATTTATTTTCGCGAAAAATTTATGATGAAAAAATTAATATCCATGCTTCTTTGCAGCATTTTCCCTTTGATTTCTTTTGCACAACAGTCTGATTCTTTAACACTGGGCAAGTCCAACCGTGAATTCTTTATTAAAGGAGACCAGAAATATAAGTTCTCTGAATATAAAAAGGTCTTTACCAATCAGGAAGCATTAGGCTATATGAAAAAGGCAAATACCAACAGTACGGTTTCACAGATCTTCGGTGCAGTCGGCGGAGGTTTTATCGGTTTCGGACTGGTTAAAGAAATTACAAAAAACAAAACGGTATATTATAACGGCGTAGCTGTAAAGGAAAAGCAAGCCGGCGGTTGGGGGTTAATAGGAATCGGCTTAGGAGCCATCGGAATCGGAATTCCCTTTGCCATAAGCGCCGATAAAAACCTGAAAAAAGCGATAAGGACCCAAAATAAAGCTGCCGGCACTGAAGAAACGAAAGCAGCCTCTTACAGGCTTGACATCAGCGGAAACAGCATCGGTCTCACTTATACCTTTTAAAAATACAGAACGGCAGTTTTTTGACTGCTTTTTTTATTGAATGTCATGGAATTGGAATCCAAATTCCTATTTTTGCACTTCAGACGTTAAAAAATTATGGCAAAGCAAGAAGATGTTTTCAAGAAAGTGATTTCTCACGCCAAGGAATACGGTTTTATTTTCCCTTCGAGTGAGATCTATGACGGTTTATCCGCTGTTTATGATTATGGACAAAACGGTGCCGAACTTAAAAATAATATCAAACAATACTGGTGGAAAGCGATGGTACAGCTGAACGAAAATATTGTGGGTATTGATTCGGCAATCCTGATGCACCCTACAACATGGAAGGCATCCGGACATGTAGACGCTTTCAACGATCCATTGATTGACAATAAAGATTCTAAAAAACGTTTCAGAGCCGATGTTTTGGTGGAAGACTACTGTGCCAAAATTGAAGAGAAGGAAAATAAAGAAATTGAAAAAGCAGCAAAAAGATTCGGGGATGCTTTCGATAAGGATCAGTTTGTCGCAACGAATCCAAAAATCCTGGAATACAGAGCAAAAAGAGAAGCGATTCTTTCCAGACTGGCAAAATCTCTGGAAAATGAAGATCTTGCTGATGTAAAATCCCTGATTGAAGAACTGGAGATTACCGATCCTGATACAGGTTCTAAAAACTGGACTGAAGTAAGACAATTCAATCTGATGTTCGGAACCAAATTGGGTGCTTCCGCAGATTCTGCGATGGATCTTTATCTGAGACCTGAAACAGCGCAGGGAATTTTTGTTAATTTCCTCAATGTACAGAAAACTTCACGTCACAGACTTCCTTTTGGTATTGCACAGATCGGAAAAGCATTCAGAAACGAGATTGTTGCAAGACAGTTTATTTTCAGAATGCGTGAGTTTGAACAAATGGAAATGCAGTTTTTTGTAGCTCCGGGAACAGAACTTGAATTCTACGAACAGTGGAAGCAAAAACGTCTGAACTGGCATAAAGCTTTAGGTTTAGGTGATGAAAATTACAGATTCCACGATCATGAGAAATTAGCTCACTATGCGAATGCAGCTGCAGATATTGAATTTAATTTTCCTTTCGGATTCAAAGAGCTGGAAGGGATTCACTCCAGAACAGATTTCGATTTAAAGGCCCATGAGGAAGCTTCAGGAAGAAAATTACAGTTCTTCGATCCTGAAAGAAATGAAAATTATGTTCCTTATGTGGTGGAAACTTCGGTAGGTTTAGACCGTTTATTCCTTTCCATATTCTCTCATTGCCTGAAAGACGAAATACTGGAAGACGGTTCGGAAAGAACTGTTTTATCTTTACCGCCGGCTTTAGCACCGATTAAAGCAGCAATCCTCCCGTTAATGAAAAAGGACGGATTAGCGGAATATGCAGAGAAAATCTTTAATGATCTGAAATATGATTTCAACTTATTCTATGAAGAAAAAGATGCAATCGGAAAGCGTTACAGAAGACAGGATGCGATCGGTACGCCTTATTGTATTACGATCGATCACGATTCATTGACTGATCACACGGTAACCATCAGAGACAGAGACACGATGCAGCAGGAAAGGGTTCCGGTTTCAGAATTGAGACGAATCATTGACGAGAAGACAAATTTCAGAAATTTACTTTCTAAACTCTAAAAATATAAGCCTTGAGAAATCGGGGCTTTTATTTTAAACTGTACCGGTTAATTCATTATTTTTGAAACTCAAATTTCACCATGAAAAAAATACTTTTACTGGCATTCGGCTTGGTCCAGGCTTTATATTTTTCGCAGACTCAGGATCTGGCAGCCTTAGCTTCCGGGGAACACGTGGGAATGAACGCTTTATTTGACGAGCAGGACAACCTTTACGGCTATGTCTCTCTATATTCTTACGGGAAATCCGGTGATAAGACAAAAAAATTCGAATATGTCATATTAGATAAAAACCTCAACCCTGTAGCGAATAAAGAATTTGAAGGAGATATTACGGCAGGTTCTTACAGAGGATATGTAGATTTCAGGAAAAAAGTAATTCTCCGCCCGAGTTCTTTAGATTATTCCCAGGTTAAAACCAATGAACTTTTTACGCCGCGTTCCATGGAAATCGACCTGGCAAATAATTCCATTCAACAAAAGACCTATTACGATTACGACAACGGAACTTTTAAAGTGATCAGCCAGCCTAAGAACTGGAAAGCAGCCCGCCTGGAAAATAAAGAAGAAAAAAAAGCCAAAGGCTATAACTACTATTCCACTGTTTTTGAGATCAAGGAAGGAGGTTTTCTGGCGATTGAACTTAACGACTACGGTAAATATGTCAATAATAATTCTTTAATAAAATTTGACGAAAATAAAAACGAGGTCTGGAGATACAGATACAATACTTCCGGAGACAAAAAAAATACCGAAGAACTTGCATTGATAGAAAAAGATGACAAAAACATCTATTTTATCAGACAGAAAAAAACGGGCGATACAAAGGAATTCACGCTGCTTGTCTTAGACATGAAAACCGGAAAAGAAATAGCCAGCAAGCCTATTTCCGGCCTATCGGATGACACAATTGACAATATTACCACCTTCTCTTCTACGACAAGAAGTCTGGATAATGACAAAACTTTTGATGATAAAATCGTCATTGTGGGAAGAAATTATGAAAACAAAAAAGGCGTAGGTTTCGCCAGGCTGGTTGTTGATAAGAACACCTTTGAAATAAATACCAGAATAATTAACTACACGCCGAACTTATCTGCATTTATTCCCAGACTGGATGAATTGGGATATGTCGAAAAAAGCTATCATCTTCAACCGCGAGACGTGTTTTTCCTAAAAGACGGAAGTGTCGGGATTCTTCTTGAAAAATATAAAATAGATTTCAACTACGGAGTTCCTAAAACCACAGATCTGGTTTATATTTTTACAGATAAAGATTTTAAGGTAAAAGGAACGAAAATCTTTACCAAAGAAAAGTCATTGGCAACAAGCGACTACCTGTTCTCACAATACATTAATGATGGGAATGATGTTGTTTTCTTCTACAGGGATTTACAGAAAGATAAAGAAACCAAAGAAAGAAACTGGAAACTATTTATCAATACGTTGATCAATGGTACGTTCAAACAGGAGATTGTTCCTATTTCAGAAAAAGACTCATATACCGTAATCCCGTATGTGGGTAAAGAAGGATATATTCTTCTCCGGGAATATAATGAAAAGGAAAAATTCAACAAGATCCGTTTAGAAAGATTAAACTACTGATGATAAAAATCCTGACTCTCGGTCAGGATTTTTTCGTCTGGTAATAATCGGCGATAGTTTTTATCTCATCCAGGCTCAGGTTCCACATAAAGTTCAGGAACTGCTGATAGCTTTCACTTTGGTTTTTAGGATCTACCCGATCTAAATACCGGTTCAGGTTATAATTTTTCCGGGCTTCATAGATTTTGGAAAAACATTTCCCGAGCCAGCTTTTATAATAGTCCTCTTCTTCCCCATCCTGCAGGAACTGAAGACTTGCATAGATACCGACCCCGTAATCCTCCGAATGATAAAAGTCCGGCAGTGTTTCCATCCTTGCGGTTTTCTTAAGAACAGCATAGGATTCCGTAGCTTTTTCATCAGCAGCCTCCGTTTTCAGCTCCGGAAATATTTTCTTTAAATTATTGATTCTTAAAACCATTTCAGGATGAGATTTTAATGAATCTTTATTAAGCTTTTCTTTATAATGGCTGTAATTATACAGCGAAAAATCTTCTTTTTTCAGCCATTTATCCTTAAACTCCTGTTTCGGAAGGTTAAAATATTTTTTATACGTTTCCAACTTAAGTTCTCTGGGCGAAATGGTATCAAAATCTTCCAGCCTTTTTAAGGTATTGATAAATTCGGTTTTCTTAAAATCACTGTTCTTAAAAACAATGTACCCTATAGAGTCTGCCTGCATTTCCTGTTTCCTGTTTTCAGCCCCTTTCTTATACACCCTGTTTTTAAACAGATCAAAAGCTTTCTCATTTCGGTTTTCCTTAGTCGACTTAATATTCTGAACTACTATTTTGTCCGTCTGGTTCTGATCAATTATATCCAGGAAAGCCTTTAAGGTATGGTCTGAAATCTTATGTCCTAATTCATGGGAAATGACAGCTGCCAGCTGATCATCGTTATTCAGCCAGTTGAAGAGTCCAATGTTGATCACAAAAGTACCGTCTGCAAAACAGTAGGCATTAGGGGTATTGTCTTTTGCAATGAGAATTTTCAGATTCTGCGGAATCTGAGGATTGTTTTTTCTCAACCGCTCAATCAGGCTCTTTATTTTTACATTAAATATGGAGTTGAAGACAAAATCTTTATCTTTTACCTTCTTTTCAAACTCTTTGGCAAATTCTTTATAAATTTTAGACAATTCATTTCCCCGCTTTCCCGAATAATCGGATTTACTTTTTTTAATCAGGCTTTCAGTATTGAACGAAAAGTAAGTAAGGAAATCTTTTCGCTGTGTATAGTCAGCCGTATCAACAGGTTGATGGAGTTGCCCGAAAGCAACAGTAAAAAAATACAGAAATAAAAAAGAGAGCAGTTTTTTCATCATATGTAGCAATAATCACAAAAATAAATCATTCCGTTTCATGTTTTCAAATTTATTTTAAATTTGTTAAATATCCCTTTTTTATGATTCTGATTATTTATTTCCTGGCGTTTATTGTTCTTTTGGCTGTAATCTTCTATTTTTTAGGATATGATTATCTTTTTAACGGCATTTCAAAAACCTATCTAAAAGGAAAAACCAGCGCAAGCATCGATGACGGAAAATTTTTCACCTATAATATGATCGAAACAAAATCTCCCACACCATGGGAGAAAGCCCATGAATACAATAAAACTGAATTACCGAAAAACATCGTTGAAGATCTGACACGTTCAGATACCGCTTCTTTTATTGTGGTTAAGAATGGGAAACTTGTTCATGAGCAATACTGGAACGGATACCATCAGAGTTCCCAGACCAATTCATTTTCTATGGCCAAAGCAGTGACGGTCATGCTTTTAGGAAAAGCGGTTGAAGAAGGAAAAATTAAGAGTATCAATGATAAATTTTCAGACTATTTTGAAGAATTTGCCCACCGGGAATTTGCCAAAAACCTGACTTTGAAAAATCTGGCCCAGATGGAATCCGGCCTGAACTGGAATGAAGATTATAAAAATCCCTTTTTACCGAATGCCAAGGCTTATTATGGAAGAAGTTTAATAAAAGCCACGTTTTCAAGGAAGTTTAAAGGAAATCCTGGCGAAAGATTTGAATATCAAAGCGGATCGACCCAGCTTTTAGGTTTTGTCGTAAGAAAAGCGGTAGGCCGGCCGCTGGCCAGTTATCTATCCGAAAAATTCTGGATCCCGATGGGAATGGAACACAATGCTACCTGGAGCACCGATGAAAGCGGAATGGAGAAAACCTACTGCTGCATCCATTCCACAGCGAGGGATTTTGCCAGGCTCGGCCAATTATTCCTTAATAACGGACAAGCAGGTGGCCAACAGCTTCTGAACCCTGATTTTATCAGCCAGATGCGCACCCCGACAGAAAAGTCCGGTGAAATTTACGGCATGGGATTCTGGATTAACCACGACAATCCTGTAAAACATTATTATTTTCTTGGGCTCCAGGGGCAATATATCATTATGATTCCTGAATATGATATGGTAATCGTAAGAACAGGCAGCTACAATAATCTACCGAAAAATGACAGGGGAAGACCTGATCAGGTAAAATTCCTTGTGAATGAAACGGTAAAGTTGTTTTAGTAAAATATGACAAAATGGACTATGAATTAATTTTGC
Source organism: Chryseobacterium sp. SSA4.19 (assembly GCF_022601875.1). Lineage (GTDB taxonomy): Bacteria > Bacteroidota > Bacteroidia > Flavobacteriales > Weeksellaceae > Chryseobacterium. The sequence goes on from NZ_JAKVIP010000002.1 coordinate 205,584, forward strand.
TTGGATGTTAAGCTGAAATTAATTTTAATGAAACCTGAAATTAGCTTCAGTGACTGTATTATTTTTTAAAAAAGCTTCATATTCCAAGACATCTGTTTTCTTCCGAAGGTATTTCTTCGCTCATGCTTCTAAGCCTGACTTTATCCTTTCTTAATTTTCCGTTCATTGTATCCCTCGCCTTTATTACCGGTAAATGCAGGTTTTAGGCATCTTCTGATCAGGCCGATCTTCAGGAACATAACACCATACAGTTGCAGTATATACAAAGATCACCATTATCTGAATTTTTGCCTCGGAAGATTAATTTCCTGTGCCTGAGGATAAGGCTTCCGCGATGTCATGCTTACATCTTCCCTGATTTTCTGATGAATATGATACTGCTTTTCCTGATGATAAGCATACCTCGGATCAGGAATCATCGGCATCTTAGCCATCTTATGGATGGTAATGGTTGGAAAATGATAATCAATTTCCACGGTTCCCAGCAGCAGATAACAGCCGCCGCCCTGGAAATCGTATTCCTTCAGGCTGTCCGGGAAATGGGCAGTATCGAAATACTGCCCGTTTGCATCGATCCACGTTCCGAAATACATGGCTCCTTTTCTAGTAGGCACATGTTTCCTTGAGATCAGGTAAGCCAGCATCTTTACCTGGCATTTATGGTGCTGCGGTAGATCTTTTACAAATACGGAACCTCTGTATGGAGTCTGTAACAAGTCAAAGGGGCTGCAGGAAACCGGAAACCCGATAATCTCGATTTCATCAAAGGCATCTTCAAAAGGCTCTCTTTTTAACTCAGGCAGAATATAGGGCTGGAAAGGCTCATCAATCAGCATCATTCCCCTGCTTTCAGTTTTAAAGTTTACCATGATCATCCTGGCTTCTACCAAAAGTTCATTTTTAGGCTTTCCCGTAAACCTAAGGGCCCCGATAAATATTAAGGTCTGGACCGTTTCAATACCGGCAGGAACACGCCTTATAAAATCTTCCAGTGACCGGTATTTTCCATTTTGTTCCCGTTCTTCTATCATCCGTTGGATTGTTCCGGTATCCAGCCCCTGCATCAGGGAAAGTCCCAGATAAATATCCCGGCCGTCGAGCACAGTCTGAAGTTCACTCCTGTTCACACACGGTACCTGGATGTTCGCGCCGGACATCCGGGCCTCATGGATATATACCTCAGTCCGGTAAAACCCACCCTGGTTGTTGATCACCGACACCATGAACTCCAGCGGGTAATAGACCTTCAGGTAAAGACTCTGGTAGCTTTCCACGGCATAGGATGCAGAATGCGCCTTGCAGAAGGAATACCCGGCAAAGGATTCGATCTGCCGGAAAGCTTCTATGGTAAGTGCTTCAGAGTGTCCCTGCTTCTTACATTTTTCAAAAAAGTTGGCCTTAACTTCCTGCAGCTTTTGGATCGACCTTTCCTTTCCGCTCATTGCTCTGCGGAGGGTATCAGCGTCGGCCAGCGACACACCGCCGAAATACTGTGCAATCTTAATAACATCTTCCTGATATACCATAATTCCATAGGTCTCTTTGAGGTTTTCTTCAAATATAGGATGGAAGTACTCAAACTGATCCGGATGGTTGTGCCTGAAAATATACTCCCGCATCATTCCGCTTTGCGCTACGCCAGGCCTGATGATGGAAGAAGCCGCTACCAGGATCCGGTAGTCTTCGCATTTCAGCCTTCTCAGTAGTCCGCGCATAGCAGGAGATTCAATATAAAAGCATCCGATGGTCCTGCCCGACGCCAGGTATTCATTTGCCTTTGATTCGTTTTTGGATAGCAAAGTATCCCGAATATCGACGGTAATCCCTCTGGTTTTTTTGATAAGCTCAACGGTATCGTTAATGGTACCCAGCCCGCGCTGAGAAAGAATATCGAATTTTTCAAGCCCGATATCTTCGGCGGTATTCATATCGAATTGCACAATAGGAAACCCTTTAGGCGGCATTTCAAGTGCCGTAAAATGGGTAATCGGCTCCTCAGAAATCAGGATCCCACAGGCATGCATACTCCGTTGGTTCGGGAATTTCTCCAGCATGGCACCATAGCGGTGAACATGTTTTACGACAGAATTCGGGTCATGGGTTTCTACCGGATGGTTAACCATGCTGTCGAGCTCTTCCTTAGGAAGCCCGAATACTTTGCCTACTTCCCGCAAAATTGATTTGTATTTAAACTGGACATTGGTTCCGCAGAAGGCAACATGCTCTTTCCCGTACTTCTTAAAGATATAATCCAGAATGGTATCCCGGTTCTGCCAGCTCCAGTCGATGTCAAAATCCGGTGGCAACTTACGGTTAAGGTTCAGGAACCGCTCAAAATAAAGATCGAGCTCCAGGGGGCATATATCGGTAATACCCAGGCAGTAACTGACAATGGAATTGGCCCCGCTCCCTCTTCCTACATGCATCAGCCCCATGCGGTTGCTGTAGCGGACAATATCCCAGGTTATCAGGAAATAGGAACAGAAGTTCCTGTCATCAATTACTTTCAGTTCCTGCTCCACTCTATCCTGCGCTTCTTTGTTTTGCGGTCCATAACGTTTTTCCAGTCCCAGATAAGCCAGTCTGCGGAGCATTTTCAGATCGGAGGCTTTGGATCGCGTATAATACTGCCTGTTGCGGACTTTCTCGAAATCAAATTCAAAGTCGCATGCATCGAGAAGCTTTTGGGTATTTTCAATAATTCCCGGATGGTACTGAAAGTCTTCAATGATCTCTTTTTCCCGTCTGAGGTATTCCGATTTCCGGCAGATATCCTGCTCTGAAAGCATGGACAACAGTGTATTTTTATCAATAGCTCTTAAAATCAGGTGCAGGTTGTATTCTTTCTGGGAACTAAAGGTCACCGGCTGGAGGATCACCATTTTGGAGCTATATTTCTTTAGCTCAGGGCGTATCAGTACGTTTAGTTCTTCTTCCCGGATTCCGATGTATTCATTTTGCTTTAGTACTGCCGGAATATTGTTCAGCGGATAAATGACAAATACATTTTCAAAATCCGGAGCCGTTTCTGAAAGTTCTTCACCATCGCAGTTATGAGCGGTAACTATACGGTTTACTTCGCCAATCCCGGAAAATTTTCGGGCTATGGCGATATACAGTAACCTGTTTTCTTTCCTGACTTCCATTCCGGCAATGGGCTTAATGCCCGCTTCTTCGCATTGTTTCTTGAAATCATAGATGCCCGTAACTGTATTGATATCTGTAAGCACCAGCTGTTTGATGCCCAGACTTTTGGCTTTCTGTACAAGATCTTCTACGGACATGGTTCCGTAACGGAGGCTGTGGAAGGAATGGCAATTGAGATACATAGGAAGAATATTTTATAATAAAGTTATTTTTCAAAATCAAAACCGGAGGCTCTGCCTACAGCATCTGCTCCGAATCTGTTTTTGAGATAGTCCATGGTTTGATACAGATTCATCTGTTCTTCGGTGTCTTCAAACAGGCTCATCTGATGCTTCCCGTGGACCAGGTCAGTGAACCGGAGTCCGATCAGCCGGATCCTCATCCTTCGGGTATATAGCCGGTTGAAAAGTTCCAGTGCTATCTTCGATAAGGTATGGTCTGCCGAGGTATAAGCCACACGGTTCTGTTTCGTTTCGGTATCGAAATTAGCATAGCGGATCTTGACTGCCACCGTAGAGGTAAGCCATTTTTCCTGCCGAAGCTGGTAAGCCAGCTTTTCCGACATGCTGTTCAAAATTCTTTTTAATTCCGGAATATCAATAGTATCGTTGGTAAATGTCTGTTCTGTGGAAAGGGATTTACGTTCGGAATATGGGATTACCGGATTTTCATCGATCCCGTTGGCTTTTTTCCAGAGATCTTTTCCATTTGTCCCGATCATCTGCTGCAGGGCCATAACAGGCATTTCGGATAAGGTATGGATGGTACGTATCCCTATCCTTGACAGGAGCTGGAACGTTTTATCCCCAACCATCGGAATTTTTCTGATGGACAGAGGGTTTAGAAAAGGACGGATATCCATTTCCGGAATCTGCAGTTTCCCATCAGGCTTCGATTCCCCAGTCCCGATCTTTGAAACGGTTTTATTTGCGGATAAAGCAAAGCTGATCGGAAGCCCGGCTTCTTTGTTGACTGCTGCTGCAATTTCCTGCGTCCACCGGTAACAGCCGAAAAATTTATCCATTCCGGAAAGATCCAGGTAAAATTCGTCAATGCTCGCTTTTTCCATCACGGGAACCTTTTCCTGGATGACCTCAGTCACGGTATGAGATAGGTTGGAGTACAGCTCATGATCCCCTTTAATAACTTTAGCTTCAGGACAGAGCCGGAGGGCCATTCGGATCGGCATAGCAGACCGCACACCAAATTGTCTTGCTTCATAGGAACAGGAGGCCACCACCCCACGGTCGCCTCCTCCTATGATCAGAGGAATCCCTTTAAGAGCATTATTATTGCGTCTCTCGCAGGATACAAAGAAGGCATCCAGATCCATATGTACAATCGCACGGTTCATTATGCAAAACTAGATACTAATTGTATCATTTTTTGTATATTTGATGATACAATTTGTATCAATGTCAATTTTTTCAGATAACATCAGGTTTTTAAGGGCTAAGAAAATGGCGACTCAGCAGGAAACAGCAAATGCTGTATTTTTGAGCAGGGTGAGATATTCCAAATATGAAGACGGAAGGTCGGAACCTCCTTATGAGGTACTGATCCGGATCTCAAAATATTTCAATCTGAGCATCGACCTGCTGCTTACCGTGGATATCCGGAAATATCCGCTCGAAGACATTTTGCATCTCCCTGACAACCGAATTGTTCTCCCCGTGGTGATTGATCGGGAAGGCAATAATTACATTGAGATTGTTACACAAAAAGCTTCCATGGGATACCTATCGGGCTACAGCGATCCGGAATATATCGAGAGTCTTCAGCAGATCTCCCTACCATTCCTTACGAACGGTAAATACAGGGCATTCCCTGCCCTCGGGGATTCAATGCCGCCGTTCAAAGACGGCTCATATATCATCGGTAAATATGTAGAGAACATTGAAGATTTAAAGCCGAATAAGAGTTATATTTTTGTTACCCTTAATGATGGTATTTCCTATAAAAGGTTTAAGCAGCGAAAAAAAAGAGCAGTCACTGTAGCAGCTAATAATTCCTTTTACAAGCCTTATGATATCCCATTAGGAGAAATTGTAGAAATCTGGCAGTATGCTTCAGGAATATTCCCCGAAGATTTTGAACCGGATCATTATGAAAATTATAATTTGCAGGATATGTTTCTGGAGATCAGAAAAGAGATCAGAAATTTAAATGATAAAATTTCTTAATTAAATAAAAATATTTCATGTTAAATACGGTTAAGACGTATTTAAGACATTGAAAATATCGTAAAGTTTTTTAATAGCCTCCATAATCCTACACCTTCATTAAAGGAGAAGTACCCACTATATTTATTAAGTGCTGCAATAATTACTGAACTGAACAATGAAATATTGTTTCGCATGATTACAAATAACTGCAGCATTAATTTTTCACACAACAAAAAACACCATTACGATAAACACCTGTATTTCAATATATTAAATTATTTCAAATACGTCAAGTTTTGTCGCACTTCAGCTATATCTTTGTTTTACAAAACACTAAAAACTGATTATATGGACAAAATAACTTTACAGAGAATAGAAAAACTCCACCCGGCCGTAAGGGAAGAGGTGAAGCAGATTGTTAAGGAATGCGATGAAGCCTTAACGGGAAGGGCAAAAATAAGGATCACCCAGGGATTAAGAAGCTTTGAGGAACAGGAAAAGCTGTATGCGATAGGCAGAATCACATCCGGCAAAAAAGTAACCAATGCCAAAGCAGGACAAAGCATCCACAATTACGGGTTTGCCGTAGACATATGCTTAATGATCGACGGAAAAACCGCAAGCTGGGATACGGCCAAGGATTGGGACAATGACAAAGTAGCAGACTGGTACGAATGTGTGAAAATTTTCGCAAAACACGGCTGGGACTGGGGTGGGACCTGGAAAACTTTTAAAGACCTTCCCCATTTCGAAAAAAAGGATATTCATACAAAAAAGGGACTTGTAAAAACCACCTGGAGAACCCTGATAAAAATGAACAGGGATAAGAATGGATATGTAATCTTATAATTCCCTTTTATTTGAATTTATATTTTAATACGACGACTTCTGTCGCATCTCCGTTCTACCTTTGCTTATAGGAAATACCTAAAACAAACACTATAAAGTTAAAACCAATAGTTCAATTCCGTAGAAAACTATTGGTTTTACTTGTCTAAAGTTGTTCCGTATTTCTTAAGAAAAAGTATAAAGCAACAATGAAAAAGACAACCATTCTTTCTTTGGACGGGGGCGGAATCAGGGGAATTATCACCTGTATTATTCTGCGCTACATAGAAGAGCAGCTGCAGTTGTATGATAGCCCGGGCGCAAAACTGGGAGATTATTTCGACCTGGTAGCGGGAAGCAGTACAGGAGGGCTGATTGCGTCTATTATTCTATGTCCCAATGAACACCGCAAGGCAAAATATTCTATTCAGAAAGGTTTAGAATTATATGCCGAAAAAGGTGGCGACATATTTCAGGTTTCTTTTTGGGAGCGTATCGTAAATCCGTTCGGATTGATCAACGAAAAAATTTCCCAGGAAGAACTTGAAAAAAACCTGAATGAATTTTTTGGAAAACTGGAGTTAAAAGAATTAATAAAACCTTGTTTAATAACAAGCTACGATATAGAAAACAGGAGATCCAAAATCTTCAATTCATGGAAAGCACGCCTGAGTACCGATAATTTTTATGTTAAAGATATTTGCAGGGCAACTTCAGCGGCTCCGACTTATTTCACACCAGTCCAGATCAAATCCATGTATGGCCAGATTTTCAGCCTGATTGACGGAGGCATGTTTGCGAACAACCCGGCATTGTGCGCTTATGCAGAGGCCAGAAAAATTCCTTTTGCAGAAATTTTGAAAAACCATCAAAAAGCAAATTACCCGACCGTGAGTGACCTGCTGATCCTTTCTATCGGAACAGGTATCGAGGCAAGAGCCTATTCTTTTAAAAAAATGGAAAAGGCAGGAAAAATCGGCTGGGTGAATCCCATTATTGACATTCTCATGTCAGCCAATGCGGAGACTGTAGATTATCAGTTGTGCCAGATGTTCCAGACCTTAGGTTTACAAAATCAGAAAAATTATTACCGGCTTAATCCTTCATTAAAGAATGCTTCGCCTGCAATGGATAATGTAAGAAGAGGAAATATTGAAAACCTCATTCAGGCCGGTCTGAGCTATATTGATGACAACAGGGATTTATTGAATCAGATTGTTCAAAAACTGATCAGAAATAAGATATAAGTTATTTTGCTTATAAAGGCAGTACATAAGCTAAAGTCCTTATACTTATTTATTTTTTAAAATTATTTTTATACGTCAAGTTTTGTCGCTTCAGCATATTATTTTTGACTTAGGATTAAAACAATAACCAACCACTCAATACCATGAAAAACTCTACAACATATAGTTGTGATTAAGAACTTTCAATAGCCGGCATTCCCGGGCTATACTACCCAACATATCATCAGTTTTATGATTCAGCTTAAAATGCTGAACAGGATATGTATTACCTCATCATAACAGTTTGCTAGCACTGTATATCATCAATTTTATTAACCTTTTAAAAAACCATTAACATTATGGCAAATTTAGTACAAGAATTAAACAGTTTAGATTTCAGCGTTTACATTGGCGGCCCGTTACAGGCAGCTGTAAAAGCACAACATGACGCATCCATTTCTCAGGTTAACTTTATCAAAGAAGTAGGTTTTACGCCTGGAACAGGTACCAATCCTGATCAATTGAAATATGTGGATTTCTATTACGAAAAATCAGTCCCTAATCCAGAGTATGATTCAACGGCAACAAGCGGGCCTACAAGCGAACGATTCATTGATGCGAAAGTTAACCTGAAAGTTCCTTTTCTTTCAATGCTTACCATTCCGGCTCTGAGAATTGATGAAATGACCATTGATTTCAATGCTAAACTAAATTCTGTGGAAACCCAGAATGTTTCAAGCGAATTCAGTGGTTCTGCAAGCTTAAGTGCCAAGTTCTGGAAAGTGAAGTTCAATGCATCCGCATCTTATAAAAAAACTTCATCCAGCACTTCCACTACGGAAAGAACATATACTTTGGGAGTACATGTAAAAGCAGTAAATGACGAATTGCCTGCCGGACTTTCAAGAGTTTTGGATATGCTGGAAGACAGCATTTCCGCAGTCAATAATTAACCTTTTAGGATGGTTGCATCAGCAACCATCCTTTTCTAACATCTTATTAATTAAAGAAAATTATCATGCCAAAACTAAATGAATATCTGGGAGGAATCGTTTCTGAACTTGCCTCTGCCCGAAAAATGGCCGACCTGCAGACTCTGGAAATCGCAAAAGAATATGCAAGCGATGAGATGCTGAAAAATTTTTCAATTCCGAGAATGAAAATAGGAACTGTAGATCTTACCATTCCTTTTGCGAAAGCAGGAAGCCAAACCATCCTTAAACTAAGGGATTTTGCTTATGACGAAATTACCAAAGTGATGAAAACGAACTATAACGCAAGCGATATTTCAAGTGACAAAGATCTCAAGACTTTTCTTTTCGACATGGAAATATATTACGATGATGTTATCGATAAAATCAAAAAAGAAAATACTTCAATAATAACAGCAGCACAGGAAAAGTATTTTGATACCATTCCTGAATATATCACCGACTTCTGTGTAAGCCTGCCCAATTTTAAATGGGGTGAAGTCAAGTCCGAAACACTGCACAAGAGTCTGAAAGAACGTACTCTTTTTGAAGCAAGGAAAGTTATTGAAAAGGCTGGGGAGAACGAAATTATCGTAGAAGCCAGCAAGCTGATGAGCTTAGATCCGAAATGCCTGATTTATGCAAAAATGAGCGTAAGCGAATCGGGAATGGAATGGTCGCGATATGAAGATATAAACGGAAACATCATTGAAACTTTAATTCCTGAATAATGAGAAAATCGCAGTTTATTTTGGTAAGCCAGCTTAAAGAAAAGCTGCAGGAATTTCCGGGAATTGTTTCTTCGTTGGAAAAAAAAGATCCCCACTTTATTGATAAAATCATGTGGTGGCTCAAAGCTTCGGAAGATATCTTCTCTACTTATAATATTAGTGAAGTATCTGAAATAGCCGGATTCAGGAGCAAGATTATTGCTGCAAGAATAACGGAAGGAAGAGGCGTAAATATTAAGAAAAATCAGATAAAAGCCGCATCCGACGTTCTGTATGACATCCAGAATACCGTACTCACCGTGCTGACTCCTTACGAAAGAAAGATCAGTGAATGCCGGGAAATTGTAAAACAATTATTGGTACTTACTGCCCAGACCCGTACCCAGATCTATCACCAAAGCCTGCCGTTTGAAGATTTCATTAAAAAAATATGGATGTATATTTTATCTGAGAATGACCTGAGAATGGGTGCCATCAAGCTCAAATCATTGCTCTCTGAAATGGATATTTTAATGCTCATGGGTGATGAAATAGAATTAAGCGACTTCTCCTAAAAATAACTCAATCCTGACTTATTTTTTATCACGTCAAGTTCTGTCGCTACCTCCTGATATCTTTGATTATGAAACAATAACCATGAAAACATCAATCAATAAATCCTTTTGATAAACAGCCTAACTATAACCAACTCTAACATATACAATATGGAAATCCCGAACCACAATTCAGATATGGTGTTTGATGAAGACCTTTATACCATAGACTGGAGCGATATTGAAAATACTGAAGCAGACTATGAACATTATATCAATGACATTGAAACCTTCTTTCGCCAAGATATAGAAAATGAAGCTTTTGAAGAAGATTTGTATTAAATAATTTAAACACGTCAGGTTCTGTGCCACCCACTAGTATCTTTAAAGTATCATTAAGCACAAAATAATCCTTTAAAACTTTATCAGATTCTCTTGAATTCAGCATTTACAAAATGCCGGGCAGCCTGAACTGTGTTTAAAAAATAATACAAATGAAGAAAAAATTAAAGCATCAAATTAGTATTTAAACAGATCATCTTAATAAACGAAAGCGACGCATTCCATAAAGGTATTTCAATCTGATTACTTATCCTTAAAATATCGCGTAAACAGCAATCCGAATTTACAAAAACAGTAATATTTAAAGTAAGTCTCTATGCCTTTATTCTGACACACTTATTCCCTAACCCTTAATCACAAAAAACTGTTTAATCATTAAATTAATACAAATGGCAACAAAAAACACACAAAACAATCCACAAACTCTTTTCAGATTCGTAAGCTTAAGAAATCCGCAATTAACAGAAACCAAGAAGGAAAATCTTGGATTTATCCTCAGACCTTCTAATTTATCAAGTGCTTTTGACAGCGCCGTTAGTCCCGGAGATTCCGCGCTGGTAAAGTTTCAGGCTTTGGAAAGGGCTGCAAAAAGCTTCTCTCCTAAAGGATATGAATCTGAACTGATTATTGAACAAAGTATTTTAGCAGATGCTTTAAAAATCGGCCGAAAAATTTCCAGAAAAGAGACGCTTGTTACATCTGAAGAAGCTTCAGCTAAAGCCCTGAACAGCAATAGCAATATTCAAAGCAAAATTGCGGAATTGTGGGACAATCTTATCTATCAGACCGTCACAGAAAAGAATTTTTATGTAAAAGAGGCCCTTATCCATATTTTAAAGGCCATTCACTACGGATATGTATGCAGTTTACCGGTAACAACAGACACACCAAAAATAAAAGCAAAAGCATTAACAGCCAGGGTAGTATTGCCGATGAAGTTTTTCGGAGACGGATATGAAGGAACAGTACTTTCAGGGCCGGGATTAAGTATTGGCAGTACTTTGAATGGAGATTCTTCTCAAACAGAGCAAAGAACAGCCAATACGACAGATCTCCCTTTATCCATACAAAACCAGTTAACGGCAGAAGGGAACAAAATTTCGGAATTATCAAAGCTGAATTTTGAAAAGGAAAGCCTTGAAAAATTAAAATCAGAACTGCAGAATCTTCAGACGGTGTATGTAAAACTGAAAAACAAAGCGTACGAAACTGCAAATCTGGAATATAAGGAACGCTACAAAAAAGAGATTGATGCATATAATGTTCAGCTTGAACGAATAAAATCTCAAATTACAACACAAATGACCGAAGCTGAGATTGATAAATTATACGAAAGCCTTCAGCCTTTAAATATTCCTTTGTTCCAGCTCACCTATAAAAATGAACTTAATTTTGAAGATTTAAAAGATGGGCTTTCGTTAGATTCTTTAAAATTATTCATTAATTTATTTACCAAAAGGGCAGGAAATGCTCCGACAGGAACAACCTATGATGATAATTATACCGCAGTACTGTCTGAAAGAAAATTACAGCTGGGAAGCTACATCGTTGAAATGAATAAATTTTATGATACCTATGCAGAAGTTTTCGAAAAACTGGATCAGCAGTTATCTGCTACCGTTCAATTACTTCTTCAGAAATCACCTCTTGAGGAGCAGAAATATCTTAATCTGGGAAATATATTAGTTCCGGTAAGTAATTCCCAAAGCAATCTTTCTCAAGCTGTTTCAAGGACCTATTATTTTAAAGCAAGCTATAATACGGGAATTGCACAAACTTCTTCTTCGCTTATCTTCTATTATCAGGCAGAGAGTAATTCTTACGGATTAGGATCAGCAAAGATTTCGGCGAGTACAGACCTTGGCCTCTTTGAAGAAGCATATTCAAATATAAATATTGTAGATAATAAAATAACCTTCCCTCCTGTTTTGGTCAACAGATTTGGCAAGGTCATCAGATCATTGAAAATTCAGATTTTCTTTAACAACGGAAAGCAGGCCACTTTAGAATATACAAATATAATTATTGACCAGCCTTATACCGGAATCCTATACACCGAAGAGATAAAAACAGATGGTTCCGGCAACACTACTCCACAACCGGGGGTTTTCTTTCCTAAACATTTCGGAGTAAAAAGACTGGGTATTGCCGATTACCTGAAGGTTGTACAAACCACCCATGCCTATGTGCCGGGAGACGTTACTCATATTGAGAATGTGATGGCCAAGGAATTTAAGCAGAAATCCACCCGGAAGCTGAGAAGAAGTGAAATTCAGAACACGACTTCCAAATCCACAGAAAGGGAAACCTTAAGTGATACCACTTCAACAAACCGGAATGATATGCAGTCCGAGGTGGCCAATATTATTCAGCAGAACACCAATGCGGAAGCACATTTTAATTATGGCGGAGGTTCCTACCAGGTAGGCGGAAGCTTTGCTTCCCATAATGCCAAAGAGAACAGCATCAGGCAGGCTGTTGCAAAATCCCAGGAAATCACTGAAAAAGCGACTGAAAGACTGCTTACCAAAGTAGCTGAAGAGAGGATTGAAAAGATCATTGAAGAGTTTGAGGAAAACAACGCTCATGGTTTTGACAACAGAAACGGTGATAAACATGTAATCGGTGTTTACCGGTGGGTGGATAAAAAAATGAAAAATCAGATTTACAACTATGGCAAACGTACCATGTTTGAATTCATGATTCCTGAACCGGCAAAACTGCACCGTCTTGCGACTGCAGCTTCCGTAACAGAAACCCTGACGGCTCCTGTAGATCCTAGAACGGCTCCAAGACCAAGAACCATGGCAGATCCTAAATCAGCATCATTGGATCAAATACAATACTGGGCGGGCATCTATGGCGTCAAGCTGACTGAACTGCTTGAAACAACCAAAAGTTTCACTACCGGCCTGCAATGGATTAAACTGAACGGTGACGGCGGATATAAACATTTAAACATTGACATTCCTGCAAATTATCAGGCAAGCCATGTAAAAATGTGGTACGGATTTGAAAGAAACCGAAAAGGAGGAAGCACTTTATACACCAGTAATTTTGCAGGAGGCATGGTCCCTTTCAACAACACCTCTGCTTCTATTGACAACGTTACAGAATTTTCCCCTCAAAACGTTACCGGCACTTATGATTTTGTCTATCAGGGATCGAATATTGACTCTGTTAATTTCAATTTTGAAGTGACCTGCAAGCTTTCAGATGCTTATATGAATGCATGGAAGCAGGAAAATTTTGATACTATTATTAAAGCTTATCAGGAAGCTTATACTGCATTCCAGGAAAAGAAAAAAGAACTGGAAGCAGCAGCTAAGGAATTAGAGAAAGAAAATCAGGAAAAAGTTTCCGTTTTCTACCGTGACATGGAGAGGGTTATCCTTAAACATAACTGTATCGCATTTTTGCTTCAGGACTATTCCGCTTTGGGTAAAAACCTCACCAATAATGCAAAGGCCATGCAGGATTTCAGCATCATCCTGGATGAAAACATGGACCAGTATACTGCCTTAGCCAAATTCATGGAACAGGCTTTTGAATGGACCATCATGCAATACACTTTCTATCCGTATTACTGGGCCAACAGAAACGAGTGGCAGAATATGTACTTATCCAACAGTGCCGATCCGCTGTTCAGAAATTTCCTTCAGGCAGGGATGGCCAGAGTGATTGTTACGGTAAATCCGGGCTTTGAAGATGCCGTACAGTTCTTCTTAACCACCGGAAGAATCTGGAATGGCGGCGAAGTCCCTGTTATCGGAGATCCAATGTACATGAGTATTGTTGATGAAATGCGTGAGCCCGTAGGATTGAAACAGGGTAAAGCATGGATCAGCACAGTTCCGACTGCCCTAAACATCTTACAGAAAGATTCTGCCGGTTTGGTAACGGCTACGGCATTACCTTTTACCCAGGAAAATCCTGACGAATTCGAAGTTCCGGCTGATGTTGTTACGGAAACTGAATTTTCAATTGTAGCCGATGCCCAGCTTAATTCCGGAAAAGACCGGTTTATTGACAACATCGAACTCAATGAAGGATTTCTTCAGCTAACCACAGACGACAGCCCGAAAAAAGTGGTAGCCCAGCTGCCTCTGTCTGATCTGAAAAAGTCACTCCAATAATTCTGTTTAATCATACATAATGAGGCAGAGTGTAAAACTCTGCCTTTTTTATTAATCTTAAAAATTATTAAATGCAAAATACAGAATATAAAGATGTTTTTGATATTGGTGAAGAAGCTTTGTCGATGGAGAATAAGTTCTCAACCGTATCATTTCCATCATTTAAAAATGCCTTTACGATTGGAGAGAACATAAGGGGTATGAGCAATGTAAGCCCGCTTGCGACTGTAAAATTTTTCAATCAATCGCCTGATGATCTTCTAACAAAATATTATCCGGATTCGAATCAGCCTGTTGAAGGCTCTTTTACCTATGTGCCGGATATTGGAAGCGATTTAGAATCAGTTATTACAACTACTGTAAAAGATTTTTATTATTATGGTGTAGAAGACGTTAATAACTTTGCCTTCAGAGTCATTATGTTTTCATCAACAGATGCCACAAAGCTTAAAGAATCCTTTGAGGTTTCTGCACCTGCAGGAAGAGAAATATTAATCTTTATAGAAGACAATACTGAAGATAAAGCAAGTGGTACTTATGGTGCCATAAAAATTTCAAATGATGTTTTGTCTTTTTTAAATAAAAGCGGAAGGCTGGAATATGATCTATATAATAATGATGCAGTTTACGAAGAAATCAAAAAAGTAATCCCCGAATTGTCTGATGATCAGATCAAAACGCTTTTACAGAAAGGTTATATTGAAGATATCCGTATCGACATTGCCAAAACATACTGTAAGCTGGCTTCGTTTTTTTCCAGCGGAATATCTTCTGTTAATCCGGGCTTAGGAATTTTGACCAATGATGTCCTCAGAAAAACAACCAGTATTCTTTTGGAAAAAGTCATTTTACTGATAGAAGAAACAAAACTTGGAGAAAACAGATGGCAGCCTAAACCGCCCAAGCTTGAAAACGGAGAAATTGATAAAAATTATACATATAATCCTCTTATCTCTTCCGGAAAAGACAGTAACGGCACTGTGAATTTCAGCGAAATTACCGGATTGTTAAAGACAATGCTTACCGAGCAGGATAATCTGGTAAGGTTGGTTTTGAATATTAAAAAAGATTTCAGAAAAAACAGCCAGCCAAAAGGCTTTTTGGAACTCTTATACAACCTGTATCTTAGTGCATATGATATCATGTACGATGTCATTATGGGTTTAGACGATATTTCTAATCTTGACATTCTCAAATATGGTATGCAGACGTATAATGCCCTGTTATGCGGAGTGTGGAACGGACTTGTAGATTCTGTTTCAGGATTGTTTGCCATGGTAAAGATGATCTATGACGGGATTACCATGGGTAAAGATTTTGTTCAGAATATAGATAAATATCTGCCTACTCTTCTGGAACAGTTTGATGAAGCGGTGCAGGCCATAAAAAAGATCAGTTTTACCGAAACAGCACAATACATTTATGAGAAATTAAAAGAAATAAATCTTACATTTGATCCTGTTGCCTGCTCTTATTTTATAGGCTATGCTTTTGGGTTCATCATTTCCTTGATTATTGAAATCATTGTTGGAGTACTTATAAGTGGAGGAACTTTGAGTGTTGCCGCAATTGTGAATGCTTTAGTAGAATCTATTCTGGGAATCTTCCGCTTAGGATTTAGTGCTGTGAAAGGCGTTGTAAAAGCTGTAAGAACTTTTGTTAAATTTGTTGTAAGAAGCATACAGGATCTTCTGAAAGGCTTTCAGGAATTATTACTGTTTTTAAAGAAAGGATGGAATGAAATAAAAAAAATAGTTGATGATGCATTTAATATTACTGATTTAGAATTTAAAGAATTTAGGAAGAAAAAGAGAATAGAGCTTTTTTCCACTATTAAAGGGAAACCAATTAATTTAAATCTTCTTAAAAAGCTTCAAAAAGAATTTGAAAATCTTGGAGGATCACTCCTTTATAATGATGAATCTTTTGAATATATAGCTTCTAGAGAAAAAGCTGAAGGAGTAGCTATAGAAGCTATAACCTTCAATGAAGAATTAATACTTTTAAATAAAAATGCAACAACATCTGCTGTATATGAGGAGTTAATTCATGCTTCACAATATAGATCAGGAAAATATGATATTTGGGTCGAGAACCATGGAAATGAAATAGCAAAAAATCTTATGGAAAAAGAAGCAGCTGAAGAATTAATTGAAAGAGCAATTGAATGGAAATTACCTAATGATGAAATTAAATTAATAAGGGAAAGATTAGAATTTTTTAATGAAGAACTAAAAATATTAAGATATGAAAATTAAAATTGTAAATACTTTTAAATTGAATGATCCTTCAAAAATAATTTTTGATGTTGAAATCATAGAAGGACAAAAAATTACTAAAGGACAAAAATTTATAAATTCTGATAATAACATAGAGTTTATTATTTTTTCTGTCGGACATGTAAATCCTCCAATTAGTAATTATTATCCATTAATTGTAAATGTTAGTTCTACTGACATCTCTAAATATAAAAATAAAATTTTCGTTCTGGTATGATTATAATATGATAACTAAAGAGCAAGCATTAGAAATGTTAAGAAATATCTTAATGAAAGAAAAAGAGATTATATTTTTATTGAAGTTGTTTAAACTTTTAATTTTTTGGACACTCTCCCACAAAGTGTGTAAGTTAAAAAGTCAGGGCTTAGATTTTATAATCTGAGCCTTTCTTCAAAAATAAG
>NZ_JAKVIP010000030.1 GCF_022601875.1 Chryseobacterium sp. SSA4.19
AAAAATTTTTTGAGCTGTAAGGGCTCAAAATTTTCCAGAATAACTTTTTAACTTACACAGTTAGTGAGACACTACCAGGATAACCTGAAATAAATAATAAAATTGAAATACTTTCTAAGTCTTTTTCAATTTCTAATTTATAAAAATGTTCTGGTTTCTCACTAGGAAATTTTATAATGAAATTTTGTTTTTCCTTTTCTTTAATTTGTTCCGACAATTTAAATTCAAATTTTTCATTATCAAAATTTGAATCATTTGAAAATACACCAATTCCCTTATGCAATATTTTTAAATAAATTTCTTCATTATTAGTAAATAAATTAAAATATCCATAATCATTTAAATCTTTATTATATTTGATTATTCCTTTGTAAATTTCTTCCACTAGTTATATATTCTATTTGATTAAACTTTTAATTTTTTATAATTTTATATCTGTTTTATTCAAATTTATTTATTCTATTTATAAGGTTCGAATAAAAATTATTTATTTTTTCTAAACTAGAAATTAACTCTTCTCTATTTAAGTTTACCTCATTATCTAAATATCTTGCATTTCTACGTTCATTAGATAGTTTGTTGAAAACTCGTCTTACTTCTAATTCATCTTCATGGCTAGAATTCTTATATCTTAAATTAAACGATTGATTAATTGCTTTATGATTTGATTTTACACCGATATTTTCGTTTGCTTCAAACAAAAGATTAGCTTTGGCCATTAACTCAAATGCACTGAAAGCATTATCTATATATGCATTATGAAAATCATTATTTAACGCATAATCAGCTGTTTTTAGAAATTGTATTGAATTATCAAGTAATTTTTTACAAGACTTTTTATTGTATATAAAATCAAATTTTAATTGGTAACAATCTGTTAAACGAATTATTATGACGTGTCCACAGTCTAAATATTCTTCTTCATTAATATCAATTGCTTCAACATCTTCAGAATTTGGAAAAAAGCCTTTAACAGATTTGTCAACTCCTTTTTTTATTTTCACTTTAGCATTAACTTCATCATTAATTCTAATAATATTTTGTCTTTCATCTGGAAATATTAAAGCTTGCGCAGCATATAGTTCAAAATTTTCATCTAACGTTTTATTTTTTTTTCTTCTTTCAATTTCTGGATTAAAATAGATTTCCATTATATTCTTGAAAGCATTTTCAACAAATATTTCATCCTGATTTTTTGTGGTCATTTTTTTTCAATTTCTGCTAACGCTTAAATATATGCATTGTATTAGTATTAAATATATAAATTCACATTTATTATATAAAAAAATAATTTATTATAAATCAACAAATTATTTTTTATTTCATTAAGTGGAATCCCTTTGCTAATGCGAGCCAAGGCTCGTGCAAATTATGTAAAGCTACGGCTGTCTCTTATCGTTTACAGATACTTGCACCTTTAAGAGAAATAAGATAACTTTCACATAACAAATCTGATAGTGTTGATGAAGATTACTGAAGTTGTTGAGAATGTCATAATTTCCTCTTTTTTAATATCAGTGGAATTGGGTGGATTCGAACCCTCGTCCAAATGAGCCCTACATAAGATTTCTACATGCTTATCCTGCTGTTGGTTTTCGGTTGGAAGAAGAGCATAGGTGCCCAACTTCCAGCTTATCTTCTGAGGTTTTCGAGCTTTACCGTTGCAGGTATAAAGCTTGTGAAGTTCTTCGTTGTATTATAGCAAACACAGATCTTCATCAGGCAATAGTTTTTTTCCGGATCCAAAAGGAATATAACTTTTAAAAAAAACAGTTTTTATCTGCTTGTTTTTATTACATTGCTGCATGTCTGGGATATCCTGTTGAATGGTAAGATAGAAAACGGTTACATCAATAGGATCATTTTGATCATTCAGGATTTATGATAAAGTATGGCAATACGCAGTAAAAATAAACGCAGGGTTTCTGTGGATAATAAGGAGTACCTGTGGTGGGTATTTGATGAATATGACCAGACCGAATTTGACGGCATACAAATAAAGGCGATCTGCTCTGATCAGACCCATTTTATAAAATATGGATTGCAACAAGAACCGGATGATCGGAAATTGGTACTGGCATGGGAAAATTACACCAAACTGGTTCATCTGTCATCACCTCCCGTATTTGAAGATAACGAAGGGATCATAAGTATGGCAGGGATTAAGGAAATGATACAATTGTCTAAAAAAGAGCGACACCGGATTCAGTATTCATGTAATGGAAATAAGAATGACCTTACCGAACCAGAGCAGCAATTGTTGCTCAAGGAAATACAGGAAAAATTAGGATAAAAAGAGATGAAAATACATTTGGTACTCATGCTGGGTTTTTTGCTTTCATGTACAAAACAACCGGAAATGAAGATAAGGAACGATCCCTGGGAAAAATTACAGGTGAATACTGATTTTCAGAAAATTACCATTGACCGTCATTCTGACAGTGCAGAAGTTGTAAATATAATCTGGAACAAGGAGATTTATAATATTCCGCCCAAATATATTGTTGCAGACACTGTAACAACAAAAATTTATCTCAGCAGGATTGAAAAAGACAGCTTAAAAAATTGGATCAGGTCTTCCATACTCAACCCTCAATTTACTGATCTATATGCTACTGATTATGTAGGAAACGTAGAGTTGAAGTACATTGATAGAGGTACCACTTTGAGCTGTACCTATAATTCTGTTGGAGCATGGGACAAAGTATCACAAAACACAAAGAAAATTTATAATTTATTGAGTAGCAAAACCAAGTTATCCAGACCGTAAATTAGGGATGCTCTTCGCGACCAAAAGCGTCCATTTGTTCATATCAAGACAAACAAGAAGCAACGAATAAAGCAGGTCCGTCTTAATCAGTCACGAGCAAAATGCTAGCGCCAGCAGATAAGCTGAATGTAGCAGATAAAAAGAATTTCAAAATCAAAAAAGAGAAAACATAATGTTTTCTCTTTTTTGATCAGTGGAGTTGGAGGGATTCGAACCCTCGTCCAAACAAGCAATACATAAGACTTCTACATGCTTATTCTGCTATTGGTTTTCGACTGGAGGCAGAGAGCAGACGCCCAACTTCCAGCTTATCTTCTGAGGTTTTCGAGCTTTAGCTGAAGCGTCTAAAGCCTTATTCCTGCATTCCTATATCCCAGGATCAAACGCCGCAGAACAGAGCATTTGTGGAATATCTTGCTTCCCTACTGAAATCTTCGGGAAAACGCTTGATCTACTATACTTCGATATTAAGCTGCAAGAGCGAACTCTTCGTTGCCAGTTAAAATTTTGTAGCAAGGGATTATAGAGATCGCGCTACGGTTCTCTGCATGCTTACTTACCCATTGACCTTGCTGTCGAAACCAGTCAACCCCATAAATAAAGTGAAAGCAAAGATACGAAATTTTTTAGAGATGCTAACTATTATGCCTGCCTTTTTAGAAACAAGATCTTCGGAAAGGGTAATGGCTTTCTGTTAAGTCAGGCAGTTTGCTGTGACCGTTAATCATACTATTGATCTCATGTAAATTGTATAATTGTAATAGGGTTGCGTAAGCTTTTAAGACGTGTAAACATTTAATGTCGATCCAGGTAATATCCAGTAAAATTTACAGACGGATATCATTTTATGGGTAAAATTTTGTGTTTTAATTAAAAATGTCTATTTTTGCCATCCAAAATGAGATGTAATATATGTTAATAATTCCAGTAAAAGATGGTGAATCCATCGACAGAGCATTAAAAAAATACAAAAGAAAATTTGATAAAACGGGTACAGTTCGTCAATTGAGAGCTAGACAAGCGTTTATTAAGCCTTCTGTAACTCTTAGACAAGCAAGATTAAAAGCGGCTCACAAGCAAAGAAATCTTAGCAAAGAAGAGCAGGCTTAAGAATTTTTCTTAATCCACATACGAATTCACTCTTTAAATAGTTATATTTGAAGAGTGAATTTTTGTTTTTATACCTTTCATCATGGTCGATAAGTTTTTAGAATATTTGCAGTTTGAGAAAAGGTGTTCCCCTCATACGGTGACCAGCTACAGAAAAGATCTCGAAGACTTTTTCCGGTTCTGCCTTAAGACAGAAGCTATGAAGGATATTTCCAAAGCCGACAAAAAGATTATCCGCAATTTCATCGTTGACCTCAGCGAAAATGACATAGCTAAAAGGAGCATTAACAGAAAGCTTTCTTCACTGCGCAGCTTTTACCTGTTTCTGATGAAAATCGGGGAAATAAGCGTTTCTCCTGCCGAAAACATTCCATCCCTTAAATTTTATGCTGATAAACAGATTCCTATGTCTGAAGAAGAAATGCAGACGCTCAGCAATTCGGTCTTCAGCCAGGTAACTGATGTGTTGGAGAAGTGCATTATGGAAGTGCTTTACCAAACGGGAATCCGTAAAGCTGAGCTTTGTGGTATAATGTTTGAAAGTGTTAACCTAAGCGGAAATGAGCTGAAAATAACAGGAAAGGGAAATAAGCAGAGAATTATTCCTATTGCTTCAGAACTGGCTGATCTGTTAAGAAGTTATATGGATATCAGGCAGCCGGCGGCAGAGTACAGATCTTATTTCTTTGTCAATAAGAAAGGTAAAAAACTGACGGAAAAATTTGTTTATCTTGTCGTTAATAAGTACCTTAGTATGGTAACAACGAAGGAGAAAAGAAGCCCACACATTCTTCGGCACAGTTTTGCTACTCATGTTCTGGATAACGGGGCAGAGATCTCGAAAGTAAAGAAAATATTAGGGCATTCCAGCTTGGCGAGTACCCAGGTGTATACGAATGCAAATATCGAACAATTGAAAAAAGTATTTAATCAGGCTCATCCAAGAGCTTCAAAAAATGAAGAGTTATGAAGATCACAGTACAATCAATTGGTTTAACTCCACACGAACCACTAGAATCACACATTGAAAAAAAAGTAAGCAAGCTGGGAACGTTTTATGACAAGATCCAGGACTGTAAAGTGTTTTTAAAAGTAGAGAACAATGCAGACAGGAACAACAAAACCACCGAAATTATTCTGGTTGTTCCGGGTGATGATATTGTTGTAAAAAAGACCTGTGCAACCTTTGAAGAAAGTTTGGATCTTTGTGTTGATACGGCTAAAAAGCTATTAATCAAGAAAAAAGAATTGGCTTAGTAAAAAAAGCTAAAAAAGTTAATAAAAAATTTGAGAATTCAAAAAATCCGTTCTATATTTGCACTCGCAAAAAGGAACTGCGATCTTTTGAATTCTTTTTTTATTTGCCTCCATAGCTCAGTTGGCCAGAGCACGTGATTTGTAATCTCGGGGTCGTGGGTTCGAATCCCTCTGGAGGCTCAATTTAATGTAAAATATCTGGGGAGATTCCAGAGTGGCTAAATGGGACTGACTGTAACTCAGTTGCTTCGGCTTCGTAGGTTCGAATCCTGCTCTCCCCACGTTTTATATTAAATAAAAAGTTGCACAGCTAAAGGATTTTTCCTAAGTTTGCACAGCGTTACCAATAATTTTGGAAACAAAATTGCGGAAGTAGCTCAGTTGGTAGAGCGTCAGCCTTCCAAGCTGAATGTCGCGGGTTCGACCCCCGTCTTCCGCTCAGAATATCACACTTTAAAAAGGGTGATTTTTTTTACTACTGAAACGGTGTAGAGTAGAGTTTCTCACAGCGTTCAGTCCATCGCATTAAATTGCCTTCATAGCTCAGTTGGCCAGAGCACGTGATTTGTAATCTCGGGGTCGTGGGTTCGAATCCCTCTGAAGGCTCAATTTAATATAAAATATCTGGGGAGATTCCAGAGTGGCTAAATGGGACTGACTGTAACTCAGTTGCTTCGGCTTCGTAGGTTCGAATCCTGCTCTCCCCACGTTTTATATTAAATAAAAAGTTGCACAGCTAAAGGATTTTTCCTAAGTTTGCACAGCGTTACCAATAATTTTGGAAACAAAATTGCGGAAGTAGCTCAGTTGGTAGAGCGTCAGCCTTCCAAGCTGAATGTCGCGGGTTCGACCCCCGTCTTCCGCTCAAAAAAAAATCATACTGCACGGTGTGATTTTTTTGCTTCATGCCGACTTAGCTCAGCGGTAGAGTGCTTCCTTGGTAAGGAAGAGGTCACGGGTTCAAGTCCCGTAGTTGGCTCTCGTTATTATCCCGAAATTCTTCGGGATTTTTTTTGCCTGACACTTAAATTATACCAGCTTTTGATGGATCAGGAATCCTGTTTTTATCAACAGACCTCTAATGCATCGCCCTATTACAGATCCTTATCATGGATGGGCGGTTCTTAAAAATTAATTAAAACTATTTACCGCTTCTTTATACATTCTCTTAAATCATAAAATTTTCTTTACATTCGTATAAAATAAATAGTGATGAATATTCTTTTGTTGGAAGACGACCTTATCCTGTCAGCGGAACTTTGCAAGTTTTTAGAATCCAATCATTTTACGTGTGATAAAATTTATGACGGGGAAACATTCCTCCGGCAGATTAAAAACAATACGTACGATTTTTACCTTCTGGACATCAATGTTCCCAAAATCAACGGTCTTGACGTCTGCCAGATCGTCCGTTCTTTCGATAAAACCACCCCGATTATCATTATTTCGGCCTATGGAGATCTTTCCGATAAAAAAGATGCCTTTACGAGGCTGGCAGACGATTATCTCGTAAAGCCTTTTCAGTTTGAAGAGCTGCTGTTGCGCATGAATTCCCTGTTGCGGAGAAAAGCTCCTTCGGAAAACAATGACCAGGAAATCATCAGGGTCGATGACCTGATCATCAACAAAACCGAACAGAAAGTATACCGCGGCGG
Organism: Chryseobacterium sp. SSA4.19; assembly: GCF_022601875.1. Lineage (GTDB taxonomy): Bacteria > Bacteroidota > Bacteroidia > Flavobacteriales > Weeksellaceae > Chryseobacterium. Next base: position 6,793 of record NZ_JAKVIP010000030.1, read on the forward strand.
AAACGAAATCGCTCTGACCTTAAAAGAATTTCAGCTGCTGGTTTATCTGGCAGAAGCACAGGGAAGAACCGTTTCCAAGCAGCAGATTACCGAACATGTATGGGAACATAATTTTAATACCAATACCAATACGGTAGAAGTATACATCAACTTTTTAAGGAAGAAAGTTGATAAAGATTTCAAGATGAAGCTGATTCATACACGTTCCGGGTTCGGGTATTATTTAAGTCCGTTATAGAAGATGTCTTTAAAAAGGAAGATTGCACTCAATCTCAGCATTGCCTTTTCACTGCTTTTCGGCATTGTGATGGCCGTTATTTATATCTCCTTTAATGATTTCAGGAGAGATGAATTCAAAGAGCGTTTCAGGCAGAGGCTGGAATTTACATCGCACTTTATTGCCAAATCAAAAGATTTCGAAGAAGAGGCTCCAGTATTTTTTAATGAGAATTCGGATAATATTCTTCTTAACGAGACCATCCTTATTTTCAACGCAAAGAAAGAACTTATCTACAGTACGATCAAAGACCGGAATGTTACCTGGGACAATGCCTTGCTTAAGGAACTTGACAGTAAAAAAGTTATTTATTCTGAAAAAAGCGTTCCTGAAATTTATGCTGCGCTCCGGACGATCAATGGGGAAAATTATTATATTCTTACCAGTGCGTTTGATACCAACGGAACCTCTAAACTGGAATACCTGAAATACCTGTTGATTACAGCCTGTGTGATGAGTACTTTTCTGATCGGCTTCTTCAGTTATTATTTCATTGGGCAATTCCTGCGTCCTCTGGAAGACCTGAATCAGGAAATTTCAGAAGTCACCGCACATAAACTCACGACACAGATTCCGGTGAGGAATTCAAATGACGAGATTAATGTTCTCGCCAGGTCTTTTAATACGATGATTACAAGATTGGATGATGTATTCCAGTCACAGAAAGATTTTACAGCCAGTGCTTCCCATGAGATCAGGACACCGATTACACGAATGGCTTTTCAGCTGGAAAACCTGATTAAATTCGGGCAGCATACTCCGGAAACGTTATCTTCTTTGCAGCAGATTCAGAGAGATGTCTACCAGCTGTCTGATCTTACCAACTCATTATTGCTCTTAACGAAATTCGACAAGGAAAATATCAGAAGCATTTATGAAGAAGTAAGGATCGATGAAGTTATTTTTGAATCTTTTGAAGCAATTGAAAAAAGTTATCCCCATCTTAAAATGGATTTTCTAATTTCCGAAAACACTTCCGAAGATGCATTGCTGACTATTAAAGGGATTCAGTCTTTACTGGATATTGTCTTCATCAACCTGTTTAAAAATGCAGCTGTATACTCTGACAATATGGAAGTGGATGTCCTCATTACGGAAACAGATGAACATCTTATCGTAGATGTGATCTCTCATGGAGAAACAATTTCACCAGAAGAGCAGCCTAAATTGTTTGAAGCCTTTAAAAGAGGAATAAACTCTCAAAACATTTCCGGTTCCGGTCTAGGCCTGCGAATTGTTAAGAGAATCCTAGAATATCATGGAGCCGGAATTATCTACACTTCCCCGGGAAACATGTTAAATAAATTTAGTGTGGTTTTTAATAAGTAACCAGAATACAAGAACAACAAAATATGCGTTCTGTTCCATTCTTTCTTAGATAAAAGGTTATTAATTAAAACATGATAAAGTTATAAGTTAAAATTAATAAAACTCTTTATATCAGGTATTTAAAGCCTACTTGGTGCGATTTTAAAAACCAAATTTAATTTTTTTTTAAGGATTCTTTAAGAGTATTTTAATATCGTAAGGGCATTTTTGTATCAAATCAAAAAAATGAACAAAATTGCCGGGCTTTTTATTATCATTTCTTCTTTAATGACCGCGCAACAGAGACTGTCGCTTTTGGAATGCGAAGATGCTTTCCAGAAGAATAATCTACAACTTCTCGCCGAACAGTACAGCATTAACATGGCAGATGCCGATATCCTGCAGGCTAAAATCTGGGATCTTCCGCAATTGAGTGGGCAAATTAATGTTTATAATCCTCAGGACCGTAAAGTTTTTGATGTCGGCCATGCGAAAGGGGCACAGGTTACCCAGTTGATCTACATGGGCGGCAAAAAGAAGAATGAGATTGCCTTTGCAAAATCCAATAAAGAGCTGGCCCAGCTTCAGTTTTCCCAGCTTCTGGTAGACCTGAAAGCACAGCTTCATACCACGTATTACAACCTGTATTACGAAAGACTTAAGCTTGAAAACACCAACCGGCAGCTAGGCTATATGAATGATCTGCTGGCGGCTTACAAAGTACAGTCGGCCAAGGGGAATGTATCCCTGAAAGATGAAGTCCGGTTACAGAATATTGTTATCCAGCTGAACAATGATAAGGCGGGCATCAATAAAAATATTTTTGATTACGAACAGGATCTTAAGGTTCTCACCGGTGTTGCAGACGATATCGAGCCGCAGCTTTCGGAATCTGACGTAAAGGATATGCTGGCTGCCCAGCCTTTCGGGGATGAAGCAGAACTGCAGAAAAAAGCTTTGGAGAACAATGCCGATTACCGGTATACCATAAAATTAATCGACAACAGCAGACTGTATGCCCAATGGCAGAAGTCATTGAATGTCCCGGACCTGAATCTCGGAGCCGGCTGGGACCAGAACGGAGGGACGTTTAAAAATGAAGTCAATCTGCTGGTAGGAATTCCGTTGCCTTTGTGGAAATCCAATAAAGGAAATGTTGAGAAAGCCAGTTTTGCCATTCAGCAGAACCAGAAAAATGTGGATTTCCAGAAACTCAATCTTGAAACACAGGTGCAGGCTGCCTACAGAACCTGGAAAATACAATATGGACAGTTATCTGAAATCAAATCTGAAGATCTCAATAACAGGGAACTGGTATACAACGGCATGTTAAATAATTTCAGGAAAGGAAATATCAGTCTTATAGAATTTGCTGATTTTATGGACAGTTACAGGGAAGCATCTCTTCAGATCTATGACATGAAGAACGGCGTCATCCAGGCAGCAGAACAACTAAATCAACTGGTACAAACAAAAATCTTCTATTAATTATGAAAAAATATATCATTTCTATACTTATTGCTTTGTCGGTTTTATCCTGCTCTAAGAAGGAGGAAGTGCAGCCACAGGCAAAAAAGGGTTTCGAGCTGAGCAATACGATGCTGAAATCTATTGAACTGACAAAAGTTGAGAAAAAAAATATAGAAGACGATTACAGCTTTTACGGAAAAATTTCCGCTGATAAAAACAGTTATATTGATGTATATCCTTTGGTTGGCGGAAATGTTCTGAGTGTGAATGTTGAACTAGGAGACTATGTCAGGAAGGGGCAGGTATTGGCAACGATAAGAAGTGCGGAGCTGGCCGACGTTCAGAAAGACGTGAGCGATGCAAAAACAGACCTGGTGGTTGCGCAGAACAATCTTCGTGTTGCGAAAGAAATGTATGAAGGAAAGCTGAATACCGAAAGGGATGTGCTTGAAGCCAAAAGCCAGCTTCAGAAGGCCCGGGACCAGATGCAGCGCGCAGGTGCGGTAAGCACGGTTTATAATGTGAAGAAAGGGAATATTTACAGTGTTGTGGCACCGATCAGTGGATACATCGTTCAGAAAAATATTAATAAGGATATGCAGCTGAGGAATGACAGGAGTGAAAATATTTTCGATGTTGCAAATACAACTAATGTCTGGGCCATCATGAACGTGAATGAATCTGATATTGATAAAATCAGTTTGGGAATGAAGGCTCAGGTTTCTACACTGTCTTATCCCAATAAGGTTTTCAACGGTAAAATTGATAAGATTTTTAAAATTATCGATCCTGAAACCAATGCTATGCAGGCGAGGGTGGTGCTGGATAATCAGGACGGACTGCTGATCCCCGAAAGTAAGGCCACTATTAAAGTGACAAGCTCAGAAAATGCATCGGCACTGACAGTTCCTTCTAAAGCCATGATTTTTGATGATAACAGAAGTTTTGTCGTTGCGTATAAATCCAGAACTGATATTAAAATTAAAGAGATAAAAGTACTTAAACAGGTTGGAGATATTACGTATGTTTCCGAAGGCTTATCCGAAGGCGAGCAGGTGATCACGAATAATCAGCTGCTGATTTACCGATCTTTGAATAATTAAATCATGAGTTATTTTTAATAGATAAGTAAGAAAAGTGCCAAAGTATCTTTAAGTATTTTATCCTGTCTCGTTGCCTGCGGATTTCTTAACAATTTTACTTCTGAGTTCTCAAGAGAAAATAAACTTTCTTTCAATGACTTTTTTAGGTCACCAAAAAATTAATCATGAATAAATTCATTAAAAATATTATTGCTTTTTCATTAAAGAATAAAGCATTTACTTTTATCTGGGTTGCTATTCTGGCAGTTGCAGGATTTATCAGCTTCAGGAATATGCCCATTGAAGCATTCCCTGATGTTACCAATACCCAGATTGTTATTATTACCCAATGGAACGGGCGGAGCGCAGAAGAAGTAGAACGCTTTGTAACCACACCTGTTGAGCTGGCCATGAGTCCGGTTCAGAAGAAAACCAGTGTGAGAAGTACGACAATGTTCGGGCTTTCCATTGTGAAAATTCTTTTTGACGACGGCGTGGATGATACTTTTGCCAGAAATCAGGTTAATAACCAATTAAGAACTGTTAGCCTTCCTGATAAGGTAGATCCCGAAGTACAGCCACCCTACGGACCGACGGGAGAAATCTTCCGCTATACATTACAAAGCAAAACAAAAGATTCCCGCGAATTGCTGACTGTACAGAACTGGGTCATTGACCGTGCACTGAGAGGGGTTCCTGGTGTTGCGGATATCAATGTTTTTGGAGGACAGGACAAAGTTTTTGAATTAAGCATTGATCCCAGGGCTTTGGATAAGTATAATTTAACGCCGCTCCAGGTGTATGATGCGGTTACAAAAAGCAACCTGAATGTTGGCGGTGATGTGATCGAAAAAAACGGACAGGCTTATGTGGTAAGAGGAATAGGTTTGGTGAAATCGGTTGCCGATATCGGGAATATTACCATACAGAATGAAAGCGGAAACCCTGTTTTGGTTAAAAATGTGGCGGACGTACACGAAAGTTCGATGCCGAGAGTAGGACAGGCAGGATTAAACAATCAGGAAGATACGGTAGAAGGAATTGTGGTGATGAGGAAAGGGGAGAACCCACGTGAAGTATTGGTAGGCGTAAAAGCTAAAATCAAAGAACTTAATGAAAAGATCCTTCCGAAAGATGTAAAAATGGTGACTTTCTACGACCGTGATAATCTGATGGACTTTACCACAGAAACTGTCATGCACAACTTGCTGGAAGGAATCATCTTGGTAACGGTAATTGTTCTGATCTTTATGGCTGACTGGAGAACTACGCTCATTGTTTCCATTATCATCCCTTTATCTTTATTGTTTGCTTTTCTATGTTTAAAGCTGGCGGGAATGAGTGCCAATTTGCTGTCACTCGGGGCTGTTGATTTCGGAATCATTATCGATGGGGCGGTCGTTATGGTAGAAGGACTCTTTGTTATGCTCGATCACAAAGCCCTTAAATACGGACATGAAAAGTTTAATAAAATGGCAAAGGCCGGCTGGATCAAGCAAACCGGTACAGGATTGGGGAAAGCGATTTTCTTTTCAAAGTTAATTATCATCACTTCTTTAATTCCTATCTTCTCATTTCAGAAAGTAGAAGGTAAAATGTTTTCACCCCTTGCTTTTACCTTAGGTTTTGCATTAATGGGTGCTTTGATTTTTACACTCACCCTGGTTCCTGTTCTTTCGCATATTTTATTAAATAAAAATGTCAGGGAAAAAAATAACCCTTTCGTTAATTTTTGGGACAGAATCGTCTTAAAAGGCTTTAATTATACTTTTAAGCATAAAAGGGTAAGTTTGATGGTAGCCGTTTCATTGATGGCTGTTACTTTGTTTTCAGGGAAATTTTTAGGCACGGAATTCCTGCCACAGCTCAATGAAGGTTCACTCTGGATCACGGCAGAGATGCCGATGAGTTCCTCATTAAAAGAATCTTTAAAAACAGCAGATCTTTTAAAGAAAGACATTATGAGTTTTCCGGAGGTCACGGATGTTTTGGCTCAGACGGGAAGAAGTAACGATGGCACCGACCCGAACGGTTTCGGATTTGTGCAGTTCGCAGTGAATCTTAAAGCGAAAGAAGACTGGAAACGAAAGATCACCTACGAGGAATTGATAGAAGAAATTGATAGAAAACTGAGAACCTATCAGGGGATTACATTTAATTATTCCCAGCCGATTTCTGATAATGTTGCTGAAGCCGTGGCCGGATTCAAAGCGGAAAACGGGATAAAAATATACGGTGACAATCTTCAGACACTGGACAGGCTGGCTGAAGAAGTATTAAAACAGGTGAAAGATATTAAAGGCGTAAAAGATGCCGGAATTATTAAAAATGTAGGGCAGCCGGAAGTAAGTGTAGTGCTCGACCGTGATAAAATGGCTGCATATGGTGTTATGCCGGATGATGCGCAGTCTGTCCTGGAAATGGCCTTTGGAGGGAAAACTGCTTCCGAAATGTTTGACGGAGAAAGAAAATTCCCGATTCGTCTCCGGTATGCACAGGATTACAGAAAAGACGAAAATGATATTGCCGCCCTGATGGTTCCCACGCAGGACGGTACAAAAATTCCGCTGAAAGAAATCAGTACAATTGAAAAAGATAATGGGGCGGCATTTATTTACCGGGATGATATTAAAAGATATATCGGAGTGAAATTCTCCATTCGCGACCGGGACTTGGGCGGAACGATTGCAGATGCCCAGCAAGCAGTGGCAAAAATTGATATTCCTGACGGATATTCCATAGGCTGGACCGGCCAGTTTGAAAATCAGCAGCGGGCTTCAAAAAGATTGACACAGGTAGTTCCTATAAGTATTTTAGGTATTTTCTTTTTGCTGTTTATTCTTTTCGGAAATATGAAAGATTCACTTCTGGTATTGGCTAATGTTCCGTTTGCCCTTATCGGTGGAATCATTGCATTGCATATTACAGGAATTAATTTCGGAATTTCCGCAGGAGTAGGGATGATTGCACTATTGGGAATCTGTATTCAGAATGGTGTTATTCTTATTACGGAATTCCATCAGAATGTCAGGAATGGATTGGGATTGGATGAAGCTATTTTCCAGGGAGTGAAATCCAGAACACGGCCTGTTATTATGACTGCTTTAATGGCTTCTATCGGACTCATGCCGGCTGCATTATCAACAGGCATCGGATCTGAATCACAAAAACCGCTGGCCATTGTGATTATCGGAGGCTTAATTTCCGCTACGGTACTAACGTTATTAATTTTCCCGATTATCTTCTGGATTTTCAACAGGACAAAAAAGTCCCAGCAGATCTGATTGATGTGTTTTAAAAATACATTAGATATAAAATTGAGCATTAAAGCCTAGATCTAAGTAGTTCCGGGCTTTTTATATCTAACATCTAAAAGCGTAAGGTCTGGATTCTATCTAAGAATTTATACCGGATTTAATCATTGCTTGATTCTATATGATTTATAATTAATAAGATAGCCCAAAATTTAATGAAAAGGAATGTTAAGGATTTTTTCAATCGAGAAATTTGTGTAAATTTGCAATCTCAATACATGAGATATAAAGTCTGTGCCAATATTGATTTTGAATATTCAAACTTTTTTTAGGAAAAAGGTTATGGTATTTAAAAAATCATTATATTTGCACACCGAAAATTTGAAAATTAAATAAAATAAATAATTTACATCATGGCAAAGGAAACGTTTAATCGTAACAAACCACACTTGAACATTGGTACTATTGGTCACGTTGACCATGGTAAAACTACGCTTACAGCTGCTATTTCTGCTGTATTAGCTAGCAAAGGTCTTGCTGAGAAAAAAGATTTCTCTGCGATTGACTCTGCTCCAGAAGAAAAAGAAAGAGGGATTACTATCAATACTGCTCACATCGAGTACGAAACTGAAAAAAGACACTATGCTCACGTTGACTGCCCAGGTCACGCGGATTATGTTAAGAACATGGTAACTGGTGCTGCTCAGATGGACGGTGCTATCGTTGTGTGTGCTGCGACTGACGGTCCTATGCCTCAAACTAGAGAGCACATTCTACTTTGCCGTCAGGTAAACGTACCTAGAATCGTTGTTTTCATGAACAAAGTTGACATGGTTGACGATGCTGAATTGTTAGAGCTTGTTGAAATGGAATTGAGAGACTTATTGTCTACTTATGATTTCGACGGTGATAACTCTCCGGTAATTCAAGGTTCTGCACTTGGTGCTCTTACTGCTGCTACTGCTTCTCCGGTAAATACTGATGATCAGTGGTTTAAGAGTGTTGAAGAATTAATGGATGCTGTTGATACTTGGATCGAAGAGCCGGTAAGAGACACTGATAAGCCATTCTTGATGCCAATCGAAGACGTATTCTCTATTACAGGTAGAGGTACTGTAGCAACTGGTAGAATCGAAGCTGGTATCATTAATACAGGAGATCCTGTTGATATCGTTGGTATGGGTGATGAAAAATTAACTTCTACTATTACAGGAGTTGAGATGTTCAGAAAAATCCTAGACAGAGGTGAAGCTGGTGATAACGTAGGTCTATTGTTGAGAGGTATTGAAAAAACTGACATCAAGAGAGGTATGGTAATCGCTAAGAAAGATTCTGTGAAGCCGCACAAAAAATTCAAAGCATCTGTTTATATCCTTTCTAAAGAAGAAGGTGGACGTCACACTCCATTCCACAACAAATACCGTCCTCAGTTCTATGTAAGAACTACTGACGTTACAGGTGAAATTTTCTTACCAGAGGGTGTAGAAATGGTAATGCCTGGTGATAACTTAGAAATCTCTGTAGAATTGTTACAGCCAATCGCTCTTAACGTAGGTCTTAGATTTGCGATCAGAGAAGGAGGTAGAACAGTTGGTTCAGGTCAGGTAACTGAAATCATCGACTAATCATCGACTTTAAAACATATTAAAGCTTCCGTAAGGAAATTCTTTACGGAAGCTTTTTTAACTACGGGCATCGTCCAATGGTAGGATACCGGTCTCCAAAACCGTTGATCAGGGTTCGAATCCTTGTGCCCGTGCAAATAATAATTATGAGTTCATTAATCGATTTTTTAAAAGGTTCTTATAACGAATTCAGACATAAAGTTGAATGGCCGAAATGGTCTGATCTGCAGTCTTCTACGATTGTAGTTACGATTGCTACAGTAATTTTAGCATTGTTTACCTTTGGCGTTGACGAATTGTTTTCCAAAGCAATCAGCAACATCATAGGAATGCTTATCAACTTGTTCAATTAACAATAAAGTATTTTCCACAATGAGCGAATTGAAATGGTATGTGCTGAAAGCAATCAGCGGACAGGAAAATAAAGTGAAAAACTATATTGAGACAGAAATCAAACGTTTAGGGTTTGAGCAGTATGTAACTCAGGTGGTTATTCCTATGGAAAAGGTAATTCAGATCAGAAACGGTAAAAAAGTTCCTAAAGAAAGACCTTACTATCCTGGATACTTAATGATAGAAGCTGATTTGATGGGAGAAATTCCTCATGCTATCAAAAATATCCCCGGCGTTATTTCCTTTTTAAGTTTAACGAAAGGAGGAGATCCTGTTCCAATGAGAAAATCTGAAGTGAACAGAATGTTGGGAAGAATGGATGAGCTTTCAGAATTTGCCAGTGATATTGAAATCCCTTATATCGTGGGCGAGAACGTTAAAGTGATTGACGGACCGTTCAACGGATTTAACGGAACTGTTGAAAAAATTCTTGAAGATAAAAAGAAAATTGAAGTTTCTGTTTTGATCTTCGGAAGAAAAACTCCAATGGAGCTAAGCTACATGCAGGTAGAAAAAGTATAGTATACTTCTCAGATAAATTTAAAAGCCATCCAGATGCTGGGTGGCTTTTTATTTTGGAAAGCATTTATTGAAATAACAGTAAATTAAGTCTTTTCCTACATGGACATATAATGATGATTTAAAGATTGAAATTTTCTTTGTAGCGTAATTTCTGAATAATAAATTGAAGATTTGATTTTTACGCAAGTATTTAATTAATAAATCTTTGCTATTTCAAAAATATTTTATACTTTTGCAATCCGAAAAGTAGGTTTATCTAATGTGAGAATGGATAACCTGCTGAATAATAAATGCTTCCAAACTCATTAATTATTCAAATTTAAAAAATAAAAAATGGCTAAAAAAGTCTTTAAAATGGTAAAACTTCAGGTGAAAGGTGGCGCTGCCAACCCTTCTCCACCAGTAGGTCCGGCATTAGGTTCTGCAGGTGTGAACATCATGGAGTTTTGTAAGCAATTTAACGGAAGAACCCAAGATAAGCCAGGGCAAGTTTTACCTGTAGTAATTACAGTATACGAAGACAAATCTTTTGAATTCGTAATTAAAACTCCACCTGCAGCGATCCAGTTAATGGATGCAGCTAAGATCAAAGGAGGTTCCGGAGAACCAAACAGAAACAAAGTAGGTGCTGTGTCTTGGGATCAGGTGAAAAAAATCGCTGAAGACAAGATGACTGACCTTAACTGCTTTACAATGGATTCTGCTGTTTCTATGGTTGCAGGTACTGCAAGATCTATGGGATTAAGAGTAACAGGAACTAAACCAACTTTTAACGCTTAAAACTATTAGAAATGGCAAAATTGACTAAAAAGCAAAAGGAAGCTTTAAGCAAAGTAGAAAAAGGAAGAATTTATAACCTGGAAGAAGGTTCAGCTCTTGTAAAAGAAGTGAACACAGCTAAGTTTGATGCTTCTGTAGATATCGCTGTACGATTAGGAGTAGATCCAAGAAAAGCCAACCAAATGGTAAGAGGTGTTGTATCTCTTCCTCACGGTACAGGTAAAGATATCAAAGTTTTGGCTTTGGTAACACCGGACAAAGAAGCAGAAGCTAAAGAAGCTGGTGCTGACTATGTAGGTCTTGACGAATATTTACAAAAAATAAAAGAAGGCTGGACAGATGTTGACGTTATCGTTACCATGCCGGCTGTTATGGGTAAATTAGGACCATTGGGTAGAGTATTAGGACCAAGAGGTTTGATGCCAAACCCTAAATCAGGTACTGTAACGATGGAAATCGGTAAAGCGGTAGCTGAAGTAAAAGCTGGTAAAATTGATTTTAAAGTAGACAAATACGGTATTATCCACGCTGGTATTGGTAAAGTATCTTTCGATGCTGCCAAAATCAAGGAAAATGCTCAGGAACTGATCTCTACTTTGATCAAAATGAAGCCAACGGCTGCTAAAGGTACTTATGTAAAGTCTATTTATTTGTCTTCTACAATGAGTCCTGGTATTGCAATCGATACTAAATCTGTTAACTAATATAAATTCCTTAAGACAATGACAAAAGACCAAAAAGTTGTAGCAATACAAGAGATCAAAGATTTGCTTCAGGATGCTAAAGTAGTTTATGTAGCAGATCTAGACGGTTTGAATGCTGCTAAATCTTCTGAATTCAGAAGACAGGCTTTCAAGCAGAATATCAAAGTGAAAGTGGTGAAAAATACACTTTTACAAAAGGCAATGGAGCAGATTGACGGAGTAAACTTCTCTGAAATGTTCGAAACGTTCAAAGGGAACTCTGCATTAATGATTGCTGAAACAGCTAACGCTCCTGCAAAATTAATAAAAGACTTCAGAAAGAAAGAAGAAAAGCCGGCCTTGAAATCTGCTTTTGTACAGGAAACATTCTATGTAGGTGACAACAATCTTGATGCTTTAGTAAGCATTAAGTCAAGAGAAGAAATGATCGGTGAAATCATCGGATTGCTTCAGTCTCCTATCCAGAGAGTGGTTTCTGCTCTTCAAAACAAATCTGAATCAGTAGAGGCAAACGCTGAAGAAGCGGCTCCTGCTGTTGAAGAAAAAGCAGCTGAAGAAGCTCCGGAAGCTCCTGCTGCAGAAAGCACTGACGAAACGCCGGCTGCTGAATAATTACACTCAAAAAATTAAATAAATAATCAACAAAAACATTACAACAATGTCAGATTTAAAAAATTTAGCTGAAACGCTAGTAAACTTAACCGTAAAAGACGTAAATGAATTAGCTGCTATCCTTAAGGATGAGTACGGAATCGAGCCAGCTGCTGCTGCTGTAGTAGTTGCTGCAGGAGGTGCAGGTGAAGCTGCTGAAGAAAAAACAGAATTCGACGTTATTCTTAAGTCTGCAGGTGCTTCTAAATTAGCGATCGTTAAATTGGTAAAAGATTTAACTGGTGCTGGTCTTAAAGAAGCTAAAGATATCGTAGACGGAGCTCCTGCTGCAATTAAGCAAGGGATCTCTAAAGACGAAGCTGAAGCGCTTAAGAAGCAATTAGAAGAAGCTGGTGCTGAAGTAGAATTGAAATAATTCTGGTTTTTTACCTTACCATACAAGCCTGGGCACTGCCCGGGCTTTTTTGTGTAAAAAAATAAGTTATCTTTCAATGACTTTTAATATTAAATAATTTCTACATGGACTTTTCTCTTTCTTTTAATAGAGAAGTAAAAAAAATCTGTAATTTAGATTTTCTCATTCATCATAAATCAATTTATTTGCAATTATAAATTAATTGTTGTATCTTTGCCTTTCTTTTGGCGCGAATAATTATACATATATCTGTAACATACTAAACATCAACTCTTTCATTGAAATGGAAGGGATTTCGTGTTTATGGATAAATGTGGCAGTCTTGCCCAAAAGTAATAAAAATATTTTGCATTACGCTGTGAAAAGATATACCAGTGTTGCAGTTAGGAATAAGGCTCTGAGGATCAAGAGAAATAAGGATGTTTCTAATAGCGCCAAACATTATGAAATCTTTACTTTCAATTATGCTCTTTCTTCTTCCTGATATTTTTTTGTAAAACAAAATATTTTTTAACCCTTTCTTAAAAGTTTTATGAGTAAAACAACAGCAACAACTAAGGGAACACCGAGAATTAACTTCTCTTCAGCAAAAGGAAAAATTATTACTCCTGACTTCCTGGATATCCAGATCGAGTCTTTCAGAGAATTTTTCCAGCTGGATACGCTTCCTGAAGACAGAACGGATGAAGGTCTTTATAAGACTTTTCAGGAAAACTTCCCGATTACAGACTCCAGAAACCAATTTGTGTTGGAGTTCCTGGATTATCTGGTAGATTCTCCGCGTTATTCAATCGATGAGTGTGTGGAAAGAGGATTGACTTATTCAGTTCCTCTTAAAGCAAGGCTTAAATTGTATTGTACAGATCCTGAGCACGAAGATTTCCAAACTGTGGTTCAGGATGTATATTTAGGTCCGGTTCCTTATATGACGCCTAGTGGATCTTTCATCATCAACGGTGCTGAGAGAGTTATCGTTACCCAGTTACACCGTTCACCTGGTGTGTTCTTCGGACAGACGTACCACGCAAACGGAACCAAATTATATTATTCAAGAATTATTCCTTTTAAAGGATCTTGGATGGAATTTACAACTGATATCAACAGCGTAATGTACGCATATATCGACCGTAAGAAAAAATTACCGTTAACCACTTTATTAAGAGCTATCGGTTACGAATCTGATAAGGATATCCTTCAGATCTTCGATCTTGCTGAAGAAGTGAAAGTTTCTAAAGCTGCGCTTAAAAAAGTAGAAGGAAGAACATTAGCTGCGAGAGTTTTGAACACATGGTTCGAAGATTTCGTAGATGAAGATACAGGTGAGGTTGTTTCTATCGAAAGAAATGAAATCATCTTAGACAGAGAGACGATTCTTGAAAAAGAGCATTTAGATCTTATCTTGGATGCCGGTGTGAAGTCAATCTTGATTCACAAAGAAAATTCAAACGAATTCTCTATCATCCAGAATACACTACAGAAAGACCCTACCAACTCTGAGAAAGAAGCGGTAGAATACATCTACCGTCAGTTAAGAAATGCAGATCCGCCAGATGAGGAAACGGCAAGAGGAATTATTGAAAAACTATTCTTCTCCGAGCAGAGGTATTCTCTTGGTGAAGTTGGACGTTACAGGCTAAACAAGAAATTAGGTCTTAATATCCCGACAACAACTGAAGTTCTTACCAAAGAAGATATCATTGCGATCGTAAGACACTTGATCGAATTGGTAAACTCTAAAGCTGAAGTTGATGATATCGACCACTTATCCAACAGAAGAATTAAAACGGTTGGTGAGCAATTAGCAGGACAGTTCGGTGTAGGTCTTTCAAGAATTGCAAGAACGATTAAGGAAAGAATGAACGTTAGAGATAACGAAATCTTTACTCCGCTTGATCTTGTTAATGCGAAAACGTTAACATCAGTAATTAACTCGTTCTTTGGGACCAACCAGCTTTCTCAGTTCATGGACCAGACCAACCCTTTATCAGAAATCACGCACAAGCGTAGACTTTCTGCACTAGGGCCTGGTGGTTTATCAAGAGAAAGAGCAGGGTTCGAGGTTCGTGACGTTCACCATACGCACTACGGAAGAATTTGTCCGATCGAAACTCCGGAAGGACCAAACATCGGTTTGATTTCATCTTTAGGGATTTATGCGAAAATCAACAGACTTGGTTTCATTGAAACTCCTTATAGAAAAGTAGAAGAAGGTAAGATTGATTTATCAGCTGATCCAATTTACTTGAATGCAGAGGATGAAGAAGATAAAGTAATTGCCCAGGCAAACGTTGAATTGAGTGATAGCGGTGATTTCTTAACAGACAGGATTATCGCAAGACTTGATGGTGACTATCCTGTTGTGGAACCGTCGCAGGTTAACCTGATCGATGTGGCACCTAACCAGATTTCCGGTATTTCAGCTTCATTGATTCCATTCCTGGAACATGATGATGCGAACCGTGCATTGATGGGATCCAACATGATGCGTCAGGCCGTTCCTTTATTGAAGCCTCAGGCTCCGATTGTCGGAACAGGGCTTGAGCAGCAGGTAGCGAGAGATTCAAGAATTTTGATCAATGCTGAAGGTACAGGTACTGTAGAGTATGTAGATGCAGATAAGATCATTATTAAATATGAGAGAAGCGAAGACGAAGATTTGGTACAATTCGAGTCTGCTACAAAAACATATAACTTAACTAAGTTCAGAAAAACCAACCAGAGTACAACCATTACCTTAAGACCAAACGTGAGAGTAGGTGATGTAGTGGAAAAAGGACAGGTACTTTGCGACGGGTATGCTACTGAAAAAGGAGAATTGGCTCTTGGTAGAAACTTAGTGGTTGCGTTCATGCCTTGGAAAGGATACAACTTCGAGGATGCAATCGTAATCAATGAAAAAGTGGTTCGTGAAGACTGGTTTACTTCTATCCACGTAGATGAATATTCTCTTGAAGTTCGTGATACCAAATTAGGGATGGAAGAACTGACAGCTGATATTCCTAACGTTTCTGAAGAAGCGACTAAAGATCTTGATGAAAACGGAATGATCAGAATCGGTGCTGAAGTGAAGCCTGGTGATATCATGATCGGTAAGATTACACCGAAAGGAGAATCTGATCCGACTCCGGAAGAGAAACTTTTGAGAGCGATCTTCGGTGATAAAGCCGGTGACGTAAAAGATGCTTCGCTGAAAGCGGATTCTTCATTAAGAGGTGTGGTGATCAACAAAAAGCTATTCTCCAGAAACATCAAAGATAAAAAGAAAAGAAGCGAAGAAAAACTTAAGCTTGAAGAGATTGAAAATACGTACAAAGCAAAGTTTGATGAGCTGAGAAATACATTAATTGAGAAATTAAACACGCTGGTTAGCGGTAAAACTTCTCAGGGGGTGAAAAATGACCTTGATGAAGAAATTATCGGTAAAGGAATTAAATTCACTCACAAATTATTGACATCCGTTGAAGATTACGTTAACGTAAGCGGTGCAGACTGGACGGTTGATAATGATAAGAATGAATTAATCAAGCAGTTGATTCACAATTATAAAATTAAATTCAACGATATCCAAGGAGTTAAAAACCGTGAGAAATTCGCAATTTCTATCGGAGATGAGCTTCCTGCAGGAATTATGAAACTGGCGAAAGTATACATCGCTAAGAAACGTAAACTGAATGTAGGGGATAAGATGGCAGGTCGTCACGGAAACAAGGGTATCGTTTCGAGAATCGTTCGTGAAGAAGATATGCCTTTCCTTGAAGACGGGACACCGGTAGATATCGTATTGAATCCGCTTGGGGTACCTTCCCGTATGAACATCGGACAGATTTATGAAACTGTTCTTGGATGGGCAGGTAGAAAATTAGGATTGAAGTTCGCTACGCCGATCTTTGACGGGGCAACGCTTGATCAGATTACTGAGTATACAGAGAAAGCAGGCCTTCCTAAATTCGGACACACGTACCTTTACGACGGAGGTACCGGAGAAAGATTTACGCAGGCAGCAACCGTAGGAATTATCTACATGCTGAAACTTGGTCACATGGTTGATGACAAGATGCACGCCCGTTCGATCGGACCTTACTCATTGATTACCCAGCAGCCGTTAGGAGGTAAAGCTCAGTTCGGTGGACAGAGATTCGGGGAGATGGAGGTTTGGGCTCTTGAAGCATTCGGAGCATCCAACATCCTGAGAGAAATCCTGACCGTGAAGTCGGATGACGTGATTGGTAGAGCGAAAACTTATGAAGCGATAGCAAAAGGTGAATCGATGCCGGAACCTGGTATCCCTGAATCTTTCAACGTATTGCTTCACGAGCTGCAAGGTCTTGGATTAGACGTAAGATTGGAAGAGTAATTTAAGATTTAATTATTTAAAAATTAAAGTATTAATTAACTCTGAGATGATAAGGGCGAAAGAATTTTAATCTTTCAATCTTTCAATCTTTTAATCAAAAATTAAATTATGTCAAATAAAAATAAATCAAGTAGATTTAATAAAATAACCATCGGTTTAGCTTCTCCGGAGTCCATTTTACAGGACTCAAGAGGAGAGGTTTTAAAGCCGGAAACCATTAACTACAGAACACACAAGCCTGAAAGGGACGGATTGTTCTGTGAAAAAATCTTCGGTCCTATCAAAGATTACGAATGTGCTTGTGGTAAATACAAGAGAATTCGTTACAAAGGGATCGTTTGTGACCGTTGTGGAGTAGAAGTAACAGAGAAGAAAGTAAGAAGAGAGCGAATCGGGCATATCAATTTGGTAGTTCCTATTGCTCACATATGGTATTTCCGTTCTTTACCAAACAAAATTGGTTATCTTTTAGGAATTCCTTCTAAGAAATTAGATATGATCATCTACTACGAAAGATACGTAGTGATTCAGCAGGGGATTGCTAAAAAATTAGACGGTTCTGACTTCGATAACATGGAATTCTTGACAGAAGAAGAGTACCTTGATATCATGGAAACTCTGCCTGTTGAAAACCAATATCTTGATGATTCCGATCCGAACAAATTCATCGCTAAGATGGGTGCTGAAGCGGTTGAGGAATTGTTAAAAAGAATTGACCTTGATGCCTTGTCTTTCGACTTGAGACACAAAGCACATAACGAAGGTTCAAAGCAAAGAAGAACTGAAGCTCTGAAAAGATTAAATGTTGTAGAAGCATTAAGAGGTGCCAATACAAGAATGATCAACAGACCGGAGTGGATGATTATGCGTGTACTTCCAGTTATCCCACCGGAACTAAGACCATTGGTTCCATTGGATGGTGGACGTTTCGCTACTTCCGATTTGAATGACCTTTACAGAAGAGTAATCATCAGAAATAACCGTTTGAAGAGATTATTGGAGATCAAAGCTCCGGAAGTAATCTTAAGAAACGAGAAGCGTATGCTTCAGGAATCTGTAGACTCATTATTTGATAATACGAGAAAATCTTCTGCAGTAAAATCTGAATCAAACAGACCGTTGAAATCGCTTTCCGATTCATTGAAAGGAAAGCAGGGTCGTTTCCGTCAGAACTTATTAGGGAAAAGGGTAGATTACTCGGCGCGTTCGGTAATTGTTGTAGGTCCGAACTTACAGCTTCACGAATGTGGTATTCCTAAAGATATGGCTGCGGAACTATACAAACCGTTTATCATCAGAAAACTGATTGAAAGAGGAATTGTAAAAACCGTAAAATCTGCAAAAAGAATTATTGACAGAAAAGAACCGGTAGTATATGATATTCTTGAAAATGTGATGAAAGGTCACCCGGTTTTATTAAACAGGGCACCTACGCTTCACAGATTGGGAATCCAGGCATTCCAGCCTAAAATGATCGAAGGGAAGGCAATCCAGTTACACCCATTGGTAACAACAGCGTTCAACGCCGATTTCGATGGTGACCAGATGGCGGTACATTTACCGTTAGGCCCTGAAGCAATCCTGGAAGCTCAGTTATTGATGCTAGGCTCTCAGAATATCCTGAACCCGGCAAACGGTTCTCCGATTACCGTACCTTCTCAGGACATGGTTTTGGGTCTGTATTTTATGACCAAAGAATTGAGCTCTACAGATGATATGAAAGTATTGGGTGAAGGCCTTGTATTCTATTCTCCTGAAGAAGCCGAAATCGCTTATGCGGAAGGAAGAGTATCTTTAAATGCTAAAGTAAGATGCAGGCTTCCTGTAAAAGAAGATGGTGAGATCGTAACCAGATTGATAGAAACTTCTGTAGGTAGAATCTTATTTAACCAGATTGTTCCTAAACAGTCAGGATATATCAATGAGCTGCTTACTAAGAAATCGCTAAGAAACATTATCGGTAGAGTTCTTGATGACACCGATTTCCCGACCACCGTGAAGTTCCTGGATGCCATGAAAGATTTAGGATATTCAAACGCATTCAAAGGAGGTCTTTCATTCTCATTAGGGGACATTGTGGTTCCTGTTGAGAAAAAGAAAATGATTGCTACCTCGATTGAAACAGTAGACGAAATCAGAGCCAACTATAACATGGGTCTTATTACAGATACGGAACGTTACAACCAGGTAATTGATGTTTGGACAAACACGAATGCAGGATTAACTGAGATGATCATGAGCAGAATGAAAGTTGACCAGGGTGGATTCAATTCTGTATATATGATGCTTGACTCAGGAGCAAGGGGTTCTAAGGAACAGATCCGTCAGTTATCAGGGATGAGAGGTTTGATGGCAAAACCGCAGAAAGCCGGTTCTACCGGTGCGGAGATCATTGAAAACCCGATCCTTGCGAACTTTAAAGAAGGTCTTTCCATCTTGGAATACTTTATCTCTACCCACGGTGCCCGTAAAGGTCTTGCGGATACCGCTCTTAAAACGGCCGATGCCGGTTACTTAACGAGAAGATTGGTAGATGTGGCACAGGATGTTATTGTTACAGAAGCAGACTGTGGAACATTAAGAGGAACAGAAGTTACTGCACTTAAGAAAAATGACGAAATCGTTGAAAAGATTTCTGAAAGAATCTTAGGTAGAGTATCTCTTCATAATATTTATGATCCTGAAAGTGATGAGTTAATTGCTGAAGCAGATCAGGTAATTAACGAAACATTAGCTAAGAGAATTGAAGAAGCAGCATTAGAATCGGTGGAAGTTCGTTCACCATTGACTTGTGAAGCTAAGAAAGGAATCTGTGCTAAATGTTACGGTAGAAACTTAGCCACCGGTAAAGTAATCCATATGGGTGAAGCGGTAGGTGTTATTGCAGCACAATCCATCGGTGAACCGGGAACTCAGCTTACATTGAGAACTTTCCACCAGGGGGGTACTGCGGGTAACGTTTCAGAAAATCCTTCAATTGTTGCAAGGAGAGACGGTATCGTTGAAATGGACGAAGTAAGAACCATTACTTCTGAAGACGAAAACGGAAATACGGCTGAAGTTGTGGTTTCCCGTTCAACAGAATTCAGATTGGTGGCTGATAATGAGTCCAGAACTCCACTAATGGTAGCTAACGTACCTTACGGTTCCATACTATCTGTAAAACCGGGAGATAAAGTAAGCAAAGGAGATGTGATCTGTAGATGGGATCCGTACAACGCGGTTATCATTGCAGAAACTGCCGGTAAGGTAGAATATGAGGATATCATCCAGGGTATTTCATTCCAGCTTGAGATTGACGAACAGACCGGATTTGAAGAGAAAGTAATCTCTGAATCCAGAAATAAGAAAGCCGTACCTACTCTGAAAGTAGTGGATTCTAAAGGAGTTGAGCAAAGAGCATACAACTTACCGGTAGGAGCCCACTTAATGGTAAACGATGGTGAAAAAATTAAAGCCGGTAAAGTTTTAATTAAAATCCCGAGAAAATCTGCAAAAGCAGGGGATATCACCGGAGGTCTTCCGAGAGTTACCGAATTATTCGAAGCAAGAAACCCTTCAAACCCGGCAGTGGTTACAGAAATCGACGGGGTGGTTTCTTACGGAAAAATCAAGAGAGGTAACCGTGAATTGATTGTAGAAGCGAAAACTGGTGAAAGAAAAATTTATTTAGTTAAATTATCCAATCAGATCCTGGTACAGGAAAATGACTTCGTAAGAGCTGGTTCACCGCTTTCTGACGGATCTATCACACCGGATGATATCTTAAGAATCAAAGGTCCAACGGCGGTTCAGGAATATCTGGTAAATGAAATTCAGGAAGTTTACCGTCTTCAGGGGGTAAAAATCGATGATAAGCACTTTGAAATTATCGTAAGACAGATGATGACCAAAGTATCTATTGTTGACGGAGGTGATACTCAGTTCCTTGAAGGAGCTCTTGAACATAAATATGATTTCCTTGAAGAAAACAACAGGGTATTCGGACTTAAAGTTGTAATGGATGCCGGAGATTCTAAAATCTTCAAGCCGGGTCAGATGATTACAGCAAGAGAATTAAGAGACGAAAATTCTAAACTGAAGCGTGAAGATCAGGCTTTGGTTCAGGTAAGAGAAGCTCTTCCGGCTACTGCAACACCTGTACTTCAGGGGATTACAAGAGCCGCTCTTCAAACAAAATCATTCATGTCTGCAGCATCGTTCCAGGAAACCACCAAGGTTCTTAACGAAGCAGCAGTGGCAGGTAAAGTTGATGAGCTGAACGGTCTTAAAGAAAACGTAATTGTAGGGCACAGAATCCCTGCAGGTACAGGTCTTAAAGAATACCAGAATGTGATCGTAGGTTCTAAAAAAGAATTCGAAGATCTTAACTAAAATTAATAATTTGAAATTTGAGGTTCGGAATTATTTTTATACTTTCACAATCTCAAATTTCATTTTTAAAAAATATAATTTATACAATGGACAACCAGAATCAAAACAACGATCCAAACAACATCAACATTCAATTAAACGAAATGGTAGCATCAGGAGTTTACTGTAACCTTGCGTTGGTAAACCACTCTCCATCTGAGTTTGTAGTAGATTTTATTCAGTTAATGCCAGGTGTGCAGCAGGCAAACGTACGTTCAAGAGTTATTCTTGCTCCGCTTCACGCTAAAAGAGTATTAACCGCTCTTCAGCAAAACATCACTAATTACGAGCAGCAATTCGGAGAAATCAAAGAAGTTGAGCCTTTCGTATTAGGAGGAAATAACGTAAACGCTTAAGATTTATCTTACATAAAATTAGAACGCCTCAGTGAAAACTGAGGCGTTCTTTATAATAGAACATAGATTTAAATGAATATCCGTGATCAAATATCGGTAATAGATAAAAAAATAATATACGGACTTCACAATTTTATATCTTTGTTGTTAAATATGATATAAAGGATATGGTAAATAATGAGTTTATTCTTAATAAATTCGGTTTTCTGGGAGTTGATTTTTTAAATGAATTTGATCAGCATGCTGTAATTGTTGAAATTAAAGCAAAGGCCGAAATTGTAAGAGACGGACAAAAAAACAAATTTGTGCCTTTTTTGATAAAAGGTTCGATCAGGGTTTTTACATTAAATGATGGAAGGGAGCTTATTTATTATTATATAAAAGCCAACGACAGCTGTCTCATGACTTTTTCATCGATCTTTACAGATTGTATAAGCCGTGTCTATGCGGTGGCAGAAGAAGATTCCGAAGTCATACTGATTCCAATTTCCGTGGTTCATGATTGGCTGATCAGATTTCCTGAAATTAACAGGGTATTTTATCACGAATATGACAAAAGGTTTTCAGATGTGATGAGTATGGTCAATGATGCCGTTTTCCACAGGCTTGACAAAAGGGTTCTGAACTATATAAAACAGCAGATTTCACTTACGGGAAATAATCCCATTAAGCTTACGCATAGAGAAATTGCCGGAAATCTAGGGACTTCAAGAGAAGTGGTAAGCAGGGTTCTTAAAAAAATCGAGAACGAGGGAGAAATTTTTCAGACTAAAGAAGGTATAAAGGTTCCTGTAAATGAAAACATTAAACAATACTAAAATGTGGTATTGTTTATTTTTATTACTTTCATTGATAAAAATAAAGTCCTCGGTGACTTTTATCACACAATTTTAAAACGATAAGTCTATAAGTTTGCCATACAAATTCTAATGTAATGCGTATGACAAAAATGTTTTTATTCCTGTCGGTATTCGCTTCAGGCCTGATGTTTTCACAGGAAGACCTATTAAAAGATATTGACACCATTCAGACCAAAAATACGGAGACTTCCCAACCTGCCTTTAAGGCATTGCAGATTGTCACCGGACAATCTACAAAACTTTCTGCAAAAAATGAATGGTATATTGTTGTGGCACACCGTTTCGGCGATGTAAGCAAAGGATTTAAAGATTTTTTCGGATTGGATGATGCTTCCACTAAATTGGGGGTAATTTATGGAGCTACTGACTGGCTCTCTCTTAATTTATCCAGAGAAACGAACTTAAAAACTTTTGAAGGAGGAGCCAAATACAGATTGTTAAAACAAAACGACAATTTCCCGGTAGATGTAGTGGGGTATAATGTGATGGCAGTAAATACAGACCTTCGCAAAGACAATTATCCTCATCTTAAGTTCGGTGACAGGCTTTCTTATCTGACGCAGGCTTTAATTTCAAGAAGGTTCAGTGATGATTTTTCATTACAGCTTACGCCGTCCTATGTTCATAAAAACCTCTATGATCCAAAAGTAGAAGACAAGAACCAGTTTCTGACCGGTCTTGGCGGAAGGTATAAGATCTCAAAAAGAATATCTATTAATGCAGAATATTTTGTGAATTTCGATAATCACAGTTTTTATAAAAATCCTTTGTCATTAGGAATGGATATAGAAACCGGCGGACACGTATTCCAGCTATTATTTACGAATTCCCAGATCAATTCAGATATCGGATATCTTACGAATGCTACCGGTAAGTGGGAAAAAGGACAGATTTTCTTTGGGTTTAACCTTTATAGAGTTTTTTAATATGAAAAAGTTTATATATATCGTTTCATCAGCAGTATTAATGGCAGCTTGTGAAAGCAGGACTTATGAAGAAATCTCAGATACTGCTCCTATTACGGAAAAGATAACCTATAATAAGGATGTTAAAGCCATTATTGAGACCAATTGTGTGGCTTGCCATTCTCCGGGACCACAGGCCCTGACTAATTATAATCAGGTTAAAAGTAACATCGATAATATTATCGACAGGATCAACAGACCTAACGGAGATCCCGGAAAAATGCCGCAGGGCGGTAGCCTTTCACCTGCACAAATCAATATCATTACAAAATGGAAAGCCGATGGGCTTACTGAAAATTAAAAATCATTCATATGAAAAAGCTGATCGTATTAATCGTTTTGTTGATTTCCGGCAATTTTATTTTTGCACAGAAATACATGTCCAAAACAGGAAAAGTAACATTTGAAGCATCTGTACCGCTTTTCGAAGATGTCTTTGCACAGGATGATAACAATGTTGTTGTTCTTAATGCTGACAATGGTGATATAGCCTCTGTCTCTGTTGTTAAAAATTTTCATTTCAAGACAAAGCTTATGGAGGAGCATTTCAATGAAAGTTATGCAGAAACGGCAAAATATCCGAAGACCACATTCACTGGTAAAATTTTAAATTTTGATAAGTCAAAACTTTCTGCATCGCCTCAGAAATATACGGTGCAGGGTACTCTCAACTTTCATGGGGTAGCAAAAGCATATACCTCAAATGCAACAGTTTCTTCCAAAGACGGAAAAATCTACATCAGCGGAGGATTTGTTGTGAGGGCTGCTGATCATAAAGTAACCATTCCAAAAATGGTAATGAAAAAAGTGGCTGAAAGTGTAAATGTTCAATACAATTATGTTTTAGTTAAGCAATGAAAAATCTCATCATAATAGTAAGTGTGTTTCTTGGATTCACACTTACTTATGCTCAGGAAAAAGCAAAATCAATTTTTGATATTGCCCGTACAGGAACCGTTTCAGAAGTTAAGCAACTGATGAAACAGAATCCGGATATTATCAACCAAACCAATGAGGCCGGTTTTTCACCGCTTATCCTGGCTTGCTACAGAGGAAATGTTGAGGTAGCTAAGTTTCTGATCGACAACGTAAAAGACGTAAATTATAAAAGCCAGGAAGGAACTGCTTTGTCAGGGCTTGCCTTCAGATATAATAAGGAACTGGTGGAATATCTTCTGAAGAAAAATGCAAATCCGAATGTTGCAGATGCCAGTGGAACGACACCGCTGTTCTGGGCCGTAAAGTCCGGAAATAAAGAATTGACTGAAATGCTGCTTCAGTACAAAGCAGATAAAACAGTAAAAGATTCTCAGGGAATGACCCCTTTTGAATATGCCTTACAGACAAACAATACAGAAATTATTAATCTTTTAAAAAATTAAAAAAATGAAAAAAGCTTTACTATTAGCATCAATGGTTCTGGCAACTTCGCTCGGAGCACAATTTTTTTCGACAGGCACAGTGAATTTACCCACTGCTTCTATGACCGTAAAAATAGTTACTAATCCTACTACGGTGACCATGACTTTAACTGGAGACAGCAACTCAATGCTGGGTATTGGTTTTGGATCATCAGGAATGGCAGATGGTGCGGACGGATTTATTTACAATTCTGCTGCAAGTAGAGATTATACTTTTGATGGAATAGGAAATGCACCAATTGCGGATGCATCACAAGATTGGACAGTAACCTCTAATACTGTTTCAGGAAGTACAAGAACAATTATTGCTACAAGGAGCCTTGCAGGAGGAACGGGTGATTTTGCAATATCTAATTCGAATTCGAATATAAATATTTTTTATGCAAGAAGAGCAGGAAATACCAATTTAGGATATCATAGCTCAAGTAGAGATTATGCTACATTGTCAAGAACTTCCGTTTTAGCAACCGGAGAAGTGGCATCACAAAGCAAAAAAGTAGTCCTGTATCCTAATCCTGCAAAAGAAACGGTAAACATCAAAAATGCCGATACTATTAAATCGGTTGATATTTTTGAATCGACAGGAAGAAAAATCAAAACCGTGAAGATGGAAGGAACAGAACTCAATGTTTCCGACCTGAAATCCGGAAATTATTATTTCGAAATTACTTTGAAAGATGGTTCGACAGTTTTCGAGCAATTAATCAAAGAATAAGCAAGAGCCACTGAAAAGTGGCTTTTTTTATTACAGAAAGCATATGGTTTTAATGATTTTTTAACCTATGAAATTTCTTTGTCCCAATTTCGGCCGGTACCTTTGCATAAATTTTACATAATGAAGCAGGGATTCCAATTTTTACTGTTCATCTTTTCATTAACCGTTTCTGCTCAAAAAGGGAATACGGATACTGCTCAGGTAGTCATTCCCGATCGTATAAATAGTATTGAAGCGCAGGCGAAACCTTACGTAATCATGATTTCCACAGATGGTTTCCGCTATGATTATGCTAAAAAATATAATGCTGAGCATCTTCTGAAGTTTGCAAATGAAGGCGTTCAGGCAAAAGCCATGATTCCGAGTTATCCCAGCATTACGTTCCCCAATCACTGGACATTAATCACCGGCCTTTATCCTTCTCACCATGGTTTAATTGATAATTATTTCTATGATTACAAGAAGAAAGAAAGTTATGCCATGAGCGACAGAAAAAATGCAGAAGACGGAAGCTGGTATGGCGGCACTCCGCTTTGGGGCTTGGCTGAAAAGCAGGGAATGGTTTCGGCTTCCTTAATGTGGGTAGGCTCTGCGAGTGATGCAGGTGGAAAAAGGCCGACGTATTATTATCCTTATCATGAAAAATTTAGTCCTTCAGAGAAAATCGATAAAGTAATGAACTGGCTAAAATTACCCGCTGATAAAAGACCTCATTTTATTTCCTTATATTTTCCTGAAGTTGATGGAAGCGGACATCATTTCGGCCCGGATTCAAAAGAAACTGAAAATGCCGTTCATCTGGTAGATCAGGCCATTGGGGAACTGGTTCGGAAAGTAAATGATACAGGACTTAAAAACGTGAATTTTATTTTTGTTTCAGACCATGGCATGATAAAAATAGACAGCGGAAACCCCTTGGAAGTTCCTGCTGTTTTATTTGATAAAAAAAGATTTGATTTTTATAATTCACAGACTTTATTAAGGGTGTACGTTAAAAACCCTGATGAGGTTAAACGTGTTTTTAAAGAATTAAAGACCAGCAAAACAGAAAACTACGAAGTCTATCTGGATAGAAAGCTTCCCGGCTATCTTCATTTTAGTACAAGAGATGATCAATACAGCAGGATCGGACAGATTTTATTAGTTCCGAAAGCCCCGAAAATATTTTTGGAACAAGGAAAGAAAGCATCCATAGGAAAACATGGGTATGATCCCAAACTTGTTCCTGAAATGAAAGCCACATTTTTCGCCTGGGGACCAGAATTTAAAAATAATCTGGTGATTGATGAATTTGGCAATGTCAATGTTTATCCTCTGGTAGCTGAGATTTTAGGGTTGAATATTGATCAGCCCATTGATGGGAAATTAAAAGTTTTAAAAAAGACATTAAAAGATCAAAAATAAAATTACATCTTTAAGCTAAAATGATATAGTTTCGGCGAGCCAAAGGCTCGCCGAAACTATATTTAAAGCTAATATGAATTTTCATTTAAGAATTAAATCGGGAAGCAAATTCCGTTGCAAAATCTTCTAATGTAGTGCCTGTCATAACCGGTGACCCATGCTCAACAAAATCTGCCTGTACAATTCCTGTTCTCATGCCTTTTCCCATTTCGGCATACAGCTCAGCCATTTCCTGAGGAAGACCTGCCTGGAGGGCACCATTTATATATTCTTCATCTGTAAATTCTATCCATGGTAAGGCGGGTTTACCAATCGCTGCACCCAGAATGGCAGCAAATTCAGAAGGGGTACGAATATCACTTACGGCATACCTTATATTTTTACCTTCAGAAATTTTTAACAGTTCTTCTGCTGCTGCTTTTGCAATATCATTCGGATGCACCAGTGGGATACCTGTATGTTCCGGATAATTTCCGCCAATGATTCCGGCATTTTGAATCATCGGAATATCATTGAAAAAATTAATATAAAAATATCCGGCGCGTAAAAAGGTCACTGATACGTTTTCTAAATCAGAATATAATTTTTCAATGTGATGGAGACCTTTGATCGGACCGGTCTCTACAGGAGATTCTGCACCTACACTGCTGAGCATAACCACTTTTTTAACATGGGCTTTTTTAATGGCGTCAGCATAATTTTTTCCTGCATTTACTGTATTTTCAACAATGTTTATGTTGCCCATATTTGGAGGTGTCATGACAAAAACAGAATCTGCTCCTCTAAATGTTCTCATTAAAAAATCCAGATCGGTAATAGAGCCGATTGCAGCTTTTCCTCTTAAGGATTCTATTTCAACTTTTTTAGATGGATTACTGCTGATGACAGTAACTTCATGTCCTTCTTTAATTAATTGTTGGGCTAATGGTTTCGCTACGTTTCCTAATGAGCCTGTGATGACAATTTTCATATATAAATATTTTTTATTTCTGTAAACAAAGGTATATTTGTGCTTACTTTTATACAAGTACTTACCCTAAAGTATGTATCATGACATTAATTAAAGAGAGCTCTACCATTCAGGAAAATAAAAGAAATATATTAGACCAGTGCCCTGTTATGTATGTGATGGAAAGGATCGGCGGCTTTTGGAAACCTATCATTTTATTCCAGCTTTCAACAGGAAGTAAGAGGTATAGTGAGCTAAAAAGAGCCATTCCGGAAGTAACTGAAAAAATGTTGATTCAACATTTAAAGCAGCTGGAGGCAGATGGACTGATCATTAGAACGGCAAGGCCTGTTGTTCCGCCCCATGTGACCTATGAATTAAGTGAAGCAGGCAATAAACTGGCACCCGTTATCGATGCAATGGCAGACTGGGCTTTTGAAGATATGAAAGGGACTCATCATTGGAAACCGGTGTAGCTGTATAAAGTACATCTACTAAGAAGGCTGTTCAATTTAGAGATTTTCCATTAAAGAGATTCGGATACTGATAAGGTTTTATATCAGCCACAAACGGGTATTTCACATCGCTTTTCATCATTGTGTTTATAGGCATAATTAGTGCCTTCCATTTTAGAAATAATAATATACTGGTCGTAAAAGTCAAGTGTTTTCTGGATTTTCTTTTAGGAATCTCATCTTTACATAATAATAAGCCTGAATCTGTTGTATTGAAATAGAAAAATAGTAAATTTATTAAAGAATAAATTTGATATAAGGTATGACTGCACAACAGAATACAGGAATACATATTTTTAATACGCCTTTCGGGAAAATTCCAGCATTGAAGGAACATGGTGTTATAAGAGCCAGGAGTATCCGGTATGCACGTTCTGAGAGGTTTAAAAAACCTGTCTCTCTTCAGTCTGCTGATTCAGAAGGGATTGCAGATAAGATACCTGTTTGTCCACAAAATATAAGTCCATTACTGGAGAGGCTGATCCAAAAAACAGTGCTGGGAAATTTTGAGCCTGATGAATCGACACAGTTTCTGACGATAACACGTCCTGAATATATTAATGAAAATGAAGAACTGCCTGTGATCGTCTGGATTCACGGAGGATCGTATGAAATAGGATGTGGCGACCTTCCGACTTCCGATCCATCGGTTTGGGTAAAGGAGCAGAATATCATAGTCGTTTCGGTTTCTTATCGGTTGGGATTGTTCGGTTTTTTGGGTGGGACCAATGACAGGCCGGCAAACCTGGGATTGTTTGATATCATAGAAGCTTTGAAATGGATCAGGCGAAATATACGGTCTTTTGGAGGAAATCCTGGTAATATTACCCTTTTCGGGCAGTCTTCAGGAGGTGATGCCATTGCTCATCTCATGATTTCCGAAGGAGTTGAAGGATTGTTTCATCGGGCGATTATTCACAGTGCACCATTGGGATTCAGGCACAAAAGGCAGAAAATGTCTTACGAGTTTTTCCTGAAAACAGAAAGCCTCAAAAACGAGCTTGATCCTTTAAAAATGGTGGAAGGATATGTGAAGTTTTTACCCTCTTTCAAAAAATATGGCTTAAAAACTTCGATGCCGTTTTGTATCCAATATGGCTACCCTCCTTTATGTAAAGAAGAAGACAGCCTCGTAAAATGGAGGGAAAACGCGGGTAAATATGATGTGTTAATGGGTTCAAATCAGGATGAGACCTCATTTTATGTAAAAACGGCACAAGAGGGAATCTATACTTATTTAAATGAAAAGATACTCAATTTTATTGTCCGGTCTACTACAAAATCAATCTACGAAAAGCCGGCTCAGATTTTTTCGGAAAATTATGCAAAAGGAGGAGGAAATATTTATCTTTTCAGAATTCATTCAAAACTTAAGAATAATTATATCGGGGCATCACACTGCGTAGACCTGCCTTTAATTTTTGCCAATGAATCTGCATGGAAAGATTCTGAACTTTTAAAAGATGTTCCGTGGGAATATGTTTTTGAAAACGGTAAAAAGATTCGTGCCCTTTGGGCAGAGTTTGCCAGAAACGGAAACATTTCAGACCATTCTGAAAAACCGGAGATTCTCAATCTTCTTAAAGTTTAGCAGCATCTTTAAACGATAAAAGTAGTTTATTATTCTGTAGTATCGAATACTACCAGTACTACAGAATAACAACTTTTATAATCTTTGAAAAGTGAATATTATTCAGCAATCCAAACGCTTACATTACCGGCAGGAACCGGGAAATTTCCCCAGCCGTTTTCATCGACAGTCACTTTATCTTCAATTCTGCCTAACAGGTCATAAAATGTTTTTCCGATATATTTTTTACCCATTTCCATAGGCTTTTCATACGCGTCTTTATTGCTCAGTACTATGGCACATCCCGAATGCTCTTCATCTCCTTCACGAACCCATCCCAGGCAGTTGGCATCTTCGAAATAGTCTCTTTGTTCACCATAAGCATAATGTTTACGAGCTTTCATCAATTCTTCAATCCCGTCCACTTTATCCAGGAATATTTCCTGGTCATTGCCTTCCCGGTCTTTATCAACATAATGGGCTCCGTACAGGTCAGGGTAAAATATACACGGATATCCGTCCTGCCTCAATAGAATCAGTGCATAGGCCAACGGCTTAAACCAACTTTCCACAGGAGCTTCCAAATCCTGCAAAGGCTGAGTATCATGATTGTCTACCAAGGTTACTGAATGAAGTGGATCCTCTTTTGTTAAGGTTGAATCAAAAATCCTTCTCAGGTCATAAGAGCTTCCTTCATTAGAGGCGTTATGGAAGTTATGATGTAAAGAGCTGTCAAAAAGGCTCATACACCCTTCGGTAACATCAATGTACTTTTGAAGCAATGGCAAACGGCCCGGAGCCCAATATTCTCCGACGGCAAAAATATTTTTGCCTGTATTGGAGCGTAACAGGGTAAGCCATTCTTTATAGAAATCATAAGAAATATGCTTTACGGCATCAAGTCTTACACCGTCAAAGTCGGTCTGGTCGAAGTACCATTTGGCCCAATAGTTAAGTTCTTCCCGAACATGAGGATTCCTGTGTTCGATATCATTGAACATCAGGTAATCATAATTTCCTTTTTCATCATCAATCATTTCTTCCCAGCCGTCTCCGTATTCGGATTTGATCTTATAAATATGGGAATCCATTCCTTCGGCATAATCTACGCCGCTGAAACAGGTAAAGTTCCATTCAAAATCAGAATATTTTTTATTCCTTGCAGGAAAGTTAAATTTTGTATAGGATTGAATATCAAATTCATCTGAAATAATTTTCTCCCGGTCTTCTTCATCTACTTTTACGACCTTAAACGTTTCCAATTCATCACCACCTCCTTTATGGTTCAGTACAATGTCTACAATCACCTTGATGTTACGTTCTTTCATTGCTTTAATCGCGCTGAGGTAATCATCCTTGGTTCCATATTTTGTAGCTACTGTTCCTTTCTGATCAAATTCCCCCAAGTCAAAAAGGTCATATGTATCATATCCTACAGAATGTTCCCCGCCCGCGCCTTTATAAGCCGGTGGGAACCATATGGAAGTAATTCCGAGTTCGGCTAAATAATCTGCTTCTTTTTCTGCCTGTTTCCACAGTTTTCCACCTTCTTCTATATACCAGTGGAAATACTGAATCATCGTCTCATTCATAAATTGTAAATTGGTTTCTACAATATAGTGAAAAAATCAGACCATCAGTCCTCAAATTCGGTAAACGGGATTTTTAACTGAACGGAAACAAGTTTCTTTTCTTCCGTATTCAGATGGGAAAGGGATAATCCCAGTAAACGGACGGGTTTATCGAAAGGCCTAAGTTCCCAAAGTTTTTTTCCGGTATTGAAATACTGTTCCGGTGATGAAAAATAAGTTTCCTTTGTTATGCTTCTGGTAAAGAGTGAGAAATCCTTGTACTTTATTTTTAAAGTTAGTGATCTTCCCTGAATGTTGTTTTTCTGTAGTCGGGTATGGAGTTCTTCGCTTAAGCTCTGCAGCTTTTCATTGATCTGCAGCTCGTCAAAAAGATCTTCCAGAAAAGTTCTTTCTACTGCGACACTCTTCTGGATCCGGTGAGGTTTTACTTCAGAAGTATGGATGCCGCGGACGACATTATAATAGTAGGCTCCTGATTTTCCAAATAGCGTGGTAAGATCTTCTATCGATCTTTTTTTAAGATCTTTTCCTTTGTAAATACCTAAACTGAACATTTTATTGGCCGTTACTTTTCCTACGCCGTAGAATTTTTCGACGGGCAATTCTTCAAGGAAGCCTTCCAGCTTATCGGGATGGATGGTTTTTTGTCCGTTCGGCTTATTAATGTCTGAGGCTACTTTCGCAAGGAA
Source organism: Chryseobacterium sp. SSA4.19 (assembly GCF_022601875.1). GTDB lineage: Bacteria > Bacteroidota > Bacteroidia > Flavobacteriales > Weeksellaceae > Chryseobacterium. Next base: position 39,038 of record NZ_JAKVIP010000030.1, read on the forward strand.
TTTATTTACGGAAATCCCTGCAGAAGCCGTTAAGCCGGTTTGTTCGAAAATTTTTTGCCGGATTTCCTTTGCAATCTGGTTGGCCGATTCTATTCCTTTCTTATTTTCTGTAACATCAAGATAGGCTTCATCTAACGACAAAGGTTCTACCAGATCGGTATATTCGTAAAAAATTTCACGGATCTGCCTTGATATTTCTTTATAACGCGGAAAGCGCGGAGATACAAAAATAAGATGCGGGCATTTTTCTTTTGCCGTTTTGCTGGGCATGGCAGAACGCACTCCGAATTTTCTCGCTTCATAGCTGGCTGCGGCTACCACGCCACGGTGCTGCCCGCCCACGGCAATAGCTTTTCCTTTTAAAGAAGGATTATCATGCTGTTCTACAGAAGCATAAAATGCATCCATATCCACGTGAATAATTTTTCGTATCGGAAAAGAAGAATCCATACCGCAAAGATATGGATTCATAATTTTTATATTAACCTGTTATTCTAAGTAATGGACTTTACCACTTAAATTGCAAATACCAAATCCTATTTCAAAAGACGGTCAATGGTCGCCTGGATGTCCGGGTCTTCCGGAGAAATAGCGTAGTACTTGGCAATAGTGGATTTCTGATCGATGACCATATATCTCGGAATCCAGTTTAAATCAATGTAATTATTGAAATCATTTTTCCATCCGGAAGAAAACCAGTAATTTTCTTTATCTTTCATATCAAAACGTTCCAGGCTTCTATCAAACCCTTCTTTTGAACGGTCAAGGGAAAAAAATATAAAATCAATCCCTTTATTATGTTCTTCAAGTTCCTTTGCTTTGGGAAGTGCTTTAAGACAGTCCCTACACCAGCCTGCCCAGAAATCAAGAACGACTATTTTTCCTTTATGCTGATCCAGGACTTGTTGGATAGATATGCTTTTTCCTTGTTCATCTTCCATTTTCTGGCTAAGAGCTTCCTTTGAAAACTCAGTTTGTGAGACCCTAGGAACTTCCTGAGCACATCCTAAAGTAAAAATACTCAACATAATAACAGATAGCATTTCTTTCATTTTCATTTTTTTACAATGGTTCGTAATTTTAGATGGGGAAATGATGAATTAGTTAAAATAAATGATGTCAAAAAATTTAGGTAAAAAAAATTCATATCTGCTGGATATGAATTTCTATGTGTTTATTGTAGATAAAATATTACTTTTTAATTATTTTCTGGTAGTTATTCTCTTTGCCGGTTAATGTATTTACAAAATAGACGCCGCTTGGCAATGTATTAATATTCACACTTGCTGAAATTCCCTGAATATCTTTTGATAAAATAAGTTTACCGTCTGCGGAGTGTATTTCTATTTTTGAAATTTTAGACTTAGAATTGATATTAATTACATCAGAAGTGGGATTAGGATATACGGTGATATTATTTTGCTTATTGGTTTCATTCACATCCAGTAAATTATCAAAATTCATTTTTAAAATAAATCCGTCATAATTACTTATAATCCCTGATCCTAACGTTATTCCCGAGAAATCAGTAAGACCTTTATACTGACCTACCAATACCATATCGTTGGTATTTTTTCGAAAACGGATTGCTAAGCCACGATCTTCCAGTTGTCCGCCAAAACCTTTCCCCCAGAAGTAATCACCATCTGTTGTAAGTGCAATGATGGAAATGTCGTAATTGCCTGAGGTTGATGAGAATAGGGGTTGCTCGTTGCCGTCCACCATTTGCACTAAATAATAGCCTGTAACAAAAACACGGTCTCCGTTGACTGACAAATCTTTCGATTTTGCTTCATAATTGTAGATTCCCTGCTTGGCTCCAAAATTCCTTACCCAAACAAATTCACCACTGCTGTTTAATTTTAAAATATAGGTGCTTAAACCTCCGATTGAAGTCAAATTGTTAACGGCAACAGAATTTGGATTGAAATCTACAGTTTCTCTAAAAGTACCTGTACAGTATACATTGCCATTGCTGTCTGTATCAATCGCATAACCAGAGTCCCAACCTGTAGGAGAACCAAAAGTTTTGGCCCATTGGTAGCTTCCGTCGGCAAGGCTGTATTTTGCTACAAAAATATCACTAGCTGCACTTGAAGAAGTTAAATTATTGACTTCGCTTCCTGGGTTAAAATCAACCGTTCCGCTGTAAGCACCAGTGAGATATAGATTTTGACCATCAACGCTTAAATCTTCGAGTCGTTGTTCATTTCCGGTATTACCAATCTGTTTTGCATAGACAAAGTCACCGTTAGTATCAAGTTTCATAAAAAATATATCCGACAAATTATCAGAGGTCATATTAAAACTACCTGCTCCCGGATCAAAATCTATTGTTGTGATGAAATTTCCTGCCATATAAACATTTCCGGCAGTGTCAACTTTCATATTATTAAACCTGCAATTGGAAATGTCATTCCCACCAACCTGCTTTGCCCAAACGAAACCTCCATTAGAAGTAAGTTTGCAAACAAACTGGAATGATGTATACATTGTTGAAGTATTTGGCAGGTAAAACGAGCTGTTTGAGCTGGTGTCAAAATTGACGCGATAATCGTAGATGCCGCTTACATAAACATTTCCAGCACCGTCTAAAGCTATTTTAGGAAATCGGTCAAGATTCTGATCGACTACACTTACATCGTTTTGAAATACTCCGCCTACCTGTTTCACCCAGATCAGGTTTCCATTAGGATCCAGTTTTACACAGTACAGATTTCCTTTAGTCTGATTAGGATTTAAAGTATTGATTGGATTGTATATCGGTCCTGGATTAAAATCAACAACACCTTTAAAGTAGCCGACAGCATATACATTACCGGTAGCATCTATCGCAACATCTGAAGCTGTATCTATATATACGTCGCCAATACTGACTGCCCATTTTGTAGTCTGTGCAGTCAGTGACTGTTGGGCGAGAAAAATTATAAAGAATAAGAAAGTAAAAAGAAATTTCATATAAATGTTATTGAAGTTGTTTAAACTTTTAATTTTTTGATTAGTCTTAATGAAAATGCTAAAAAGTGCAGGCTTTTCCAGGTAATATCCAGTTTTTCAAATCTTATCAGTAAAGCCTTGAAACC
>NZ_JAKVIP010000031.1 GCF_022601875.1 Chryseobacterium sp. SSA4.19
ATTAGTCTTTTAAATTGCAATCCAAAATTGCTAATTTTCTCGGAACTTTTTTTTATAAATAAGTTTAAACAACTTCTTAAGAAGAATTATCTTAACTTGTGGTATTTTATGATTTGAGCATAAAATAATTATAAAGTATTTTTACAATTAAATAGTTAAAGGATGAAAAGCTTTTTAGAGCAAAACGTTTCCCACGAGTCTCTCATTACTTTGTTCAGCCAGGCTCCTGTGGCCGTATCTCTTTTAATAGGAGATGATTTTATTATTCATAATGCAAATCCCCAGATGTTGGGGCTTTGGGGCAGAGATGCTTCTGTAATTGGCAGATCCTTATTTGAGGTATTGCCGGAAATACAGTCTCAGGGTTTTGTAGAGATTTTAAATAATGTCTATAGAAACGGTGAAATTTTTAATGGAAACCGGTGGCCTGTTTTTTTGGATAAATATGGAGTTTCTGAAGAATGTTTCTTTAATTTTATTTATGCGCCCGTATACAATGACGATAAAAAAATCATAGGGGTAAGCATTGTGGCTACTGAGGTTACTGAACAGGTGATTTCTGAAAGAAAACTTAAAGACAGCGAATACCGTTTTGAAGACCTTATCAGGAATTCCGATTATTCTATTGCCATTTACCGTACAGAAGATCTCTATGTGGAATTTGCCAATGAGCGCATGCTTAAAACCTGGGGTAAAGACGCTTCCGTTTTAGGAATGAAACTTGAAGCGGCACTTCCAGAATTGGAAGGGCAGCCGTTTATAGGTATTCTGAAGGATATTTTTAAAACCGGGGAAACTTATGCCGCCAATGAAGATAAAGTTGATCTCATCGTCAATGGAACCCTGCAGACCTTTTACTATAACTTTTCTTACAAACCGTTGAAAAATCAGGACGGTAAAGTATATGCCATTCTTAATATGGCCGTTAATGTGACGGACCTTGTGATGGCAAGAAAAGAAATACAGGAAAGTGAAAACAAGTTACGGGATCTGGCCGATTCAATGCCACAGTTTGTGTGGACCTGTGATCATAACGGGCAGATTACCTATATGAACAACAGCTGGTATAAATATACAGGCTCTACAGAAAAAGATGACCAGACCAAGCTGGTAAGAAATATGATGAGGCCCGAGACTGCTGAAAAAGTAGATAAAGTGTGGGAAGAAAGCATAAAGTCAACTACTCCTTTTGTAATGGAATATGAGCTTCAGGATCCTCATAACAAAGATAGTTACAGATGGTTTCTGGGAAGAGCCGTGCCAAATTTCGGAGAAAACGGGGAAGTAAAACAATGGACAGGAACTTTTACGGATATCAATGAATTCAAGCAGCTGGAAACCCAGAAAGATAATTTTCTCGGTATTGCCAGCCATGAACTTAAAACACCGCTTACCAGCCTTAAATTATATACCCAGTTCATTAAAACAAACCTTGAGAAATCGGGTGATCAAAAAAATGCAGATGTTGTCAAACGGATGGATTACCAGATCGACCGTCTTACGGAGCTTATTAATGAACTGCTGGATGTTACGAAAATACAGAAAGGCCAGATGCCCCTGAATGAATCTTATTTTGATTTTGATCAGCTTGTGGATGAAGTGGTTGAAGAACAGCAGATGACTTCAAGGCATAAAATGATAGTAAGCAAATCCAGCACAGGGACTGTGTTTGCAGACCGGCACCGTATTTCACAGGTGATGGCTAACCTGATCAGCAATGCTATTAAATATTCACCGGATGCAGATGAAGTGCATATTTCCACATCTTTGGAAGGAGATCAGGCAAAGTTTTGTGTACGGGATTTCGGGATTGGTATTCCGGCTGATAAACAGTCAAAAGTTTTTGATCAGTATTACCGGATAAGCGAATCCAAGGAACATACATTTCCAGGACTGGGGCTTGGCCTTTATATATCATCTGAAATCATAAAAAAGACGGGAGGGAAAATTTCTGTTTCCTCAGTTGAAGGAGAAGGGTCTGATTTTTGCTTCAGAATCCCAAAGAATAAAAATTAAAAATTACCATGCCTAGTTCTGCAAAAATAATGGTGGTAGACGATAGCCCTGCAATTGTTGATTCTATTGAGATGATGCTTGATTTTGAGGGATTTGAAGTTGCTAAATTTTACAAAGGGTCAGAAATGTTCAATGCGCTGGATCCGGAAATCAAGCCGGATGTTATATTGATGGATATGTGGCTGTCGGGTGAAGACGGGAGAGATTTTTGTAAACTGATTAAAGCAGATGAAAAATTAAAGGATATTCCTGTTCTTATTATGTCCGCAAGCCGTGGGTTGGAGCAATCTGCCCTGGATGCAGGAGCTAATGAATTTATCGCCAAGCCTTTTGATCTCGGAAACATGGTAGACCGGATCAGGTTTTATATCAAGTAATTCTAACTGTTGCTGACAGTATGTCGCCGCTTTTTAATTTAACACTATTTACTTTCTTGCCGGATTTGAATTCTCCATAGAATACACTAATTTTGTATTCCTAATTTTTGCAGTATGGAGGATTATTTGAAAGGACTGAATGAATCACAATTTGAAGCCGTTACCACTTTACAGGGACCATTAATGGTTCTTGCAGGAGCCGGTTCCGGAAAAACCCGTGTTCTTACCATGCGTATTGCTCATTTGATCACGAATGGAATTGATCCTTTTAATATTCTGGCGCTTACCTTTACCAATAAGGCGGCGAAGGAAATGAAGGAACGTATAGCAAAAGTAGTGGGGCAGAGTAATGGCAGAAGCCTCTGGATGGGAACCTTTCACTCGGTATTCGCGAGGATTCTGAGAAGTGAAGCCCATTATCTGGGATACCCTTCCAATTTTACCATCTATGATCAGCAGGATTCTTTAAATGTCATTAAAAAAGTATTAAAAGACATGAACATTGATGCTGACTTATATAAACCTAAAAAAGTTCAGGCAAGAATTTCTACGTACAAGAATAACCTGATCACGGTAAAGGCTTATTACAACAATCCTGAACTTATTGAAGCGGATGAAAAAGCCAATATGAAATTTATCGGCCAGATTTATCAGAGATATGTAGACCAGTGTTTTAAAAACGGATCGATGGATTTTGATGACTTATTGCTTAAAACCAATGAACTCCTTACACGCTTTCCGGAAGTGTTGGCCAAATACCAGGACCGTTTCAGGTATATTCTGGTGGATGAGTACCAGGATACGAATCATTCCCAGTATTTAATTGTAAAAGCACTGGCCTCGAAATTTGAAAATATCTGTGTGGTAGGAGATGATGCACAATCAATTTACTCGTTCCGTGGAGCCAATATTTACAATATTTTAAACTTTAAAAAAGATTATCCGGATGCCGTTACGGTTTCCCTTGAACAGAATTACCGATCAACGCAGAATATTGTCAATGCGGCCAATGTCGTGATTGCAAAAAACCTTCAGCAGTTCAAGAAAAATGTGTTCAGTGAAAATGAAGAAGGCGAAAAAATTAAAGTATACCGTTCTCTTTCCGATGCCGATGAAGCCAATTTCGTGGCAGGGAATATCTGGGAAACCAGGAACCGGGAACAGAGGAGATACAGCGATTTTGCTATTTTATACCGTACCAACTCGCAGACAAGAGCTTTTGAAGATGCGCTGAGACGTAAGAATATTCCGTATAAGGTATACGGAGGCCTGTCTTTCTATCAGCGGAAAGAAGTGAAAGACCTGATTGCTTATCTGCGGCTTCTGGTTAATGAAAATGATTCGGAAGCGCTCATGAGGATTATCAATTATCCTGTCAGAGGGATTGGTGATACCACTCAGAATAAACTGATTGTTTTTGCAGATGCTCATAATATTTCCGTTTCAAATGTATTGGACAATCTTCCTTCATATGCTCCGCAATTGGGGCTTAATAACGGGATTTTAAATAAGCTGAATGACTTCTGGTCTATGATCAAAGCATTTCAGGTATTGCTGAAAACTGAAACGGCATACAGTGTTGCGATGGAAGTAGCCAAACGCAGCGGACTGATTAAGTTTTTAAAAGATGACCAGACTCCGGAAGGGATCTCAAGGGTTGAAAACGTTCAGGAATTAATGAACTCCATGCAGGGATTTATCGAAGAACAGATGCAGCTGGAAGACGGAGATCCGAGCTTACCTAATTTCCTTGAGAATATTGCTCTTTCGGCAGACACGCAGAACAAAGAGAGTGAGGAAGAAATGGTTTCGTTAATGACCATTCACCTCTCAAAAGGTCTAGAATTTCCAGTCGTGCACCTGGTGGGTCTTGAGGAAAATCTTTTTCCGAGTTTTATGAGCTCTGCCACCCGGGAAGACCTCGAAGAAGAGAGACGTTTATTTTATGTGGCTCTAACCAGAGCTGAAAAGCAGGCCTTTTTCTCATATGCTGTGTCTCGGTTCCAATGGGGAAAGATTACCGATGCTGAGCCATCGAGATTTTTAAGTGAAATTGATGATGAATATATTGAATTTGTAAATCCTGCAATTGAAAAACGTTTCATCAATAACGCAGGGCTCAAATCGAATATTTTTGATGAGCATCCTTCGGAGCTCAAAGGTTTTAAAAGGGTTGAAAAAAAATCCATTGAACGCAAAGAAGGTTCAAAGCCTATAGCTGAGCCGAGGAAATTAAAGCCGGTCAGTACAGCTAAAATTATCAATCCGAGCGGTGCTTCATCACAGGATATCGAAGTTGGAGATAAAGTAAGACACGACCGTTTCGGAATCGGGGAAGTTACATTCCTCGATGGAACTGATCCTCAGAATATCAAGGCCAAAGTGTATTTTCAGCATGAAGGAGAGAAAAACCTGATCCTGAAATACGCCAAGCTAACCAAGATTTAATAATCAGGGTAAATAATTCCCACAGATCCGGTGATTTTTATAGATTATGTTTAAGATAACTATAAATTTTTCAGGATCTGTGGGATTTTCATATCATAGAATCATATCCCAAATGAATTTTGAATTGTATCTTTAAACCCTAAAAGTTTTTATTATGAAAAGGATTCTGGTGTTTTTAATCATTACATTATTTTCAGCTTCGTTTTTTTCCCAGGAATACAATATAGTAAGTAATATTCATTACTATGATGAAAAGGTAAATAATTCCGATGCTTATATTAATGAAAGATGTATTCTGGATGTTTATGTTCCGAAAAATGTGAAAAATTTCCCGACGGTTATCTGGTTTCACGGCGGCGGGATCACAGGTGGACAGAAAGAAATTCCGGAAGGGTTAAAAAATAAGGGAATTGCTGTTATTGGTGTTAACTACAGACTTTCGCCAAAAGTAAATGCACCTAAGTATATTGAAGATGCTGCGGCTGCAACAGCCTGGGTTTTTAAAAATATTAAAAATTACGGAGGCCGTAGAGATATGGTCTTTATATCGGGACATTCTGCAGGAGGATACCTTGCGATTATGGTAGGTTTAAATAAAATGTATCTGAATCAATATGGTATTGATACCAATACATTAGCGGGGATTATCCCTTTCAGCGGACAGATGATTTCCCATTTTACGACAAGAAAAGAAAAAGGAATTGATGAGCTGGATGCCAGAATTGATGAAATGGCCCCGCTTCATTTTATAAGAGCCGATGCGCCGCCTCTGCTTCTCATTACAGGAGACCGCGAAAAGGAACTTTTGGGCAGATATGAAGAAAATGCTTACATGGCAAGAATGATGAAGCTGAAGGGACATAAAGAAACAACTTTATACGAACTGCAGGGCTTTGGCCATGGCGGAATGGCGCAGCCGGCATTTCCTTTATTATTAAATGAAATAAAAAGAGTTGAAAAACTGAAAAAATAAAGTCGGAGGTAATACAAAATATTCAGGAAACACTTTGCAGAAATCATTTGGCAAAGTTTTTTTTTATCATTTAATTAAAAAAAACTTATCCTGAGCATGGGAACGTTTTACAACAATGCAGTATGTGACATTTATATAGGAAAAGGAGCGGGAGCAAAACTGATTCAGGATATTAGGAATGCAAAAAAAAATGTAAAAATCGTATCGCCATATCTTTCTCCTTCATTAATAAAAGAGCTCATATTCCTTCATTCCAATGGCATTAATATCGAATTGATTACGACGGATGAAATTGAAGATTTTTACGGCCATGAAAAAAATATCAATAAGCTTATTATCCAGGAACGGCATATTGACGAAGAAGCAAATGAATCAAGGAACAGTCTGGTAAGCTTTTCAGGGACTTTGCTTTTCATGATAATCGGACTGACCCTAATTCTGGTTTCCTTGATTTTTTTATTACAAGAACCAAAATTCGGTTTCGGTTTCATCATGGTTGCCCTGTTGTTTTTTTTAAGAAGCTATTTGGTGGGAGAAATTAAAAAGAAAAAGATCTATCATTATACCTACAGCCAGCTGTTTCCTTTTAAAGTTTTTGTGTCCCCAAATCATGGGAATTCTTTTAACAGTACTTTTATCCACAGCAAAATCTACGTCATCGACAATGAAATTGCTTATCTGGGATCTCTGAATTTTACAGGTAAGGGAGTCAAAGAAAATCATGAAACAAGAATAAGAACGACCGATCGCCATGCGGTTGACAAGATTATGGAAGAAGTCGATCATTTATTTACAGGTTCAGGCCTTGCGGAAAGAGATGTTCAGTTTTGGGGCGCTCAGCTGTACACAGAACCAGTTAATTAAATAAGAATCAGGCAGTAATATAATTCACTGCCTGATTCTTGTTTGAAATGCTGAAATGATTTATTTTTTGTGAGAAACGATAAAATTCACCATGTCATCCGTAAGTTGGTTCAGGTATGTTTTATCAGTTGTCCCGAATCCATGGACGCCATCTTTCACAACAATTAAAGAATGTTCAATATTGGCTTTTTTAAGTTTCCTTGCCAGCCTTTTTGAATGTTTCAGCGGGGCTACTTTATCTTTGTCTCCATGCAGGATAAAAGTAGGAACTGCATGTTCAGTATCATTGATCGGTGAAACTGTTTTTAAATAATCAATAGCTTTCCTTTTATCTTCTTTAATATCATACCCGGAAATTCCGAATACGAGTTTTTGCCGGATCTCAACAATAGGTTTAAAGAACAATCCGACAATGGATACTGGAACCTTACCTAATCGGGTGTGTAAAAGCCTGTTTAAATCAGTAGGCCCGAAATTGCTGACCACATAATTTACCTTTCCGGAATGAGGTGAGAGTTCAGGACTTCCGATATATTCGGTATCATCGGAATATGCTGCAAGCAATGATAAATGCGCTCCTGATGAAACACCGAAATAACCAATGTTATTTACATCAAAATTATAGGTATCTGCATTTTTCCTGACCCATTTTACAACATCCTTGGTATCCTGGACAGGAAAAGGAAAATGAACGGTTTCACTGACCAATGTATAATCAATACTAATGACTGCATAATTGTTTTCAATGAGTTTTAAGATTGTGCTCTCTATGTAAGTATTGGCACGGACGGTTTTATCACCTTTTGCCCAGGCTCCGCCGTGAACGTATACTACCACCGGAAGCTTTCTTGTTGCTGTGCCTTTCGGCTTGTAAAGATCTAAAAATACAGGGTTTCCTTTCTCATCATTCTTATAAGAAATATTTCCAGTGACTGCTGTTTTTTCAGGGAGGATTGTGCTTGGCGGAATTTTAGCTTCATTAATTGGAGGCTGGGAGTAAAATAAGCCGGATAGGCTTAAAAATAAAATAAAGAACAGGTTTATAAAAAACCTGTACACTATATTTTGATCGGATAATTTCATAGAATTTTTTGAGGTATTATTTGTTATTTCACTAACTCCTCAAAAAGTTTACCAAAAGTCTTTTCCAGGTCTCCTGATTTTCCGGGATGAGGCCTTGAAGTCTGTATGACCGAACTGCGTACTGCGGTAAGCCATCGGAAACGGTCAGGAATTTCCATCATCGCAATGGGGCCGCCGTCTTTTGTTCCGTGTGCAATTTTCTGAAAACTTTCCAGATTACGAAGCACATCTTCATAATCAAGCTTACTGTGCATCAGCCGGAATTTATCCGGACACAGGTAAAATTCGGTCTTAATGAATTTCATTTTTTTAGAAAACATCACCAGACCTATATTGAAAAACTCTTCTCTTTCAACTTTAGGCACCAGACGGATGACTGCATATTCATAAATGTTATCCTCTTGCATGCTTCGCTTCGTTTAAAAAGATTTGAGAATTTTCCAGTCTTGTTTTCAGGAAATTGAAATAGACTTCCCTTATTTCATCCGGACTTTCTTCGGCATCGTTCCAATGCAGCCAGTCCTGAGGAATTAAATTTACGATTTCCCTGAAAAGGGTATCGTTTAAAACTTCATGGGCAAACCTGTCTGCCTCATCAAGCTGTGTAGCCTGGGGAAGCAGAACATGGTCTTTCACATATTTGAAAGGTGTTTTTGCTGCCGTATCAAAATGCTGCCAGGAATGGTGGAAATAGAAAGAAGCGCCATTATCAATAATCCACAGTTCTTTATGCCACATCAGGAGATTTGTGTTCTTAAAAGTACGGTCAATATTGGTTATGAATGCATCCAGCCAGACAATTTTAGAGGCCAGGAGCGGATCTACCTGTACACTTGAGTCAAAAGCAATAGCCTCAGACAAATAGTGCAGGCCCAAATTCAGCCCTTCTGAAAATTTAAGAAGATCCTGAATTTCCTCGTCTGCTTCAGTTCTACCGAAATCGACATCAAGATTTGCAAAAACCAATTCAGGAATCGGTAAACCAAGCGCTTCGGTAATCTTGCCACCCAAAATTTCTGAAATCAGCATTTTAACACCATGGCCTGCGCCACGGAATTTCAGGACATATTTAAAGTTATCATCAGCTTCAGCCAGAGCAGGAAGAGAGCCTCCCTCACGCAATGGCAGAATATATCGCATTACCGTTACTGTTCTTAGATTTAACATACTGCAAAAATAAGGTTTTACTTTGTGTTTATATCTATTTTTAATATTTTTAGGAAGCGTTTAAGCTATACGGGTTTCGTTGTACTTAGACAATGATCTGAAACATAAAAAAAACAAAGTATGGAGGTTATAAAAAAGAAAAATATCATCATTTCAAATCCGGAAACTAAAAATTTTCTCGCTGATGCTTTTTATCCTGAAACAGACAAAAAGCTGCCGTTGATTATTTTTGTTCACGGATATAAAGGATATAAAGACTGGGGTGCCTGGAGTCTGATGGCAGAAAAGTTTGCAGAAGCAGGTTTTTTCTTTGTTACATTCAATTTTTCCCATAACGGAACTACGATTGAAGATCCTTCTCACTTTGCTGATCTTGAAGCCTTCGGCAATAATAATTACTCCAAAGAGCTTTCTGATCTGGGAGCGGTAATTGATTATTTTGTGCAGGATAAAAATGTTGATGATCATAGAATAGTCCTGATCGGGCACAGCAGGGGAGGCGGTATTTCAATTATCAAAACGTACGAAGATGAAAGAATTCATGGCTTGATTACTTTGGCAAGCGTTGATACATTAGACCGGTTTCCAAAGAATGAAGCCTTTGAAAATTGGGAGAAGGCAGGTGTATATTATGTGACAAATGGAAGAACAAAACAGGAAATGCCTCACTATTACCAGTTTTACGAAGATTTTGAACGGGATGAACACCGGTTTGATGTGGAACGGTCTACTGAAATGGCAAAAGCTCATGTTTTAATCATTCACGGAACAAATGATGAAAGCGTAAATGTAAAGAATGCTGAACATCTTCATATCCTGCATCCTAATTCAAAGTTGTATTTAATTGAAAATGCTGATCACACTTTTGGAGCGAAAGAGCCCTGGAATGAAAATCAGCTCCCCCAAGATCTGAATACTGCCGCTGAGAAATGTATTGAATTTATCAGGGAAAAAATGTAGTTTCATACAGGTAAGAAGATTTTATAAGAAATATTAATTTACTATTATAAAATTCATATATTAGTGATAAATATTAATACTTTAAAATCCGGATTACTATGAAAAATGTAAACAAAGCTCAAAAATTAAACAGAGAAGCTCAGAAAGCGATTATGGGCCAGGCATCGTCTGCATGTCCTCCTACAGGATGTTACAGATATTCCGTCAGGGACGGCAATGACAGATGTTTTGTTCTTCCGTGCCATACGGTATATGGTACTGTTCAGCTTGTAGATGGTCAATACCAATGCTGTTTTTAATATAGGTAAAGAAACGATAAAAGGAGTGAAAATTTTCACTCCTTTTCCTTTTAATATCTTTATTATTTAATTAAAATATTCCACGCTTCTTCAATTTTACTTTCCAGTAATAATTTTTGTGCATCACGATGGATCTCTTCGTCTTTGTGACAGCTTTCCGAAGGTAAAACTTCTACATTGGCCAGCATTCCCAAATCATTGCCTGTGAAAATTTTACTGTATCGGATGGATTCAGGAAGTCTGTCGAAGCCAATTCCTTTTGTTACCAATGGTTTCGGGACCTCAAACAAATTGTTCCCATTATTTCTGGAATACCAGTTGCTGCCTAATCTTGCGACCATATCGAGTTTTGCCTGATCTAAATTTCCTTCATCATTCAGATATTCTTCACGGATGTGGATTTTCTGAACTTCACAAATCACCAGATTACCGGCACCGCCCTGATCACCTAAGGATTTTATCTCAAGCACTCTGCACTCAAAGTTAACCGGACATTCTGCAATGAGTTTAGGCCTTACTATATCGGCATCTTTCATGGTAAGTCCCGATTTAACAAACTCGTTGACTCCATCATCATATTCTGTTGACGCCAGTGAAATCTGCTGCACAATAGGGAAATTGACTGTTCCTATCACTACTTCAGGAACTTCCACTACATTTTCCAGAGTATGTTTCGTCGTATTGTCACGCACCCGTCTTGACGGTGAAAAAATCAGAATCGGCGGAACAGTACTGAACATATTGAAAAAACTAAACGGCGATAAATTGCTGTTACCGTCTTTATCAACCGTTGAAGCCAATGCAATAGGACGTGGTGAAACAGCGGTCTGCATAATGGTCTGCAACTGTACCGCGGAGAGTTCGGATGGAATTACTGTTTTCATATTTTATTAAAACACTTAAGTTTTTTAAGTGCGGGTCTTATTTTTATTGAGTATGATTAAGTTTCGAAAATCTACGATTTTCATTCTTTTGGCAAAGCTTTAAAAAATTTAGAGGCAAAGATTCGTAACATTAAAATTCACTAAAATTGCTCTAGGTATTTGTAATAAATTCATATAATTGATCGTCTGAACCTTATGGATTGGATGAATTTCAGAAACTGATTTCAATTCCAAAACAATTAAATCTTCAATTAAGAAATCACATTTTAATTTACAATTTATTTGATCTCCTTTATATATAAGAATGGGATTTTAAGTTCACTTTTATATTTTAAACCTATCAGATTAAACTCTTTTTCCAGACATTGATGATACACATCTTAATACCAAACCCGGACCCGCTAATTTATGAATACAGGCCCGTACAACTTTATAAGAAAGGTCATTAATCAATTTTTGTGTAATCATAAAAACTAATAGAGAAAATCATAGATTTTCTAAAGACTAAAGTGAACTAAAATTCCCGTTTTATTCAACTAAAATAAACTTAAGAGTTGAAAATAATATTATTTTGCAGGAATGATTTTGCCTGAAACTTCACCGAATCCCACTCTTACCCCTTCTTTTTCGGCATAAGCTTTCATCGTTACCGTATCATTGTCATTAATGAATTTTCTTTCTTCGCCGTTGCTTAGAGTAATTGGGTTCTGGCCTCTCCAAGTCAGTTCAAGCATGGATCCGAAAGATTTAGGATCACTTCCTGAAATGGTTCCGCTGGCATACATATCACCGACTTCCACGTTACAGCCGTTAACGGTGTGATGAGCAAGCTGCTGGGTCATGTTCCAGTACATATGTTTATAGTTGCTTTCGGAAATCAGATTCTGCTCGCCGTTTTCAGGCTGGATATATACTTCAAGATTGATGTCGTAATTTTTATCCCCTTCAAATTTCAGATACTCTAAAACTTCAGGATCCTGTTTAGGAGAAGATGTTCTGAACGGTTCCAGAGCTTCGAGTGTAACCACCCATGGAGAAACGGAAGAACCGAAATTCTTTGCTAAAAACGGCCCAAGCGGAACATATTCCCAAGACTGGATGTCTCTTGCTGACCAGTCGTTGAAGACCACCATTCCGAAAATTGCATTTTCAGCGTTTTGGGTTGAAATGCTCTCACCCATTTCCGTATTCTGATTGATGATAAAAGCCATTTCGAGTTCAAAGTCCAGTTGCTGGCATGGCCCGAAAACCGGCTGGTCTGCATCGGCAGGTTTCATCTGGCCTTTGGGACGGTTAATTTCCGTACCTGAAACCACAATTGAAGAGGCTCTTCCATGATAACCTACTGGTAAATGTTTCCAGTTCGGAAGCAAAGCGTTTGCGGGATCCCTGAACATTTTTCCCACGTTGGTAGCATGTTCGATGCTGCTGTAAAAATCCGTATAGTTCGGGATGTGAACAGGCATCATCATTTTTACCTGGTCCAATTCATAAAAAGCCGCTTCTATGGTTTTCTGATCTCTGGATAAAATGGAACCCTCCCGTAAAAGCTCCTGGATTTTTAACCGCACCGCATTCGTGACAGGCTTTCCAAGCTCTATAAATTCGTTTAAGGTATAGGCTTCAAATACATTGTCTTCAAGACCTTCAATTTCCTCAAAATAACTCAGGTCATATAATGTGGCAAGATCAATAACCTGATCGCCGATCCTGGTACAACATGCAATATATTCTTTATTGAATACGGCTACCCCGAACGGGATATTGTGGATAGAAAAATCCGAATCTGAGGTATACTCTACAAATGATTTCATATGTTATAATTTAGCTGGATTTATGTATCCGTTATATTTGGTTTGTACTGTTTCGATTTTAAATACGCGATTGCGCAATAATAAATGTATTCCGGCATTTATTAAATATTGTCCGGGTTTCAATTCTATGAGAATGCTGAAATATTATTTTTTAGGTTTGGTTTTCGACAAGGCTTCCTCATCGATCCATCTGTCTTTTGTGTTGATATCGATCAGGTAAAGAATGTGATCCTGGCTGGTCAATAGTAAAGTTTTGGTCAAGGGAACCGGAACTTTTTTGTTTTCCAGCATATCTGCTCTTAAGGAGATAATATTTCTTTTGTTTCTCACAATATCTCCTGAAAATACATTGGAGTTGCTTTCTCCCGTTTTTTTATCATCAAAAACTTCTACATACGTGGCTTTATTGCCTTTAATAACAATAAAATCTCTTTCCGTATGGTCTGCATCATCTTTAATAAAAACGAATTTTTTATTATCAATATTGACAGACTCCAGTTGCTGATTGACCCCTTTTCTTTCTTCAAGTTTTGTGAGGATGTTATTTAATGAGCCATATTGTGCTTTTATGCCGGAGATCATTCCGATACATAAAATTCCGATGAATATTTTTTTCATATGCATGTGTTTATAAAAAAGTTTTGTCAAGACTTTTCATCCTGACAAAACCTGATATTGTTGCTAAAATTAAAGATTCCCTCTTTTTTCCTGCTCTCTTTCAAGCGCTTCAAATAACGCTTTGAAATTACCCGCACCGAAACTCTGTGCACCATGTCTTTCAATGATTTCGAAGAATAGGGTAGGGCGGTCTTCTACAGGTTTTGTAAATATCTGTAATAAATATCCTTCTTCATCATGATCAATTAAAATTCCCAGATCCTGAAGTTTCTTAAGATCTTCATCAATATGTCCCACTCTTTCAGGAACCATGCTGTAATATGCCTCCGGTGGAGCAGAAAGAAATTCTACGCCACGTTTTTTAAGTTCAGTTACGGTATGGATGATGTCTTTTGTTGCCACTGCAATATGCTGTACCCCTTCTCCTTCATAGAAATCAAGATATTCCTCTACCTGAGATTTCTTTTTACCTTCCGCCGGCTCATTAATAGGGAATTTGGCGAATCCGTTTCCGTTGGACATTACTTTAGACATTAAAGCAGAGTATTCTGTATTGATCTGTTTGTCGTCAAAAGAAAGAATGTTCACAAATCCCATTACTTTTTCGTACCATTCTACCGTAGGAATCATTCTGTCCCAGTCTACGTTCCCTACACAGTGGTCAACATACAATAAGCCTGCTTCTTCCGGCTGATAAGCGCTTTCCCATTTTTCATATCCCGGCATAAACGGCCCGCTGTAGTCCTTTCTCTCGATAAACATGTGAACGGTTTCTCCGTAAGTATAAATTCCTGACATTCTTACTTCACCGTTTGCATCCGTCAGAGTTACCGGCTCCATATAGGGTTTTCCGCCTCTTTTCGTTGTTTCTTCAAAAGCTTTATAAGCGTCATCTACCCACAGTGCCAAAATCTTAACCCCGTCACCATGTTTTTTTACATGCTCATTGATAGGAGAGTCAGACTTTAATCCTGTGGTAAGGACCAATCTGATTTTTCCCTGCTGAAGAACATACGATGCACGGTCTCTCACACCGGTTTCCGGACCTGCATACGCTACAGACTGAAACCCGAAAGCGGTTTTGTAATAATGTGCTGCCTGTTTGGCGTTTCCTACATAAAACTCTATATAATCGGTACCGTTAATCGGCAAAAAATTCTCTGCCTGAGCAATCTTTTCGGCAAATGTAAGTGTTGACATATTTCTATTTTTACTTTAAATTTATTAGTATGCAAATTACGAATTTCCTGCTAATACGGAAAATATTAACTAACAAACGTCAGGCAGGCTTAATCGGCCATTTCTTAGAAATTTATTACACCATATTTCTGTGATAAGAATACGCCCAGTTACCATTTTGGAGATCAGAAATGATAAAACAGATTAATGGCTGAATCTTTCATAAGCCGCTTTCTCCAGCATTTCACGGTCATCCGGATGTGCAATACTGATCAGTTCCTGTGCTCTCTGCTTCAGGTTTTTTCCATACAGATAAGCTGTTCCGTATTCTGTAACCACCCAATGGATGTGCCCTCTTGTGGTGACTACCCCGGCTCCCTGTTTCAGGTAAGGAACAATCCTTGATACCCCTTTTTTGGTCCTTGACGTAATAGCAATGATGGGTTTTCCGTCTTCACTCAATGCGGCACCTCTCATAAAATCCATCTGGCCACCGATCCCGCTGTACTGCATCGTTCCTATGGAATCTGCACATACCTGTCCTGTGAGATCAATTTCAATGGCAGAATTAATAGCAACCATTTTCTTATTTCTCATAATATTGATCGGGAAATTCACATTACTCACATCGTTGAAAGCAAATACGGTATTGTCATCCACATAATCGTAGAGCTTTCTTGTTCCAAAGCAGAAGCTGGTGATGGTTTTATTATCGTTGTACCCTTTATATTTGTTATTGATGACATCGTTTTGAATTAGATCGATTACCCCATCGCTCAACATTTCGGTATGAACACCCAGGTCTTTATGATTTCCAAGGCATTTTAAAACGGCATCCGGAATGGTTCCTATTCCCATTTGCAGGGTAGAGCGGTCATCAATCAGTTCTGCAACATTTTTTCCGACTTCCATTTCTTCAGGGCCTACTTTAGAACCGTAATCCACGGTCGGAAGCTCTTCTTCATGCCAGACCAGCTTGGTGATTTTGCTGATGTGGATCATCCCTTCACCGTGGGTTCTCGGCATCAGCGGATTTACAGTGGCGACAATGATTTTAGCAGTGTCTACTGCTGCTCTTGCCACGTCTACGGATGTTCCCAAGGTACAGAATCCATGCTTGTCAGGTGGGGAAACGGTAATCAGTGCCACGTCAAGCGGTAAAATGTTTTTTCTGAATAAAATCGGGATTTCACTTAAGAACACAGGCACAAAGTCTCCCCGGTCTGAATTCACGGCACCACGCACCGGGGTGGAAACAAACAGCGAATTCACAAAAAATTTGTCTTTATATTCCGGCTTGGCAATTTCCACATTTCCCTGTTGGGTTATGGAAACCATTTCAATATTATCCAGGCGGTGCGATTGTCTCGCCAGTTCGTCGATTAGATAATTAGGAGTACACGCACTTCCATGAAAGAAGACACGGTTTCCGCTTTTGATGGTGTAAATTGCTTCTTCTGCACTGATATATTGATCCATAAATTAAGCTTTATTGTAAGTTTGATATATAATTTTCTTCTATTAAAGATAGTTTATATTGCCTTGATAGACTATAAATATTCAAAGATTTTTATCATGTTTGAGCATTTGAATAAAATAAAAAGGTTTACAAACAATATCTTAGCCTTCTGTTCATATGTTCTTCGAATGTATAAAAATAAAATCCCGAATATTTGTTATCCGGGATTTATATGATTGTGTTATTTTAAAATAAATTATTCCTGCAATCGGTCTTTTAAGGTATGATCTTCCTCTTCCAGCCATGAAGTTTTATAAGACGGATCTTCCACTTTTAAAGCTTCTTCTGTAATTTTCAAAGGGCGGAAAGGATCAACCATAACCGCATATTCTTCAGTAAACTTCTTACCAATGCTTCTCTCCATGGCTCCCGGATGAGGTCCGTGGACAATTCCTCCGGGGTGAAGCGTGAAATCCATTAGATCAATATGATTACGGCTCATGAAATCACCTTCTGTATAAAATAAAACTTCATCAGAATCTATATTCGAGTGATTGTAAGGTGCCGGAATAGCCAGCGGGTGATAGTCGTACATTCTCGCACAGAATGAACAAACTACGAAATTATGCGCTTCAAAAGTCTGGTGAACCGGTGGCGGCTGGTGAATTCTGCCGGTTATCGGTTCGAAATTTTTAATGTTAAATTTATAAGGATAGAAATAACCGTCCCAACCTACCACATCAAACGGATGGGTGGCGTAGATAAAATCCGTGACCTGGTTTTCCTTTTTTACCTTAATTAAAAATTCTCCTTTTTCGTCTTTAGGTTCCTGAAAAGTCGGTGTAATAATATCTCTTTCGCAGAATGGGGAGTGTTCTAATAATTGTCCGAATTCATTTCGGTATCTTTTCGGGGTATAAATCGGAGAGTGGCTTTCCACAACGAAGAAAACAGTATCATCAGAATGTAATTCCACCTGATAGATCGTGCCTCTTGGAATGATTAAATAGTCCCCAACAGAAAATTCAAGGTTCCCGACAAATGTTTTTAAAATTCCGCTTCCGCTGTGCGCGTATAAAAGTTCATCGCACTCGGCATTCTTGTAGAAATAATCCATCGATTTTCTTGGCTTGGACAATCCCATTTTCAGGTCATTATTTACCATCAGGAACTTTCGGCTATCCATAAAGTCATCTTCAGGAGTCACATTCATTCCTTTAAACATTCTTGGCGTAACATTTTTATCAACCGCAATTCTCGGAGCTACGTCTTTTGCTTCACCGATAGACTTAATCTGAGTTGGCCGGTGAATATGGTACAACAATGAAGAAATTCCGTGAAAGCCTTCCGTCCCGAAAAGCTGTTCGTAATAGAATTTATCTTCCGGAGACTTAAAAATCGTATGCCTTTTTTGTGGGATATTTCCCGACTGATGATATCTCATTTTACTTTTATATGTGGATTCTCAAATTTAATATTTTTTAATGAATTGAAATTTAAAAACAATTTTTATTTAAGTTTTGTATTACTAAAATTAATTGTTAGTTTTGGCTAACAATTGTAATTTCATGCAACGAATATTATTTTCTGCTGTTTTTTTGTCATCCTTTTATTTTGCGCAGGAAGCAGACACTTTACATCTGAATCAAACAAAAAAGATTGATTCTGTCACACTTGAAAAGAAAAAGGAAATTAAGACACAGAATATCGATGATATTGTTATGGCCGGAACGATAAAACCGGTCAGCAGATCAAAAAGCCCTGTGCCTGTGGAAATTTACAGCCATAAATTTTTCCAGAAAAATCCTACTCCTAATGTTTTTGAAGCTATTGCTATGGTAAATGGTGTAAAACCTCAGCTTAACTGCTCGGTTTGTAATACGGGAGATATTCATATCAATGGTCTGGAAGGACCTTATACCATGATTTTAATTGATGGAATGCCGATTGTCAGTTCTTTATCTACTGTTTATGGACTTAGCGGAATTCCAAATAGCTTGGTTGACAGAATTGAAGTAGTGAAAGGTCCTGCATCTTCAATCTATGGTTCCGAAGCAATGGGCGGCGTTATTAACATTATCACCAAAAATGCTTTAACAGCTCCCAAATTAAGTGTTGATCTGATGACAACGACTTGGAATGAAAATAATGTTGATTTGTCGACGAAGTTTAATCTGGGCAAAAATGCGGCATCTTTATTAAGTTTAAATTATTTCAACTTCACAAAAAGATTTGATGAAAATAACGATAATTTCACCGATGGAGCACTGCAAAACAGAATTTCCGTATTTAACAAATGGAATTTCCAGCGAAAAGAAAACCGACAGGCGAGTTTTGCATTAAGGTATTTGTATGAAGATCGTTTTGGAGGAGAAATGCAGTGGAATAAATCGTATCGGGGAAGTGGTGAAATTTACGGTGAGAGCATCTATACGAACAGGGTAGAGGCTTTTGGTATGTATCAATGGCCTATGAAAGAAAATATTGTGACCCAGTTTTCCTATAATCTTCATGACCAGAATTCTTTTTACGGAACCAATCCTTTTACGGCAATGCAAAAAGTGGCTTTTACCCAGACGTATTGGGACAAAAAGCTGGCAAATCATGATCTGATCTTGGGGGTAACTTTTAAGAAAACTTTTTATGATGATAATACGCCCGGAACTTTATCATCTGATGCATTAACCAATCAGCCGATGAAATCACCTATTTTCGGAGCTTTTATCCAGGATCAATGGGAGATAGATGACAAGAACACCTTATTGCTGGGATACAGGTTTGATTATGATAAAATCCATCATGCTGTGAATTCGCCGCGTTTTGCCTGGAAATTTTCTCCCAATCCTTATCATACGTTGCGGTTTAATTTTGGAACGGGTTTCCGTGTGGTGAATTTATTTACAGAGGATCATGCCGCCCTGACAGGTTCCCGCGAAGTGATGGTTCAATCAGATTTAAAACCTGAAAGATCTGTCAACGGGAATTTAAATTATATCTGGAAAATTCCTGTCAACGATCGTTTGATTAATCTGGATGCGTCTGCGTTTTACACCTATTTCAGTAATAAAATTGTCGGTGATTTTGATTCTGACCCGGAAAAAATTATTTATAATAATCTTCATGGGTATGGTATTTCCAGGGGCGCGTCTTTGAATTTGGATTATACTTTTAATTTTCCTTTAAGTGTAAATCTTGGCGTAACTTATCTGGGCGTTTATCAGAAGTTTGATGATGAAAGACAAAAATCGAAACAGCTTCATGCTCCTAAATGGAGCGGGACGTATAATCTGACCTATAAATTTCAAAGCAATTTAATTATTGATTTTACAGGACAGTTTTACGGACCGATGCGGCTGCCTGTGCCGCCGGATGATTACCGACCCGAATATTCACTATTCTATAGCTTAGCCAATATTCAGATTTCTAAAATCTTCAGGTCAGGATTTGAAGTGTATGGAGGCGTGAAAAATATTTTCAATTTTACTCCGAAAGATCCGTTGATGCGGCCTTTCGACCCGTTTGATCAACATGTTGATGATCCGGTTAATAATCCCAACCATTATACTTTTGATACGACGTACGGCTATGCGCCGATGCAGCGAATCCGAGGGTTTCTTGGGCTAAGATATATTTTGAGATGATAAAATACCTGTTATTTTTGTTATTAGGACCTTGTTTCTGTCTCTCACAGATCAGGACAATTCCTTTTTCTGAACTTGAAGCCAAACAAAAAGAAAATCAGAAGCCGCTCATTATCCATATATATACGGACTGGTGTTCTGTGTGCAAGATTGAAGCTTTCAACTTAAACAAAGACCAGGATTTGGTTAATATCATCAATGAGAATTTTTACTTCATTAACTTTGAAGCAGAAAAAACAAAAGAAAAAATTATTTTTCAGGAGCAGGAATTTAATTATCTGCCCAACGGAAATTCAGGAATTCATGAGCTGGTTTTAGCTTTGTCGAAAAATAAAACACAGCCTGTTTATCCGTTGTGGATTATTTTGGATAAGAATCAGAATTTGACTGAATATCACGAAGGGTTATTCAAAGCTGAAGAAATGAAGGAGAAGTTGTTTGAGTTTTTAAGATTTAAATAACTCATTCTAATTTGTAAGTCGTAATTTTATAATATTCAAAATATTTATCATAAAATGTTAAAGGAATAGATTTTTGAATTTTTTTGCTGTATTCGTTTGGCGATATATAAAAAGTAATCTTTTCTCCTTTCGTATTTAACTTCTTGTAATATGTTGATTGGTTTTGCAGGAAATTATTAGGTGAAAATTCAAACTCTGGATATTCTTTCAGATGAATAAGAATTTGAGAACTGCTTCTTCCAATGTTCTTATAATCATTAAAAGTACCTTCTATTTTAACATACCCAATCTTTTGAATACTTTCTAAATTATCTTGATTTTTTGCTTCAAAACAATTTTTTGTTAAGATAAAAAAAAATATTCCAGAGCAAATGATTGAAGCTAAAAAGAAATAAAATTGGACATTTATTTTTTTTATATCTGATTGTATATATTTTTCTTTGCAATAAACAACTAATTCATTGTAATTTAATAGATCATCTTTATAAATTGTGATTTTATTATTTGGGAATTGAATTTCTAATTTACGAGTATGTATGACAGAATCTTTAGTCTGTTTTCTGTAATATTCTTCTGAAAAGAATATTTTATTATTTGATATTACTATTTTTTTTCCAAAAATGTTAATTAACTCTGTTTCATTATCCAATATTATTATTTTAAAAACTTTTGAGAATGAAAAATAAATTATAAATGAATAAATGGTAAAAATTATGCTTCCGAATGTCAGGTCAATCGAACCTTTTTTTAGTAAAATAAAAGGCAATCCTAAAATTGAAATAAAAGCTAAATTAAAATCATTATCAAAAAAACTTCTTTTAAATTCAAACTTTTCTTCAGACATTAGTGAAAAACTATTTCAATAAAACAGTCACAATCCCTAAAATTGCGGGCAAAGCCTGTACAAAAAATATCTTCTTCGTTGCTGAAACTGCACCGTAAATTCCCGCTACAGCAACACATCCTAGGAAAAATAAAGCAATATTGGTCTGCCATTTCGGATCTTCAATCAAAAAGGACCAGATTAATCCGGCGGCAAGAAAACCGTTGTACAATCCCTGATTGGCAGCTAAACCTTTGGTCGGTTTGAACATATCTGCAGGCAAAGCCGCTTTAAATACTTCTTTTCCTTTGGTTTCCCAGGCAAACATTTCCATCCAGAGAATGTAAAGATGCTCAATAGCTACAATGGCAATTAAAATTTTGGCTACGATTTCCATGATTTACTGTTTTGTCATTGTAAAGCTAAAAAAATAAAGTTAAGTTTGGGTATACAATTTTTAAAAATGGAAACTTTCAAGAGACATTTAGATAAATTCATAATCCTCGCTGAGGAAGAATATGCTTCCGTGTTGTCTTTCTTTAGGGTCTTGGAAGTGAAAAAGAAAGAAACCTTATTGCTGGAGGGAGAAATCTGTACATCAATGTTCTTTATTGTTAAAGGCTGCCTTAGGAAGTTTTTCGTCAATGAAAAAGGAGTGGAGCAGACTACCGAATTCGCTATTGAGAACTGGTGGATAACGGATACGTTTGCCTATGAAAGACAGATTAAATCAAGCTTTAACATCCAGTCTGTTGAACAGTCTACTGTTTTACTTCTTGATCTCCATTCCCAGGAAGAATTATTACGAAAACACCCTGTAATGGAGCATTATTTCAGAATGGTTTATCAGAGAGCGTATGCCGCGGCAGAACGAAGAATCCGTTATCTGTACGAGATGAGCAGGGAAGAACTGTATATCCATTTCAGTGAACAATATCCTGGGTTTATCCAGAGGATCCCCCAATATTTAATTGCTTCTTTTCTTGGCTTCACTCCTGAATATTTAAGTGAAATCCGGGCGAAATTACGTTCTTAAACCAGTTTAAGATTTTTAGAAACTATAAACCGGAACTTTGTCTCAGAAATTTAAAACAAAATAGTATGAGCGCAAGATTTAACTGGACAACAATTCACCCTGCTGCTTACAAAGCAGGAATAGGAATGGAAACAGCTCTTCAGAACAGTTTTTTAACTCCGATTCAGAGAGAATTAATTAAAATCAGGGCTTCCCAGATCAATGCCTGTGCATTCTGCCTGGATATGCATACGAAAGATGCTTTAAAATATGGTGAAACCCCGCAGAGAATTTTCCTTCTCAACGCTTGGAGAGAAGCAAAAGAATTGTTTTCTGAAGAAGAACAGGTAATTTTAATGATTGCGGAAGAAATTACTTTAATCAGTCACAAAGGATTAAAAGAAGAAACCTATCAGAAAGCACAAGAGCTTTTTGAGGAAACCCAGATTGCCGATATTATCATGGCAAGTATTGTTATCAATATGTGGAACAGAATCGCTATTTCAACGCATATGCCGATTGGTAAATAAGTTGTTATTTGTTGAAAGTTATTTACACAAAGCGCCTCTCCGTGGAGAAGCGCTTTGCTTATTTCTGGCAGTTTAGTTGTAAAACATTAGCATTAAGCGGCTGTTCTATTTTCCGTTCCAGTTTCTGATCATTTACTGTTACATAAATTTCCATCGAGCCTGTTCCGACGTGCAATGATAAAATATGTCCGCCATATGCATTGAATCTATTATCTGTTGCCACACCGTGAACATGAATGGAAGGGCCTTTTTCATTCCAGGCGATTGAACCTGTAAGGCTTCCCATTTCCACTTTATTGAATGTTTTCGGATTAAATTTTTTAGCATCGAAATCATAAAATCCAAAAGTGACTTCTGATGCAAAACCGATTCCGGTAAAACTTGCGAACGGAATGTTCTCGTTTTTCGCCAGATTTTCAATCCCGGCAATGACATCATCTCCCTGTCGGAATACCATCAGATAACCGGTCTCTGTTTTTGTATAACGGCAAATATCTTTTTTCTGTGCTGAAAAAGCACTCACTGTCAGGATGGTACATAATAGAATCGTATTTTTTAAAACCTTCATAATCAATTAATTTAATTTTTATAATGAAATTATTGCACCAGTTCTGTAAATGTTCTCTTCAGTTAGATTTCTTTCAGCTCGGAATTGATAAAATCCAATTCTTCAGGAAATAGATTAAAAGACAGGGCTTGCGCATTTTCAATCGCCTGCTGTGCGTTTCTTGCTCCGGCTAAAACAACGGTAATGGCAGGTTGTAAAGTCGTCCAGCGTAAAACCAACTGTGAAAGACTTGCTCCTTTTTCGAGAGCAATGGGTTCGATTCTGTCTAAGAAGTTTTTTACTTTGGTTAACTCAAACTGCGAAAAATAGCCGTTCCTGTGATCATTTTCTTTTAATTTGTCTTCTTTGAAATACTTTCCGGTCAAAAGTCCTCGTTCCATCGGGCTGTATACTATAATTCCTGAATTGTTTTCTAAAGAGTAAGGCACTAAGTCATTTTCAATAGCACGGTTCAGCATGCTGTAAGAAACCTGGTTGCTGGCTAGTTCCAATGTTTTACCGGCTTCCTCCATTTGATCAACCGAATAATTGCTTACTCCTGCAGCTCTGATTTTACCCTGCCTGATTAATAATTCCACGGTTTCCATGGTTTCATCGATTGGGGTCGTATGATCAGGCCAGTGAAGCTGTAAAATATCAATGTAGTCTGTTCCAAGTCTTTTAAGACTTTCTTCCACTTCCTTCATGACATTCTTTTTTGAAGCGAATTTGTAAACAGGAATTTTTTTACCGTTATCATCCGCATCGAAGAAAAATTCGCCCTTCCCATTATTGCTTCCGTCCCAGACCAATCCGAATTTCGTTAACAACTGAATTTTTGAACGGTCTTTTCCTTTGATGGCTTCTCCAATCATTTCTTCACTCAACCCGAAACCGTAGAACGGAGCGGTGTCAATAGAAGTCACTCCGTGATCCAGAGATGCATGGATTGAATCTATAGAATCTTTCTTTTCATTTCCGCCCCACATATTCCCGCCGATAGCGAATGCACCATGGGTAATCACAGAAAGCGCTACATCGCTATTCCCTAATTTTCTATATTCCATTTTATTTGTTTTTTCGATTTAATAATTTTCCGTTCAATTATACTTTTTATCCTGTAATTTTTCCGCTACCGTTCCACCGATGTATCCTTTTAACCCTGTTATTAATACCCTTTTTCATCAGATCAGGCAAATTGTGTTTTCAGTTCTTTTTCAAAAACAGAGACCAGATGTTCTCTGTACCGTTTCATATCACGTTCCACATCTGCATTCTTCTCCACATCATGGAAATGGAAACTCTCCATCTTTTCCAAAGAAACAAAAGCATTCATTCTGTGAAAACCAAACAGCGGCCCTTCATCTACACTGGTTTCATTGAAAAATTCCCCGGGAAGGGTAAAAGCAGTTTCCGGTGCATTCCAGCTTGTCGTCACCATATATTTTCTCCCTCCCAACATTCCGCCGGTTCCGTAATTGATTGCTGGGTTGTCAGAAGTTCTTCCGTCGCTCATGTAGATTCCTTTGGCATGCCCCGCTGTGAATACTTCATCAATATATTTTTTCAAACCGTTCGGGAGCTGGAACCACCAGATCGGAGTGTGATAAACAATGTAATCTGCCCAGACGAATTTCTGCACTTCTTCATTTTTATCATATCCCTCATTGATATTCGTTATTTTTATTTCGACATTTCTGAATTCCTTTAAAACCTGAAGCGTATTATCTGCAATGGTTTGATTGTATTTACCTCCGGAATGTCCGAAATTTTGTCCGCCGTTAATGATCAGTATTTTTTTCATTATGATAAGTTGTTTAATTATGATGCAAAGTTATAACTGATCATTGTATAATAAAAATAATATGATTAATAGTATTGTATCAGAATTATAATGGATAATGATTTGTACTCAAATATAAAAGCTGCTTCACAAATTGTGAAACAGCTTTTATATCGTTGTGTTTATAAATTATTTAACTTCTTTTGAAGCTTTTATAATAACATCTGCTACCTCCTGAGGATGAGAAATAAATACGGCATGGCTTCCTTTTATTTCTGTGATTTTTGCATTTCCTTTTTTATACATCTTTCTTTGGATAGAAGGAAGAATGGCTTCATCCTGAGTTGCTACAATTCCATATGAAGGTTTTGTTTTCCATGGCGCTTTGGTTACTTTGGCACTTAACGCTGCTGCTGCAAAACGTCCTTGCGAAGCGTACATAAAATCGGTCTGTGCTTTAGGTAAATCCGCTGCAAATCCGGCATGGAATTTTTCTTTGTCATAATAAAGAATTCCTTTGTCATCTGCGGGTAAAATACCGTTCTTTGGAGATCCCGGTTCTGTTTTTGCCCAGTCAAGTGCAGACTCGCCTTCACCCAGCTGAAATGCTGCAATATATACCAGAGCCGCTACTTTAGGATGATCTCCGGCTTCTGTGATAACACTTCCGCCATAAGAATGCCCTACAAGAATAGTAGGTCCGTCCTGTCTGTCAAGCGCTGCCCGGGTTGCTTCTACATCATCTGCCAATGAACTCAGCGGATTTTGTACTACGGTAACATGATACCCTTTTTTGCTCAGAATATCATAGATGTCTCTGTACCCCGATCCGTCTACAAAAGCACCGTGAACCAAAACTACGTTTTTAACCACTGGTGATTGGGCCATTACAGAGATTCCGCCTAACAGCATGAAGAAAATGGATAAAACTGCCCCGAACGATTTTAAAATTGATGTTTTTTTCATAGTATATAAATTTAAAATTAATAATTACCGATTATGAATAAACAATTTCATTTGGGATACACTGGCTCTTTTAAAATTAAGCTTTTGTTGTCACTGAAAAATCAGGTTCACTACCAACTTCTTTGCTGTGCTTCCGTATCTGGAATTATTTACAGGACAAAGATATGGCAGTGGTATAGCTGAAAAAATAGTATAAAGTTGATATTTGTTGTACTTTTTTCTATTATGGGTTGCTTTTCTTGAAAACCGCAGGAGATACTCCTGTTTTATTTGTAAATAATCTGTTGAAATAAGCAGGATCATCATATCCCAAATGATAGGCAATTTCTTTAACGGTATAATTTGAATACCATAACAGGCGCTTGGCTTCAAGCACAATCCGGTCTTTTATAATATCGTTCGGAGAAGCTAAATGAAGCCGGTTGAATTTTGTTGAAAGTGTTTTAGGGGCAATATTCAAAAGATCAGCATACTCGGCAACGCCATGCTTTTTACGGAAATGGATCTCAACAAGACGGCTGAAATCTCTGAAAAACTCCATTTCTCTCGCAGGTTCTTCGTTAAGTTGCCCCAACTGCTGTCTTTTCCAGGCACGGGTAGCTTTTATAATCAGCTGTTTAAGATAGGTTCTGATCATTTCCTCTTGGGAAGAATCTTTAGCGATAAGTTCATTTTGGATATTAAGATATAGGTTTTCGGTATAAACGCATTCTTCATCTGAAAGTGTCGTCTGGGGAAGGTTATAAATGTTATTGAAAAGGATACCATCACAAGCCACTTCCGCATCATGGATCTGAATGCAGTAAAAATCTCTGTTGTAATAGATGAAATGCACTTCCTGCTGTTCAGCATGTTTAATCCTTACTTTTTGATGGTTGCCTACAAAAAATAGTGCGGGAGCATCGGTAAGATATTCATCAAAGTCTATTGTGATATGACAGGATTTAGGAAAGAAAAATATTCTTATATAGTCATTATACTCTGCTTTACTGATCTCATCAAAGGAAGTTTCACCGATAATAAGATAACCGAACAATTTGTGATTGTATTCGTAATTGCTGTTGAATTTCATGGTAAGCTAATATAAGGTACTCATCAATTATGTAACTGATCAAAATGAATAAAAACTTAAGCAAATTTATAAAATTTAAATATAGGTTTGGAATTGTATAATTTTTTTAAAGAGCAAGGGCTGTATAAATTTTAAACAGGTTCTGAATATTTCTAAATTTAATATATATTTAAATACCCAAAAATTATCTATGTTAGAACATTTTGAATTTTATCTTTTTTTGGTTCTCCTCATCACGATGCTCATTATGCTGGCAAGAAAAATTCAGGTTGCCTATCCTGTTTTGCTTGTACTGGCAGGGCTTTTAATCAGTTTTATTCCCGGAGTACCTCTTGTTAAAATTGAACCTGAACTCATATTTATTATTTTTTTACCTCCATTACTGTACGAAGCAGCATGGTCAACCTCGTGGAAAGAACTTTGGCGATGGCGCAGGATTATTTTCAGTTTTGCTTTCGTCGTTGTGTTTTTTACCGCATTATCGGTTGCCATTTTTGCTAATTATTTTATTCCGGGATTTTCTTTGGCCCTGGGATTTTTACTGGGCGGAATTGTTTCACCGCCTGATGCGGTAAGTGCCGGAGCAATATTGAAATTTGTGAAAGTGCCGAAAAGACTGGCTTCCATACTGGAAGGCGAAAGTCTGCTCAATGATGCTTCCTCTCTTATTATTTTCCGGTTTGCCATGATCGCTGCGGCAACCGGACAGTTTATATGGTATGAAGCAGCGGGAAGTTTTGTGTGGATGTGCATCGGCGGCGTAGGAGTCGGGCTTATTATCGCCTATATTTTTATGAAAATGCATAAAATTTTACCCACCGATTCAAATACCGATATTTTACTGACTTTTATTGCGCCCTTTTCGATGTATCTGGCTGCGGAACAACTTCATGCTTCCGGAGTTTTGGCGGTGGTCTGCGGCGGATTATTTCTCTCTTACCGAAGCCACGATTTTTTAAGCAGTGCATCCCGGATACGGACGGTAACCGTTTGGGAAAGTTTTTGTTTTTTACTAAACGGGATTGTTTTCATGCTTATCGGTTTGGATTTATCCGAAATTATTTCCGGATTGGGAAATACGGATATTTATACTGCAATCGGTTACGGAATTGCAGTTACTGCAGTGCTGATCATTGTTAGAATTCTGGCAGGCTATGCTGCGGTAGTCACCACTTTAATTATGAGAAATTTTATCACGGTTGCAGATGCACAATCGCCCGGTTGGAAAACTCCCATGATTATTGGCTGGACCGGGATGAGAGGTGTGGTTTCTTTAGCTGCAGCCCTTTCCATTCCGCTGACTTTAGATGACGGAACGCCTTTTCCCCAAAGAAATCTGATTCTTTTCATCACGTTTGTCGTGATACTTTTAACGTTGCTTGTTCAGGGGCTTACACTGCCTTTTTTATTAAAAAAATTTCCACCTATAGACAGGGATTTTGTAAGAAGCGAAAAAGAAATCGATTATGATATCCGAAACAGCCTCGCGCAAGTTGCAGTTGATAAGATTCGCAAGGATTATGCTCACAAAATAGAAAGCTTCCCTGCATTGAAAGATCAGTTACAGAAATATGAAAACCAGTTGAGCAGCTCTGAAATCATTATTAATTATGCTGAATACCGAAAAATTTATATTGATATTCTCGAAACCCAGAGAAGCTGGCTTATCCATAAAAACCGTGAAGAGCTATTGCTGGATGAAGAAATCATCAGAAAACACCTTCGATTGCTGGATCTTCAGGAGGAAAGACTCAATATGAAAGGTTAGAAGCTGAAAATCTCAATATTCTTATTAGTATATTATTTATATAATTATTTTCTAATTTTGTATCATAATATTGATAATTGCAATTATGGTCAATCTCGAATGGTACCGGACTTTTAAAGCGATTTATAAAACAGGAACATTAACCGGAGCAGCTGAGACACTATTTATTTCGCAGCCCGGCGTGAGTCTCCATTTAAGTTCATTGGAAGCTTACGTTGGATATAAATTGTTCGACAGGACAGGGCGGAAGATGATTCCAACGGAAAGAGGAAAAGTTTTATTCAATGCAGTTTCTGACCCTTTGGCCAGATTGGAGGATGTTGAAAAAAACTTCCAGAAATCTACAGAAAAGCATACTCCTACAATCAGTTTGGGAATGTGCTTTGAAACCTTTCAAACGACTCTGGAGCAATATGTTTCTACGTTGCCGTTTAATTTGATTATCAGCTTTGGGGAATATCCTGAAATGCTGGACCAGCTGGATAAAGGGATTTTAGATTTAATCATTACGCCCAAAAAAGGAACATCACCTAATGTTTTACATGAAGCCTTCTCTTCTGAGCGGATTATTCTGGTGGGCGGAAACGAAATTGATACGGAAAGTTTCCGGAAAGTAATCAAAACAAAAGGTATTGAGCATGCCGAAGAGTGGCTGAAAAAGGAAAAATGGTACGGAACAACAGGAGATATGGAACACCTTTTCCAGTTCTGGATCCTGAATTTCGGTCATAAACCCAATTTCCGGCCTAATTATATTGTTCCCAATCTGAATTCAATTGTACGCTGTCTGAAAGGAGGAACGGGCCTAGCTGTGGTTCCGGATTTCCTATGTAGAAATGAAATTGAAAATGGTGAGATAAAACTGATTTGGGAAGGTGAGAAGAAGCTTAAGAATACTTTGTATTTCGGATGCCGGAAAAACACGAATTACCAGGAGGAAATAGCCCATATTAAAAGCTTGTTCAGACAGGTCATGAGCTGAATTTATAAAGTCATATGAATGATCGGATAAGGTTTTCCTGAACTGTCTTTTTCCGATCTTCCTATGGGTTTAAAGCCCATTTTCTCATAAAATCCGATGGCCTGTGGATTTTGTTCGTTGACATCAACTTTAGACAGTTGGCTTTTTTCTTTCATAAACTGATATAATATTCTGCCAAAGCCATTCCCGCGTGCCTCATCATGTATAAAAAGCATTTCCAGATTTTCTTCTGCAGCCGCTGCAAAACCTTTTATTTTTTTATTTTCAGCAATCAGATAGACCTCAAGATGAGGTAAGTAATCTTTTGGAATTACTTTTTTAAAATAATTAAAGTCTTCTTCTGAAAGAAAATGGTGAGTAGCTTTTACGGCAGATTCCCAGATATTCATTATTTCAAGATAATCATCCTGTGTTGCCAATCTGATCTCATGTGCCATGATGCTGTAATTTTTACAAAAATAAAGATTGGAAATGAAATGGTATAATAGCTGATATAAATAATAGCTTACGTTTTGAAATATAAGTAAAACAGATAGCCTATCATGTCAAAAAATTGTCGGAAATTTGTTTAAGAGCATATTTAAAAATCAACAAATCATAGTATGGAAAAGAAAATATATACGGGACAGCCCGTTATTACATTAAATAACGGAGCTGATATTCCGGCTTTAGGATTTGGAGTCTGGCAGATGGAAAACCTGCAGGAATGTGAAAATGCAGTCCTTAAAGCAATCCAAACCGGTTACAGAATGATCGATACGGCTGCAATTTATCAAAATGAAACTGCTGTCGGAGATGCTGTAAAAAATAGTGGGTTAAACAGGGAAAATCTGTTTGTGACTTCAAAATTATGGGTTCAGGATACTTCTTATGAAAAAGCAAAGGATGCATTTCAGAGAACTTTGGACAGGTTACAGATGAATTATCTGGATATGTATCTTATTCACTGGCCGTACGCAGATTTTTTAGGTGCATGGAGAGCGATGGAAGAGCTTTATCGTGAAGGAAAAATTAAGGCCATTGGCGTTTGTAATTTCACCGTTGAAAAACTGGATGAATTAAAGGCACATTCAGAGATACATCCGGTGATTAATCAGATTGAATTACATCCTTTATTCCAGCAAAAAGAACTTCAGGTATACAACAGGAAAAATAATATCATCACACAGCCATGGAGTCCTCTTGGAAATGGAAATGCAGGACTTTTAGATCATAAAGACTTAAAAAATATTGCTGAACAGTACAATAAAACGGTTGCTCAGGTGATTTTACGATGGCATTTGCAGGAAGGATTTTGTGTGATTCCGAAATCGGTGACGCCTGCAAGAATTGAGGAAAACTTCAATATTTTCAACTTTGAATTATCAGAAGATGACATGAATGTAGTCCGCTCTTTGGATACAGGAAAGAGACTGTTCTTTGATCCGAAAGATCCGGAATGGGAACAGAAGATGTTGAATGCTGTAGCGGATCTATAAAGAGACCGAGAAATGTGGATTTATTCCAGGAAATTTAATGAAGAAAAAAATATCATCACTTTAGACCGTCATTATATTTTTTCTTTTATGACATCAGATGGATTTTGTGAAAGACTTTTAAATGCTGAATTACTGATTGATCATGATTTCAGTTATATCTTTCAGATGACAGCTTTTCAACATGAAAAAATGACTAAAAACAGATCTGATCTCTTCATAGAAAAAGGAAAGGTGCCGGATAAGATTTTCATGTATTTAGAAAACCTTTTAAATTCCGAGTATAAGGATTTGCGCCAAAATTATTATCCTGCTCAGCTGGCTGTCACCGATTCAGGAAATCAAACATTCATTTTGAATTTTGACACAGAATTTTTAAACGTAAATATTATAAATGGTTATCCCAAAGTGTGTTTTGAGACAAAAGCAGAATTGCTGTTGTTTGAGTTTAATGAATATTTAAAAAACTGGGTAGAAACAAAATACCAAGATTGGCTGCAAGTATAGTCATTTAAATATACGATAACCAGTAAAATTAAAGCTGCACTCTTATGAATGCAGCTTTTTATTGTGTAAAATAAAATTATTTTATCAGATCGAGACCTCCGAAATTACCAGAGCTCATCATCAGATAAACTCCTTGAGACTTATCTAACGTGTTCCAATACCCATGAAGTTCTTCGGCATTGGTAAAGACTTTTAAATTCTCATTTTTAAATTTTTCTTTGATCAGTTCGGTAGAAATAGGTTTCATTCTTTTAATTTTTAACGCATCTTCAGAATAGAAAACAATTGCTTCATCCAAACCATCCATCGCATGGTCATATTGTTCCAGAAATACAGGATTTAAGCTTGAATAGGT
The DNA here is from genome assembly GCF_022601875.1 of Chryseobacterium sp. SSA4.19. Lineage (GTDB taxonomy): Bacteria > Bacteroidota > Bacteroidia > Flavobacteriales > Weeksellaceae > Chryseobacterium. The sequence continues at coordinate 32,067 of NZ_JAKVIP010000031.1, forward strand.
ATGAAGCTCAAGAAAACCATATTTCTTTTCTTTTTTAAACTGTTCGCAAAAAGCTTTTACCGCCGCTTTTACTTTGCTCGGTGCATGGGCAAAATCTTTATACAGTGTTCCGTTGTCTTCTCTTTCTACTTTTTCAAGACGTTTCGAGGCGCCTTTAAAGCTCATGATAGCTTCATAGAAATCTTCGTCCATAATTCCTAAATGGTGGCAGATATGCCTTGCGCCTTCAAGGTTCAGCAGGTTATGCGCTCCGAAAACAGAAAGCGGAATATCACCCATTTCCGTTTTCAAATGAACTTTCCCTTCAATAATTTCGTATTCAGGAGTGTGGTAAGGGATTTTTCTGAAATAATTATCAGCTGCTTCCACTACTTTTACCACTTCTGCATCTTCTTCATTATATACCAGAATTCCGCCCGGTGTAATGCTTGCTACAAATTTTCTGAATGGCTCGATATAATCATCAAACGTTTTGAAAACATTGATATGGTCCCAGGCAATTCCGCTCATTAAAGCGATATTGGGATGGTACAATAAAAATTTAGAACGAAGATCAATAGGAGAGGACAGGTATTCGTCACCTTCCAATACCATAAAATCATTATCCTGCGTCAGTTTTACCATACAGTCGAAACCTTCCAGTTGAGCTCCAACCATAAAATCAACATCTTTCTCATGAAAATTCAGCACATGAAGAATCATAGAAGTAATGGTTGTTTTTCCATGAGAGCCGGAAATGACAACACGGGTTTTATTTTTAGACTGTTCGTAAAGAAATTCAGGATAGGAATAGATTTTTAGGCCTAATTCTTTTGCTCTGGCCAGCTCGGGATTGTCCTGATGTGCATGCATGCCAAGAATTACGGCATCCAGATCAGACGTAATTTTTTCAGGAAACCAACCTAATGTGGCGGGTAAAATTCCTTTCTTCTCCAGTCTTGACCTTGATGGTTCAAAAATAGCGTCATCTGAACCTGACACCTGGTATCCTTTATCTTTTAATGCAATGGCAAGGTTATGCATGGCACTTCCGCCAATTGCAATGAAATGTGTCTTCAATGGATTACTGTTTTTTTACGTTATTATTAATAAGCTGCTGGAAGACATTCGTGATATTTGTCCAGTTCGTTCTGTAAGCCGGCATGATGGAGCTGGCGTCTGTTTTATTACCTTCGTTGGCGCCTTTTTTTACATTAACAGAAGTGGAAATCTGATCATAGATCTTTTTATGATCTTCCTTTATTTTTCTGAAATTATTCTGGGTAAGCGTACGCTCTATATTATTTATATCCTCCTGAGACACCTTGAAATCCTGCTTGTACTTTTTTCCTTGGCCCTCGAAAGAATAGTGGGCATTATTTCCTTTAATCAGCAGATTCTCATATATCGGCGCAAAGCCTCCGCTTCTGGAATAGCTGATATCGAAATCCGAATATACCTTCTGGCTGTTGCATGATACTAGTACAAGGAGGGCAAATAAGATTTCTGTGATTCTTTTCATAATAAAAATGTTATGCTTCAATTATCCGGGTCCTTTTGTTCTGATTTTTTAGCTTTCAGTTCTTCATCATATTGGTGGAGCAGATTGAAATTTTCAGTCTGCTCAATCGCAGTCATGATCTTATTGAGAATTTCCTGGGCATTTTCTTTATCGTAATCGATATCAAGAGGCGGTTTGAATTCCATTGTAGGTTTTACACCTGTTACTTTGACGCGAAGCCCTTTCTTATCGAAAGCCCTGCGGAATCCGTTAATTTTTATTGGAATTACAATGGGGCGTTGGTTCTTCACCAGTTTCGCCGTTCCCCTTCTTCCCTGGGCAAACGCTGAGGTTGTACCTTGAGGAAAAGTAGCGACCCAGCCATTATCCAGAGCTTTCATGATGTTGTCAACTTCACTCATATCCACAATTCTGTTGACATTTTTTCCTTCGGCCCTCCAGGTTCTTTTTACGGTAACTGCGCCGGCTATTTTAAAGATTTTCGGGAGAATTCCTTTATTCATGGTCTCTTCGGCAGCAACATAATAAAAATCAATTTTTGGATTTAATAGATAAATCGGATTTTTTATCGTGTTCAGATAGCCGTTATTGACCGAGCAGAAAGCATGATACATCGCTGCTACATCGGCAAAATAAGTCTGGTGATTGGATACGAACAATACATTGGAATCCGGAAGATCCACAAGATATTCAGTCCCTGTAATTTTCAGTTTGTTAAAGCCGTTGAATCTTCTGTAGGATACGATTCCCAGAATGAAGATAATCAGCCTTTTTAAAAAATAAGGAGTACCGAATGCATCGGTGAAAATGTTTTTCTTCGCCATCTCTCAATTAACACAGTACTGCAAAGTTACATTTTTTTCAGCAACTGGCTGAATTCGCTTAATATCATTGCCGTAGCTCCCCAGATAATATATCCGTTAAAATTAATCACCGGAACTTCTTTTCCTCCTGCGCTAGGCAATCTCATAATTTCGGGGGTATCGGGAAGATTCAAAAAGCTTATTACAGGAAATTCAATCACTTCTACGGCTTCAGTCTGTTGTAATATAAATGCCGGATTCCTGCTGGTGTATGATATATAAGGATAGACATAAAAATTACTGGGCGGAATATAAATCGGGGACATTTCCCTGATGATTCTTATATAATGCTTGTCAATACCGATCTCTTCGGAAGTTTCACGGATTGCAGTTTCTGCAAAGTCCCGGTCCGTTTCCTCGCGTTTCCCGCCGGGTAAAGAAATCTGTCCGCTGTGCCGGTCATGTTCGTTAATGGTTCTCTGGATCAACGGAAAATGCCATTCATCATTTTTTAGATACAGCGCAATATTGACAGCTGCAAATTTTGGATTGTTTTTTAAAACTTCTTCGTAAGTAAATACAGGACGATAGGGCGGGGAGAATACGCCGTGGGCATGTTCTCCCGGCAATTCAGTACTTTTAATTTTTCTCAGTAAATCTTTTCCAAAACTCATACTCCAAATTTAATAATATATTTGAAGAATTAAAAATGGCAAATGTTAATTATATAAGGATAAGTCATAAAACATTCAGGAGATTTTTTGATTTTTTTCTTTTGGAGCTTCATCCCGCTATTCACTTTTACTCCTCACTCCTTTACCTGTCCACTGCTGTTCCTTTGCTTTGCCTTGCCTGTTGCGGGGTAACCGTTACTATCGGGGCTAGGGTTTTGGTAATATGATCATATCCAATTAAACATACTACCATATACTATATATAAATAAGATACCAAGTTATAATTTCCCTCCGTTGGAGGGATGTCAAAAATTCTTTAGAATTTTTGACGGGGTGTTCAATAAGGATTGTGTACTCTTTTAAAACCTCTAGACTTTAATAAATACTACAAGAATGCCGTTGTTATTAATAAAGTAGGGTAAACAACAACAGTAAAAGAAAACCTATAAACTTCCCTAAGAATGGATATATGTAAAAACAAATCCTTTTCTATCGTATACACAATTCCTTTTTATTTAATATAATCCTTTTCTTTCTTCCCTATTATTGGAATATAATTTCCCTTCATAGATCATATTTCCACTACACTCAATTCGGATTCGTTTCCTGTGGATAACTATTACCTTTTCATAATGCTAATACAATCAGGTGAATAGCTAAGGGAGTTTCCCACAAATGTAGCTTCTGATTCATATTATGTTAAGTATATTTGGATTATAAGGATTAAAGTTAGTATTTTTGCCCCACTTAAAACGAGAGATTGTTTAGGGTAGCGCAGAAGAGTTTTTAAATAAGCGGAAACATTAAGAACTAATTATTCTACTTTACTTTATATATGATATGATAATAATGCCCTTTACTTAGGTAACGGACTTTTATAAAAACAATATAAAGAAAGAGAGCAAATAAATCATCAGGCAGGTCTTTTAAAATTTCATTAAAAAAGATTTGCGGGATAGAAAAAGATTTGTATCTTTGCAGTCCGGTAAAACGGG
>NZ_JAKVIP010000032.1 GCF_022601875.1 Chryseobacterium sp. SSA4.19
ATTAGTCTTTTAAATTGCAATCCAAAATTGCTAATTTTCTCGGAACTTTTTTTTATAAATAAGTTTAAACAACTTCAATATTATAGTAAAATACACAAGTGATGGAGGAAATGCAAAAACCTTTAAAAGTATAAAAGGTACTTGAACAAGAAAATAAATTAATTGTTCCATTTGATCCTCAGAACCAAGACACGGGAATAATCTATATTGAAAAAGATAACAACATGTTTTATATATCTGGAAGTCCGATATATTTTATAAATCCAGGGAATGATCAGCTTCCTTTGAAAAAACAAATCGGACAGAAATAAAATACTTATTTACTATTTAATGATATGATTGAATTTTAACCAGAAAAGTAAATACATGAAATCTTTAATTCTCATATTTTTACTAATTATCAGCTGTAAAGAAAGTAAAGCTGAGAATGCATATAAGAAAACTTCGCCCGTTTCCTATAAAGAAAAATTAAAGATAAACACTAAAGGCCTAAGCAGTAAAAAAGATGTTTTTTCCCGGTGGAAAGGAAATTACTGTACAAATTTTACTATTACAAGGTCAAGTGAAGACTATGAATTAAGTTATGATATAAAAATAGTGCGTCAAGACAGAGTTTTAATCTCCGAGAAGATTAATGGCGAAAACAATAATCTTTCAGGTTTATTCATAAAATCTGTTTCAAAGAATCAGTTGGTGATTAAGTCAACAATTGACGATACGTTAGAATATATTATTTCGGAAATTGACGGGAAATGTTATATCAGGGGATTTACGATCTATATGCTCAATCCTCCAAATGACAGATATCCCATTAACAAAATCAGAACTTTAATTCTTTACAGCGTAATTATCATTCATTTAAATCACATGTAGTACGCTGATTTCTTCGTGAAAGAATCTTATTAATCTTAAATTAAATAGAGATAAAACCATTTTGTAAAATAAAAATTTTGGATTAATTTGGTGTAAGCCAAAAACAAAATGCTATGACTGTTCATTTCATCCTTTCCGGAGAAACATTGGAGAGCATATGTGAAGAAATTCATCTTGAAAATTCAAATTATCTCAAAGAATTCCACAACTCACATTGTGCAAGAGAAGATATTATAGATGAAGTTCTTATGCCGGGGAGAAAACTGCTGCTTCCTGACTTTAAAATTATTAATGAATACAACAGCAGGAATGATGCGCCTTTCAAACAGCCGAAATTAAATCCGGTCATTCCTTTCATGCCTGAAGATTTCAGCAAAATATATACAGTTACCATTACTGAGATTGAGGAAAACGAACTGGAAAAGAAAAATAATATTCTTACTTATACAGTTTCTGTAAAATGGATCCGGAAAGAAGGTTTATCTCATATCTTTCATATTTTTAAAAATAATTTTTCTGATGCACAGGGAAGCATGCTGTCTGATCTAGCTTCAGAGTCAATCCGGGCTCTTAACCCTTTGGTGATCAAAACAAATGATAAAGGAGGAATCATAAAGATAGAGTTGAACGAAAATGCGGCATCTCATTTTTCAGCTATAAAAAACCGTTTAATTGATCTGTTCCCTGATCCGTATGCCCGAATTTATCTTGATGAATTTGAATTCGCTGTAATGAACAGGGATCTATTTGATAAAAGAATGAAAGAAAACCTGTTTATGAAAATCTATTTTGCTTCTTTGAGAAATCATTTCCAGAACGGGAAATCTTTCCTGCGGCAAACTGTTGGAGAACAAAATATTCCGGTTGAACTGATCCAGAAAGTAGAACACTGGAATAGTCAGGATGAGATTCTCTTCCGGCAGAATGAAACTTTGGAACAACAGGTTATTTTCAACGGGAAATATACTGTTTTGGCTAAAACAGGAATGGTAAAGCGTGCTGAGGTAAGCTATAGCATAGTTTATGAGGATTTTAAAAGCTCTACTTTTATCACCATTGAGTAACAGTCCGTAAAATACTTTTAATAGAGAATTTAGAACATAGACGGATCTTTTGTCGTAGAACTACGACATCAAATCGTAGAATTACGACAAAAAATGAAATTGGTAATTAAAAAATTTTAGATATGAAATTTCCGTTTTATCTTTGTTATACAATCATCGAATCACAAAATATTATTAACAATTAAAATTTAAAATCATGGCAGCAAATTCAAGAGGAATTTTAAAATTCAACGGAGGTGAGGGTCAGAAATTATTAAAGCTGAACTACAGCGTATCCAGATCTACGGATGTTTCCGGACGAGTGGCATCAGACCCGTCAAATGCATTAATCAAACTTACTGTTGAGGCAACTGAAAAATCAGACATCCTGGAAAGTTTACTCAACGGTAAATACAAGCCTACAACAGGGGAAATTACTTTCAATAAATCTCATGAAGAAGGTACTTTAATTACTTTGACATGGGAGAATGGTTATGTAATTCAGCACGAAGTAGATTTTGATGCAGTAGACGAAAACAGCATGCTGATCAGTTTCGTGGTAAGTGCGGAAACGATCAACTACGGTAACTCTGCTTATGAAGGACTTTGGCCGTCAGCTTAAAAACAAATTGATTTTTAGTATCACGATGATACAAAAGGTAAAGACTGTCCTTCGGAGGCAGTCTTTTTTGGTATTTTACGGTATTTGAAATATAATGTAATGTACTTAAAAGCAGTTCGAAACATCATTAGCATATGTAAATAATTAAGCTATTTATTTAAAAATTTTTTTTAACTTTACCTATACCACAATCACAAAATTATGTCAACTACAACTGAAAATATGCAGGGGGCAAATTTCCGTCCCTCCCAGAATGCTGACGGCATCTCAGAGAGCCATCACGCAGGGATTAACCGTCTGGTTAAGCTTTCTCTTGTCATTGAGGGGAAAGTCATCAAATATTATAAGCATTTCAGGCTAAGCCAGAGTACGGGAAGGCACCATGAGTTCAGTGTTACTCTGGCTCATGATACTCTGGGCAGCCGCCAGACCCACACCCTTGAAGAAGCCAATAAATTTTTAGGAAAACGTTTTACCGCTGTTATTTCTTATAAAGATATTGATAACAGCCCGGAAAGGACCTTTGTAGGCGTTATCACAAAAGTTGGTTTCAGCCAGGAAAAAATGAGTTTGGGAAATATTGTATTAAGCGGTTACAGTCCGACAATTTTGCTCGATGGCGCTCCCCATATCCAGAGTTTCGGTGGTGCTTCTCCGGTCAATATGGGAATCATAGCCAACGAAGTCATTAAACAGGGGATCGATACCAGCCGTTTCGATGTTCGGGTGGACACCAATGATTATTCCCAGATTCTTTACAGCAGCCAGTATGATGAGACCCATTATAATTATCTGGCAAGAATGGCTGAAGCTTATGGCGAGCAGTTTTATTATGATGGCGAAGTGCTTCATTTTGGAAAGCTTCCGCCTCAGAACAAACCGATAAAATTAACCTATGGCAGTAATGCCAATGATATCAGTGTTGAATTAAAAGCGGTTCATATAAAACCTCAGTTTTATGGTTACAATAGCAGCAGAAACGAGAAGCTGACTTCTGGGGAGACTCCCGTTCAGCATGTAGGAGATTTGGCTAAGACAGCGTATGCCCATAACAGTTCTATTTATAAAACTCCGGCACTACAGGTAGCTCCTGTAAAAGCATCTACCCATCTCGATGTAGAATACTCTCAGAAGAGCGCAGCCGGAAGCCGTGGAGTGAATGTATTTTCCTTATCAGGAACCACAACTGTCCCTTTCTTGCACCCGTGCTGTGTGGTGGATGTCCAGATGCGTAAACCCGATACCAATGAATCGGCCTACTTTACCAGGATCATGGTCACTGAAGTTTCCCACGAAATAGATACTATTGGTCATTACACAGGAAGTTTTCAAGGTATTGCTTCTGATACCGGATTTTTACCGAAGCCGGAATTTACAGTTCCGAAAGCTGACCCTCAGATTGCAACAGTGGTTTCCAATACCGATCCCGAAGGCCAGGGCAGGGTTCAGGTGCGTTTCGACTGGCAGTCGAATGAGACGACTCATTTTATCAGGATGATGAGCCCTGATGCAGGTGGAACAGACCAGATTACCCAGAATAGGGGATATGTAGCGATTCCTGAAGTTGGGGACCAGGTGATGGTTAACTTTGTGCACAGCCATCCGGACCGGCCTTTTGTCATGGGCGGAATGTTCCATGGTGGAGTAGCGCTTGGCGGCGGAGTGGATAATCACCTCAAATCAATTCAGACAAGAAGCGGAATAAAAATTCTGATGAATGATGCCGAAGGAAGCGTGAATATCATTGATCCTAGTGGAAATACCTATTTCATGGACGGTAAAGGAAACATCAGCGTTACTGCACCCCGTAATATGGTTTTTAATGCGGGAGAAAATTTAGACATCAATGTGGGACAGAACATGACGACTACTGTTGGGATGAATAAATCAGATACTATCAGTATGAATCATGTTCAAAGTGTAGGAGCGATGAAGATGACCTCCGTTTTAGGCGATACCAGCATGTTTATTACCGGGAAACTTACTGAGATGATTGAAGGGGATGTTCACAGTGAAACTATGAAGGAAAGAAATGAAATAAGTGAGGGGAAAATCATTACACAGAGTACAGGTACCCACGAGCATCATTCTGAAAAGACTGTTAAAAATAATAGTGCCGAAAAAAGTAATAATTTCTAAATTTTCCAGTAATGAGCAGGACAAGAATTGTTAAAGGGAATATTACAAATATTATAGGCGGTAATTACAAAAGATATTCTAAAGATGATATCGAAAATAGAGGTTCTAGAATTATTCAAATAGGAAAAGAAGAAGGTGTATCTTATGGTAAATCTGAACAGCCGTCTAAAAAATTATTTATTTGTATTAAAAAGCTAACTCCCTACCCAAAGGCTTATGGGGATTGCACTTATTACAGGTGGAGATTCGAAAACTTTCTTGAGCGTCATAAAAATTGCTCACATTTGCCTCCTAAATATTATTTTGGACCAATGATTACTAAATCAAATATAAAATACATAGGTGCTGGAATAGATAGTACAAAAGAATGGTGGTCAACAGTTATAAATACAGAGCCTCTTAAGCCGCCATATCCCAAATATGATAAAGGTACTCCTATTGTTAGAGAAAGTTATGGATATAAATATTGTGTAGTTTTTAGTAACTATTTAACACCTAAATTATCACCAGAAGGAAAGAAATGGCTAAAGCAAGCGCGTTACTATCTTCAACAGTATATGGACGAAGGATTAAGGAATGAAACATTTACAAGTAGATATAATAAAAAATTTAATCAGAAAGTTAAAACGAAAACACTGAAAAATGTAGAGCTTGATACTAATTGGTTTCAAGAATTTGCCTTTGCCACACACCCTGATGCTTATCTTAATGCAGGTCTAATTGGAATATCAATAGGAGATAAAATAGAAGTTGGATTAACTCCTGATCTAAAGGAATGGATGTCTACTGGAACATGGGAACAAGCATGGTATGTTGGAAGAGAACAATTAATTAAATGGAAAAAAGATATAACAGTTTATGGAAAGCAAAAATATGAAGAAGCCAGACAAATCTATCAACACAGGAAAAAACAATTGCGGGATTCCGCAAATCGCTTTTTGAAAGAACTGGAAAATTATTTTAAATAGTAGAAATAAGCTTTTGGTAATATATAAATATTAATTTGAAAATGAATATTTGGCCTAAAAAAGTTTTATGAAAAGCATTAGTAACATATCAATAATTCTTTGCCTCATATTGAGTATGTGGGGATGTATAAAAACACAAGATATGAATTGGAAAGAAATAGACACTATTGGAACAGAAAAAAGTGAATATAATCCAGGAATAGCAACAGATTACCGATTTTATAAATTCAAATTTATTGACGAAAAAGATGGCTTTTTAAGTGGAGTATATAATAATTTTAAAGTAATTGAGGAAAAAAAATTAACAGCAATACAGTCAGAATTTAATAAAGAGGCTATAATCTTGATTACTAGAGATGGTGGATATCATTGGGAGGAAAAAAAATTAGGAGAAGGTGAGATAATAGATTTTACATCAGTAGAGGGAAAAATATTTGCTCTTAGAAGGAGCTATCATGGCAGTTCTGCTGAAGAACAGCATTCACATCTGTATATTTCTGACAATAAAGGCGAAACGTGGAAAGGAATTTATAACACCTCAGAAACGTTCGATGAAATTCATTTCTGGACCTCTGAAAAAGGAATAGCGACAATGGGGTTGAGAGGCTATAATTATAACTTCCTCAAGTTTATGAAAACAAATGATGGAGGAAAGACATGGGTAGAATTCCAAATTCCAAATGCTCATCAAATAATGGATTTTGAAATTACAAATAATGGAACTTTGTACTTTCTTACTGAATCAGGGAAAAGTTATATGAAAGTAAATCTTGAAAATAATCAGAATGAAGAAATACCTTTAAACTTGCCAAACCTTCCTTTTTCTGTTTTACTGGACAACCAACAAAACTTATATTTTTTAACTCAGAATGATGATAAAAGAAATGTTCTGTTTAAAAAAGAAAGTACTTCAGATCATTTCACTCAAATAAATTTTCCGATTAAAGATACTATGGTCAATGATGCATGGATTTACGATAATGTAATGTCAATAATTGTTGATAAGGATAATGGAAGTTATTACAGAAGTGAAGATAATGGCAAAACATGGAAAATAGAAAAATTAAATCAGAGATATATTAGTGATATCGCTTTTTTTGGTAAAGATGATGTCTGGATACGCACTATTCCGGGTAAAATGTTAATTAGGAAATAATAGTTGTGTCATCTGGATGGATATGTGCCTGATAAAATTAAAATGAAGTTTATTTCTGGATTGTAGTTAGAGCTCTAACATATAAATATTTACATATGAAGTTACCATTATTATTAATTATCTATTTGACTTTTATAGAGTGTAATTCAAAATCCTCTAAAGGCTATGTATATGATGGTATCAGTAAAAAACCATTGTTAAAAGTTCAGATTACAGATTTAAAAAGTGGTTATAAGTCATCAACTAATGAAAATGGATATTTTGAATTTAAAAAAATCAAAATATCTCTTCTGTTTTGGTTTTTAGTAAGAAGCTGTATTATTCCGATACCATACCTGCTGTTCACATCCAGAATGGAGAGATCCAGAGAGAACTGTTTAATGGAGATACGATCTATCTATTAAAAAAGGAAGCCCGAGATTCTATTTATAAAGTAAATAATTTAATAGCTCACCAGTAATTAGATACTGAAGTTAATTCATCAATAATTGCATAAATGAAATATCTATTCTTAATAATCAGTTTAGCTACGATACTCAGCTGTTCAAGAAAATACGGATACATTTATGATGAAAATCAAAAGCCATTGGAAAATGTAATGGTTCAGGATATTGAAAATCATTCCAATAAAATTATAACTCAGGACAACGGTGAATTTTCATTTTTGGACTGTGGAAATCTGATTATAATCAAAAAAGGTTATAAAACAGATACACTGGAAAAGTTTGGTTGTAAACCAACAGGGAAATGTTTCAATGGACATATTTTTTATATGAAAAAAGAAAAATAAACTTGATATTATTGATTTGGAAATATTATTTGTATAACCAATAAAGAGTTATAATTTAGAAATAATGCACTATAGAAACTTAATATATTGTTTGTTACTCTTACTTTTTGCAAGCTGTGGAAAAAAATATATTATAATGCCTAATGTTAAAGGAGAAATATATTCAAAAACAGATAATAAGCCAATAACTGGAGTGGTATTTTTGTCAGTAAGTATGCGATCAACAATATGGATACTGTAAGAACAGATCATAGTGGTTCTTTTTTGTATGATGGTTTTTTTGTAGATGATTATTCAGATGTTAGAAGCATGTCAACGATGGTACAGCATGTTTTCATTTTAAAGAATAATAAAAACTATAAATATATTGATGTAAAGAAATATTATAATAAGAGTGATTATAATAAGACAGATACGATTGATTTAGGAATTATTTATTTTGAAAACTTAAAATCTGTAAAAAAGATTCTATCCCAGAATAGAAAAAAAAGACTATTTATTATATATGAGCTGTAATATTAATCTAGAATAAATATCTTTTCGCTTAAGAAAGTTTATAAAAAAGCATAAGTGAAATTTCAACAATTCTTTAATTGATATTAAGTATGCAGGTTCGTATGAATCCCAGAACATCAATTGGAAAGAAATAGAGGCGATAAATAGAAGAGTCAATATAGTCCAAGAATAGTAACAGATACCGTTTTTATAAATAGGATACAATTTTATGTAAAAATTAAAATAAGTTTTAAGTATAAATAGCTAATTTTACAGAAAGGATGCCGGAGTCATAAAAATACCGGCCTTGTTCACCAAAAACATCAGAATATAAATGGGAGTACTAGTAACCAACGAAACGGTTAAACAGCTGTTTCATATTGCACAGTCAATCGCAAAAGAAAACTACAATGGAACCTACGGTGGCCCGCATATCCTGCAGGCATTAATGCACAAAGATATCGGCCTTAATGAATTTTTAAAAAGCATAGATAAAGACCCGGGATATTTTTACGAATGGGCAGATGTGCGCATCGAAGATTATCCTAAAACCGCCCATCTTCCCGATGAGGTGGGTGAAGATGAGGCGGTAGACCGAATTATTGAAGAGGCAGATGATATCCGATTAAAATTAGGCCTTGACGAAATTACGCCTGTCTGTATTTTAACGGCCATTGTAAAACCACAGGTTGCTTTTACCCTGCAGCAGCTTAAATCATTGCCACTCAGAGAACATGAGATTTTCAACCTGTACAGAAAAGATACTCCTTATGAAAATTCTGAAAACGAAGCATTTTCCTCCCTGTTTTCAAACGGATCAGACCATTCAGATAATTCCTTTCCTTCTATCAAAAATTACTGTACAGACAGAACGGCCCAGGCCAGGAAAGGAGAGCTGGAAAATATTATAGGAAGAGATAAAGAGCTCAGGATGCTGGTGGAAATCCTTTGTCGCAGAAGTAAGCCGAATGTAATCATCATTGGAGAACCGGGAGTTGGCAAAACAGCATTGGTAGAAGGTTTTGCCACAGAAATTATTAAAGGAAATGTTCCTGAAATGCTTAAAAATGCCACACTTCTTGAGCTTGATACAGGTGCATTATTAGCAGGAACATCGTATAAAGGTGAAATTGAAGACCGCCTGAAAAAAGTAATCAATGAGTGCAAAAAAATAGAGAAAGCCGTTTTATTCATTGATGAGATCCATACTCTTTTAGATCCTAAAGGAAGCATCGGAAATGTTGCCAACCTGTTAAAGCCGGAACTGGCAAGGGGAGAAATCACAGTGATCGGAGCAACCACTCAGGAAGAATACAGGAAAATTATTGAACCTGAACAGGCTTTCAACCGTCGTTTTGAAGTACTCACTGTATTGGAACCCGATGAAAAGACCTGTGTGAAAATGATCGATGTTCTGTTGGAAGGTTATAAAAAGCACCACGGAATAGAAGTGGAAAAAACGGCACTTCCGGAATGTGTTCGTCTAGCAAAAAGATATGCAAAAGGGAAAAAGCTTCCTGATGCTGCTATTGATCTTTTAGACAGGACAATGGCCGCAATCAAAATGCTGGATGAACTTTCAGAAAAAGAACTGGAAAGCTGGAAGTCAAGTTATGATGCAATTCTGCAGGAAGAATTTTTTGATGAAAAAGACAAAGCAGATGAACTGATCTGGACTTATAATTTGTTAAAAGATAAAATCAGTCCGATATTATGGGGCTCCTTAAGCGAGCAGCCACAGATTGATAATTCCATGCCTGTCGATCAGATTCTGAAAATTATGGAGGATATCTATGCGGAACTTTTACAGCATGCAGCTCAGAAAAGAGAAAAAGTAGACCGCCTGGAACTGGCAGCAGTAATGGCGGCAAAAACAAATATCCCAATCGGAAAAATCCAGGCCCAGGAAAAGGAAAAACTCCTGAATATGGAAGGCCTGCTGATGAACAGGGTAGTTGGTCAGGACCATGCTTTAAAAATTCTTTCTGATGCTATTGTTGAAAACCGGAGCGGGCTAAATAAACCAGGACAGCCTATCGGTTCATTCTTTCTCCTGGGACCTACAGGAACTGGAAAAACCGAGCTGGCGAAATCGATGGCAGAACTTCTTTTCAACGATGAAAAAGCTATGGTGCGCTTTGATATGTCGGAATTTAAAGAAGAACATTCAGCAGCATTATTATATGGGGCGCCTCCGGGATATGTAGGTTATGAAGAAGGAGGTATGCTGGTGAATAAAATAAGACAGCAGCCTTATACTGTTGTATTATTTGATGAAATTGAAAAAGCCCATCATTCAGTCTTTGATGTGTTTTTACAGATTATGGACGAAGGAAAAGTTCATGATAAGCTTGGGAAAGAAGGGGATTTCAGCAATGCGCTGATTCTGTTTACCTCCAATATCGGAAGTGAAGAGATTGTTAAGCAGTTTGAAGAAGGAAAAGTGCCGGAATCTTCTTCACTCATGCAGATCATGTCTGCTTCAGGCAGGTTCAGGCCGGAATTTTTAGCAAGGATTACAGAAATTATACCTTTTGCACCCATCACCGAATCCATTGCAGAGAGAATTTTTAATATTCAGTTGAAATCACTTCATACTTCACTGACACGATTGGGAATCACATTAAAGATCAGTGATGAAGCCGTTAAGAACTTAGCATTGGGCGGATTCAGTAGTAAATACGGAGCAAGACAAATTTCAGGGGTAATCAGGTCCCAACTGGCAAGGCCTATTTCAAAAATGATTGTAAGAGAAGAGGTGAAATCCGGGCAGACCATTCATGTAGACTGGAATACGGAAGAGGATAAAACAGACTGGAAATTAGATTAGTAAGAAATAAAGGCTGATAAGGAAAAAGTAAATATACGGATTCTTATCAGCCTTACTTCAACAAAATTACACGATGAAGTTAACACATAGAAATAGCATCCAGATTCTCATTATACTCGCGTCATCTTTTGTGAATGCGCAGTTCCTTAGCGCTTCCGATACTTCTGAAAGCACTGTAAAACGGTATAAAAATATCATTCGTGCCAATAAAGATATTGTCGCCTTCATTGAATATTCTTTAGTAGAAAAAGGCCTGCCGAGACATTTAAGGAATTTAGCTCTAATTGAATCTAATTTCAATACAAATGCCACATCAGGAGCCGGAGCAGTCGGGGTATGGCAGTTTATGACCGCCCATGCCAACCAGTACGGACTGACAGAGCAGAACCGTAATGATCTGTACAGAAGCACCAAAACCGCAGCCATCTCCCTCAGCCAATTATATAAAAAATATAACAATTGGGTAACGGTAGTTGCGGCCTATAACTGCGGTGAAGGAAATATTTCCAAAGCTATGGCAGCAGCAGGATCCTCACAATATCATGTCTTCTCTAAATATCTTCCGGCAGAAACCATTAACCATGTGAAAAAATACCTCAATGCGTGTTATGCAACAGGCGAATTGCAAAGTGTTTTAAGCAATTATAATTCCTCAAGGATAAATACGATTTTCTTTGTCAACGGAGGAAGCGGGAAAAATAATATTGAGATGGCGGAAACGGATATCAATGCAGGCTTCAATCTGAATGTGATTGCTGATGAACTCGATATTGAGGTTGAAAAAATTCTTGGCTGGAATCCTGGAATTTCTGAGGAGCTTGAGCAGAAAGGTGAAAGTATATTGCACCTTCCTAAAGATCTTATGCCCGATTTTTTATTGAGGAAAAATAAAATACTTTCCAGGTCATTAAAAGAAAACAGTACACAAATCATAACACCACAAGAATAATCACTGGCAAGGAACTTACAAAATCCTATACCTATAAACCTCATAAATTTTATCTGATCGCATTGATCATGGAATAAATAATGTATATTTCCTGTTACAGATTATAATAAATTTCTTTAATTGTAAAGTAAGTGGCTGGTTATCAAATATATAATTTTTTCTATTTTTAAAGTCGTAAAACTACTACACCAAATCGTAGAACTACTACAAAAAATGAAATTGATGGATAAATAATTTTATAATACATTAAGGTAGTCTATCTTTGACTTAACAAATCATACAAAATATACCAAATCACAAAATATTAACGAATTAAATTTACAATTATGGCAGCAAATTCAAGAGGAATCTTAAAATTCAACGGAGGAGAAGGACAAAAATTACTGAAACTAAACTACAGCGTTTCCAGATCTACGGATGTTTCCGGAAGAGTAGCTTCAGATCCTTCCAATGCAATCATTAAAGTAACAGTAGAAGCAACTGAAAAATCAGATATTTTGGAAAGCTTACTGAACGGTAAATATAAGCCTACAACCGGGGAAATCACTTTTAATAAATCTCACGAAGAAGGTACTTTAATTACCTTAAACTGGGAGAACGGATATGTGATTCAGCATGAGGTAGATTTTGATGCTGTAGACGAAAACAGCATGTTAGTAAGCTTTATTATCAGTGCTGAAACCATTGATTACGGTAATTCTAAATACCAGGGTCTCTGGCCAAGCAGCGGTAATTAAAATCCGCAATCATCTCATTAGGAATACATGGATAGAATGGTTCGTCTTATTTAAGATGAATCATTCTGTTTTTATTTTTAAGTAAAACCTTCATTCTTTAATGCTTTACCTACTCGCCTTTAAAAATTCAGTTAACGATAATTAAGGAATTCATAAAAAGTTAAGATATGTTATAAAGAAGGAGATAAAAACGGAAATTGATTATCTTTAATATCCAATTTAAATTAATACATCATATGGAAGCGTACGATTTTGAAACAACGATCAGACCCTTTTTTTGGGTAGCCTCAGAAAAAACTTTTTCAGTATGTTTAAATGCAGGAACGTATAAACCTGAGATTTTCTATTGGAGAAAAGATGAAGGTTTTGAAGGCAATGGATACGACTGGGCATCTCTCGCCAAAGTCTTTGTTGAAGAAAAAAGGCCCGATCTGTCAGGCGAAATTAAATTTGATCCTGAAGCGGATATGTTCTGTGCCTATTCGTCAAATCCTGAAAGTCTGAAAGAATTTATAACAGAATTTAAAAAAGTATGCGAAGATGAGGTACAGGTCCAGGATTTATTTTTAAAGGCCGAACTGGATTAAAAATTTTCAATATAAACTAAGACTTCAGAAATGAAGTCTTTTTATTTAAACTTATCCACCAGATCCTATTTAATGTATTTATAGCTCTGATCAGTCTGATTCGATCCTTCAAAAAGAATTTAAAAAGTCTGAGATTGGAATAGAAAGTTTATTAATATAAATCTGTTCCGTGTGATCGTATGATCAGGAAAAAGAAAACTAATTTCTTATATTTGTTCTTTATGAAAAATATGGACGCGACACAAGATAAAAGGTTATTTCTCATTGATGCCTATGCAATGATTTTCAGAGGATTTCATGCCATGTACAAAAATCAGAGATTTACAAGTACAGGATTGGAAACAACCGCAATTTTCGGTTTTATGAATTCTCTGATTGAATTGATTCGAAAAGAAAAGCCCACCCATCTTGCCGTGGTGTTCGATGTAGGAGAGGCCAGTATCAGAACCGGCGATTTCTCTGATTATAAAGCCAACAGAAGTGAAACTCCGGAAGCAATAAAAATTGCAATTCCTTATATACACAGGATACTGGATGCGATGCATGTTCCTCATTTGGGAGTTCCAGGTTATGAAGCTGATGATGTTATCGGAACCATTGCGTGCAAAGCTGAAAAAGAAGGATACACGGTTTTTATGGTGACCCCCGATAAAGATTTCGGACAGCTGGTGACCGAGAAAATCAAAATTTACAAGCCAGGTTACAAAGGCGGTGAAATACAGATTATTGGGGTTGAGGAAATTAAGGCTAAATATGAAATCAATGATCCGAAACAGGTAATTGATTACCTGGCCATGATGGGAGATTCGTCGGATAATATTCCCGGACTGGAAGGAGTGGGCGAAAAAACAGCCATGAAATTCCTTAAAGAATACGGAAGCATTGAAAACCTTTTGGCGAATACGCATGAGCTGAAAGGAAAGCTTAAAGAAAAAGTGGAAGCGTCTGCAGAACGTGGAATTTTATCAAAAAAATTAGCAACCATTATCTGTGATGCTCCGGTAGAGTTCCATCAGGAACAATACGACCTTGAAACTCCGGATTTCGAAAAAGTAAGAGAGGTTTTTGATGAAATTGAATTCAGGAGGCTGTATGAAAATCTGTACCGTGCTTTTGCTCCGGTTACTACCGGAACTCCTGTTGTGGCAGAAGCAAAAGTAACCTTAGCTGATACGCCTCAACAGAAAGTAGCACAGGCAGTAGGCCAGCTGGATTTGTTTGCCACGTATGAAGACCTGGACCAGGGAGCTTCTACAAAGTCGACCATTGAGCATAATGACCATCTTTATCAGTTTGTGGACAATCCGAAAGCCCAGAAAATATTGGTGAATAATCTTCTTAAGCAAAGAGTAGTCTGCTTTGATACTGAAACCACTTCACTCAATGAGCTGGAAGCCGAACTGGTAGGAATGAGCTTTTCCTATAAAAAAGGACTGGCCTACTATATTCCTTTATCGGAAGACCAGAGCGAAGTCTTACAGACACTGGAAATCTTCAGACCGTTTTTTGAGAAAGAAGATTTGGTTAAAGTCGCTCATAACTTAAAATTTGATTATAAAATTCTTCATAGGTATAATATTACCGTCAAAGGAGCCATGTTTGACACCATGATTGCCCATTACCTGCTGGAGCCGGACGGAAGACACGGAATGGATTACCTTTCAGAGATGTATCTGGGATATAAACCGGTCTCTATAGAAACCATTATCGGGAAAAAAGGAAAAAATCAGGGGAATTTCAGGGATGCGGATCTCAGAACACAGACTGATTATGCAGCAGAAGATGCCGATGTTACTTTTCAGCTGTATGAACTGTTTGCGCCACAGCTAAAAAAAGAAAATTTAGAAGATCTGTTCTTTACAATAGAAATGCCTTTAATGGAAGTATTGGCGAAAATGGAGCTGGCCGGAATTTCTCTGGATGAAAAGTGGCTTGCCCAGGAAAGTATTGATCTTGAAAATGATTTAAGACAGCTGGAATCCAAAATTTTTGAACTTTCCGGAGAAGAATTCAATATGAATTCTCCAAAACAGCTCGGGGAAATTCTTTTTGAAAAAATGCAGCTGGATCCAAAGGCAAAAAAAACAAAGACCGGGCAATATGCCACTTCAGAAGATATTCTTCAGAAGCTCTCTTCAAAGCATGAAATTATTACCCATATTCTGGAATACAGAACCTATCAGAAATTAAAATCAACCTATGTTGATGCTTTGCCGTCACAGATTGAAAAAACAGACAACCGGGTCCATACCAATTTCTCACAGACCACTGCTGCAACCGGCCGTCTGGCAAGTGTAAACCCAAACCTGCAGAATATCCCGATCCGGACTTTAAGAGGACAGCAGATCCGGGGAGCTTTTGTAGCGGGAGAAGGAAAAAAGATTATCTCTGCCGATTATTCCCAGATTGAGCTTCGTCTTATTGCTGAAATTTCCGGTGAGGAGAATATGATCAAAGCCTTTCAGGACGGAGAAGATATCCATGCTTCCACAGCTGCAAGGCTGTTTAATATTCCGTTGGAAGAAGTGTCTAAAACCCAGAGAGGGCAGGCCAAAACCGTGAACTTCGGGATTCTTTACGGGCAAGGTCCTTTTGCATTGGCTGAACAAACCGGATTGTCAAGATCGGAAGCCAAGCAAATGATCGAAGCGTATTTTGAGACTTATCCGAATCTAAAGGAATATATGGCGGAACAGGTGAGAAAAGCCCGTGAAATTGGTTATGTGGAAACAATTTTAGGAAGAAAACGTCATTTAAAAGATATTAATTCAGGTAATTTTTCTGTAAAAAGTCACGCAGAAAGAAATGCCGTCAATGCACCGATACAGGGAAGTGCGGCAGATGTGGTTAAAATGGCGATGATCAAAATTCAGAAAGAGCTTGAAAAAGAAAAGCTGCAGACCAGGATGCTGCTTCAGGTACATGACGAATTAATTTTCGAATCTCCGGTTGATGAGGTGGAACTGGCAACGAACATTATTAAAATGGAAATGGAAAATGCAATTGAAACGCAGGTTCCTTTATTGGTAGAAGTCGGAGTAGGAGATAACTGGCTGGAAGCGCATTAAACAATGAATAAAAAATATTTCTTTCAACTGATTTTTCTTTTTCTGGGTGTATTTTTCAGTGCTCAGGAAAAGAAAATTTTGTTTATCGGGAACAGTCTGACCTATTATTTTGATATGCCTCAAATGTTGGAAAAGATGTTGAATGAAAATAATACGGTTGGTTATAAAGTCACACAGGTAACTTTACCCGGCATTCAGTTGGAGCATCACGTTTCTCAAGGTACTGTAAAATTAAAATTTGATGAGACTGATTGGGATGATGTGGTTTTGCAGCATGGAACATTAGGATATTATGTTCCGGAAGAAGTTAGCCTTAATATTTTGCCCAGCATCAAAGCATTGCAAAGCTATGATAAAAGTAAAAAGGCGAAGTTTTATCTTTTCGCAACCTGGGTATCGAAGGAGCAATATCCTTTTCAAATGTGTTATCCTAAAATGATATATACAAGGAATGGTGATGATTTGAACCAAAAATACTGTTCAAAAAAATTCCAGAGCCTGGAAGAAGCAAAGGATTACCTGGAAAATCAATATGCTGCTATCGCAAAAGAAACCCATCTTACCTTTACAAAACATTCAGCGATGGAATATATTTTTGAAAAAGAGCATCCTGATCTGAATATGTGGGAAGATGATATGCATCCGTCCAAAATCGGTTCTTATTTTAATGCCTGCATTTTCTTTAAACTATTTTCAGATAAAAATTTAAAAGAAGTAAAAAGAAATTTTGATATTAAACCTGAAATTGCTTCTATGATTAGAAATTTTGTGGAGGATAATTATGTGAAGTTTTAGATCTGAAAATTGAAGATTTTAAAATTTTTTTTACCTTTATCACGATTAATAGAGCCGATATTTTAAGCATTTTCAATGACTTTTCAGGAGAAGTATTCTCAGATAAAATCTTTCTTTTTTAATTATTTTTTCTCGGCGCTGATTCTTTTCTGATCTCAATTTCATTTCTCATTCTTTTTTCCCAGCCTTTACTATTTCTTTTTTGCAGATACGGAGTTACTATTTCTTCGTGTTTTACCTGACCTCCTTTTTCTATCCAATCGACCTGGATTTTGTCACAAAGGTATTATCAATAAGGATAGTTCTTATTTATTTTTTCCAGTTTTTCAGTAACAACAGTAGCAAGGACTTTATTAATCGAACTCCATTCTTTGTGATTTGTTAATGTGAAATCTTTGTAAATTTTTAAAAATTCCATAAGATCTTCTTTAAAAAGGCGTAAATCTTCATAGGCACCTTTAAGATCATACATTGAAAACTCTGAAAATCCATACAGCAGAAACTGCTCATCATTCGTCAGTTTCTCTTCATAAGAAATTTCTTTGATAACTTTAAATGCTTTTTTAAATTCTAAAGATGCTGTTGTCAACGAATTGTAAAGGATTCCAAGCATTGCCCTGCAAACTATTTCTAAATCGGCATATTGAGAATTTTTATCTAAAATTGTAAGTAGATTCTGAGTATTTTTGGTTGTGGAAATTTCAATAAACTCATATTCAGATATACTCTCCGAAGCTAAAATTCCATCTGCCCAACTTACGATATCAATAGTAGTAATAATGCCGAATTTTCTAAGCTCTGCAAAAACTTTTAACAGATTTTCGTAATTTCTAATACTCGCTTTCATAAATATCAGACAATAAATTCAATGCCGCCAACATATGTCAAAGAAAACAGGTCATTCTCTACGGAAACCGGCTTAGGAACCTGGCCGCGATTCAGAAAAATGATGGCATTCACTTCAAATTTGAGATTGATCTCGTTCAGTCTGTTTACTAAAATAGGAAGCCACTGCTCGGCAAAAGAATAGTCGGCAAACTTTTCATAAATCGTACGGTTTCCGGCTTCAAAGCCGTATTCTACAAAGTCGTGGTCCAGCCATATTGTATCCTGAGATTCGGCAAATTTTGAAATATAGATATCGTCGGATTCTTCCAGAAGATAATAGTTTTCATCTTCTTCTACAAAATTATAAAAATCGTCTTCGCTGTTGAAGCTGCCTACCCAAAAATCTAATGTGTTTGTATCCATTGATGAATCCTTCTGATTGAACTTTATTTTTACGCTTTCAAAGTTAGGATAATATTAATCAAAATAAGCTTTCAGTTCATTTAAAAGTTCAATTTCTTCTGTGGTTTTTTTGATATTTAATTCAGGATTAATGATGATTTTGTTTAAATTGTTAAGGTATTCCTGCGCTTTGATTTCACCTTCTTGTGCTTCTATTATATTCTTAATCTGGATATTTCTGATGCTGGAAATTTCACCCCGGCTTTCGAGCATTTTATTCCATTGATTTAAGTGTTTTGAAAGATTACTCGTAGTATTAACGGTATCCAGATAAGCAACCGCTTCCAGAACCGCTTCCTGGTCAAAATAAAGTTCAGGCTTTTGTAAATAATAGTCCAGATATTGGTTTAGATATTCAACCGTTTTAGGCTGATTATAATAAGCTAAAATGACGGTATACAAATCACCGGCGTAGCAAACTTCACTTTTAAATAAATGAACTCCGATAATATCTATCTGCTGCTGATAATTTTTTATTGCAGAAAGATAAGCACCCACCGTTCTTGTTCTCCAGTTGAAATCACCAAGCAAAGCCAATGTTACCTCTTCTGTTATTTCATTTTCAAACTGCATAATATAATCAATCCATGAACGGTCATGAGGATTTCTAAGTTTCATGTAGAGAGGAATTACCCATTTATCAGTAAATTCTTTACTTAATTCAAAATCATTCGGGTATGTTTCCAAATGATCAAAACCTGAAATATGTCTTACTGTTGCTCCTGCAGAATGCAGTCTCATTTCATTTTCTAAATTATTATCCATTTTCTATTAATCTATATCACTCTTTTTTCTGATTCACTTTCCCTGATTGTTTTTTCCAGTCTTGAAACTCTAGTTTCCTCGCGTTTTGCGCTCATGATCCAGTGAAGCATTACTTTTTTGTAAGAAGGAGCCTGATGATTAAAAAAGTCCCATGCTTTCGGGTTGGCTTTAAATTGTTTTTCATATTCAGGATCAAGTGTGGCGAGTTCCTTTTCATGTGAATAGATCGCCGATTTTTCCTCTTTTCTGAGTTCAAAAGCTTTTTGCCCTGCTGCAGTCATCAAACCTGCTTTTGTCAGTTCTTCAATTTTTTTGATATTAATGGCACTCCAGATGCTGGTTGGCTTTCTGGGCGTGAACCGGATGCTGTAGCTTTCCTCATCAATTGATTTCCTTATTCCATCAATCCAGCCAAAGCATAAAGCCTGATCTACAGAATCAGACCAGTTCATGGAGGGCTTTTTTGTCCCGACTTTATAAAATCCCACCAGCAGTTCTTTTTCTTTCTGATGGTTATTTTCCAGCCATTCGCGGAACTCTACCTGTGTTGTAAAAAATGTTGCTTCCATTACCGCTAATGGTTAAAAATTTATGATTAGAGCCTGTTTAAAATACAATTTTAATTTTATAGATGATTTAAACCTTATTAAAAAAGATTCACAGATCTGACAGGCCCAGAAGATCTTATTTGCATTATATCTGCATAATCAGCGAGAGATTATATTTTTGGCTAAATTTAAGAGGCTTTGAAGTTAAAATGAATTTTAACTAATAAAATCTTCTGCTTTTGCCATCTAATAAATTTTCAAATATCAAAATTTGTTCAGAAGTTAAATTTTTTAATGTTATTTTTTTGTGTCCGGTTACAAGATAGTCTGGATAATATACAAATTCGACACTATTTTTATCAATTTTATATTCTCTGAGAAGTGTTGTTTTACGGGTATTTTTCCTCTTGGAATTTGAAAATAAAAGGTTGGTTATTTTAAGGGGAATAAAACTTAAACTTAATGAAAATAAAAAGATAGAATTATCATTAATCAAAAGGTTGAATAAACACCATTCAAATCTCTTATTTCTTCCTGCATCTGTAAAAATAGTTCCGTTTATATTTTTTAATTCAATGGAATTTATTTGTTTACAAGTTTTTAGAATTTTCTTTCTTTCAATAAAGAAATAAATAGTTTTACCAATAGCAAATAAAATGAAACCGATGATAAAACAGAAAAATATAGTATTGGACATAATTAACCAAGATTTAATACTTTATCGTCTTCATTTAAACTGTGTAAAAAATTTTCAGGATCTGTCAAAAATTTATAGCTGTTCGAAAGCTTCATTAATTTATAGACTTGTTCTTGTTCAGGTGTGACAAGGTTTCCGTGCAGATCCATTAAAAGGCAATTGTATTTTTTTGTAATATCAATAAAATTATTTAAAAACTCTAAACCATTTTCTCTAAGATCTGCCCGAAAGTGAAGTTCTTTTATTTTTCCATTTTCTCTGCTTAAAAGTAATAATGCATCATGATCTATTGAAGTATCAACCTCTTTTTTGTAATGCTTCCAATAATAATAATCGGATCTGCTTTCTAATGGTTTTCTGGGAAATAATTTGTTGATGTAATAAATAATTTCTGTCGGAAGAATCTCTACAGAATCCCAAAATTTTACAGTTAAAGCATCAGTGAAAAAATCAGTAGAGTCTAATAATTTATCTTCTTCAAGATAATAATGTTCATTTCTTTCCTGAATGTTGATATTTAATTTATTAGGAATGAATCCAAACTCATTAATGACTCCTTTTTGTGGAATTAAGTTTAATCGAAATTGATAAATTGCCATTATCAAATATATTAAATAACTACGCCATCGGCAATACAAAATAAAAAGTGCTTCCCCGATCCGGTGAGCTTTTTACTCCGATTTCACCGTGCTGCTTTTCGATAAAATTCTTGGAAATGGCTAATCCGAGACCGGTTCCGTTCTGCTGTTCACCCGGAACCTGGAAGTAGCGGTCAAAAATCTGGCGGTGGTACTTTTCATCAATCCCTTTCCCGGTATCTGTAATGCTGAAACGTACAGAAGATTTTAATTTCTCGATAACGATCCGTATTTTTTCATCCTGGAAAGAATGTTTAATGGCATTGCTCAGGAAATTATTGATGACCCAGACTGTTTTGTCAAAATCGGCATGGACCTGCTCATTATCATTCAGCAAAGAATCTGTGATAATGGAAATATTTTTCTGTTCGGCCAGTTTTTCTATGTTTTTAATTGCTGTTTCAACCATGTCTTTTGGGCTGCAGTTTTCGATATGCAGCCGGATATTACCCGTTTCCACCTGAGAAAGATTAAGAAGTTCACCGGTAATGTCCAGCAGTCTTTGGCCGTCATCATTAATGCTTTTCAAAAGTTCCTGCTGCTGTTCGTTCAGCGTTCCGAATTTTTGGTTTTCCAACAGGTGAACTCCCATTTTAATGGCAGAAATAGGGGTCTTCAGTTCGTGCGAAATCGTAGCAATAAAATTGGTTTTGGCAAAATCCAGCTCTTTAAAAGGAGTGATGTTCCGAAGCAAAATGACCTTGCCGATGTTCTTTTTCTCCTTTTCACCGGTTTTAACGATATTAATCGGAATAATTTCCTGTTCAAAATAATTTTCTTTATGATCGGCCACAATTTTAATGGGCTCCTGAGAAGGGCTTTCAATGTTTTTAAGAAGCTCACGGATCAAATCATTATTCACAGACACTTCATGGGCAGTCTTGCCAATGATTTCCTCTTTTTTAAGATTGGTAATTTTAAGTGCTTCATCATTGATCATATAAATAAAATGATGCTCATCCAGCCCGATAACCGCATCATGCATGTTGTTCACCAGTGTTTCGATACGTTTTTTATCCATCAGCTGCTTTGAAAGCGTACTGCTTTCATATTCCTGAAGTTTTTCAGCCATGATATTGAATGAATGGGCCAGATCATTAAACTCCTCACTTCCTTTGAAATGTACCCTTTGGTTGTAATTTTTATCGGCAATCTGACGGATGCTGAATGTCAGCTGGGCAATAGGCTCTGCGATGGTCTGAGGTAAATTAACGAACAATACAACGGCAATCAGGAAGCATATTGTTCCCAGGCTGACGATCCAGAATGTGGCATTTTCAGCCGTGATGATGGCAATGTCACTTTTTCTTTCAATGCCTTTCATGTTCAGTGACATGATAGTGACCAGGTCTTCACGGATCTGTTTTTCTTTTTCAGCCGTAGGCTTCTGCAGGTAGGTTTTAAAATGTAAGTTAAGATTTTGAGTAGCCTCTTTCTCTCCGAATTCCGTCAGATTTTTCTCCTGTAAAACGCTGTTTTTCTGAAAATCCTTAATCGCGACGGCACTGTCTGATGAGATCTTATCCAATGCCAGCAGCATATTTTTAGAAAATTCAATACTGTTGTAATTGGCGATCAGGATTTTTTCTGTATCTGATTTTAATTTGTTGATATATACGGAACCTATTACTGAGAGCAGGACAATCAGAAAAAAAAGGAGGCCGACCCCCAAGGTAAGTTTTGTTTTTAATTTCATCAGTTCGATTCAGGATAAAATAATAATATCAATCTGCCGTTCGTTTAACCGGTTCATCAGGATATAGATCCAGCTGTACCCGAATAAGTTCCGCCATATTTGTGCATGCGGTTTCCCCATGCATACCGTGGTAATATTGTGCTCAATAACATAATCTAAGATTCCTTTATGAACGCTGCTTTCTTTCATCCGTACCACCTTTGCACCCAATTCCTCTGCTAAATTAAAATTATTAATGAGATAACGTTGTTTGTCAAGGGCAATTTTTTCAAGACTTTCTGATGGTCTCTGTATGTACAAAACAGTCCATGAACTGTTATAGTAACTGGCCAGTCTTGCGGTCTTCCGGATGATGTTCTTTGATACCTTCCCGTTGCTGCTGATGCAGGCCAGGAATTTTACAGGTTTAAAGTTTTCGGTCTTGATTTCGGTCTCCACTTTCTTTTCAACGTGCGTGGCAACTTCTTTTAAAGCCAGCTCACGGAGCTGCAGGATATGGCCGCTCTGGAAGAAATTCTGTAAAGCCGTCTGGATTTTTTCTTTTTTATAAATTTTTCCTTCTTTCAGCCTGGCCAACAACTCGTCTGCTGTCAGATCAATATTCACCACTTCATCCGCAAACGCTAAAATCTTATCCGGCACACGCTCTGTCACTTCAATACCAGTGATTTTTCTGACCTCTTCATTAAGACTTTCGATGTGCTGTATGTTCATCGCGCTGATGACATTAATTCCATTATCAAGGATTTCCAATACATCCTGCCATCGTTTTTTGTGTTTAGAACCTTCCACATTGCTATGGGCGAGCTCATCAACCAAAACGACTTCGGGATGTTCATTGATGATCGACTGAAGATCCATTTCTTCCAGGCTTTTCCCTTTATAAAAAACAGATTTCCTGGGAATAGCAGGTAGTTCGTTGGTTAGAGCCTGGGTTTCTTCTCTCCCGTGAGTTTCAATGTAGCCTATTTTTACATCAATCCCGTTACGAAGGAGAGAGTGGGCTTCCTGGAGCATACGGAATGTTTTTCCCACACCGGCACTCATCCCAATGTAGATCTTGAATTTCCCTTTCCGGGATTTCTGGATCAGTTCTAAAAAATCTTTTGCTGAAGACATAGGTCTGAGTTTTTTAATTGTACCTTCCGGATCACGATACGGTTATTGATACAGGGAAAAGAGCCGGAAGATGAGGAGCAAATAAATTCAATAGATTTTATCAGCTCCATTTTCCATTATCATAATAAATTTTAATTTTTAAAACCAGGCCGCAAGGCTTGTGGTAATAAAAAAGTTCCCTTGGCTGAATGCATCATTCTTCATAAAAATGGCATCTTTAGAAGTAAAACCTCTCGCTTCTGTACGCAATACAACATTTTTAAAAATGGCATAATCTACATTCAAAGAATATCCGAAGGTCTGAAATCCGTTTGGGGTTTGAGTACTGATAATGACTCCGTTTTTATCATTATAATATTCAAGTCTTCCTGCTAAGGCCCATTGGTTATTGAGCTGATATTTCATTAAGATATTCGGGCTGTACCAAAGGTTGTACTGTTCACTGCCTTTTTCTTTTTGCTCGGCTCCTATATCAAACCCGAGAGTGGTTGAAAATTTATCAGACATTTGAAAACTTCCGAAAAGATCATGAAAATAGCGCATTTTTTTCTCATCTTTTGCTTTGTCATTTCCGATGAATGAACTGCTGTTCAGGGTAATTTTATCATTCGTTTTAAAAGTAATCTGATGTCCGAATGAAATGGTCTGGTTACCTTCCGGCTTGGCAATCCGTTGCCAACCGTTGAGGATCAGCCCGCTTATAAACCACTTTCCATTATCTGTTGTATAGGAAACCTTCGCTCCGGTTTCAAAATAAGGAGAATTTTCTGCGGCTAAGCTTCTGGTAAGATTCATATTATCCTTTCCTATAGCACTTTCCCAGCCAATGTGGGACGGCATAATACCGGCATCAATCCAGAGGTTTTTAGTTTTGGAAATCCTTATTCCGATATTGGCTTCGTTTACATAACGCAATGCATCCTGTTCAGCTGCCAGATTATCCTGGGCATAGGTTCCTGCCATCAGGGCAAGATTGGCACGCATATTTTCATTTTGATAAGCAGCTTTAATAAGCCCGAGATTCAGATTAAGCTCATTATGGCGGTTGTAGGAATACAGAAAATTCTGGCGCATATGATTTCCGGGTTCATTAAAATCATAAGTATAGAAAAGCTCTGCATAAGCGGAAAAGGTGACCTTGTGTTGATTCGTTAATGAATCTGATGATTGGGCTTTCGGGAAAAACAGTCCCAGAATACAGGCTGTGATGATATATTTTTTCATGAGGTGGATAGGTATAACAATGGTATACTTTTTAAGTTTTATAGATGATGTGAGTATTGGTAATTTTAGGATATGATCATGAATTCATTTGATCCAAAGCAATATTTAACCTAAGGACATTGATTTTTGAAGGTCCGAATAGTGGTCTTTCTATTTGGTTTTTGATGAGATTTTCAATTTTTTCCAAAGAAATATTTCTTTCTTTAGCAACTCTTTTTGCTTGATAAAAAGCACCTTCTTCAGAAATATCAGGATCAAGCCCGCTTCCGCTTGCAGTAACCAGTTCAACGGGAACCTTATCATTCTGCATTTCCGGATTCTGCATTTTCAAAGTATCAATTCTTTTCTGAACCATTTCGAGATATTCCTTATTGCTCGGTCCTTTATTGCTCCCTGCACTTCCAGCCGCATTGTAATCCACTGCAGAAGGCCGGCCGTGGAAATATTTCGGAGATTTAAAGTTCTGACCGATATTGGCGTAGAATTTCTGACCTTTATAATTGATGATTTCTGCATTTCCCTGATTTGGAAGAACTTTGGATCCTGCGTAAACAATTCCTAAATAAATTCCTACGACAACAAGCATCACAAGGGTTAATCTTAATGCTGATAGAATATGATTTTTCATTTTAATTGAATTTTAAAAAAATAAACTGATAAATAAATCGATTAATTTGATACCGATGAATGGTGCGATAATTCCACCCAGACCATAGATCAGAAGATTCCTTCTCAGCAATGCACTGGCACCGATCGGCTTATAGGCGACTCCTTTTAAAGCAAGCGGAATAAGAATCGGAATGATGATGGCATTAAAAATAATCGCTGATAAAATGGCAGATTCAGGGCTGTGAAGATTCATAATGTTCAGTTTCTGAAGTGCCGGAATAAAGGTGATAAACAATGCCGGAATAATGGCAAAATACTTTGCTACGTCATTCGCAATACTGAAAGTGGTTAATGTTCCGCGGGTCATCAGAAGCTGTTTACCGATTTCCACAATTTCTATTAGTTTTGTCGGGTCGTTATCAAGATCCACCATGTTTCCGGCTTCTTTAGCAGCTTGCGTTCCGCTGTTCATAGCAACTCCAACATCGGCTTGGGCAAGGGCCGGAGCATCATTCGTTCCGTCTCCCATCATCGCTACAAGTTTTCCTTCCTGCTGTTCCTTTTTGATGTAATTCATCTTGTCTTCAGGTCTCGCTTCCGCAATAAAGTCATCGACACCGGCTTTTTCAGCGATAAATTTGGCGGTTAAAGGATTATCTCCGGTTACCATCACGGTTTTTACGCCCATTTTTCTCAATCGTTGGAAACGTTCCTGGATTCCGGTTTTAATGATGTCCTGAAGCTCAATCACGCCCCAGACTTTTTCATTTACGGCAACAACTAAAGGCGTTCCTCCGTTTTCAGAAATTTTAGTCGTTGCTTCCTCTGTTTCGGGTGGGAAAATATTTTCCGCTTTTTCTGTCAGTTTTTTAATCGTGTCGTAGGCACCTTTCCTGATCCTTGTGTTTTCAAAGTCTATCCCTGAAGTTCTGGTTTCAGCAGTAAATTCAATATAAACAGGTTGTTCGACAAGCAATTTCTCGGAGTTGAGCTGGCTTAATTCAATAATGGATTTTCCCTCCGGCGTTTCATCGGCCACGGAGCTCAGTGCTGAAGCCCTGATAAATTCATTAAGTTCAATTCCATGAGAAGGGTGGAAATGTGTTGCTTTACGGTTTCCGATGGTAATGGTTCCTGTTTTATCCAAAAGCAGAACATCAATATCTCCGGCTGTTTCTACCGCTTTTCCGCTTTTGGTAATAACATTGGCTCTTAAAGCCCGGTCCATCCCGGCAATCCCAATAGCAGAGAGCAGGCCGCCGATCGTTGTCGGGATCAGACAAACGAAAAGTGAAATGAATGCTGCGATGGTGATCGGCGTCTGCGAATAATCTGCAAAAGGTTTCAGCGTAACGGTAACGATGATGAAAGTCAGCGTAAATCCGGCTAATAATATAGTTAATGCGATTTCATTGGGTGTTTTCTGTCTTGATGCACCTTCTACCAAGGCAATCATTTTATCCAGAAAAGATTCTCCCGGCTTGGTGGTCACTCTCACTTTGATTCTGTCAGAAAGTACTTTTGTTCCTCCTGTTACGGAGCTTTTATCGCCTCCTGCTTCCCGGATAACGGGAGCACTTTCCCCGGTAATGGCAGATTCGTCAATCGTGGCGAGCCCTTCGATGATTTCGCCGTCCATCGGGATTTGATCACCGGCTTCGCACAAAAAGATATCTCCGAGCTTCATGTCGGCAGATTTCTTTAAAACGGTTTCCACCTGGAATCCCTGTTTCTGATCGATAATCACTTTTGCCGGAGTTTCTTCACGGGTTTTTCTCAGGGTGTCAGCCTGGGCTTTTCCTCTGGCTTCAGCGATGGCTTCGGCAAAGTTGGCAAATAATACCGTAAAAAATAAAATGACAAAGACTAAGAAATTATAAGTAAAGCTGCCCTGTGACTTGTCTCCCGTTAAGCTGAATATGCTTACGATGAGCATCACCACGGTTCCGATTTCCACCAGGAACATGACAGGATTTTTAAACATGATTTTCGGATTCAGTTTGACGAAAGACTGTTTTATGGCTTCGTTGACCAGATCTTTTTGAAACAATGTCTGTGATTGATTTTTCATTGCTTTGAATGGTTGATTTTAATGATGTTGAACCTGTAATATGAATGTGCCGAGGCTAAAGGCCCAAATGATCTTTAATTTTTATTTACTGAAATCTTGTAATTGTTCCGCAATCGGTCCTAAAGTAAGCGCAGGGAAAAATGAGAGGGCTGCAATCAGAAGGATCACCGCTAAGGTCATAAATCCGAAAGTCGCAGTATCTGTTTTCAGTGTCCCGGCACTTTCAGGAATGTATTTTTTGCTGGCGAGTAGCCCTGCAATGGCAATAGGCCCTATGATGGGAATGAATCTTGAAAGCAGCAGTACAATTCCCGTTGAAATATTCCACCATGGAGTGTTATCACCCAGGCCTTCAAACCCGGAACCGTTATTGGCGGAAGAAGAGGTAAATTCATACAGCATTTTGCTGAAACCGTGAAATCCGGGATTATTCAGAGTTTTTGTTCCGAACTCCGGCAGATAAGCGGTTAAAGCAGTTCCTGCCAGGATCAGAAAGGGATGAAACAATGCCACGATCATAGCGATCTTCATTTCTTTAGCTTCAATTTTCTTTCCTAAAAACTCAGGGGTCCTGCCCACCATAAGGCCGCTGATAAATACCGCGAGAATAATGAAGATGAAGTAATTCATGATACCGACACCACATCCGCCGTAGAAGCAGTTGATCATCATAGCGAGCAGCTGGTTCATTCCGGAAAGCGGCATGGTACTGTCGTGCATGGCATTTACTGAACCTGTTGAAATTACGGTTGTTGCAATGCTCCAATAAGCCGATGCTGCACTTCCGAAACGGATTTCCTTACCTTCCATAGCTCCGATATGAGGATCGGTTCCCATTCGGGTAATCAGCGGGTTTCCCTGGGTTTCATTAATAACATTTGGAACGGTGAGTGCTAAAAATCCTACGGTCATAACGGTGAAAATTACCCATGAAAGCTTTCTTTTCTTTAAATAAAAGCCAAGTGCAAATACCAGGGCAAACGGAATGATCATCTGGGTAATCATTTCAGTCATATTGGTCAGGTAGTTCGGGTTTTCAAGCGGATGTGCCGAATTGGCTCCAAAAAATCCACCACCATTGGTTCCCAAATGTTTGATGGCAATAAAGGCTGCAGCCGGGCCTCTGGAAACCTCTATGTTCTGTCCTTCAAGTGATGTGATGTGGTCTTTGCCTTCAAAAGTCATCGGGCTGCCGTTGGCAGAAAGGACAAAAGCAACGGCAATACTGATCGGGACCAGAATTCTGGTCATGGATTTGATGAAAAAATCATAAAAATTACCCAGCTCTGTAGTGGTTTTATCTTTAAATGCCTTAAGCAGCACGGCCATCGCTGCCATTCCTGTGGCTGCGGTTACAAACTGCAGAAACATTAAATACATCTGACTCAGATAACTTACGCCGGTTTCTCCGGAATAATGCTGCAAATTGCAGTTAACAAGGAAAGATATGGCCGTATTAAAAGCAAGATCCGGAGACATGTTGGGATTGCCGTCAGGATTAAGGGGAAGCCATACCTGATTTAACAGAATGAAGAATCCGATGACAAACCAAACTACATTAATAGTTAACAAGGCAAACATATTCTGTTTCCAGGTCATCTGCTTCTCAGGATTAATCCCTGAAATTTTATAAATTAAGTTTTCAACAGGATGAAAAATCCTGTCTAAAAAAGTTTTTTTGTAGCCATATACATCAGCAATGTATCTTCCTAAGAAAATACCCATGACCAATGTGATTGCAAACATCACGATAATGCCTAAAATTTCTGTATTCATGATAATAGGTTAAAATTTTTCCGGTTTTATTAAAACATAGTAGATGTAACCAAAAGCGAGAAGGGAAATAAAAAATAAACTCCACATAATTTTATATTTGATCAAAAAATTCAACGGATCGATAAAGCAGCCAGAAAAGAACGGCGCAAAGGATAATCAGAATGATCAGCATCATATTGCTATTGTTAAAGTTAATACGGTAAAGGTGGCATAGTAAGCCATTAGCACTCTCAGTTTTAAGGGCTGTTTTTGTCTGAGCATTTTTTTTGAAATTGTCATTGTATCATATTTTATTCTGATCGTGTTATGCCAAAATAAAGTCCATTATGATAATGTTTATTGTAAGTGTTTTATTAATAGTAAGTTGTGTGAATTTCAGATAATGCCGGAAAACAAAAAAGCCTATCAAAATGATAGGCCCGTTATTACAATGATAAGGGTTCTGTTTATCTTAATCCATATTCTTCCAGTTTACGGTACAGCGTGGCAATGCCTATTTCCAGTAACCTTGCGGCTTCGGCTTTATTCCCTTTGGTATATTGTAAAACTTTTAAAATATGCTCTTTTTCCAGAGTTCTCATGCTTAAGGAATCTTTTTCTGCAGGCGCTTTTTCAAAATAATGAGGCAGGCTTTCGGCATCTAAAATATGATGGTTCATGAGAATCAAACTTCTCTCCACTGTATTCCGGAGTTCCCGGATATTTCCTTTCCAATCGTTTTTTTCCAGGGTCTGATAATATTCCGGCGTCACCTGGATGGATGAAAGGTGCATTTTTTGAGAAAATACACTGATGAAATTTTTTGCCAGGGCTTTTAAATCTTCTGTCCTTTCACGAAGCGCAGGAAGGCGGATCTCAAATACATTCAGCCTGAAATACAAATCTTCCCTGAATTGCCCGAGCTTGATTTCTTCTTCCAGGTTCCGGTTGGTTGCCGCTATCAGGCGGAAATCAGATCTGGATACTTTAGTTTCCCCCATTTTAATAAATTCCCTGGTTTCCAGGACACGGAGTAATTTAGCCTGGAGCTCAACAGGCATTTCACCGATTTCATCCAGGAACAAAGTTCCGCCGTTAGCTTCTTCGATGAGGCCTTTCTTATCTTTTACGGCACCTGTGAATGCTCCCGCTTTGTGTCCGAAAAGTTCACTTTCCAGAATTTCTTTACTGAAAGCAGAACAGTTGATAGCCACAAAACTGTTTTTTTTTCTGTCGCTTCCCTGATGAATCGCATTGGCAAAAACTTCCTTGCCGGTTCCGGTTTCTCCGGTAAGGAGAACGGTAGCATCCGTCAGTGCCACTCTTTCCGCGAGTTTTTTAGCCTGCAGAATCAGTGGTGATGTCCCGATAATGTTTTCAAATCCTTTCAGTTCCGTGCTTTTCTGAACGATTCTGGATGTATTATCTTTTGCTTTTTCCAAAGCTTTATAAACCAAAGGGATGATTTTATCATTATCATCACCTTTTACCAGGTAATCATACGCACCGTTTTTCATGGCCTGGACGGCATCTGTAATATTTCCGAAGGCTGTCATCAGGATAATTTCGAGATGAGGATATTTTGTCTTGACAGATCGTACCAAATCGACTCCAAAGGCATCGGGAAGACGGACATCACTCAGGACAACATCAAATTCATATTGTTCCAGCATGGTCATAGCTGATCGTGCCGTTGAGGCTTGTTTTACATTAAAATCTTCCTGGGAAAGAATCATTCCCAAAAGTTTCAGGAGCTTGATTTCATCATCAATGATCAGAATAGTTCCGGACATGGCGCGGTTTTAATACTGATGCAAACTTATTGAATTTATTCGGGAAGAAGAGCTTAAAAGATAGAGATGTGAAGATAAATGATATCTTAAAACAATTTTCGGTCTTTTGGATTTCTTATATCCATAGCCCGGATAGAAGCGGTTACCCCGCAGCAGTAAGGGCTTGCACTATGGTGCGAGGCGTATGAGCGGATAGCCGGAAACAGCTCCTGAATACCTTGAGAATCAGTTTTATTTACTAAATGATGATCATAGATGTATTGATTATAAAAACAACCATCATTATCTTATGATTCCTTACATTTGTAATACTCGGATCCGAGTGTGAAATGAAATGATAATTATGACGGAAAAAAAATATAAAGAAACGGTACATACCGATTCCAATCACTACGAATATATCACCATTACCCATGACGAAAACAAAGTAAGGATTTATACCCTTAAAAACGGCTTACAAGTTTTCTTAGCCCAAAATTTCGATGCTCCTAAAATTCAAACCTATATTCCGGTTAGAACGGGAAGCAATAATGATCCTGCCGATAATACCGGGCTTGCCCATTATCTTGAACATATGATGTTTAAAGGTACTTCTAAAATCGGGAGCCTGGATTGGGAAAAGGAGAAGCTCTTACTCGATCAGATTGCTGATTTATATGAACAGCATAAAGCTGAACATGATCCGGAAAAAAAGAAGGAACTTTACAGGGCTATCGATCGTATTTCCCAGGAAGCCAGCCGGTATGCCATTGCAAACGAATATGACAAGGCTATTTCTTCCTTAGGGGCAACGGGTTCGAATGCGCATACCTGGTATGATGAAACGGTATATAAAAGTAATATTCCGAAAAATGAACTGGAAAAATGGCTGAAGATCGAAAAAGAACGGTTTTCTGAGCTGGTACTCCGGCTCTTCCATACCGAATTGGAATCGGTATATGAAGAGTTCAACCGTGCACAGGATAATGATGCGAGACTGGTACAATACGAAATGATGGACGCTCTTTTTCCAAATCACCCAAATGGGCAGCAGACCACTTTAGGAAAAGCAGAGCATCTTAAAAACCCTTCCATGAAGGCCATCCATCAATATTTTGATGATTATTATGTTCCTAACAACTATGCTTTGATATTGGTGGGAGACCTGGATTTTGAGGAAACCATTCGGCTTATAGACCGATACTTCGGATCCATTCCATATAAAGAACTTCCGAAAAAAACTCCGGTTACAGAGCAGCCGATAAAAGAGGTTGTGAAGAGAACCGTAAAAAGTCCTACCACTCCAAGAATTCAGATGGCATGGAGAACAGAAAGTTATGGGTCCAGGGAAGCCATGCTGGCAGATATTGCTGCCAATATTTTAAGCAACAGAGGAGAAGCAGGGCTGCTGGATCTGCATATCAACCAAACCCAGAGAATGCTTTGGGCACAGGCTTATTCGGTAGGTTTAAAACAATACGGCTATTTTTCAGTAGTTGCTGTCCCGAAAGAGAACCAGACCCTGGATGAAGCAAAAGCGATGATGCTGGAAGAAATAGAGCTTCTGAAAAGCGGGGATTTCCCGGACTGGATGCTTCCTGCTATCATCAATGATTTTAAACTGCAAAGAATGAAAGGCCTGGAAACGGCAGACGGCCTGGCTGTCAATCTGTACGATACCTATATTAAAGGCAGAACCTGTGAGGAAGAGATGAATGAAATGGATGAATATGCAGAGATCACCAAAGAAGATGTCATTGCTTTTGCCCGCGAATTTTTCAAGGATAATTATGTGGCAGTATACAAGGAGAAAGGAATCAATGATCAGCTGATCCGTGTTGAAAACCCCGGAATTACCCCTGTGAAAATAAACCGTGAGGCAAAGTCTGAATTTTTACAGCAGATCCTCAATGAAAAAACAGAAGATATACAGCCCGAATTTATTGATTATGATCAGGAAATTCAAAGGGAAATTATTGAAGGAAAACAGATCAGCTTTGTCAAAAATAAGTATAATGATATTGCTCAGGTGTATTTTATCTTCCCTATGGGAAGCGATCATGACCGGGATCTGGCAATGTCAACGCAGATTCTCCAATATCTTGGAACTGACAAATATTCTCCGGATGAACTGAAACAGGAATTCTTTAAGATCGGAGTCAGCAATGATTTTAAAATCTCCAACGATCAGCTTACGGTTTCATTAAACGGCCCGGAAGAGAATATTGAAAAAGGCATTAAGCTGCTTCAGCATTGGACACAGCATGTACAGCCGGATCAGGAAATCTACAATGATTTCGTAAATACCGTCCTTGAGAACCGTGCAGCCGCAAAAAAAGATAAAAACCGAATTATGACCGGTCTTAACAATTATGCAAAGCTGGGCGAGTTTTCACGGTTTAAGAATGTTATTTCACAGGAAGAGCTTGAAGAGAGCAGAGTAGAGGTTTTTACCGACAGGATAAAAAATATGTTCAGCTATCCTTATCAGCTGTTTTTTTACGGGAAAAATTTCGAGAATTTCAAGGAATATATGGTAGCGTATATTCAGCCGCAAACTCTGAAGGTTCCTCAGCCGAAGCAGTATTCTGAGCCTGAAACTTCGGGGAACGTATATTTTACGGATTATGATATGGTTCAGATGGAAATGAGTAAAGTGGGCCGCGGGGACCAACTTGATATTAACAATCTGGGAAAAATCAATGTATTTAATGAGTATTTCGGAAGAGGATTGTCATCCATCGTTTTTCAGGAAATCCGTGAAAGTAAAAGCCTGGCGTATTCGGCGTATGTTTCTTATGCTGCGAATTCGGAGCTGGGGCATCATGATTACATTACCACGTATATCGGTACCCAGCCTGATAAGCTTCAGGTTGCAGTTGATACCATGGCTGAACTGATGGCTGAACTGCCCGAAATACCCGTACAGTTTGAGAATGCCCGCCATTCGGCTCTTAAACAGATTGCTTCAGCAAGGATTACCCGGACCAACATTTTCTTCAATACTTTAAAAATGAAAAAAATAGGGATTTCACATGATTTCCGGAAGGATATTTACGAACAGATCCAAAACCTGACATTTGAAGGCCTGAAGCAGTTCTATGACACTAAGATAAAACCTGTACCTTTTAATACCGCCATTATTGGAAAAAGAGAAAACCTGAACCGGGAAGTCCTTAATGATATGGGTGAATTCAGGGAACTCAGCCTGAAAGATATTTTCGGATATTAATATACAGTTTCGGGGGGGGGGGGGGGGGGGGGGGGGGGGGGGGGGGGGGGGGGGGGGAAGAGAAAAAAAAAAAAAAAAAAAAAAAAAAAAAAAAAAAAAAAAAAAAAAAAAAAAAAAAAAAAAAAAAAAAAAAAAAA
>NZ_JAKVIP010000033.1 GCF_022601875.1 Chryseobacterium sp. SSA4.19
GCAAAAAAACAGAACATTATTTAAACTATAAAAAATTAGCCGCATAAAAAAGACTGCCCTTTTTGGACAGCCTCTTTCGATTATTTTAAAACCTCAACTTCGATGGAGCTGTCTTCAAAAACTTTGATCAACGCTTTTGTGTAATCTTCTTTCGTGGCAAAATTGGGATTGTCTAAAAATTTCTGCGGATTAACAGCGAAAAGCGGGAACCAGGTTGAAGAAATCTGGATCTGGATTTTGTGCCCTTTCTTGAAGGTATGAACCACATCCTGCAGCCTGAAATTCACGGCAGTTTTCTGGTCTGGAACCAATGCTTCCGCTTTTTCTCTCGAATTCCTGAACCGTGCCGGCATAATTTCACTTCTTACCATCTGATGGTAATTGCCGTACACTACGCCGTCTTTTTTCTCTGTAGGTTTGAAGTCTTCAGGATAAACATCAATCAGCTTGACTGCAAAATCTGCATCAGTAGATGTGGAAGCGATGTTCAATTTAGCCATAATTTCCCCGGCAAAAGTTATATCTTCACTTAAAGCATCGGTTGTAAACGTCAAAACATCAGGTCTTCCCTCTGCAAATCTCTGATCTTCCGACATGTAATTTCTTGGAGTGAAACCATTGAAGTCTTTCAGATTATCAGAACTTAAAACAGGATTGTTAGGATCACTGTAATATTCTGAACTACCTGAACCTGAAGTATTTTTTAAAGTTCCGTTTGATAAATAGAAATTTATTTTCCGTGCTTCTTTCGACGGATATGTTGCAAATTCTCTCCATTGTTTTGCACCTGTATCATACATCAGAGCTTCCGGCAATCCGGCATCCTGTTTGGTATTCCCTTTCAAATAATGATTGAAAAACTTTGTTTCAATATTTTTCTGATAATACGTAGCTATGCTGTCTCCGAAATAAATCTGGTTATGGAAATGTTTTCCTTGTTCGTAGGCCCAAGCTCCATGCGAGAAAGGTCCCATCACAATGGTATTTTTAGCTTTCGGACTTGTTTTTTCAATCGTTTTATAAATATTTAACGGTCCTGATAAATCTTCCGCATCAAACCATCCTCCAACAGTCATCACCGCATGATTTACATTTTTTAGGTGAGGCAGAAGGCTTCTTTTCTGCCAGAACTCATCATAGTTGGTATGGTCCATAATCTCTGTCATGAAGAAGTTGTCCTTGTAGTATTTTTCATAACCGTCTTTCAACGTTCCCATATCCCTGTAGAATTTCAAGCCGTCTTCAGAAGTCACTTTAATCATGGAATCTGTATACCACGCTTTATTTTCAGGCTTTGTTTTCTGAACTCCGAAAACCGGGAATGTCCTGAAATATCCTAACATAAACCTTCCGTTATGAAGAAAATCATCATTCCAGAAATCTGAAATCGGAGCCTGCGGAGAAGATGCCACCAAAGCGGGATGTTGGGCCAGAATGCCGACAGCGGTATAAAATCCGGGATATGAAGTTCCGTACTGTCCGACTTTTCCATTGTTATCTTTAATATTTTTGATTAACCAATCAATAGTATCATACGTATCTGTACTTTCATCGACATCTTTTTTGGTCTTATGATCAACCTGTGGAGTCATATTGGTAAAAGTGCCTTCGCTCATATATCTTCCCCTGACATCTTGAAAGACGAAAATATACTTTTCCCGCATGAGATACTGGTTCGGTCCGAGCTTTGTTCTGTATTCATTTTCACCGTACGGCGCAATACTGTAACAGGTACGCTGCATCAGGAACGGGTATTTATTTTTTTTGGAAATATCTTTAGGAATATACACTGAAGTAAAAAGTTTTGTCCCGTCCCGCATCGGAATATACATTTCCTTTTTAATAAAGTGGTCTTTTACAAAAGTGTCCGGTTGAGGCTGTTTGTCCTGTGAATTCCCCAAAGCAAAAAGGAAAATAAGCAACATTGAAAAATGAATCTTCATTAGATAAAATTTGATGCTAATTTAGAAACAATCTGCTCAGAAACAAAAAAGACCGGAAGAAAATTCCGGCCGTTATTAATGTCTTATATATCTTAAAATGTAAACGTATCATCTGTTTCGTGAATTAACTCAGATGATTATTTACAACTCTTCACGAATTTTAATCCTGATGTGAAATTTTGTTGGTCTTATTTTTCTTTCATTTTCTTGCCTGCAAATTTATTCAGTTTCATCGTCAGGGAAAACAGGATATAACGTTTCAGGATAAGATCGTCACGGTCTTCAAAATACGCGCTTGAAATGGTTCTTCTGACACTTTGGTTTTGGTTTAAAACGTCATATACTTTGACTTTTGCCGTAAGTTGTTTATTGAAAAATGAATAACCGACACTTGTATTCCAGAAATAAAAATCTCTCTTAAAACCGGGAGCAATATTGGTATTGGTATTATATTCAAAGTCATTCCCTATAACCAGCCTGCTTTGTAAAAAATAATTGGTAAGTTCTATTTTTAAAGTCTGAGTACTTGTGCTTACCTCATCAATGCTGTAGTTTTTATATTTTGATAAATTATATCCTAATGAGTAAGATGGTTTTATAGTAAGTTTTTCTTTTATTTCATATGTGAAGTTCAGTCCCGGGCTCAAAGTGAAATAATTACTTGCATATTCCTGCCCATTGATAAATCCTTTATTTAATGCATACACCATATTGAATCTTGGGTTGATGGTTAATTTATTTTCCTTCCATTTAAAGGTTTTGCTGAAACTTCCACCGGCATTAAAATTCTTATTTCCGCTGATATTGGCGTAAGTTACATGCTGTTTTCCATCTTCATCATAAAATGAATAATTGGTAATGTCATTATTTCGATAAGTAAACCCAATATTTAAATAGTAATTGATATTCTTTACCATATTAAAATTATTGAAATAAAGATATGC
Source organism: Chryseobacterium sp. SSA4.19 (assembly GCF_022601875.1). GTDB lineage: Bacteria > Bacteroidota > Bacteroidia > Flavobacteriales > Weeksellaceae > Chryseobacterium. The sequence continues at coordinate 2,888 of NZ_JAKVIP010000033.1, forward strand.
CATATTGCTCCACGTATTTTTAAGATCGGGATTACCCTGGAAAGTAATCAATGGATTGGAAAAATCCAGGTAGGGTGTAAGCTGTTCCGCCCTCGGAACCGTATAGTCTGAAAAATTATATAAACTCAGACTTTTGTTTTGCGAAAACTGGTAGCGTGCTCCCAGATTATATTTGGGAAGGATAAAATTTTTCTGCAGGTTATAATTCTGAGCGTTATAAACAGAATTTACACTCATGTCAGAAAATTCTGCGCTTACGGATCCCCATGCATTAATTTTCTTCTTATTGACTTCAAAAGAGAGTTCCGGGGCAAACTGATTGATCTTCTGGTTCATCCCATTGGACAGAAGGGTGTTGTAGTTCGAATAATTTCCTGAGTTCTCATTGAAATCATTAACATCTCTCAGGTTATTGAAAATCTGTGAATTATATTCCAGTCCCAGACTTATATTTACAGAATCTGAAATAGGTTCGGTATATCCTGCACTGAAACGGTAATTTGAATTCTGTTCTTTTCTTTCCAACAACTGGTTTCTGTTGTCATTTAGGCCTGTGCTCTGATAAAAAACGGATTGTGACCTGTTCAGATCATTATTTTTAGATTCGGATATGGCTCCGTTCATATTGGCATACGCTACTCTTCCTTTTTTTCTGAATTTTTTAGATAAGTAAATATTGGGTGTAAAGGAATTGTTTTCAGAGTCGGAGCTTGTATATGAATTGCTTTCATTAAGAAGCACATTATCTCTTAAAGTCGATGATTTCAGGTTATTGTAAGTAAAGCCTTCCGACCTGGAAAATGTCGGAGAAAAATAAATGCTTGTCAGGGAATCCAGCCTGATCCTGGCAGCGATATCGAAATTATATTGCTTGGAGTCATTCTCGCCGTTGCTTTCTGAATTGGTTTTCAAAGTATAATCAGGCAGAAGGGTGGTGCGGGAGACTTTGGATCTTGTTTTTAAATTATTATCGATATGGATTAAACTGATGTTTTCCAGATCTGCGTCTTTGCCAAATTTGTCACTGTAATTCAAACCAACGGTAGTAGACCGCTGAATTCCTTTATTATTGCCTCCCTGAACATAATACATTGAATTGCCGCTTCTGACAATAGAAGATCCCTGCATCAGCCATGAGTTTCTTCCCCTTCCCATACTGTCAAAAATTTCATCATTTGAAAATCCCTGTGAATTGATGTTGTTTGATGAAGCCAATATGCTGATTTTTGTATCATTTTTAAAATAACTTAACAGTCCGCTCCCTTCGTATCGTTTATCGGATCCGTAGCCTAAAGTCAGTCTTGAAATCAGACCTTTGTTTTTCTTTTCGTCAATATTAAAGTTGATCGTAGCATTATTCGATTTCGAAGCTTTTCCCGTTAATTCTTCCTCTTTGGTTTTTGTGGTTGTAAACTGGATGCTTTTTATAATGTCAGCTGGAAGATTTTGCAATGCAATTTTCCCGTCTTTGTCGAAAAATGGTTTTCCATTGATCATGATCTGATCCACTTCCTTCCCATTGACGGTAATTTTTCCTTCATTGCTGATTTCAACCCCCGGAATCTGCTTTAACAGCTCTTCAATTTTACTGTCAGGACGGACTTTTATAGAGGAAGCATTGAATTCGATGGTGTCTTTTTTAATTTTTACAGGCGAAGCGGTGATTTTTACTTCTTCAATGTCGGTGATAGAATTTTTTTCAAGCTCAATTGCTCCGAGGGAAAATGATTGATCAATCTTTTCAAAGCTTTTAGAATAAGACATTAATTTGTCAGCATCTACTTTCAGAAGGACTGGTTCATTTAATTCATCCGTTTTTAAAGAAAATTTGCCTTCTCTGTTTGTGGCGGTGTAATTAACGATAGATGAATCCTTTTGTTTGAGAAGATAAACCGTCGCATTCTCCAGCGGTTTTTTTTCAAAGTTGTGAACTTCTCCGTTAATATTTAATTTTTGAGCATTCAGAATGGTGAAATTGAATACAAATAACAGCAGCAATAATAGTTTCCTCATTTAAGTTTAGGTTATTAGAGCCGCAAAAATATAAAAAAAACATGGCTGCAAAAGGGCATGAATAGTTAAATAGCGTTAATGTTACAGGGGTAATTTTAAATAATTTGTTAAATAAGCCTTTAATATAAAAAAACATCCCATATTTTGGGATGTTCTGTATTTTGAATAAGGTAAATCTTTCGTATTAAGCCTTTAAATATCTTGAATACGCATAACCTTCCTGTCCGTTATTGGTTTTTACTTTCCACCAGTCATCAGAAGTCTGTTCTACTAATGTTACAGAAGATCCTTTTTCAACTTTTCCTACAACAGCCGCTTCTGTTGAAGGCTCCTGCCTGATATTTAAGTTTGATTCATCCGTTGCTACGGTTAGAGATGCTCCTGCAGCAAGACCTGAAACCTGAACATCAATATTGATGTCGGATGCAGAATAGGATGAATCAATAGCTCCAAGTGCATTCCATACGGCATCTTTTGCAGCTGTATTTGATGCGCTTCCCGAAACATATAAAATTCCGTCCTGCTCCTGAACCTGCAAATCAGAGATTCCTGCAGACTTGGCCGCAGAAACTACGCTTGAATATTTATCTTGTAATGTGCTCATGTTTTTTTATGATTTAAGGTTTTACGGTATAATTATAATTTACTTTTCCTACTTTCAAAGCATCTACCGATTCTTTTACTTTTCGGGCATCAGAAGAAGAAATATTTCCTGTTAAAGTCAGTTCACCGTTTATGGTTTCTACTTTTACCCCGGGAATATCTTTTACCGCATCCTTTACTTTCTGCTGTACGGCAGGGTCTACGGCAGATTGTGTTTCAACCGGAGGAGCAACCTTAGCAGCAGGAGCTACTGTGGACATATCATGAACATCTTTGATGCCGTTGATGGCTTTCAGCTGCTTAATCATCGAGTCTTTGGCTTCTTGTGTTTCAAACGTTCCGCTCAGGTGAGCAACACCGTCTTTTATTTCTACGGAAGCACTTGGATTGGATGTTACTATCGTAGTAGCCTGAGTCTGAAGATCGGCATCAGAAACTTTTTTCTTACACGAAACCGACCCGAAGGATACGGCTACAGCCAAGGCAGCCATTGCGATCGTTTTTTTCATAATTGTATATTTTGTTAATGTTGTTAATACAGGTAAATATAACAGTAAAATGTATACCAAATAAATAAAAAGAAATTAATCAAGAATGAAATTTAATATAATTTTTTGAAAATCAGTGTTTTAATTTTAAAATACTTCATATGTTCCTGGAATTTTATGGTAGTAAAGTAAATCCTGTACCAATTGTAAAAATATTATATTTGCGAAACTTGATTTATTGATATGAAAGGACAGAATAAACTATTTATAGCCATTATTATTGCATTGATCATCGGGGTGGCCATCGGTGGATTCGTACATACCCGATATCCGGAAAGTGCGGAGCCTTTTTCTAAAAATATAAAGCTTTTAGGAACCGTTTTCATCAGACTGGTACAGATGATTATTGCACCTTTGGTGTTTACAACGTTGGTAGTGGGAATTGCTAAAATGAGTGATATTAAAATGATCGGAAGGGTAGGGACGAAAGCGATGCTTTGGTTTATTTCTGCTTCTCTGATTTCTCTCTTTATCGGTTTAATGCTGGTAAACTGGCTTGAACCGGGCCACGTCACCAAGCTTCCGATCCAGGATGCCGCTTCTGCGGAGGAATTGCTGAAAAGCAGCAAAGGTTTTTCCATAGAAGATTTTGTAAAACACATTATTCCTAAAAGTATCTTTGAAGCCTTTGCGACTAATGAAGTATTGCAGATCGTTGTATTCTCTGTGATGTTTGGGGTAGCGCTGGCCAACATGGGAGAAGAATATGCCCAGCCGGTCATTAAATTATTCGACATTGTTGCGCACGGAATACTGAAAATGGTGGGGTATATTATGTGGTTTGCTCCGTTGGGGGTTTTGGGAGCCATAGCTGCCGTAGTCGCCACCAATGGTTTTGAGATATTTAAAGTATATGCAATCTACTTAAGAGATTTCTTTTTTGCACTGGGAATCCTTTGGCTGGTTTTATTGCTCGTTGGCTATTTAATCCTTGGAAACCGCCTTTTCGAATTATTAAGAAGGATAAAATCACCTTTACTGATCGCATTTTCAACAACAAGTTCTGAAGCGGTATTCCCGAAATTAGTAGAGGAACTGGAGAGGTTCGGATGTAACAACAGAGTGGTCTCATTCATTTTACCTTTGGGATATTCTTTCAATCTGGACGGAAGTATGATGTACATGACGTTTGCTTCTATTTTTATTGCTCAGATTTACGGAATCGAAATGACCGTCGGGCAACAGATTACGATGCTATTGGTTCTGATGCTGACTTCAAAAGGAATTGCCGGAGTGCCGAGAGCATCTCTGGTTATTATTGTAGCGACCTGTTCCATGTTCGGGATTCCGCCAGAAGGGATTGCCTTAATTTTGCCGATCGACCATTTCTGCGATATGGGACGAAGCATGACCAATGTCCTTGGGAATGCTTTGGCCACCTCAGCGGTTTCCAAATGGGAAGGTCAGTTGGATAACCATGGCGGGGATATGTAATTTAATATATTAATGTAGCAGAGGCTGATAATGATGGTCAATAATGAGAATATGTTGTACAGCTCATTATTGACCATTTTTAATAGAAATTAATTAAATGATGGATTTAGAACAGCACAAAAACTTAATGACAGAAAACGGATTCACTGTGATCAATGCTGTTTTTTCTGATGAAGAAGTTGAAAGAATTGGTGAAATCATTCAACATATAGATACTTCAAAAGAAACCTTCAGAAAATCGGAAGACCTGTTTGCCATCAGGCAGTTTCTAAAGGAAATTCCCGATATCAGACATTTGATTTTCAATGATGCTGTTAAAACCATTGTTAAAGAAATTTTCGGTGAAAAATATGTTGCTGTAAAAAGTATTTATTTTGATAAGCCTGAAACCTCAAATTGGTATGTTGCCTATCATCAGGACCTGACGATTTCTGTAGATAGAAAACTGGACTTGGAAAACTTCGGGCCATGGACAACAAAACAGAACCAGTTTGCCGTTCAGCCGCCATTGGATATTCTTGAAAATATCTATACCATACGTATTCATCTGGATGATACGGATGAAAACAACGGTGCTTTAAAAGTGATTCCAAAATCTCATGCCAAAGGTATTTACAGGCCTGAGACCATTGACTGGACTATTGAAACCGAAGAAATCTGCAAGGTGGAAAAGGGCGGAATTATGATTATGAAACCTTTGCTTCTTCACGGATCTAACCGGACAACTAATGGAAAACGGCGGAGAGTGATCCACATCGAATTTTCAGATAAAGAACTGCCTGAAGGAGTAGACTGGTCGGAAATGATAAATTAAAATAATAGATTTAATGTTCTTCTATATTAAATCAGGATTAATGTCTATAATACATTCACAAGGTTCTTAATAACAGCAGCGCCTCTTTCATACGAAAGAGGCGCTGCTGTTAAATATTGATTGTTATTTCACAGAAATCTCATCTATAAAAATATACGCTTCACCACCGGCTCCCTGATGCCAGTCCGGAAGTTTACCGAAATGATAAGCTTTTACTTTTACATATCTTGCCTGTGTCGGTAAAACTTCTGCTGCAAACTCTTTTATCTGTACGGTTTCATCTTTCGGATTAATTGTATTTTCTACCGTTTTAAGCAAGATATAATCTTTACCATTAGAAACATAGTATTCTACTTTTTTCGGCATCAAGATCCATGCTCTGCTGTCCTGAAGATAAGTGGATGATAATTGAGTAAATTGTTGCGGAGACTTCATGTCAATAACCGCTTCAAAAGTCTGCCCCTGGTATCCCTGCCATTCGCCTTTTCTCCAGTTTATTGCCCCGTTGATACCGTCAATGACTGCAAATTTTCCACCAGCGGTGTATTGCGGATTGACGGTTGAGTTAATGGTGATGTCCCAATGGTTTGGCCTTCTGTTGAAATCAGCTCTGCCCACAGAGCTTTTCTCACCTTTTCTTTCAGAATAGGCAGATACCTGAGTTGTTTTGGTAATCGTGAACGGACCTTTATAAGGGATGAACATTTTTCTTACATTGGCATCTCCTTCATCCATCGTCATATAGTAAATTTTATCATCCTGGTTAAGTGGAGTGATGGTGACTTTTGTATTCAAATCAAAAAGTCTGTCAGCAGCAATCACAGGAGTGGCTATGAGTTCATCATATTTAAAATCTTTGAATGATTTGACATTTTCAAATCCTAGTTTCTTAAGCTCTTCTCTGCCTGTATTTTTTGTGATCGTTCTCATTGTTCCGTCTTCCAGATGGATTTTCACTTCCTCAAAATAAGGCTTTGTCGTCTGCCATTCCGGCAATCCCGGAGTCACGGAATAAATTCCCATCGAACTTAAAATATACCAGGCACTCATCTGTCCGCAGTCTTCATTCCCGATGAGGCCATCCGGTGTGTTTTTATAGTAATTATCAAGGATAAATTTGATTTTGGCATCTGTTTTTTCAGGCTTATCAACATAATTATAGAGATAAGCGATGTGATGGCTGGGTTCATTACCCTGGGCATATTGACCAATGAGTCCTGTAATGTCTACCTGTTCTCTACCTGTGGTCTGATCCGGTGCAGAAAAAATAGCATCAATAAACTGTTCAAATCTCTCTTTTCCCCCGTGGGCGGCAATCAAGGCCGGAATATCCTGCTGTACGGAATAAGAATAATGCCAGGAATTTCCTTCGGTATAATTGTTATTGACCTCTCTCGGTTCAAAAGGTTCATACCAGTTTCCATTCTTCCTTGGCTGCATAAACCCGTTCTTCGGATTGTAGAGATTCTTCCAGTTCTGGGAACGTTTCATGAAATACTGATAATCTTCTTTTTTACCTAAAATTTTTGCCATTTGTGCAATACACCAGTCGTCATATGCATATTCCACTGTTTTGGAAACGCTTTCATGTTCATCATCGATGCTGATAAAGCTATTCTGTTTATAAGCATTCAACCCGAAGATATCCAGCATCGCAGAATGTTTAGAGGCTTCGAAAGCTTTCTCATAATCAAAACCAGTAATTCCTTTTGCCATAGCATCAGCAATTACGGATACTGAATGATAACCGATCATACATTCTGTTTCATTGGAAGCTAGTTCCCAAACCGGAAGTTTTCCGCCCTGCTCATATTGTTTGATAAAGGTATTGATAAAGTCTGCCGTTCTTTTTCTGTCGATGAGCGTCATTAAAGGATGTGCTCCCCTGAAAGTATCCCAAAGTGAAAAGACCGAATAGTAGTCAAAACCTTTCGCCATATAAAATTTATTGTCTCTACCCCTGTATTTTCCGTCAACATCCATGTTAATATTGGGCTGTATAAAGACATGGTACATTGCAGTGTAAAATATACTCAGCTTATCTTTATCCGCTGATTTTACTTCGATTTTTGAGAGCTCTTTATCCCAATCGGCAACTGCCTGTTTCCGGATCGATTCGAAATCATTGGATTTTCCTTCATCCAGCATATTTCTTCCGGCACCTTCATAACCTGTGGACGAAATGGCTACTTTCACATTGATTTTTTCACCCTTTTTTACCTTTGTAGAAAAAGCCAGGGCTAATTTTGTTCCCGTAAAATGATTATTTTCCTGTATTCCATTCACTTCTTTCCTGGAAATTTTTACTGGCTTTGAAAACTCAATTCTTGCATAAATATACTGATTGGTTGCCCAGGCTTCACTCCTCCGGAAAACTTCTATGGTTTTTTCATCAATAATTTTTACTTCACCCTCAAGCAGCTTATCCCTGTGGTTTAAATCTAAAATAATGTTTGCATTTCCGGCATTGTTGAAGGTATATTCATGGTAACCGACTCTTTTAGTGGTGGTCAAACGTACATCAATATTATTTTTATCCAACTTAACGGAATAAAACCCTGCTGTTGCCTTTTCATTTTTATGCGAAAATTTTGAAGAATAATCTTTGCTGTTCAGGCCTGGATTTCCCATAGTCGGCATCAGCATAATATCTCCATAATCTGAAACGCCAGTCCCGTTGAGATGGGTGTGCGAAAAGCCATAGATCACGGAATCGGAATAGTGGTATCCGCTGCAACCGTCCCAGCTTCCGTCAATCCTGGTATCCGGTGAAAGCTGTACCATTCCGAAAGGGACTATAGCTCCGGGAAATGTATGGCCGTGGCCGCCAGTCCCGATGAAAGGATTGACATATTTTGAATAATTTTGGGCCTGTATGCAGAAGGAGGCCAGAAAGAAAGCCAAGATAAATTTTTTAGCGTTCATTAGTTATTTTAATAGGATTTTACTTTGTAGAGGATGGTAACAAATCTAATGAAATTTCATTAATTATTACATGAGGTCAAACAGTCCTTAAAACAGTAAGAAATAATTTAAGTTTAGAAGCAGTAATTAGAGACAATGTCAGTAACAGGTTTGATAAATATAAAATAATTGTTTGTATCAAATACTATTAATAGTGAATATTCATACAAATGGCATTATGCTGCAATAATTTTCACTAATGTATTTCTGCAAAAGATAATATCTATCAGTCTTTTTATTAAGTCTAAATAGGTTAATTTTTCGTAAATTTGTAAACAATTTATTTAGTTTATGTTGACGAAAGAAAAGGTTCATAGTTTCCTTAAAGAAATAGAAGTTGATGATTTGGTGAACAACCTTCAGATCATGGGCAATGACGTGTATATCGATATGACCGCTCATTCACCGGCCATGCATGAGAAGAAAAAGCTGGAAGCTGCCATGAAACAGGCTTTCGCGAGTGAATTTGGAGAAGAAGTTCATTTGAAATTGAAAATATTGTCTCCTGAGCCCAGCGAAATTCAGCAGAGCCAGATCAAAGGAAAACAGATTTCAGGAATTCAGAATATTATAGCCGTTGCTTCCGGTAAAGGAGGCGTAGGAAAATCTACAGTTGCCGCTAATTTAGCAGTAACATTAGCGAAAATGGGTTTTAAAGTAGGTTTGCTGGATGCTGATATTTACGGGCCTTCGGTTCCTACCATGTTTGATACGGAAGGTGAAAAGCCAATTTCTGTAGAAGTTAACGGAAAGAGCCTGATGAAGCCTGTTGAGAATTACGGGGTAAAAATGCTTTCAATCGGATATTTTTCAGGAGCGAACCAGGCGGTGGTCTGGAGAGGTCCTATGGCTTCCAAAGCCTTGAATCAGATGATCAGGGATGCAGCATGGGGTGAGCTGGATTTTTTATTGATCGATTTGCCGCCGGGAACAGGTGATATCCATTTATCAATCATTCAGGAGGTTCCGGTGACGGGTGCGGTCATTGTAAGTACGCCTCAGCATGTTGCACTCGCAGACGTAAGAAAAGGTATTGCAATGTTCCAGATGGAGAGCATCAGCATCCCTGTTCTTGGGCTTATCGAAAATATGGCGTATTTCACACCGGAAGAATTACCTGGGAATAAATATTATATCTTTGGAAAACAGGGCGCTCAATATCTGGCAGAAGATCTGGGAATTCCTGTATTGGGAGAAATTCCTTTAATCCAGAGCATCAGAGAGGCGGGAGATGTAGGAAGACCGGCTGCTCTCCAGGAAGGGTCTGAAATTGCTGAGATCTATATGGAAACGGCCCGTAATATGGTAGAAAGCCTAGTTGAAAGAAATAAAAACCTTCCTCCTACAGAAGCGGTAAAGATTACCACGATGGCGGGATGTTCGCCAAAAGCAAAATAATTATTTTCAACATCTGAAAAACCGAATCGAATTGAAAAATATGGAAACAAATATAACGCACGAAGATACCGTAACAAGAGTAATGGAAGCTTTGGAAAGCATCAGGCCGTTTTTAAATAAAGACGGGGGTGATATTGAGCTGATTGATGTAAAAGACAACCTAGTTTACGTAAAGCTTCTGGGAAACTGTTCAGGATGTTCATTGAATTTCTCTACGTTAAAGCTTGGAGTTGAAAATACCATCAAACAACATGCGCCGGAAATTGAAAAAGTAATCAGTGTAGAATAAGCATTAAAAAATATATTTTTTTAGACAGATCTGTGAAGGTCTGTTTTTTTATTTATAGATACCTTTCAGAGTGATCTTTTTTATTCTGTAATAGTATGATTTAAATAGGTTTCATATAATGGTCAATGTGTTTTAAAAATAGGATTTACAGGTATTTACTGTTTTTTAAGAAAATATATTAAATATTATGATTTTTTTATAGTCATAATTCTACAGGACAGTGATTATTATATGTGTTATTTTTGTAAAAATTATTTGCAGAGCAATATAAAACTGCAGGATGCTTACTAGTTAAGCAGTCTCAGGAATTATGCATACACTCTTAATCTGAAATTTCTAGGATTAAAATAAAAGGTCAGGACATCCATCATAAAAGCAATCATCATATCGTGGTATTTGGTCTGTAACTTGTATTGAAAATGTAAATAATTTAAAAATAAATTTTGCCTTGTTTTAGAAGATTTTATGTAAACTAAACACTATGAAAAAAATACTTATTGCTGATGGTCATTATGTTGTACGTACAGGTATCGCTATGATATTGAAATCAAAACTTCAGTATGCGTGCAAAATAGATTTTGCCGAGACCTTTATTGAAACAAAAAATAAAGTTTCTGACCACCTGTATGATCTGCTGATTATTGATATTGATATTCCGGAAAGTATTTTTAAAGCAATGGTAAAGGAACTCATAAAAAATCAGAAAAATCTTAAAATTTTAGTGTTTGCGGCTTACGATGAAAATATTGGATTGCAATATATAGAAGAAGGAGCAGCCGGATATCTTAATAAAGGTGCTTCGGAATCACAAATTTTATCCGCCGTGTCGGGAATTTTTGAAGAAGGATATTATCATACCGCTGATATGATGAAAAAAATGGTTGCACAATCCACGGAAAGCCGTTCCATAGAGAGACTTTCCAACCGTGAGTTTCAGATCTTCAAACTTTTGGCAGAAGGCAATGGAAATATTGAAATTTCAAACAGCCTGAATCTAAAAATGTCTACCATCAGCACCTATAAAAAGAAAATTTTTGAAAAATTACAGGCCAAAAGCGTAGTGGATCTGGTAAGGATTTATGATGATATGCATTAAGTTAGATATTCGTCATTAATTGTTTTGATTATTTAAGGATAACTTTTATATTATATTTTTTAAAAATATCAATTATTTTATTGTAATTATTTTTTAAAAGTTTTTTGCTTCTTAAATGATTGGTCCAAATCACTTTTAAAATACATTTTACTCCGAAATCTCCATGTAAACAATTATAGAAAGAATATAACTGTCTTCCGAAATATCCTGCAATTCCATTTACCTCTTCGCCGATCGAACAGTAAAATCCATCCAGATTATGAAAATTATTACCGTCAATATTGATGATAAGATTCTCTTTGTAGATTTGAGGTTTTTGAAGACATCCTGTAAAAACAATCCATCCCTGTAGTTCATCTTTATTAAATGTTTTCCAGATATTTTTTTCGGTGATTTTATTGTCCAGGTACATTTGCCATGCTTTATGGAAACCTCTTGGGGTAAACCAAACATATCCACTTAATGTAATATTATGGTGTTTTGATTTAATGATTCTAATATTACTTATAAAAGTTGAAGTAACAATTGAATTGTTTTCATCAAGCAGATGAATAAAGCCTTGATTATCATAAATCTTGATGGATTCTTCAATTTTATATTTTAGGTTTTCAATTTCATGAACATTTATCAATCGTAACTCCCGATAACCCATATTGCTTTTACTGCTTTCAAGATTTTTGACATCATCAATATAAGTGATGATGTCAGTTTCTTCTTTAGTGTCTAGTGAAAATGCAAACATTCTATTAAACTTTAATATGACTTATTACAAGTGATTTTTTCATTTATACGTTAAAACTAATCAATTTTTATAACAAAAATCCCGGAAAAAATTCCGGGACTTATGTTCAATCGGTAGATTGCCGTATTCTACTTTACAATCATTCTTTTTACATGTCCTTCTGAAGTCTTTACCAGATAAACACCTGTAGAAAGTTTTGAAGTTTCTATGGTTAAAGCATTTTTCTCTTTCCCCAGCATTTTTCCGGATATATCATACAATTCATAGTCCTGGGCCCGGTTAAAATATGATATATTGCCTTTTGTCACCGGATTCGGGAATATGTTGAATGTCGCTTTTTCAGTCTTTATTTCGCCTGTTGCCAATGTAGGAGACTGAGTGACTTCATACATGGACAACGTTCCGCTGATCTCATTGGCAATAACCACATAGCCTTTTCCTGTAGTAGTATTTTCAGGAGCAATGTAGATCACGCCTTCCGGTCCGTTGTCACCGCCAAAAGCAGAAGTCATACGGGAGTTTTTATAATCTGTAAAAACTGGATTATTAGGATCGGTTATATTATACACCATGACACCTCCGGTTCTTTCTATCGTGATAAAAGCGTAAGTCTGACCGTTAATTGTTCCCAAGGCAACACCTTCCGGTTCCGGTCCTTTTGCGCGGCTTCTGCTTTTAACCGTATTCGATTCATTATCTGCATTAAAAATTAACGGATGATTCGCGGCAATGTACCGTTCAAATTGATCACCGCTGTCATAGACAATTTGTTTGGTGTCAGCGTTAAAGATAGAGAACGAACGTGCTCCCAATGCTGAAATTTCTTCAAAATCTGCATCGCCATCCGTGTTTCCTGTAGCATTGGAAACCCTGAATCTGCCTAAGTTATAAGAAGCTTTCAGGATGGATGCATTTGGAAACAGGGCAGGATCCAAAGCATAAGCTGAAGCTCCCACTGTTGTTCTTTCACTAAAGCCTGAAAGATCTTTTTCATCACCTTCATTGGCTGTTATCAGGTAATTGGTTCCGGCCACTTTAAAAGCCTGGGTGCCATCCGGTGTATAATATGCTTTTACCGGCCAGTTGGCTATTAATACTTCGCCATTGTTATCGGAAGCATCAAAGCCGTTTCCGGGAAGACTCATGTCTTTTTTGCCTAATCCCCAGATTCCGGTAACTGTTTTTGTTGCTAAGTTAATTTCTGCCATTGCATTATTTTCCTGTAGGGTAATCCATGCTTTCTGGCTGTCTGAACTGATCGAAATGTATTCAGGCTCCAGATCCTGAGATAAAGTATTGTTGGTTCTTACCTTTCTTACGCCGGTTGCTGCCAGAGCCGCTGCCTGGGAATCAAAAGCATTAAAATTCAGTGTAGTCACATTAGCTTGGGTAAGGTTGTTAATGCCTCCCGAAATATCGATGATGCTGACGGTTCCTTCCGGGTCTATGGTGTAAGCATCATTAGGTTCGCCTTCATTGGCTGTCATTACTTTTGTTCCGTCAGGAGAAAATGTGATCATATCCGGCAGCGCACCTACGGTAAGCTGTTTTAAGAAATTCCCGTTGATATCAAAGAAAACCACTGAGCCGTTCTGCTGCGGATTGCTGTTCGGGGAAGCTGCTGCGATAATCCCGTTTTTTACCGCAATGCTGGTAATTCCACCGTAAGGCGCCATGTTAATAGTGTTGATAACAGCAGGAGCATCGGGATTGTTGAAATTAATAATATCAAAAACATCCGTAATAGAGCTAATCGTAAATAATCTTTGTGTTGAAGGATCATGAACCACAATTTCTGTTGAGCTGTTACTGTTGCCTGAAGGATCAAAGCTTCCTATGTAATTCAGCTGGATCTGATGAGACGGTACCGGAGCAGGTTTATCATTGTCTATAATATAAACTGTAGCATTATTATCTCCTGAGATAGTAGCTCCTGTAGGATTTTCAAGGCTTACGACAAAATATTCTGCCTGCTGCTCTTCTAAAGCATCATCAATGATCGGAATGTTTATCGTGTAACTTGTTGTTGACGGAGTAATGTTTATCGTTTGACTCGTTAAGGTGAAATCATTGGTATCCGCTGTACTGAACGGGTCCGGTTTTACCACCACATTAACCGATGAAGCCGAAGGATTACTGACATTGATTTTAAATGCTAAATTTCCTGCATTCTCATTGACCTTAATGAAATTTTTGTCCAGGGAAACTGAAGTGCCTGCCGTTGTAAACGTTGTTGAAGTTGTTGCAGTTAATGCATTATCGCTGGTGTCTTCCACAACATTAGGTTTCAGGGCCAGATAATAGGTTTGCCCCGGTATAAGGCCGGCGGTTGGAAGAAGAGTAATTTTATTATTGGTGAAAGTCGTTGTAAACGGAATCTGTGCACCTGCTGAGTTTCCAAGTCGGAAATCAACAAGTGCCTGGGCATTGGAATCATTGATCGCAGAATTGTCTGTCAGGCGTACGTTTTCATTAAAAGAAAGAGTAGGATTTACAGTGGTTGAGGCATTATTTGTATTGTTGGCCGGAAGATAAGTTACGGTTGGCGGAGTCGTATCTGCTCCGCCTGAAGCTGTACCATCAACGGTAAAGTTATCAAAACGGTTATTTCCTACACTACCTCCTGAACCTGCTGCGAACTGAACTTTAAGTTTAAAATTCGGGTTATTGGCAATCCCGGGAATGGCAGAAAAATCAAATGTGATCAGTTGAGGGTTGGCATCCTGCGGATTTACCGTCTGGTAAGTCTGAAAAGTTGTTCCGTCAGTAGAGTAGGACCAGGTTTGGATCCCTGCTCCCGAGCCTGATCTTCTGGTGGTAAATTTTACAACAATATTATTGTATCCCGTGGTTGGCAGGTTGAACTGCAGATTACCGTTGATCGGGAAATTATATCTTAAATGGGTCCCTGAGGCATCGCCGTTTCTTGCATTAAGATTATCGATGTTAAAGTTTTGTCCTGTTCCTCCTGCGAAATCAATTTCTGTAGTTCCGCTGGTGATTGCATTCAGTGACCCGCCGGTTAAGGTTGATGTCGGAGCAGTGATAGCAGCTGCAGAAGCATTATTATTAAAATTCCAGTAATGGATAAGAGTGGTCTGGGCAGATAATGCGCCCTGAAGAAAGACAGCCGCAATAACAGATCCTTTTAACAAGTAGTTATTAATCATTTTTACTTACTTTAAGTTTATGCAAAAATGAAGTTTCTGCCCGGTAAATATTTTAAGGTAATTTTAATAAATGATTAATAAATAGGTAATCATTACATCATATTAATGTAAAACGTTTAAGGTTAATTCTAAAGTACAGTTCAGGTTGCTTGATCGCTACTTTGATACGCGTCCTGAAAAATTCAGGTTTTTACCGGTTGATTTTCTTCCGTCCAGCGGATGTTTCTGCATATAAAAAAATCCTGAAACTGCAGTCAGAACCAGTAGGATAAAAGCAACCAGAAAAATTCTTTTTAACATTTCTTTCATATCGCCAGGTTTTTAATGTCTTTAATTTCCAATGTTGATACCGGGTATCCTTTTTGTACTGCATTGATCATTGCTTTACCCACTTCATGTAAAGTTAATGATTTTGATGGTAATATCATAGGAATGAGCCAAATAAAAGGTTTAAAAAACCATTTTACATGTTCCTGTCCTTCAACAGGCTTCATAAAACCGGGCCGGAAGTTATACGCCGATCTGAATCCAAGCTTCCTTAATGCATTTTCTGTTCTGCCTTTTACTCTTGCCCACATCTGTTTTCCGCTTTCCGTTTTGTCCGTATAGACTCCTGAAACATAATTAAACACCATGTCCGGGTTGTGGCTAAGTACGGCCTTCGCAAAATGCATTGTGGTATCATAAGTTACTTTGGTGTATTCTTCTTCATTCATTCCTATACTGCTTATTCCGGCACAGAAAAATACAGCATCATAGCCCTTAAAATTTTCATCATCCAGGTCGATCTTTAAAAAATCCGGTACGATATATTCTTTTAATTTAGCATGTTTTTTTCCTGAAGGTTTCCGGCTTACGCTCAGTACCTGAAAGATTTCCGGATTTTCAAGGCATTCCAACAAAACGCCTTCTCCCACCATTCCTGTGGCTCCGGTAAGGATTATTTTAAGTGAGTTCATTTCTTTTATTATATTTTTACTGACGTTTCAAAAGATTTTTTACTTTATGTGGTGTCAAAAATGATACAATTGTATTAAATTCTTTTTTAATCCTTTAAACGCTTTTAAACTTTTTGAGGACAATATATATTTTCAGCTATTCCCAACACGATTGTTCAGGAACTGTTTCCGGGCTTCTGCTGACATTTTTTCAAAAAGAATTTTTTGCTGCAATCCGGATTGGAAAGCAGGGTGATGAACTCATGAAAATTTTAATTAATTAAAAAAATAAGCCGATCAGAACGACCGGCTTGCGAATGGGGATATCAGATTATTTCTTATCCTGCAGCTGATTGTAGATGTTATGGATAAGCCCGTCTGCAACGGATATTTTAGGAACAAAAACCCTGTTGATTTCTGACCATGACATTACGTTGTTAAAAATTTTCAGGGCATGAACCAGTACATCCGCCCTGTCTTCACGAAGATTATATTTGGTCATCCTTTCATCAAGAGTAAGGTTATTCAGTTCTTTATGTACTTTTTTAAGGTGGGTAAGCGACATGGGTTTGCCGTCTTTGATCTTGCTCATAGAGAAGATCTTATTGATGTTTCCTCCTGATCCGATCGCAACGATAGGCTTTTTACTGTTGATATTCTTTCTGATCTCTTCCTTCATATCTTTCCAGTTATCAGGGGTTACCAGATCATTGAGTAAACGGATGGTTCCTATATTAAAGGATTTTTCGTAGATCATAGTGCCGTTTTCATAGAAGGTAAGTTCAGTGGAACCGCCGCCGACGTCAATGTATAAATAGGCAAATTCTTTATCAAGGCCTTCAGCCACATGATTTTCATAAATTAAAGTCGCTTCTTCGTCACCGGAGATGATTTCGATATCAATTCCCGAGGTGTTTTTTACCTCAGTAATGATGGCCTGTCCGTTTTCCGCATCACGCATGGCACTGGTAGCACAGGCTCTGTAATGTTCAACATGGTATATTTTCATCAGATCACTGAAAATCTTCATTGAATCGATGACCATTTTTTTTCTCTCTTCCCCGATTTTCCCTATAGTGAAAACATCCATTCCCAACCGTAAAGGAATTCTCAGAAGATTAAGTTTGATGAATTCCGGCTCTTTATTATTGACTTTTACTTCATTGATCAACAATCTGGCGGCATTGCTCCCTATGTCTATTGCTGCAATCCTCATTTCTTATTTGTTTTAGCTTTTAAATACCGGTATGTTTCAATCTGCGAGCGGCACTCTTCCTTATCATTGCTGACATACTGGTTGCTCAATTTTTTGTCTAAAATACGGGCTTTTACATTATCTTTCAACTGTATGTCGAGAATATCTTTTAATTCTTTCTTTAAATTTTTATCTGTAATTTTCACGGCGGCTTCAATTCTGTAATCCAGGTTTCTGGTCATCCAGTCTGCAGAGGAAATATACAGGTCTTCTGCTCCTTTGTTGTAGAAATACATCACCCTGGCATGTTCCAGATATTCATCAACAATGCTGATGGCTTTTATCTTCTCCTTAAATTCTTTTTGGTTGATGGCACAGTAAATCCCTCTTACCACCATTCTTATATTTACACCGGCTGTTGCAGCTTCATATAATTTTTCAATCAGTGCACGGTCGCTCACAGAATTGGCTTTGATAATCATTTCGGCATGTCTTCCCGCTTTGGCTTCCTCAATTTCCTTATCGATATAATGGACGATTTTTTCACGCATAAACTGTGGACAAACCAGCAGGTTTTTGCAGGTTTTCAAAACGGAAAGATAATCTTCTTTCGGCTTTTTAAGGACATTAAAGACTTTATTGATGTCTGCCATTATGCCACGGTCTGAAGTCATCACCAGATGATCTCCGTAAATCCGTGCTGTTTTTTCATTGAAATTTCCTGTGCTGATAAAGCCATACTGGATGGTTTTATTATGTGACCGTTTTTTAATAATACATAATTTAGCATGCACCTTTTTATTGGGAAGACCTATGAGAACTGTAATTCCTTCAGGTTCAAGCATTTCTTTCCACTCCAGATTGGATTCTTCATCAAATCTTGCCTGAAGCTCAAGCATTACGGTCACCTCTTTTCCGTTTCTTGCTGCGTAAATCAGGGCATTGATAATTTTTGAGCTGCTTGCCAGACGGTATGCTGTAATCTGGATGGATTTTACTTCCGGGTCCATGGCCGCTTCACGAAGCAGATCGATGACCGGATTGTATTTATGGTAAGGAAAACTCAGGAGAACATCGTTTTGTAAAATAACGTCGGTAACCCTCTCGCCATGTTCAAAAGCAGGGTGTGTAAAGGAGCTTCTTTCCGCCGGCCTCTCATATTTCTCGAAGACATCCGGGAAATCCATGAAATGTTTAAAATTATGAATTTTCCCTCCCGGGATGATGCTGTCTTTTTTTGTGAGGTTCAGCTTCCGGATAAGCATTTCAAGAAGTGCCTTGTCAATATCTTTATCAAAAACAAAACGGGTCGGTTTTCCTTTTCTGCGGTTTTTCAGTCCTTTTTCAATTTTTTCTGCAAAATTGGTCCTGATATCATTATCCAGTTCCAGCTCGGCATCTTTAGTAACCTTGAAAGCATTGGCAGAAAATTCATCGTATCCGAAATAAGAGAAAATATGCGGTAAGTTGAAGGTAATGACATCCTCCAGCAGCATGACATTTTTTTCTTCCGGATCTTCTGCAGGAAGCAGGACAAACCGCCCGACAAACCTTGACGGAATTTCTATAATAGCATAATTACTGGAATACAGCCATTCTTTTTTTCTCATCGCCACACCCAGGTAAAGGCTTTTGTCCCTCATATAAGGCATAGGTGTATTTTCATGGAGAAGGATAGGGATCACATTGGATTCCACTACTTCATCAAAATACCTTCTGACAAATTCTTTCTGCTTTGCATTCAGGTTTTTTGATGTTTTAATGAACACTTTATGTTCAGCCATTTCTACCTGGATCTTTTTCCAGGTCTTGTCAAAATTCTGCTGATGCGTCATGACAATGTCATTGATCTTCTGAAGGATTTTTGAAGGGGGCTGGTAAAATGATTCCGCAATTACTTTTTCTTTAAAATCCATAGCACGCTTTAATCCTGCTACCCGTACGCGGAAAAATTCATCCAGGTTATTTGAGAAGATTCCTAAAAACCGTATTCTCAGATGTAAAGGGACCTTTTCGTCCATGGCCTCCTGCAGAACCCTTTCATTAAAGGCAAGCCATGTAATATCTCTCGGATTAAAGTGTAATGACATTCGTAGTTTTTATATTTTATCAAAAATAATCATTCAACCTGTTCCCATCTCTATTTTTCAGGTTAAACTTTAATTAATTCTTCAGAAGTTTCGGCAGTTTAGACTGTCGTTAATGATAGTCGTGAGACATTTTTTAGGTGTGATTTATTTTTTAATCCTTTAGATTGTGTCATTTTGTCATAAAATTTTGAATGGTATAAATATTGAGAAATTGAGAGTGTAAAATAAATTTTAAAACAGAAAAAATAAAAATATTATGAGTAAAATAATTGGAATTGACTTAGGGACAACCAACTCTTGTGTTGCTGTAATGGAGGGTAAAGACCCTGTTGTAATCCCTAACGCAGAAGGTAAAAGAACAACACCTTCTATCGTAGCATTTACAGAAGACGGTGAAAGAAAGGTTGGAGATCCTGCCAAAAGACAGGCGGTTACCAACCCGAAGAAAACGGTATACTCGATCAAGAGATTTATCGGGACACACTTTAAAGAAGATGCGAAAGAAATTTCAAGAGTACCTTATGAAGTGGTTTCAGGACCTAACGATACGGTAAAAGTAAAAATCGACGACAGAGAATATACACCACAGGAAATTTCTGCCATGACACTTCAGAAAATGAAGAAAACGGCTGAAGATTACCTTGGCCAGGAAGTAACAAGAGCGGTAATTACGGTTCCTGCTTATTTCAACGATGCGCAAAGACAAGCGACTAAAGAAGCAGGCGAAATCGCAGGTCTTAAAGTAGAAAGGATCATTAACGAACCAACTGCTGCTGCATTAGCATATGGTTTGGATAAAAGCCATAAAGATCAGAAAATTGCTGTTTATGACCTTGGTGGAGGTACTTTCGATATTTCAATCCTTGATTTGGGAGACGGTGTATTCGAAGTATTGTCTACGAACGGAGATACACACTTAGGAGGTGATGACTTTGATGATGTGATCATCAACTGGATGGCAGATGAATTCAAAGCTGAAGAAGGAGTAGATTTAAAATCTGATGCCATTGCTCTTCAAAGGTTAAAAGAAGCAGCTGAAAAAGCTAAGATCGAGTTGTCTTCTTCTCCTCAGACTGAAATTAACCTTCCTTATATTACTGCGACTGCTACAGGTCCTAAACACTTGGTAAAAACTTTAACGAAAGCTAAATTTGAGCAGTTATCTGCAGACTTGGTAAGAAGATCCATGGATCCTGTTGCCAAAGCTTTAAAAGATGCAGGTTTGTCAACTTCTGATATCGATGAGGTAATCCTGGTAGGAGGTTCTACAAGAATCCCGATCATTCAGGAAGAAGTGGAAAAATTCTTCGGTAAAAAACCGTCTAAAGGAGTTAACCCTGATGAGGTTGTAGCTATTGGTGCAGCGATCCAGGGAGGTGTATTGACCGGTGATGTGAAAGACGTATTGCTTCTTGATGTAACGCCACTTTCTTTAGGAATAGAAACCATGGGTTCTGTTTTCACTAAATTAATTGAAGCGAACACAACAATTCCGACTAAAAAATCTGAAGTGTTCTCTACAGCTTCTGACAACCAGCCGGCTGTAAGCATCAGAGTAGGACAGGGGGAAAGACCTATGTTCAATGATAATAAGGAAATCGGCAGATTTGACCTTGCTGATATCCCACCGGCACCAAGAGGAGTTCCTCAGATCGAAGTAACTTTCGATATTGATGCGAACGGTATCCTGAATGTTTCTGCTAAAGATAAAGGAACAGGTAAAGAACAGACGATTAAAATTCAGGCATCTTCAGGTCTTTCTGACGAAGAAATCGAAAGAATGAAAAAAGAAGCTCAGGAAAACTCTGCCGCCGATGCCAAGAAAAAAGAAGAAGTTGAAATCTTCAACAAAGCGGACGGATTGATCTTCCAGACTGAAAAGCAATTGAAAGAGTTTGGTGATAAATTATCTGCTGATAAAAAAGCAGCGATCGAATCAGCTCATTCAGAATTGAAAACCGCTTTCGAAGCGAAAAACGGAGAAGATGTAAAAGCGAAGACCGAAGCTTTGGATGCAGCATGGATGGCCGCTTCAGAAGAGTTATATGCAGCAGGACAACAGCCGGGTGCTGATGCAGCAGGTACTCAGAATCCTGGAGGAAACAATGCAGGAGGTGCAGAGGATGTACAGGATGCAGATTTCGAAGAGGTCAAATAATTATTCATTAAATACTATTAATAAAACATATAAAACCGCTATAAACATTGTTTGTAGCGGTTTTTGTTTTGTATAGTGCTTTACCATCTTATACTTTTTAATCCTTTAATCCATCATTCGCAAAATAAGTACAATCCCTACAGAAGCAATGAAACAAAAACCGGAAGCAATTTCCGGTTCTATTTTATTATTGAATATTAGATTACGCTGGTTTTTTCTTCACCAAGTTGATGACAGATACCAAAGTAAGAACACCGCCCAGGCCCAGTAAAAACAGCGCTGCAGAACTCCCGCCGATCTCGCTTCGGTTGTTTGCAGAAATTTGTTTGGCAGCTTCCTCCGCACTGGTTGCCGTTGTGGCAATTTCTATATTTTTCTGATTAACCGAGTCACCATCTCCCTGAAAATAAAGATAGCCGCCTATAGCTAAAGCAATTATACCAATGATCAATAATACCTGAGATTTGTTTTTCATTATATGATTATTAAAGTTGATGTAAATTACTAAAAATTTTAGTGACATTTCTAATTGTATAGATTTTCTGGAATGATCACCTGTAAATGCCCATCAATTTCACTGAATCAGTCATTCAGAAGAATTTTTATTTCATTTTCTATTGTACGGAACCGACTTAATGGATATACACTTTATTTTCAATCAATCTGCTGTTCAATTGCTTAGGAGTTTTGATAATTCTATTATGAATTTTTTACCAAGTTATATGAAACCGTTACCGATTTACGCAAAATGAAAATAAGCAGGCAGAACTGATCATCAGAAATCCCTGGGCGCCAGCGAGGGAATTTTTTTGTAACCGAAAATAGTAATATATTTGGCCTTTACTATGGACAATCCGATTTTAGAAGAATTAAGAAAAGCAGCGATTAATTTTAAGATAGAACCTGCAGGCACTGCCGGAAACGCTGCTTCAGTAAGTGATGTGATCAGGGTGTTTTCAGGGATTCAGGAATCATTCAGAAATTTTATAAAAATCGAGATAAAAAAATCGGCTGAATTTAAAAATGAAATAGGAAGCAATAAAAATCTCATCAATCAGGTAATCGCTGAAATGGACCTTTTAATCGTTGATGCCAAATTCAGTTACCAGTCATCTGTTGTACCGGACATAGCACAAAACTTAAGCCTATTTAAAAATAACACCTTATCGTGGAAGTCCCGGAAATTTAAAGAGTACAAAGACAGGATTATTTATTCTGACATTAATGACATCAACAATCTTTATTCACTCAGTAAAAAATACACTATTAAAGAAAGAGAACTTATATTTACGCCTTTGTTTAATGCTTCCGGAAACGGAAAAGATTATAAAGTAAGAGTTTGGGAGCAGGACCGGGAAAAAATAAATCTTATCAAACCTAAAAAGCTGTATGAGACTTATTTTAAATCCAATAAAACAAAACCTGTACATAAAGCCGAAAGGATCTCAGAGGTTGTACAAAAGCCCGTTAAGGAAAAAGAATAAGATTATTTATTCATTCTTATTTAAATAAGAATAAACTACCTGTTAATTGTTTATACATATATCGCCGGACTTTTGCCCGGCGATATATGTATTAAAGTATTATTCTTTTATTATTCTTTAATTTATTTCTTTTTAAACATGATTTCATCAAGTTTATTCTGGTTAAGGTGAATTTGCTGAAATTCTACGGACATGTCCTCATAGATAAGTTTCCAGTTCTGGATTTTGGTCAGCTTCTTAAAGCTTTCTAAAGAACGTATAAAAATGTTCTCAATCATCACTTTTACATAGGAATTTCCATTTCTGTAAATCCAGTCCATCAGTTTAATGTGATGTCCTATGATGTTTAATTTCGCTTCATGTAAAAGTTGTTTCAGGTAATTGATGGTGGCCTGCATTATGCCTGCAAAATTATCCTGTACGGACAATTGATCAATTTCATTGCGGATCGGCGGATAGAAAAATTTTAAATACTCAACAGCTATTGTTTGATTAATAGTTTGCATCGGTGCATTCATCATGTAATATTTTTCAGATGTCTCTTAATATATCCAAAACTATACCAATTCATAAGCATGCAGCAAAAATAAATACTCCGGCTATAACAGCGATATGGGCTGCCCATATCTTAATCTGCGCTGTGGAATTCGACTCTTCCCACTGTTTCCAGTCATATTCCCTTCTGATTTTTTTTCTCATAATTTTTAATGATGTAATGAAACGGTTTAATAATGTAATGAACTAAATGGTATGGCTGTAAATCTGCTTTGCGTAAACTTTCTGTAATTCCTGCGAAAGATGACCGAAAATAAGAGTCCGGTATTCTTTGTTACAAAAAGCGGTACAGTTGTCCAGTGAATAAATAAAAGAATTTTCAATAGCATTTCTCATTCTGGTATCGCCTTTTCTATAGATTTCATTCATTTTTTTAAGGCATCTGAATAAACGGGTTTTATCATTCTGCCGGATCATGTTCTTTATTTTATCTGTAAAGATTTCAATAACGGGATAACAATTCTGTGCTTTTACTTCTTTAAGTTCATCCGTAATCTCCGGGATGATCACTGTAATTTCCTGGGTCGCTTGTAAATAATTCATATGACTAATGATTAGGTTATAAAATTATGATGTATGCACGAAAGCATGAGCAGTGTATCTATTCTGGCTACTGCTTACCTGCATCTCTGCTATATGTGCTGACAATCATAATGCCAAGTGGTAGGTGCTCTGTTATTTTTTTTTGTTTTAAATAACTATAAATCAAATAATTATAATTATTTATTATTAAGCTGTATGAGAATCAGAGCAGTTCAAAATGATAAGATGCTTATCAGAATGAAATTCTATTGATTGTGTGATTTAATTAATATCTTTGCACTCCAAAATATTCAGGAGCATGTTTTCAAAAATCATAGTACACAGAGTAGGAAATAAAATTAATGGAGAATCTTTGATACTTTCTCAGGAAGAGTTGCAACTGGAAGAAGGGATGGCAGAGCTGCTTGAAAATTATTTTTTAGGTTCTTTCAAATCTGAAGAAACTTTCCATTTTTACAGTGATTCTTATCTGGTAAATAATCCGGTGTACAGCTCCGTATCCGAGATTTTTGATGACAAAGCCAAATTCCTCTGGGAATCTGAAAATATCGCAAAACATCTTTTTGAAGCTGCTGAAAATCCCAGGGTTCAGGGCGGAGAACTTTTCATTGCTTATTTTGAAGACGAAAGGGAAGGTACTGAAAGAGTAGATAAAATCGGGATTTTTAAAACAGAAAAAAGAGAATCTTTCCTGAAAATTTCTCCTCAGGAAGACAATTTCGATATAGAAAAAGATCAGGGAATCGGTTTGTCCAAGATCGATAAAGCTGCTTTGATTTATAATAATGATAAAGAAACCGGATATGTGCTTTCTGTGGTTGATAACAATAAGAACGGAGACATGTATTATTGGTTTGAAGATTTTTTAAAGGTAAAACAGCGAGACGATGAATATTTCCATACCCAGGAGGCTTTGATGGTGTATAAAGATTACATCACCAAGCAATTGCCTCAGGAATTTGAGGTTTCCAAAGCAGACCAGGCTGACTTCCTGAATAAATCAATTAATTTCTTCAAAGAAAAAGAAGAATTCAAGCTGGATGATTTTGCCAGCGAAGTTTTAGGGGACGAGCATGTAATCGAAAGTTTTGTTAATTTCAAAACAGACTACGAACAGGATATGCAAATTAATATTGCGGAAGAGTTCCCGATCAGCGAAGCAGCAGTTAAAAAAACGCAGCGTCACTTTAAGAGCATTATTAAATTAGATAAGAATTTCCATATTTATATTCATGGAGACCGGCAGAAGCTGGCCCAGGGAGAAGATGAAAAAGGGAAATATTATATGCTCTATTTTGAAAAAGAAGTTTAATAACAGTAATTTATAAGAGTAAGTAACTAATATTCATATATATAAAGCAGGTTTTTTTGTGGTATGTGTTTGCCGGTAAAAAATATCTTGTGTGTGAAAAAAATGTTATATTTGATTGATCAAAGTATTATATGAATTTTGTAGAGTGTCATGAAGAGCCCATCCATATTCCGGGCTACATACAAAGTTTTGGCTATCTGATTGGCATCGATGCAGAGTCTCATTCCATCACTTTTTTTAGTAAGAATATAGAGGATATATTTAATATCGAAAGTACTGAACAGCTTTTCGACAGGAAGCTAACTGATTTTTCCGGTATTTTTAAAAGCATAACAGGATCTGATCTCTATAATTCGCTTCCCGATTTTACAAAAAGAGAAAACGAAACTTATTTCGACAAAATTTTTATTGACGGAAAGGAATACCACCTGTCTGCCTTCAGGAGTAAAGGCAATATTTTTCTTGAGCTTGAAAAGGTTTTGGTCAATCCGAACAAAAGGATTTCCAATAAATATGATAATTTCTACATCATTGATGATGAACAGGAAATCTGGAACCAGCTTCTGAATACTTTATCAAGAATCGTAAATTATGACCGGATGATGGTGTACAAATTTATGATGGACGGATCAGGAAAAGTTGTGGCGGAAAAAACCAATAACAATCTGGAAAGTTATCTCGGACTTCATTATCCCGAATCAGATATCCCGATTCAGGCCAGAGAACTTTACCTGAAAAAAAGAAAAAGGATTTTCAGCAACGTACATACGGAAACTGTTCCTATTTTAAGCAAATCAAAAGAAAATCTGGATCTTACTTACAGTGCTTCACGCGGCATGTCGCCAATTCATGGCCAGTATATTAAAAATTCAGGGGCTTCATCCAGTTTCAGCGTCTCTATCATTATTGATGATCATCTTTGGGGATTGGTAACCTGCCAGAATTCCGAACCTAAGCATATCGATCTTGAAGACCGTGTACAGGCAGGAATTTTTACGGCTCTGGCTTCCAATGCCTATTCATCCTTCCGGTCAAAAAATGAATTGAATTACCGCCTGGAACTTAATGAAAGAGCATTGAGATTAAAAGCTGAATTTCTAAAGAACAACAGTTTATTCGATTCGCTGACTGAAAATAAATCTGAAATTAAAAATTTCCTTGAAGCGGACGGTCTGGCCGTTGTTGCCGAAGAGAAAATGGTTACTGAAGGAAGTACGCCTGATATGAAAACAATCCGGGCCATTATTCAGTGGGCACATGAGAATACGGATGATGATATTTACCTGAGCAGAAACTTTCTGAAGAATCACGGCAAAGAGCTGGTCCTTGATGAAAAATCCGCAGGTGTTGTGATTTATTTTATTGACAGAAGTAAAAATAATGTGCTGATCTGGTTCCGTAAAGAATTTGATGAGCATATCAACTGGGCCGGGAACCCGGAGAAGAAAATTGATGTTATTTATAAGGATGGAGAAGAAATGAAGGTGGTTTCTCCAAGAACTTCTTTTCAGCTGTTTACCGAAAATATCAAAGGAATTTCAAGAAGATGGGATTCCAGAAATATCGTTGCCCTGCAGTCAATACGCGATCTTATCTTAGAAACATCACATAAAAATTATATTACAATCAAAAGGCTCAATGATGAGCTTAAAAAAGTAAATGAAGAACTGGACAGTTTTTCCTATACGATTTCCCATGACCTGGGAACACCTTTAACGGTAATGAAACTCAACGCCCAGATGCTTTTGAAAACCCTTACCGATACTTCTGAAAAAAGCAGAAACAAGATCAATTCCATCATTGAGGAAATCGACAGCATGGCTGAAATGATGAATGATGTTTTACAGCTCAGCCGGGCAAAGCATAGTGAAATTCAGCTGGAAAGCCTGGAAACCCAGCGTATCATTGAGAAGATCTGTGAGAATGCTAAGATCACTTTCGGCAGTCCGCAAAGTGAGATCATTATCAAAGCATGTCCTAAAGTTCTTGCTGATAAAACCATGCTGCATCAGGCATTTTTAAATATCATTAATAATGCAATCAAATATTCTTCCCAACAGGAAAATCCTAAAATTGAGATTGAAGGAACAGAAGAAGGCGATAGCGTAACTTACAGGATTTCGGATAACGGAATCGGAATTCCTGAAGAGAATAAGCATAGGATGTTTAAGATTTTTAACCGTATGGATAATGCCAAAAAGTTCAAAGGAAACGGCGTCGGTCTTTCTATCGTTCACCGCATTATGAAAAGAATCGGAGGAGAAGTGAGCTATGAAAGCAGCAAAGAAGGAACTTGCTTTATTTTAGTATTTAAAAAGCCTTACCTTTGAGGAATATTGTAAATCTTTATGACGGTAACTGAATATCTGAAACAGCATACGGCGGAATATCACGATGCTGCTGAACAACTTTTTAACTCAGCAAAAATTTTCAATAAAACATTTACGCTTGAAGATTATAAAAAGATCATCAGCACAAATTATGTAATGCTTCTTCATGCCGAAGCTAATATCTTCAGCAGTCTCCATGACAATTTCTCCGAAAAGCTCCAGCTGAACGCCAGAAAAAAACTTGCGTTAATTGAAAAAGATATGGCAGACCTCGCCTTGAATAACCGGACGGCCTTCCATGCCCTTGAATTTGCCAATGAAAACGAAGCGCTGGGCGCCATGTATGTGATCGAAGGCTCCACTCTGGGTGGAAATGTTATTGCCAAACAGCTTTCTAAAACTGACGGGTTTGATAACATCACCTTTAATTTCTTCGGATGCTATCATGAAAATACAGGGCCGATGTGGAAAGATTTCAAAGAAGTTCTGGATACCGAAGTGAGTGAAGAAAACTATAATGAAGTGCTGGCAGGTGCTAAAAAATTATATACATTTTTATTGAATGTCAATTAATCATTGAATTACATAGCATTTACCTGAAAACTTATAATATATTTAAAAGAGCATCATTCTGATCAAAATACTTCAAACATTTATCTGAAATTCAAATTATGTTGGTTGCGTTTATGTAGAATTCTATAGCTTACTTGAAATAAATATAAATAAGTCATAATTAAAATTCCTGAAAGATTGCCCAATTTTTCAGGAATTGTTAAATTTGGGCGTTTCCAATTTAAAATTAGAAAATAATTCAACATGGAACTGAGCGGTTCCGTGATGACGCATTAATAAACAATAAAAAGTATACATTATGAAAGTAACCGTAGTAGGTGCAGGCGCTGTAGGAGCAAGCTGTGCAGAATACATCGCTATGAAAAACTTCTGTTCGGAAGTGGTTTTGGTAGATATTAAAGAAGGTTTTGCAGAAGGGAAGGCCATGGATTTGATGCAGACTGCGTCATTGAACGGGTTTGATACGAAAATTACCGGGACAACAGGAGATTACAGCAAAACTGCAGGTTCGCACGTAGCGGTGATCACTTCGGGCATCCCGAGAAAACCGGGAATGACCAGAGAGGAACTGATCGGCATCAATGCCGGAATTGTAAAAGAAGTAACAGAAAACCTGGTAAAACATTCTCCGGAAGTAATTATCATCGTAGTTTCTAATCCTATGGATACCATGGCTTATCTGGTACACAAAACTTCAGGCCTTCCTAAGCATAAAATCATCGGTATGGGTGGTGC
This sequence comes from Chryseobacterium sp. SSA4.19, assembly GCF_022601875.1. GTDB lineage: Bacteria > Bacteroidota > Bacteroidia > Flavobacteriales > Weeksellaceae > Chryseobacterium. The sequence goes on from NZ_JAKVIP010000033.1 coordinate 31,872, forward strand.
TTTGGATTCTGCAAGATTCAAGTACAGATTGGCTGAAGCATTAGAAGCTCCAATCTCCGATGTAGACGGGATGGTTATCGCTGCTCACAGTGATACCGGAATGCTTCCTCTGTTAAGCAAAGCTACAAGAAACGGTGTTCCTGTTACGGAGTTCCTTGATGACGAAAAACAGAAATACGTAATCGAAGAAACTAAAGTTGGAGGTGCTACTTTAACTAAACTATTAGGAACTTCTGCCTGGTATGCTCCGGGAGCAGCAGTTTCCGTGATGGTTCAGGCTATCGCTTGCGACCAGAAGAAAATGATCCCTTGTTCTTTGATGCTCGAAGGTGAATACGGGCAAAATGATATCTGTCTCGGTGTTCCTGCCATCATCGGGAAAAACGGAGTAGAGCAGATTGTTAACATTACCCTTACGGCTGAAGAGCAATTGAAATTTGCCGAAGCAGCACACGCAGTAAGAGAAGTGAATGGAGATTTGAAGTTTTAATATTTCAAACTTTATATAAATGGAATCCGCGCCCAAAGGGCGCGGATTTATTATATAGTTCCAAAATTCTTCAAGAATTTTGATTTTCTTCGATGGACAACGATCTATAAAGTTTTCATTCCAATTTTTTGTAATTTTCATAAAGTCTTTGCCAATAAATTTTTTCTGACTCAGTTTTTATCAATATAATATTCCGATATCCGAACGAAGTATTCTGTTTAATTATTTATTATATATTCTTTTCCACTCATGAATGGTTTTGGAATGTGAATAGGAAAAAAACTGTTTGGCAATACCGATGTCAAATCCTGAATTTATAACAATGGTTAAGATCTCATTATCAGAATCATAAACATTGCTGTTAATAAATGTTTCTACAGCTTTTCTAATTTCTGGAGTATTGATGTTATTTCCTGTATTTTTGTCATTTTTTAAATTCCTGTCTACTTTGATCGATATAATATAAAGATACTTGGTGTCTGAATTATCTGAGAATGGATTGGTATTCATGCTTACCGTCGCATCTGAAATATGATCCTGTTTTAAAATATCTTCATATACGGGAACCAGTTTTTTTATTTCTGAGTTACTACTGCTCAAACCATAAATTGAAGTGATGATTACCAGTAAAAACACTCCGCCTGTAATATAGAATGAGCGCTTTTTTATTGCGGGCATGAAAGAAATTGTACTGCTTCTAACTTCCTGAACAACATAAGTTTTTGCAACAATATCATGGAGGGACTGTCTTGTTTCTTTATTGAAAATATAGAATATAATAATTCCAGTACCTACTGTAAAAATGATTATCCCCTGAATAACTGTAATCACTGAAAATAAATGAGAACCCGGAATTTTAAACCCGTTCAGGAAAAAAGGTGTCGTATAAACCAATGCTCTGATGAAAGAAGTCTTTAGGCTGACCGTATTTCCAGTAATGTCCGTGACCTGTATATGCATTAATTTCTTACCCAAAGTCTGACCGTTGTGAATATTAGAATTTAAGATTGAAAAATAAGACAGTGAAATAAACCATCCGATTAATTTTGCATTTTCTCCCAGAGAAATAAAGAAGTTCTTAAAAATCACACCCAATATAAATCCAACGATCCCAAGGACAAAAGAGTCAATTAAGAGAGCTCCGATTCTCGTCCAGAATTTGGATAATAATAAATTGTTTTCCATAGTTTTTATTAATTTTTATTAGCCTTTTGAAGATGGCAAAATTAATAAAAGCTTTTGATGATGGGAACAATAATCTTTTGACACTCTCCCACAAAGTGTGTAAGTTAAAAAGTCAGGGCTTAGATTTTATAATCTGAGCCTTTCTTCAAAAATA
>NZ_JAKVIP010000034.1 GCF_022601875.1 Chryseobacterium sp. SSA4.19
TAGTCTTTTAAATTGCAATCCAAAATTGCTAATTTTCTCGGAACTTTTTTTTATAAATAAGTTTAAACAACTTCATTTATTTATTTTCTGATTAAAATTTAAACTATGGGTTTAAACTCTATTAGTTATATAAGGTTCCTGCATTTACAATAGGTGTGGCTGCTTTTTCCCCGCAGAGTACTACCATTAAATTACTCACCATGGCTGCTTTTCTTTCATCATCTAATTCCACGATATTCTCTTCAGAGAGCTTTTTTAAGGCTAAGTCCACCATTCCTACCGCTCCCTCCACAATTTTGGTTCTTGCTGCAACGATGGCTGTTGCCTGCTGCCTCTGAAGCATTGCTCCGGCAATTTCAGACGCATAAGCCAAATGTGAAATCCTTGCTTCCTGGATAATGATGCCTGCTTTTGAAAGCCGGTCGGTAAGTTCCTGCTCCAGAATCGAATTGATCTTGTCACCCCCTTCTCGTAAAGTAATCGGAGCATGGTCGTCTTCTAAATTGTCGTAAGGAAAGCTCATTGCCAAATGACGTACAGCAGCTTCGCTCTGCATTTTAACAAAATCCCCATACCTTTCAACATCGAAGGCCGCTTTGTAGGTGTCTCCTACTTTCCAGACTATTACAACGGCAATCTCGATCGGATTTCCCATTTTATCATTTACTTTCAAAGTCTGTCCCTGTAGGTTTTCGGAACGAAGGGATATTTTCTGTGATGAATATAACGGATTGATAAAAAATAATCCATTGTCTTTTACAGTACCTACATACTTTCCGAAGAAATTCAGTACTCTCGAATGGTTGGGCTGAATAATCATTAAGCCTTTAATAAAAAAGAAAAATATAACAAAACAGACTATTGCCAGAATGACATTGGTGAGATTTTCACTACTTGTTCCTGTTATAAATAAATAAGCAGAAGCAATAAATAAGGCTAAAGAGATTACCAAAGCAAGGTAACCGGACATCGGTTTTAAAACTTTTTCCATAGGTATAATTTTTTTGATATTATTTTGATATCATAAAGATATAATTAAGTTTTGAATGATACGTGATAAGTTTTGAATTTTTTATGGTCACCTAAAAAGCATGTAAGCTTTGATGCATAGTCATTCAATTATCAATTACTTATTTATAAAGTTAACCCTTGTATCCATCAACAAAAATCCCTGAAATCAATATTTCAGGGATTTTTTGAACTTATGTTTTTGAATTTATTTTTTATTTAAAATTCTGAACTTAAAATAAGAAGCTGTTGCTAACGCCAGCATAGCAGCAAGGCCGATGTATACCCAGGCAGGAACCGGAACCGGATCTCCTGCAGCGTACGAGTGAAGTCCGCTCAGATAATAGTTAACACCAAAATAGGTCATCACCATGGAACAGAAAGCAAACATTGTAGCGACATGGAAGGCCCATTTACTTCTTAATCCAGGAACCAATCTCATGTGTAAAACAAAAGCATATACCATAATCGAAATGAAGGCCCATGTTTCTTTTGGGTCCCAGCTCCAGTATCTTCCCCAGGATTCATTGGCCCATATTCCACCCAAAAAGTTTCCTACCGTTAAGGCAAACAGTCCGATGGTCAGAGACATTTCAGAAACAATAACCAATTCCTTTAATGTGGTATCGTGATGGATTTTATAATTTTCTTTGCTGGAGATAATATAGAACACCATACTGATTACTGCAATGATCATCGACAATGCAAAGAAGCCGTAACTTGAAGTAATGATCGCCACGTGGACAATCAGCCAGTATGATTTTAATACAGGAACCAAAGGAGTAATCTGCGGATCGAGCGCTGAACCTCCGTGTGCAAATCCCATCATAATAACTGCCACCATAAATCCAGCTGCAGGAATCAGGGCATTGGAATTTCTATACAGAGCTAATCCGGCACTAATACCAACCCACGAAATAAAGATAATGGCTTCATAGCCGTTACTCCATGGTGCGTGCCCCGAAATATACCAACGGGCAATAAGTCCCAGAAAATGAAAAACATATCCTACAGCTCCAATAACAATAATTACTTTAATAATTTTATTTAAGAGTCTTCGAGGTTTGAATAATTCAACGAAACCTAAGATCAAGAGTAGCCCTCCAACAATGGTGTAGAAGATTAAAAGTTTAAAATTAAGATTCACTTCATTCATGAATACTTCCAGATCCACTTTTGATTTTGAAGGTACAACTGCTTTACCCCATTTTTGCTGATATTCTGAAAGTTTTGCCAATTCTGCATCTGCCTTGCTCCAGCTACCCGATTGTTGCGCCTGTAAAACCTCTGCGAAGTAGGGTCCCATTACTTTTTGGGATTCCACATCCGGTTCCATTTTCTGGTCCAGCCATGAATGCCATGTATGGTTTGCATCATTTTTCACCGGAACAATTCTCATAAATTGTCCGCTGAAAAATTCATTGAAAATCTGAACCCTTTCATTGACAGAGATTACCTCTTTGTCATAATTGGTCTGTTCGGACGGCTTTTTTCTGAAAGCGGTATTGTAATCGTGTTCAAGAATATACGATAAGTTTCCATTGGCATCTGCCGGGAAAAGGTTCATTAATGAAGTATACCCATCATCATCTGCCTTTGTTTTATTTTTCAATTCATCACCGCCTTTTGTACCCACTTTGATGATCGGAACCATCGTCCAGCTCGGAGTGTCTGTATTGACTGAAAGGAACCATTGGTTGGCTGTCAGTGATTTTCCGTCCGTCCCTTTAAATTCGTCTTTTTTGTATAATTTTCTTAAAACATCAAGGGCTTCCGTATTGATCGGGACAATTCTTCCTTCGTAATTCTGAACCAGAAGATATCCGAATTTATCCGCATGTTCCTTACTGATTTTATTTCTCGCAATAATTTCATCAGCAGAGATCATTTTCATTTTGCTCAGCGGCGCAGCCAGTGAATTCTGTTTCGCCTGCTGCTGAACCTTCGCTTCAGGTGCCGGAGCATGGTTATGGGTTTCTCCTTCCGTATGGACATGTTCCCTGCTTCCGTCTGTTGTTCCGTGCGTTTCAATCTTCTGGGCATTCAGGCTTAAGCTTGAAAACAGCAGAATGATCATTGTTGCTCTTTTCTTATTAACGTCCTTCAGCATTTTATTCAGTTTCCAGAAATGAGTTCCTTTCCAGAAGAAAACAAAGAAAAGTCCTCCGAATAACAAGGTATATCCGATATAGGAAATCAGAGTTCCCCAGAAATCATGATTAACGGAAAGTACCGTACCCATTCTGTCCGGATCAAAACTGGACTGGAAAAAACGGTATCCTTTATGATTTAAAACGTGGTTCATATAGATTTTAAAAGGGGTCTGCTTGCCTTCGTCGATAATTTTGATATAGCTTTCATAAGCACTCGGTGATGAACTTCCCGGATAGGTTTCCATAACAAAATCATCCAGCTTCAGTGCAAACGGGGTATTGTATATTTTAGGGCCGAAACCGATCATGATATTCAGTCCGTCCATTGCAATCTGCTTATAGGCATTCGGGTTCCCTTTTTCAACAGATAAATCAACTAGCTGCTTTGTTTTCGGACCCTGGATTTCAACCGTCAGCATATCAGGAACATTCTGATCTTTCTTCCTGTCACCTTCAAAAGCCATCAGCTTTCCTTTCTTCAATCCTTCAGGAACAACGAGTTTAAGTTCGTTGATGCTGTATAAGCTTCTTAACACCAATGGCTGGAATTCATCTTTTACCGTATTTCCTGTAGCCTGGGTAGCCATCGTCATATAAGATGCATCCACCGGAGTTTTAATCATTAGCTTCCCGCCATCATTTCTAAATTCGACAGCTCCATCAATCGCTCTGTTGAATGTAACTAACGTTCCGTTGATGGATTTTGTTTCTCCGGGTTTGATGTAGATGTTTTGTCTTCCTGTATTCCCTGTAGAAACCAGGTGAAGATATTCTGCACCATTCGGATCAGAAATCAAACTGTCTTTTTTACGTTGCACATATTCCTTAGCGACAACTTTTACATGCTTGCCGCGGAAATCGTATGTCGCCTGCAAATCTTTATGTAACGGAGACATCAGATACGGGATATCCTGGTAGTCCAAAGCATCCCCTTTTTCTTCGATTTTGATCTTAAGGAAGTTTTTGTCAGTAACAATCTCGTTTGATGTTTCCCCTTCCCTAATGTGCATCGTACCTTCAAAACTGATGTAGCGGGTAACTGCACCGCCTATGAAAATTAGTACAAATGCAAGGTGAAATACGAGAACCGGCCATTTTTCTCTTTTCCACAGCCTGTATCTTCCGATATTTCCGATGAAATTCAGAATAAGCAGGAACATGATCAGTTCAAACCATTTTGCTTCGTAAATTAATGCTTTTGCCGTTGGAGTTCCGTAGTCATTTTCTAGGAACGTTGCATATGCCATTGCAAATGCGAACACCAATAACAACACAGCCATTGTTCTGGTCGAGATAAGAATATCCTGGAGCTTCTTCATGATATATATACTTGATTGGCAAAAATAAGGATGATAAACTACAAAGCCGTTAAAAAAAGATGTTTTTTATCATTTTAAAGGGTGGAGATGTTATTTTTAAACGTTCTTGATAATACTGGTTCATGTTGATAATAATGTAATGTATCATCCTTTATATAGAGGAAATTTTATAATGCCTAGCTTTATTTATCAGAATTATATTCATTTCTTTCAGGGATAATTATTTAAATGTAAAATACAACAATGCATTGTAATAATCGCTGTCAATAGAATATCCCACTTCCAATTTTCATCTTATTTTAAAACAAAAAAGATTCCTTTAGTATAGAAAAAACATTAAATTTGTCCAGATTGATATTATGGACAAGAATATACCAAAAAAACAGCAGGAATCGCCTGAAAAAGGCAAATTTTTATCTAAACCCAGAGTATTTTTCGGGCTTACATTTATCCTTTTTTCTGTAGTGCTTACCCTTTCATTTGTTTCTTACTTAATGAATTGGCAGGCAGATCAGAGCCAGGCGGGTACCATGCTTGATAAAAGCATAAAATCCTCGAATCTTTTCGGCAAACTCGGAGACTGGCTTGGGAATATTTTTATTTTTGAAAGTATCGGTGTTGCTTCATTTATCATCGCTTTTTTATTCCTTGTATTCGGGACATTGATTCTGAAAAAGAAAATGTTCAAGCCCTGGAAAACCGTAGGACATTCCTTATTTTTCATCTGCTGGCTTCCGATCCTGTTCGGAGCCATTACCAAAGGTCAGGGAGTTTTGAGCGGCGTGTATGGCTATCAGATTATGGATTCGCTAAATGCTATCATAGGAAGCGTAGGACTCTGGATGGTTCTTGCGGCAAGTATTTCCCTGTATTTTATTCTGGAATTCAACCTTCGCCCGAGTTCTATTAAATCCAGGCTGAATGATATTAATGAAAATACCATCGGAAGAGTAAAATCGATGATACCAAGTTCCAGTGAAAATTTTGAAGCGGATGAAGAACTCATTGAAGAGGCTGGTGTTGCTGAAGAGGATTTGTCAAGAATTACGGTTACGGAAACTGTAAAACCTAAAAAAGATATACCTGATCCTGTTTCGGTTCCGAAAGGATTTCCTGAAGTTCCGGTTTCAACCGATGTCGAAACCATTATAACTCCGAACCAGACTTCATTTGAAGAGGAAAAAAATGATTTTTCACAACCTTTAAATATCAATCTTAATCTCGGTTCAAAACCTGCAGTTCCGATGTCAAGTCCTGAGGAAGCTTTTGACATGAGTGCTTCCATCGCTCCGGTATCACCACCGCAGGAACAGATTAAATTCAACGTAGAAGTCGCTCAGGTAGTAGATATTTTGGATGATTCCGACAGGAAATCCAAAGAGCTGGTTGAAAAGCACGGCCTGTATGATCATAAGCTTGATCTTGCCAATTTCCAGATGCCGACTGTGGATCTTTTACAGGATTATGGCAACGAAGAAATTTCCATCAATAAAGATGAATTAGAAGAAAATAAAAATAAGATCGTAGGGCTGCTGAAAAACTTTAACGTAGGAATTGCTGAAATTAAAGCGACGATCGGGCCAACGGTAACTTTATATGAAATTGTTCCGGAAGCTGGGATCCGGGTATCCGCCATAAAGAAACTTCAGGATGATATTGCCCTGAATCTTTCGGCTTTAGGGATCAGGATTATTGCACCGATGCCGGGGAAGGGAACCATAGGAATAGAAGTGCCGAGAAAAAATCCGACCATGGTTTCTATGCGTTCCGTTGTTGCCTCTCATAAATTTCAAAATACGGACATGGATCTTCCGGTGGTTTTCGGAAAAACGATTTCCAATGAAATTTTCATGGCTGACCTTTCAAAAATGCCTCACTTGTTGATGGCAGGAGCCACAGGTCAGGGTAAATCAGTAGGAATTAATGCCATTCTTACCTCTCTGCTGTATAAGAAACATCCGAGCGAACTTAAATTCGTAATGGTAGATCCTAAGAAAGTGGAACTTTCCTTATACTCAAAGATTGAAAGACATTATCTTGCGAAGTTACCTGATTCGGATGATGCCATCATTACAGATACCAATAAGGTAATCAATACATTGAATTCTCTCTGTATTGAGATGGATATGAGATATGATCTGCTGAAAAATGCATTCTGTAAAAACTTAAAGGAATATAATAAAAAGTTTATCGAGAGAAAACTGAATCCTGAAAACGGACACCGTTATTTACCTTATATTGTTTTGGTAGTCGATGAGTTTGCCGATTTGATTATGACTGCCGGAAAAGAAGTCGAGTTGCCGATTGCGAGACTTGCACAGCTTGCCAGAGCGGTTGGAATCCACCTTATCGTTGCTACCCAAAGACCTTCTGTCAATGTTATTACCGGGATGATTAAGGCTAATTTTCCTGCAAGGGCGGCATTCAGGGTAATTTCAAGTGTGGATTCCAGAACGATCCTGGATTCTCCGGGTGCCGATCAGCTGATCGGTAAAGGAGATATGCTGTATTTTAACGGAAATGAAATTTTAAGGCTTCAGTGTGCTTTTGTCGATACTCCGGAAGTAGAAAGATTAGCCGAGTTTATCGGGGAACAAAAAGGATACTCTTCAGCATTTATTCTTCCTGAGTATGTATCGGAAGATAGCACAAGCGCTGTAGGAGCCTTTGATCCTAATGAAAAGGATGCTTTATTTGAAGAAGCTGCCAGAATCATCGTATCCACACAGCAGGGTTCCACCTCGATGCTTCAGAGACAGCTGAAATTAGGGTATAACAGAGCCGGAAGAATAATGGATCAGCTGGAAGCCATCGGAATTGTAGGCGGGTTCAACGGGGCAAAAGCAAGGGAGGTTCTGATCAGCGACCTTCATTCTTTGGAACAGTTTTTGGAAGACATGCGCAGTTAAAGGAAACACCGTTCGTTTAACCTTTATGATGTAAGAAAGTCTAAGATTAAAGAATTAAATAAAATGAAGAATATTATTTCAAAGATTGTTGTAAGCAGTTTGGTTGTTGGAGCAGTAGGATTTACCAATGCCCAGAAAATTGATACAAAAGCAAAAAAAATACTGGACGATATTACAGCGAACTACAATTCTAAAAAGAATACGTATTTCAAATTCTCTTTCGGAACGGGAACCAACGGGCAGGTATCGAAAACTGAACCGGGAATTTATTATGCGTCTGGAGATAAGTATAAGCTAAAGATCATGGAAATTGAACAGATTTTTGATGGCAACAAAATTTATAACATCAATACTGAAGATACAGAAGTTACCGTAGCCAAGCCTAACGGAAGCAGCTCCATGTTCTCCCCTATTAATTATCTTTCTACTTACCGTAAAGATTATAATGTTACCTATAATGGTAAAAAGAATATAGACGGGGTAAATACCGATTTTATCAAACTTACTCCGGTAAAATCAAACGGAATCAAGTATGTGTATCTTTTTGTAGATTCAGCAAAAAAACAGATGGTAAAGCTTGAGCAGCACGGAAATAATAATGATGTTGCGGTGATTGCGATCAAAGATTATAAAGAAAACCAGAATTTGGATTCCGGAATGTTCGTATTTGATAAGAATAAATATAAGAACTATCTAGTTACGGAACTGTAGATCCAAAATTAGTCACGCTAAAGAGGCAAATGATTATGCATATACTGGCATTTAACGATTTTGACCGGTCTGTAGATTATTTAATCATAAAATTTTTATAAAAATAAAGAGCTGCAAAGGAAACTTTGTGGCTTTTTGATTAATTTTGGCGAATGTTTAAAATATTAGACCGGTATATTATAAAAACTTTCTTCGGCCCGTTTATCTTTATATTCAGTGTACTGTTTTTCATATTTATTGTTAATATTGTATGGGTTCAGTTAGGCCAGTTCATGGGGAAAGGATTAAGCTCATGGCAGATTCTTAAACTTCTGTTTTATCTTGGGGTCAGTGTGATCAGTATGGTATTACCGCTTACCATTTTGCTGGCCAGTATCATGGCATTTGGGGAATTTGGGGAACGATATGAGCTTGCCGCTATGAAAGCAGCCGGAATTTCTCTGACCCGCGTCATGTTTCCCTTATTAGGAGTAACAGCCATTATGGCAATCATGCTTTATTTTTTCTCTAATAATATCATTCCGGATTTTCAGCGAAAAGCTAAAAATATGCTTTTCAATATTGCGCAGACAAAACCGGCACTTAATTTTACCCCCGGACAGTTTATTGACCAGATTCCAGGATACATGGTGAAATTTGATAAAATTACCGGTGAGAATGGCGAAAATATTGAAGGCGTTTTTATTCATAAAAAAGCAACTTCGTATGACAATCAGCGGTCTATTGTTGCGGAAAAAGGAAGATTTGTTCCGGCCGTCAACAAAAACTATCTTAAGCTTGTTCTTTATAACGGCTACGTATATGAAGATAATTTTGCAGGGAAAAATGAAAATGTCCGCTTGAAACAGCCGGACCAATCTATTAAATTTGATTCTTTAGTTTCGCATTTTGATGTAAGTGATATCATTAATAAAGCCATTGAAGAAGAAAAAATTACGGACGATTACCGTTTTCAGACTTTCAATCAATTGAATGCAACCATTGATAAAACAAAAAAGGACAATGATAAATTCTTTACCAATGTTAATAATGATGTCCTGAACCAGACTAATTCCGTAATCAGCTATATGGATACCAAACAGAACAGGGCGAAGGCTAAGCCAAAACAGCTTCTGAAACTGGACACCTTAAAAACCGATAAAAAGCTGGAAGTAATCAAAAATGCATATAACAGGTTGGATAATCTGAAAAGCACTTTGGATGCTAAGAACAGCGAGATTGACCCGGGAATAAAGTATTACAGCAAGGTGGTTATTTACCAGCAGAGAATCATTACCTATTCATTTACCTGTATCATTTTTTTCCTTATCGGTGCAAGTTTGGGATCGATTATCAGGAAAGGAGGAATGGGGCTTCCGGTAATCATCGCCATTGTTATTTTTATTATTTTCTATATTATCAACGTAGGTACCGAAAATATGGCATGGTCAGGAAAACTGAATCCTTATTTAGCTGCCTGGGTCCCGAATATGGTGCTCTTCCCTTTCGGAGTTTGGATGACGTATAAAGCACTGACAGATTCTCAGCTATTTGATGCTGAAAAATACAAAGCCTTTTTTAAACCGGTTATGAAACTGTTTGTTAAAAATAAAGAGCATGAACGATATCAATAATATGTACATATAATTGAAGCCCGGAAATTTCCGGGCTTTTTTATTGCATGTTTTTTGTTGAGTTAAAATAACCTTATCCATTTATATTATGAAAAAAACACTTCTTATTTTAAGCGTCATCTTTATGATTTCTTGTAAAAAAGAATCCGGCACAGGCACTCAAAAACATAAAACTGTAAAAGACAGTGTCTCCGTTAAAAAAAGCTCTCCTACTGTACAGAATGATTCCATACAATCTGTGGAAGATATTAAAAAAGAATATGCTGCTGTAAGCAGTCTGCTGTTATCGAAAAAATTAGATTCCACCAATTTTACCTACTATTGCAATGAAAAAGAAGGTGAAGTGGTTATCTACAAAAAGGATGGTCAAATCAAGATGATCAAAGACTTTTATTCTGAACACAGCCATTTTTCTTCATCCACCCAATATTTTATAAGAAACAATCAGGTATTTTTTATTTTCCAGGATGAAACATCATGGAATTTTGATGGGGGAACTCCCGAAAAACCCGAAACCAAGGATGATATTTTGGAAAAGAGAATGTATATTGTAAATGATAAAGCAGTGCAATGCCTTGAAAAAAAATATTCTGTGCGGTCTAAAGGAAATAATCCGGATCCCAATAAAATAAACAGCAGGGAAACAAAATGTGATATTTCAGAACTGATGAAAAATTATCAGTTGATTCTAAAAAATAAAGATAAAAAAGGCGAACTCAAATGCCTGTAAAAAAAACAGCGGCTTCTGCAAAGAAGCCGCTGTTTATATTATTTCAAAACTGAACATTATACTTTCATAATTTCAGCCTCTTTTACTTTAAGATGATCCTCGCAAATTTTCACATATTTGTCTGTCAAAGCCTGGATATCTGCTTCCACTCCTTTGATAAGATCTTCAGAAACCCCTTCCAACTTTTTTAGCTCTTTAATACCGCTCTGTCTTGCGTTTCTTACCACAATTTTTGTATCTTCAGTTTCTCCTTTGGCCTGCTTTGCCAGTTCTCTTCTGCGTTCTTCTGTTAAAGGCGGAACATTTAGAATAATATTGATCCCGTTGTTAGAAGGTGCAAAACCTAAATTAGAATTAACGATGGCTTTTTCAATATCATTGATCGCTTTAGAATCCCAAGGCTGAATAGAAATTGTCATGGCATCCGGAACTGATACATTGGCCACCTGATTGATGGGAGTCATTGATCCGTAATATTCTACCATGACATCCTGAACCATGTTGGTAGACGCACGTCCCGCCCTGATTCTCTGAAATGCATGATCCAGGTGTTTTACAGCTGCTTCCATGTCATGTTGTACGGATTCTACTATAAGATCTAATTCTTCCATTATATAATAAAAATTTGATAGATTACACATATTTAATAGTCTCTGACAATCAGTGATTTTAAAAGGAAACCTTAAAGTTCCCGATCTGTTTTTCAATGTTTGTCACTATTTTTTCGGAGTCAAATATAGTAAAATAAAGAAAACAGTAAAAGAAAAAATTAAACGGTAATGTAATAAAAAAAGCCCCGGTTGAGGCTTTAATCTAATCGTTAGGTAAACAATAGCACCTGCCCTCGATAATAACCTGATGGTAATCAACAGCACATTCAAGGCATATTTCTGTTCCGGCCATAATCGTTTTCAACTGATCTTTTTTTAATTTTTTCATAATGATATAGTTTGGTTTGAATTTATTTATTGTAACAGATTTATTAATGCATAAGATGTATTCATCACTTTAAACATTCTTAGTTATTATGCATGCTTACACAAATATAAAAATAGCTCAATTAATTTAATTAATTGAGCTATTGTATTTTTAATTTGAAAGTCTCTGAAATAAGAAAATAAAAAGTTAAGCTAATAACTATCTTAACTACAAATCAACTAAAGTACCGATATTTTCTCCGTCGATAATTTTTTCTAAATTACCAACTTTGTTCATATCAAAAACGATGATCGGTAATTTGTTTTCGTGGCTTAACGTAAAGGCCGTCATGTCCATTACTTTAAGATTTTTCGCATATACTTCGTCGAAAGACAGGGAATTGTATTTAACAGCATCCGGATTTTTTTCAGGGTCACTGTCATAGATCCCATCTACTCTGGTTCCTTTTAAAATAACATCGGCATCAATCTCGATAGCTCTTAAGGTGGCCGCTGTATCTGTTGTGAAATAAGGATTTCCTGTTCCGGCTCCGAAGATCACCACTCTTCCTTTTTCAAGATGTCTTACCGCTCTTCTTTTGATGAAAGGTTCCGCAACCTTATCCATCTCAATGGCAGATTGGAGCCTCGTTTTGATACCTGCATCTTCCAGAGCACCCTGAAGGGCCATTCCGTTGATTACGGTAGCCAGCATTCCCATATAATCTCCCTGTACCCTGTCCATTCCTTTGGCTGCACCGGCAACACCACGGAAAATATTTCCTCCTCCAATAACAATAGCGACCTCGCAGCCTTTATCCACTGCATTTTTGATCTCAACTGCATATTCCTGCAGTCTTTCGTTGTCAATACCGTATTGTCTGTTTCCCATTAAGGCTTCACCACTAAGTTTGAGAAGGATTCTTTTATATTTCATGTTTAATTTTAATAACTTTTTAGCTATGTCTGTTTCACGTAGAATTTGACTGTGCAAATATAATCATTAATACATAATATTCATTTTTATATATCATTTTTAAAAGTAGTTTTTCAGTACCTGGATGAAACAGTGTTCAAATCCGTATCCTAATAATTAGCAATTTCTATCATATTGTATGAAATATAAAATAGTTAGAAAAAAATTTAAAACGGAAGCTATTTAATAAAGATTAAATATTTAATGACAAATAATGTGATAAATATTTTGAAAAGTACGAAAAAGGATTATTTTTGCATTACTAATAAACTGAATTGAAGAAAATTGTCATTCTTTCATTATTCCTGTCAGGAATTGTTTCTTATGCACAAACAGGAACAAATGTTTTTCCGTTTTTAAACCTTCCTGTTTCTGCCAGACAGGCGGCTTTGGGCGGTGATGCAATCTCCATAAGAGATCATGATGTATCCTTTGCGATTGCAAACCCTTCCTTATTGAATAAGGATTCTGATAATCAGCTTTCTTTGAATGCTACTGCTTATCTTGCCGACTCCAAATACGGAACTATTGCTTATGCCAAAGACTTTGATAATGGCCACATGGCAACGATCAATGCAAGATACATGAGCTATGGTGACATTCCCAGAACCGATGACAGCGGCTTCGAAAACGGAACCTTTAAAGCTTCTGATGTAGCCATCGGAGCCGGATATGCTTACCAGTTCGAGGAAGACTGGACAATTGGAGGAGGACTGAATTTTATTACTTCAAAAATTGATAATTATACCTCTTCTGCCGTTTCGGGGAATGCAGGAGTTACCTATCATAACAGAAAAAACAAGGAAACGGCTTCTTTGGTTTTCAGGAATTTCGGTTACCAGTTCAAATCATTCAACGGAACAAGGGAAAATCTTCCGTTCCGTGTGGATATAGGGTACACAAGGACCTTAAAAGCTATTCCACTGGCCATTACCATTACAGCGCATGATTTACAGGAATTTGATATTTCATCTCCTTACAACGTCAATGGACAGGAAGTGAACGTGGGCAGGAAAATTGCCGATCACTTTTCCCTCGGTGCAGAATTGTTTCCTGAAAAAGGCTTCAATATCAGGCTGGGATATAATGTAAAAAGAGGGAATGAATTGGCTGTAGCAGATCAGAGAAATTTTTCAGGGATTTCTGCAGGGTTCGGTATTAAAATTTCCAGATTCCGGGTAGATTATGCTCATGTACGGTATCATAATGCTTCCAATGTTAACCAGATTGGTGTTTCAATAGATCTTACCAGTCACGCGGGAGAATAATTAAAGATCATAAAAATTACAATAAAGAACCTTAAGAAATCTCTTAAGGTTTTCTTGATTTCAGGAAAATTTTATGAACTTTGCAGTATGAAAAAACCTGTCATCGCTATTGACGGCTATTCCTCTACCGGGAAAAGCTCGATATCAAAAATCATTGCCGAAAAACTGGGACTTATTCATCTGGATACCGGAGCCCTATACAGAGGGATTACCTGGTTTGCGCTTCAGAATTGCGTTACTAAAGATGGAACGATCGATCTTAACCAGCTGTTTTCAATGTTTGGCAAGATCCATCTTGAATTCAGAAATAATGATGGAGAGCTAATTCTTTTTCTTAATTCTATTGATATTTCTAAAGCAATAAGAAGCCATGAAGTTTCAGAAAACGTAAGTCTGGTAGCGAAGCAGAAAGAAGTAAGGGATTTTTTACTTTGCTTTCAGCGTTCTCTGGCAGAAAATGGCGGTATTATTATGGACGGACGTGACATCGGGACAGTAGTACTGCCAAAAGCAGAATACAAATTCTTTATGACTGCAAGTATTGAAGAAAGAACAAAGAGACGTTATCAGGAATTGATAAGCCTTGGTATTGATGCAGATGAAGAGCAGGTGAAGCAAAACCTTATCATACGTGATAAAATTGACAGTGAGCGTGAAATAGCTCCGTTAAAACAGGCAGACGATGCAATTGTTATTGACAATACTTATCTTACAAAAAGAGAAACCATCGACAGTATTTTATCCCACATCAATAAGATTTAACATTTTTTATACCTCAATAAGCTCTTTTGGTATGTTAATTGTACCTTTCATGGCAAGTAAAAGCTAGTATTTATTAATTATTAAAAAAAACGAAAATGTCTAAGAAAAACAATACAGCAGGTATTTTAGCAGGACTTCTTGCAGGTGCTGCAGCAGGTGTAATTTTAGGAATGCTTTATGCTCCTGAAGAAGGTAAGGAAACAAGAAAAAAAATTAAAGATAAAGCTGGGGATCTTAAAGATCAGGCTAAAAACAAGTACGGAGAAGTTTCTGAGAAGGTAAAAGACCAATACAGCAATATTTCTTCCACTTTTAAAGAAACTGCTAATAATGTAGCTCATACGGTAAAAGACGGATATGACAAATACAAAGATCAGATTGTTTCTAAAACAGCGGATGTAGTTAAGAATGTAGAATCTGAACTGAATGATTTAAAACAATAATTTATTTCCGGATAAATTATACAAAGGAACTTTATAAACAAAAGTTCCTTTTTTTATAACTTTAAAGAAAAACAATGATTGAAACTTTAAAAGAATATGCGTCCAAAAGAATCGACCTTCTGAAAATTGAAGCCACTGAAAAATCTTCCCTTTCAGCCGGAGTGATTACTTATTTCGTTATCATGCTGGTTGCATTCGGTTTTTTTATTATCCTTTTCAATTTCGGAATAGCATTCCTGATCGGTGAGGCGTTAGGCAACCATTCTTACGGATTTCTGATTGTGGCAGCTTTTTACTTTTTAATAATGATTATCGTTATGATCTGTAAAAAGAAAATTGTAAATTACATAGCAGACCATGTTATTAAATTTTTAAATCATTAAACTATGGGCAGAAAGTATGAAAGCTTAGAGGAATTAAGAAGAAAGAAAAAGCTGTTGAAACAGGAGATTGAAGGAATGGAGGATCTTTTGACATTTAAAAATACAAAAGAAAGCCTTAGTGCTTTTACCAACGGCTTAACAGATCAGTACCTGCAGGAAAAAGTGGATGAAGACGGCCACGGAAAAGTAGTCTTAAAGAAGGATGCTATTGCCAAGCAGATTTCTTCTGAAATCAAAGACGCACTGATCAATAAGCATACAGCGATGAGTATTGCCAATACTGCTTTTAAAAGTGATGCCTTCGATACTTTGATCAAGCTTGGTGTAACTGCCATCGTCGGAAATTACGCAAGAAAAAATCTCAAGAGTTCAAACTGGAAGAAGAAAGTTCTAGGAGTAGCATTAATATACCTCGCTCCTATTGCATTAAGATTTGTCAGAAAAAAACTGGAAAATTATCAGAAAAATAAAAGTGTTTCCAGTATGGAACAATTAATCTGAAAGTCAAAATTTAGATTTTAGAAGTTATTGAATCTGATATGATCTTACACTAACTTCTAAAATCTAATTGCTTTTATTTAGAAAACAGTTGTCCTAAAATGATTCCTGCAGCCATAGAGACATTCAGGCTTTCCGTAGACTGTGATTTCCCAAATCTTGGAATCGTAATATTATTTTGAAGGAATTTTTCTGTTTCAGTACGGATTCCGTTTCCTTCATTTCCCAAAATCAAATTGATTTTTTCCGGTTTTTTAAAGGTATAGATATTTTCACCTTCCATGTCCGTGCCGATATTTGCATTTTTGGTATGTGATAAATACTCCGTCAGATCCGTATATACTATATTTACTCTCGTAAAAGATCCCATACTGGCCATAATAACTTTTGGATTGTAAAAGTCTACCGTATCTTCACTGCAGATGATCTGCTCGATTCCGAACCAGTCGGCAAGCCGTATAATCGTCCCCAGATTTCCCGGATCCTGAATGCCATCCAGCACCAGCTGAATATCGGCATCTTCAGCTCTTTTCTGCTTGGATAAATAGCAGACAGCCACCGAATCTTTAGGGGTTTTCAGAAAACTGATTTTTTTAAGTTCATTTTCAGAAATATGAATAACAGGTATATCCGTACGGTCCAGTTTTTGCGGATCGGTAGAAAATATTTCTTTAATTTTAAAGTCGGAATTAGAAAGTTCACTAATGATTTTATTGCCTTCAACCAAAAACAAATTGTATTTTTGCCGGAACTTCTTTTTATCTAAAGACTGTAAAACTTTTATTGTATGAGCTGTAAGCATTATAAGAATTCTCCTCAAAAGTATTATAAAATTATATCATTTGCAACATTTGTAGGGCTCCTTTATGCTTGTAGTACCACTAAAAAAGTTCCGGACGGTGACTATCTGCTGGTTCAGAACAATTTCGAGTTTGAAGATAAAAAAGCTTTTTTCGATGGTGAGTTAAAGGGCTATGTACAGCAGAAACCCAATAAAAGGCAGTTTTTGTTCATGCCTTTAAGCTTGTGGCTGTACAATGCAGCCAATCCGAAATACGATACGCTTCTTAATGAATACATGACCTATCCCAATGAACTGAGAAACCAAAAACTAAGAGATTCTCTTTTTATTAAATACAACATGAAAAGCAGCGTTGGAAAAAGCCTCTTTTTTGATAGATTGTATCACAGCTGGGGATCTGCTCCGGTTATTCTGGACCAGACCAAAACGGAAAAAGGAGCACAATCCATTGAAAAAAGATTGACGTACCGAGGCTATTGGGATGCTGAAGTGAAATTTAAACATGATCTCGATTCAGCTTCTAAGAAAGCTGCAGTCACCTATTTTATCACCCATAAAGATCCGACGTATATTAAGGAATATTATTATAATATAACAGATCCTGCTGTAAAAAATGTCTACCAGCAGAAAATTCATGAAAGCCTGGTAAAGCAGGGAGAAATCCTGGATCAGACTGTTCTGGAAAAAGAAGTGACAAGAATCAATGAGCTGATGAAGGATTATGGGTATTATAAATTTAACAACTTGGGGGATGAGATCTATTTTGTTGCCGATTCTCTGAAGAGCAGAAAGCAGGTTCCTCTGACACTGGAGATCCATAAAGATTCCATTAACTCTCCGTATAAAGTGGCAACTATCGGGAATATTGATGTTGCCATTGTTGATGAAACCGGCGATTACCCTAAAAATACAAAAATGGACAGTCTGCGGGGGATCAGATTCCATAAAGTCAATAATCAGTATGATTCCCGGGCTATTTGGAGAGCCATTACCGTCGGGCATAAGCAGGTGTATGATCAGAAAAAGTTTGATCTAACCAAAAGAAATCTTTTGTCAATGAATAATTTCAGTATTTTAAAATCAAGAGATTCTTTGAGGTATGGCGGAGGTACTGCTCCTAATGACAGTATTATTGATGTAATGTATGTTTTAAAGCCTTTGCCGAAATATGAACTGAAACTGGGAACGGATATCAATTATTCCCAGCTTTTAAATTTAGGAGTATCCCCTTCAGTAGATCTGACAACAAGAAATATATTCGGAGGGGCAGAAAACCTTTCAACCAGTCTTGCAGGGACGTTCGGATCGATAAGAAGTACAAAGAACATCGACAAAAGGGTGTTGGCTTACGAAATATCTGCACAGGCTTCACTCAACTTCCCAAGATTGCTGTTGCCTTTTGATTATTACAAACTTTTGCCGAAAAGATACAGTCCTACTTCGTCTATCGTATTAGGTGCTTCCGTGCAGAACAATATAGGTCTTGGAAGGGTCAATTTCAATACCGGGCTCAATTATCTGGCTACCGTAAACGATAAAGTTTCGCACAGACTGACACTGTTCAATACACAGTTGAGTTTAACCAAGAATAAAGATGCGTATTATGATTATTTCGTAAACGATAAAGCAATTCAGGAAGAGATTTTTAAGGATTATTTTATATCCAATCCCGCAGTGAAACAACAGTACGATTCAGGCCAGCTTGATATCGATCAGGTTTCAAGACTTATTACCCTGGATATGAATTATGCTTCCGGTCTTGATCAGACAGGTGCCGACCGTTTTATTGCATTTGTAGGGACATTGGTTAACAAAGACCGACAGACCCAGGATGTCTTGATTTCTTCTTTCATTTATAATTTTATTTATAATGAGATCGGTAAAAAAAGCTATCCGAATTCGTTTTATTTCAACGGAAAAGTAGAACTGGCAGGAAATGTATTCAGTATTTTTAATCAGAAGAGGAATGAAGGAGGGATTGTTACAAGTCCTGAAAGAACAATTTTCGGAGTGCCGTATGCCCAATTTGTGAAATTTGATTTCGATGTAAGGAAGTACTTTAAATTCAATAATAATACTTTGGTCCTTCGACAATTTCTCGGGCTTGGAATTCCTTACGGAAATTCTTCCAGTATGCCTGTCATCCGTTCTTATTTCAACGGAGGCTCCAATGATATCAGAGCATGGGTCGCTTTTGGCGGTCTTGGCCCCGGAGATTCCCAGATCGACGAAAGAGTTCGTGCGTACCAGACGGAAAACATGAAACTGACCACAAATGTCGAGTTCAGGGTTCCTTTTAACGATATGTATGAAGGAGCTATTTTTACTGATATCGGAAATACCTGGAGCTTAAAAAATGATAATGAAGCATCAGGAAATGAATTTAAATTCAACAGATTTATAAGACAGATGGGAGTCGGCAGTGGCTTCGGACTTAGGGTAAATGTCGCTTATATTACTTTAAGAGTAGATTTAGCCTATAAAATGTATGATCCGAACAAACCGGAAGGAGACCGCTGGAGGCTGAAGAATTTCCAGCCATTTAAACCCACTTTAAATATTGCATTCGGTTATCCTTTCTAAGAAATAAAACAATAGGCAACATTATCTAATCCGGTGAAATTCCCAAAGCAAGATATACTACTGCTACGGTTCTTGCCAGAATTTCCCTGAACTGGTTTCTGTAATAACTTTCCGGCTTACTCACATCCTGTGCATCAAAACCCAATGCATTCATATTGTTGTTTCTTGCGAAAAGCAGTGCTCTAAGGTTATGGAAACCCTGTGAAACAATGATTACATTATCCTTTTTGTAAACATCTTTACAGCGCAGAATGCTTTGATAGGTATTAAAACCTTTAGGATCTTCAATGATGATTTCTTCAGGAACACCTTCCTGGTAGATCAGGTAATTTTTCATCGCTGCCGGTTCGTTGTATCCTCTGCTTTTTTCGCCGCTAACAATGATCTTCCTGATCCGGCCATGATGATAAAGCAGTGCTGCGGCATCCATTCTTTTTGTAAAGTAAGGATTGGACTGGCCTGATCTCATTTTCGGTGACGTACCCAGTACCAGAGCAACTTCCCGTGGCGGAATTTTGGAAATCTTGGTATAGGTTCTCCCGTCTGTCAATGCAAAAACCCAGGCATTAGCCAGGCATATCAACAGAACACCCATTTCTATTGATATGCATACCAGATTAAATATTTTTTTTATTATTCTCAACTAAGATCAAAGTTAAGCTTTATTTTCCTGCTTTTTGCTATAGACATACATGCGAGGATATGTCCTTTTTCTTCTTCTCTTTCCGTTAAGTATTCATTTTCCAGCAACTCTACTTCTCCTTCTTCCAGAATGCATTCACAGCTTCCGCAGATTCCTGATTTGCATGAATAGGGAACGGCATATTTCTGAATCAGCAATTGCTGGAGAATTCTTTCTTCATTGTTAGGAAGCACGGTCGCATATTGTTTGGTGAGCATGGTAAATTCCATTTCAATATTTTCAATCAGGGGGAATTCTTTTTCAACAGGATAAATGTCATCATTATATTCTTCAAACAGCTCAAAATGGATATTCTTTTTTGGAATCCCGTGATGATAACAGGCATTTGCCAGCGTTTTGATCATCTCCCCTTTTCCACAGATCAGAACTTCGTCCACGGCATCCCAAATCGTAGATTCTTCATCGGTATCATCAAGATGAAGGATCTGGTTGATAATAAGACTTAGTTTTCTACCGTCCAGTCTTCCGTAAAACAGATTGTTAGCCGTTTTTTCCTGAGAATAGAAATAGAAGATCTGCAGTCTGTCACCACAGGTTCGTGCGAGATTATCCAGCTGATCCCTGTAAATCAAGTCTTCAGATGTCCGGTTGCCGTAAAATAAAAACATCCTCGTTCTGGGTTCATTGTGAAGGATATTTTTAAAATGGCTTAAAATGGGAGTGATTCCGATACCAGCTGCAAATCCTACAATCGTACGGAATTCGCTGGGTTTCGATACCAATGTAAACCTTCCGGCCGGCTCGCTTACCAGGATTTCATCACCGGTTTTGTACTGTCTGAATAATTTTGATGCGGCACCATCCGGAGAATTCATCTTAATACCTATCGCTATTTTTTTCTCATAAGGCGCTGAAGTCATTGAGTAATCATTAATGATCTCTTCACCATGAGACTGAAATTTTATACTGATAAACTGTCCCGCATCAAACCTGAATTGTTCTTTCAATGTCTCAGGAATTTCAAATTCCAGAGCGAAAGTATTTTTGGTCAGTTCTTCCTTTTTCGTTATTTTTAGCCAATGAAACCGTGTGAGTTTCCCTTTATAGATTTGTTGTTCCATACTTCATATCAAAAATAGATAAAAATAATTTATGAAAAAGATAATTTTATCCACGCTTGTTGTTTTTGCACTGACAAGTTGTAAAAAAGAAAGCGAGAAAAATAATGACACTGTGACCGCAACAGATTCTGCTTCTACATCTGAGACACCATCTCCGGCTGTTTCATTAAAAGTGCTCACTCCGGACCATATTTCAAAAATATTAAATAATAAAAATGACACCTTATATGTAACGAATTTCTTTGCTACCTGGTGTGGCCCATGTGTAAAGGAAATTCCTCATTTTAAAAAGAAAATTGAAGAATTAAAAGGAAAACCTGTAAAAATTACTTTTGTAAGCTTAGATCAAAAAGATATCTGGAATACGGAAGTTCCACGTTTTACATCCGAACACGGTATTCAGGATTACACCGTTCTTCTTGACGGGCAGCTTATGGATGCCAATTTTTATAAAAATAATTTTAAACAGTGGGACGGTGGCGCCATACCTTTCACATTTATGAGAAAAGGAGATCAGACGGACGAAACACTGGGAATGATCAGCGAAGAACAGCTGGATGAAAAAATAAATAAATTTTTAAATTCTAAAGGTGACAAAAAAATAAAACTTGATGATGATTATGTAGCCGGAACTATCGGGACTCCTGAAAAAATGTAGTCCTGTAAAATA
This sequence comes from Chryseobacterium sp. SSA4.19, assembly GCF_022601875.1. Classification (GTDB taxonomy): domain Bacteria; phylum Bacteroidota; class Bacteroidia; order Flavobacteriales; family Weeksellaceae; genus Chryseobacterium. The sequence continues at coordinate 21,510 of NZ_JAKVIP010000034.1, forward strand.
CAAATCAGAATTATCTTATTACATGTCTAAAAAATTTAAAGTCCTGTTTTTAGTATCAATAATTGCAATTGTCATAGCTGCTGTTATTAATCTGAATACAGGATTTTTAAATTTACACTTCCAGGATTTTTTTTCTGAGTCATCCAATAGTCAGATTGCTGAAATCCGTATCAACCGGGTTCTGGTTATGCTTTTGGCAGGAATTTCTATTCCGACATCCGGTTTTCTTATGCAGGAATACTTTCAGAACCCCCTGGCCGGGCCGGATATTCTGGGAATTACTTCCATAGCAAGCCTTTCGGTGGCTTTTTATATTTTTTTCTCTTATCATATAGATCTTCCGGAGTTCTTTCAGAACAGTTTTCTCAGTCTGTCATCGATCGCAGGAAGCCTGGCTCTGATGCTTGTGCTATTATCGATATCAAAAAGATTTCAGGATAAATCGTATTTAATCATTTTTGGATTCCTGGTTTCGGCTTTTGCGGGAGCGATCGTTTCACTGCTGCAGTTTTATGCTGAAAACCAAAGTTTGAAAAATTATGTTTTGTGGTCATTCGGAGCAAACAATCTGGTTTCAAGAGGTCAGATTTATGTATTGTCCGTATTGGTTATAATAGGTCTGTTTATCTGCTTTAAAAGTATAAAACCTTTAATCGGAAATTCATTGGGAACCGCTTATGCGCAAAGCCTCGGTGTTAATTTAAATCAATTAAAATTATTTATCATCGTTGCCGCTTCTCTTCTTTCGGCTTCGGTTACGGCATTTTTAGGTCCTATCCTTTTTATCGGAATTATTGTCCCGCATTTCTGCAGACTTATTTACAATCCTGCAAAACTGTGGCAACAATGGATTTTGAATATGTTTTTGGGAATGTTAATAATGTTATTATTTTCAGTTGTTGCAGAAAAATCCCAAATCCCGCTGAATGTCATAAGCTCCGTTTTTGGAATTCCTGTGATTCTGATTATGTTATTGAAACAGAATAAAGTGTAAAATATTCTAATTATAAATTAAGCAGTAAATTAGAATTAAAGTTTCTCAATATATACGGAATGTTATAGAAAATAAAACAGAAAAATGTACTTACAAATCCAACAGGCAAATATTGGTTACGATAAAATCTTAATTTCAAATGCAGATGCAAACCTGAAATTGGGTGAGGTATGCCTGTTGATCGGTAATAACGGAGTGGGAAAAACGACTTTAATAAAATCTGTTTTAAACCAGGTTCCGGTGCTGAGCGGGAAAATTATGATTGATTACAAAAATGTAAAAGATCTTTCAGTAAAAGAAATTGCAGAATATATTGCCATCGTTTTTTCAAAATCGGTCATTCCGGAGAATTATACGGTAGAAGACCTTATTTCATTAGGGAAATATATTTATTATCCTTTCTATTTTAAACTTAAAAAAGAAGACAGAGAAGAAGTTTTACATAGTATCGATGAGTTGGGTCTTAGCCATTATAAAAATACACTGCTTAAAAACCTTTCGGACGGAAATCTTCAGAAAGCTTTTATCGGACGGGCACTCATGCAAAATTCTCCTGTTATTATTCTCGATGAGCCGACTACCCATTTAGATGAGAAAAATAAGATCATCATTTTAAAAATACTTCGCAAACTAGCTGTAGAAAAAAACAAGCTCATTCTTTTTTCTTCTCACGACTGGCGTCTGGCAAAAGAGTTTGCCGATAAAATATGGTACATAAAAGACCAGCATCTATATTCCGGGATCGTTGAAGATATCTCGCTTAAGCATAAAGAATTAATTAATCCTTCACTGTTTGAAGTCAATAAAAACTTTATAGCTCCGCATATTACAGCTCCCGACTTTTATAAAGAAATGCTTTATTCCTTACTTCAGAAAAACTTCCGGAATGACCTTTCTTCATTACACTTTGAGTATAGGAATGATTTTTGGTTAATCTATACCGGCACATTTATAAAGGAATGTGAATCATTCGAAGAAATCGTTAATTTCGTGAAAACCATTCATAAATAGGTTCTTTTCCTTACTTAATTCACATACTATGCATGCATAGTATTATGCTAATCATACAATTTAATCTATTAAATATCAGTATATTAACAAATTTTAACGTTAATAAATACTATGCATGCATAATATTTGCTACATTTGGGTAAACCCAACTGAAAGCAAAATGATGGATAACAACAAAGATAAAATAGAAAACGTGGATTTAATTTTGAAACAAACGTGGCTGGCTGTTTCAAAAATGTATACTGAACTTGCCCAGGAACATGATTCTACCGCCGTTCAGGCTCTTACGCTTCTTAAAATTGATCCGAAAGAAGGGACAAGAAGTACCAATCTCGGTCCAAAGATGGCTATTGAGCCTACTTCACTTACAAGAATTATCAAATTACTGGAAGACAACGGATATATCTATAAAGAAAAAACAACTACCGATAAAAGGGAAGTTATTATCAAGCTTACCGATAAAGGGTTAAGCTCCAGGAATATGTCCAAAGAAGTCGTAGTAAATTTCAACAAAAGAATTATGGAAAAAATTGCTCCCGAAAAGCTTGAAACCTTTAAAGAAGTGATGACGGAGATCATGAAAATTGCCACCGATCTGAATAACAGAAAGTAAAACATACACAATGAAGCCGAAAGGCAGCATTTGCCAATAAATAAAATAAATAGAATCAAAAATGAAAAAAAGAATCAAACACGTTACCGTTCTTGGTTCAGGGATTATGGGAAGCGGTATTGCAGCGCACTTTGCCAATATTGGTGTAGAGGTTTCGCTTTTGGATATCGTTCCTTTTGAACTCACTGAAGCAGAACAAAAAAAAGGTTTGACCAAAGATGATAAAGCGGTAAGAAACAGGATCGCTTCTGAAAACTTTGAGAAACTGAAAAAAGCAAGTCCTGCCCTGCTCTATTCTCCAAAATTTGCTGATAGAATCAAAGTAGGAAATTTTGATGATGATTTACAGAACATAAAAAATACGGACTGGATTATTGAAGTGGTTGTTGAGAAACTCGACATCAAGAAATCAGTTTATGAAAAAATAGAACAGTTCAGAAAGCCGGGAACGCTGATTTCTTCCAATACATCAGGAATCCCGATACATCTTCTAACAGAAGAAAGAAGCGATGACTTCAAGCATTATTTTGCGGGAACCCACTTTTTCAATCCTGTAAGATATCTTCCTTTACTGGAAATTATCCCTACTCAGGACACTGCTCCGGAAGTCATTGAGTTTTACATGAACTACGGAGCGAAGTTTTTAGGTAAAACCACCGTTCTGGCTAAAGATACTCCTGCATTTATTGCGAACAGAATCGGAGTGTTTTCAATGATGGATCTGCTCCATAATGTTCAGAAATTAGGATTAACGGTTTCCGAGGTTGACAAGTTAACCGGCCCGGTTATCGGCCGGCCGAAGTCTGCAACCTTTAGAACAGCCGATGTTGTGGGATTGGATACATTGGTAATGGTTGCCAACGGCGTCCATAAAAGCGGCGTTGAAGCGAATGATTTTAATAATGTATTTGCCCTTCCCGAGTACATCCAGAAAATGGTCGATAATAAATGGTTAGGTTCAAAAACCCAACAAGGTTTCTACAAAAAAGTAAAAAATACAGAAGGGAAATATGAAATTCACGGATTGAACCTTGATACGCTTGAATACGAGCTTCAGGAGAAATCATCTTTTCCAACTTTAGAATTAACTAAAAATATTGATAAGCCGATTGACCGTTTCAAAGTCTTAATCGGAGGAAAAGATAAAGCGGGTGAATTATACAGAAAATCTTTAGGAGCGTTATTCGCTTACGTTTCCCATAAAGTTCCTGAAATCTCTGATGAAGTTTACAAAATCGATGATGCTATGAGAGCAGGATTCGGCTGGGAAAACGGACCGTTTGAAATCTGGGATGCTGTTGGTATTAAAAAAGGAATTGAATTGGCTCAGGATGCTGGGTACGAAGTTTCAGACTGGGTGAAAAATGTTGACACGTTCTATAAAGTTAATGACGAAGGACAAAGCATCTACGTTGATAAAAATTCAGGGGAATATAGCAAAATTCCGGGACAGGATGCTTTTATTATTTTAGATAATATCAGAAAAAACAAAACGCTTTGGAGCAATTCCGGTGCTGCAATTGAAGATTTGGGTGACGGCATTATCAACTTCGAGATCCGCTCTAAAATGAACTCTCTCGGAGGCGAAGTTCTGGATGGACTGAACAGAGCGATCGATTTAGCTGAAAAAGAATATGACGGACTGGTAATAGGAAATCAGGGAACAAATTTCTCTGTAGGTGCTAACCTGGCCATGATTTTAATGATGGCCATCGAACAGGATTGGGATGATCTGAATATGGCAATCGCTTATTTCCAGAAATCAATGATGAGGGTTCGCTATTCGTCAATTCCTGTCGTAGTCGCACCTCATGGAATGACACTTGGCGGAGGCTGCGAAATGACAATGCATGCCGACCGCGTGGTTGCAGCAGCAGAAACGTATATCGGACTGGTAGAAACCGGAGTTGGGGTAATTCCCGGCGGTGGCGGTACCAAAGAACTGACCTTAAGAACTTCAAGAGAATTCCATAATGATGATGTTAAAAATAACAGGCTTCGTGAAGCTTTCATGAATATTGCCATGGGTAAAGTGGCCACCTCTGCTTATGAAGCTTATGATATGGGAATTCTTGAAAAAGGGAAAGATATTGTATCCGTAGATAAGAGAACGCAGATCAAAACAGCGAAAATGTTGGCTCTAAGCCTGGCAGAACATGGCTATACGCAACCTATTGAACAGAAAGTAAAAGTTCTAGGTAAAGATGCACTCGGAATGTTCTACGTAGGAACAGACCAGATGCTCACCGGAAAATATATTTCTGAACATGACAAGAAAATTGCAGATAAGTTAGCCAATGTCATGGTCGGAGGAAATCTTTCCGAACCAACGGTTGTCACTGAACAGTATCTATTGAATCTTGAGAGAGAAACCTTCCTGCAGCTTTGTGGTGAAAGAAAGACATTAGAGAGAATTCAGTACATGTTGCAGAATGGAAAACCGTTGAGGAATTAATTTGTATAATGTCGGTCGTAAAATGTAAGAAGTATTGACATGCATAATTTTAGAGAGCTGGAAGTTTGGAAAAAATCAATTTTACTTTGTAAACAGTATTATATCATTTCCAAAAGTTTTCCTAAAGACGAATTATTTGGATTGACATCTCAGTCAAGAAGGAGTCTTTATTCAGTTCCGTCTAATATTGCTGAGGGTGCAGGAAGAGACAACAATCCTCAGTTTTGTCAATTTTTAAACATTGCATTAGGTTCTTCTTTTGAATTTGAAACTCAAATAATAATTGCTAATGATTTGGGTTTCGTTAATAAAAATGATTTTGAATTACTAATGAAAGAGATCAGACATATTCAAAATATGATAGTTAAGTTAAAGCAAATTTATTCTAAATAGCGTACACTATACTTTTTACATTGTACATAATACATTAATACAACAATATGAAAACAGCATATATAGTAAAGGGTTTCAGAACAGCCGTTGGAAAAGCTCCAAAAGGAAGTTTAAGATTTACAAGACCCGATGTAATGGCGGCAACCGTGATTGAAAAATTAATGGCTGAACTTCCGCAATTGGATAAAAACCGCATTGATGACCTGATCGTAGGAAACGCCATGCCGGAAGCAGAACAAGGCTTAAATGTAGCCCGTTTGATTTCTCTGATGGGATTAAATACCGACAAAGTTCCGGGAGTTACGGTAAACCGATATTGCGCATCAGGAAGTGAGGCGATTGCCATTGCGTCTGCCAAAATCCAGGCCGGTATGGCTGACTGTATTATCGCAGGAGGCACAGAGTCAATGTCGTATATCCCAATGGGCGGCTATAAGCCGGTTCCTGAAACGGATATTGCCAAAACAAATCCTGATTATTACTGGGGCATGGGATATACTGCCGAAGAGGTAGCCAAACAATATAACATCACAAGAGAAGAACAGGACCAGTTTGCTTTTGAATCACATGTGAAAGCTTTAAAAGCCAATCAGGAAGGCAGGTTTGCCAGCCAGATTGTTCCGATTCCTGTTGAATATAATTTCCTGGATGAAAAACAGAAAATGCAGACGAAAAAGTTTGACTTTTCAGTAGATGAAGGCCCAAGAAAAGATACTTCACTTGAAGGCCTGGCCAAGCTTAAACCGGTTTTTGCCAACGGCGGAAGTGTAACGGCAGGAAATTCTTCCCAGATGAGTGACGGAGCAGCTTTTGTCATGGTGATGAGTGAAGAAATGGTGAAAGAACTGGGACTTGAACCTGAAGCAAGGTTGGTAGCATATGCAGCAGCCGGACTGGAACCGAGAATCATGGGAATGGGGCCGGTTTATGCCATTCCTAAAGCTTTGAAACAAGCCGGTTTGGAACTGAAGGATATTGAACTTATCGAAATGAATGAAGCCTTTGCCTCTCAGTCTGTAGCCATCAAAAAAGAACTCGGCCTTAATCCTGAAATCCTGAACGTCAACGGAGGAGCCATTGCGCTCGGCCATCCACTCGGATGTACCGGAACCAAATTAACCGTTCAGCTACTTGATGAAATGAGAAAGCGCGGCAACAAATACGGCCTGGTAACCATGTGCGTAGGAACAGGACAAGGAGCAGCGAGTATATTTGAACTATTGTAGCATAGACTAAAAGAAAAAAAGAATAAAGAGAAAAGACACAGGATGAAACATAATTTCAAGAATCTAAGTATTTGGAAACTTTCGATTGAGTTAGCTGATAATATTTATATTCTTACAGATGGTTTCCCGAAGAATGAAGAATTTGGATTAAAATCTCAACTTAGAAGATGTGCTGTTTCTGTTGCTTCAAATATTGCAGAAGGATCAAGCAGAAGTTCGAATAAAGATTTTAATCGGTTTCTGGAAATCAGTCTTGGTTCTCTTTATGAAATGCAGACTCAAATTATTATTTCTTCCAATAGAAATTATTTTGAGTCTGCAAAAATTGAAATTATAGAAAATAAAATAACAGAATTACAGAGAATGATTTCCGGCTTTCAGAGAAACTTAACGTGGTAAGTCTTTAATCTTTTCTCTTTGTTCATTACTCTAAAATTATATTAAATGGGAAATATATTAAAAGGTGGCGAATTCCTGATCAAAGAAATTCCTGCAAATGACATCTTTACTTTAGAAGAGCTTTCAGAAGAACAAAAAATGCTTCGTGATTCTGCGAAGGAATTTATCGACCGTGAAGTGATTCCTCAAAACGTCAGGTTTGAAAAGAAAGAATATGCATTAACCGAAGAAAAAATGCGTAAGCTGGGCGAAATGGGGCTTCTTGGAGTTGCTGTTCCTGAAGAATACGGAGGCTTGGGCATGGGCTTCGTGAATACCATGCTGGCGTGTGATTACTGTTCTGGAGCGAACGGTTCCTTAGCAACAGCCTATGGTGCCCACACGGGAATCGGTACCCTTCCTATCCTTCTGTACGGAACGGAAGAGCAAAAGCAGAAATACCTTCCGGATCTGGCGACAGGTACAAAATTCGGGGCCTACTGTTTAACGGAACCGGATGCCGGTTCTGATGCCAATTCAGGAAAAACAAGAGCCCGGCTTTCTGAAGACGGAAAACATTATATCATCAACGGGCAGAAAATGTGGATATCCAATGCGGGTTTTGCAGAGATTTTCATTGTTTTCGCTAAAATTGAAGATGATAAAAACATCACAGGTTTTATCGTAGAAAAAGAAGGGACGGAAGGATTAAGCTTTGGTGAAGAGGAACATAAATTAGGAATCCGGTCATCTTCGACAAGACAGGTATTCTTTACGGATATGAAAGTGCCTGTTGAAAATCTTTTGGGAGAAAGAAATAATGGTTTCAAGATCGCTTTAAATGCGCTAAATGTAGGTAGAATCAAACTTGCAGCTGCTAACCTTGACGGCCAGAGGAGAATTTTAAACCATTCTCTTCAATATTCCAATGAAAGAAAGCAGTTCGGAGTTTCCATATCAACGTTCGGAGCCATCAGAAAAAAGCTGGCAGAAATGGCAACCGGAATTTTCGTTTCCGAGGCCGGTGCCTACAGAGCTGCAAAAAATGTTGAAGATAAAATCAATGAACTGGTAGAAGGCGGAATGAATCACCAGCAGGCAGAGCTGAAAGGTGTGGAAGAATTTGCGGTAGAAGCTTCAATCCTAAAGGTTTTCGTTTCAGACTTGACGCAGCATACGGCTGATGAAGGAATCCAGGTCTATGGCGGAATGGGATTCTCTGAAGAAACTCCGATGGAAGCGGCCTGGAGAGATTCAAGAATCGGCAGGATCTATGAAGGAACCAATGAAATCAACCGTCTTTTATCCGTAGGAATGCTGATTAAGAGAGCAATGAAGGGAGAACTTGATTTATTGTCACCGGCAATGGCTATTTCAAAAGAGCTCATGGGAATCCCGTCATTTGAAGTTCCTGATTACTCTGAATTTATGAGTGAAGAAAAAGCGATTATCGCTAACCTTAAAAAAGTATTTTTAATGGTTTCAGGTGCTGCTCTTCAAAAATTCATGATGGATATTGAAAAACAACAGCATTTGTTATTAAACGCCTCTGAAATCCTTAACCAGATTTATATGGCTGAATCTGCAGTGTTAAGAGCTGAAAAGCATTTCTCTGCCGATTCTGTTGAAGCATTGATGGCTCAACTTAACCTGTATAAAGCGGTTGAGAAAATCATCACGGCGGCAAAAGAGGGAATTGTTTCTTTTGCAGAAGGTGACGAGCAAAGAATGATGCTTTCCGGATTAAGAAGATTTACAAAATATACCAATACACCGAATGTAGTGGCATTGACTGAAAAAATAGCGGCACACTATATCAGTAAAGGAGCTTATTAGTCTTTTATATATAAATTTGATTTCAACAAAACGTCTCAAATTTTTGAGGCGTTTTTTATTATCTTTAAAATTATTAGTAAACCACCTCATTAGTGAAACCAAAATTTTATATTGTTTTTGCGATTCTTTCATTTTGCATTTCCTTTTCTCAGATAAATCCCAAAGATAGTCTGGTGAAATGCCACGGTATTTTACAAGATTATCTCTTAAATACGATACAAAATGCTTATCAAAACAGAATTAATAAGCCGGAAGGACCTGAATTGGCTTTTGGTTGTGGGACTGCTGCTATGCAATATGTAGAAGAACTGGATTGTAGTACCGCTAAATATATTTTGGAAAAATATTCTTTTATTTTAGACGAGATAAAAAACTTGAAACGAGATATTCCCAATTATTCATATCTGAATGTATTTTGGATTGAAAAAATAAAGGAAAACAGATTTGATTGTAATGAAAATGAAATGGCACAATTTGAAAAATGGAAATCTCAAAGAAATCATTATAACTTCTCTGCACTTATTATTTCAAATAAAATTGATAATCATAATGAATATGTTCAGCTTACAATTACTTTTCCAAAAGAAGTAATAATTAAACAGTATCAATTGTCTTATAGTAACAGATGGAATATTAAACCTCTGTAATTTATTTTAATAATCAAAAATAAAGACAATGAAACTGTTATTTATAGCACTTACCTGTATTTCCACTTCAATGTTTGCTCAGCAGAAAGAGAGAAAAGTAATTCCTTTTAAAAAAGATTCTGTAAAAATAAATAAGTTTGATCCAAACAGAATGGGATTGCAACTCCAACCGGATAATCAGGGAAATATATATCAGATGCCTGTTAAAAAGCCAACAGATACTATTTATTCAAGAATGAAGAATAAGAAAAAGGATACTACAGATTACAAAATATTAAATTCGGTAAAACCGGAAGAAAAAAATAAAATTCCGGAGTTTACTTGTAAATAATTATTAAAAATTATTGAAAGAAAAATGCTCTGAATAGTAGGGCATTTTTTATTTTTGCAGTCTACTTTACCTACATGACAAAAGAAGAACTACTCCACAGAGCAATAAAGATAGCTGACAAAGCACATAAAGGCCAGACCGATAAATATCATGCCCCTTACATTGCCCATGTCATGCGTGTGATGGAATACGGAAAAACGATGGACGAAAAAATCGTTGGTGTTTTGCATGATGTTGTAGAAGACCATCCTCAGGAATTCAGTCTGGATTATCTCAGAAGCGAAGGATTTCCTGAATATATTATTTTTGCCATCAGCTGCCTTACCAAATTTGATCCGGATGAAGAATATGATGATTTCGTCAGGAGAACAGAACGCTCTCCTTTAGCAGTTGCCGTAAAACTAAATGACCTTCGGGATAATATGGACCTGAGAAGAGTTCCCGGGGAATTGAGCCCGAAAGATATTAAAAGGTTTAATAAATATCTGAAGGCTTACCACTATCTCATTGATAAATACTAAAAAACAACATGACGACACTCTCCCACAAAGTGTGTAAGTTAAAAAGTCAGGGCTTAGATTTTATAATCTGAGCCTTTCTTCAAAAATA
>NZ_JAKVIP010000035.1 GCF_022601875.1 Chryseobacterium sp. SSA4.19
TATTACCTGGAAGAACCTGCACTTTTTAGCATTTTCTTTAAGGCTAATCAAAAAATTAAAAGTTTAAACAACTTCTATGATAAAATATGTTATGCAGCGATAAAAAACATTATTTAAATCTAGTGTTATATCTAATAATATTATAGAATACTTAAACTAATAAATTTCATAAGCTCGGATACCTGATGGTTGAAATAAAACCAGGATACCGAGATGTTCAAGGTAGTGATGATGGAATGGTTGCAATAGCTCCAAGCAAACCAGCGGTTCAAGATGCAAACGGTAGAATGCGAAATAAATAAAAAAATGAATCTCAAATTAAACTCCTGAAAAGCCCCAGGAGTTTTCTCACTCAACTCCCTCAATCCCCACCACCTCACTCTCCATCACCTTCGTTCCGCTCTCATTATAAACCTGCTTTACGGTCACTTTAATGCGGTCATGTTCCGGGGTGGGGAAGTCCATCAGTTCGGAAATGTTTTTAAAGCCGAAAGCTTTGGCCAGCAACGAAATGTGGCGGGTGGAGTATTTTTGATGTTGCTTGTAGGATTCTACATTTCCAACAAATTTAGTAGCAACTCCCATCTCAGTGCTAAGGGTTTCTTGTGACCAACCTTTTGATATTCTCAATGATTTTATGTGTTCAATGAAAGCAAAATCAAATTGATAAGTCTCAAACGTAAATATTTTTTCCATCTTTTTTACCTTACTATAGTGGGGTATTGAATTATTTTTATATATTTGTATCAGCGAATCAACAACATCCTCTGAAGACCCGTTACAAAAACGCATTCCGGGCCGGCCTAACGATTTCCATCGGGAAACCCCGTGAAATGGTTGTAGAAAAGTGCATCACTTTTCCACCGGCAAAAGGGTGGTTCCGGCGCAGGTTTCAGGGAATGGCTGTCTTAAAACCCAAATGATGAAAAAAAACATTTCCATCCTGCTGCTGACCGGCCCGCCGGCCTGACCGGAGCCCTTCAGCATCAGCGGTCACCGTGCGGTACCGAAACTGCCTGCAAGAGCAGGAAGGCGGGGTACCGCCGCACCCGAAAACCGCCGCCCTCCGAAATTCCTTTAAGCCAAAGGAAAGCCGAAGCACGTTGTAAACCCAACCCTTAAAAGTACTGGCTTTCTTTCAATTTTCCAAATGATTTTCGTCACGGAAGGAATTTATAAAAATAAACCGTTTGCCTGCCGCAGCGCAGAAGTATTGTTTTGCATCCGGCCAGGGTCTGTTATCATAACAGTCTGGCCCCGGCATGCTCCGGCACGCAAGACTTAACAGGCAGACAAACATTCCGTCCACAGAGGAAATTCTGTAGGGCAAGACCATCCGTAACGTAAGAAAACAGAAAATGAAAAACAAAAAAAGAGATTTTGAAGCCCAGTTCTGGTCTGGCACCCGGAAGCATTCAGCAATTGGTCTGCTGGAAACCTTCTTCCAGTTCAACGACCTGGCCGAAGTGAAGCAAAACCTAAACATGATGATGCAGTGTTCGGTACAGGAGAAAGCCCGGATCCGTAAAGACCCTGCCGAAATCTTCCACCTGCACCAGTCGCTCCGGTCGCTGGTCCGTGCCGCCCGTCTGATCGGGAAAGCAGAGACAAAAAACTTCCGGGTTTCTCCGGATGGCCATCTTCCCACACCGCTGATCTCCCTTTCGGCAGAAGAATATCAAAATCCAGTAAAGGTCTTCCGGAAGGCGTTCCAGACCTGCTGCCTGAAGGAGTTTGATAACTTTCTCTCGGCAACCGTGTATTTCTCGCTGGGCGATCTGCGTTGTGAAGAGGAGAGGAGGATTGTTATTCCCTATATCCAACTGATGAAAATCCTGGATGCCGCATGGCTGATCGTGGAGCGGGTTTTTATAGGATAGTGATTGTATAAGAAATACAAATTGAATGCGATAAGATAAACTAAAAAATATAAATTGTTAAAGCCTGCGATCAACAAAACAATGAGACTAATCAATCCTGTTATAGATTGAATGGTGAAAGTGGCTGTTTTAGAGAAAATCAATTATGAATAATTCCTGAAAACAAGATGTTGTAGCTTCTACGGGATAACGGAAAAGTACGCAAGCAGATAATTTTTAAGTATATTTGGAAAAAATGAATATCATGAAATTAAAACTCTTAGTAATATTGCCGGCGGTCTTTTTAAGCAACTGTACTCAGGCGCAGTCTTCTTTTCCTTACGAAAGAGACTGGGGGACTTATGTAGGAGCTTCCGGTACGTACCTGGGAGATTTCTCTTTAATCGGAACGTCCTTATTTAAGGATTCCCAAAATAATATACACGTCACAGGTCAGACAACATTTGAAAGCGGTTACAGCGCATCCTATTTTAATCAATTTGTATCAGGTGGCGGCAATCCTGTAGTGCTTACAGGTCCATTAAATTATTATTCGGCAAAATTTTCATCTGCCGGCCAGATGCTTAAGGGAGACTATAACGGCTTTAATAATAATTTTGAACGTATTGTAGGAATTGATGCACTGGATAATGTATATACCCTAAAAAATATACCTGCACAGGTTGCAAATTTAGCGACTCCCGGCGTATGGCTTACCCAAAACACAAATTCGGCAGGTAATGTGACCCGGACACTTACCAAGCGGGATCCCAATAATAATGTGATTTGGGTTACCTATCTTCCCAATAATGATCATAATGAATTCTTAAGTGTGAGATTTGATTCAGATCAGAATATCTATCTTTTGGGTGATACACAGTATGATATTCCGGGATTAGGGACACCTGGTGTTTTTCAGGAGAATTTTGTACCTTATAGTATCTCGGGAATTCAGCAAAATAACTCGTATGTCGTTAAATTGAATTCTTCAGGACAAAAATTGTGGGGGACATTTTCGACCCCGGGAATATTTGATTTTAAATTTTATAATGGCGAATTGTATCTTGCATGCAATTATTCTCCTTTAATGCCGGGAAGCTTTACCAACCCCGGTACATTTCAGCCCGATTCACCGGCGCAGAATATCATTATGAAATGGAACGCCGATACCGGTAAAAAAGTTTGGGGAACTTTCTACGGAACCCCGCTTAACCCGATGATGTATACCGGATCGGGCATCAGTGCCATTGAAGTCAATGCCAAAGGCATTTTTGTCAGCGGGCAAAATGAAGATGAAGACCATTCTACCTATTTCGCAACAGCGGGTGCATTTAAAGGACAGATGGTAAACGGAGATTTATTTTTAAGCAAGTTTGATGTAACCGGGAACCGTGTCTGGAGCACGTACTTCGGCAGTAACGGATATGATCTGATTAACGGATCAGACAATTTAACGGTACTCGATAATAAAATCGTGATTACGGGATCTCATTATGGTACATCCGGCAATGTTTCGACTCCGGGAGCTTTTCTCACGACGGTTCCCAATACTTCTGCAAATCTTACCAATATGTATTTTGCAGAATTTGATGATAACGGAAACAGGCAGTGGTCTTCTTATTATGGCGGTGCCGGCAGTAATAATTTTGGAGAGTATATCAATGCGAAATTCTTAAACAACGGCGCACTTATTTTATGGGGCCTTACGGGATCACCAACAGGAATAGGGACCAGTGGTGCTGCCTACCCGAATATGATTAATCCTTATCCGTCATCACCTTTCGGCTTTATTGCTAAATTCAGTTCAAACCGTGAATTGTCAACCTCTGAGACAGTTAAAAATGAAGACCTGCAGCTGTATGATAATCCTAATAACGGTAATTTTACTATTTCAGGAAATATTCTGGAAAAACAAAAAGCTGTTCTTTCCGTGTTTGATAGGTCCGGGAAATTAGTTTATCAGACTCCTTTTGAAAGAAAGAAAACCAGTCATTTTAATTTACAGGGAAAACTGACCGTTGGGAATTATCTGTTAGAAGTAACGGCTGATAATACTATGGTAAAAGTCTTCAAAATGACTGTTAAGCAGTAAGACCATATGTTTTATAATGCATCAAAACATCTCAAATTATACATACTCTGAATTCTAAATCGTGATTTGATTAAAGTTTTGTTGATGCTTGGATGGTTCATTAAGACCGAGTGTCGGAAGAATCTGCATTTAGTAAAAATTTTACGGGCGTCAATGGAACATTTTTATTTGAAATGTATAATATCGTATCACAGAAGTGATGCTGTTATTAAACAGTTTTATCATGTCCTTTATGTGGATTTAATCAAAAAGAAAACGTCCGTCAATCCGAAAATCTGAAGAAATAAATTATTGATAATTATTTGATAATCAAATTTTTAAAATTAATTTTAAATTGGTGTTATAAATTGCTTTGTGAAAATTATATAAATCAGATGACACAATGCGTAAATTTGAAAGTTGAGTGATATGCTAACCAATATGATGCTTAAATGCAAAAACTATCAGACAGATCATTAAATGATTTTAACGAAGATCATCCTGAAACAAATTTTTGGACTGACGGAATAAAAGTGTTTAACCAAAAGACCTTGTTAAGAGGAGCAAACCCAAAGACTTTTATCTATGATGGAATCTTCGCAAAAGACGACCGGAAATGCTTTTGTGGGGAAAATTGGTTAAAAGATGCAGATGTCGACACATTCGAGCCGTTAAATTATACATATGCTATCGACAAAAACAACGTTTATACCATTACAGGTAAAGTAAAAGATGCAGATATTGCAACATTTAAAGTTTTAGATGACGGTAAAAGTTTATTGGGATATAACAGGATAGGAATTCCGGAATATACATTTTACAGTTATGTAAAAGATAAAAATAATGTTTACTATCATAATTATGAGGGAAAACCAAAAGTGATAAAGAATGCTGATGGAGATACTTTTATTTCTCTATACGACGGATATTTTGCTAAAGATAAAAATTACGTCTACGGAAATGGAAAAATAATTAAAAACGCAGATGTAAAAAGTTGGGATACCTTATCTGAAATTCCCAATTCTTATTATTCTAAAGACAGCAAAAGAATATTTTATGGCTTTTGGGAAATAAAAGCAGACTATGAAACTTTTGAACTTGAAATTCCCGAAAAGGCAAAATCTGTAGAGTATCAGCTCGCAAAGGATAAAGATAATTTTTACAGAAATGGGGAAATCATCAGCAAAGAAGATTTTGAAAAGTATAGCAGCAAAGCTGATCGATAAAATAATCAAAACAGTCATAACATACAATTTTAAATGAGTAGCAAAATAGCTTTACGAAATAAATACTTTCAGACATAAATAATATCTGATTGGGTGATGTGTTAAGCCAAAGGCTGGTAGAAATGCTAAAAGAAACACAAAATATAAATATTAAAATTAAAAAGAATGGTTAATTTAAATGAATTTGAAGCAAATTTCAAAAATTTTGAAATTCCGGAAGAATTAGTAGAACTGGTAAATTTTCAAAACTCAATTGGAGATGATGAAAATTTTTCAGACCAGTTTTATATCGGAAGGGATTATTCAGATAAAAGCGGCATTAGCGGTTACTCGGACCATGAAGAATTTACAGATTCTATCATAGAATTTGCTATGGCAGACGGCAGCGGCTCAAGCTATGCGTTCTGGGTACGGAATAACAATAAAAATTTAAGCGAAGCACCGATTCTAGCATTTGGAAGCGAAGGAGGAATTCATATTGTTGCAAAAAACATCAGGGAATTGTTACAGATTTTAACCTTTGATGTGGAACCCGCTATTGGTTGGGACGATATTTATTATTATAAAGATGAAGATGATTATGAACCGACCGAGAAAACAGAAGAGTACAGGAAATGGGTTTTAGAAAAATATGGTATCGAGACGACAGAAGATCCGGATGAGATCGTAAAGAATGCTCAGGAAATGTATGAAAACGAATTTCAAAATTGGTTAAAAAAATATTATCATGACTAAATTAAGAACTCCCCTTTCAACCAGGATTTACCAAAGTAACTGAAATGTTTCGATCGGGTATTGGTATAAGCTCTATTTGATTTCCAATCGCAAGGCCCAAATGGGGATGACAAATTAAAAAAAAATCTGTATTAAACCCACTGTAGCCTGTATCAAAAGTACGTTAAACTACTTGTTATTTCTATCTTAAAAGACTACATTTGAAAAGATGGAAGAGGCAAATAAACAACAGACGAAACGCAATACAAAATCTGTAAGAAGCTATGGTTTTTTAATAATCATACCTTTTTTGTTACCATTGTTCTTTATCGGAAGGACCTTTGGATGGTGGCAAAATGAATTTGTTGCCCGCGGTTATGTTATTGGTATAGAATCAAATGGCAAAGTTTATGAGCTGGCCCATGGCGGTGCTTTTGCGTTCAGCAAAACTTATGTTAGGGATAAAAAAGTCTTTCTAAAGGCTGGGACAGGCACGGTCTGCTTTATTTCTGCCCTGGCGGAACATCATTATCAACTGAATTCAGAAAGAACAACAAATCCATTTTTTCAGGGAACTGTCACTTTCACTAATAGTGATGATCAATCGGAGTTTCATTGCCAGGAAGATAGAAAATATATCGATGCCACCTCATATTATACGGTTAATAATGTATTTAATCGGAAAGGCCGGCTTCTGCTCGCCTACAGCACCGACGATGATGCTCCCAAATCCTTACGGAAAACCCAATTGATCAAAACCATCATAAACCAGGGGATGTCAAGCCGGTCAGGGGGAAGTGTAAGCGATGTGAAAGATCCCTACATCGATATCTCAGCAATCTTTGAGCAGTTCTTTCATAAAAAAATAACTTACTCGGTTGACGAAAAAAAGAAAATCATACGTTTAATATTATAGTCGTACACACTAATATTTTTATACTTATTTTTATGATCGTATCTCGTATGAAAATTGAAGATTGATTTCGCATGATATAATTTTTATAACTGTTGACCGGAAAGCAGCGTGCTTTGCAGATTGGAAGAAATGGGCATTATTGATTTTATATTCAATCTATTGTTACTTTATGTCACTTGCAGTATAAATCTGTTTTACAGTAAATTTAATTGAGTCATCCTCAGGGATAGGAAAGTTCATCAGTTCAGAAATAGTTTTATATCCGAAAAATTTGGACAGTAATGAAATATGTCGGGTGGACTATTTATAAAGTTAACGGAAGAAGATGATTATCATTGGATACATCCAGCTCATGGAAAGGCTTCGACAGGAAAGTAACTGGCTTTTTAGCCATAACAGAGGCCAGACGAAGCCAGACTTAACAAAATCTCTTTAACGCATATTAAAACACAACATTTAAATAGAATGTGTTCTAAACTATTTTCAAGATATCCTAAATTCTTCTGTAACTTCTATATTAAAATAAGCACAATCATCCGTGCAAATCGGCGAAATCCGTAGAAAACCAGTTCAGATTAAAACAGGTTTCAGTGACAATCGGAAATAATTCCGGTTATTTGGATCGTACTTTATCGCTTGATTCCATCACTTCGCCTGCCATTTTCCGCATTTCAGTCACCAAACGGTTTTAACGCTTATGGAGCAGCAGTAGCTTTGCCTTACAATATAAGACCAAAGCGGAATGAAACCAAAAAAATATCTTAAAATCCTCAATGCAGGATTTTTATTCTTCATTGTAGTATTTATCATGAGTTGTGGCGGAAATAAAGATCAGGACAACATGGGGCAGGCAGAACCTGTCCAGGTAGAAGTGATGATTCTCCGGCCGGAAGAAGCAGTGGTGGAACAAACTTTTCCAGCCAGTCTCCAGGGGAAAGACAATGTTCAGCTACGTCCGCAGATCAGCGGTTATATCGATAAAATTTATGTGGATGAAGGCACTTACGTAAAAGCCGGGCAGCCAATATTCAGGATCAATGCCAATGTATACCGGGAGCAGAAAAATACGGCACTTGCGGCATTGGGCATGGCAAAATCTCAGTTGGCATCTGCAAAATTGGAGCTGGATAAATACAAAGTGCTTACGGATAACAAAGTCGTGGCCGATTTCCAGTACCGGAAAGCCCAAACCAATTATGACAATGCGCTCGCTGCCGTGAAACAGCAGCAGGCCCTTGTTTCTTCGGCTGATCTGAATGTGGGTTTCTCTGTTGTCAAAGCGCCGGTAAGCGGTTACCTCGGCCGGATTCCCAACAGGATAGGCGCACTGGTAGGGCCTAATGATGCACAGGCTTTAACCACATTGTCGCAGGTGAGTGAAATCTATGCCTATTTTTCCCTTCCCGAAAAGGAAATCCTGAACATCAATGCCACCCGCCCAGGAAAAACCTTAATCGAAAAACTGAAAAGCTTTCAGGATATTACGTTACTGCTCGCAGACGGCAAACCTTACAGCCATACTGGGAAAATCGATATGATGGACGGGCAGTTCGATCAGAACACCGGTTCTGTATCACTACGTGCTTCTTTTGCAAACCCGGAAGGCTTACTCCGTACCGGGAATACGGGACGAATTGTACTGAAAACAATGCAGCAAAAGGTCTATAAGATTCCGTTGCTGGCGACCTATGAAGTACAGGATAAGATATTTGTGGGGCTGGTGAACCGTCATAACAAAGTAACCCGCAAAGCCTTAAAAGATTTTACGCGGTCGGGAAATTTCTACCTGATGAAGTCAGGCTTTGCACCAGGCGACCGGATTGTGGCCAACGAACTGGCCTCTATTCCTGAAAATTCCACTGTTACACCAAAAGCCGTTCAATAAAACCTTTCGGATATGTTCAATAAAATTATCAAAAGACCCGTACTGGCTACGGTGATCTCCATTATACTTGTGCTGTTAGGGATTGTAGGCTTACAGCGCATCCCGATGACGCAGTTTCCCGAAATTGCCCCGCCGACCGTTTTTGTTTCCGGTGTGTATCCCGGTGCCAATGCGGAAAGTGTGATCCGCTCGGTGGTAACGCCGTTGGAGCAGGCCATCAACGGGGTGGAAAACATGCAATACATGACGTCCACCGCTTCCAACGATGGTAGTTTTTCCGTTACCGTGATCTTCAAACAGGGCGTTAATCCGGACCAGGCAGCCGTTAATGTCCAGAACCGCGTTGCCCAGGTAAATGCCCAGCTGCCGGCGGAAGTGATCCGTCTGGGGCTTACCACAACCAAACAGCAGACCAGCAACCTGATGGTCGTGAATATCAACAGTGAAAAACCGGAGTTGTATAACGAGGCCTTTCTTCAGAATTATGCCAACATCAACCTGGTTCCTGAACTGAAAAGGATTCCAGGAGTAGGAAATGTGAGTTTATTCGGGGCCAAAGACTATTCCGTCCGCGTATGGATTAATCCGTCGAAACTGGCTGCGTATGGGTTGGTTCCTTCCGATGTGGAAACGGCAATTCAGAATTACAGCTTTGAATCTTCGCCGGGAAGCCTCGGAGAAGAATCGGATGCCCAGCTGCAATACGTATTGCGGTATAAAGGGAAACTGAACAAACCTGAAGAATTTGAAAAGATCATCCTCCGATCTAAAACAGACGGCTCCGTATTGCGACTCACAGATGTGGCAAGGATTGAATTCGGCCTGTCGAATTACTCCAGTGACACTTTTACTGACGGTAAACCTTCAGTGGTATTCTCAGTGATCCAGGCCAGTGGTTCCAATGCCAATGAAATTGCCATCAAAGTGCAGGAATCATTGAAAAAGTTCCAGTCGCAGGTACCGGACGGAATCACGTTTCAGATTATCCAGAATACAAAAGACCGGTTGGATGCTTCTATCTCGCAAATGAAGTCCACACTAATTGAAGCTTTTATTTTGGTATTCATTGTCGTGTTGGTTTTCCTGCAGGATTTCCGGTCGACCATCATTCCGGCCATTGCCGTTCCCGTATCCATCATCGGTACTTTTTTCTTCATGTATCTGATTGGCTTTTCGGTAAACGTGCTGACACTCTTTGCTTTGGTACTGGCTATCGGAATTGTGGTGGATGACGCCATTGTGGTGGTGGAAGCCATCCATGCAAAAATGGAAGAGACGGGTGAAAATGCAAGAACAGCCACCGCTTCGGCTATGAGTGAGATCAGCGGTGCCATCATTTCGATTACCCTGGTGATATCGGCCGTATTTCTTCCCGTAGGTTTTATGGAAGGCCCGGCCGGTGTTTTCTACAAGCAGTTTTCCTATACGCTGGCTATTGCCATTCTGATCTCAGCCGTTAATGCCCTGACTTTAAGCCCGGCTTTATGCGCTTTATTGCTGAAAAACAAGCATGAGGAACATGGAGGCCAGCCCAAAAAGTTTACCCAAAGATTTGCCAATGCTTTCAATGCCAGCTTTGAGCGGCTGACCGATAAATATGTAGGGGCGATCCGGTTTTTAGGAAAAAGAAAAATCATTGCCTTGGGTGCTCTGGCTCTCATTGCTTTCGGTGCTTTCTTCCTGATGAATAATGCGCAGAAAGGCTTTGTGCCGGAAGAGGACGATAACAACCTCACTTTTGTCGTTAACCTTCAGGCCGGTGCCAACCTGCAGTACATCACAAAGGAAATGGAAAAAGCAACAAAGATTGTCCGCAGCATGCCTGAAGTGAAAAGCATCAGTACTGTTTCCGGTTTTAATCTGTTCAGCTCAGCAGCTTCACCCAATTCCGCGATGGGATTCATTACCCTGAAAAATCCCAAAGACAGGGGAGAAGTATCGGATATGAATAAGGTAATGCAAAAAATACAGTCTGCCGTGAAAGGTAAAATCAGAGGGGAGTTTATGATTTTCAGGAACCCGGCTGTGGAAGGATTCGGAAATGCCGGCGGGGTGGAGTTTGTGCTTCAGGACCGGGCTTCGGGAAGTATTGCCGATTTTGAAAAGGTGAGCAAAAAAGTAATTGATGCTTTAAGTAAAAGACCGGAGATCGGGACTGCATTCACCAGTTTCCGTAGCGATTATCCGCAGTATGAAGTCGTGCTGGATGAAGACAAAGCCAAGCAGCTGGGACTTACGCCTAAAGAAATTATGGATGTGATGCAGTTGTACCTCACCGGCTCCCAGACCACTGATTTTATCCGTTTCGGAAGATTATACCGCGTCAACGTACGTTCTGAGGCTGAATTCAGGAAAAACGAAGCTTCGCTGGACAACATGATGATCCGTAACCGGGAAAATAAGATGGTTCCGATATCTACGCTGGTCAGCCTTAAAAAAGTCTACGGACCGCAGGTCATCAGCCGGTACAATCTTTACAACAGCATCTCGGTGAACACGAACGCTGCCGGAGGAGCCAGTACCGGAAAGGTGATGAGCGTGATCGACGAGGTTTTGCAGAAAGAACTTCCGAAAGGCTACAGCTATGAATATGGAGGCCTGAGTTTACAGGAACGGAATTCCGGCTCGCAGATGATCTTTATTTTCAGTCTGAGCATCCTGTTTGTGTATTTCCTGCTTTCCGCACAGTATGAAAGTTACCTGCTGCCACTGGCCGTAATGCTGTCTCTGCCGACTGGTATTTTAGGCGTTTTTATCGCCACGGGATTTGGCGGCATCGATAACAATATTTATGTCCAGATCGCGCTCATTATGCTCGTGGGCCTTTTAGCCAAAAATGCCATCCTCATTGTGGAATTTGCTATTCAGCAACACAAAGCAGGCCTGTCCGTGTTTGAAGCCGGAATCGTAGGAGCGAAAATGCGTCTGCGACCGATCCTGATGACCTCTTTTGCTTTTATTGCCGGGCTGGTACCGCTGATGTTTGCTAAAGGAGGAACGGCGATGGGAAATAAATCCATCAGCATCAGTGCCGCAGGAGGCATGTTAAGCGGCGTGATCCTCGGAGTAATGATTATCCCGGTTCTGTATATGGTGTTCCAGTGGCTGCAGGATAAAGTATCAATCAATAAAAACCATAGAGATGAAAACATTCACACAATATAGTTTGATAGCCATTGTCCTTTCCGGGTTGTTGCAATCCTGCAAGGTAACCCAGGATTATCAACGGCCGGAACTTGGTCTTCCTGCATCATTTAACGGGTCTCCGGACAAGATGAAAATAGCTGAAATCCCAGCTTACCGGGAATTTTTCAAGGACCGTGAACTGATCGCCCTGCTGGATCAGGTGATGGCAAAAAATCCTGATCTGCTGATTGCTTCGGAGGAAATCCTGGCTTCCGAAGCCCAGCTGAAAAGTGTAAAACTGAATTACCTTCCCGATATCAGTCTTCAGGTCAATACCGGAATACAGAAACTGTCTAAAAACAGCATGCAGGCTTCCTTCGGTGGCGGCGTGGTTTTTCAGGAATATAATTTCGCACCAGTGGTTTCCTGGGATGTTGATTTCTGGGGCAAATTTAAAAAGCAGCGGGAAGAATCGCTCGCAAATTATCTCAGCAGGGCTGAAAACAGAAGGGCGCTACGGGTACAGCTGGTGGCACAGACGGCCCAGGCTTATTATAATATATTAAGCCTCGATGAACAGCTGAACATCACACAGCAGGTTGAAAAAAGCATGCAGGAAACCGTCACCATGCTGAAAACCCAATATTCGGTAGGTGATGTAACAGCGCTGGCCATTAAACAGGCTGAAGCCCAACTGGCGGATACCCGTGCCCTGATCCCGGAGATCAAAGGCAGCATTAAGGCCCAGGAAAATGCCTTGCAGACACTTGCAGGGAATTATCCTGATGCAGTAAAGCGGTCAGGGCAATTCGGTAATCATGCGTTTACCACAGAACTTGAAACCGGTGTTCCGGCTGATCTCCTGGCTAACCGCCCCGATGTAAAACAGCAGGAATTGCTGTTGCAGGCCGCATCTGCAAGAGTGGGCATCGCCAAGACCGAATTTTACCCAAGCCTGAAGATTACGGCACAGGGCGGGTCCAATGCGACCAATCTGGCCAATTGGTTTTCCATTCCGGGATCCCTGTTTGGGACTGCTGCGGCCGGGCTGACACAGCCGCTGTTCAACAGAAGAAGCATCCGTTCAGGCTACGAACAGGCTATTCATCAGCAGGAAGCGGCGGTACAGGCGTTCCGGAAATCGGTACTGACGGCAGTAGAAGAAGTGAGTACCGCCATGAGCAACATCATCCAGGTAAAAGAACAGCTGGATGAAGTAAGCAACCGTAAAAAAGCAATGAATAAAGCGATTACCGATGCACAGCTGCTGTATACATACGGCGAAGCGAATTACCTGGAAGTATTAACGGTACAGCAAAGTGCTTTCCAGGCAGAACTTGCCTATACGGCTGCCCGGCAGAAAGAAATAAATACTTATCTTGCTTTGTATAAATCATTAGGCGGAAATTAGATGGACAGCAATTTGAAAAACCAGTCAGGATCCCTGTGGAAAACTATTTTCCAGTGGAGCGGTGTACCGGTTTCAGTGGCCTTGGCAAACCTGATCCAGTACCTTCTGAACCCGCAAAGCAAATGGTGGGATTTTTATACGGAAGCACGCTGGACGGAAATCTGGATTACCATTGCCGGAGGCATTGCCATGTATGCCGTTATTTTCGGGATCATCCGGGTGCTGTCCGGATGGGTCAATAGAAAAAACAGGCTGAAAGATAATATATTGGCTCATTTTATCTTGACCACCTGTGTGGTCGTCGCCTGTATGTTTCTGCTGCTGTACCTGGAAAACGTATTTTATGAGCAGATATGGCCCGACTCTGCTGATGGAAACGGAGAGCTGGAAGTTGATGTGCGGAATTATCTGGTCGTAAACCTGGTGGTCGCTGCATTTGTTAATAGTTTTTACAATTCCTTTTTCTTTTTTGAAAAATGGAAATCGGAGGTTATCGAAACCAATAAACTGGAAATCCTATCGCATCAGCTCAGGGAAAATGCTCTGCAGGCCGAACTGGAAGTATTAAAGCTGCAACTGGATCCTCATTTCCTGTTTAATAATTTCAGTATTCTGACCCAGCTCATTGAGATCAATAAAGAAGCCGCACAGGAATTTTTGTCTAATCTTTCAAAAGTGTACCGGTACATCCTCACCACCGGTAAAAAAGACATCGTCTCCCTGGATGCGGAACTGAAATTTGTAGAAACCTATTTTCACCTGATCAAAATCCGGCACGGTGAAACCATCCATCTGACTGTTAATGTGTCGGAAGCAAACAGAAGGAAAGGTATTCCGCCCGTTACGCTGCAGCTGCTGCTGGAAAATGCCATTAAGCATAATATCTCTACCTTAAAGAAGCCGCTACATTTATCAATTATGAGTGATGATAACGGTAAAATTATTGTGAAAAATAACCTTCAGCGTATCAATATCGATTATAAAAGTACCGGCATGGGGTTGAAGAATATTAAAGAACGGTACCAGCTGCTTGAAGGCAAAACGCCGGAAGTCACGGAAACCCGTACTTCTTTTGAAGTGCTGCTGCCGCTGTTGAACATTTAAAATAGAACAATGAATTACCTGATTATAGAAGACGAAGCCCATAATGCAGGACTGTTGAAAAGTCTGGTGGAAAAGACGGATTCCGAAGCCCGCTTGCTTGAAATACTGCCTACCGTGCAGGAAAGTGTGGAATGGCTGGAAGCAAACCCGGCACCCGATGTCATTTTTATGGATATCCGCTTGGCAGATGGACTGTCTTTTGAAATCTTTAGCCAGGTAAAAGTCGCTTCGCCCGTTATTTTTACCACTGCTTATGATGAGTATGCTTTACAGGCCTTTAAGGTTTATGGTGCTGCTTATTTGCTCAAACCTATTGAAAAGGATGAATTACAGGAGGCACTGGAAAAGGTAAAGCGGCTGCAGCCTAAAATTGCAGGGGACGAGATCAGTGCCATTATGGAAATGTTCCGTACCCGGGAGAAAACTTATAAAAGCCGTTTCCTGCTACATTACCGGGAAACTTACAGAGTGATCCCGGTAGAAGAAATTGATTATGTCTGCCTTGAACATAAAAACATTTACTTCCACCTGCTGGACGGGAGTTCCATTGCCGTTCCATATACGCTGGAGGAACTTGAAGAGCAGTTGGACCCACAATTTTTCTTCCGGGTAAACCGGCAATATATACTGCATATCAATAGTATTGACAGCATCCACAAATATTTCAATGAAAAGCTGAAAGTTATTCTAAAAAGGGACCGCCAGGCAGAAGTGATGGTGAGCCGAATCAAAATTCCTCAGTTTAAATTGTGGCTGGATAAATAACCAGCCTGTTCTAAACCTTATATTTTATGAAACAAAAATATAATGAGCTGCTTCAAGAAAGACAGCTTAATGAAATGATGTTGCCCGGAGCCAATTGGCAGAAACGCTACTGGTTTATTTTCTCAGGACAGGCCCTTTCCATCATCGGTTCTGCGCTTACTCAGTTTGTCCTCATGTGGTGGATCGCTGATACGACTGGGAGTGTCAGTAAACTGGCGCTGGCCGGAACGGTTGCTCTTCTGCCGCAGGCATTGCTGAGCCCGGTGGGTGGCGTTATAGCAGACCGTTACAGCCGGAAAATGATTATGATCCTTTCCGATATCATCAGCGCAGCTTGTGTGGCTGTTCTGGTCATCCTCTTTCTGAAAGATGATGTTGAGCTCTGGCATATTTACCTGATGATGGGTGTCCGGGGTGCTATGCAGGCTTTTCAATCTCCGGCCGTGGAGGCGAGTAGCGCCATGCTGGTACCCGAAGCTTTTCTTCCGCGGGCTGCAGGTCTGAACCAGATCCTGATGGGAGCGACGCTCGTCGCCGGTGCTCCGCTGGGAGCGCTGGCTGTCACTGCCATGCCGTTGGGATGGGCTTTAAGCATCGATGTTTTTACAGCCCTGCTGGGCATTGCACCGCTGTTCTTTTTTACGGTTCCGCAGTGCAGGAAAGAAAAAAGTAAGGCGCCGTTTTTCAGGGAAATCATCTCCGAACTCGGAGAAGGGATTACCTTGGTCTGGAAAGATCACGGACTGAAAAGGCTGTTCCTGCTATTGGGAAGCATTGTCCTGGTGATTATGCCTACGTTTACCTTTGTGCCGCTTCTGGTAAAAGAACATTTTAATGGCGGCGTGGAAGAAGTCGGACTGATGGAAGGGCTTGCCGGTGCAGGAATGGTGGCCGGAGGTATTTTAGTAACGATCATGGCACCCAAACGAAAAATGACCTGGATCCTTACTGGATTGGGATTGTCCTGTTTTGCCGTCAGCCTCACTGCCCTAATGCCTGCCAATCTCTTCTGGGCCGCGGCCTTTTGGTGGATGATCAGCTCCTTCACCTTTATTTTCGCCAATGCGCCTTTAACGGCATTGCTGCAGACCATTATTCCGAACCAGATCCAGGGAAGAGTATTGTCGCTGCTGAATATGATTATGGCATTGGCGGCGCCGGTCGGGCTGATGGTGGCCAATCCGCTGGGGGAGTGGCTGGGATTACAGTGGTTATTTATCATTGTAGGATTTTTGGCAGGAATAGTTGCTTTCTCTGGATTTGCTTCCCGTTACCTGAGAGATCTTGAAAAGAATAAAGCGGACCTATAAAGATAAAGTTTGAACGGAACCTAAAGCGTAAAAGTATTGATAATATAATTGAATTGTCTTTGCTTATAAAGCTTTTACCTTTTTGATGTAAAAAGTCCGGTGTATGATGAGAAAATGAGTATTTTTAAGTAGAACTGTCAGGAACTTAATACAGCCTGATAACAATACCGATCCTGCAATATCCAGTATAAATTTCAACCAGGTTCATTTTAAAACAATAAATAGTATGGAATTTTTTAAAACAGAAAGACTGATTGTCCGCAGTTTCAGGGAAGTGATGCCACCGATTTATTTGCATACTTTTCCGCACCCAGGGTAAACTGTTTTGCCGATGAACAGCTGGCCACGCTTGAAGATGCCGTTAGGGATGCGCGGAAAAAAAGTAAAGATCATTCGCAGTTTGCCGTTTGCCTTAAAGGTGAAGATATACTCATCGGGAATCTCTTCGCCATGCAAGAAGAAGATACGTTTAATGTTGGCTGGAATTTCAATGGCAGTTATGAAGGTAAAGGCTATGCAAAGGAAGCAGCTGCCGGATTGTTTGATTATCTGTTTGGGCAGAAAGACGGAAGGAGAATATACTGTTATGTGGAAGATTATAACATCCGCTCACAAAAGTTGTGCGGGCGTTTAGGCATGCGCAAAGAAGGTCTTTTTCTGGAATACATTTCTTTCGTGAAAAATGATGACGGAACACCCAGGTACGAAAATACGCTGCAGTTTGCCATCCTGAAATGGGAATGGGAAAAACTGAATGGAGGGCGATAAAACTGTTTAACTGTAGCACTGTACTATTCCAGCCGCTCGATCACATTCTTTTTATAAAAATTTCCTATAGGTAAAACCGTTCCGTCTTTAAGGAACAGTTGACCGCCGGAAATTTTTGAGATTTCACTTATCGCAACGAGATGAGATTTATGGATCCGTACAAAAAGCTGATCATCCAGTTTATTTTCCACTTCCTGGGTCGTAATCTGGCTGAGAAGCATTTTTTCCTTAGTGAAAAACTTTACATAATTGCCGTAGCTTTGCGTATATCGTATTTCATTAAAAGGCACTTTTAAAATGTCGCCGTCTACTTTGAGGATGATGTGGTCACGTTTTTCAGCAGGGGTTTCTATTGTTTTTTTTGCCATACCTATGCGGTTGATCACTTTGTCGACAGCAGAGAGGAACCGTTTGAAATCAAAGGGTTTTACCAGGTAATCCGCTACGTCGTATTTGTAGCCGTCCAGTGCATATTCTTTATACGCTGTTGTAAGGATTACAAACGGTCTTTTAGACATGGTTTCAAGCAGCTCCATACCGCTCAGTCCGGGCATGTTGATGTCCAGGAACATCAGGTCCACCTTATTTTGATACACATAATCCACAGCATCCATGGCCGTGTAAAAGGAACCGATGAGGTGGATATGGTTCGACTGCGCGATAAAATGTTCCAGGACACGGTGCGCCCCTTCCTCATCATCTACAATAATACAGTTCAATTTATTCATAACTTATTTTTTCAAGCGGAATGTCAAGGACAGTTGTATAACTTGATTCCGATCGGTTTTCATGAAAACTAAAACGATCCCCGTAAAGATAAGATAACCGTTGTTTGAGATTATTCAGTCCCACTTTAGTGGAAGGTTTCTGCAGGTTTTTATCAGCCAGTGAATTGTCAATTTTCAGATGTAGCCTGTCATCGGTAAGGGCAATGTCGATATAGACAAACCAATTGGAATTGTTCTGACTGTGTTTAAAACTGTTTTCAACCAGGGTAATCAGCAGCAGCGGCGGAATGGAATAATGGCTGGTATCTTTTGCGGACGCAGAGAAGTTAAATTGTATGTCAGATCTTTTTCCGATCCGTTCCCGCTCCATATCGGTGTAATTCCGGATAAACTCTATTTCATCGGCAAGAGAAACTCTGGCTGCATTTCCATTTTCAATCTGGTAGCGCATCATTTCGGATAATTTAACAATGAGGGCAGGTGTACGTTCCGGTTCAGTAAGGCTTACTCCATACAGGTTATTCAGCATATTGAAGAAGAAATGCGGATTCAGCTGGGTATGCAGAAATTTAAGGTTCATTTCATTCAACAGGAGCTGATCCCGGTTTCTGCGCTGCAGCTCAACGGCATACCGTTGCATCAACGAAAGAGCCATGATCGTAACGGTGCTGATAATACAGATGACAAAATGATAAAGAAAGCTGAAGAGCAATTCATCAGCATCAAAAAATTCAGGCCGGATCCATAATAAATTGGCGATGAATAGTACTGCTGATCCTATGAGGATGACCCCAAGAGAAGAAAAAAAGTAGGTAATATATTTTTTCTCCAGATAAAAATTAAAGATGAAGAACCGGTGGACCTGTGCCTGAACATAAAGGATCAGGAAAAAAACGAAGCCTTTCAGAAAGTTCTCCAGTGAATTGATGAAGATCCATTCATGAAGCATTGTCAGTACAAACATAGCCCAGAAAATAACAATCTCCTGGTACCACATTTTCCGGGTGGTAATTATTTCCGTTTTCAGATCGGTTTCATACTTCATTGCTGGAAAGTTTTTATGTTGCACAATACCCTGATGATTCATCTCAACATCAGTGTTGTTTGCTGCTACAAAAGTCCAAAATCAAAAGTAGAACAGAAAATATTAATGACCAACAGTTTTCGACATTTATTTAAAGGGCTTTGTCACTAATATTTTCAGCCCCGAGCTGCTTGTTATTGCTTTGTGTCTGAAAAAGTAAATGGACATCATGAAGAATTTGAAAAAATTTTGGAAGCAAAGCATCCTGTTCCTCGTTCTGCTTCTTTCAGGGAATGCAGAGGCACAGGTTCTTACACAGAAAGAATCAACTGTAAATATCAAAGGAACGGTAGTAGGCAATAAGGATAATGCAGCACTGCCCGGAAGTACGGTAACGGTAAAAGGCATTGACGGCTCTGTTGTTGGTAAAACCATTACCGCAAACGACGGCTCTTTTTCGGTAAAGGTAAAAAACCTTTCCACCATCAGTATCAGCATCGCTTACCTTGGATTTAAGGATTACCATTCCGGTAACCTTAAAATCGCAGATACGGACCTGGACTTGGGCAGGATTTCGATAGAGGAAAAAAGCACCGCAATCCAAGGTGTTAATATTACCGCCAGCAGAAAGAAACCTCTTATTGAGAACGGCAAAGACCGAATCATTTATAATGCGGCTTCTGATATCAGTAATAAGTCAGGAAATGCAGCTGATGTATTGCGAAAAGCGCCGATGCTTACCGTTGGCGCCGGTGGCGATCTCAAGCTCCGCGGCAATTCTAATATCAAAGTACTAATCAACGGTGTACCGTCCAGGATTATGGCTAAAAACCTGAAAGAAGCGCTAAAGATGATTCCGGCAAGTTCCATTGTATCGGTAGAGGTGATGACGAATCCTTCTGCCAAATATGAGGCTGAAGGGGCAGCCGGTGTGGTGAATATCATCACCCGTAAGAAACTTAAAGGGACAAGCGGAGTGCTTGACCTTACCGGAGGAAATCTGGAACATACCGGTAATATCGCCCTGAATGCGAGTTCAGGAAAGTTTGACTTTACCGCCATGGGCAATTACAGTGAAGAACGCGAAAAAACAGCTTCCCTGCTGGAAAGGATCAATCTGGAAAACGGTAAGCAGACCGGAAGCCTTCGACAGCAATCTGACCTGTTGCAAACCAGCAAAGGCGGATCTGCCAATCTTTCGGCGCGATATAAAATTGACTCCCTGCAAACTCTTGAGGCCAGCTTTTCCTATTGGAAAGGATCATGGCCCCAAAGCGGCGGACTACTGAACCGGTACAACGGTGCCGGAGGGACTCAGGAATACCGGCAGAATATTTTACAGACCGGAAAATTCAATTACACGGAATGGATGCTGAACTATCAGAAAAAGTTTAAACGCGAAGGACAGGAATTGCAGATTGTCGGTCAGGCTTCTACATCATCCGATCTTTCCGATTATACCACAGAGCAATATAAACCCGACGGTACTTTCGTCTTCCGTGAGCAGGGCCCTAACAGGGGTAAGGAAAAGGAATGGAGTTTTCAGGCAGACTATACGCATCCGCTCAGTGAATCTGGCAAAACAGTGCTGGAAACTGGTGTGAAATACCTGCAGAATCATTCCAGAAGTGCCTATGAGGTAATCAATAGCTATCTACCTGTCGATCCTTCACGCTCCGGAAGTATGGCTTACCGCCAGAGTATTTTTTCAGCTTATGCCACGCTTAATTTCGATCTCGGAAACGACTGGACTTTCCGCCCGGGGCTTCGGTTTGAAGGTACAGATATTAGTGCGACTTTTCAGAATGCCGCTCCTTTGTCAAGGAAATTTTCCAACTGGGTGCCCAATGTATTGCTTAGCAAGAAAGTCGGTGAACGGAATGAATTTAAACTGGATTACAACGAAAGGATCCGCAGGCCGTGGATCATGGACCTGAATCCGTACAGCAATGCGGTAGACCCGCTGAATGTGACCCAGGGGAACCCATACCTGAAACCTGAACTGACCCGAAAGCTTGAGTTATCCCATACCTATACTGGATCTAAAGGATCGCTCCTGACCAGCAGCTTGTATTACAGCAGCAATAAAAATGCAGTAGAGCAGATCACCAAAGTGAATGATAAAGGCATCGCATTTACCACACCGGATAACATCGGTGAAAGTACACGCATGGGCCTGAACGTAAATACGGTGTTTAATCCGGTGAAGAGCTGGACCGTGAATGCAGGAGCCGAGTTATTTCATCTTAAATTCCGCAGTTCCTCTTTAGGCATCAGTAATAACGGAACTTTTTTCAGTACGAGTTTAAGC
This sequence comes from Chryseobacterium sp. SSA4.19, assembly GCF_022601875.1. Classification (GTDB taxonomy): domain Bacteria; phylum Bacteroidota; class Bacteroidia; order Flavobacteriales; family Weeksellaceae; genus Chryseobacterium. The sequence continues at coordinate 21,219 of NZ_JAKVIP010000035.1, forward strand.
AATACCGTAAGCTTACCGAACAGGTTCAGCTTCAGTGCTTCGGCAGACTACGGAAACGGGTTTATTACCCTGCAGGGAAAGAATTCGGCCAATTATTCCTATCGGTTTGCGTTGAAAAAGGAATTCCTGGATAACAAAGCCAGCCTCACCCTTACTGTGATTAACCCGTTCCAGAATAATTTCCGGGAAAACGTATATGCTTATGCACCGACTTTCCAAAGCACGCAGATTAACCGCTATTTCAACAGGGCTGCCACCCTTACTTTCAGCTGGTCTTTCGGAGGTTTGAAGGCTTCCCGGGATAAGGAAAGCAGTTTCTCTGATAATGGAGAAGATAAGCACTTTAGAAAAAGGAAAAGATAAATCTCTGCGCTGCTTGATTCTTCACAAAATTTTTCAGGGCTTATTCAAACCTGCAACAATAACAATCACAATATAACCAATGCCTTATGAAAATATCAATCGCAACCTCAGTCTATAATCAGGAAAAATACATCGGTACCTTTCTGGACGCTGCTGTGAAAATCGCTGATGAAATTATTATCGTGGATCATTTTTCGACGGATCTTACCGAAGAGATATGCATGGCTTATGAACAGGTGAAATTTTTCCGGAAAAAGGCTCAATCCGCCGATATCATCAGAAAATGGAGCATCGGCTTATGCACAGGCGACCTGAATATCTTTCTGGACATCCTGGATTTCAATGACGATATCGCTCATAGGGAAATGATGAGCCTTTGTTCGGTTTCTCACTCTTTAAAAGCAGCGCGATCTGTATTTTAAAAAGGGAACCTGGATTTTTATAGTCAAGCGGCGATTAACTTAAGACATTCCTAAAGCAAAGACATTTTCTGTCTACGAATAGTGAACTCACTGAAGCTAAAAAGCCGCAACTATTATGGGTTGTACAACTTTATTAAATCCTATGTGACGGTTGGCAATAAAGTACTCCTGATGCTTGTTGGGATTTATAATAATTTCTTCATATCGTAGATTAATTTTGTTGATGGCCGTTTGCTCATATATGCAAAGCGGCCATTTTGTATCCGTTTACAGCAGATGATTTGTAGCAAGCCATATCATAAAGTTTTCCATACTTAATCTTTATGATAGTTACTTTAATGACCAACGTGTTTTGTCACTAATAGCAGGACACTTGTCATTTTATTTTCCCGCAGATTTTGCATTTACTTTTCTTTGCCAGAGTGATTGCAATATGTAAAAATATCAGGATTTAGCCCAGTCATTACTGTTCAATAGCCATTCAATGAAGAACTAATTATTGTTAACGAAAAGAAAGAAAAAGTATGATGAAAAAATATTACATCCCGGCACTTATATTTTTGATTCTTGTCTCAGGAATGGCTTACGGGCAGAGCGCTGTTCAAAATTATGATGTCATTCATAATGATAAGGTGGTTGGCACTACGGTAGTCAGGAAAATCGGAACCGATCAGAACTTCACGATCAGCCTGAACTTTTCTGCAGATATTAATTTTTTAATCAAGAGAGTAGTGATTCTCGGTAAGGAACATGCCCGTTTTGAAAACGGAGTTTTAAAATCAGGTTCCGTTTTTCGCAAAGCTAATGATAAAATAAAAACTGACAAGTCAATAAAGCATCTGGGAAGCTCTTATATAGTGTATGACGGAGACCAGCGCCATGTTTTGCAGGTAGGGGAGATACGCAATAATATGCTGAGCCTGTTTTTTAACGAACCAAATAACACTATCACCGTTTATTCTGATAATCAGCAGAAGTTAGTGAATGTAAAGGAAGCTGCTCCGCATAAGTATATAATTCCCGGAAAAAATGAAAGCAACAGCACGTATATTTTTAAAAACGGACAGTGTAATATGATCATTTTAAAAAGTGATTTATTAACCATAAAACTGGTAAGAAAGTAAAACGGATAGATCTCCTACTACATAAGAAAATTAATATCTCTGATCCTCAATGAAAACAAAAAAGACTTATCATACGATTTCTGACCATACAAGAAAAATTAATGAGGAAACTCATTATTGGACCTATACTAAGATGTCGAAATATATTGCGTATGCAAAAGTTTTATTCGTCCCTACCCTTGTATTTTTCAAAGTCTATTTTTTCCAGTTGAGGCTGCTTAAGGGTTGGGAAGGATACTATGAAGCAAAGAGCAAAGCATTTCAACAATTCCTTAATTATTCCAAATATATTGAGTGGTTAAAAATCAATTATGACAAGCAGGAACGCAAATAAAACTGAAGAGTTATCTTTTACTGATATTTGATTAACATTATATTTATGATAGAAAAAGTCCGGATTAATTTTGAATCACAAATTTATAAGATCAGATATGAACTCTCTCTATTTCTTCTGATCGATCACTTCAAAAGCTTTTAGAAGCAGAAGGTCTTCCTCGTTTCTTATACTTTCTACAGTAGGGCGTATAATGATGTCAGGTTTGATACCGATTCGCTGAGTTTCTCCACCATCAGGATAATAAATTCCCAATCCTGAAAAGATCATTCTGTTTCCATCAGTCAGTTTAATAGAGGTTTCATTGCCATCGGCACCTGCAGTCTGGCTTCCGATAAAGATGACACCCGGGACTTTCTTAAAAATCATTGCCCATAATTCTTCTGCACTCTGCGTATATTCATTAATCAGAACCACCACTTGTCCCTTGTAAGAATTGGGGTTGATCTTACCGGCGAATTTATACCTTTCGTCAATGATATTATCCACAAAGCAAAATTTGCCAGGCTGCGTGAAATCAGCTTGGGTCATAATTCCGAAATGCTCCGGTTTGTTCATCAGATAGTCGAAAATCTTTATTAATGAACCGTTATCATTGTAACTGCGAAGATCGAAAACTAATCCTTTTGCATTTTTATACGTTTCCATTAATGCAGGAATCTCCGGTACTCTTAATGAAGAAAACTCGAAGTATACTTTATCCTCAATCTGAACACTTGGATTAAGACGACTTTCTTTTTCGTTATAAGTTAAATAATGGTAAGTCTTTCCTTTGTAGGTCAAATGATAATTCGGAATACCGTTCATATCCCATTCCTCATCAAAGACCCGCTTTATTCTTTCAACGGTGGTTTTAAAAACTTTTCCATCTTTCTTTATTCCTTCAACTGTAACAACTTCTTTTCCTCCGCTGAAAAGATAGCTGTATGCCTGGCGTATTCTCACTGACTCATTGGAATAGGCAAAATATTTCGATTTTTCATTAATATTTTTGAGAACAGTTTTGCCATTGATTTTGGTAATGAGATCTCCGACTTCAAGACCCGCTTTTTTCATCTTAGCTTCATTTTTAATCCCGGTTATCAGCACTTTGTTATCTACGATCTGAAAAACAAAAGGAGAGGACATTTCACCAAGTACGTTGTACTGATACGTGTTTTCCAGACGCGTATGGGTATCCTGCAGTTCCGCAGAAAGCAGCATAATAGCAGACTGGTAGTCCCGCTTATTTTTGATGTTTCTGAATATGGGAATGTATTTTTTTAAAACATCGTCCCACTGATGATCCAAAAGATATTTATAAGGATAAAAATATTCAATCGCATTCCATATTCTGAACAGCTCCAACATTTTAATTTCCGCTGTAAATGTGTCGTATACTTTTTCATTGGCGCTGCTGAAACGATTACTGTTTGCCACAAGATTGGAATAGAATGAGCCGACATTTTTTGGCTGAGCCGCTATTTTTAATAAACGCGCTTTACTTTCGGGGCTTATTTTCCGCAGTTTTTTGATCCACGAAATATTAAAATTGCGAAGGGTAATACTGTCACAGTGATGGTCCTTTTTCACCACTTCATTAAATTTGCCTTGATCTGCCGTGCTCATCCACTGATTCATCATTTTGCCTGCAGCATACTTTGATTCATCTTTCAGCGATTGCAGCAAAACAGCATCCCAGTCTGCTTTTCCCTGAGAAACTGCGGGATGGTAATACTTCATCAGTCCCCAGACTTTTCCCATTTCGTATAAATCACGATCAGAAAGTCTGCTCATCTGAGCTGAAAATGTTGATGTTAAAAAGAGGGAAAAAAAGATAAAATATTTCATTCCGCTTTAAAGTTATATTGTAAATACTAAAATAATTCAATAATATAATTTTAACCCTTATTTGGCAAATATTTATTAATGAATTATAATAATGACAGATTTTCTTCTTAAAAAGTTACACTTTAAATTATTTTTAGAGTTAATTTGATCTTGAAGTTGTTTAAACTTTTAATTTTTTGATTAGCCTTAAAGAAAATGCTAAAAAGTGCAGGTTCTTCCAGGTAATA
>NZ_JAKVIP010000036.1:0-24690 GCF_022601875.1 Chryseobacterium sp. SSA4.19
TTTGGAATGAACCATATCGGAGGAATGAAAAGTATGCTGGGAGCCTACCAGAACTATAAGTACAACGGAAAGGAGCTGCAGGAAACAGGAATGTATGATTACGGCGCAAGGTTCTATATGCCCGATATAGGAAGATGGGGCGTGGTGGATCCTCTTGCGGAGAAAATGACCAGACATAGTCCGTATAATTATGCTTGGGATAATCCAATTATGTTTGTCGATTATGATGGTATGTTTGCTACACCACCAGATGACTATATTGATGCTTCAACAGGTAAATATTTGGGAAGTGATGGAGCTACAACTAAAAACGTTCGAGTAATATATAAAAGTGACTGGAATAATATAACATCTGATAATGGAGGGTCTTTGTCGGCTACTGCAACAACAGCTTTGCAGGCAAACAGTTCAATAGTTTCAGTAAATAATACTCAAATAAATTCTGATATTAACAATGCTAACAATGAAACCATTGCTGATCAAACTAAAGAAAGACAGGTGTATGTGGGTATAAGTGTCACAAGAGGAGATGTTCCAACTGCTGAAGTAACTTCGACAAGAGGACCGGATGGGATTGATGGAAAAACAACAATTACTATGGAAAACACACCAGATGCATTGGGAAATATAGTAAAAACAACTTTTGATGGTACTAAATTACTTCCTACCGCTCAAGTTCACACTCATAATACTTCTCAAGATCCAAAACTAACTAACATCCCAGGAACGTCTTCAGATTATGACAAACCAACATCTCAAAGTCTTAATATTCCTATATATGCGGTAGATTCTTATACTGGTGTTCAAACAAATGGTAATGTAATACATAGAGTTACACCTAATGGAATCCAAACCAATAACGTTGGTACTACTAAAACTAATAATATAGGTCAAGAATCATTAAATCAATTTATTAATAAACAAAAAACTCCGTAATGAAAAAAAACATATTAATTCTATTGTTGAATTTTTGTTTGTTTAGTTGTTATTCACAAAAAAAAACTTCAGATATAATTTATTTTCTGCCTAGCTCTGTTACTGAAATCCTTATTAAAGAGCTTCAAAAAAGAGGTATAGAAAATAAAGTTTATGTAGTTTTAGACAAAGAAAATAAAGATACTTATATTTTATATTTGAATAATTTTTCTATCTCATCAGAAAATTTTTGGGTAGAGAATAGTAATAGGTCTGTTTTTATAGAAAAAAAATTAATTCCTCTTTATTTTTATGCAGATGAATACCTCTCATTTGCAGAAAAAGGAGAGAATGTATTAAAGAAATTAGGAACTGAAGAGAATATTAAAAGGGTTATTAATATTAGAGAAAATACATTTTCTATAAAATTCAAACTTAATGGAGAAATCATAAAGTAAAACACCCAGACGGTAGTGGTGTTACTGATATTAAAATAAGCAGAACTATAAATACAACGGAAAAGAGTTGCAAGAGACTGGAATGTATGATTATGGTGCTAGATTTTATATGCCGGATATCGGAAGATGGGGCGTTGTAGATCCGTTGGCGGAAATGTATAGAAGATATTCACCATATAATTACACTGTAAATAATCCTATTAATTTTACAGACCCGGATGGAAGATGGGTAAGAGGAGCTGGACTTTGGAATAATTTAACCAAATCGGATGCTAGAATTCATGCAGAGCAGTGGGCAGATCAATTAGGTTCCGGGTATTATAATGTAACTGTCAATAAAGGAAATAATGGAACTTGGAATGTTACCTCTCATACACTTATATCCAGTGTTAAAGATACTTTTAATTCCGAAGGACTAACTAATACATTTTATATACCTTATTCTCAGGGAGGAGGCTTAGGTACTGCTCCATCATCTGGCGATCCTTGGGGCGCTACAATTAGTTCCATTCCTGATTCGAGAGGAAAAACAGAACTCCAAATGCAAGTCTCTGAAAATCCTTTGGTGCAAAGTGCAGTACTTGATTATGCAACAGGAGGTTTTGGTAGTAAAATAATTGGAAAATTATTTCCAGCTACTAAAACACCAATAGATAAGAATTCAATAATAGAAGGTTTTGAAGTATCTAATCATGCTTGGAGAAAAAGTGGATTAGGAAGAGGTGCTACTGAAGAAATGGTTAGTAATACTATAGTTGGTGCTAAAAAAGCAGGAACGGTTATAACTGAATCAGGAACAGGAAAATTTTCTGAAAATATTATTAAAATTTATAATCACAATGGGGTTAAAGTAGCTGTTGATGAAACACGAAATATTATAATGAGTATCAGACCTGATAAAGGGTTTAAATTACCTTAATATTAAAATTATGATTTACGAATACGATAAAGAAGTTGATGGCTTATATATATGGTTTGTGGAAAACCTTGAGGAAGAATTAAGAAATTACGAAAAAGAATTGTGGCCAGAAGAGTTGAAAAATGAAATAGGTTTATTATTTGATAAAAACGGAAGGCTTCTTGGGATGGAAATTATGCCTGCTTCTAAATATTTTGAACAAGCAAAAATAAATAAATTTCCCACTCGCGCTGACTTGTAACCCCCGTTGGTGCGAGCGTCTCGCTCGTTCCTTTGAATAAGAAAAAATCTCGAAAATTAGCGAGGTTTTTTGTTTTACAAAAACAGGAGCATTTTTTAGCAAAAAATTCTTTAAATTTTTTATTGGCAAGGATTTTTCACGAGTCGAAAAATTAACCCCGCTGGTGCGAGCGTCTCGCTCGTTCCTTTGAAGATAAGAAAAGACCTCGCAATTTGCGAGGTCTTTTGTTTTATAAAGCAACAGCATATTTAGCAAAATATTCTTTAAATTTTTTATTGCTAAGGATTTTTCATGAGTCGAAAAATTACCCGAACGGAAATATCAATACCTTAAAAAGGTCTGCTCCCCAGGTATTTTCTCCTACGGAAACTTTGATTGATGACCTGGAGTATAAATACAGAGGCAACCGGCTGGATAAAGTTATAGAGAACATGCCCAACAGTAAAGGTTACGAAGGCGGGAACAATCCGATAGACTATGATCTGAATGGAAACATGATTAATATGAAGGATAAAGGAATGCAGGACATCACGTATAACCATTTAAATCTTCCGGATGTTTTTGGCATTTCACAGGTTAATCCATTGTCAGGAAATCCTGTGAACTTCGGTTAAGTTATTTATACCACGCTGATGGTACTAAAGTCCGCAAAACAAACAGCAGCGGTGGAGGAAGAGGCCAGGCTACCTCATATAAATACACAGATTATTTAGATGGTTTCCAGTACAGTTTCTCAGAGACGGTTCAGCCCTGTGCCTGGTGCAGGACCAGCGTGGCCTATGAGCAGGAGGCCTTCAAAGATCCTGTTATTGTTCCGACTCCCGTAGCCCTGGGCTGGCAGCTGGATTTTGTTCCTACGGCAGAAGGGTTTTACAGTTTCACCGAAAACCGCTATATTTACCAGTACAGGGACCATCTTGGAAATGCAAGGGTAAGCTATGGTAAAAACAGCCACGGTGCTCTTGAAATCACGGATACGAATAACTATTATGCTTTTGGAATGAACCATATCGGAGGAATGAAAAGTATGCTGGGAGCCTACCAGAACTATAAGTACAACGGAAAGGAACTTCAGGAGACGGGAATGTATGATTATGGAGCAAGGATGTATATGCCGGATTTGGGAAGATGGGGTGTAATTGACGAACTTGCTGAAACTTCGAGACGCTGGTCGCCCTACACCTATGCCTATAATAATCCTATAAGATTTATCGACCCTGATGGGAGAAAGAATGAAGATTGGGTAAGACTACAGTCAGGTCAGACCATCTATGACAGCAGGGTAACTAACCAGTCCGAAGCAGAAACGGCTTATGGTAGCGGAGCAGAATACAGACCTGTTGGTTTTACTTATACTGCAACAACAGATGGAAGTACTTATCAACTGGGTGACCACGGATTTTACTTAAAAAATGGCTCTGAAGTTGGTCTGTCAGAAGACTATGCACAATATGCAACGGATAAATCTGGTGCTATATTGGCTGATGGATTGGTGTTGGCTGGAAGAATAGAAGTTGGCGGTGGTGGTCCTGAAAATCCAGTGGCAGATGTTGGAGCAGCTGGGGCATTAGGTATTTTTGCTACAGCGGCATTAATTACTAAATTGAAGTACGAAATGTCGAAGATTGATGACAAGCCGGAAGGACCAAGCGGACATCAATATTCTTTGAGAGCCACAGTTGATGGAGAATATCCTGTTTATTCATCTGGTTTTTCTGCTCCAACAGGAAGCACTCATTTAAGTGCTGGTGCTGTTTGGAAGTATGGGGAGACTACCTCTAATGATAGGTATTCCAGAAGCGAATTGGGACAAATAGGTCCTGGAGTACAGCAATACAATGAATTCAGCGGAACACAAAGACAAATTAAAATGATGGAGAAAACGAAGATTTACAATTATTTTTTCCAAAATGGTACACTTCCTCCAGGAAACAAAATTTTTAGATAACAATGGAATTTGCAATAGTACAGTACACAGATACAAAATCATATTTGAAAAGTAATTTGGTTCAAGAATTATCAAATAATCTACAGTCGCTTTTGAAAAATAAAACTTATGGTACAGATATAGAAACTTTTCTAATAGGTTTTTTAGCGGTTAAGACAAAGCCTGGCTACGAAGATTGGTATAAAGAGAAAAAACCTAAATATGTGGATTACAAGCAGAGTAAAAACCGTATTACAGGAGAGACGATGGAGGTTGTCAAGAATTATGGCTACGACATCAAGTTTGATAATGAATTATATGATGAATTTGTAAACGGCACAGATGAAGAAAGCAAGAAGCTTTTAGCAAGAGAAATACTGAAGTCTTTTATTCATTTAGACAAACTCCCTAAAAAAGTAAAGGATTTTGATAAAGAGAAATTCAAGATGGATGTTGAGAATTTTTTTAAAGAAGAAGGAATAATCTAATTAAAATTTGAATTATGAAAATGAATAAAAATTTTAGATTTATTGCACTTTTTCTAATTGCTTTAACTGTTTACCCCTGCTGGTGCGAGCCTCTGGCTCGTATCTTTAGGAAAGCAAGAAGGCGTTCATGCTGAACAATGCCAACGGCAGCAACACGGTGACCACGGATTACCTGGACGGTTTCCAGTACAGCACGGAGAACGCCATGATATCGCAGGCGTTCCAGAGGACGGACGAGGAGATATTTGTGACCAGGCAGAATAAGGGATCACTTAGGAAACACCAGGGTAATCTTTGGAAGAAACAGCGCAGGCGCTCTTGAGATTACGGATGCGAATGATTATTATCCGTTTGGAATGAACCATCTGAAGACCGGAACTACGATGTTTGGATCAGGAACGTATAAGAATTACAAGTACAACGGCAAAGAGCTCCAGGAAACAGGGATGTACGATTACGGAGCAAGATTCTATATGCCGGATATTGGAAGATGGGGAGTGGTGGATCCGCTGGCTGAACAATACAGAAGACATTCTACTTATAATTATGCTGTGAACAATCCTATTCGTTTCATTGATCCCGATGGACGTGGAGTTGAAAGCACAGGTGTAAAATTAAATGAAAATGGAACTTATACTGTTGTAAGTGCTAAAGATGATGGGAATACTGGAATTTATTTAGCAGATGACAAAGGTAATTACGATGTAGAAACTTCAGACCATATTGCTAATTCCTTAACTCCCCGTTCTTTTATGGGAGACGATAACAAAGCGGTTGTTGGTGCGGTAATAAGTTTTGGAGATACGAGTGGTAATGATTTTCTCAATAACTTAATGGGTCCTAATGAGCCAAATATTTTTAATTATATGCCTAATGGCTTTGGTGGTAAAAAATATGACTTCAAAACTTTAGGACCAAATGGAGAATTAAATTATGTAAAAGACATGCCTAGTGATGAAGCTCAAAAATATAGATATAGGGGTGTATTATTCTCCATAGATACAGGAGATAAAGCAGATAATGTTGGTGTTGTAGCTTCAGCTAGAGATATTGGAAATTTTGCAGCGGGATATATTGCAGGAAACAATGGTTTAACTTGGGGAACGGCAAGATTAGGTTATGATACCCTTGAAAGCAAACAACAGGGCACTTTTGCTACTGAAGGACAAACTACCCAACAAGCGCAAAAAGTTGGACATACTCTCGGACATAAAAACTATAATAATAGACGTGCTGCATTTTACAAGTCTAAATCTTCAAATCCATTACGTGGACCTAAATAACATTGATTATGAGAAAAATATTTAAAATCCTTATTGTACTGGTTTGTGTTATTGCAGGCTTGTTTTTTTGGTTTGACCAAAGCCGTTCCTTTTTCAAAGCAACCAATGGGAAGTATATTACGATGTGGAAAAGATACGGAGGGACTTGCTATCTGATTCATGGTAAATATTACGGAATTACAAAACCAAATGATAATTATATTGAAACAAAAAATACAGCCAGTGTAGATTTTATATGGAATGATAAAAATTCTAAGTATGTTCTGTTTTTAGGGGGTGAAAATTGTAAAATAGTTAATAATGATCCTACAAAAGTTAAGATTATTAATTATTTAGAAGAAAAGCAAAAAAATGATAGTTTATATATTAAGAAGCAAGGACATTATAATATTTACAAAAAAGGAGTGATCCGTTTAGGTATAAATATATTAGAAGGTTACGCTTCTGATGGAATGGGTGAAACCCAGAGGTAAAAATAAAAAACCACCACTCTTTTTAGTCATGGTCGGAAGATTTTTCTTTCGAATTTTTCTTTTTAGGTATTATAGATTTTTTAATTTAATTAATTGATTATCAATTGTATATGTTCCGATGTCGCAAGTGTATAATCCGTGATTGATAACCATAAACAAATCCAACTCGTTTGATTTGGCTTTGTTTATTTTACATCTTTAGCACATTAGAAAGTGCATCTTTGAGTTTACGTTTAACTATAAAAGCGTCGAGCATTGTGTAGATGGTTTGTTTTTCTTCGGGCGAAAGACTTTTCATGAGTGCTACTTTTCCCATTAGCGATTTATCGAGGGAATTAATTTTTTTGAGCTCATGGGTAGAAGCAAAGAGTTCTGCAAGTGTTATTCCCAAAACTTTTGCGATATGTTCCAAAGTATTTACAGGAGAGTCTGTTTTCACACTCTCTTCAGATATTGCTTCGGAAAGATTCACCGGGAATATTGCAGAAGTGACTGGAACAACGGTTCAGAAAACCTCTTAAAAAGGTATAATTATGAATATAATCCTCTGAACCGGTTAAAAATGCGTTCTAAAAAGAACCGACCACCGGAACCATCCATTATTTTGATGAATACCTGACCTATGATGTGAACGGGAATATCCTGAGCCTTAAACGTACAGCTGTTCAGGTATCAGGAATTACACAAACTTTGATAGATGACCTGGAGTATCAGTATATAGGAAACCGCCTTACGAAAATTGTTGAGAATGTCCCTAACAGTACAGGTTACGAAGGCGGGAACAATCCGATAGACTATGATCTGAATGGAAACATGATCACAATGCAGGATAAAGGAATTCAGGGCATCACGTATAACCATTTAAATCTTCCGGATGTTTTTGGCATTTCACAGGTTAATCCATTGTCAGGAAATCCTGTGAACTTCGGTTTAAGTTATTTATACCGCGCTGATGGTACTAAAGTCCGCAAAACAAACAGCAGCGGTGGAGGAAGAGGCCAGGCTACCTCATATAAATACACGGATTATCTGGATGGTTTTCAGTACAGTTTCTCAGAGACGGTTCAGCCCTGTGCCTGGTGCAGGACCAGCGTGGCTTATGAGCAGGAGGCCTTCAAAGATCCCGTTATTATTCCGACTCCCGTATCCCTGGGGTGGCAGCTGGATTTTGTACCTACCGCAGAAGGGTTTTACAGTTTCACCGAAAACCGCTATATTTACCAGTACAGGGACCATCTTGGAAATGCAAGGGTGAGCTATGGTAAAAACAGCCACGGTGCTCTTGAGATCACAGATACGAATAATTATTATGCTTTTGGAATGAACCATATCGGAGGAATGAAAAGTATGCTGGGAGCCTACCAGAACTATAAGTACAACGGTAAAGAACTCCAGGAGATGGGTATGTACGACTACGGAGCAAGGTTTTATATGCCGGATATCGGGAGATGGGGCGTGGTGGATCCGCTGGCGGAGAAAATGACTCGTCATAGTCCATACAACTATGCATTTAATAATCCAATGCGTTTCGTTGATCCCGATGGAAGGGAAGCAAAAGATATATACAAAATGGATAAAAGTGGCAATCTTACATGGATGGCTGAATCTAAAACGGATGTGATTTATACTGAAAAGAATTTTGATAGTAGTGGTAATCTCAAGACTGAGAATGATGGGGGATTTGAAGTTGGAGGGAAAGGCTTTATAAAAGAGAATACTCACCAATATTCAACAACGGGGGATACATATTTGGACTTTAAGGGAGATGAAGCAAAAGGTATGGATTATTTTAATAAGGTAGGTGATTGGATGAAATCAGGAGATGTAAATGTTGAATTTGGTATACAAACAGCTGAAGTAAATGGTAAAGATAATACTGCTGTATATACATCTAATAAGGAAGCAATTACAACTCCTGTCTATGATGGAAATAATGTTAAATTGCAAGGGCATTTGCATCCTGGTACATGGAGTCCTGACCAAATTTCAGGTCCTTTAAACCCTAGTGGCTTTCGGATGTCACAGTTTCCGTTTAAGGAGAATGGTTATACTTCTAAGGTTTTAAGTAAAAAAAATAGTGGAGATAGAGTTTCTGCAGAAACTATGCCTAATGCAGTTAACTTTATTTATGTGCCAGCACACAATACAACTATTATATATAATAGCACACAAATAATTAAAGCTTATGAAGGAAAATTTAAAAAAGATTAAACTAGTTATCTTATTATATATTCTTTTATTGAATTTTGGATGTTCTGCTCAGACTCACCAAAAGAAGGAATTTTATAATTATGTAGAAAAAATAATTGCTGAAAAAGAGTTCGCTTTTTTTGAAATAAGCTTAATTAAAAAGTGTAACAATCAATACCTATTCGGTCTTGCAAAAATGAATTACAATGATAATCTCTCTAACAGAATTAAGACTTATCATTATAAAGGTTCTTTAATAATCTATGATTTGGGTGAAGAAAAAGATAAGCAAATTATTAACTTTTTCGATTCTTTTTTCGAAGAGACAAATCAAGATATCTCTAATCTACAGAAAGGTAGACAATCAACAATTGATGAAAGAATACTCTACTTCGTAGATAAAAAATTCATTCCAGATTTTAATAAAGCTCATATTTTTATGGAGAGCGACTGTAGTAAAAGCGAATAAGGGATTTTTCTCCCCCTCGCTCTCGCACGATTTTATCGTGTGGCAGATAAATAAAAAAGAATCCGTCTCACAACTAAAAATTGAGACGGATTTATTTGAATATCTTTTTAGTTCATTATTAAAAAAGACACTGTAATCTTCCCTGTCTTAGGCACACTCAAAAGTAGAGAAATTTGTTTTTTTGAATCTAAATACAATTGACAGACATTCACAAACAACCCTGTTTGAAATAAAATGCAAAGTACATCGGGTCAAGACATTCCTTTCTTCCACCTATCTTCCGCTAAGTTTAAAACATACTTTAGGCTGCCTGAACAGATATTCATTCGCCAATTTCACACTATCGTCGGCCGGTTTAATGAATTTCCCGGTCTGTGGACTGTAATCTTGTCCGAAGTGGGCATTTTCATTTTTGAGATAGATCCGGATATCGGAAAATTTCTCGCCGGTGATGTACAGACGCATGGTATCATTGATAGCGGTTATGTAATGGAAATCAGTATTTCCGTTCAACTCCACCACGAGATGCGGCCAGTTTTTAATGGCTTGGGACTGAAGAAGGATTCCGTAATAAGGTTTCGTATAATCGAATATTGGATGAAGCTTTTTATTCTTTAAAATATAGTCTTCAAAATCCCGGATGCCGAGTTTTGGTCCGGCACTGAAAATCCCGTACAGGAAAGCCAGAATCCAGGAATTGTCAATTTTAAAGTATTTAATGCTTTCTTCGGTGCTTAAATCCGCATGCGGAAGGAGATAATACACGGGAAAATTTCTGAACCTCATCATTTCTGCAACATAGTCTGCCAGCAAGTCCGGCAGAACAGGAGGCTGTGTTGCCAGATTCGGAAGATGGCTGTAGCGGTTCTGTTCCTGCACCAGGTGGTATACTTCCAGTTCGCTTTTCCATTTTTTCAGCTCCTGGAGGACTTTGTGGTCATTCATGATCATCAGCCGTCCCAGCTGCCAGGCTGCCGGGTAGGTCATATCATACATCTTCGTATCGTCATTAAAAAGGTTCAGATAATCCTGATGATCGGGAATATCTTTCCATCCTTTACCGTTCAGCATCTCACGGAGATCGAAGGAGTAGTTCCAGCTGGTAAAAGGGCCCTGGTACCAGGACACGATTTTGCCGCCGGCTTTCAGCTGGTGCTCGAGCGGTACCTTGGCGACATCCACCAACTTATTGACGGCCTTGTTATCAAGGTTTATTTTTGTTTTAAAAGGTTGAAGATTTAAATCGTAGAGATACCCTTTTAAGTTTTTACCATTATATCTTAAATATTCGAGGATAAAATTATTTCCTTCCTGAAAATGCGCTTCTTCCGTAAGCTCAAAATCATGAGCAGACCTTAGTTCCGGCAATTTATCCCATCTTTGTTCACGTGCTTTCAGATAGGTCTCATTGCTGGAGATCAGCTTAAGAAGTTCAGGATTTACCTTTGTCTTCAATTCTTCCAGGTTTAAAACCTCCGAGTCTTCCAGGTCATTTTGAAACCTGCTGAAATCCGGATGATTTTTCAGCCTGCCGGTATCGATCTGGTATAAACCGGCACTGATGCTTTCGAAAGACCATTCGGACAAAACCACACAGGTATTGGTACCCGGATATTCGTTCCTCCCGCCGGAATTATTAAGCTGGTACTGACCTTTTTCTTTAATAATAACCTTCGCAGAATAATAGCAAAGCAAAGCCCTGTATTTTGTTTCAGGTTCCACCATCCGGTGAGCGATCACGATGCTTGTTTCTTTGGAAAGATTCAGGTCTTTCAGTTCGTGATGTTCCTGAACCCGGACGTGAGCCAATTGTGACAAAAGCTCTGCCGGAGGCAAAATTCCATGGTTGTATTTCAGCGAATGGAGGATTTTCAACGGCTTAGGTTCATTGGCATCTTCCAACGAATCTCTTAATTGATTCGTATTGGTCTCCACAATTTCAAATGCTCCGGACGCCAATTCATCTTCCCTGAGCAAAGCCAGGAAAATATAGGGCGCCCGCTCCCCTTGTACCCGGCAGTCGAACTCCCAGGGCAAAGTGCTCCTTCTGAACTGTATATGCGGAAAAGTACCGGCAAAGTCACCCGTATGTTCCGCCGGCGGATAGACGGCCAGTATTTCATTTTGAGGAATCGTATGTGTATAACCGGACACATAAAAAACGGTCTCCTGATCCGGCACAGGGGAAAGGTTGTTTTGCAGCCCCGTTTTCATCTCGTATTTTCCCGCGGCAACGGTGGGGATATGCAACGGAGCAATGCCTATTTCTTGATGTACCATTTTTTTTAAGCGATTTGATAGGTTCCCAGGGATTTTTTCTTGTATTTGTACACTTCAGTATCATTTTTCAGGTCGGAATAGTCTATTTCATCTTCATCCAGGATTTCTAAAATCCCCATGATGCTGTCGTTCAGTTTTACCGGGTTGTTCTTTTGTTTTATCTCAGCAGCGGTAAAACCATCCTCGTAATTTTTAACGCAGGTGTCATATAAAGAAACCGTTACCGGATTTATTTCAGTTTCTATTTTTGAAAATTCCAGCCGGATGCCTTTACAGATATCTTTCAGGAGTTTAGGGTCCGATAATGCACTTTGGTTATCCGGAGGCGTATTCGTACGATTCCAGATTGATCTGGGAACCGATTTTAAAATGGGAGAACCTGTAAACGAGGAAAAATGGTTCCCGGCACCGTTCAACGATAAATGAAGCTTATTTTCCAGCAGACCCGATGCGGTATACACCGGATAAATATTTTGAGGATTAAATTCCCCGGTACTCAACCGATCTGCTTCGATTCCGGTGATCGGAATCTCCGAATAGATTTCTAAGGCAAAAGTTTTCGGATTAACGATTACCGACTCGGTTCCATCGGTATTCTTTATTTTTTTGATGATTCCGGAGGTGATATTACAGGTAAGTATCCTGGCCACATCGGGTAAAAAAGCCGAGATGAATTCTTCCTTCGTTAATGTTTTATCGACAGGCTTGTGATGGTTCCCGAATTTTAGCTCCAATTCGTAACCGGCCACTTTAAAAGTCGCCAGACCTCTGAAATCAGGACCTTCCAGCTGCAGTTTAGCGGTAAGGCTGAAAGACTGGTTGATGCTGAACAGCCATACATCCACGACTATTTTGGCATAAATCTGTACGTGTACCTCGGCTTTATAACAGAAAGGCTTCCATGAGATGATAAAATCGGCACTGAAAAGAACACCGATTTCGGCATAAACGATACGGCCGTCCAGTACCAGGCTCAAACCGCCCGCCACACCAGCCATGATACAGCTTGGCGTTAAGGCAAAATAAGCTTTCCCATAAAACTTAACAGAACCTAAGCTAAAGTTATATCCTAACCGCGGAGTGTTTTCCGGGTAATGTCCGGGCACTTTGAAGTCGGGGTGATAGCCGCCGAGGGTAAAGACAAAATCGCCGGCAGCATCTCCCTTCAGCCACATTCCTAACGCAAAACCGCCCGTTAATTTCAGCTGGGGCAACAATACGTAGGTGTTGTCCGTCAGCCGGCCTCTTGCCAGAAAGGTTCCTTCATCCAGATCGGCGCGCATGGAAAAGGCAAACTCAAAGTTGTAGACCCCTTCCATCTTCATCGTCGACAGGCCCAGGAGATTTATTGAGGTTTTATTTCCAAAAGCAATAGCCAGTATGCCGGTGGTAAAAATCATTTTATAGGAATCGAATTTAATTCCTGCCACGATCACATACGTATTCTCACTGGCCGGGAGGTAACGATTTAAATCATTAAAGATCTTTTTAATGGAATCGCCCGGCTTTAAGCCACCCTGATGAACGATTTTAACCAGCGGAAACTCCGGGATTTCGGTGATGCCGGGCATGACAAAATTCCGGTTCAGGCCAAATCCCAATGCAAATCCGTGGATATAAAATGCAGGATCCACAGGAATCGGAATCCCTAAATACCCGAAGGCAAAAAGGGAAGAATATGTGGGGGTTTTAATATAAGAGCCGATGGCTAAAATTTCAATTTTCCCGAGCCTGAAAGTGAGCAAACCGTTGTATTCTTCATTTCCGTTGTTTGTTTCCCTTAAGAATGCTCCGGCTATCGAGAATCCCGGCGTATCGTACATGATCGCCAGTCCTTTTAGGGTAAACTGAATTTCTTTCCATAATTTTTCAACGCTGAAATTCTGAAAGACCGTAAACGGCACCTGAATGCCCAAACCGACAAGCTGTAATCCGAAGGGTCCTACATTAAAATCTGCCGATATGGCAATACTGATTATATTTTTTTCAATGGATGGTTTTACCTCATTGATTTTGACCAATGCCTTTTTCCCAGCCTTTTCATTCTGAATATTCCCGCCTGTCTTCTGATTTTCTTTTTTTCCTGAATCCGGAGCAGGTACCGGTAGATCCGAAACTTTTATGCCCTTCAAATCAAAACCGGGAAAGGTGATTTTCTGTTCCCCGTTTCCATCACGGAGTATCATTCCTGCATTAAATCCTGCTGAAAGAGAGAGTTTTTCTTTGTTAAGCCAGATCTTTTGATCGACAAAGTTTTTCTTTGAAGCATTAACTAATTTGATTTTTTCGTTAGCTGAAGGCTTTTCCTTTTCCGACAGGTACACCAGCTCTATCGCGGCAATGGAATAATCCTTAAGATATTCTCCCACCAAAGGCATTTTCTCAAAGCTGATCCGTTCGGCGATGGCTACCGAAAACAGTTTGAATTCATCAGAAAAAATACCTTTCAGCTTAAGTTTTGAATACCGTGCTCCCAGCTGAACAGCAGTCAGGCTTTCTTTATCATCAGAGACTTTATAAATACCGAAATTCAGCTCATCCGGGATAAATGGAATGATGAGATCTTTAACGTCACCTTCATCTTCCAGAAGTTTAGAAATATTCTTCGGAACATCGGGCAGACGGCCGACAAGCCATGTTACGGAAATATCATCCTCTAGCCTGGTGACATTCCCGGTAATCTTAAGGTCAACTTCTTTTATCGTGACGTCGAGCTCGAGCTGGATATTGGTTTTTGGCATCTGTTGATTTTTTAAACTCGTTAACAGGTAAGGAAAAAAAGCTTCTTATCGGTGATTGAAATACACCATGCTATACTATTTAACCTTAATGATATACACCATTTTTACACTCGGAGGAAGAATTTCAATGGGTGTCGGGGTTGGGTAGCCGATCCTGGTATAGGAATCCCGGATCATCCCTTTAAAATCTTCGTAGTAAGAAGAACCCGTACTTCCGGAAACAGCTGAAGTAAGATAGGTAATGCTTTCATCAGATCCTCCTCTGCCGGCCTTCCATTTATATAAATTAAAATAAACCTGCAAATGATCTTCCTTAATATTTTCATTTTTTATGATAATCTTATCGGTCCCGAATGCTGTAAAGTCATTTTTATCGTTACCCATAATATATTTTTTAATTAAATTAGGCGTATTGCTTCCGATAATATCACGCGCTTCAGGATACTTTTCCGGAATACTTTTTCCATCACAAGCCAGCCATCCTTCAGGAATAGTTTTCCCGGCAAAAGCGACCACTGTGCCTACCGGTAAAGAAACCTGCTCGTTTTTAACAAACAGATTGTTTTTGATCTCCGTTTTTTCGGCACTCATTTTCATGATTTCATTCGAGTCCTTTACGATCGTCAATTCACTGCCCAGGATTTCGATTTGGTTTTTAAGCCTGATCATATCGGCCGTTAATGCATTGATCACAGCATTTTGTGAATCTAAAGTATTGATGGCGGCATTTCCGGCAGTAAGCTTTTCGATTTTCCCCTCGTTCGCCTCGAATTCATGTATGTGTAGTGTTTCTGACATATTTTTAATGCTTAAAGTGAATAGAAAATTTTCCCTGTTTTTAGAAAGAACCTGACTTTTCCGTCCCGGTAACCAGAAATATGCCTGTATTCCAGGTAGAAAGGATAAGCGCCGGATGGATTGGCTGGGGTCGGCTGCCTGGCCTTTAATCCGGAAATCTCAAAAACGACAGATTCTCTTTTCGCAAGCACATATTCATCCTGGAAACATAAGAAATCATTATCGGCTGACTTAGGTCTGGTGGCAATATCCCGGAAAGACTGAAATTCTTTAAGCGTCATATCAGAAGCCTGCTGTACATCGTTTTCCAGGATCGTCCGGAAATTACCGCTGATCCTGAAACCGCTGCTGTCTGAAAATTTCAGGTCTTCATCAGTCGTATTGTTTATTAAAATCCTGATCGTCTGTGTTTCACTGCCCGCACCGTTGTACAGGGTATCATTTCCCAGGATAAAAACATCGAACGGACTTTGTTTTGCGCCCTGCAGATCCACTAATTCAAACACTCTGTCGATGATAAGAGGCTGGGATTGGGTATAGGTTTTAGAAAAATCGTCTTTTGTAAGGGTCACATTATAAATTTCGAGCTGAACCAGCACCCTTTCCTGATTGAGGCCATTGATAATGGACAACCCTTCCAGTACGGCCGTTAAATTGTTACCTGCCTGCTGATTTTTTACATCAAATGAAATAGAAAATTCTTCGGAATCTGTGGTCTCGCTGCTTTCCGCACCCTTATATTTAAAAAATCCTTTTTTTGCTTTAAGTTTAGCCACGCATTGATCCGACTGTTCCAACATCATATCGCCGGGGGAAAATTCGAAAGACAAAGGCTGCTGCACATTTTCAATGACTAATTTATCATATTCCGCACTGTTGGTAAGCTTAAAGGTCACCGTGTCGATTAAAGTAGATTTCGACAAAAGGGTAAGACGCTGCGCTATGGTTTTGTTGATGATATTTTCCACTTCATCTTTTGCTACCTCTCCATAAATCGACAGATCGGCAATCCGGAGCTGATCGCCTTCGTTATTTCCCCCGATGTTTATATTCAGATCTTCAGTTGAATTATCCACTGAGATCAGGGCTTTTCTGTACAGTAAAAAATTTTCATCGGTCATATAAAGATCCAGGCCGCCGGCATCATTAAAGTACAGAGAGCCGTTGAACCAGTGATTTTCCCTGATTCTAAAGTCTTCATCATTTGTTTTAATGCTGTTTTTAAAAGAGATCGCATTTCTGCTATTCGATTTGATGACGCTCAGTATTTTCTCCCCAACCGCTATGAGGCTGATCGCGCCGTTGTTATTTTTTTTGTCGTAATTAAAAAAGAAATTAATTAAAGTTCCGGCTTTGCTGACTGTTTTTTTGAAAGTCAGCTCCAGTTTACCGTTGTCTTTGAAATTGAGGTAAGAACCTTTTTCTTCATCAAAATCTACCTCCGGATTACTGTTTTCGACAATCGCCTGAACCTGACTTTTATAATTGTTGATAATTTCGTTATTCACAAGATTATCCAGCGGAAAATAATAAGATAATTTTGCCATAATGTTTAAAATTTAGTCGATTTTATGGATAGCCATCCTTCTTTTAAAACAAGTTTTGGAATAGCCCCGGAGTTCGTATTAAAATCAGTGATCTGCAGAATGGCATTTGATTTTTCGTCAACCATTTTCAGCAGCATTTTTTCATATTCGTCCGGCTGCTCTTTGAGTTTAACCTTTTCCAATTCGCCCACATTGATAAAATAGATCTGCTCATCAGGATAAAAAGCATCCTGGTGAATGATTTTTTTATTCATCAGAGACCGCTTAAACCCTTCGCTGATCAGCAGGGAAGCATTGCCGGTTCTGAAAGCATATAATTTACCAGACAATTGTTTAAGATCAATTATTTTATTGGAAGTCTTTAATGCCAACAGACTCATGACCTCTTTTTCGGAATCATCCAAAGCAGATTCATTTTTCGATTGTAATTCGTTTATTTTGCTAAAGTTGATGAAGAAGACTTCGCTGTTCAGCAGGTTGGTTTCAGATGGAATGACATAGCCTTCTTTGATAAGAAATTCTTTGAGCGCTGTATATCTTTTAGTTTTAAAATTATTAAAATCAAATGCTACTTTTTGAGATTTTACACGCTCTTCTTTAAAGATACGGCCGGTCACCGCGTCATTAATAAATCCGGATCTGATGGCATCGCGCACCGTTTCATTTTGCCTTTCAAATTCATCTTTTTTGATGAAGTACATTTTTTCACCGGGAAAAAATGCTGACAATTCATTGACCAGAAGACCGTCGCTTTCCAAATCCGTCAATAAAGCCTGTACATCGCTTTCAGTCCCCGGATTCTTATTAAAATCGATCGCGAGGTTTTGGGTAATTCGGTTTTTTAGCGGTGGGTTTTCCGTCGATAAAGGTTGTTTTTTAGTTTTCTTTCCGAGTTCGATCCATGACCACTCGTAACGGCTGTCTTTAACCAGTGACAGCTGAAGGTTTTCTTTGGGTGTTAAAACGGGAGCCGTCAGCAAAGTCAGCTCAATCCTTTTTAAAGCATTTTTGATTCGATGGTAAGGGAGCCTGATAGATTTCTCCGGCAGAATTCCGGTTTTGACATTTAAATTGCCTTTCGGATGCATCAGAACATATCTCTGGCAGGCATTTAAAGTTTCATTCAACGCCAGATGGCTTTCCTTATCCTGAGATTTATAATTGATGGAAGAGCTGATGAGTGCCTTACTTTCCAATGCATTCCATTTTTCTCTTCCGTCAATAGGGTTTTCTTTCAGGAAATCTTTCAGGGAATAAGACTGATTTTCGATCTTTTTATGGACATCATTATTAAAATAAATCTTACTTTCCAGGTATTTCAGGCCTAACCGGTCATCGGATTCTCTGTCTTCGTCTTTAAGATTATAATGCCAGTAGGCCAGTACACCGTCATTGTACTGATTCAGATCTCCGATCGACATCGGAATTTTCACTTTATCATACTTCCTCTGATTGTCGTAGGTATTAATGCTGATATTCTTCGAATAATTAATGTCATAGAGCGCCTCGCCTTTGGTGAATAAATTAATATTGACCAGGGTGATGGCTATGGGTACGGAAGATATGGTTTCCAGCAGCGAGGGATTGGCAGTGTCTTCAGGAGACGTATGCTCCATCGTTTTTTGGAGTTCCTTAATGAACAGGTCTTTTTTATCCGATTTGCAGATGCGCTCAATCATCCAGTGGATAATCCTTTTAAGATGCGAATTCTTCACTACCGATCTGTATCCTGTATTTGCCTGAGCGAGATCTGCATCAAAAGGCGAAGATTCCCATTGGCCTTCGGTATCTATGGCACCCAAATGTTTGCCGTGTGCATCAAAAAACTCGATACGCTGGTTCAGGTATACCGGGACCATCCAGCCGAGTACCGGAGATTTCTTTTTATCGGTAAGCGTACCGGTAAATCTCGTACTGAGGGCGGCGGACTGCAGATATCTGGGTGGCAGCATGACCCATTGGTCTTTGTTTTCGATTTTCTGTACGTGGGTCGTTAAAATTTTCTCAGGCTTTATCAGTTGATCCCTTCCAAATGAATCGATAATCCTGAGCCGGCCTATTTTAAAAGCTCCGTTTCTGAACGGGTTAAAAATTGATAACCTGTTGGGAGTTAAAAGATTTAAGCTGTTAAAGTATTCTCTACATAAGCTTTCAATATTGTTGGCTATTTCTTTATGATCTTCAAATCCGTTGGGAATCAGCGGTAAAACCGACAAGCCATTGCTTCGCTGCAGCATCAGATTATTGAAGTCGGAAAGCGTTAATTCAAATAAAGAAGTATCTTCCAGTTTGTGCAAAAAGCCCTTCATTTGACCGATCAGTTGTGCATTTTCTGCTTCGTCGATCCTGTTTAGATTTTTTTCCAGCTTTTCTTTTACATATTCCTGCACCGTATTGCTGACAAAAGATTGCCCGTAATAGGTATTGGGATTTGGCATGTACGACAGGTCATTTAGCCGGTATTCTTTGATTAAATCGGCATTAAGTTCATCTAAAATATAAGAGTCGCGTAAAAAATTTTCACTGAATTTTTTATCCGCTGCCAGGTAGTGGCCTTCTTTTTTTGGTAAAAACGAACTTTCCCATTCTACTTTGTACGTATGCCAGACGTTCACATTAATTTCCTGAAAATCAGAAATTTCATTCAATATGTTTTTATAGGTGTCCTTTTGCTTTGAATCAAATAAAAGATCAGGTTTTGACTCAGGCAGCTCCGACGGATTGGTAAACAGGTTAAATACCGTATTCTTTTTCGCGGAAGAAATGATGATGCTTGGCGGCAACGCACTGAAGTAATCGGTCCTGCTTTTTTTCGATAATGCAATTTTCGTTTTATACCTCTGATCCAGCAGTGTTTTAAATTCTTCCCTGTCAATGACATCACCTGCATTTTTTGCTTTCATCAGAAACCGGATGATAGCATAATCACAGTACTTAATATAGTAACCGGATATTTTCCTTTCAAACGAAACCTGGAGATTAGCAACCCTGCGTTCGTTTTTTTTAAGCTTTTCCTTTAAAATATGAATCTGGGATATCAGGAGTCTGAGATCGTCTTTAACCTTATTGATGTTTTTATCTTTGGTTAAAAATAAAGCACTCAGGTAGGTCGACCAGTGCAGGTACAGGCTTTCAATTTTAGCATGCAGCCTGAAAGTATCCAGTTCACCGTTATTCATGATCCTGTTGATGGCCTCCAGCTCTTCTTCCAGAGATTCATTATAGGAAATGCGGGTAAGTTCCGGAAAGCTGATGCCGTTCCAGATAGCGAGAATGGCTTCACCGGATAATTCCGATTGATCCAGGTTGTTTAATGTTTCCTGTATATTCCGGTACAGATTATCAACCTCTTTACTGAATTCGAAATCCAGCAGGTTAATATCAAAATCATATTCCTTGATGAAGTCCTCATCGTCGCCGTGCACAATATTGAGGATATATTTTGTAGTACCGGATGTTTTATGAAACTGCTGCTCATGCTGTTTATGTCTCAGCCTCGAAATCCAGTCCAGGTTTAAATCTTTCAGTTCATCAAAATGGATCATCGAAGCCATCTGCTCTTCCTGTTTTTGCAAATCAAGCTTGGACAGATCAGGATTATTTGCATTGATAATCAATGCGGAAAGCGTTTCCGGCAGAGTATTGGCGATGGCAATATCAAATGATTCGTCATTTTCTACTGTCGTTTCCGGTCTTAACTGGAATTTTCCGGCTACGATATATTCACCGGTAACCGCATTTCCGGGATCTTCCACCCAGCCCATTACCGTGTAAGCATCTTCTTCAACTCCCTCCTCATCATAAAAGCCGAACATGCTTCTGCAATTCGGATAGTGGATATCAAATGAAAAGCTTCCCCAGCCCAGTGCCGTGAGGTTTTTTAAATATTGGTCTCTGGTATTCGATGTATGCAACCAGTCTTCTAGCCTGTATTTCCTTCCGGTATAGATAAAGCTGAATTGATCCTGTCCTTCCTGAATATAGGTACACGTTGTATTTTTATTTAGTTTCGGATCGTTGACATTCCAGATGTAGTCACTTTCAATAATCCATTCTTTAGCGTCTCTTTGTCTTTTTATATACCAGCGGTTCGGGGCTTTAGGCAGGTTTCCCCGATCGTCAAATTTTTTGAAATAAGCGGGCAGGACAAAATGCAGATGAACACCCTCATCCAGATAAATGCCATTATCCCACGAAAAAGGTCTCGGGATAATAGAATTCGTTTCCAAAGGCACATTCGGATTTTCGAAGACATCACGCTCCGTATTCATCCACGGCACATTTTCAAAACGGATATCCTGACCAATCACCTGTTCAGGCGATTCAAGATATAAAGCATTGATCCGGAGGGGAAATATATTGGGCATATTTATTTGCTGGATTCTTCTAACTGCTTAAAGATATCATCCGTCGATCCTAAAGTCATCATTTTTTTCACGACATTGCGGTCCGTATTCCAGATGGAAAAATTAACGGAATTGATAGACATGGTACTAAATTCTGAAAAGAATTCTTTGCTGTCGATGCTGATTGAAAGAGCATAGTCCCACTTTGATTTTTTTCCATCTGCCAGAGGCTTTCCGGTTTCATCACACTCTACAATAGTTGATTTTGCCGGATCAGTGTCCGTTTTTTCTGTATAGTATGTTTTTTTATATAAATAAGCTGTCTTCAGGTAAAAATGAATTTTATTGATGTCAAAAGTTGTATCTGAACTGTTTTGTTTTAACTGATTTTCAATTTTTTGTGTAGCATCACCAGAATCACTCCCGAAAATTTTAGTAAAGTCTTCTTTTAAATCTTTATATGTTACATAATCTTCCGATGAAACTTTTGTAGGAACGAGCAGATATTCTTTAATCGTAATCTTTTTTCCGTCTGTCGCTACTTTTTCTGTACTTTGGGCAACTAATGCTAAATCTCTTTTCAAAAAAGTTAAGGAAATTCCTAATTGAAACTGGGCCATAATGTAATTGTTTTTAATTCCCTACTCATCTGGCTTTTCGGTATACGCCCCGTTTTGTGATGGTTTCTGGACTCCATGATTATTAATTTTTATACTATTCGTAATGTTGAAAGATAGTGGAAATAATATATTTAATTTTTTATTTCTTTCTGAACTTTAAATCATAATTATTAATATAAAATTCCTTTTTCCCAATAGTTATGATCAGTCCGTTTAAGAGCCAAATTTAAATGAAAATAATCTAATTTATTTCAGTATAAATACTTGTTTTCTTTTTAAAATTAAGATGCCGGCTCATTTTGAATTTGATCTTTCTACGAAGTGCTAAACTTGAAAAAACTTCTTCAATTTAATGGAGATATGGATTTTCTCTTTTTACCATTTACTTCCAAAAATTGTTTATGTTGGGACATCAATAGCAATTATTTACATTCCTGTATACTTTATAGTATTATTCATTGTAAACCCTTGATATTGAATTTTAAATTTCAGCTGATTTTATTGATACTGAAAATTAAACAGTAGCTTCATCATATCAAAAAAAAGCCGACAGCAAATTGCTGTCGGCTCCTTATTAAAAGTTTAAACTTTACTTCTTAATAAATTTAAACGTTTGGACTGCATTTTTGGTAAATACCTGGATCAGGTAAACCCCTTGAGCAAGTGAACTTACATTAATATTTCTTTCTCCGTTCGAAAGTACTTTTTCCATAGCCTTTCTTCCATCTGCAGAGAAAATTACTAATTTAACAATTTCCTCTTTTCCACTTACATTAAGAATTTCCCTCACAGGATTAGGATAAATCTGCATGTCTGAAGAAGACTTAACTGCATTACCAACACTTAAGGTAGTATTGTTTACTAAAACAGCTAAGGATGCTGTAGATTCACAACCACCGGATGTCTGTGTAGCATAATAGGTGGTGTTGTTTACCAGAACAGTATTCAATGGCAAACTACCTGTGTGGTTTGAAGCATCTGAAGCAGATGCATACCATTTGATATTCTGTCCATTTACTACTAATACACTAAGTGTATCTCCAGTGTTGAAACTTTGAACTGCAGCTCCTGTAGGCGCCCCAACCACGCTCGATTGAGTAATGGTAACATTTCTTGTCAGTGTACATCCATTGGCATCCGTAACGGTTACCGTATATGTTCCTGCGGATAATCCGGTAGCTGTTGCAGCCGTACCTCCTGATGGAGACCATGAATAGGTATAAGGAGCTGTTCCTCCTGTTACCGTTATGGTTGCACTTCCGGTAGATCCTCCGTTACACGCTACATTTACCTGAGAAACAGTTGCTGCCATTGCTGTAGGTTGCGTTACCGTTGCATTTACGGTTGCTGTACATCCGTTGGCATCAGTAATTACTACTGTATACGTTCCGGCAGCTAACCCGGTTCTGTCCTCTGTGGTCACTCCACCACCCCAGTTGAAGGTGTAAGGTGCTGTTCCACCAGCTGGTGTAAGGTTAATTGCTCCATTAGAAGCACCGTTACAAGCTACGTTGGTTACTACTGTTGTTCCGCTTACGGCACTTGCAGGCTGCGTTACCGTTGCATTTACCGTTGCTGTACATCCGTTCGCATCAGTAATTACTACCGTATATGTTCCCGCAGCTAACCCGGTTCTGTCCTCTGTGGTTACTCCGCCACCCCAGTTGAAGGTGTAAGGGGCTGTTCCACCAGCAGGTGTCAAATTAATCGATCCATTAGAAGCACCGTTGCAAGCTACATTGGTTACTACCGTTGTTCCGCTTACTGCGCTTGCAGGCTGCGTTACCGTGAATGTTCTTGTCACGGTACAGTTGTTAGCATCTTTTACCGTTACAGTATAAGTTCCCGCTGCTAAACCTGTAGCTGTTGCTGCAGTTCCGCCGCTCGGTGCCCAGCTGTACGTGTAAGGACCTGTTCCGCCGGATGCTGTTACTGTAGCAGAGCCGTTGGAGCCTCCGTTACAAGCCACATTGGTTTGTGAACCTGTAGTCAAGATAGCCGTTGGCTGGGTAATAGTGAATGTTCTGGTTAACGTACATCCATTGGCATCCGTTACCGTTACAGTATAAGTTCCCGCTGCTAAACCTGTTGCTGTTGCAGCCGTACCTCCTGATGGAGACCATGAATAGGTATAAGGAGCTGTTCCTCCGGCAATATTGATCGTTGCGATTCCTGTAGATCCGCCATTACATGCGATATTTGTCTGGGAAGTTGTTGCATTCATAGCCGTAGGCTGCGTTACCGTTGCATTTACAGTTGCTGTACATCCGTTAGCATCAGTAATAATTACCGTATATGTTCCCGCAGCTAAGCCTGTTCTGTCTTCTGTGGTTACTCCGCCACCCCAGTTGAAGGTGTAAGGGGCTGTTCCACCAGCTGGTGTAAGGTTGATTGCTCCATTAGAAGCACCGTTACAAGCTACATTGGTTACTACCGTTGTTCCGCTTACGGCACTTGCAGGCTGCGTTACCGTTGCATTAACAGTTGCTGTACATCCATTGGCATCAGTAATTACTACTGTATACGTTCCGGCTGCTAATCCAGTTCTGTCTTCTGTGGTCACTCCACCACCCCAATTGAAAGTGTAAGGTGCTGTTCCACCAGCAGGTGTAAGGTTAATTGCTCCATTAGAAGCACCGTTACAAGCTACGTTGGTTACTACTGTTGTTCCGCTTACTGCACTGGCAGGTTGCGTTACCGTTGCATTAACAGTTGCTGTACATCCGTTGGCATCAGTAATTACTACCGTATACGTTCCGGCAGCTAATCCGGTTCTGTCTTCTGTGGTCACTCCACCACCCCAGTTGAAGGTGTAAGGTGCTGTTCCGCCAGCAGGTGTAAGGTTGATTGCTCCGTTGGAAGCACCGTTACAAGCTACATTGGTTACTACTGTTGTTCCGCTTACGGCACTGGCAGGCTGCGTTACCGTTGCATTAACAGTTGCTGTACATCCGTTGGCATCAGTAATTACTACCGTATACGTTCCGGCAGCTAA
>NZ_JAKVIP010000036.1:24790-25259 GCF_022601875.1 Chryseobacterium sp. SSA4.19
CCAGTTGAAGGTGTAAGGTGCTGTTCCGCCAGCAGGTGTAAGGTTGATTGCTCCGTTGGAAGCACCGTTACAAGCTATGTTGGTTACTACTGTTGTTCCGCTTACGGCACTTGCAGGCTGCGTTACCGTTGCATTTACCGTTGCTGTACATCCGTTCGCATCAGTAATTACTACTGTATACGTTCCGGCAGCTAATCCAGTTCTGTCTTCTGTGGTTACTCCGCCACCCCAGTTGAAGGTATAAGGTGCTGTTCCACCAGCAGGTGTAAGGTTGATTGCTCCGTTGGAAGCACCGTTACAAGCTACGTTGGTTACTACTGTTGTTCCGCTTACGGCACTTGCAGGCTGCGTTACCGTGAATGTTCTTGTCACGGTACAGTTGTTAGCATCTTTTACCGTTACAGTATAAGTTCCCGCTGCTAAACCTGTAGCTGTAGCTCCAGTTCCGCCGCTTGGTGCCCAGCTGTAC
>NZ_JAKVIP010000037.1 GCF_022601875.1 Chryseobacterium sp. SSA4.19
GCAAAAAAACAGAACATTATTTAAACTATAAAAAATTAGCCGCATAAAAAAGACTGCCCTTTTTGGACAGCCTCTTTATTTTTGCGGATGAATCTAAAGCATTCCCAATTCGAATTTTGCTTCTTCGCTCATCATGTCTTTATGCCAGCTGGGCTCGAATGTAAGCTCCAGGTCAACGCTTTTTACGTTATCTACTTCAGCTACCTTGTCTTTAACTTCCTGGGGAAGCGTTTCCGCGACGGGACAGTTTGGGGTAGTGAGGGTCATTATGATTTTAACATCCGCATCGTCGGAGATCTGAACATCATAAACCAATCCCAGTTCGTAAATATCCACCGGAATTTCAGGGTCATATACGGTTTTAAGGACTTTGATGATTTCTTCACCAATGTCAGCAATCTGATCGTCTGTAAATTTCATTTTTTAATCTAAATTGATATACCTTTTCAACAAATCTTCCTGACGCATCCGCCGGAAAATATTTGCCAAAGTTAGCACATCTTTTTCACAATAATCCACTATTCTCTGCAAGTCTTTCTCTATGTAGTAAATTGATGAAACCATTGAGCCGTCAATGTCATCTTTCGGCGTAGGAATACCGAAAAGGTGAGCCAACAGTTCCAATGAAATGAAACTTTTATAATCCCCGAATTTCCAAAGTTCCATGGTATCAATATGAGGGATTTCCCAAGGCTTTTTCCCGAACATCTGAAACGGAACCGGAGGCATCATCCCGTTGATTAAAAACCTTCTGGCAATCCATGGAAAATCAAATTCCTTACCGTTATGAGCGCAAAGGATAACATCCCGAAGTCTTTGGCTGTTAAAAATTTCACCGAATTCAAGTAATAATTTCTTCTCGTCATCGCCTGCGAAACTTTTTATTTTTAAAGTGTCATTTTTTTCGAGCATCCCGATCGTAATACAGATGATTTTACCAAACTCTGCCATAATGCCTGCTCTTTCCATATAAAATTCTTCTGCAGAAATTTCATCTTTTCTCTGGAATCTCGTTTTTTTATCCCAAAGCATTCGTTCTGATTCCGATACGTCTTCCCAGGATTCAAAGCCCGGAACGGTTTCTATATCAAGGAATAAGACTCTTTCTAAAGGGATATGCTGTATCATGGTTTATTTCTTTTATGAATTGAATATAATCAGTTAATCAAACAGACCGGATTTAAAATGATGAAAACGTAATTATTATATTATCCTACCGGCATTCCGTTTTTGGCAGGTAAAGAAGGGGTAAGAAGAGTGACATCTTTTTTGTCTTCGCCATAGAAACCTAAAACCAGACATTCACTGAAAAAGTTGGCAATCTGCTTCCTGGGAAAATTAACAACTGCTAAAATCTGCTTCCCGATTAATTCTTCTTTCCCATACAGTGATGTAGTTTGAGCGGAAGATTTTTTAATGCCCAGATCTCCAAAGTCTATGTCCAGCTGATAAGACGGATTTCTGGCTTTTTCAAAATCGGCTACCGAAATAATAGTTCCGCATCTTATGTCAATTTTTTCAAAGTCTGTCCATGAAATTTCAGGCTTTACGATCATAATTAAAGATTATTTTGTGTTGGTTGGTGTTTAAATATTAATATTGTCAAAACTTTGGGTCCGACATTCACAAATGTATTAAAATCTAAAATGATTCAAACCAAAAAATATAGGAATACCATAAAGATAGTTTCAAAAATATCTTGTCTCAAAAATAGTATTGGAAACCTTACTTCTTAATCCACCATTGGCTGTCTTTTCTGTCGGATCTCTTTACTCCATTATTCAGAATGTAAGAAAATCCAACACCCAAGGTCTGCTTGAGCTGTGTTTTTTCAATCTGATTATGATCATACATAAGGTCAACCGTAATGTTGGAAGAAATAAATTTATTGACCTTCAGATTTAAAATCATTCCGTAAGCGAGAACCAGTCTTTCAGGATGATCAAGATAGTTGGAAAAAACAGATGCGGTATTGGTAATGTTAATATTCTCCATCAGTTTAAACTTATACAACGCTGTCCCCAGGAAACCATACTGCAGTAAGGAAGTATCGCTGTCGGCTTTTAATCCATAAGTTCCTGCTGTCTGAAGATCGCTGTCTAAAACAAGAGTCCACCTCGCATTGCTGGGGCGTAAGGTAACATTTACATTGTCATTGGGCCTGAATGTGATTCCCATCCCGAGGTTCAGATAGCCGGGAG
Source organism: Chryseobacterium sp. SSA4.19 (assembly GCF_022601875.1). Taxonomy (GTDB): domain Bacteria; phylum Bacteroidota; class Bacteroidia; order Flavobacteriales; family Weeksellaceae; genus Chryseobacterium. The sequence goes on from NZ_JAKVIP010000037.1 coordinate 2,202, forward strand.
CCATAAAATTTGAAATTTTCTTAGCTTCAGGGTTATTGCCGTCCTCATATCCTACCGTAAACTGAGACTGCAGCCCTGCTCCTACGGAAAGATACCAGCTTTTGGAAATCTTTCTGCCGTAATTGGTAGAAACGTTAATCACATCTTGTGTCTTTCTTACTCCAAGACCTTTGGTATCATTCTGGCCATAATTTAAAAGGATGAGATTTTCCCATAGATCTTTATCTTTTTCATAGGTAATGTTATAATCGATTCCGAGAAGCCAGCCTACATTATTGGCGCCGCCGCCAACCCAGTTTGAAAAGGCTGCCTGGTTGATCATCAAAGACTGTTTTCCTAAAACCGACCAATGTTTTACGGTATCGGTAACGATAGAATCTTTTTTTATTTCTTCCTGTGCACTGATAAAAACTCCTGCAGAAAATGCTAATAGTAATAGAAACTTCTTCATTATTCAGATTTCATTTTGTGTAAACGCTATACAAAAGTATTAAATATAAATTGATCGGTCAGGACCAAAGGCTTTAGATTACTGTGTAAGATCATGATTGGACATGAATACTTTTATTGTTTTCAATGACAAAAAATACTTGAAATCATTAAAATAATTACTTTTTGGCTGAAAGAAAATAGAATTCAAACAATTCATCGACAAATTTTCCGAAATTTATCAGTGGCTTTTCATTTGACATAACAACCGTATGCTAAAAAATAATGTAATTTCCAGAAAAGCGATTGTAAATCCTCTGCTGATGCTGGCAGCAATGTGGTCTGGCTATTTCCTGCAGCAGCACGGCTTTTTTGGGAGTTGCTTCGGAGCAATTATTCCATTATTGCCGGAAGGCCTGCTTGGAATTATTACTTCTCCGCTTTTACACGGAAATATAGACCATATTGTAGGAAATTCTATACCTATTGCGGTGCTGATGTTCCTCTTATACCAATTTTATCCTCTGGTAGCAAATAGAGTGTTTGTTATCGGATGGCTGGCTACAGGTTTGTTAGTGTGGCTTCTTCCGCCGATTGATATTATGACGGGAAATTACCTTTACACCTGTACCATCGGTGCGAGCGGGGTGGTATATGTGCTGGCTTTTTTTCTCTTTTTCAGCGGGATTTTTAAGTGGAACATGACATTGCTTACCATTTCCTTGCTGGTTGTTTTATATTACGGAAGTTTGGTTTGGGGAATGTTGCCGGAAGAATTATTCAGCCATCTTGAAGAACCCAGCAAGATTTCATGGCAGGCCCATCTTGCCGGAGGGATTGTTGGAGTTATTCTTGCGTTTGTGTTTAAAAAAGTTGGTGACAGGAAGAAAAGATATATTTGGGAATTCCCGAATTATTACAGTGAAAAAGATGACAAGCTTTGGCAGGAATATAAAGAGAACCACCCTGATGATTTTCTCGAATTGCCTTATAAAAAGAAAGATGATATCTGGGACCGCCTTGATGAACTGAGAGGAAAATAAAACAGAATTTCCTACATTTGTGAAAACGACACAAATGTATTCTGAAGAACATCTTTATGCCATCGCGCTGCGCGAATGTGCTTTTATCGGTGATATCAATTTTTATAAACTTGTCAGGACTTTCGGAAGTGCAAAAGAAGCATGGGAAAAAACGAATAAAGAATATAAAAGACTTGATGGTTTTGGAAGGAAAATGATTTCTGATATCGGTAACCCCGAGCACCTCAAGTTTGCTGAAAATGAACTGAAATTTTGCGAACAGAATAATATTAGAATTAATCTCAGGCATCATCATGAATTGCCGAAGCTTCTGAATGAATGTGATGATGCTCCGGCCATCCTCTATCAGAAGGGGAACTTTGATGATCAGAAGATGAAAGTAAGTATAGTCGGTACCCGGAATATGACGTCTTACGGAAGCCAGTTTATCCAGGATTTTTTTGAAGAAACAAAATCCTGTCATTATGTTTCAGTAAGCGGTCTTGCTTTGGGTGTTGATAAAGAAGTTCATGAGCAGTCTATTCGGCATCAGGTTCCTACGGTGGCCGTGCTGGCTCATGGATTTCATATTCTCTATCCGGCAAAAAACAGAAAGCTGGCTGAGAAAATACTGCAGGAAGGCGGGACTTTATTAACTGAATTTAATTCTTCCAGAAAGCCGGACCGGGAAAATTTTATCCAGCGAAACCGTATTGTAGCGGGGATTTCTCCAGCAACCATTGTAGTGGAAACTGCTTTCGGTGGAGGATCGATAAGTACGGCAACTTTTGCCAATCAATATAACCGTGATGTTTTTGCATTGCCGGGAAAGATCACGGACAGACATAGCCAGGGATGTAATCATTTGATTTATCAAAATAAGGCAGCTGCTATTTCTACGATTAAAAATCTTGCCGAAAATCTGGGATTTAATAGAGCTGAATCAAAAATTGAAAATTTATTTTCCAAGAGTGAAATTATGCCTCAATTGTCTGAAGACCAAAAATTAATATTATCCGTAATTTCTGACAATCCCAAGATTGCACTTGATGATATTATCGGGAAAACACAACTTCCATCACATAAAATTTTACCTATCATATTAGAATTGGAACTTTTGGCGAAAGTAAAATCACTTTCAGGGAGACAATTTCTTGCAATCTGACAATTAATGATTTCTTAATATTGCATTGTTTTATACATAACATTTAATTTTTAATAAAATTAATGGATAAATTATTGATTTAATAATATTAAGTATTTATTTTATTAAACTTTAAACAATCATTAATTAAGGTGTTGTGAATCTTGAAAAAAAAATTAAATTTGTTGACAATAATATTCAACCCTACTATATGGAACAATATAATATTGACCAGAAAATACAAGAGTTTATAGCAAAAATTGAGGCAAAAAACCCTAATGAGCCCGAATTTTTACAAGCCGTAAAAGAAGTTGCCGTTACCGTAATTCCGTTTATTATGACCAAAAAGGAATATACGGGAATGAAGCTTCTTGAGAGAATGGCGGAAGCTGAAAGAATAATCATTTTCAGAGTTCCATGGGTTGACGATAAAGGCGAAATCCAGGTAAACAGAGGTTTCAGAATCCAGATGAATTCTGCAATCGGACCTTATAAAGGAGGAATCCGTTTCCATCCTACGGTAAACCTTTCGGTATTGAAGTTCTTAGCTTTTGAGCAGGTGTTTAAAAACTCTTTAACCACACTTCCGATGGGAGGAGGAAAAGGAGGTTCAGATTTCGATCCGCAAGGAAAATCCGATATGGAAGTAATGCGTTTCTGCCAGGCTTTCATGACGGAATTGTGCAAGCATATCGGTCCTGAAACGGACGTTCCGGCAGGAGATATCGGTGTAGGAGCAAGAGAAATCGGATACTTATTCGGACAGTATAAGAAAATCAGAAATGAATTTACAGGTGTGCTTACCGGAAAAGGTCTTGCATATGGAGGTTCATTGATCCGTCCTGAAGCTACAGGTTACGGTGTTGTATATTTCGCAGAGCAGATGCTGAAGACTATCGGCCAGACTTTCAAGGATAAGACGGTAACGGTATCAGGTTTCGGAAACGTAGCCTGGGGAGTAATTAAAAAAATATCTGAGCTTGGCGGAAAAGTAGTGACTATTTCCGGGCCGGACGGATATATTTATGATAAAGACGGGATCGACGGTGAAAAGATTGATTATTTATTAGAATTAAGATCTTCAGGGAACAACAGAGCTGAAGATTATGCTAAAAAATATCCTTCTGCGGAATTCCACGCTGGAAAACGTCCTTGGGAAGTGAAATGCGATGTGGCAATCCCATCAGCAACCCAGAATGAACTTGATCTTGAAGATGCTAAACTGCTTGTTGAAAACGGATGTTTATGTGTAACGGAAGCTGCAAATATGCCTTCTACGTTAGATGCCATCAATTATTTCCTGGACAATAAGGTATTGTTCTCTCCGGGGAAAGCTTCCAATGCAGGGGGTGTTGCCACTTCAGGTCTTGAAATGACACAAAACTCTATCCGTCTGAACTGGACTTCTGAAGAAGTGGATGCCAGACTGAAGGAGATTATGATCGGAATTCATAAAGCGTGCAGAGACTACGGAAAAGAAGAAGACGGCTATGTGAACTACGTAAAAGGCGCGAATATCGCCGGATTCGTAAAAGTTGCAGAAGCTATGCTGGCTCAGGGAGTTGTATAAAATATAAAGGTTGGGAAATTTCCCGACCTTTTTCATTATAACCTGTCCCGGGATCATAAATGGGAAAAAGTAAAGTGAAAGGAGAAAGCGTTGGTACTATCAACGCTTTTTTAATGATAGGACAAAAAAAATCCTGAAATTAATTTCAGGATTGTTATCATTTATTCTATTTATTTTTCTTCTTCATCTTTCTGTCTGCTTTTACAGCATCTTTATCTTTTAGTTGCATCGTATCTGTCTTAGGCTTATCCCAATCAGTACTTTGATTAATAGTGCCTGTAGTTGTTGTACCATTGGTATTCCCATTCATGGTTCCGTTATTTAACGTGCCATTATTCATGGTGCCGGTAGTTCCATTTGTATTGGTACCATTGTTCAATGTTCCACTCTGTGTTGACGTAGTACCTGTAGCTGAGGTATCCGTCTTGGTTTGTGGTGTTGTCTGGGCTGATGCAGTGATCATACCTCCTGCAACAAATGCTGCTGTTAAGATTAACTTTTTCATAATATTAATAATTTGGTGTTGTTAAAGGTTAAGTACAATTATCATACAAAGTGGTATCTTAAAAATATTTTTAACTTGATTTATAATATTTTAAGATAAATTGTATTATAATTAGCTTTAAGTATAAAATCCTGAAATTTTATTCAGGATTTTGTACTTGATTTTAAATTACTTTGATTTTTTATTCTTAGACTTTCTTTTTGTGGCCTCATCTTTAGGCTTTGTTGCATCAAGACTATTGTCTGATTGTGCTGATACTGCTACATCATCTACGGCAGTGGTTACTTTGGCCGTGTCTGCTGTTGAAGCTCCGGACGTACTTTGTTGAGTCTCTACTGCAGTCGTAGTTCCTAAATCTGAACCTGCCTGCGGATTCTGCTGAGTCTGTGACGTTGTCTGATTGTTTGTACTTTGTGATGGGTTCTGTTGGGTTGTAGTTTGGGCAGATGCTGCGCTTAATCCGATTACTGTAAATGCTGCCGTTAAAACTAACTTTTTCATAATATTTTCTTTTTTAATGGTTGTCTACATGAAACGCTGATGGTTTATCGAATAGTATATTCAAAACCTTTATTTAACGTAGTTTATCACTCTTTAAGATCAATTATGATTTCAGATTACTTTTCTAAATTTTTCATAATTTTTTCTACAAACTCATATGCTGCAGGGCATATAACGGTGTTTTTAACCATAAGATTATTGATCTGATAGATCTTTTTCCGGTCAGTATGAGGATATTCTCTGCAGGCTTTTGGACGTACGTCATAAATCGAACACGTATTGTCTCCATTTAAAAAAAAGCAGGGAAGGTTCTGAAGAACTTTATCATGATCTTCATCTACCTTTAAAAATTTCGCCTCAAAATCCGCAGGCTTCATCCGGAGATGTTTTGAAATTCTCTCAATATCTTTTTCCGTATAAAGAGGGCCGGTCGTCTTGCAGCAGTTTGCACATTGAAGGCAGTCTATACGTTCAAAGACTTTATCATGTGTTTCCTGGACAATATAATCGAGATCTTTGGGCGGCTTTTTTTTCAGTCCGTCCAGAAATTTTTTGTGTTCTTTTTGTTTTTGTAAAGCCTGTTTTCTATAAAGTTCTAGATTCATGATCTTTGTTCCTGCTTCAGATTGGGGATGTCTGCTTTTTGATAGTCATTGATTTTATCCAGATCCAAAACGGTAGAAAGATTTTCTTTATCAGGATAATACATCGGGACAAATTTTGCTCCGTAAATGATCTCATTGGAAATATAAGAAGATCTTTGGACCACAGTGTTCGAAAATACCTCATCAAAGGCGCGCACATGAACGATGATCTCAATATCCGTATTTGTAAAATCTTCTTCTGTAAAACCATAAAATGGTGAATCTTCATTTATCATATGCACAATGGTCCAGTTCAGTGCCAGCGTATTAATTTTATTCAATTGGGTTGTCAATGTATAAAACTTGCTTTTTGGAATACTATCCTCCATTACTTCAATGGCAGTGGAAACAATGATTTCAGCATCAGTCAGTGCATTGTTTTTATAGGGAGCCAGCCTGAACATTAACGCGGTCTTATCTTTAAAAGGGGCAATTAATGCGATATCCGAAAATTTCAGATAAGCCCTCGGTCGTGAAAATCTTCCGTAAAAAAGTCCCGTTGCAATGGCAAAGGTAAGCAATCCCAGAAAAGCTTCAAAAGTAGCGACTAGACTTGCCATACATCCTACCGGGGCGATTCTTCCGTAACCTACTGTCGTAAAGGTCTGCGAACTGAAGAAGAAAACATCGATGAATTCATTTATCGGATCACTTTTGTCTATTCCGGTGAGATGTTCTACTCCTATAAGATAATAAATCAGGGCAAAAAACAGATTGACCAGGATATAGGCAATCACCAGATACGAAAGGAACTGAAAGGTAGAAAGATCCAGCATCGTATGATACCAGCTGAATCGATTAAATACGCTGATTCCTTTTCGGCTTACATTAGGAAGTCCGTCTTTATTGATAAACCTTCCTGAAGCATTGTCGCCAAAGCCACTGTTATCCGTGTTTTTCTGGTGGATTTTCTGCTTGAATCCTTTTGTCATTTTTAACTAATCCGTTACTGTTTTTTGCCGGTTTATCAACAATATGTAAATATAAAGATTACAGGATGTTATAAACTTCATTTCCATCTTTCCTCTTTATTTCTGTGCAAAGATAAAATATTGTTTTCATGAAATTTATCAATTTGATGATTGAATTTCTCAATTAATTTTACCTTAACTTTGATCTATGAAAAAGTTGGAGTCAAGAGAAGATATCAAACTTCTTGTCAATTCATTTTATGATAAAGTCGTTAAGGATGAAACGATTGGGTTCTTTTTTAAAGACGTCATTAAGGTTGATTTTAAAAAACATTTGCCTAAAATGTATTCGTTTTGGGAGACCCTTTTATTTGGACAAATAAGCTATAAAGGCAACCCGATGGCAGTACATTTCCCTATCAATGAACTGGAAGCAATGGAAAGAAGGCATTTTGATAAATGGCTGGAATTATGGAAAGCAACCATTGAAGAAAATTTCATGGGTGAAAGTGCGGATATGGCGATTTACAAATCCGAAAACATTGCAAAATTAATGGCTTTTAAAATGGAGCAGGCCAGAAAAGTTTAGCTGGATTTCTAAAGCCTGATAAAGTTAAATTTTACAATTTAAGGAACAATAACAGTGAAAATATAGGCGGCGAGATTTACCAGCAATACGGTTCCGTAAAGCACATTTGTTTTTCCCCGGCTTAACGAAAGCATAACGATAAATACGGACAATGAAAGCAAAATAATATCTTTTTTGTCCAGCCCTAAAACCAAAGGAATATCATACATAATACAAACCACGGACACTGCAGGAATCGAAAGTCCTATACTTGCCAGCGCAGAACCTAAAGCTAAATTAAGACTCGACTGAATCTGATTGGTCCTTGCTGCTCTGATGGCCGCTACGCCTTCCGGGAGCAGAACTACCGCCGCAATAATAACTCCTACCAATGATTTCGGAGCGCCAAGGCTCTGAACCATGTCCTCAATAGTTCCGGAAAGTCCTTTGGCCATCATGACCACAATCGAAAGACAAATGACTAGGAAAACAAAACTTATTAAGGTTTTTTGGGTGGAGGGAATATAATGCTCTTCTGAATTCTCATCCTGAACAACAAAATAACTTCTGTGCCTCACCGTCTGAACCATTAAAAATATCCCGTAAATCACCAGACAGGCAATGGAAACAAATATGAGTTGGGCCGTGTTATAAAACGGTCCGTTTACACTGGATGTGAAATTAGGAAGAACCAGCGTTAAAATTAAAATAGAAACAATACTCACCAAATATGTCGTTGCTGAGGTTCTTGCAAAAAACTGTTCGTAATATTTTACACCTCCCACTAAAATACAGATTCCTAAAATTCCATTAAGAATAATCATTACGGCAGCAAAAACAGTATCCCGTGCTAAGGTAATGGCCTGCTCTCCACCGGCAACCATCAGAGAAATAATTAAAGCAACCTCAATAATCGTGATACAAAGTGCTAAAATGATGGTTCCGAAAGGCTCACCAACTTTGTGAGCCACGACTTCAGCGTGATGGACTGCAGACAAAACGCTTCCGGTTAATAAAATTCCGGCAACAATATCTGAAACTACTCCCATTCCCATGAGTCCGGAAAAATAGTATCCTACTGCCAGAATAGGAAAAATGTACGTATAATGTAAAAAGTCTTTTATTCTCATAGTGTCTACAAAATACAAAAAATCTATGATTTTTGAAAGATTACAACAAAGTATTAATGTTATTTTAATGCGGCCAGAGATAAAAATCCTGAAGATCTGTCAACATGTGAAATAATAATCCGATGCCGATGATTCGGATATTTCCTTTGAAGAAAAGCATCAAAAAATACACCGCAATTGCATAATAAGAATGTAAAAAGTGAAATCCTACACTGGCCCGGTCAGGATCGAAAATAGGGTCAGCAAACAAATGATCCAGATCAACCAGCATGGTAGCCAATAAAATCAAATATACTTTTTTCCAGTTTTTGCGGTAAAAAATCAACGCAATAAAAACGGGAAAGACAAGATGAAGAAAATAATGTACAAATGTCCTGATGTATGAAATGTCTGATAAATCCATTTTTTACGTGCTTTTCTTACCATCTCAGCAGAAGAGGGAGATTATTTTCCTTAAATTTTAATTTTATATAATACTCATGGTCTTTATTTCCGTAAAAGATATAATCAACGGCAGAAACCATTCTTTTTTCTTTTACGCTTAATAATTTTAATTGAGGGAATAACGATGGATTATTTTTGATAAAAATATAGTTTTCATTTAATACAGGAGGAAACCGGACAGGTTTTCCTTTCGATTTTATTTCAAAGCCACCGGTTTTCTTTTCGATGACATTCGGCTGAAAAGGAATAACTGTAAACTGATTTTGAGCATTAACCCATTTCCTTTCCTGAAAGTATTGTTCTGTTTGTTCCGGATGTGAACTTTGAAGAGCAATGAAGTAATTGGGCTGAATAATTTTTTGAATTGTTTTTTTCTCTATTTCATTAAAATCATTATCGTATCCGTAAGTAATGACCGTATCATGCACGGCTTGAAGTTCAGCAGTTGCTTTTACATAGTCAATTTTTACTGAGTCAGTGAAATTTTTACCAAACACTGAAGTTAAGTTTTTAATATTTTTTGCATCCAGCTCAATATTTAAAAATGTAGTTTTCTGCTGGACTTTTGAAAGGATTGATGTAAAGTTATCTTGGTTTGAAGCTGTTTTTATTTCAATGTCATCGGCATTTACGTCAATTGAAAAATTATGGATCTTGCTATTTGAAATGAAGGAAATGCTTCCTAAAGATCGATTAATAAATAGATCTGAAGTGAAAGGTGTCCTATGGGAAAATTCAGGGAACAGACGTTTTATATTGTCAAAAGCCTGACTGGAAGTTTCGAGAATACATTGTTGCCCCACTATTCTGATGAAAACATGATCCTTATGGAAAACGTTATTGCTTTCAGTGAATTTTTCGCTCTTCAGATACGTCAGCAATTTTTGTTTATCCTTAAGCTCCAAAATACAATACCAATCAGAAAGGCTTGTATTTCCGATATGGAAAATCTGTAAAAAATCGGGAATTTTTACTCCCGATTCAGCTAGAGAAACGGTATTTGGGTTTTCATTATTATCACTCGTCCATTTCGAGGGATGGCTTAATACATTTGAAATATATTGTCTCGCTGCCTTTTTCATATCAATTAAAATCACGATATCAGCATTTTCTGGAATAAATTTTAAATCTTTATTCCGATAATATAAGATGAAATAGCCGCAGATCAACGCAATCAGTGCAGCAGAGACAATAAGTTTGGTTTTCATTTATAAGATAGCTTCTTTCTTATCCGACTCATTAATTTTATAAATCTCATCGAACAGGTCAAAAAAATACATAAGGCTGTTTTCAGAAGAATTTTTAATGGAATAATCGATTTCAGTTTCGATTTTATTTCCTTTTGATTCTGATTTAAAATAAACTTCCCCAACATTTTTTCTTATAAGATCCAGTGTTTTCCGCTCCGAACTACTTTTGAATTCTTTTTCCAGTCCGACTAAAAGTTTCTGAAGATCAAATCTGCCGGAAGCAGGGTATTTGTAAGAATCTTTCATCCATCGCTTTGCATTCTCGGATTGTTTATCGATCAACAAATTATTTTTAGATGTGGTTACATAGACGATTCCGTCTTTTACCGTAAAGAAAAACTGATCCATGTATCCTGTGTTTTTATCTTCTTTAAAAGAATAAAATTCCCCGTCTTTTGTAAATTTTTTTGCTGTTTTTTTGTTGGTCGCCAATAAGTTGAAAATACGGTTCCAGTATCCTTCGTTTTCTGTAGCGAAAGCGAAAGTAAAATCAGGAACTGCAACTTCTTTCGTTTTTGTTATTTCTTTTTCATTGTAATCATCGCCATAATCATATGCTTTATATTCTACCGTTTTGGAGGTAAGCTGGTTCAGTACAAAAATTCCGTTTCCAGGAGCTATCTTGGCGATGGCTTCTTCATCAAGAACAATTTTTACAGTTTCCATAACCAGTTCCGTTTCTTTCTGATATGCAGAATCTCCTGCATTTTTCATAAATGCATACATCATATCAAAATACTTGCTTCCGTCTATATTAATCGCATAATAACCAATGCTTTTGTCATTGATCAGCCGTGCAAGCTTTTTATTTTTCTTTCCTTTATAAATGGCGGAAACGCTTTTCTGAACTTCAGGATTTTTATGCTGATAGCTGTTCACCATACGAACTTTATCATTGTCAAAATAAAGATTATATGAAGAATTTGAATTGTATACCGAATTGAAAATACCTCCGAATTCATAACGCTTCATCATTTTTCCATAAATGCCGTTATTGACAATTTTTCCGTAATCCGTGTACACAAAAACATCAGAGCCGGCATTTCTGGAAGCAGTCATTTCCTCAGGCACATCAAGTTCCATATTGGAGCTGAAATACTGGTCGAAGGATTCTTCTGCCAGTCTTTTTACTATTTTGAACTTTTCTATTTTCAAAGAATCCATTTCTTTCAGATATTCAGGGTCTTCAGAATATTCCATGCCTTCATCCGGAGTGGGAGAGGGAAGTGCTTCCACACTGTTCTCAGAGTATTCTTTATCGGTTGATCCTTTCTTTTCCTTCGGGTATTCATGATGCTTTTCAAGATATTTTATATCTTTTTGAATCCTTTCAATTTCAGTAGTATTATTTTTTATGCTTTCTTTCAGATATTTGATATCATCCTTCAGGTATTTGATTTCTTCCTTATAATCAAAAGGTTTTTGCGGTTCTTCAGTATAAATGCTGTCGACATCTATAGTGGCAATACTGTCAGTAATAACTGCCTCACTGTCTATGGCTACGGCAGCACTATCAATTTGTAACTCATCTTCCCAGCTGTTTTTATAAGGTTTTTCATAGCTTATCATTTTCAGGACGGCCCGGTTATCATTCCACGCAACGAATATATCCTCATCAAGATTGATGTAAGCGTACTTATTTCTCTTGGAAATCTCCAATCCTTTTTTCTTTGCTGAATTGATAAACTCCAGGAACTTTTCTTTATTATCCAGAATAAAATGTGCACTATAAGTCTTTACAGAGTCATTGAATGTTGCATAATGGTATTGTGTGGCATCGTATCTTATTCCGGTTTTGGAATAATCGGTCCATGATGGCTTGTCCTTTCCTTTTTTTGTAACTTGCTGTAAAATGGGATTAAACTTTTGCCAGTTGATCTTTTTATCCAGCTGCTTCCCGTTGATTTCCATGTAGAAGAGAACATCAGCAGGCAGCTTCATACGCTGCTGGGCAAACATCAGGGAAAAGCTGAAAAATAGAATTATAATTTGTGTTCTGTGTAATATAGCTTTCATGGTCTGTGATTAAATTATTGAAAGAAAATTGTATTCTGTAATTGTTTCTTCTGAAAAATAAGGTCTAAAACAAGGGATTCCAGTTTCACCGCTTTTCTGTTAGGGGAAAGGGAGTAGGCATTATTGGATTGCGACTTTACCGTATTTTCAAACTGCATAACGGAAATATAGCGGGCATCATTGAAAACTTCTTTGTCGGCCTTATTCATTTTATCGTAATCGTTTTTAAATACAGTGGTCTTATTTCGCGTAAATATTTTTTTGACAGGATTATAGGAATAAATCTGTGTATGAACCGTTTTACCGATGATATTTTTTGCTTTTAGCTGTTCCAGTCCGGTGTTGATATTTTCAATCTTTCTGAAATTACAGCTTAGCTTAATAATATAGTTATCAAAATCCATTGACGTTTTCACGTTGGAAATTCCTGGAGTTGATTTAAAAACCCTTGCTGCTTCATTGATTTTAGCTTCAATTTCTGACTTTTTTGGCACTTTCTTTCCATTGATGGTTTCCATTTTTGAAATGGAAGCAAGCCTTGTTTTACTCTTACTTGCATTAAAAATGATAGTATATTCCCCACTTCCGTCACTTTTGACATTCGTTTTTTCCAGAATATCAAAGCAACTTGTCAGCCACAACAAAGGAATTAACACAAAAAGGGTTTTTAAATTTTTCATAATTAATTTAGTTTTATATTCTGCCTTTTAAATAATCCTGTCGCAGGTTTTCATCCAGCTTTTCAATGGCGTATCTCAGGCAGGTCCTTGGCATTTCTTGATAATATTCATTAAGATACATAATCAGTTCCTCTTTATTTTTCTGTCCTATTTCTCGTAACATCCAGCCGTTCGCTTTATGCATAAGATCATGAGAATGATTAAGATTATATGTAACCAGCTCTTTTGTAATGTCAAATGAGCCTTTTTTTATATAATACATTGTTCCGACAATGGCGATCCGTTTGTGCCACATGTTTTCAGAGCAGGAAAGTTTCCTCAAAAGCTCTTCTCTTTGATTTTCAAATGCATACCGTCCCAAAATCTTATAGCAGCTTGTGTCAACCAAATCCCAGTTATTGATATGTTTTAAGTGGCTTAGGTAGAATTCAATAATTTTATCTTTTACCGAATGATCTTTTGTTTTCTCGAATTTCAAAATTAACATCAGAAGTGCTGTTAATCTGTGCTCATGGTATTTTGAGGAAAGAAGATCACTTAACTCATCCAAAGAAACCCGTGAATAATATTCTTTTGCAATAACCCTCTGGTCCGGGACTGTTACCCCTAAAAACAAATCTCCTTCACCGTATTCTCCTTTTCCGGTCTTAAAAAACCTTGGAAAAAATGCCGCTTTTTCGGGAAGTGATAATGATGCAAGAGCATCCTGTATTTCAGGAATTATAGTAGTTATCATCTTTAACCTGTCTTTATGATAAAATTCTGACAAAACACAAGCGGTTTCGCTTTTAAGGTATCCGGCGAGGAAACGCCAGGCAAAACTTGTGCGTCAAAATCTATTCCGCAACTGAAGAAGATTCCTGAAAAATTTCTACTGGACAAAATTTATCTGAAATAAAACTTTTCCCTGAAGACACTTGTGAATAATGAGATCTTATTTTTCTTCTAATGCAATGGTTTCCAGTTCCTGCTCTTCCTGGGCGATTTTTTTCGGATTGGCAACTTTAGCAATGGTCAGCCCCTGGACAATAATAGAAAATACCACCACACAGTAAGTGATGCTTAAAACGACTGTGCTGTATTCATTCTTCGGAATCGAGAGTGCCAATGCTATCGAGACGCCACCCCGTATTCCGCCCCAAACCAGTACCTTTACGGTCTGTGGACTAAAGGTGGTTTTCATAAATTTTGTAGGTCCCCAAATGGAAATCACTCTTGCCAGCAAAACCACTGCGATAGCTGCGATTCCTGGAATCATAAAGTATCTTAAGTCTTTAATGATGAGTAATTCGAAACCGATGAATAGGAAAAGAACGGCATTCAGGATTTCATCAATTAATTCCCAGAATTTGATCAGGTAATCCTGGGTAATGGATTTCATTTTAAACTTCACATTGAAGTTCCCCATGAATAAACCTGCTGCAACCATGGTTAAAGGCCCGGAAATATGCATTTGCCTTGCGATAAGGTAACCTCCCATTACAACGGAAAGAGTTACCAGAACGGAAATGATGTAATCATCCACTTCACGCATCAGCCTGGAAGTGACCCAACCTAATATTACACCCAGTAAAAGTCCGCCTCCGGCTTCTTTTAACAGGATCAAACCAATGTTTTCCACGCCAAGTTCTACCTTATTGCCAATGGCCAGCTGAAGGACTACTGTAAAAACTACTACGGCCATCCCGTCATTGAATAATGATTCTCCGGCTACTTTTGTCTCGAGTGACTTTGAAACATTTGCCTGCTTTAGGATGCTTAAAACAGCAACCGGGTCTGTTGGGGAAATCAAAGCTCCGAACAACAGACAATAGATGAACGGAAGATCGATCCCTAATAAAGGGAGCAGGTAAAACATGCCGAAACCGACAACAAAAGTAGAAATAACAACTCCTAATGTGGAAAATATCAGAACAGGCCTGAACTGTTCTTTGAGATCATCAATATTGATATGAATACCTCCGGCAAACAAAAGAAAGTTTAACATGGCGCCCATCAGCACTTCCGTAAAGTCGATGCTGCTCATCAGATTATGAAGGTGCCCGAATGTTCTCGGCAAAACAGTTTCCCCGAAAGAAACCAGAAATATAGACACTACAATGGCAATCACCATAATTCCGATGGTGCTTGGAAGCTTAAGGAATCTGTAGTTAAGGTATGAAAATATGGATGCTAAAACTATTAAGGCTGAAAATGAATAATATAATTCCACTAATGTGTTTTTTTAATTATTTAGTTAGTAATCGATATACAGCACTTTTATATAGACTTTGCTGCTGTCTTTTTCCCAGATGTCAAGAATTCCATCTTTCATGGATTTTGATCCTCTGGAATAATCTTTTCCAAGATTAAGGATGTTCAGTAAAATGTATTCATCACCCACAGAATTTACCAGATAGGCTCCTTTTTCAGACTTTCCGTCACCTGAGCTTTTTATGGCATCTGTCATCGCCCTAAACTGGTCAAGATAATGGATGAAATTATTCCCGTCTTTTTTTGAGTCGTATGCTTTCAGTAAGATCAGGAGGATATCCAGGTTGGTCGGATCATTATTATACAGAATATTGCCTCGCTTGATACATTCGTCAAAGTCTCCGTTTTTAAAAGCTTCTGCCAGAGTTTTAAATTCATCATCTGTAGTCGATACCAGATCCTTCCTGAAACTTCTTCCATAGTAAAGATGCTGTGCTTCTATGGTATCCAGAGATTTCGGGTATCCTTTATACTTAAAAATCAGTTTCTCATAATAGTAGGGAGACTTTTCATTTTTAAGATCTTTTTCGATGGCTTTAAGATGAATCACCGGTTTCTGTGCGAGACTGGAAACTGAAAACAAAAGCAGCAGCAGAAAAAAATTATATTTCATTAATCGTTATTGTTTTCTTCTTTTTCTTCCTCATCATTATCGAAGTATTCGAAAAGGAAATCGTTGTACGGGAACCTTGAAATATGGATTTTCATTACTTCGTCATAGATCATCTTTTTCATTTCCGGGAAGTTTTCTTTCGTTAATGCGGAGATGAAAACGGTTGGATATTTTGATTTGGCCATCCATGTATTTTTCCATTCTTCCAGGGAAATATTCTTCCTTGTGGATGGGGTCAGGTCATCTTCATCTTTTTTGTCGTAGCTGAAATCATCGATTTTATTAAAAACCATAATCATCGGCTTCTGATGAGCGTTGATCTCCATTAAAACCTGGTTAACAGAATCAATATGGTCTTCAAAGCTTTCGTGTGAAATATCTACTACGTGGATCAGCAGGTCTGCTTCCCGTACTTCATCTAGGGTAGACTTGAATGATTCTACCAATTGTGTCGGCAGCTTTCTGATAAACCCTACGGTATCCGTCAGCAGGAAAGGCAGGTTTCCGATCACTACTTTTCTTACGGTGGTATCCAATGTGGCAAACAGTTTATTTTCGGCAAACACTTCAGATTTTGAAAGGGCGTTCATTAAAGTAGACTTTCCTACGTTGGTGTAGCCTACCAGAGCAGCACGTACTACTTTTCCTCTGTTGTTCCGCTGGGTAGCCATTTGTTTGTCGATGGTTTTCAGCTTGTCTTTTAATAGGGAGATTCTGTCACGGATAATACGTCTGTCGGTCTCAATTTCCGTTTCTCCGGGACCTCTCATCCCGATTCCCCCTTTTTGACGCTCCAGGTGGGTCCACATCCTGGTCAGTCGGGGTAAAAGATATTGGTACTGTGCCAGCTCAACCTGAGTTCTGGCGTAGGAAGTTTGTGCTCTCTGTGCAAAAATATCGAGGATGAGATTGGTTCTGTCAAGAATTTTTATCTCCATTTCCCTTTCTAAGTTCTTAAGCTGGGAAGGTGATAATTCGTCATCAAAGATAACGGTGCTTATTTCATTCTCTTTTACGTATTCTTTTATTTCCTGGGCTTTTCCGCTGCCTATGAAGGTTTTGGAATCCGGCTGTGTTAATTTCTGAGTAAAGCGTCTGTCTACGGTAGCTCCGGCTGTAAAGGCCAAAAACTCCAGCTCGTCCATATATTCAATGAGCTTTTCCTCATCCTGATTTTGTGTAATGACACCTACCAAAACAGCTTTCTCGTAATGATGGTCTTTCTTTTCTAGCATTAGATTCTATCTATGTTGTGAGATTTACAAGATAGTATTTTTAATGAAAAAAAACAAGCTCAAATTTTAAAACGGATCAAACTGATGATGATTGTAATTGCTAAACGTATTGATAAGCAGTATTCTAATCCCAGTCTGCAGCTACGAATTTCATAATGTATCCCTGCCTGTCCGTCAGCGTTAAAAAGTGCCCGTCAACCTGATAATAAGACATGTTTTTAAATCTTTTAGAAAAATCATCTTCAAGTTTCATGTCAGGGCATGCCATCATAGTTGAACCAAGCCCTGAAATTTTCAGTTTTCCGGAATTTCTAAATTCAGTATAAAAGAATATTTTGTTGCAGCCCATATAAGCACTTCCTTTAATCTTGCCGTTTTCATTGGAAGAGCTCAAATCAACTCGGGCTTTATATTTTATCAAATCCTGTTTGGAGTAATTTTCAAAGCAAATGAGCATCCATTCTCTTTGAAATCCTGGATCTTTGGTAATAACTGAAGAGCAGTTAATCATCAATACAGCACTACAAAAAGCTAAAATGGTAAGCATTATTTTATTCATAACACGCTCAGATCCATTTTCATACCATCACAGACATGAATCCATAAAAAAATAGTAAATTAGCGACACAAAAATTATTTTATAAAATGAAAAGAATACTTCTATTATTCACTTTCCTTTTAAGTTTTGCCCAGATGCGGGCGGATGAAGGGATGTGGCTGTTAATGCTCGTCAAAAGACTTAATGGTGTAGATATGCAAAAAGAAGGTTTGCATCTTACTCCTGAAGAAATTTATTCAGTCAATAATTCAAGCTTAAAAGATGCTATTGTAAGCTTCGGAGGTTTTTGTACAGGAGAAATTGTTTCCGGGCAGGGGCTTATCTTTACCAATCACCATTGCGGATACGGTGCGGTAGCAGCAGCTTCCACTCCTGAAAAAGATTATCTGAAGAATGGATTTTGGGCTATGAAGCAGAAAGACGAATTTAATGCAAAGGATCTTTATGTAAGATTTTTGGTAAGAATGGATGATGCTACCCAGAGAATCAATTCCAAGCTGAATAATAAAATGTCTGCTGCAGAAAGAAGAGCGGTTATTGACGCTGAAACCAAAGCCATCCAGTCTGAAAATTCTGAAAACGGGAAATATACGGTAGTGGTAAAAGATTTCTTTAACGGAAATGAATTCTATTATTTTGTATATCAGGATTATAAAGATATCAGATTAGTGGGGGCACCACCGTCATCATTAGGAAAATTCGGAGGGGATACTGATAACTGGGAATGGCCCAGACATACGGCAGATTTTACAGTTTTCAGAGTATATGCCGACGCTGCAGGAAACCCTGCGGAATTTGCTCCGACCAATGTTCCTTTGAAGCCTAAGCATTTCTTACCTGTTTCTCTGAAAGGAGTAAAGCCTGGTGATTTTTCCATGATTTTAGGATATCCGGGAAGAACCAACCGTTACCTGACTTCTTACGGAATTCAGCAGATGGTTAATAAAGATTATCCGGCCTGGGTAGAAGCTTCCAAATTAGCCATGGATGTTATGAAGAAGTACATGGATAAAGATAAGGGAACCCAGCTGAACTATGCATCTCAGTATGCATCAGTAGCCAATTACTGGAAAAACAGACAGGGAACCATTGATGCCGTAATTAAAAACGGAACGATTACCGATAAGCAGAAATTGGAGGAAACATTCAAAACATGGGCTGTACAGCCTGCAAATGTTGTTGAATATGAAACTGTATTGGATGATATTGCCATTTATTACAAGCAGACTTCGGCAAGGAATGTAGAAAGAAACTATATGACCCAGCTTTCAAGAAATTCAAAGTATTTTACGCTGGCATTACAGTTGGGAAGCATGCTTAAAGCATATGCTGAGCAGGATATGCAGGGCAGGCTGGCGATGAAACCAAAAGTTGATGCTGCCTTAAAAACAGCGTATGAAAATATTAATACAAAGCTTGAAGGGGAAATGATGAACTCCATGGTGAATCTTTACCAGACGAAAGTGAATAAAGACGTGGCTTCTGAAACCATTATGGGGCTTAATGCAAATACGCTTTCCAATGTAGCATATTCTTCCATCTTTGCAAACAAGACTTCTGCTACCAACTTCGTACTGAATCCTGACCGTTTAAAATTAGATGCAGATCCGCTGTGGAAAATTGCCAACGGAATTGTCGCTGATCAGAAACTTTCATCAGAAAAATTTGTAAAAATTGATGATAACTTTGCGAAGAACAGCAGACTGTTTTTAGCAGGATTAATGAAGTCAATGCCTGAGAAAAAATTCTATCCGGATGCCAACTCTACAATGAGGCTTACCTACGGAACGGTAGATAAATTACCGGTACGTACCGACAGAAACTATTTCGGGGTTACGGATAACTATTATACAGATATGACCGGTCTTGTAGGGAAATACAAGAAAGGAGACGAAGAATTTGATCTTCCGCAGAGAGTGATCGATCTTTATAATCTTAAAGACTTCGGACAGTATGCAGATGCTAAAGGCTATATGCCAGTGAATTTCCTGTCTAACAATGATATTACAGGAGGGAATTCAGGATCTCCGGTAATCGATGCAGATGGAAACCTTATCGGTATTGCATTTGACGGAAACAGTGAAGCATTAAGCGGTGATATCGTTTTCGAGCCGGAATGGCAAAAAACCATTAACGTGGATATTCGTTTTGTACTTTGGACGATCGACAAATATGCCGGTGCCAGAAGACTGATCGATGAACTGCAATTGGTAAGAGACGAAAATACGCCTGCTGATACAAAGACAAAAATGCCTAAAGCGACTTCTGCTAAAGGAAAGAAAAAATAATCTTATTGATTTATTTTTATCAACCGTGAAAGTTTTCTTTCGCGGTTTTTTATTTTTGCTATGTATTAAACCTTTAAACGATGTCAGAATCTATACAATTTAAAGCCGTTATCCGGCAGCACGGAAACATGAATGCTGCCTACGTGGAATTTCCTTTTTCTACAGAACAGGTATTCGGTAAAAAAGGACAGATAAAAATCAAAGCAATCTTTGATGACCATGTTGAATATCGCGGCAGCTTAGCCAGAATGAAATCAGACTTTCATATGGTAGGATTACCCAAAGAGATCAGAAAGCAATTGGGGAAAACGTTCGGAGATGAGGTTTCGGTTTTTCTAACAGAAGATAAAGAAGAAAGAACCGTTGACATTGCTGAAGATATTGTTTCTGTATTTTCTGAGAACTGGGAAGCCCAAATAGTATTCGATAAGATGAGGTACACGCACAGAAAAGAATACATCCGTTGGATAGAAGAGGCTAAAAAGCCTGAAACACGAGAAAACAGAAAAAGAAAAATGATTGAAATGATTTTGAATGGAAAGAAAAGTGTGTAAAAGAGTTAAGATATTCCTCTGCACCTCCGTTAATAATCACCACCGCGTTTCCAGTATGGTTGACTTCTAATCCCCAATTATTTATCACCTCTTTAAAGTAACCTTATGCATGATTTTCAGAAATACTATTTTTCTGCCATATAAATTCAATGATTTCACCATTGCTTTTTTATAATCAAGCCTTAAAAATCTGTAAATTAAAGTTTTCATTATCAATGACGATGCTTTCATGAGCTGCAAAGTTATGGGGATAATATTGTAAATAAGTTCACATTTTATTGCTGGTGGTCTTTTTAGGATTATTAATTTTTGATCTCATTACTGGTTAAATCAGGGTCTAATCCTTATAATGACAAACATGATAAAGCCTGACGAAAAAACGTGTCGTATAATAATTTAAACTGTAATTTAAAATTGCATGCTATTAAAATTTTGTTTTGTGCCATTAAATAATCAATTTACCAAAGTTAAGCATTCCAAAACTCCCGATCCAGACTTCTATACTGTATGGCTTCCGATACATGTTGTGAAAGAATATTCTCAGATCCTTCAAGATCTGCAATCGTTCTGGCAACTTTCAGAATCCGGTCGTATGCTCTTGCCGAAAGATTTAGTTTTTCCATGGCAAGCTTGATAAGGTTAAACGATGTGGCATCAAGGTCACAGTATTTTTCAATTTCTTTAGGTCCGATCTGTGCATTATAGCTGATTCTTAAGTCTTTGTACCTTTCTCTCTGGATTTCACGTGCGGTGAGTACCCGTTTCCTGATGTCTTCGCTCTTTTCGCCTTTTCTCCGCTCAGCCAATTGTTCAAATTCCACTTTCTGAACTTCTATGTGAATATCAATACGGTCTAATAATGGTCCTGAGAGCTTACTCATATACCGCTGCATTTCGTAAGTGGTCGAAGTATTATTCGGATCATCCGGGAAAAATCCGCTTGGACTCGGATTCATAGAAGCTACGAGCATAAAACTCGCGGGATAGTTTACGGTAAACCGGGCCCGTGAAATCGTTACTTCCCGGTCTTCCAGTGGCTGTCTCATGACCTCCAGGACCGTCCTTTTAAATTCCGGCATTTCATCCAGAAATAGAACACCATTATGAGCAAGTGAGATTTCTCCGGGCTGGGGATAACTGCCGCCGCCTACCAAAGCAACATCTGATATGGTATGATGCGGTGAGCGGAACGGGCGAACCGTCATCAATGAAGTTTCGGTTCCCATTTTTCCCGCAACAGAATGTATTTTTGTGGTTTCCAAAGCTTCTTTCAATGATAATGGCGGTAAGATACTGGGTACTCTTTTGGCAAGCATTGTTTTACCACTTCCCGGCGGCCCGATCAGAATGATATTGTGCCCTCCTGCAGCCGCTACTTCCATGGCTCTTTTAGCTGTTTCCTGGCCTTTGACTTCGGAGAAATCAAACGGAAAATCATTTATCTTTTCCTGGAATTCTTTTCGGGTATCAATTTCAACTTTCTGAAGCGGCTTTCCTTCATTAAAGAAATCGATAACCTCTTTGATGTTTTCTGCAGCAAAAACATCGATGTTATTTACAATGGCCGCCTCCCGGGTATTCTGTTTCGGCAGGATTATTCCTTTAAATCCTTCTTCACGGGCTTGTATGGCTATCGGCAAAACGCCGCGTATGGGCTGTAATGCGCCGTCCAGAGAAAGCTCGCCCATGATAATATAGTCCTGAATGTTTTCAGCCAGAATCTGGTCAGACGCTGCAAGGATACCTATGGCAATGCTCAAATCGTAAGCTGCCCCTTCTTTCCGCAAATCTGCAGGAGCCATATTAATAGTGATTTTCTTGCCTGGGATTTTGTAGCCTACATTTTTCAGAGCAGCAGAAATCCTATAGCTGCTTTCTTTAATGGCATTATCGGGAAGGCCTACCAGGTGGTAGCCTATTCCTCCGGTGTCTACATTCACTTCTATGGTAATGATCTGTGCCGCAACGCCATGGATGGCACTTCCGTAAATTTTAATCAGCATTGATAAGTGTTTATGGTAAAATTAAAAAATTATAAATAATTGGTTTTCTTACTGAAATTCTCTTAAAGGTGAAAAGAATAAAATATTATTAAGATATTTATTAAATTGAATGAACATATTGATATAAAAGTCAATTGTCTTTAAAAAAAATTAAGGTAGTGTCTCACTAACTGTGTAAGTTAAAAAGTTATTCTGGAAAATTTTGAGCCCTTACAGCTCAAAAAATT
>NZ_JAKVIP010000038.1 GCF_022601875.1 Chryseobacterium sp. SSA4.19
ATATGAGGCATATTTACACCGCGCCAACAAAACAAGCCGCTCAAGCAGCTCTCACTGATTTTGCAGAAAAATGGGAAAGCAAATATTCTTATGCTATTGCATCCTGGCGGAATAATTGGGATGAGCTGACTGTATTTTTTGAATTTCCTTTAGAGATTCGAAAAATCATTTATACCACCAATTTAATTGAAAATCTTAACGGGAAAATCAGAAAATACACCAAAAACAAAATGTCTTTTCCTACCGATGATGCCGTAATGAAATCAGTGTATCTCGCATTAAAAGAAGCTACTAAAAAATGGTCGATGCCTATTCAGAATTGGGGTATTGTTCTTAACCAGTTTATGCTTATTTTTGAAAAAAGGCTCAGATTATAAAATCCAAGCT
The DNA here is from genome assembly GCF_022601875.1 of Chryseobacterium sp. SSA4.19. Lineage (GTDB taxonomy): Bacteria > Bacteroidota > Bacteroidia > Flavobacteriales > Weeksellaceae > Chryseobacterium. The sequence continues at coordinate 388 of NZ_JAKVIP010000038.1, forward strand.
CTAACTTTTTAACTTACACACTTTGTGGGATAGTGTCAAACGATTTGTCTTTCACACCACGGAGTTGCATTCTGAAGTTTTTGATTTTTGCATTGAACGATTCTGCTGAAGCATTGGTGCTTCTTTGGTCAAAGTAATTCAGAATATCGCTTTAATGATTCATTATCGTTTTCACCAGTACTGAAAAAGCTTTGAATCCAGAAATCCAATCTCCAAAACCTAAACAATAGCATACAGAACTTTTGTGTATAACTATTGTTTTTGCCTCTTTATTATCTTTACTGAAAGTATCTTCATCCTTGATAATGCTTCTGTACTGTTAATTCAGTACATTAAACTATCATTAGCACCGCTCCGCTAATCAATATCCAATCACCGCTATTTATTGTTGCTTATATCAGTTCATTATACTTAGTATTACTATTAGGGCACTATCATTTGAACCTGACAGGTTTTTAAAATCTGTTAATTATTAGTAGAACTAAGAAAAACATAAATCTTGTACTTCAAGCTATAGAAATACTGCTGACTAACTCCAAATGAACCCTGTACATCTTTAATCCCTGATAGAAACGGTTACTCCGCAGCTGGTAGACAGAAAGCAAAGGACATCAAACTGCAACACCCGGGCGATAGGACTAATAGTGCATAGCGGAAGCAGACTCATGAAAAATATTCATTCTTCTTGATCATCTCATCTTATTGATGTAAGTAAAAAAGCCTTACCTAAGGTAAAGCTTTTATGTTGTATAAAGAAAAATAATAATAATATCAGACCTGGATAACTCCCAAATTAAACTTCTCTGTAATTGGGGAATGGTTAGCAGCTTCAATACCCATAGAAATCCACTTTCTGGTATCAACAGGATTGATTATCGCATCGGTCCAAAGACGGGCTGCAGAATACGTTGCCTCAGTCTGTTTCTGGTAACGCTTAGAAATCGTATCCAGAATCTCCTGATGGTCTTCTGCAGAAATATCTTTACCCTGTTTTTTTAAGGTAGACTCCTGGATCTGGGCTAAAACCTTTGCCGCCTGTGTTCCTCCCATTACAGCAAGATCTGCCCAAGGCCATGCCACAATCAATCTAGGATCATACGCTTTTCCGCACATCGCATAATTTCCTGCACCGTATGAGTTTCCTGTAATCACAGTAAATTTCGGAACCACGGAATTAGACACGGCATTTACCATCTTGGCTCCATCTTTAATAATACCTCCGTGTTCGGATTTGGACCCTACCATAAAGCCTGTGACATCCTGTAAGAATACAAGTGGGATTTTTCGTTGATTGCAATTGGCAATAAACCTGGTCGCTTTATCAGCCGAATCTGAGTAGATCACGCCACCAAATTGCATTTCTCCTTTTCCGCTTTTCACCAATGTTCTCTGATTGGCTACAATGCCAACAGACCATCCATCGATTCTCGCCGTTGCACAGATAATGCTTTTCCCGTAATCAGCTTTATACTCTTCATATTCAGAATTGTCAACAAGACATTTAATGATTTCATAGGTATCATACTGCTCGGTTCTTGAAGCGGGAAGAATTCCGAAAATATTCTCAGGTTTTGATTTAGGCTCGAAACTTTCAATTCTGTCAAAGCCTGCTTTTTCCGTACTGCCAATAGATTTCATGATATTTTTGATTCTGTTTAGAGCATCCTTATCATCTTTGGCCTTATAATCTGTAACGCCTGAAATAGAGCAGTGGGTCGTGGCTCCGCCCAGGGTTTCATTATCGATTGTTTCACCGATGGCAGCTTTTACCAGATAACTTCCGGCAAGGAATATAGATCCGGTTTTATCAACAATCATCGCTTCATCACTCATGATAGGGAGATAAGCTCCGCCTGCAACACAGCTGCCCATTACAGCCGAAATCTGAATGATCCCCATAGAGCTCATTTTAGCATTATTCCTGAATATTCTTCCGAAATGCTCTTTATCCGGAAAAATTTCATCCTGCATAGGAAGATAGACCCCTGCAGAATCAACAAGATATATAATAGGAAGTCTGTTTTCCATTGCAATTTCCTGAGCTCTGAGGTTCTTTTTACCGGTAATTGGAAACCAGGCTCCGGCTTTTACAGAGGCATCATTAGCAACAACAATGCATTGTTTTCCGGATACGTAACCGATAACAACGACTACGCCGCCGCCGGGACATCCGCCGTGTTCTTCATACATTTCAAATCCTGCAAATGCACCGATTTCTATGGAATCAGAACCTTTGTCGAGAAGATAATCAATTCTTTCCCTTGCTGTCATTTTTCCTTCGTCACGAATCTTCTGAAGCCTTTTTTCACCGCCCCCCTTTTTAATTTCAGCGAGTAAACGATTTATTTCTGATAGCTTCAATCTGTTCTGATCTTCCCGCTTGTTGAATTCAATGTCCATACAATTTCAATTTTTTCCGCTTAAAGATACTATTTTTCAAAGAATTTATATTGAATTAAAACAAATGTTTAATTTATTGGTAGTCAGAAATTTATGAAATATTTAACATATGAATGGTTTTGACCGAATGATTTTTTTCCTAACTTTACATAAGAGTAATAGGGATAATATTCTCTATGAATACTCTAAGTTCCTAGTTTATTTTTTTAATAGTTTATTATTTGAAGGCCCTGAAAGTTGAACAAATTTTCAGGGTTTTTTATGTAGTATCTTTAAAATATATTCCTTAAAAAGAATACGTTTGCCTTACGGGATTGTAAAAAGCGATTTGTAATTTTGCATAAAATTAAAATAAAGGCAGATATGCATAAATTAGCTCTTTTCAGATTGCATTTGATAGTGTTTTTATGGGGATTTACAGCAATCTTAGGAAAGCTTATTCAAGCTAATGCTCAGATTCTCGTATTTTACAGGATGCTTTTTGCAGCGATTTGTCTTTACATTTATATCAGGATAATTAAAAAAGAGAGCATTAAAGTCTCAAAAAAGATTTTTTTCCAGCTGGCAGCCATCGGTTTTTCAATGTCGCTTCACTGGTATTGTTTTTTTCATTCTATCAAAGTTTCAAATGTATCGATTGCTTTGAGCTGCCTTTCTCTATCCACATTATTCGCAGCAATTATGGAACCCTTTATTTTTAAACGTAAAATAGATATTTCAGAAGTGGTGATGGGAGTGGTTATTGTTGCTTGTATTTTATTAATTTTTCAAACAGAATTCAGGTTTAAAGAAGGTATTATGTACGGTGTTTTGTGTGCTGTCTTTGGGACAATATTTTCTGTTTTTAACGGGAAAATGTTTGGAAAAACAAGTTCGGGAAACATTATTTTTTATGAAATTTTCTCAGGATGGTTCATGTTATTGATTATTTATTTGTTCAGCGGACAAATTTTTCAGATAAATGAAATAAGTTACCATGATATTGCGTTAATAGGGTTGTTGGCAAGTGTCTTCACGGCTTTTCCGATGCTTGAGTCGGTAAACCTGATGAAATATATTTCGCCATTCACATTAATTTTAACAGTTAATTTAGAACCGGTTTACGGAATTATACTAGCTTTTTTTATCTTTGGGGAATCAGAACATATGAGCCCGGTTTTTTACGGTGCTTCAGGAGTTATGATACTGGCAATCATTGTCAACGGATTTATAAAAGCTAAGAAACAAAAAACTTTAAATTAAGCATCGACTTTATATGATAAAAAAATATCTTTTACTAATATTTTTCCTGATATTCGGGATATCGCAATCTCAGATTATCAGAAAATACTCTAATGAATTCCTGAATATCGGAGCAGGAGCCAGAGGTTTAGCGATGGGAGGAGCAGTAGTCTCTAACCAGGATGATGTATATTCCCCGATGTGGAACCCGGCAGGCATGATGGCAATAGAAAGAGACTGGCAGGGAGCAGCCATGCATGCTGAATATTTCGAGTCAATTGCCAAATATGATTACCTGGCCTATGCAAAAGTTTTGGAGACAGGAGTTTTCGGAGTATCCGTCGTAAGGCTTGGAGTAGATAATATTCTAAATACGACGCAGCTTATTGATACGGAAGGGAATATCGATTATGATAAAATCACCAAGTTTTCACAGTCTGATTATGCAGCAATACTTTCTTATGCATTTAATCCGGGAGGAAATCCAAAGCTGGATGTCGGGATCAATGCTAAAATCGTTTACAGGAATGTAGGGAAGTTTGCGAACGGTTACGGATTCGGTTTTGATATCGGGGCCATCTACAAACTTGATAATGGATTTAAAATAGGAGGGATGCTGAGAGATGCTACCACAACGGTGAATTTCTGGAGCGTTAATCAGAAAGAGCTTTCCACCATCGTAAACGGGGAGGAATTTAACCCGGCTCCGAAAGATAAAATGGAGCTTACCATGCCGAAGCTGAATGCAGGAGTGAGTAAAATATTCGAGATCAACAGCAGTGTATATGTACTGCCTGAAGCCGGTATTAATGTGGATTTTGCCAAAACGGCGGCTCTTCTTTCAACCGATTTTGCCAGTATTACACCTTACGCAGGTGCTGAATTGGGATACCAGAAGATGATTTTCGTCAGATTAGGAGTGAACAGATTCCAGTCGATTACCGATATTGAAGATCTCAGAAGAAAAGTCTCTTTCCAGCCAAGCGCAGGGATCGGAATCAAATACCGCGGACTTACTTTAGATTATGCCATTACCAATTCCGGTATCGGAGGATCAAACTTCTATTCCAATTTCTTTTCCCTGAAACTGGATATGGGACAGTTCAGAAACGATTAATTTAAATCCTATGAAAAAAATTACGCTTATTATAGTAACAGTTTGTTCAGCATTGGCTTTCGGACAAAAAGTTTCAGATTATAAATATGTTTCGCTTCCTGCCAGGTTTGAGACTTTTAAAGAAGATTTCGGATTATCAGAATTACTTGCTAAAACATTAAGAAATAAGAATTATACCGTTATACCGGCAGACAAACTTCAGTGGCCGGCCGAAGCAAAAGAAAACCCTTGCAATGTGGTAACGGCAGATGTCATCAATGACAGCGGATTTTTAAGGAATAAGGTATTGGTACAGTTTAAAGACTGTAATGACAAAGTAATATCATCTATTAAAGGATCTTCCAATATCAAGGAATATAAAGAAGGTTATCAGGATGCATTGAAACAAACTTACGTTTCTATTTCACCTGCTAATCCTGTAGCACAGACACTGCAGACTCGTGTACAGGAAACTCAATCAATTGAGCAGCCTGCTATGACAAATACAGGCTCAGCTGATAACAACGCTGTAAAATTCAGCAATGGAAAGTCTGATTACCAGAAAGTACAAATTGATAACAGTCAGTTCATTTTAGTCGGTGCTAACAGTGCTTCACCATTTGCCACATTTAAGACCACTACAAAAAATGATGTTTTCAGGGTGAAGCTGCAAAACGGAGATTCTACTCTGGGATATTATGAGAATGGAAATATTGTAATTGAAATTCCTCAGTCCAACGGGGGCTACACTAAAGAAGTTTTCTCTAAAAAATAATCTCTATGTAAAAGATAAGGCTGAAAAAACTTCAGCCCTATCTTTTATTCGTTATTAAAAAAATCAAAAACTACTTTCGCTTTGCTCTTTCCTAAGATTTCTTCCAGGGTTTCCAGGCTTGATTCCTTAACTCTTTTTACTGATTTCAATTTATACAGTAATAATTCTATGGTTTTTGCTCCTACACCGGGAATACCTTCTAATTCCGATTGGATCGTAGAATTGGTTCTTCTGGTTCTGTGATGCCTTACCCCGAAACGGTGCGCTTCATCTCTTACCCTTTGTAAAATTTTTAAGGTTTCTGATTTTTTATCCAGGTATAAAGGAATAGGGTCTTCAGGAAAAAAGATCTCTTCCAGTCTTTTGGCAATCCCGACAATCGTAATTTTACCATACAATCCTAACAGCCGTAAACTCTTTACCGCAGAAGATAACTGACCTTTACCACCGTCAATAAGAATTAACTGTGGTAGTTGATCTCCCTCGTCTAACAGCCTTTTGTACCGCCGGTATATTACTTCCTCCATCGTGGCGAAATCATTCGGGCCTTCCACGGTTTTAGGATGAAAAATCCTGTAATCAGCTTTGCTGGGCTTTCCGTCTTTAAAAACCACACAGGCTGAAACAGGATTGGTTCCCTGGATATTCGAGTTGTCAAAACCCTCAATATGTCTCGGTTCCACAGGCATTCGCAACAGCTTTTGCATTTCGGCCATAATTCTGTTGGTGTGCCTTTCCGGATCGATGATCTGTACCTGTTTCAGTTTCTCCAAGCGGTATTCCTTGGCATTCTTTTCAGACAGTTCGACAATTCGTTTTTTATCACCGACTTTAGGGACGATCAGCTTTACATTAGGGATCTCAATAGACAGATGGAAGGGAAGCAGCACTTCTTTGGAATCTGAATCAAACTTCTGACGGATTTCAATCAAAGCTTCCTCCATAATATCTTCATCACTTTCCTCGAGGATTTTTTTAATTTCAGTGGTAAAACTCTGGATGATATTCCCATTTCTTATTTTAAAGAAATTGACGTAGGCAGCTGTTTCATCACTGGTCATCCCGAAAACATCCACATCATCGATATTAGGGTTCACTACAGTATTTTTCGCCTGATAATCTTCCAGAATATTCAGTCTTTCTTTAATAACCTGGGCATCCTCAAACTGTAAGTCAGAGGCATATTTTATCATCCTTTCGGTAAGATATTCTTTAGCTTTACGGAAATCTCCTTTGATGATCCCGCGGATCGCATCAATTTTTTCATCATATTCAGCCTTGCTTTCGAGTCCTTCACAAGGGCCATTGCAGTTTTTAATATGGTATTCCAGGCAGACTTTATATTTTCCTTCCTCAATTCTGGCAGGAGCTAAATTAAGGTTACAGGTCCTGAGTTTGTAAATATGCTTAATGGTATCGAGCAAAATCTTTGCAGGACGCACTTTAGCATAAGGACCGTAATATTCGGATCCGTCACGGATTTTGGTTCTTGTTAAAAAAATTCTGGGAAATTCTTCATTTTTAATACAGATCCATGGATAGGTTTTATCATCTTTCAGCATGACATTGTAGAAAGGCTGATGTTCCTTGATCAGATTGTTTTCCAGCAAAAGGGCATCGTACTCGCTGTTAACGATCGTAGTCTCTAAACGCTGGATCTTTCCGACCATGATCCTTGTTCTGTATCCCGGAAGGTTTTTATTGAAATATGAAAGAACCCTTTTCTTCAGATTTTTAGCCTTTCCTACATACAGAAGCTGCTCGTTTTTGTCATAATAACGATAAACGCCGGGTTCAGATGGTAAAGTTTTGAGCTGTAATTCTAAGGAAGGATTCATATAACAAAATTACGGAATTTAAAAGCAAGAAAAAAGCCATAGAATTTCTATGGCCGTACAATATATGTTAAAGTTGGATATTATCCGTTGTTCATTTCCGTATATTCATGGACGAGAAAACTGAAATAATCCCATTCCACAGAATTTTTAGGATACTTTTTCATGAATTCTGCATTGTCTCCAAAAAGGAAATCATAATTGTCTTCAAAATTATCTTTATGAAGCCACATTACTTTATCACCTTTTTTTACATAATAAGACTTGATTACACCACCGCCCAGCTGCGGGGATCCGCCGATTGAAAACCCGCTTGTTTCTTTGGCCCTCGGATCATGATAAACAGAAATAATATCATCAAATTCAGGATTGATGACCTGCATCAGGAATTCCTTGTCGTCTTTTTTATTCTTCAGGGACACCGTCTGATTTACAAAATAAATTCTATCCTTATTTGTATTTTTGGTTAACTTTTTGGTGCTGTAGTTTCTAATGTTCCCCATATACTTCGCCACTTTAGCAAATTTTTCTACATTACTTGGATAAACATACATTTCTGCAATCTCATCCGCATTGAATATTTCGCTTTTTTTGGTAAGGCTGTCTTTAAGGGAAACTTCAAAAATCTGTCCTTTTTTTGTGTCAATTTTGCTGCAGAATCCTTTGTGTGTAGTTCCGTCCTTTAAAATAACCGTAGAGGTCTTTCTGGGAGAAGGGGTGTTAAAGCCTTCATTAAAAAGGTACAGCTCCATCTTTTTGATATCTTCTTTGGAATATTTTACTTTCTGTGCGAAAGCAGTGGTACTTATCATGCAAAAGACAAGTAAAAAAGTTTTAAGTTTCATAAGGTGATTAATTTTTTAATTCGGCGGTAAAAGTAATAAATTATTGTCTTGTTTTCATAAAAATCTAAGGATAGAAAATTAGTTTTCCCAATTATGGCTAAATGCTTAATTTTAGGACAAAATTTAGAGCATGATATACGGTGTAGATGTTTTCAGTTTCCATGACGTTTTGGAAATCTGTAAAACTCCAAGTAAAGCTAAACTTAACAAGGCAGCAAAAGAACAGATATTAAAATCTCAAAAAAATGTGCAGCAGATTGTAGAGTCGGATCGATGTGTTTATGGTATAAATACAGGCTTCGGTCCTCTTTGTGATATTAAAATTTCAGCAGACGAAACGGCACAGCTACAATATAACCTGATTATTTCCCATGCGGTAGGCGTAGGGAAACCGATTGACAAAGAGTTTTCGAAAATCATGATGATTGCAAAAGTGCATGCTTTATCCAAAGGGTTTTCAGGGGTTTCTCTGGATGTGATTGAAAGAATGGTCCTGATGCTGGAAAAAGATATCATTCCTGTAGTTCCTGAACAGGGCTCTGTGGGAGCGTCAGGAGATCTTGCTCCTTTAGCCCATCTGGTTCTGCCTTTATTAGGATTAGGGAAAGTTTGGGTAGGAAATGAAATTTTTGAAACCACTGAAATTCTGGCTAAAAATAACCTTACTCCTTTGACTTTAGGTCCCAAAGAAGGCTTAGGTTTAATTAACGGGACGCAGTTCATTCTTTCCCATGCCATTAAAGGCCTGGAAAAATTTGAGTACCTGCTGGATCTGGCGGATATGACGGCGGCAATGAGTATTGAAGCTTACAGAGGTTCAGCCAGCCCGTTTAAAAAGGAACTTCATGAGATCAGACCTTTTGAAGGAAGCCGGAAAGTGGCGGCAAGAATGCTGAAATTTCTGAAGAATTCTGAAAACCTAAAATCCCACGAGTATTGCGACAGGGTTCAGGATCCGTATTCTATGAGATGTGTTCCGCAGGTGCACGGTGCCAGCAGAAATGCTTTTGAACATCTGAAAATGTTAGCAGAAACAGAACTGAATTCCGTAACCGATAACCCGATTGTTTTAAGCGCGGAAGAATCGATTTCAGGAGGGAACTTCCATGGCCAGCTGATGGCTTTGCCATTGGATTACGCTACATTGGCAGCAGCAGAGCTGGGAAATATTTCAGACAGGAGAAGTTATTTGTTACTGGAAGGGAAATATGGGTTACCGAGACTGTTAACAGAAAGTTCAGGATTGAATTCAGGATTTATGATTCCACAATATACTTCTGCAGCTTTGGTGACTGAAAATAAGACATTGTGTTTCCCGGCTTCTGCAGATTCCATCCCGACCAGCTTAGGACAGGAAGACCATGTTTCTATGGGAAGTATTTCCGGAAGAAAATTCAATCAGGTTCTTGGCAATCTGGTTAATATTTTAGCAGTGGAATTAATGTTTGCTGCACAGGGGCTTGAATTCAGGAGACCGGCTACCTGCTCAAAACTCATTGAGGAAAACTTTGCCATTATCCGTTCCAGAGTAGCAAAGCTCGAGGATGACCGGTTAATTGGTGAGGACATGCTGGCAATAGCAGAATTAATTAATGAAAGAAAATTTATAGTAAACTGATATTAAGGCTTCCATTACGGAAGCTTTTTTAATTTCTTCCTGAAGTTTAAGGAGATAATTTCGTTAATTATTATGTTCGTTGATTAAAGTGGAGTATTGAAATAGTTATCATTTTTTTACCTGTTATTCTCAGCATAATAGATTTGGATTAATCTAAATTTTAATGATTGGCGATTCATTATAAAGTGATATATTGGTGTTAACCAATCAAATATATATTTTATGAAGAAAAATGTGTTTTATTTATTTATGCTGTTGTTTATTTTTACAGCTTGTAACAGAGATGATATTCAAAATGCTGCATCTGATATCGAAGTCGTCCGGAAAGATCCTCTATCAGCAAAGCAGATCAATGAAAAAATTAACGAAACCATTAAAAACAAAGGGAAGTTTTCGTGGAACGGGTCATCAGATCATTTTGTATGGAGTGCGATTTTTCAGGGAAATAAAATTGCTTCTATCGGTTTCGGATCTTCTTTTGACAGAAATTTAGATTCTGATAATAAAGCAACAGAAAATGAAATTTTAGATGTTATTAAAAAGTATGAAGGAAAAACCGATAGGCTGCTGTTGTCTTCAGATCAATACTTAAATCAGATTGATGTAGTCATTGAAAAGCAGGAGACGATTATTGCGCTCCGAAAAATGAAGAACATCCGTTACCTTGAGCCTGCTGATTACCGGTATTTTGAAAATGAGAGGCAATTCGGGGCAACGGGAAAATCGAGCAGCAGTTCATCAGGCTGCGGGTTTGAATCTGCAGTTCTGAACACTTTCGATTATACGACTGTTTCTCCCAATGCAAAAGTGCCGTGGTCTTTTGGCAAGCATAACATTACAAGTGCCTGGAATTACAGTACAGGAGCAGGAATTACCATAGGTATTATTGACAGTGGTGTTTCACCTGAACAGACTCTTTTGGGAAGCAGCTTTAATAACGGACTTTCATCAGGAAGAACCATTACTAAAAACGGAGTACATGTAGATTCCATCTGGCCATGGAGCAGCGGTTTTGACGGACCGAATGACCAGTGTGGACACGGAACCAGCATGGCTTCAGCCGCTGCGGCGCCCAGGAATAACCAAGGACAGCCGGTTGGTGTTGCCTATAATGCAAGTCTCGTTACTTACAGAGCAGCTTCAAATGTAGTCTTGGATGGTTATCACGAACAAAATGGAGTTAAGATTGCATTTACAGAGTTAGGTAATAATGCACAGGTGAAAATTATTTCCATGTCAATGGGCCATATTTTCTCAGTTGGAAAAATTGAAGACGGAGTCAAATATGCTTATTCAAAAGGAAAGCTTATTTTCTGTGCCGGCGGAACCTCCACCAGTTTCACCAATTTCGTAGGTGTGATTTTTCCTGCGTGGATGCCGGAAACCCAGGCCATCACCGGAGTAAAAGAAAATACATCCAATCAAAAATGTGATGTGTGTCATTCAGGAGCGGAAATTGACTTTACCTATCAGATGGAAAGAGCGTCCGGCAGTAATATTCCGGTGCTGAGCTACTATAACGGACAAACCGATTATGTAGGTGGATCTTCAGTGGCTACCGCTTCTACAGCCGGAATAGCAGCTTTGGTCTGGTCTAAAAATCCATCATGGACAAGGGATCAGGTGCTGAATAAAATGAGGCAGTCTTCTACCTATTATTCCAGTCCGAATTCAGATTACGGCTATGGAAATATCAATGTTTTACAGGCTGTCCAATAAGATATAGTAAAGGTAAAAAGACGGGAGTTACACCAATTAATCTCCGAGCTGATAATCCAGAGGAAGCATATTTTCAATTTTATTCTTTGTAAAATCCCCTTCGGTAAGCAGCAGATCAGGAGTGGTTATACTTCCGTCTTTTGAAACTTCAAAGGTTTCGCCTTCAGGATGCAGGAATGAGGATAACACAACCATTTTTTTACTTTTCATGACTTCTTTTCCTTCCATCTCATACTCATATTTCCTGTAGTTCACCTGAAGCATATCCTTAAAGGTAAAAAGAATTTCAGTACCGTTTCTCTTAACATAATCAGAATCCGGAATGATGGTCTTTATAATGGCTAATGCATAAGGTTTCTGATTGTTTTTTCTTTGGGATATATCAAGGATATGCTCGGGAGCAGTAATGACCTTTGTTATCCTTACCATTTCCATAAAATCTTTTAAAGTCTTTAATTCTTCTTCAGTGGGATATTTAGGATTAGGAACTTTTATTACATGATTGACAATAAATCCGTCTGCTGCAACAGTATTGTTATAGATGCTTCTGAAAAAATGGAGCAGGCTGCCGTCATAGGCATTTATGCGGTTAAGTTTTATTTTATGGTTGTTTTTCACTTCTTTAAAAAGGCTTGAACCTGTACAATTGACTATTTTAGACTCAAAATCAGCGGAAAAATTCACCAGGTTATACTCAATTTCATAGCCCAGATTTTTATTTTCTATTATTAAAGTTTTCGGAGCTTTTACTTTCAGTATTTTATTCTTTTTATCGTACGAGAATTTAAGAGTTCTCTGATTTTTAATTCTTACGTGCTCCCGGTCATATCCGATGAACTGATCCAGAAAATAATTAATGTAGTTTCTATATGTTTCCTCAGTATAAGGAATAATGGAAACTTCTTCAATATCATTGCTTTTCAACAAAACGACTTTTAATATTTTACCAATAACTTCAGAAGCAGGCTTTGTAAGTGTTTCATAATTTTCTTTCTGAAAAACAATATTCCCTGAACTTCCCGCAGGTAGAGACAGCAGAAAACTTCCGTCTTCTTTAGATATCGTTCCGATCTTCGTTCCGTCAATATAGATATTTACATTGCTCACCTTTTGTTCTGCATCATTCACTACCGTCCCTTTGATAGTCTGTGCTATTGAGAAATACAGCGGGAATAGAAATAAGAAAAGTAAGATTGTTTTTTTCATGGTTAACAATATTACTATTTTTTAATGATAAAAATAACGTTTTCACATTGAATGGTGATGTGGTTCACAATACTTTTGAACGAAGCAAAAGTAATTTTCACGGATGATTGACAGTTAAGTATTTGTACGGATCAAAAAAATGCGTGGATATATGCTAAAATATATGGAGAACTTGCAGTAGCTTTGCCATGTAATCACAAACAGTACAATTTGTATTACAAAAACTTTATAACTGTGGAGGCCAGAAACCATATCTAAAAACGGGGCGTTATCCGAAAAGCCAAACAGTAGGAATTAAAACTATATTAATCATGTTAGAACAAGAACAATTAGTAGGAGGCTGGACAAAATACCACCCACTTACTGCAGAAGACCAAAAAGTATTTGATGAAGCCCTGCGTGGATTTGTCGGAGTAAAATATTCTCCTTACGAAGTATCATCACAAGTCGTATACGGAATTAACTACCGGTACAAATGTAAAGCATCAATGCCGCCAAGAGATATTATCTGGGAAGCCATTATAGAAATTTACAGTCCGGTTGATGGGCAGCCGCATGTTGTTTCTATTACCAGAATCTAATAAAGCATTTCAATGATTACAAACCGGGAGAGTGGTCTTCCGGTTTAATATTGCAGGGAAGTCATTATGTATTATTTCACCCGATTTTTACGCTGGTCATGCTCAATGAGCCACCGATCAATTCATCATTGAACAAAGCAATGTGTTCAGTTCGGTCTTTCAACCCCAAAGAGTAAATTAAGGGTAAATAATGATCAGGGCTCGGAATTGCATACTGTAAAGATGTTCTCTGTTTGTTGTAATCAATAATATTTTGGAAATTTCCGTCCAAAAGCCAATGATTGATCTTTTCTCTGGCTTCAATAGCCCAGTCCCATCCGGCTCCTACGGTATTGATATTTCTCCAGTCTATTAGCCGGAGATTATGAACAATATTCCCGCTTCCAATTATTAAGATACCTTTTTCACGCAATTTATTCAGTTTTTTCGCAAGATCGAAATGATATTGAGGAGGCTTAGTATAATCAATACTTAACTGAATTACCGGAATGTCTGCATTAGGATACATGTGCTTAATGACTGACCAGGCACCGTGATCCAATCCCCATTGGTGATCTTCTTCAGCCAAAACGGGAGACAAGAGCTCTGCCGTTTCCCGTGCAAGCTCTGGACTTCCTGGGGCAGGATACTGAACATCAAACAAGGCTTGTGGAAAACCCCCGAAATCATGAATTGTCCTTGGTAAATCCATTGCGGTTACTTTTGTTCCATGGGTAAACCAATGAGCAGAAATACACAGGATGGCATTAGGTTTCGGAATTTCGGATGCCGCTTTCCTAAATCCCTGTACAAACTGATTGTCTTCAATGGCATTCATAGGGGAGCCGTGTCCTAAAAAAAGGACAGGCATTCTTTGAGTGGCCTTAAAATCATCGCTTATATTTTGCAGATCGTTGAGATTCATTATTTCTGGGATAAATAAAAAGGTTCAAGGTTTTATGTTCCCTGAACCTCTTGTGTTAATTGTAATAGGATGAAATAATTTATCCTATGTTATTTAAGTTGCCCATCCAGGGCTCTTTGAAAATTACGCCTGCTTAACAAACTGTAATTCACCGGCAATTTTTACTTCTTCACTCACCATGACACCACCGGCTTCCAGGGCAGCGTTCCAGTTCAGTCCGAAATCTTTTCTGTTGATTTTTCCTTCAAAAGAAAATCCTGCCTTTGTATTTCCCCATGGGTCAACGTTAATCCCGTTGAAATCCACATCCAGAGTAACAGGTTTTGTAATTCCATTCATGGTAAGATTTCCTGTTACTTCATTATTCAAGGCAGAAGATTCAAAAGTAATCGTAGGATTTTCCTCAGCATTAAAGAATTCAGCAGATTTCAGGTGATTGTCTCTGTCTGTATTGTGTGTAGAGATAGAATCGGTCTGAATGGTAGCAGTCGTTCTGGCGTTTGCAAAAGTATCGTCATCAGCATCAATCTCAGCCGTGAAATTTGTGAAATTTCCTTTAATGTTAGAAATCATCATGTGTTTTACTTTGAAAGTAAGTTCACTGTGAGCTGGGTCTAGGTTCCATTTTGTTGCCATTGTATTATATTTTTTATTTTTATTTATAGAGCAAATGTACATCAACTGTAAGATATAGATCATTGATATAGGATAAGAAATGATGTGGTTGGTTTTATTTAAATAGACAGAGGACCTTACATTTCAGTTCTATCCAAAATCAAATCATATTTAAGTTAAGAATTAAATTTAAAATAATACAGGTACCATGCGGCTGATCTTTTATTTTAACATTTATTAACGGCTGGTTTTTATTTCTTATTTTTGGAGAATTGAATTTTAAACAATGAAATTATATACATTTTCTTTACTGATGCTGGTTATAGGCGGTTCCTCCATGGCGCAGACTCAGAAATTTACAATGGCGGAAGCTGTTAATGGCTTGAGAAGTAACCTTGCAGTGAAAAATATCTCACAGTTTTCCTGGTCTGATGATGGAAAATCATACATTCAGTCAGTAAAAGGCGGATATTTGATGACCAGTTTAAAAACTAACAAACAAGATACACTGGTATCTTTGTCTCAGCTGAATAAGAGCTTTGCAGATAATAAGTTTAAAACAGTCCCTCAGATTAAATTTTCCGGAAATGACAAAGGATATTTCACCACGAATGATCAGATGATATGGATTGAAAAATCAGGAAGTATATGGAAAGTGAAAAATTCTGTTGCGGTAGACAAAGAAGCTTCTAATGTGAAAATATTTGGGGACCACCAGACTTTTGCTTTTACGGTGAAGAATAATTTATTTGTCAGCAAAAATGGAAAAACCATTCAGGTAACGAATGATTCTGATGAAAATATTCTTAATGGCGCCTCCAATGTCCACAGAAACGAATTCGGAATTGATACAGGGATTTTTCCGGCTCCCAATTCTGAGAGTGTCGCGTTCTACAGGATGGATCAGACGATGGTAGCTGATTACCCCATTATCGATTGGTCTGTAACGCCTGCAGTGAATCACAATATCAAATACCCGATGGCCGGACAAACGTCTCATCAGGTTACTTTGGGTGTTTTTAACCTTAAAACCCAGTCAACCATATTTTTAAAAACAGAAGGTGAAAAAGACCAGTATTTAACTGCGGTCACCTGGAGCCCAGATTCGAAATATATTTTTGTAGGCGTACTGAACAGAGGTCAGAACCATATGAAAATGAATCAGTATGATGCCGTAACAGGAAATTTAGTGAAAACATTATTTGAAGAAACAAGCGATAAATATGTTGAGCCACAACATCCGTTGACCTTCTTTCCGAATTCCAATACAGACTTTATATGGCAGAGCCAGAGAACCGGTTACAATCATTTATTTCATTACAGTTTAGAAAAGGGACTGATTGCGCAGATTACAAAAGGAGATTGGCTCGTAACCGATATTTTAGGCTTTAATGAAAAGAAAAAAGAAATCTATTTCACTTCCACGAAAGAATCTCCTTTGGAAAAGCATCTGTACAGAATTAACTGGACGAATTTCAAGATGCAGAAATTAGATAATGCAGATGGAGTTCACACAGGCATTTTAAGCAGCGATGGAAATTATCTGTATGATGCTTACAGCAATGCCAATACGCCGAGGGTTGTGAATATTATCAACACCAATACCTTGAAATCCGACAACCTTTTAACTGCGGAAAATACACTGAAAAATTATCAGCGCCCTGAAATTAAAAATGTTAATTTAAAAGCAGACGACGGAACTTTGCTTTACGGAAAGATAATTCTTCCGACAGATTTTGACCCGAATAAAAAATATCCGGTGATCGTTTATTTATATAACGGGCCGCACTTGCAACTGGTTACAAATACTTTCCCGGCTTCAGGGAACCTTTGGTATGAATACATGGCTCAAAACGGTTATATCATTTTCACGATGGATGGGAGAGGCTCTTCTAACCGCGGGCTGAAATTTGAGCAGGCTGTATTCAGGAATCTGGGAACTACGGAAATGAGTGACCAGATGAAAGGGGTAGAGTATTTAAAATCCTTATCATATGTAGATTCCGAAAAGATGGGAATTCACGGGTGGAGTTTTGGAGGATTTATGACAACAAGTTTCATGCTCCGCCATCCGGAAGTTTTCAAAGTAGGGGTTGCCGGAGGTCCGGTTATCGACTGGAGCATGTACGAAATTATGTATGGCGAAAGATATATGGATACACCACAGGAAAACCCGCAGGGATACGCGGCATCAAATCTTCTGAGCAAAGTTCAGAATCTGAAAGGAAAATTGCTGATGATTCACGGGGCACAGGATGATGTGGTGGTTTGGCAGCATTCCGTTAAATTTATCAAATCTGCTGTAGACAATGGTGTTCAGCTGGATTATTTCGTCTATCCAGGACATCAGCATAATGTGATAGGGAAAGACAGGGTACATTTAATGCAGAAAGTAACCGATTATTTTGATCAGTACCTAAAAAAATAATTTCAAAATCAATAATGAGCTTTGTAAAAATAGACAGAACCCACTTTCATACATTTGATTCGCTGAGGTTTCTGTCTTTTTTATTGGTATTTCTTCATCATGCCGGTTTACCTCAAAATAGTTTTTTAAATTATTTTTCAAAAGGAGAAATCGGGGTGTCTTTTTTCTTTGTATTAAGTGGTTTTTTAATAACCTATATTTTGATTGTCGATAAAATTAACAATCAGGGAAAAATTCCACTGAAGGGATTTTTTAGAAGAAGGATATTAAGAATATGGCCGTTATATTACGCAATGGTATTATTTGCTTTCTTTACGCCTTATCTTTTGAACCTTTTCCATTTACCGTCTTCCAATGATGGGTATGAACCGAATTGGTTTCTTACCTTCACATTTCTGGAAAATTACAAGGTTATGTACACAGGAAGCCATCCGAATGTTTCACCTTTGCCCGTGATCTGGTCACTCTGTGTGGAAGAGCATTTTTATATCATTTGGGGTATTTTGCTTTATTTTATTTCTTTGAAACGGATTCCGGGATTAATCATTACCTGTCTTATTATTGCATTTATATTTAGACTCATTTACAATATACTGCATATTGGTCAGCTTGATATTTTCACCAATATAGATTACTTTGCTTTTGGTGCAGTTCCTGCTTATCTTTTTGTATTCAGAAAGGATTTTATTAATAAGCTCACTCGTATTTCAGCGGTTTACAAATACATTTATTTTGTTTTCGTAATCATCATGATCACCTTGCCGCTTGAATGGTTCATTTTTGGAAGTTTGAATTTAAGGCCTGCTATATTCGGATCGCTTTTTTCTGTATTGATTCTAACCACGCTGGGC
This sequence comes from Chryseobacterium sp. SSA4.19, assembly GCF_022601875.1. Classification (GTDB taxonomy): domain Bacteria; phylum Bacteroidota; class Bacteroidia; order Flavobacteriales; family Weeksellaceae; genus Chryseobacterium. Next base: position 18,482 of record NZ_JAKVIP010000038.1, read on the forward strand.
GGTAAAAATGTATTTAAGATTTCAGATCATACCATTTTAGCCTGGCTGGGAAAATATACGTATGGATTATATCTCATCCATCTTGTTCCTATTATGCTGTTTCGGAAAATAGGCGAAAAATATCAGTTGGAATGGTATGTCACATTATTGTTGTCTTTCATTTCCACAGTCATACTTGCATTTCTATCCTATCATCTTTTTGAAAAACAATTTTTAAAATTAAAAAATAAGCCATCTTCAAAACTGAAGGTTTAAAAATGTTTTATCCGTTCTTACCATTCATCAATGTTTTTTATAATCAAGCGCCTTAATTTTGCTTAACTAAAATCAACAATATGGAATTAGGAATAGGAATGTTTGGTGATTTGTCGTTTAACCAGGCAACCGGTAAATATACAGACGCAGGTGTCAAGATCCGTGAAATTCTTGAGCAGGTAAAATTGATGGATGAGGTGGGGATTGATGTTTTTGCAATGGGAGAACATCATCGTCCGGATTATGCAGTTTCATCACCCGAAATTATTTTGGCCGCCGCCGCAAGTATTACAAAAAATATACGATTGGCAAGTGGTGTTACCGTTCTGAGCTCATCAGAGCCGGTAAAAGTTTATGAAGACTTTTCAACTTTAGACTTAATTTCCGATGGGCGTGCTGAAATTTTCGTAGGCCGCGGAAGCTTTATTGAATCTTTTCCTTTATACGGTTATTCTTTAAATGATTATGAGGAACTTTTTGATGAAAAATTAGAATTGTTATTAAAAATCAATTCAGAGGAAAATGTCTCATGGTCGGGGAAGCTGCGTGCACCGATGCAGAATCAGACAGTGTATCCAAGAGCAAAAAATAACGGAATGCTTCCGATTTGGCGAGCTGTCGGCGGAACACCGCAATCGGTTTTAAGTGCTGCTCAATTAGGAATGCCTTTAGTAGTTGCCATTATCGGAGGGATGCCGGCCCAGTTTAAAAATCTGATAGAATTTTATAAACAGGAATATCAGAAAGCAGGTCATGATGCAGGCCAAATGCAGATTGCAATCCACTCCCATACTTTTATAAGCGATGATCCGAATATTGTTGACGGATATTTTCATAACTATAAATCTCAGATGGACAGGATCGGTTCCTCCAGAGGCTGGGCACCTTATACCAAAATGCAGTATGAAGGCGGAAGAAGCAAGGAAGGAGCATTGTTCATAGGGAATCCCCGGGAAGTGGCAGATAAAATAGTTTATATGAAAGAAATTTTTGGAATTACCAGATTTATCGGGCATATGGATGTTGGCAATCCTTCTCATGATATTATGATGAAATCAATAGAATTATTTGGAAAAGAGGTAAAGCCTGTTATTAAAGATTTATAAATGAAGAGATGAATTTTTCACATAAGGAATGCACGCAAACTATCGGAAAACAACGAGATGTACAGCTGCAGCTTTAATGAACAATAAATAATCCTTATTTTTACCAGAAAATAATGGAACAACAATCTAAAGATCCGCTACACGGAAAACGGCTGGATGCCATTCTCGAAGAACTGGTAGATTATTATAATGGATTTGAAAGGTTAGGTGAACAGATCAATATTAAATGTTTTACTGATAATCCGAGCATCAGTTCTTCCTTGAAATTTTTAAGAAAAACAGATTGGGCCAGGACCAAAGTGGAGAGTTTGTATTTGTATGTATTAAGACAGAAAAAACGCGAGGAAACAAAGAAAAGAAACCGGGATTGATATGATCCTGATGTTCTCTTTAAATGGTTCTTCAGTCAATCATTTCAAAAAGACTATCTTTGTAGGGTTAATCGTGAAAAAGTTCACGGAAAAAAGAAAATTATGACAATTGAAAATAATCATGTAGTAGCAGTAAGCTACATTCTTCATACCATCGAAGAAGATGGAAGTAAAATCCTTGTAGAAGAAACGACGGCAGAAAATCCACTTACGTTTTTATACGGTTTGGGAATGATGATTCCGAAATTTGAACAGAATATTTTAGGGATGAAAGCCGGCGATAAAACTGCTTTTACAATTCAGCCTGAAGAAGCATATGGTGAAAAACAGCCGGATGCTATTGCACAATTGCCGATCGATATGTTTAACGAATCCGGAATTCCTCCTGTAGGAGCTATTTTGCCTTTGTCTGATAATCAGGGAAATAATTTCCAGGCATTCGTAGTAGAAGTAACACCTGAAGCGGTAGTAGCTGACCTGAACCATCCGATGGCTGGAAAAGTTCTGGATTTCCAGGTAGAAATTTTAAACACACGTCCTGCAACGGAAGAAGAACTGTCACACGGTCATGTTCACGGAGCTGACGGAAACGAAACGCACTAAATTAAAATATAAATGTCCGATTCTTAGTCGGACATTTTTTATTCTATAAATTCCCCCGAAACATAATACCATTTTCCATGCATTTTCTGAAACAGTGAAAACTCATGATGGAGCTGCCGGTTGCCATCCGGATCGGTATAATACGCTTTAAACTCCACCTGATTTAAAGTTGGTGTTCTTATAATTTCAAGTTTTGTCCATTCATTGATTTCTCCCCATTCCTGAAGATCTTTTTTATTATGGTATCTTCTTTTTCCTGGTAGGGTGGTTTCCATTAAATATTCTCCATTTGGAATAGCAAAGGCACAAAACCGTGAACGCATCAATGTTTCTGCAGTTGGAGCGTATTGTTCTCCGGTGTGATAAGGCTTGCAGCATTCTTCATAGGATTTCCCTGAGCAGCATGGACAATTCATCTTTATTATTTTTAAAAATACAAAAATCAAGAATTTTCATCATATAATATAATCTTAAATAGCATTTTTACTGTACCGCAATAAAACATCTGCTGTATCAAGTGTATATTGATATACTTTAGATATTGAAAATGTATTTTGTCTGAAAAACAATCCTTAAATCCCCAATCTGATCATATTGCGGTTTGTAGAATTTAGACAATTAAAGTGTTTCTCAATCAAGCGAAAATTCTTCATTTTAATAAGAAATCAAATCTATATCTCATTTTTAATGCTGATGTTAAGTACTTAGTTCATTCTTTTAAATATTAGATTTGAAAATTATTGTCTCTAAGGTTCAGGGATTTAAAGATGGAATGTAAACTAAATGTCAATAAATTGTTAACTGTATTTGGATTGTAAGGTAATAAGTTAGTATTTTTGCCCCACTTAAAACGAGAGATTGTTTAGGGTAGCGCAGAAGAGTTTTTAAATAAGCGGAAACA
>NZ_JAKVIP010000039.1 GCF_022601875.1 Chryseobacterium sp. SSA4.19
GCAAAAAAACAGAACATTATTTAAACTATAAAAAATTAGCCGCATAAAAAAGACTGCCCTTTTTGGACAGCCTCTTTTTTATTTGGCATCTGTTAGAAAATCATAAAAGCCTTGTCCCATAGACCATTAAATTACAATCAAATTTCATCACTTATAAAATTTTATACCATTTCCATGAGAATATTTATTATATTTAATATTCTATTACCAAAAAAATATTAAACTATGGATTTATTCGTGTTAGTGCCAATCTTTGGTGTCATTGCCTTACTCTACACATTCCTGCAGAGCAACTGGGTAAGTAAGCAGGATGCCGGAGATGAAAAAATGAAAACAATCAGCGGTTATATTGCTGACGGTGCTATGGCTTTTCTGAAAGCTGAGTACAGGATTTTAATGTATTTTGTGGTTATTGTAGCCATTTTATTAGCCATCATGGGAGGCAGCAACTCCGATTCTCACTGGACCATCGGGCTTGCCTTCGCTATAGGAGCCGTATTTTCTGCACTGGCAGGGTTTATCGGGATGAAAATTGCAACCAAAGCGAATGTAAGAACTGCACAAGCAGCAAAAACATCGCTGTCAAAAGCTTTAAAAGTCTCTTTTACCGGTGGATCTGTTATGGGAATGGGCGTTGCCGGACTGGCAGTCTTGGGATTGGGAGCTTTATTTTTGATCATTAAACAGATTTTTGCACCTGATGCTACAGTAGATTCCCACGAAATGGAAAGAACCATTGAAATCCTTACCGGATTCTCTCTGGGTGCGGAATCTATTGCCTTATTTGCCAGAGTAGGCGGGGGTATTTATACCAAGGCGGCTGATGTAGGGGCAGACCTGGTAGGAAAAGTGGAAGCCGGAATCCCTGAAGATGACCCAAGGAATCCAGCTACTATTGCCGACAATGTGGGAGATAATGTAGGTGATGTAGCCGGGATGGGTGCCGATTTATTCGGTTCTTACGTGGCTACTGTTCTGGCAACGATGGTACTGGGAAGAGAAACCATTTCTGACGATTCTTTCGGCGGTTTTGCCCCGATTCTTTTACCGATGCTGATTGCAGGGACAGGAATTATTTTTTCTATGCTAGGAACTTTATTTGTAAGGATTAACGATAATGAAGGTTCATCAACATCAAGTGTCCAAAATGCTTTAAACCTGGGAAACTGGGGCAGTATTGTAATTACTGCAATTGCTTCTTACTTCCTGGTAACTTATATTCTGCCGGAAAAAATGGAGCTTAGAGGGCATGAATTTACCAAAATGGGCGTTTTCGGAGCCATTATGGTTGGTTTGGTTGTCGGCACATTGATGAGCATCATCACAGAATATTATACGGCAATGGGAAAAAGACCCGTGTCCAGTATTGTAAGACAGTCTTCAACAGGCCATGCTACCAATATCATTGGCGGTCTTTCTGTCGGTATGGAATCCACTTTGCTTCCGATTATTGTTCTGGCAGGCGGTATCTACGGTTCTTATTTATGTGCCGGATTATACGGAGTTGCTATTGCAGCAGCAGGAATGATGGCAACAACAGCGATGCAACTGGCTATTGATGCTTTCGGACCGATTGCAGACAATGCAGGCGGAATTGCTGAAATGTGCGAGCTTCCGAAAGAAGTCCGTGAAAAGACGGACATATTGGATGCCGTCGGAAATACAACTGCTGCTACCGGAAAAGGATTTGCCATCGCATCTGCAGCATTAACTGCCTTGGCTTTGTTCGCCGCTTTTGTGGGGATTGCAGGAATTGACGGGATTGATATTTACAGAGCGGATGTATTAGCCGGATTATTTGTAGGAGGAATGATTCCTTTTATATTTTCTTCCCTGGCAATTACCGCTGTCGGTCAGGCTGCCATGGCTATGGTAGAGGAAGTCCGCAGGCAGTTCCGGGAGATCCCGGGAATCCTGGAAGGAAAAGCAAAACCGGAATATGAAAAATGTGTTGCTATTTCTACCGATGCTTCCATCAGAAAAATGATGCTTCCGGGAGCTATTGCGATTGTTTCACCACTGCTGATCGGTTTTATATTCGGACCTGAAGTATTAGGCGGATTTTTAGCAGGCGCTACCGTTTGCGGTGTTTTAATGGGCATGTTCCAGAACAATGCAGGAGGTGCCTGGGATAATGCCAAAAAATCTTTTGAAAAAGGAGTGGATATTAACGGACAGATGTATTATAAAGGTTCAGAGCCTCATAAAGCTTCCGTAACAGGTGATACGGTTGGCGATCCTTTTAAAGATACTTCCGGGCCTTCAATGAATATTCTGATTAAGCTTATGTCCATTGTTTCTCTGGTTATTGCGCCTACACTTGCAGTATTGCATAAAGATAAGATTGAAGCGAACAGAGCGGCTAAAGTTGAAAGCTTAACCGGAATGAAAGCCAGCCAGCCGGTTTCCGGAACTCCGGGAGCAGTATTGGTTCCCACAGAAATTAAAGGACATTTGAATGAAAATGGTGACTTCGTTTATGATACCGGAGCTGTTCAGGAAATCCAGTTAAAAGGAGGAAAGAAAATTTCTATCGGAGAAGGAAGCCAGCTGCTTCAAATGTATCAGCTTGTTAAAACCAAAGATCAGTCAGTACTGGATCCGAATAAGTGGTTTACGATTGAAAATCTGTATTTCGAGACCGGTTCCAGTGAATTGCGGCAGGGTTCTGAAGTGCAGCTGCTGAATTTAGTGGAAATTCTGAATGCCTATCCGTCTCTTAAAATAAAGCTGGGAGGATATACCGATAATACAGGAAATCAAGAAAGCAATCAGACTCTCTCCAATTTAAGGGCGCAGACTGCAAAACTGAAATTACTGGAACTGGGTGTTGCAGGAGATCGGGTAGAAGCAGAAGGATACGGATCACAGCATCCGGTTTGTGAAGCGAATGATACCGATGAATGCAAAGCAAAAAACAGAAGGATTGATGTTAGGGTCTTAGCACTTTAAGATCATTTTAGTAATAGAAAAGCACTGTATTATAGCAGTGCTTTTTTATTGTCTTCTTTATAAATTAATCCGTTTCAGGATTACAGGTTTTTCCTTAAATGTTCAAGGGCATTAATGATCAGTTCATCTTTCTTTGCAAAGCTGAAACGGATATAATCAGAATTCTGCTTTGAATCGGAAAAAGCCGATAACGGGAGGCATGAAACCTTTTTATCAATGGTTAGCCATTTTGAAAATTCCACATCCGTCATGGTCTTTGAGACATTCCTGAAATTAATCATCTGGAAAACCGTACCTTCAGCTTTATGTTCAGCAACAAGAGGCGTATCTTTAATCAATTCATAGAACAGGTTCCGTTTTTTCTGCATTATGATCCGGTTTTGATAAGGATCAAAAATTTCAAGGTATTTTGCAATCGCATATTGGCACGGAGCATTCGCACTGTAAGAAATATATTGCTGGTGACAGCGGAACCTGGAAGTAAGGTCTTCGGCAGCCAATAAATAACTTACCTTCCAGCCGGTGGAATGAAACATCTTACCGAATGAGAAAATACAGAATGTCCTCTTTTTGAGTTCAGGATGTAAAAATGAGCTGTAATGTTCAATACTGTCATAGCAATACGTATCATATATTTCTTCAGAGATCAGATAAATTTCCCGATGCTGTATCAATTCATACAATTGATTCCAGTCATGGCAAGACCAAACTTTCCCGGTAGGATTCTGGGGGGAATTAACAATGACAGCTTTTGTTTTTTCGGAAATGCAGTTGCTAAGCTTTTCCCAGTCTACTGTAAAATCATCATTAAGTTCACAATATACAGGAATGCCGTTATTCAGAACAATGGACGGACCATATGTATAATATGATGGCTGGATCACAATGACTTCATCACCAGGATTTAAAATACATTTGAGTGCGGTATATAGCGTAAAAGTAGCACAGGGAGTGATCGTTATTTCATTTTCATTTACTCTGATGCTGTTTTCCCTTTTCAGGTTAAAGCGGATTACGCTTTCTATTAATAAAGGATTTCCCGCAAGCGGTTCATAATGATGCGTGCCATAATCTGCCGCTTCTTTTAAGAGATTTTTCAAACGAATATCAATATCAAAATCTGCAAGTCCCAGAGACAGGTCAAAACTGTTATGCTTAGAAGCAAGTTCAGACATTTCTGTAAAAAATGAGTAATGGGTAAATCCGTAAACTTTCTCCATAAATGTTGCATATATTTCAAATATAAGAAAATTAGCGATTCATTACGGATTAAATAAATTTTGTTATTTTTAAGCAAATTATTCTATCATGAGAAAACTATGTATTTCACTATTTTCAATAGCGGTATTGGTAAGTTGCGGAACGGCGAAAAATTCAAAGGACAGAACTGCATCAGCAGTTTCATCTGGTGTGAAAGGAGACAAAGCATTTCTTTCTGCTTATAAAGAAATTACGGCAGCTGATTTAAAGAAAAACTTATATGTAATCGCTTCCGATGAAATGGAGGGCAGAGATACGGGAAGCCCCGGGCAGAAGAAAGCGGGAGAATACATGATCAACTATTATAAAGGACTCGGTATTTCGTATCCAAAAGCCTTGGGTTCTTACTACCAAAAGGTACCTGCCGGTTTTATGAAAAAAAGAGGCGGAGGAAACCTTCCTGATTCTGAGAATATCCTGGCCTTCATAGAAGGTTCTGAAAAGCCTGAAGAAATTGTTGTGGTTTCCGCACACTATGACCATGTAGGTACACAAAATGGAGTAGTCTATAATGGCGCGGATGACGACGGAAGCGGCACTGTGGGTGTCATGGAGATTGCAAAAGCTTTCCAGAATGCAAAAAAAGCAGGAAACGGCCCCAAAAGATCTGTTTTATTTCTTCATGTGACCGGAGAAGAGCATGGTTTGTTCGGCTCGGAATATTATACGGACAATCCTGTTTTCCCATTGGCTAATACGGTTGTTGATTTAAATATCGACATGATCGGACGTGACGATCCTGAGAACAGAGGCAAACAATATGTTTATGTAATCGGTTCTGAAATGTTAAGTTCTGAACTGAAAGTGATCAATGAAGCCGCAAACAAAAAAACAAATAACCTGGAGCTCAATTATAAATATGATGACCCGAACGATACACAAAGACTGTATTACAGATCAGACCATTATAATTTTGCCAAAAATAATGTTCCGGTTGCGTTCTTTTTTGACGGAATTCATGAAGATTATCACAAACCTACGGATGATGTTGAAAAAATAGATTATGAACTATTAATGAAAAGAACTCAGCTTGTTTTCACCACCGCATGGGAAATCGCTAACAGGCCTGCCAGAATTGTGGTTGATAAAAAATAATCGGCAGCAAATACATCGGTCTTATTAATTAAAATTAATTGTATGACAATCCGTGAAGCGAGATTGGAAGATATTCCACAAATTCAGGTGATAAGGAATGCCGTTAGAGAAAACACATTATCTGATCCTAACCTTGTTACTGACAAGGATTGTGAAGAATTTCTATTTAACAGGGGAAAAGGATGGATATGTGAAACTGATGATCAGATTAAAGGATTTTCAATTGTTGATCTTAAAGGCAATAACATCTGGGCATTGTTTGTACATCCTGACTCTGAAGGGCAAGGTATCGGAAGAAAGCTGCATGATATAATGCTCAATTGGTATTTTAAACAGACCCATGAAAATGTCTGGCTCGGAACCTCGCCCGGTACAAGGGCTGAAACATTCTACAGGAAAGCCGGCTGGAATGAGATCGGGACACACGGAAAAGGAGAAGTAAAGTTTGAAATGACCTTTGACAGATGGAAGAATCATATAAAATGAATACAATATAATCCATAAGCAAAGACAAATATTCATTCAGCAGTTTGTCTTTTTTAATAACCCTTTATTCACCAATTTATCATATAAAAACTTCCTGTGATTTATGCTTGTGATACCTATTATTTTAATGACTATGTCCATACGGTATGTATTGCTTTTGAAACATGGACCTATGGAAAAAGAAAGTGAATTATTTACTGGAAAAAAAGAAATAATTTCCGGCTATGAGAGCGGTGCATTCTATAAAAGGAAATGACCATACGTCCTTAGTTTATTGAAAAAGATAAATCTGAAAGTAGGAGACAGTATTATTGTTGACGGATACGTTACATTAGACAATGATGGTAAATTAGGACTGGGCGGCTATCTATATGATGCTATGGGACAAAAAGTCCCTGTCATCGGGCTTGCAAAAATGACTTCAATGCCTATGATTCCCAGTAAAGAAAGATATACCGCGGCGAAAGCAAGACTCTATTGTTCCTGACTGCGAAAGAGGCAGATGTAGATGAAATCCGGATAAAAGTGGAACAGATGTACGACAGTTTCAGGATTCCGGTATTGCTGAAAAAGCTGGATCACTTACAAGATCAATGTGAAACGACTTACATGTTGACGAACAATAAAGGACTGATAAATATCAGTCCTTTATTGTTTTTATTAATTCTAATAAATATAAATTTGTACTGTCTTTAAGTCATATCATAATCATATCCATATCAATTTTTGTTTTTTCAACCGGTAATTATATTGCCGGTTTTTATTTTTGATAAAGAGATTTCCTGTATTCAATGCCCCATTTGGCTATTTCATCAATAACCGGTTCTATAGTCCTACCGTATTCCGTAACTTCATATTCCACAGTCACCGGTTTTGTGTCTAAAACAGTACGGGTGATCAGTTGATTGATTTCCATATCCTGAAGCTCTTTTGAAAGCATTTTGGCAGCAATCCCATCAATCTCCCTAAGAAGATCCATAAAGCGCATTTTTCCTCCCTGCAGTAATGTTCCCAAAATATGAAACTTCCATTTTCCCGACAGGATTTCCATAGCATCTTTTATTGCGTTCATCCTGTATTTACAGACTGATGACGTATTCAGTTGGGGTTCTTTTTTCATAGGTCTAATTTTATATGGTAATTAAATTGTAAAGGTATAAAAAATCATCAGATGGTTTCATACAGGAAACCGGTTTCCAAAAGGAAAGTAACTGTGTTCATTTCGTGATTAAACATTAGATTTGTCATTAAGATTAAACAAGTAGGAATCTATTATCACCAGAAATGATAAATTACAGAATACTGACATTCTTTTTCCTTACCGCAGCACTGAGCAGTTGTAACGGACAAAATAATAAAAGTAAAACAATGGAAAATAAATCATCAAACCCGCTGCTGTGTGATCCGGCGACAGGTATTTGCGAAATGCCCGGCGAAAAAACGGAGATTGGAAATATTAATGTTCAGACCAATGAAAAACCTGTGAAAGTTATTTATTTTACAGATCCTATCTGCTCATCATGTTGGGGGATTGAGCCTCAACTGAGAAAACTTAAACTTGAATACGGAAGTCATGTAGATATAGAATACAGAATGGGAGGACTGCTTCCGGACTGGAGCTACAATAGCGGAGGAATCAGCAAGCCGTCTGATGTGGCACATCACTGGGACGAAGCAAGCCTGTATTATGACATGCCGATTGACGGAGATATCTGGCTGCAGGATCCTTTAGATTCTTCTTATCCGCCTTCAATTGCTTTTAAAGCCGCTCAGCTTCAGGATAAAACAAAAGCAGTCGATTTTATGAGAGAACTCCGTGAAATGGTGTTCTTAAAGAAAAAAAATATCGCAAAATGGGATAACATTGCTGCTGCTGCAAAAAAAACAGGTTTGGACACGGATCAGCTGAAAGCAGATTTTGAAGGAAGAGCAAAAGAGCTTTTCCAGGAAGATCTGAATCTGGCAAGAGCCATGGGAGTGCGTGGTTTTCCGACCATGTTCTTCACCAATGAAGCGGGAAGCAAAGAAATCGTTTACGGCTCAAAACCGTATGCATTTTATGAAACAGCAATCTTAAAGGTAAATTCTGAAACCAGGAAATCAGAATATTCCAAAAACTGGGAAAACCTTTTCGGAAAGTACCGTTCCCTTACCGCAAAAGAATTTTCAGAACTCTCCGGAACCCCGAGAAAAGAAAGTGAAAAAGTTTTAAATGAACTTTCTGACAAAGGAAGCCTTGAAAAGGTAACCACGAAAAACGGTTCCCTGTGGACTCTGAAATCATAGATTAATTTCATCATATTTAGCAATTTTTTACCGGAGATTCTATTGAGTCTCCGGTTTTGTTGCGGCAACCTGATCCAAAGAATTTCATTAATTGATGCTTAAAAACATAGACTAAAATTAAAATATGAATGAAATAAAAAAACCGGGCAAAAGTATTTTGTCCGGTTGAATAGTAGTCTCACCAAGATTATTTCATAAGATCTTAATCAAAAAATGAGTCCGTCTCACAACTAGTGAAAACGGACTTTTTTTATGATTTTTCTCGACCTCCTGTCGGAGAATGATTTTCGTACAGTCGATTCTCAACCCACATCATTTAGTTGTGAGAGTGACTCATTTTTATGCATCTAATCTATCTGGGGTTTGCGCAATCTCAAGCTTATTTTGCAAATCATATATTTCATTATTTAATGACGTAATCTGATCTCCATGTGTTTCTACCATTTGTAAAAATCGTTTTTCAAAAGTTTCATCTATATTTTTTATTTCAGCAGTTGTTTCTGCATTTCTTCTAGCTAATGCTTCATTGTGATACATTCGTTCTGAATGTAATGTTTGTTCTAAATCAGATATATTTCTCTTTAAGCTATCAACAAATTCATTGTATTGAGCACCTTCTCTTGACTCTCTAATGGCTTTCTCCTTATTATCGAGAGCCTTTGCAATATCTGTATCTCTTACGATTTTGTCAACTATTTGGCTTTTAATGTAATCAGCTCTTTTCCTTACAGAATGTCTTAAAAACCATTCATTTAATTGATTTAAGTATGGCACTAAAAATAAAAATATTAGAGAAGATATAAGAGGATAATATAGATAATGCCATATATCAGAATAATTTTCTGTTATCTGATTGATTTTATATTCAATGTTGCCTTTTGAAAAAATAAAAAAAACAATAGGCTTCCAGTTAAAAGCGACCCAAGAAATTGAGAAAGCTGTTATATACGGGTTTTTAAATCGATCTAATACTATATCAGAAAGGTCTGATATAGCTTTTGATAACCCTGTCTTAATATTTTCAGTTTCCTGCTTTAAATCTTCCATAGTTTTTGTTTCTCCGAATATAAAACAATTCTTATTAAAATAAAACATTGCAATTTATTAGATGGGTATTTACTTTTTATTTTTATTAGTGTAAATAGTAATAATCATTCAAATTTTTTAAATAACCAATTTGTTAAACTTTGCTTGGCAATAGATAGCATAAGTTCATAGTTGGGTAATATTACGTTTTGTAGTGAACCTTCATTATTATATATTGAAAAAGTTTGAAAAAATCGTGTAGTAGTATTTGGCTCCCTGTGAGGTGGTTGTTTTCCTTGGTGAATAAAATTAGATCGATGTTTATAGGATTGTGCTAAAATTTCATTTATTTCATCAATACTTAAGTCAATAGGATGATTGCCATTATAATGCCTTTCAATTTCTTTTAAATCTAAATCGCTTCCCTGGCTACTTTCTATATATTTTTTATTACGATCCGGTACATTCAATTCCCATTCTGAAATTGGAGCATATTCAAGTATAAATTTCACATATCTTTCTTTTAAATAAGTGTTTAACCCCCTACTTATTTTATAAGCTTTAAAAACTTGTGCAAATTCAGGATCATTTTCACTTAATTTTGACCAGATCGCATCTTTTGGATTAACATCTTTAACTTTTTCTCTTTTTATTGCTTTTTGAGCTGCTGATTCTATACTGGCAACAATTAGACTATATGCTAAACCAAAATCCTCTCTTTTATTTATCAGTGATAAGTGGAGCATTCTAAAATTTTGCATAAAAATTACGTAAGAGTCATAATTGAGAGAATGTAGTTTATTTATTATTTCTATAGATTCATCACGTATTTTAAATTGCTCTTCATGAGATAGAGTGATTACATTTCCCACTGGGCCTGCAAATAGGATTGGATGACTGTTGGCTATTACTTTAAGTGCTTCCTGACTAAGAGAAGGAAGAGTACGATAATAGTGTCTATTTCTGGGCGATTTAAATGGAGTTAATGTTATTGATGATAATATTGCACAAAGTGCATGTGAGTATAAATGACAATTAGAAAAATGAATCTTATCAGATATTTCTACAATATTTACGAAAGACAAATATGGACCATCGATCCTCACTTCTTGGGATGGATGAATAATACAATGGCCTAAGTCCCATGATGATGTAATTTCAAATGGGGATAAAATGACACAATATAATTTATTCATCGCATTATCATCAATGCTATTATAACCTGAATTTCTGAATGTATATATACAATCATCGAATAGAACGTGATCTGCTGTTATTGGTGTATTCATAGTTTTATTTCAAAGTTAATTATTTTCAGTGATACAAAATTTTTAAATGTGTAACATCACAACTATTTTGCCCATAGTGTTTCAAATTGTTAATAACTTTTATATAACACGTCAAGTTTTGTCGCATTAATGGTTGATTCTTGCAAAGTATAAAACTTGATCTGAATATTTTAAAAATCGGTTAAGCTTTTGGTTTAATTTATTCGTATAGAAACATTAGAGTTATTCAAGCTTAAAAAAAAATATATATTCTTCAACCTTTTAGAGAAAAGCTTCTGGCGGAACTCGATTTGAATTGTTGTAAATAATAATTTTATCATTAGCTTCAGTATCGAAAATAAACGTCGAATTTAAGTGTTAATTTATATCAATTGTAGATTCCCGTTCCAAAAAGAATAATTGAGATTATTGCACCAGTCCACGCAACTGTTACTTCGTTAAATAATCCTATATCCACAATTAGAGTTTTTATTACAAAATGTAAATAATTTTACCTCGGCAGAGTAATCATCATACTATTAGCAGTATTGTAAAATTTGATCTTTTTTTATCATCCATTCTTTGCAGAAATGCATTAAATTTAGCCATTTCATCTGTAAAATATTATTAAAGTCACCAAATGAATTCGCATTGTGGCAACCGCTGCTGCCATACTTTTTTAACGATTTAAAGCATTTGTTTTTCTAATTCATCAATATTTTCAATAAGGGCAAAGGATTAAAAAAAATAGGCTAACTGTCAAAATACGCCACATCAAATATTGAGATAAGCTTATTTTAATAGTTAACCTGCTGCTTTAGTAGCCTCACCAAGAATCGAACTTGGATCTAAAGTTTAGGAAACTTCTATTCTATCCGTTGAACTATGAGGCCTGGGTGGTCAAAGATATTAAATAAAACTGAAAAATAAAAGAATCCGTTCTTTAGGAACGGACTCAATAGATAAATACATCTCATTTTTTTAATTAGACAACAATAAAAAAGCACAGCCGACAATGCTGTGCTTAAATTTTTATAAATTTAATTGCAATTTCAAAACTGAAAAAAGCAAAAAATGATTTCATTTCAGATTTATTACAGAGTAAATGTAGAAATAATTTTCTTACATGCAATGAATTAAATGTTAAAATTCACAAGTTATCCACATTTTATTGTGGATAACTATACAGATGGCATTGTGTCTAATAATCATTTTTTCCAATTCAAAAAAATGATTAACTTTATTTCATTAAAATCTCTTTATAAATACCATCCAATATTCAGGCGCTATTCTAAATGCCTGAAGAATTAAGGTTCAGAAATCCTGAATCCAAAACAGTCTATTATTTTAAGCAAAAACAGACTTTACCAAAGTAATTTGCATTTATCCATAAGTAATAATAAAGAGAAATCATCATGAATACACATACAATTGCCGTGATCGGCGGAACAGGAAAATCAGGAAAATATCTTGTTCAAAATCTATTAAATAACAATTATTCAGTCAAGCTCCTACTTAGGAATCCCGAAAACTTTACGTTTGAACACCCTTTAATTAAAATCGTAAAAGGCGACGCAAGAGATGGAGCTTCCATTAATCATGTATTGAAAGATTGTGACATCGTCATCAGTACCATTGGACAGCCCATAGGAGAAAAATCGATTTTCAGTGATGCAACAAAAAACATCATTGCATCCATGAATACCTACGGAATAAAAAGATATATAGTCACCACAGGTTTACATGTTGATACCCCATTTGACAACAAAAATGAGCAGGTAAAAATGGCAACAGAATGGATGTATCATAATTATCCGAAAACCACCCGTGATAAACAGATAGAGTATGAACTCCTTACAGAGAGCAATCTCGACTGGACGTTTTTAATCCATCAGACCTCTGAAAGTTTTCTTACAGAAGCAAATCTGGAAGATTGCAGAGGTGAAAATATCAGTGCGACAGATCTTGCAGAATTTTTAGTTACTCAGATAGATGATAAAACATATTTAAAGCAAAGTCCTTTTTTATATAATCTGCTTTAAAAACCAGCAAATATTTCTAATTTGAGAAGTTTATGATAGAAATATTTAAACAAAAAAGAGAGTCGTAAAAGACTCTCTTCCTTATTAATTCTCCAGCTTTTCTTTAATATATCTTGCCGTATGTGATTTTTTATTCTTAGCTAAATTTTCCGGGGTTCCTGTAAAAACAACTTCGCCGCCGTGTTTTCCGGCTTCCGGACCGATATCGATAATATAATCTGCGGATTTAATAATATCCGGTTGATGCTCAATAACGATAACAGAATGACCCAGATCAATTAAAGCCTGCAGTGACTTCAATAGCTTTTGGATGTCGTGGAAATGCAATCCGGTAGAAGGTTCATCAAAAATAAATAATGTTTTATCCGTAGTTACTCCTTTTACCAGAAATGAAGCCAGCTTCACACGCTGTGCCTCACCGCCGGACAGCGTTGAAGAACTCTGACCCAACTGTAAATATCCTAAACCGACTTCCTGCAAAGGCCTCAGCTTGGTAACTATTTTATCTTCATTGTTGTCTTTAAAGAATTCCAAAGCATAGTCAACCGTCATGTGCAGGATATCCGAAATATTTTTTTCATCATACCGTACTTCCAGAATTTCGTTTTTAAAACGGGTTCCTTTGCAGACTTCACATTCAAGTTCAATATCTGCCATAAACTGCATGGATACATTAATTACGCCTTCACCTTTACATTCATCACATCTTCCACCATCTACGTTAAAAGAGAAATGCTTTGGTTTGTAGCCCATCATTTTTGCCACTTTCTGCCTGGCAAATAGATCCCTGATGTCATCATAAGCTTTCAGATACGTCACAGGATTTGAACGGGACGATTTACCTATAGGGTTCTGATCGATCAGTTCGATATGCTTGATGAGCTTTTTAGGAAAATCTACGGAATCGTAATCGCCTTTTTTGCCGCCCATTCCCAATTGAATCTGGATATCGTTCGTCAGGATTTCTTTCATTAAAGTGGATTTTCCGCTTCCTGAAACGCCCGAAATAACCACCAGGTTTTCCAAAGGAACATCAACGTCAATATTTTTAAGGTTGTTCTGTCTTGCTCCTTTTATGTGAATCCATTCTTTTGCCTTTCTGCGTTTTGCCGGAACTTCAATTTCAAGTCTTCCGGTCAGGTATTTTGAAGTAAGGGTATCCGCATCTTTCAATTCTTTATAATCTCCTGCAAATACCAGTTCACCTCCAAGATATCCTGCTTCCGGACCGATATCAATAATATAATCGGCTGCTTTCATGACATCTTCATCGTGCTCCACAACGATTACCGTATTCCCGAGGTCACGAAGATTTTTTAAGACTTCAATTAAGTTTTCCGTGTCTCTGGAATGCAAACCGATAGAAGGTTCATCGAGAATATAGATGGAACCTACCAAAGAACTTCCCAGACTGGTTGCGAGATTGATTCTCTGGCTTTCACCACCGGAAAGCGTATTGGAAGTCCTGTTAATCGTCAAGTAACCTAAACCTACTTTTAATAAAAATTCCAGTCGGGTCGTGATTTCGTATAATAATCTTTTTGCCACTTCCTGATCATGTTCCGATAACTTTAAGCTTTTAATTAAAGGGAAAAGTTCATCCATAGGAAGCTCGATCATGGACTGGATATTGTAGCCGTCAATTTTCACCCAGCTTGTTTCCTCACGCAGTCTCAAACCTTCGCATGTAGGACATAGGGTCTTTCCACGGTAGCGGGAAAGCATTACCCGGTACTGAATTTTATATAAATTTTCTTCAAGCATCCTGAAGAAATTATCGACTGACGGGAACGTACTTTTACCGTCACCTTTCCAAAGGTATTTTTTCTGTTCCTTTGTCAGCTGATGATATGGCTTATGGATTGGGAAATCTTTTGCTTTTTTAATAAAATCTCTTTTCCATTCACTCATGCTTTCACCTCTCCAGGAAGCCACGGCATCTTCAAAAACCGAAAGGGTTTTATTGGGAATAACCAGATCTTCATCAATACCGATTACCTTACCGTAACCTTCACAGGTAGGGCATGCTCCGTAAGGATTGTTAAAGCTGAAAAAATGGACATTAGGTTCCAGGAATTCAATTCCGTCCAGTTCAAATTTATTGGAGAATTCTTTTACTTTTCCCGTTTCCATGTTTTTCAATGAACAATATCCACGGCCTTCATAGAATGCCATCTGGATAGAGTCTGCCAGGCGCTGCAGAAAGCTTTCATCTTCTTCATAGGAGAAACGGTCAATGACAAGATTGATTTCCATCCCTTTTTCAGGTATAAATCCAAAACTTTCAAGGTCTTCGATTCCTGCCACGTTTCCGCTGACTTCAAGCCTCGTGAACCCTGCCAGTTTTAAAATATTCAGAGTTTCATTAAAATTTTCAGCATCATATGCCAAAGGAGCGGCCAGCAAAAAGGAAGCGTCTTTTTTGGATGATTTTATAAAATCCACCACATCGGAAACCGAATCTTTTTTCACTTCTTCACCGGAAACAGGAGAAAATGTTTTCCCGATCCTCGCAAAGAGAAGTTTCATATAATCGTAAATTTCAGTTGATGTCCCTACGGTCGACCTGGGGTTTGAAGAAATCACTTTCTGCTGGATCGCAATAGACGGAGCCAGCCCTTTGATATCATCAACTTTTGGTTTTTCCAGCTTTCCTAAAAACTGGCGTGCATAGGAACTGAGACTTTCTACATATCTTCTTTGCCCTTCCGCATAAATGGTATCGAAAGCAAGGGAAGATTTACCGCTTCCGGAAACTCCTGTAATGACGATCAGTTTATTTTTCGGGATGAGGACGTCGATGTGTTTCAGATTGTTGAGATGTGCATTCTTAACAAAAATCTGCTTTTTAATATCTATATCTGTTGTATGAGCCATAGTAAAATTAAGACTAACAAAATTACGAATTTTAAGTGGATTCTGGTATTTTAAATTCGATACAAATGGTCCAGAGAAGTTCTATGAAACTTCCAGGTTTCAAAAACATGAAATTAAAAAATAGCATTGTTGTGATTCGTTGACCTGTACAGCTAGTTACATGATATACCGATAAAAAAATCTAAATAACATCTTCCGAAAAAATATAATTTTCAGAGTTCCCTGTTTTTATGACAACTATCATTGCACGTGTTGATGAACTCCAGTATTTTTGGGCTTTCAAAAACTAACTGAGATAATTCTGATAATGATTAAAAAAGCAGGAAGCCTATTTCTCCTCGGAACGGTATTGTTCGTACAGGCACAGGAAAAATCTACGGACATTGAAACTATTGAAGTCCAGGGAAAGCTGATTTCCATCCCGTATAAAATTGCCAATCAGAATATTACAGTCATTACAAAGGAAGACATTGAGAATTCTCCTGCCAAAAGCATTGATGAGATCCTACAGCATGTGACGGGAATGGATATCAGAAGAAGAGGAGCGAACGGAGTACAGAGTGATCTTGCTTTTCGCGGCAGCTCTTCCGAGCAGGTTCTTCTGCTGCTAAACGGAATCAGAATGAACGATTCCCAGACCGGACATAATTCCATGAACTTACCGATAGATCTGGAAGATGTAGAAAGAATAGAGATCATTAAAGGGCCGGGAGCAAGACGTTTCGGACAGAATGCTTATGCGGGTGTTATTAATGTCATTACGAAAACCCATATCGGGAAGAGAGTTAAAATAAGCGCAGAAGCCGGAGATTATGAAACGTTTGGCCTGGGACTCAATGCACAGCTGGGAAATGAGAAATTTTCAAATATGCTTACGGCAAATTCCAATTCGTCTCAGGGATATATGTATAATACCGATTATGAGATCAGAAATGTTTTTTATCAAAGCAAATTAGCCATACAAGACGGCGACATCAGGCTGCAGACAGGATTTTCCGAGAAGAAGTTCGGAGCTAACGGTTTTTATTCTTCTCCGAAAGCAACCGAACAGTATGAGGAAACACAGGCTTCATTGGTAAGCCTTGCCCATCAGCAGACGTTCGGAAATCTTAAAATTCATTCCAATGTATACTGGCGAAGAGGGCAGGACATGTACCTGTTCAACAGGGCAAAGCCTGAAATCTACCGGAATATACACATTGGAAATAACGTGGGCGGAGAAGTGAATTCCAGCTATCAATGGGGATTGGGGACCACAGGAGTGGGTTTGGAACTGAGAAAGGAATTTCTGGCAAGCAATAACCTGGGACAACGAAACCGTTTTATCTCACAGTTCTTTTTTGAGCACCATTTTTCTTTATTGGATAAGAAATTAAATATCAGCCCTGGAATTTCATGGGCCAATTATTCTAAAGAAGGAAATTTCTTCTATCCGGGACTGGATATCGGTTACAATTTTAATCAGAATAATAAAATCTACGGAAATATTTCCAAAGTTTCCAGGGTTCCTACGTTTACCGATCTTTTTTATATCAGCAAGACAGAGCAGGGAAATCCCAATCTTTTGCCTGAAACCGCAGTTTCTGCAGAAATTGGTTATCAATATCAGACCGGAAATATTTTAGCAAAAGTAAGCAGTTTTCTGAGAGATTCTCATGATTCAATAGACTGGACAAAAATATCATTGAACGATCCTGTCTGGTACGCCCAAAATATTGGTAACACAAGCAGCAAAGGAGTAGAAATTGAACTTAATCACCGGTTCAATCACTGGCTGAATTATTCTGTTGGATATACTTACCTGGACAATAAATTAAATTCTACCGGTGAATTTTCAGCCAGATACCTTTTAGATAACCTTAAACATCAGGTGATTGCAAAATTAGAAACAAAGTTCCTGAAAAACTTCACCAATGAACTTGTTTACCGATACAATCAGCGGATGAATAACGGAAGTTATCATGTACTGGATGAAAAATTAAGTTTTGTTAAAAAAGATTTTTCAATGTATATTTTAATTAACAATGTAACAAATACGTCATATACGGAAACTTTTGGTGTTGCTATGCCGCAGCGATGGTTTCATTTAGGTTTTTCTTACACAATCAATATTAATTAAATGTTAATTCAGAATGAATTAAAGTTAATATTACGAAATTGTTAATTCCTTTACATTTGCAAAAATTTTTTTAGGATGAAACTTTTTCTGAGTCTTGGTTTATTTTTAAGTTTTACGTTTTTCATAGCCCAGGAACATGTTTCCAGCTTTAATGCATTAACGATAACTTACAAATTTCATCCGAAATTTTTTCTTTATTTGGAAGGGCAGTCAAGAGGGATTGAAGAATACACGTATCCGGATTATTACGAGATCAAAGGAGGGCTGGGGTACAACCTTACCAAAAATCATAAACCTTTTGTAGGATTGGGAAGATATGCCACGTATAAGGAGCACGCTATCAACAAAGAAGAGTTCCGTGTGTGGTTACAGGATGTGATTGATTTTAAAAAAGGAGTTGTAAAATTTGAAAACAGGTTTCGTGTCGAAAAATCATGGTTTTATGAACCCCAGACTGATAAAAATTCTGAAAGGATGCGTTACCGGTACCGTCTGAATGTTTCCGTACCTTTAAATGCTAAAAAGATAGCACCGAAAACTTTATTTGCCAATGTATACGACGAAATTTTTATTGTCACCCCTATGAAACCTGCATTTGCAAGAAACAGGGTATACGGCGGGCTGGGATATCAGATCGATGAGCATTTCGGAGTTTTAGGAGGCTATCTCTGGCAGAGGGAATTTGAAGCAAAAGGAAACAAAAACTTCCATTTTATTTACCTCGCTTTAAATATTAATATTGATGATACCAATCCTCCTGCAAAAACATATCATTTCCCGGGTGCGGATTAGTTAGGAAGCCTCATCCAATCTTATCTGGAAATCAATAAGGGCTTCTTTATAATCTGTATAGCAGATATTAATGATTTCCTGATATCTATTTACCATATAAAAAACAGCATCAATTTCTGACTGAATATATCTGTCATTATTAAAATAAATATATTCAGAATTAATAAAATCTTTGATGATCTGCCGATCTTCAACAGATAATAAGTCCCGGTAACCGGATTCTTCACTGAATCTCTTTAGGATAGCCTTGAATGGCTTTTCATTCTTTAATAACACCGCTCTGTGTTTTCTGATTTCCTCTACTGGTAACGTAATTGAAACAAATTGTAAATGCGGAACGAAATTATTAATAGAATTTTGAAACTGCTCAAATTCATGGTCAAGAATAGCAAACTTCTTATATTTTTCAACTAAAGTTTTTTTATCATTCTCATCTGCCTTATTATAATAATAGGTGAAAATTTTCTTATCGTTTTCAGCAAGCCTTGTATTCAATGCTTCAAAGTTTTTTGTAAATCTGGGAATCAAAATTTTGGCTTCACTGTTCTTGTAAAGTTTCCCGTTACATTTAAAAGTTTTTACTGTTTTGGGATTGGCAGCAAGATATTGCAACGTATAAAGATCATTTCTGATACCTGCCTTTTCATATACTAACGATATATTTTCATCATTAAAAAAGTCATATGTTTCTGTATTATTAATTGCCGTGGCAAAATCTTCAATATTTTCCAATACAGGATTATGACTCTCATAATATCCATTAAAAGCTGAACTGATCTTTTTAAAAGGATATGACTTATTGTACAGCTGTACAAATCTTTCATTATCCGTTATGGTTTCACCGGTATTTTCAATATCGTACAATGCTAAATACTTTTCCGTTAACACTTTACATACTTCATCAAAACCGCGAATGATATTTTTTGCCAGATCATTGTTTTCAGGGATATTTTTCGTCCTGTTTTTCCATATCATTTCAATTCTTTTATCATTCTCAGGATGAAATGACCATTGATCTTCAATTTCAATTTTTGTTTTATTATAGCGTACCAGATCTTCAAGATTTACTTTTGGTAAATTATTTTCATAAGGATAACTGTTCCGCTCACTTAAAATTCTCATCAACGCAGTCTGGTTTTCAAAAATATTTTCAGGATAATAGGCCTGATTACTTTCTGCATAAAACACCAGTGCACTATTCAATGCAGTATCACTTAAACTTAATCTCAATAAAGCAGACGCTTGTTCTTTCGGATTGGTTACATAGGTCGCCACTGAATCCGCATGAAACTCCATTTCTCTTCTTAAAGAAGCATTGTTTTTAAATAAAAAATCAGAGAACAGTTTCAGGACATATTGAAATACATTAATGAATGCTATGGAAACCGATGCTGACAACTGAAATATCCAATGCGCGGAATTATACTTTAAAGAATTTTCAAAATCTTTATTGTTATAAACCGTATCGAAAATAATTTTTTCAGCCTGACTGACATAGCCGCCTATCTTCATGCTTTTTTGGGAAAAATGTCCAAACTCATGAGCTAATACGGTTTTAAGTTCACCAACCGTAGTGGTATTGATCAGTCCCATTCCGATGGTAATATTTTTCTTGACAGGTAAAAACATACTCCAAAAAACGGAATTGTAGCTTACGCTCGCATTCACTTCCGAAGACAGGAAAACTTTCCCGGGTTTATTTACTCCTGTTTCTTTTACAACTTCATCAATAAGAGAAAAAAGCTCAGGTTGATTTTCATGGGTGATCTCTATAAAGTGTTTGTTGCTATAGTTATTTTTCTTAAAAATAAATTTAATCAGATAATAAAAAACGACAAGCCCTACACTTACTAATCCCAAGGCAATTGCAAGCGTAATATAATTGGAATGTAGTCTGACAATCTGCAGAGCTCCGTAACCCAATAGGAAAATAAGAAAAAGAGAAATAAGAATTAAAATAAAGTATACAATGAAAAATACCGAAATTGAGGTAATGGCAGAAATAAGCTTAGATCTGTAAGCAGCTGAAATAGGAGGAAGGTTATTAGTCATGTTGGTAGTGTCTCACTAACTGTGTAAGTTAAAAAGTTATTCTGGAAAATTTTGAGCCCTTACAGCTCAAAAAATTTT
>NZ_JAKVIP010000003.1:0-69073 GCF_022601875.1 Chryseobacterium sp. SSA4.19
CAGTGAAAATTTAAGGCAGAAATTAGAAATGGAGGAAATAGTGGGCAACATCAAAACCAATCCCCGAAATGGAAAAACACCAGCTAGTGATTACTACTTTGATGACAAACTGTATGAAAGAAGATTTACAATAGAACAGGCAAATGCCTGGCTAGACGGTTTCAAGGCTTTACTGATAAGATTTGAAAAACTGGATATTACCTGGAAAAGCCTGCACTTTTTAGCATTTTCATTGAGACTAATCAAAAAATTAAAAGTTTAAACAACTTCAATATAATGAGTGAAATTCTGAGAGCGCAGTTATCAAAATATATAGAAATTACAGATTGTGAGTTTGAATATATTTTGAACCATTTTACTTACAAAAAGCTCAAAAAACATCAGTTCCTTTTGCAGGAGGATCAGTTGGCAACAGATGACTATTTTCTGCTGTCAGGCTGTGTAAAGTCGTATTATACCGATACATCCGGAAAAATGCACATTCTTCTTTTTGCCGTTCAGGGTTGGTGAATCACGGATTATGAAGCTTACTATTATCAAAAAAAAGCAAAACTAAATATCGATTGCCTGGAAGACACCGAAGTTTTATGCCTGAGCAATGAAAACAGGGAAAAGCTCTGTCGGGAGCTACATCAGATTGAACATTTTTTCAGAAAGAAAACCAACCGAAGAAATGTAGCTTTACAAAACAGAATCCTGTCTCTATTAAGCAGTAGCGCAAAGGAACGGTATGAAAACTTTGTCCGGGAATATCCTTCACTGGTGCAAAAACTTCCTAAACATACACTGGCAGCATATCTCGGCGTAACAAGGGAAACATTGAGCCGTTTATACTCTTCAAAAAATTGATCTGCCTCACATTTTTTTTGTGAGGTGGGTCCTTCCTGTCCTTCAGGATTAAACTGAATTTTGTCTTGTCAATTAAAAAATAAATAGCAATGACAAGATTTAACATTCAAACAGAAAGCAGCACTGTCAACTGGACAGGCAGGAAGGTTCTTGGCCTGCATACAGGAACGATTCAAATCAAAGAGGGTTTCTTAAGTTTTCAAAATGATCACATAACCGACGGAAATATTGATATTGATATGACTTCCATTGTCATCACAGATATTGAAGACAAAGCAGTCTACAAAGCATTTTTTGATCATCTGAACAATGATGATCTCTTTGCTGTCGACCAATTTAAAACAGCCTCTTTAAAGATCCGTAGCGGAAACAAAGATCGTAACCGTTATACAATTAATGGTGATTTAACCATCAAGGAAATTACCCACCCTGCTGAGTTTATAGCTACCGTAGAAATATTCACAGATTTCCTTCATGTCATGGGCGAAATCGAAATCGACAGAACACTGTACAATATACGATACGGCTCCGGCAAGTTTCTTCCGAACCTGGGTGATAAACTGATTTATGATGAATTTATATTACAGTTCAAATTGATAGGTAAACGTTAAATGTATATTTATGTGGACAAAAACAAAATTTACCAAGCTTCTGGGAATTGACCTGCCGATTATCCAAGGTCCTTTTGGCGGCAAGTTATCCTCAGTCGAACTTACTTCCATGGTTTCGAATGCAGGAGGTCTGGGTTCTTATGGTGGTCAGCCTTACGATACCCGCGAGATTATTGAGATTTCAAAGAGTATCAGGGAAAGGACTTCAAAACCGTTTAATCTTAACTTATGGGTTAATGACCGGGACGATGCAATAAAAGAGTTTGACCAAACTGCTTTTCAGGAGGTCATCAAAATCTTTCAGCCTTACTTTCAAGAGTTGGGAATCGAGCCTCCCACTTTTCCACTGCCACAAAGTCCAAAGTTTGAGGATCAGATCGAAGCGGTCTTTGAAATAAAGCCTGCTGTGTTCAGCTTTGTTTTCGGTATACCATCTGAAGCCATCCTGGAGAAATGTCGTCAGCTGGGAATCATCACAATAGGAACTGCGACTACTTTAGATGAAGCTATTGCCATAGAAAATGCAGGAGTAGATGCCGTGGTCGCTACAGGATTTGATGCAGGCGGTCATCGGGTCTCCTTTTTAGAGCAACCCGAAGAAAGTTTGGTAGGAACATTTTCTTTAATACCACAGGTAGCAGATGCCGTGAAAATCCCGTTGATTGCTGCAGGAGGAATTGCTGATGCACGCGGAGTTAAGGCTGCAATGGCTTTAGGTGCAGATGCCGTCCAGATAGGCACTGCCTTTCTGGCGACCCGACAATCCGGAACAAGCCAAATTCATCGTGAAAAACTATTTTCAAAAGATGCCCGCTACACAACATTGACCAGAGTCTATACCGGAAGGTTGTCACGGGGGATCAAAAACCGTTTAACGGAGGAACTGAAAGAATTTCAAAACAGCTTTGCGCCCTATCCTCTTCAGGGGAAAATTGTTGGTAAACTGGGAGCTTACCCGGCGAATTCCGAGTCAAACCCGGAACTTAAGTCATTTTGGGCAGGCCAGGCAGCACCGTTGCTTCAACACCATGATGCAGAACTCTTAATTACAGCAATTATTGCTGAAATGGAAAGATAATTTATGGTTAATTTTTAATATTTAAAATTTTCTTTCGGACTTATGTTTGTAAAATCATAAGTCTTTTTTTGTACGGCACAATTTAAAATAGGGTCTTACTTGTAATAATTTTGCATTTCATTAACAATTTTAAAATAGTTAACATCCAAATAAGTGCTTCGTCTGAAGACTTATAGGTCTACTATTTTATTAAGCTAATACTATCAACTAAGCATTATTCGTAAAGTAAACCTCCCTTCAGGCAGAATTATTTGTATATTTAAATTTGTTCAACATCTATAATTTTCTATAAAATATGGCAAACATCAAAACAAATCCGGTAGCCTATTTTGAAGTTCCTGTCATAGATATGCAAAGAGCTGTCAGATTCTATCAAGCTTTATTCGACTTCCGTTTTGAAAAAGAAGAATTAGATGGTTATGATATGGCCTTTTTTCCATTTTATTCAACAGAGCCTGGTATTACAGGAGCATTGGTAAAAGGTGATGTCTATCGCCCTTCTAAAAACGGTGTGATTTTATACTTTAATACTGATCATATTGACAATACATTAAATAAGGCAATTTTGCTGAATGCAAAAATCCTGTATCCGAAAACTATTAACGAAGAGTATGGGTTTATTATAGCAGAAATTGAAGATTGCGAAGGTAATCGAATTGCTCTGCGTCAGAACACAAAAGAAAACTGATTAAATCAACACAGCTCAAATTTATGGTCATACTAATTCAGAAGATTCATTATTTTGAAGATTGACTTACGCTCGGGAAAAAGAAATATATTTTAGTATATTTAAGTATATGATTGCCAATTAATTATAGTACACTGAAGTATTATTGTTTTAATTTTTAATTAAAACAATAATATATATATGCGGGATTTCTTTATACCTACTCCTCTGTTAATTTCCTGCAATATGCATAGAAGCAAATAGAAAAGCATTGATTTAACTGAATCGTTAAATCAATGCTTTTCTACTTTATAATAATAAAGACCATTCTTAATTTGGTAATATTATCCGGATCACACTGTAGGCGATGAACCTCCATCTACAGAAATAGTAGCTCCTGTAATGTATTGCGCTTCGGAAGAAGCAAGAAATGCTACGATGTTGGCTACTTCATCAGGCTCTGCCATTCTTCCCAGCGGCACACCAACCGTATCGATAATATTTTGAAAAGAATCTTCAAAACTCACTCCTGACTGCCGGGCAATATTTTCAATGAATTCATTCATCAGCGGTGTTTTGACAACACCGGGAGAAACCGTATTGACTCTGATACCTTTGGATCCTAATTCATTCGCCAATGCTTTGCTGTATGCATTCAATGCAGCTTTTGCCGATGAGTAGGACATCGTCATATCCCAGATCGGCTGCTTCGCTGCTCCGGTGGATATATTAATGATTGTGCCCTCCTTCCGTTCAAGCATTGCAGGAACTAAAGCTTTATTGATGCGAACAACAGACATAAAATTAAGTTCCCAGTCCCTTAACCAGTCCTCATCTTCCAATGTGCTGAAACCTCCACCGGGACTCGAATTCGCTCCGGCATTATTTACGATAATGTCTATTTTACCGTACTTTTCCAGGATCTCTTTTGCAATATTTTCTGCGCTGTCTGCCTGAGTAAGGTCAGCAGCAATGAAATGATGGCTATTAGGATTGTCTTGTGCTTCTGTCCTGGCAGTGATTACAACTACTGCCCTGTTTGCACTGAGTTTATCAGCAATGGATTTTCCTATTCCTTTTGTACCTCCAGTTACCAAGGCCACTTTTCCGTTTAATGAATTATACATAATCAATTATATTTTAAAATTGAGTTGCAAATCTATTTCCATTACTTTACTTTTGCAAGTAGTTACACCAATGTATACTAATAACCAAAGTGTAACTTTTATTGTTAACCAAGTAGTTATGAATAAAGAAAAAATTGAAAAATCTGAAAATAAATGTGAACTTCAGAAAATACTGGACATTATTGGAGGTAAATGGTCGATGTCGATTATTTATGCACTGATTTTAGGAAAGAAACGTTTCAAGGAATTAGAAAGGATGATACCCGGAATCAGTACGAGAATGCTTGTCAAGGAATTGAAGAATATGGAAGAAAATGGTATTGTAACCCGAAAAGCTTTTGCAACGGTACCGCCGACCGTTGAATATTCACTTACGGAGAAGGGCAGAAAATTAGAACCTATCATTAATGAATTACAGAAATGGGGAGTCGAATATAAAATCACTCAAAATTAGTTAAGGGGCTTTATACCATTCTTAAATACGTACTCGATCTGAAACGAACGGTTACTGTCATTCTGCTGAGTGAATTTCGCATTTATCTTGCCACAAAAAATTCCCTATACGCTTCTCAATAAGCCAGTGATGACCGTGACGAACGTAGTAATCATTATAAACAGCTCTTATAGTGGTTTTGGTCTTTTTAGATGTATCATTACTTATCATTGTGATCAGACAATAACAGATTCCTGTGGCTTCATCTCCTTCGACAGTAAATAAAGACTGTCCGTTAAAATGGGAGACCGTGTCTATCTCTTTAAGAAATTCTGCGAAAGCTTTTGCCATAGCTTTGCGTCCTTTTAATTGCATAACAACCTTGCCGTTGACTCTGGTCTCCGATAGGGCATTCTCTGTAAAAAGCTGTACCTGGTTACTGAAATCTTTTTGGTCTCCGAAAATAGAGACTTGGTCTATAAGCTCTTTGGGCTGCATTTTGTTTTTTGTGAATGTATTTTTCATTAGATCGTTATAAAGCATAATAAAAGGCTTTCTTTTAGTTGGAAAGCCCTTGTCTATATTGTAATATTTTTATTGTAACCAACATTTGGAATTATTGATCTACAGTCAAAACGATCTTTCCCTGAATATGCCCTTTCGCTGCTCTCTCGTGAGACTGACGGGCTTGAGAAAGCGAAAACGTGCTGTCGATCACGACATGGATAATACCCTGATTAAGCAAAGATGCCAGTTCTGAAAGCTGTCTGCCATTAGAGCGCACCTGTGTCGCCGATACAGTTACCCCTAATCTTTCTGCTTCCTCATGACCTGAAAATCCCAAAGGGAAGATCGGAAATAAGGATCCGCCGGACTTTAATGTTTTTAAAAATCTTTCTGTTCCGGGGCCGCCAACCGCATCAATGACCAGGTCGATATCTTCTATGATTTCGTCAGCATTGGTTTTGGTATAATCAATAAATTCATCGGCACCCAGCTCTCTCAATAATTCTTTCTGTCGGCCAGACGCCACTGCAATTACTTTTGCACCTTTCCATTTAGCGATCTGTACCGCGAAATGGCCTACGCCACCACCGCTCCGTTAATCAGCACGGTTTTACCTTCCAGAGGAACCGGTATGTGCTTATCCGGTTGAAGGGGATTCTGCTCATCATGCCCCACCTCGATCATAAACTGCCAGGCAGTAAGAAGCGACATCGGAGCCCCGGCTGAATGAATATGATCAATCCCGGCCGGCTTCAGGGCAAGTTCTGAAACATGAACGTTCACGTATTCTGCATAAGCCTGACTTGGTCCGTAGCTTGGAAATCTCACCATCGAATATACTTCATCACCCACACAAAATTCCTCCACATCATCGGCTACTGCTTCAATGGTTCCCGAAATGTCTGTCCCCAGAATGATGGGAAAAGGAACCTTCGGCTGCCATTCCGGAGGTAACATTTTGTATCCTTCACGCAGGTACCAATCCGGAGGATTAAGGCCTATCGCCTTCACTTTTACCCGTACTTCTCCTTTATTTAATTCAGGAACAGGAGCATCCTCATACACCAATACTTCAGGACCTCCGAACTGATGTTGCCGTACTGCTTTCATCGTTTTACCTTTTTCAGAATTGTTTTTGTTGTTATCTGATTGTTGCATCTTTAATTTATTTAAAATGATGGTACAAAATTAATTTAACAGTATCTTTGTCACAAGTATGTACTTTTTGGTAATCTATATACTAAAAAGTATGTAATACTGATAATCAATTCATTAAATTTATAAAAAGATGAAAAATAAAATAGAAGTGCCTGAGATAGATCAACAGTGTGGTGTAGATTATGCATTCAAACGCATCGGGGGAAAATATAAGGGAAGAATATTGTGGCATCTTAATTCAAAGGAAGTATTGCGTTATGGTGAACTGAGAAGAACATTGCCTGATATTACCACCAAAATGCTTACACAAACCTTAAGGGAACTTGAGGATGACCGGTTGGTTACCCGAAAAGTGTACCATGAGGTTCCGCCAAAAGTAGAATATGCTTTAAGCGAAACAGGAATGGAACTGATTCCCTTTATCGAACATCTGCATCATTGGGGTAATAAGCAACTGAAAAAGGAAATGATCTCGTGCGAAAAATAATATTGTTTAGATTAAATGTAGGGTATAAAAAGTAATAAAAATATAATAGCTCAGAAGAGTCATTTATTCCTCAAGGCTATTTTTGATGTTTCATAAGTATTATCTATTTATCTGACTCTTCTAAGAACGGATAATCGATGTAGCCAAGGTCATCTCCTCCAAACATGGTTGTTCGGTCCGGTTCATTCAGTCTAGCATTTCTTTCAAATCGTCTGGGCAGATCCGGATTGGCCAGAAATAAAGTTCCAAAGGACACCAGTTCTGCAGTACCTTTTATGAGTTCAGCTTCCGCTGATTCCCTGTCGTAGCCAGTATTGGCAATTACAGCATGTTTGATCATGGTACCGAAAAAATCCATATCATCCACATCAGGATAATGCGCAGGCGACGGAAAATGAGGACTTTTTCTCATGAGTTCCACATAGGCGAAATCCAGGGTATTAAGTTGTTGTATAAGACAGGTGTATGTTTCAACGGGATGGTCTAAAACCATGTCGCCATACGGATGGAAAGGTGAAATTTTTACACCAACATTCTCACCGCCAACAGTGTTGATCAGCTCTTCCATTACCTCTACAATAAACCTCGCTTTGTTGGCATAGCTTCCGCCGTATTCATCAGTTCTGTGGTTAGCACTCTCAGCCAGGAACTGGTTAGGAAGATAGCCGTTTGCAGCATGCAGTTCTACACCGTCAAAACCTGCTTCCATGGCATTTTTAGCTGCCTGTCCGTAGTCTTTTATGATCTGCCTGATTTCTTCTACTGTAAGCTCCTGAGGAATTTCGTACTCTTTCATTCCCTCGCTGGTAAAATGCTGCATTCCTTTAATGGGAATCGCAGACGGTGCCAGCGGTAATTTTCCGTTCCTGTCAACGGAATGTCCGGCACGGCCGGTGTGCCAAAGCTGAGCAATAATACGTCCTCCATTATTGTGGACTGAATCCGTGACTTTTTTCCATGCTGTAATCTGCTCTCCGTTAAAAATTCCCGGTGTATAAGGACTTCCGGTAGCGCCTTCACTGATCCGGATGGCTTCAGAGAAAATGAGGCCTGCACCGGCTCTCTGCGTATAATATTCCACGGTGGATGCCCCTACTATTCCATGCTGATCTGCACGGCTTCTTGTCATGGCTGACATAGCCATTCTGTTTCTTAA
Organism: Chryseobacterium sp. SSA4.19; assembly: GCF_022601875.1. Lineage (GTDB taxonomy): Bacteria > Bacteroidota > Bacteroidia > Flavobacteriales > Weeksellaceae > Chryseobacterium. The sequence goes on from NZ_JAKVIP010000003.1 coordinate 8,074, forward strand.
AGTCTGATTTCCTAATCGGATGCTTTCTAATAGTTTCATTGGTATGGTATTTAATGATTGTTTATTAATGATAATAAGCCTTAGCATATACTTCTATGGCAAATTGTTCGGCAGTGGTGGAAGTCGTGGAATGGTCATTTCTTTTTTGATAGTTAAAGATTCCTTCCTTAATGCCTATTGCCATTTCTAACAAATTGTCTACAAAATCTGCGGTAAAACCATTGCCTAAAAATATAGCTTTTGCCTGCTCTAAAGGAATCTGGACATACGGCAGCTCAGTATTCCCGATGGCATTTCCGATAATCGAGGTAAATTCTCTCATCGTGTAGTTTCGAGGGCCCATCATCGCACGGATGCTTTTGCCTGTGAAGTCAAGCTTTGCCAGATGACCTGCAATCATTTCCGCCACATCTTTTGTAGCGACCATAGGGATAGAATGGTCACCGTCCGCAGCGGTACCGTTGATCCCTTTAGTTTTGACCAGCTCTATGGTTCTCAGAAAGTTTTCCATAAAGTAAGCAGAGCGGATATGCAGCACATTGACATCTGAAAATTGATTCAATCTTACTTCCTGTTCTCCCGTCCCGGCCATCATTCCGTTTCCTTCATGCATATGTGAACCTAAGCTGCTCATGTTGACAATATATTTGATTCCAGATTTTTCTATGGTCTTTATGAAATTTCCTGTTACCATTCTTTGGTATGCTCTTGTGTTTTCAGCTTTCACATTATCCGGTAAGATCAGGAAGGCAGCATCTGCATTTTTAAACGCACTGGTGAGAACATCAGCATCATTTACATCACCTCTGATGATTTCTGCACCTCTGCTGCGAAATTGTTCAAGCTTTTCCGTGCTTCTTGCAACAACGGTTACGTGATGACCTTCGTCTAAAAGGATTTCTGCGACTTTACTTCCAACAGTTCCTGTTGCACCCAATACTACGATTCTTTTTTTCATTGTTTTAAAATTTAATTGATTATTGATAGGACAAAGTTGCGATGATCAGCATCCTGAAACTTGTATCATATCACTGTTTTCAGTTTATTGATTACCATTAACTTCTACGGCAATTTTCCCTACATATCCGCCCTTTTCCGCATATTGATAGGCTTGTTTATACTGTGCAAAAGGGAATACGGTATTAACCTCAATATCAAGACCTTTATCTACAGCATCCAGCAAAAATTCCGTATATGATGTTGCCGGGTTTGAAAGCAGTACGATATGTTTCTTAGACCTAAAGAGATTTCCTAAAACTGCCAGGGGAATTTCAACCGGCTGTGGAGTCGGGTTGATAAATAATGATTTGGACTTCATGATTTCTTTTGCCTTTGTATATCGCATTTTGCCTGAAAGATCAACGACAATGTCATAGGTTTTTTTTTGTGAAAGCACATTTTCTCTGGTATAATCAATTACTTCAGTAGCGCCCCATCTTTCTGCGTAGGCAACGCCTTCAGTACTCGTAACCGCTGTAATATTTGCGCTTTTTTGTTTTAATAACTGAAGCAGAATCATTCCGAAACCACCGGTAGCACCATTGATGAGGATCCTGGTCCGGGCATTGATTTTTCCCATTTTTTCAACAGCCGCTACGGCAGCTGTTCCTACAACAGGAAGAGAAGCTGCCTGCGAAAAACTGATGGTGTCCGGTTTTTTCCAGATTAAAGACGCCGGAACGGCAACGTATTCTGCTGATACTCCTTCTTTCATGAGGTTTTTCACAACGCCAAAAACTTCATCGCCGATATTAAGATTATTAACGGAAGATCCTATTTCTTCGATGATCCCTGCAAAATCAGCTCCCGTATTTTTTGGGAATTTTGACCCGGACATAAGCTTCATTTCTCCTTTTCTGATTTTCCAGTCCATGGGATTGATTGAAAATGCTTTTATTTTAACCAAGACCTGATCAGATGTTATGGCAGGTTTTGATTGTTCCACCATTTGTAATACTTCTGAGCTTCCGAATTTTTGATAGGCTATTGCTTTCATGATTTCAATTTTTTATTTGCTTCATTTTGATATGACAAAGTTGCAGAGAATATGATGGGAAAACTTGTATCAGATCACTGTTGTTTAAAAGATCACGGGCAGAGGCAACAAATAAAAAAGGGTATCAACATTACTGTCAATACCCTTATAAGAGAAGATTTTTATAATTTTCTCTAGTAGATTTGTATGAGATCACTACTGAATTTCAAAGCTTTGGGCGGCATTCCGAACATCTCATACATATATTTGTTGAGTTGGGGAAGGTCATAGAAACCGGTATCGTAAGCAATATCGGTGAGGCTTCTTTCCTTGTCGCTAAGCGTAATATAGATTGCCTGGCGTAGCCTCGTCCATAAGAGATATTTCGAAAGGCTGCTACCGGTCTGTTGCTTAAAGAGAGAAGCCAGACGCGATGGGGAAAGAAACACCATATCTGCAAAGGTTTGTGGGGTGATATCCGATCTGAAATAATTTTCCCTTATATAATCCACCATCTTAGTCACCCTTTCATCATAACGGACAGCCGGCAGCCTGGATAGTATAGCCTTAATGACAGAATTAATTTCAAGATTGTTTTCAGGAATATTAAACAAGGCATTAGTCTCTGAAGGAGCGTAGAAAACGATGCAGTTTTCATCACTTTTAAAATGGCCTGACAATTCCAGACCGACCGTGGAATAAGGCTCAATATTCAAAACATTCAGGGTGCCGTTTTCTGCAATACAAAAATGCTTAACGTGCGGTTTGATCAGAAAGCCGTAAATGCTTTCATATAAAGTACCATTAATCGTCGTGGTAAAAGGAGAATCATTGGACAGCACGATCTGATAAGCAGAATGGTGATGAATTTCAACCGTCAGATTACGGGCCTGAAGACCCAGGATAAATTGATTCATTATTACTGTTTATGGATGATCTAATTGAATGACTGCCTGAATTCCAGGGGCGTCTGATTGGTTTTGCTTTTGAATAAACGGGTAAAAGACTGCGGATATTCAAATCCCATCTGATAGGCAATTTCAGACACCGACAGATCAGTGGTAGATAATATTTCTTTTGCGGTTTCAATCAACCTGTTGTGGATGTGCTGCTGTGTGTTGAGCCCTGTTAAAGAGCGCAACATATCACTCAGGTAGCTTGCGGATACATGTAACTGGTCGGCCAGGCTCTGCACCGTTGGCATTCCGTTCTGCAATTCCTCCTCATCATTAAAATAAGCGTCCAAAACCTTCTCAAACTTCTCAATAAGATGGTTATTGACCGCTTTGAAAGTGATAAACTGTCTTTTATAATACCGGCTGCTGTAATTCAGAAGAAGTTCGATCTGTGAGATGACTACATCCTGGCTGAAGTCATCCGTCCTGGTTTTAAGCTCCTCATCAATAATCTTAAACACTGAAAACAGGGTCTCCTTTTCTTTTTCTGACACCTGCAGTGCTTCGTCGGTTGAATAGGAAAAAAATCCGTATTGTTTTATCTTCTTTGCCAATGGATAGGAAAGCAGAAAATCAGGATGCAGCAGGATAAGGAAGCCTTTGCTTTTGTTATTCTTCGGCTTTTCAAAAAGCTGTCCCGGAGCCGTAAATACCAGACCGCCTTCCCCAAAATCATAATGATGCTGGCCATATCTGGCACTGCCAATGGTATCTTTATAGGCAATTTTATAAAAGTCCAGTACCATATGATCAGACAATTCCTCCGGCAGCGTCATATCTTCCAGACGGATAAAACTGACGAGCGGATGTTCAGGTTTAGGCAATCCGAACATCTTATGGAATTCAGATAAGGAGAGAAATTTATGCAGATGATTCTGATGGCTTTTCATTTTTAGGTCTTATGATCAACACCTGAAAATTTTACTTCAGGTGTTGGTTGTGTAAAAATAGTGAATTAATTACCAAGGTGTTTCACCGGATTCAGGATTATATTCTTCACTGATGAATTTTCCGGTCGGTCCGTCCTGATCGATCATAGCATATTTAGCAATCCTTTTTCCGCCTTCTTCCACGGTTCCGGTACCTCTGTGATTATTAAAATCCGTAGCGACGAATCCCGGGCACACTGCATTGACTTTAAATGGGGTGTCACGAAGTTCGTAAGCGAGATTAATCGTATACATATTCATAGCAGCTTTTGAAGCGGTGTAGACGGCAGCTTTATGACTGTAATATATCCAGCTGGGATCAGAATGTAAGGTAAGCGAACAGCCGCTTGAAGAGACATTGACGATTCTCGGTTCCTCAGATTTCTTCAGCAGATCCATAAATATCTGGGTCATTCTGATGACCCCGTACAAATTGGTATCCATTACATTTTGAAAAGCTTCCACCGGGGCTTCAAGTGCAGATTGTGGCATTCCCCCGTTAATTCCGGCGTTGTTAATAAGGACATCTAAGATATCCGTCTGCGCTCCGATCTCTTTTCTTGCCCTTTCTATGGAAGCAAGGTCGGCCACATCCACTTGAATAGCTTTTGTATTTTCAAAACCCGCTTTCTTAAGCTGTTGTACGGCAGCTTCTCCGTTTCCGATATTCCGGCTTCCGATATAAACGAAATATCCGTTTTCTAAAAGCTGCTTAGCCGTTTCAAATCCTATTCCTTTGTTGGCTCCTGTTATAAATGCTGTTTTCATTTTAATTTATTTTTTTCTTATAGATTTGGGCAAACTCTCTTGCAAAATCTGCTAATTTAACTTTTCCGAATACGGGTCTGTTGGCATAAAAATCTTCATATAAGCTGCCGTCTCCCTGTGCCTTCTGCATGGCAACCATTCCTTTGGCGATCCACTCATTGATGCCGGCGGAAAGCATTTGATCCAATAATTCTTCGCCCGGAATCACTTTCCATTCCAGATCCGGATTCCCAATCGATTGTCCTAATTCTGCAGCAATTTCGTCAGGAGAAACCTCATCACTAGCCATATAATGAACCGTTCTTCCGATAAAAGATTTTTCCATTTCATCAGCAATGGCCGCTGCAATATCGTAAGCTGAAACCCAGGGTTCTTTCCGTTTCCCTCCGTAGCTTTGAATAATTTTACCCTGAGACTGTATCATCGGAAGCCATCGGTAGATATTGTTGAAGAATCCGACGGGCCGCATAAATTTTATAGAAAAATCTTCAGGAAGTGTTTGCAAAATCTGCTCAACATGATAGTGGACCAAAAGACTTCCGCTCCCCTGATCAGAATGTGCCCCGATACTGCTTAAGTGGATGATCTTTTTGACGGTGGAACGCTGAACCGCGGTTATATAATTCCTGGCTATTTTTTTAAATTCAGCGAGGAAATCAATATCCTTATCGAAAAGACTTCCGATGCCTTCCCAGGCTTCCATTAAATACACCGCCTCAGCACCTTGAAGGTTTCCGTTAAAAATTCTACATCCTGAATGCTTCCTATCGCTGCAACAGCGCCCAGACTTTCTATTTCAGAAATTCTTTCTTCTTTACTGCTGATGACCGTAACCTGATGTCCACGTTCTGCCAATAATCGGGTCAGTGGTTTTCCGATGTTCCCTAGAGAACCTGTTAATGCTATTTTCATTGTCTTGATTTATATGTACAAAGTTCCGCTAAACATCACTCGTAGAATTAACAGAATCGGGACAATACTTAACCAAAATGAGAAAGAACATTACCGTTCTCAACAAAAATTATAACAATGTATTAGAAAGATCAAGAACTCCTTAATAGCTTTTCATTTAAAATTATGTAGACTTTTATTTTTTAATAGAATTGGATGGTACATCCGAAGTGTATCAGGATAGACTGATAAAAAGCATTAAAATCGATAAGAGAAAAGGTTCTGATGCATGCAGAAAGGTGGCATTTTACATATTACATCGGAAAAATCAAAGCAGTAGATGGTAAGTTTTATGAGTAGAAAAGGAGGATATCAACAGGAAAGAAATCGTTTATTTAGATCCATATAAAATCTGCAGGACAGTTCCTGAATTGCGAAAAACCAAAATAATAAACCTTAGAATTAAAGATATGGCCTCCTATCCGATATTACAGTTTACTATTGCAGTCCAGTCAGATCACTGATGTAAAACAGAACTCCAAAGTCAAATGACTTTGGAGCTCATTTTAAAAGCTAACTCTGATATCTGCCGGTGTTTCCATCTTGATGGTAATCATAGTAGACTCATCAACCAGTTCGCAGCTTGTTGATGAATAGGCCCCATCCTGCTTTTTTTCCTGTACTTTAATATCTCCAAAGTCAATTTCGTCTTTAGGAATTTCGATAAAGTAACTGCCCGTTTCCTCATCATGGGTAAAATGTTCTTTTTTGAAATCAATAAATTGCATACTAAAATTTTTATTTGGTTCTGAATTAAGATCTGCAATAACTGTGACATTCTGTAAGCTCCATTTAATGAAACCTTCGAACTGAAGCAAAACCTGTTATTTGAGATGCATAAGTGTGTTGAAAAACTTTCTACAAACAAAAAATCTTCGCCCATCTGCAAAATCTGCGAGAGTTTTTTAACGCAAAGATTTTACTTTAAAAACAGCATATTTAAGGAAAATAAAGATGAATCAGCAAGCTGATTTGATGAAGCATACGTTTAAGCTTCGCGCTATAAATTGATTTGTCTTTGACTTCAAAAACATTATTGCCATAAAAATTAATCTTTGCGTTGAAATATTCTACGAACAAAAAATCTGCGCTATCTGCAAAATCTGCGACAGTTTACCATGCAAAGATTTTACCACTAAATTAAATAGAACCACTCTCAAAAAAACATCAAAAAATCCTGAAAAACCAAGCTTTCAGGATTTGCTCTTTACTTTATTTTCCGGCATTTCTATTTAGGGGTACCGTTATTCATCGTTCCGCTGGTATTTAGGGTACCAGGCGTTCCGTATTTTACAGTATTGTTGCTGTCGGTTCCTGTTTTTAAAGGTCCGACCCCATTGTTTAGCGTACCGTTACTGTTCAATGTACTATTGGTTCCATTGTTCAGAGTACCGGTATTATTCAGGGAACCATTATTGAGCGTATTGTTGCTGTTTAAAGTACCGTTGGTGCCGGTGTTCAGGGTTCCGGTGCCGGTGTTCAGGGAACCGTTTGTTCTGATCGTTCCGGTGGTTCCGTTGTTCAGCAGACCGTTTCCGTTCAACGTATTGTTAGTCCCGTTATTCATAATTCCGGTGCCGCTGTTTGTTGTTCCGGTATTGGTTCGGGTTGTGGTCGTCGTCTGCGCAGAAACCGTGATGAAACCGCCTGCGATAAATGCTGCTGCTACAATTAAATTTTTCATTGTCTTATTATTTTAGATTGGTGATGTGAGGGTAAATACAATTATCGTACAAAAAGTTCCGAGATAAGGAATCTTTTATATTGATTGATAAGTAATTAACAGAAACCGGGTGAAAAGGCTGAAAAAGGGAATAGATGCCGGAAGCTTTTCCGGTTATAATAACAGCTATTGTTTTCAATCTCAAAATATAGGGATAAGCCTCAGTAAACGAAGATTATCCGGGCTTTTAATTGTTACATCTATTTACGGCTATAGGAACTAATGATGAACAGGCTGTAATCCCGCTAGGCTGCCACCATTTCTCCGATAAAAATTTCGGCAAGATCCTGTTCCGGGCTTATGGTTCCGATGATATCCGCACCAGATGTCCGAAATGATCCTGAAAAGCGTCCTTCGATTTTTCACGGTTACATTTTCCCACGGATTTGTCTTTAGATTTTCATAGATGGTAGCAAGGCTTCGAGAGCCTCAGCCTGACAGTGTGTATATACAGTTTAGCTTGGATTAAAATAGCTCTTTGTTTAAGTAGAATATAAGTTCAGACTGATGTTGCCGTTATGTCATCCTGAGGCTCTCGAAGGATTTCTTATAACGTTGGTAAGGGCTTTGAAGGTTTCAGCCACCAAATGCGTATAATTTCAACATTCCGTTTGTCATCCCGGAGGGATCTCAACTTAGTATTAGAGAATCGTTTGGAAAGATTCAGGATTTTTACGGTATATAAACCTCATCTTCCTGTGGCAGAGATTGAAAAAGCTCTTTTTTCCTATTCTTCCGCTCCACGATCAGCCAGGCGGCGTCCAGCATTTTGATCAGGTGAAGGTATGGGCCGACGATATCACGCTCCGGCAACTGGTTGAATGTCCCGAGGGAGAAATACACGATGTCCGAAAGGAAGTCCTCCAGCTCCTCTGGGCGGTATTCCTTAAAAGCTTTGCGGAACACCCGGACCGGCTCGCGGTATTCTTTCTCCGAAAGTGAACCGTATAGCAACGGATTGCCGGCCTCCGGAACGGCCTTTCCTATGCATTTCCAGGATTTCTTCCGGAGGCACCATCCGGCCCGGATCAGCGACCGCAGCGACTGGTGGAAGTGAAAGACCACCGAAGGATCTTCCGGGATCCGCGTTTTCCCCTGTACCGCGTACTGCATCATCAGGTTGAGCCGCTCCTTCGCCGTGGCCAGGTCATGGAACTGGAAAAATACGTCCCCTAAAGCGACGGGTGAAAGTTTGCTCCGGCCGGACCAAAACCGGGATTCAAAGTCTATGTTGTTTTTTTTCATACAAAGAAGGTTTTGTGTTTTTTTAGGCTTCTGCTTTTACTATTTTGACGATTCTGCCAAATATGGACTGCAAGCGGGCAGCCTATAAGAAGGCAGGGCCTGCATTGGTTTTCATTATTTGTCTGATTTTTCAGGTCTATTTTTTTCTGTTTTGATAAACAACATTTGCATGAGATCGCAAGGTTGCTTGCGTCAACTCATGATACAAATGTACACAATTATTTAAAATGCGCATTGAAAACCGCATTATTTTTTTATTGTTTCTCTTAATTTGTTTTAATGGACAGAGAGAAGGATATTAATATTGCCATCTGTAAATACATTTACAATAACTGGATTTCGGCAGCAAAATCCCAGAGACAATTTGCCACTGATCACGAGATTGAAGAGAGCACTGTACGGAAGATTAAAAATATAGCATTAGGTACTTCCAAAACAGATTATAACATGACAATCAATACACTACATAAAATCTGTCAATCAAGAAAAACTAGTTTAGAAAATTTCTTTAAACTTGTTAAACAATAAAATTGTGACGAAAGTTGGGATTTTTTGCTAATGATGATATACAAGTTACTTTTATAATTAATTTATGAGACATTAAAGATTATTATAGAATTTTTTTAACATTAAACAGAGAAAAATATTTATAATTTATGATTGCAATATAATTATTTGAATCTGTCAAATTTAATTTTCATCAAATTCAATATTAATTAATTTACTTGTAAAACATTCCTATTAAGGTACAATTGAAAAATCATATATACAATTAATTTTCAAAAAGCTAATTCAGTATATTTGTAAATTAATTAATCTTAAAAATAAATATGGCTGATTTTGCTGGTATTGGAAGGAAAAGACCTTTGATAAATGTATATTACGAAAATCTTTTATTGGATCCAGAAAATCCTCGTCTTCCACAAGATGTTCAAGGTAAGTCACAAAAGGATGTTATATATGCTCTATATAAGTTATTTGATATAGAAGAACTAGCATATTCAATGACAGAAAATGGTTATTTTGATGAAGAACCACTTGTAGCAATTCCTGAGCAATTACCTGTGGAATTCATTGATTTTAGTTATGACCAGTTAAAAGAGAATGCTAAATACATAGAATTCATTCAAAATCCATCTACAAAATTTATTGTTTTAGAAGGGAATAGAAGATTATCAACTATAAAACTTTTACTTGACAATAATCTTAAAAATGAATTTAAAATTCGAACTTTTCCTATAGCAGAGCAGCACATTGTTGACGATATACAATCTATTCCAGTAATAATCTATCCTAAAAGATCCGAAGTTTTGCCATATTTAGGAGTCAGACATATTTCAGGAATAAAAAAGTGGGAACCGTACGCTAAAGCACGTTATGTAGCTAATATGGTTAAAGAGGGATTCACAATTGATGAAATTCAAAAGCAAGTTGGAGATAGAAGTAATTCTGCTAGAAAGATATATCTTTCATATCAATTAATAGAAACTATCAAAGATGAATTCGATTTAGATACGTCAAAAGCAGAAAATTTATTTTCATATCTATTATTAGCAACAGGACAAGGAGCTGTTAAAGAGTTTATTGGTTTAGATAAGAGGTTACAAAATGTAGATTTAAATAACCCAATTCCAAGTGATAAATTAGATAATTTAAAAGATTTATTTTCATGGATGTTTGGTGAAGATGGAAAATTACCGGTTATCCAAGAATCTAGAGATATCACTGCAAAATTAGCACCAGTGCTAAGGAAAGAACATGCAGTTAATATACTACGAGAAACACGGAATTTAGAGGATGCATATGATATGAGCGATGGCGAAGATGAACTATTAAAAAACAATTTAAGTAAAGTAAATAGATTATTATCAATATCACTTGGCCTTTTTAATGAAAATAATAAAGACATTGTATTCAATGATGTAATTAAGTTAAAAGAAACAGTTGATAAAATTTTACTAATTAATAAGATTACTTTATAATGCCTACAAAACTAATAGAAAATCCGGATTCAATAGCTAATGTTGCAGATTGGGTTGAGTTCTATATTTTTGCGGTCACTGAAAGTATCTCTAAAGCTGAATTATCATCATATATTGAAGATTCATCCGGTAGTGAACCTGATCAATCATTTCTTGATGATGTTTGGCTAGAACTTGAAAGAAGATCATTTTTATATGGAACACCATCTCCTTTTATATTAAATGCGAGAGAAATTAGTCCCTCTTTTGATTGGACAGATTCTCCTGAACACTTAACCTGTTTAATACTTTCAATTGATGGAAATTCTGTAGATTCTGTAAAAACAGGAAAACTATTTGAAAGACTGTCTTGTAAAGCTGTTAACAATTATTTTAGTGGAAATTCCATTATTTATGGTCATCCCAGTAAACAAACGATTAGATCAATCGCAAGTCAAATGTCTGAAACTTTTATATCTGAACCAAATTCAAATTTTAAAGATAGAGGAGTAGATATAATATGCTGGAAACCCTTTGGTGATAATAGGAAAAGTCAAATAACTGCACTTATTCAATGTGCTGCAGGGCTAAATTGGGATCAGAAGTTACTTGGAATTCCTTACAAAGCTTGGACACACTATATACATTGGGGAGCAGATCCTATAAAAGGTTTTACAGCACCGATTATAATAAATGATAAAAGATATAGTGATGTAGTAACTGATGCTGGAATTATGTTTGATAGAATACGTATTTATCGCAATATACAATATGATTATCCTGAGGACGGCACTTTAATTAGTGATTTAATTGATTGGTGTCAACCAAAAATTGATACATTCATAAATAGTTAGAAATGAGGTTTATTGATTTGTTTGCGGGATTAGGAGGGTTTCATAAAGCACTCCATGAACTTGGCCATGAATGTGTTTTTGCTAGTGAAATAAATGAAGAACTTAGACGTTTATATCAAATAAATCATGGTATTTTGTGTCATGGTGATATTAATAAAGTAGAAGTAAAAAAAATTCCACACCATGAAATACTTTGTGCAGGATTCCCATGTCAACCATTTTCAAAGGCAGGTGCACAATTGGGATTAGATGATCCTAAAAATGGCAATCTTTTTTATAAGATAATGGAAATATTAATTTTTCATAAGCCGACTTATATATTTTTAGAAAATGTTTCAAATTTAAAGGGTCATGATGAAGGAAACACTTGGCAAGTTATTTATAATGAACTATCCAAATTATATGATGTTAAAGAGACTACGTTGTCACCTCATCATTTTGGGATACCTCAACATCGCTCTCGAATATATATTGTTGGAAAATTGAAAACTAACGGAGGTTTAGAAAACTTTCAGTTTCCTAAAAAGGAAATCCATGAGAATTTAAGCATCCATAGTATAATTGAACATGATGCTGTAGAGTATATGACATTAAAGGATAATACTAGAAACCATCTGGCAGTCTGGCAAGAATTTCTGGACCACCTTATTCCAGAAGAGGTTCCACGCTTTCCAATATGGGCTATGGAGTTTGGAGCAGATTATCCTTACGAAGGAAAAGCACCTATAAAACTTAATGCAAGTGACCTATCAGGAAAAAAGGGTGAATTTGGCAAGTTGATTAAAGGAAACTCTCTTGATGACATGCTTTTAAGTCTGCCAATTTATTCGCAAAATGGATTAAAAGGAGAACAGACTGAATTTCCTGATTGGAAAAAATCTTATATAAAATGTAATCGTGAATTTTATAATAAGCATAAAACTTGGCTTGATGAATGGATTCCGAAGATCGTCCAATTCGAAAATAGCCATCAAAAGTTTGAATGGAATTGCGGAGATAAAGTTTCGTTAGATATTAATGATAAAATTGTGCAATTCAGACCATCAGGAATAAGAGTAAAAATGCCCACTTATTCTCCAGCGCTAGTTTTAACAACAACTCAGATTCCTATACTTCCTTGGGTAGTTACAGCTAATGGTGAAAAGGGAAGATATATGACAAAGGTTGAAGCGTCGAGACTTCAGTGCCTTCAAGATCTAAAGGAATTGCCTCCAACCATAAGTAAGGCTTTTAAAGCGTTAGGTAATGCTGTAAATGTAGGTGTTGTTAAAAGGATTGCAGAAAATTTAATTAAATAAATTATAAAAGTTTATTATATTTTCAATCAGTTATAACAAATAAAACCTCCGCATGTCTGAGCATACGGAGGTTTTATTTTACTGTTGCTAAAGATTAAACATTGAAATGCTCCTTTACCTTTCCAAAACTTGTTCACCGCTCATCTGCTGAACGGTATAGAGGTGGATCTTCAGGTTTTGAACTATGGGGTTTTCTCCTGGTAATGCTTAAATTCCTCCTGATGGTTCCCGGCCCTATGATCAGTACTTTGTAGGAGTTGAGTTCACAATTACAACAAAAAAATCCCAGCCAAAACCGGGATTTAACTTTTCAAATTCAAACTTACTTAATTTCCACAGGAACGGAGATTTTATCCCAATCCATGGTGAAACCGTTTTTGTTGATTTTGTAGACTAACGCTTCCTGGGTGGTTGGTAACGCTTTTGTTTTTACGTCTACCCTTAGCGCGTCTTTAGACTGTTCGTATTTGTAGGCTCCCCATTGCTTGGCTTCTTTGTTGAAGATGGCGGTCCAGGTTCCGCTGGCTTTAGGGATCAGAAAGAAGCTGTATTTCCCGGCCGGCAGTTTTTTGCCCTGAACGGTAATATCTTTATCCGTTTCGAATGTGGTGGCTTCGTTGGCTCCGGCTCTCCATACTTTGTCATATGCTTCCAAGCCGCCCCAGATGGTACGCCCTTTCACGGATGGACTGCTGTAAGCGATGGTGATGTTGGCATCTTTGATTTTTCCGGTGGCCGTCATCGGTGGGCTGGCCGGTTTCTTGGTTTCCTGCGCGAAGGCATTTACAGAGATCGTCATGGCCGCAACGAGGACGGTCGCCGATTTTAGGATGGATTTCATACTATTTTTATTTACTTGTTTGTTATTTTGTTAATCGTTTACGAATGTACTGCTTTCTTCTTAGATCTGCTTCAACTTTTTTATGGAACTGTAAAAGTCACAAAAGACACTGATGCCTGCTAATAAAGTTAAATAACCTGATGTATTTTAAGATATTTTCAGGCTATTCAAATCTTCTCGGTGACTTATGTGCTAACATAAACGCTGTCATCTGTGAAAATCTGCGCAAATCTGTGGGAGATTTTATCACAGTAGAGGACAAATATCTCCATACTATTCTCTAATACTATGTTGAGATTCCTACGGAATGACAAACAGCGTGTTGAAATTATGATTCATCATCATCGTAAGGAACGGCCGTCCGATGGCTGAGCGGAGCCGAAGCCACGTCATGATCTGTGAAAATCAATAGGAGATTTTAAGTTCTTAAGAAGAAGAAATTTTAAAAATGTTTTCAAGCTTTTCAAATCTTCTCGGTGACTTATGTGCTAAAATAAACGTTGTTACCCATGAAAATCTGTGGAAATTTAGTAGATGGCATCCTTTGTCGAAAGTCAATCTCCGTGATCTTTTATAAGTGGAAACGGCTCTGTGAGCCTTTTTAGCAGTATTCATTGATATTTTCTCTGTGAACTTTGTGTTCGAATTCTGACAAAAGTTTTAAAAACCTCAAAGAGGTTCGCGAATTCCTTTAATAATATAAATAAACGCTGTCATCTGTGAAAATCTGCGCAAATCTGTGGGAGATTTCATCACAATAGAGTACGAATCTTTCTATTCTATTCTCTAATACTATGTTGAGATTCCTACCGGAATGACAAACGGAGTGTTGAAATTATGATTTACCATTATTGTAAGGAACGGCTGTCCGATGACTGAGCGGAGCCGAAGCCACGTCATGATCTGTGAAAATCTATAGGAGATTTTAAGTTCCTAAGAAGAAGAAATTTTAAAAATGTTTTCAAGCTTTTCAAATCTTCTCGGTGACTTATGTGCTAAAATAGACGTTGTTACCCATGAAAATCTGTGGAAATTTAGTAGATGGCATCCTTTGTCGAAAGTCAATCTTCGTGATCTTTTATAAGTGGAAACGGCTCTGTGAGCCTTTTTAGCAGTATTCATTGATATTTTCTCTGTGAGCTTTGTGTTCGAATTCTGACAAAAGTTTTAAAAACCTCAAAGAGGTTCGCGAATTCCTTTAATAATATAAATAAACGCTGTCATCTGTGAAAATCTGCGCAAATCTGTGGGAGATTTCATCACAATAGAGTACGAATCTTTCTATTCTATTCTCTAATACTATGTTGAGATTCCTACCGGAATGACAAACGGAGTGTTGAAATTATGATTTACCATTATTGTAAGGAACGGCTGTCCGATGACTGAGCGAAGCCGAAGCCACGTCATGATCTGTGAAAATTCATATGAGATTTTAAGCTCTTAATAAGAAATTTAAAAATCTTTGATTTTTAATCTCATATATTCTAAAATATTTTCAGGCTATCTTCTCTGTGACCTATGTGTCAAAGCTTCTTTTGAGCCTTTTGCAGTTTCATTTAAACAAGCTTCCTGTCAAACAACAACCCGACGGCAGAAAACAGAATCACCGCCGCTGCCCCGATCACGTTCAGCCAAAGGAAGGAAACGATATCGAACTGGTAGACGGCAATCACCGTGATTTCCGATAAAATGGCCGAAACAAATACATTCGCTCCGTTGATCTTTTTAAAGTAAAAGGCGACCAGGAAAATCCCCAGGATCGGACCGTAAAACAGGGAGCCCAATACATTCACCGCTTCAATGAGGGAACCCATCTGCGTGGCAAACATGGCGATGCCGATGGAGAAAATCCCCCAGGCCAAAGTATGCAGCCGGCTGTACTTCAGTTCGGTCAGCTCATCAGGCATTTCTTTGCTGAAGATCAGATGGACGTCTTTTAACGAGCAGGCGGCCAGGGAATTCAGCGCGGCCGAAATGGAACCCCAGCTGGCCAGGAAAATGACGGCAAACAGAAGACCGGTCATCCCGATCGGTAACGTATTCTTGACGAAATACAGGAAAATATAGTTGGTATCGGTCTTCTCCGCATTGGA
The DNA here is from genome assembly GCF_022601875.1 of Chryseobacterium sp. SSA4.19. Classification (GTDB taxonomy): domain Bacteria; phylum Bacteroidota; class Bacteroidia; order Flavobacteriales; family Weeksellaceae; genus Chryseobacterium. Next base: position 23,668 of record NZ_JAKVIP010000003.1, read on the forward strand.
GTTGGATTGGTTAATGGCCTCCTCTACCCTTCCGTGAAGTTCTTTGACCTGCGTTTGGATGTTTTTAAAATCCTGAACCGCCCGGGTAAGCTGTGGAGAGTTGGTTTCTTTCAGCTTTAAAATTTCTTTCGATTCTGCATTGAACTTTGCCTGTAAATCCCGGTGCTCTTTCTCAAATGCCGCCGCCTGTTGAGGCTGGGTGTCCTTGAGGCTCTGGTAAGAGCGTTCGTTGAAATACACCGGCGCCGGCTTCAGCGAGAAGAAGGCGAAAAGCAGCGCCCCGATCAGGAGAATGGCAAACTGCATCGGAATCTTCACCAACCCGTTCAGCAGCAGGCCCATTTTGGCGTTGGTGTTGTCTTTGGCGGTAATATACCTCCCGACCTGACTCTGGTCCGTCCCAAAGTAAGAAAGAGCCAGGAAAAACCCGCCGATCAGTCCGCTCCAGAGGTTGTACTTGTCTTTCCAGTCGAATTCGGTGGTGATGACGTTGAGCTTTCCGGATTTCCCAGCCAGATAAAGCGCATCCTTGAATCCGATACCACCCGGCATATCCTGAATCAGCAGATACCCGGCAAAGGCCATGGTTCCGAGGATAATCAGGAACTGTAGTTTCTGGGTGTGGGCAATGGCTTTGGCTCCGCCGACGTAGGTATAAATCAGCAGGATTCCGCCCGTTAAAACATTCGTGAGATAAATATTCCAATTAAGAACGCTTGCGAGGATAATACTCGGCGCATAAATGCTGATTCCCGTAGATAACCCCCTTGAAAAAAGGAACAGCAGCGAAGTGAGCACCCTTGTCTTTTTATCGAAACGGTTTTCCAGGTATTCATAGGCGGTGTAGACATTCAGCCGCTGGAAAATCGGGATGAAGGTAATACAGATCACGATCATCGCCAAAGGCAGCCCGAAGTAATACTGGACGAAACGCATCCCGTCGGTATACGCCTGGCCCGGCGCCGAAAGAAAGGTAATGGCACTGGCCTGCGTCGCCATAATCCCCAAAAGCACAATGTACCACGGCATCTTGCTGTCTGCTTTCAGGTAAGAAGCGTTGCTTTTCTGGCCACGGCCTATCCATACGCCGTAAACCACTACGGCTACTAAGGTAAAAATGAGAACGGCCCAATCGATACTGCTCATGCCCAGAATTTAGTGAATAAGTAATACAATATAATCTGTACTATCAGCGCGACGGCCAATAGCAGGTACCAGATGTTCCAGTTTACAGGTTGTTTGCCCATCAGTTTTTTTGTGCGGATAAAAAGTTCATAAACAAACGGGCCGCCCCGGCATTTCCAGCAGGCAGCTGTCTGAAAAAGGCCAGCGGGGTGTAAACAAAATTCCCTTTTCCGTATTTCGCATACAGCGTGGATCCCTGCAGCGGCTCTTCACCGGTGTCATGCATTTCGAAAAGCGGTTCGTAAGCTGCATCCCATTGGTCCGGGAAGTAGGCCCCGCGCTCCTGTACCCATCCTTTGAAATCATCGGCCGTAATTTTGTTCGGGAAGTTCAGCAATTTATGATTGGGATTTAAAAAGGTAACAGCCGCATTTTCTTCAGTCACTCGCTTATTGGCAATGTTGAATTTATACATTCCCAACTGATCAACGGTTTTATCCTGGTTGGTATTGTACTGCATCACCAGATTTCCTCCGGCTTTTACATAAGCCCATAAAAAAGGCATCCAGCGGCCCAGCTTTTTCTCCGTATTGTTGGCACGGATCCCCAGGACAATGGCATCGTACTGCGATAACTTGTTCGGGCTGCCGCCGGCTGCATCGATGTTGCCATAAAAATCTTCGTCTTTCAGGACATCCACCTGAATCCCGGCGATGCGCAGGAAATCGGGAATAAAATCGCCCGCTCCCTGGATATACCCTACTTTTTTAACCGTCGACCGGATGTCGCCTTTCATCACAGCCACCGTTGCCGGCGCAAAATACTGCAAAGAAGGCAAATGCGGGTACTGGATCAAAACCTGTTTTTTATTGTAGGTCACTCCGTCTGCAATAAAATCAGCATCCAGCTGCAAACGGTTGGATGGTATTGAAGCAAGCTTCGCTTTCGGAATCACGCAATCGACGGTCATATCTTTTCCATTAACAGAGAATACCTCAGCACCACCCAAACGCTCTCCGTTGTACATCAGGTTCAGCTTACCGTTGCCGAATGCTTTATTTGAATTGACTTTAATATTTAAACTCAAATGTAAATCTTCGTTTTCTTTCACCAGGTAAAGCGGTTGGGTAAACTTCAGTTCCAGGACCGGAACAATGCGGAGGGCTTCCACCACATCACCGCGCACCGGATCTAATTTCTTAAAAGATAAAGGAAGCTTCACCTGAAACTTTTCTCCACCGATTTTTAAATCCAGAAGAACATTCATCGGGGATTCCGCTTCGGGCAAACCGACCAGCGTATCATTCGGGACGGAAAAAGTAGCGGCGTTCACCGCCGGTTTTGCCAGCCAGTAAGGCTCTGTAAGTGTTGCATCTGCCGGAATCTGAATGTCATGCTGAATGGTGATTAAAGAATCTTTAGTCAGTTTCCGATTCAGGTTTTCCGGCTGGTTCAGCCATTTTATGTTTTCCAGAACAACCGGGTTTTCCGCTCTTGAAATCAGGTTTAATTTAAAATTATACTGGTTTCCTGCCACAGCTTCAGGCTGGTTGGTCACAGCCTCACCCATAAAACCGGCACAGCTCAGAATAATCCGGTCCAGCGATTTGATTTTATCTTTTTTCAGCTCAGTATCCTTTAACGCCATCACTTTTTTCCGCAAAGCAAGCAAAGCCGGCAAACTACGGTCTGGGTTGTTGAAATTGAAAGCTGAAATGATTTTATCTAAAGATTGATCAATATCCACGTTTCCGTTTGAAGTCCAGGTCGTAACGAGTCCATCAAAGAGACTTGTCTTTGCAGATTCGCCTGCCACATGGGTAAAATATTCGGTTTTGATCCCGGCCACCGACTGTGTTCCCGCGCCCTGGCTTTTGTGTAAGCTTCTGCTTAATCCGGCCAGCTCGCCATAGCCCATTCCAAGCTGCGCATCATATTGCCCTACGGTGATTTTCAGTTGGTTTTCAGCCGTTGTATTCACCGAGCCGAACCGGAAGGTGTTCCATAACAAACGTTTGGGCTGCCAAACATTGACATATTTGAGCTGATCGGGGAAAGCATTTTTATCTCCGGCCAATTTAAAGGCTTTTTCCGACACCACCGCCGAAGCCGCATGCTGGCCGTGGCCTGCCGCCGCTGTTGGAGGAAAACGGCAAATGATCACGTCCGGCCGGAATTTACGGATGACCCAAACCACATCCGCGGTAATGCTGTTTTCATCCCATTGCTTAAAAGTATCGGTGGTATTTTTGGAAAACCCGAAATCGATCGCCCGAGTAAAAAACTGTTGGGCTCCGTCCAGTTTTCTTGCTTCCAGAAGCTCATGCGTTCTGATCAGTCCTAAAGCAGCTCCCTGCTCCGTTCCCAGCAAATTCTGCCCGCCATCGCCTCTGGTTAAAGACAGGTAACCCGTTTCCAGATTCTGATCGTTCACCAGCCAGGAGAGCAATCCTGTATTTTCATCATCCGGATGCGCCGCCAGGTACAGGACTTTCGGCAGGTGCTTCAGGGTTTTGAGTTCGCGGTAAATTTCTGATGATCTGGAAGGCCGGACCTGCTGGGCCGGACAAAAAGCCGTTAAAAAACTAAGGATAAGTACAGTGATTCCTTTTTTGAACATTTCAATTTGCTTTGCGGAGCAAATATAAGTAAATCGGTTTGTTTAGACCTTAAAAAATGTAATGAGCAACTTCAGGCATATTATTATATTCTTAGTAGAATTTTCTTATGAAAAAGTAAACAGAATCAAAAATATAAACTATACCAGCTTCGATTGTCTTTTCAATGCTTAAAATTAAATTGCAGAACGTTTTACCTAAGATAGGTATGGCTATACAGCAAAAGCCTATACCGGACAATTTAATCAGAAACAGAATAGATGGCCTAATTGTTAAGCTTCTACAATTAATGGTTCAGCTGCTCCCTCAGGTTTTTTAAACTTATAAAAGAAATAAATATTCCATAAAATCATTTCATAGCCATATGCGGTATCCTCAATAGGAATCGTAAGGATCCTGATGCCCAGGAATTCGGCAGGATTGTAATTGACGACCGGTGATTCCAGTCCGGTTCCGGTAAGGATGCCGTTGACCATTAAAAATCCGGGCATCAGCATGAGGTAAATTAAGGAGGCCTTCCCTATCCATTTTGCTTTTAAAACAAAGTACAGTACAAATAAGCTGAATGCCGTAGTGGCAAGGGTCATGAAGGTATAGATTTTTTCACGGAAATAAATGCTTCCTATCAACGCCAGCATGATTGAGGTTATAACAAAAATCTTTTCCGGCATCGGTTTCCAGTCCAGTGTAAAGAACTTATCCAGGCAGAAATAGGTGAAGATGCAGGAGAAAGGAATACAAAAAAAGAACAGGATTTCTTCAATAGGCAAATCTAAAATCCGTACTCCGATCAGGTAACGATCATTGAACCACCACACTCCTATCTTAGTAAACCATGCATCCCAGATGATGAATACAAAGGCTACTAAAGATGAAGCTTTAAAAAAAGCCCCGAAATGCCTGTTGAATTTTATTTTATGATGAAAGGAAAAAATAAAACAGATGATTATGGTAAAAAAATTGATCAGCAGATAGGTATAAGGCAGCATGGATTATTTTTTTTTGTTAAAGTACATCTGGAAGTATTTTACAGGAACCCAAAGAAATCCGAAGCACTCTCCTTTTTCCTTGCCTGTATGCTTATGGTGCTGTTTATGAGCACGCCTTATCGATAAAAGATACGGGTTTTGGGTATCGCGCAGCACTTTTATTCTTTGGTGGATGAAAATGTCATGCACAAAGAAGTAAGCCATTCCGTACAAAGTAATACCTAATGCAATATAAAACCAGTGGTTAAAGCCCTGTATGGTTCCATAGTACATAAGAATGATGGTAGGCAGGGCAAATATAACAAAGAAATAATCATTCTTTTCCATAGGACCGTCATTGCTGTGGTCGTGATGATCTTTGTGAAGTGCCCACAGGAATCCATGCATAATATATTTATGGATCATCCAGGTCATGCCTTCCATTATGAAAAAAGTGATGACGACAATTAAAAAATTCATATTACATTTTTAAAAATGGAAAACTGTTCTCTATAAAAAGGAGGTTTTGTACTGTACATAACTGCTCATCATCAGGGAGATCTTGGCCCCGTTGGATATCCTTATCCTTTCGCTCAGGATGGCATGTGCAGATTTCCTCCTGATTTTTCTGAAAAGCGAAATATAATACCGGTAGGCCAGGTAAACCCCGAACCGCGCAGATGCCGGAAGTTTTTTGATGCCGACCAGCGCTTCCCTGAACTCCTGTTCGATTTCTTTTTCAATGGACAGTTTCACATTGTTATCGAACAGTGAAAAATCAAGATTCGGGAAATAGCTTCGTCCTAAAGTATAATAATCATCTTTCATATCCCTTAAGAAATTAACCTTCTGGAACGCAGACCCCAGGATCATGGCGTAAGGCTTCAGCTTTTCAAAATTTGTTTTATCGCCATTCACAAAAATCTGGAGGCACATCAGCCCCACCACTTCTGCAGACCCCAGGATATATTCTTTGTAAAGATCGGAATTATAATCGATTTTCTGAAGGTCCATCTCCATGCTCTTAAGGAACTGAAGAATCAATTGTCTATCGATATCATATTGGTGAACAGTCTCCTGAAAAGACTGCAGGATCGGATTTAAAGAAATACGGTCTTCCAGGGCATCAAATGTTTCCTGTTTAAATTTCTGAAGCAGTTTTTCTTTGTTATATCCATGGAAACTGTCTACAATTTCATCTGCCAGCCTTACATAGCCGTAAATGGCATAAATAGGATTGCGTATGGATGCAGACAGGGCCAGGATCCCCAGTGAAAAACTGGTGCTGTACTGTTGGGTGGTCGCCTTACTGATTTTGTAAGAGAGCTCATCAAATAGTTTTTTCATATTAATTTGTTTTGGTGGCTTCGTTTGCAGCTATTTTTCCGGAGATGATGGACGGAGGTACGCCCGGGCCGGGAACGGTAAGCTGCCCCGTATAAAATAGGTTTGTTATTTTTTTATTTTTTAATGACGGCTTCAGGACTGCAGTCTGGGAAAGGGTGTTGGCAAGGCCGTACGCATTTCCCTTATACGCATTGTAATCTCCCTGGAAGTCTTTTACACAGTAGCTTTTCTTGTAATCGATTTTCAGCAGCAGGTCAGTCGTTCCGGTATGTTTTTCCAGCCTTGAAATCATCTGCATGAAATACCGCTCCCTGATTTCCTCAGTATCTTCAATGCCTGGTGCTACAGGCATCAGAAGAAAAATATTCTCACAGTTTTCCGGCGCTACGGAAGGATCTGTTTTTGAAGGGCAACAAGCATAAAACAGAGGTTTGGTAGGCCATTTTTTATCTTTATAAATTTCTTCGGTATGAAGTTCAAGATCATTTTCAAAAAACAAAGTATGGTGTTTCAGATTGGGGATTTTTCCTTTGATTCCCAGATAATAAATCAGACAGGAAGGAGCAAAAACCCTTTTTTCCCAATACTCTTCCGTGTAGTTCCTGTACTCTTGCGGTAAAAGCTTTGATTCGGTGTGATGATAGTCTGATGAAGCAATCACAACATCAAAATCAATCTCTTCCTGATTAACGGTTAATGAGGAAGCGCACCTGTTTTTTACATTGATCTGCTGTACGTCAGCATTCACATGAAAGCGGGTTCCGTGGTCTTCAGCCACTTCTTTCATTGCGCCAATGATCTTTGAAAACCCTCCCATCGGGTACCAGGTTCCTAGTTTATACCCTCCGTAATTCATTAAGCTGTACAGGGCAGGAATATCTTTAGGAGCCGCTCCCAGGAAGATCACCGGAAACTCCATCAGCATGATCAGTTTGGGGTGGGCAAAATACTTTCTTACAAAACGCTGAAAGTTGGTGAGCAAATCCAGCTTGAAGGCACTTTTGGCTATTTTCGGAGACATAAACTCAAACCATGAATGACAGGGCTTATTCACGAAATCCTTCATGCCGACTTCATATTTATATTGCGCATCTTCCATAAACTCGTCCAGCTTCTTCCCTGCACCTGCCTCCGTTTTTTCAAAAAGGTCTTTCATTTCCTGATAGCTTTGCGGAATATTCATCGTCCCATCAGAGAAAACCATTTCAAACTGCGGATCAAGAGGAACAAGCGTATAAAAATCGGAAGCTTTTTTCCCGAAATCATTAAAGAACGCTTCAATAATATCAGGCATCCAGTACCAACTCGGTCCCATATCAAAGGTATAGCCGTTGCCGGTTTTAAAATGCCTTGCACGCCCGCCTACTTCATTGTTCTTTTCGAAAAGATGGACTTCATGTCCCTCCTTTGACGCATAGGCCGCTGCCGACAGTCCTGAAAACCCTGATCCTATTACCGCAATTTTTTTTCTCATATTTAATTTTTAAATGAATATTCCTGGTAAACCGTCTTAATAAGATCCTTACTGTCTATGTTTCTGGAGAAAATCGGATGGTGGAAACGGTCAAGCTTATTGAGAACCCGGATCAATTCCATCTTTTCCCGGTAGGTAAGATTCCCTGTTACGATCTCTGTTGCCTGCCTGATATTCTTCATTTGCTCTTCCAATGCCTGGATTCCTTTTACAGAAATATGTATGATTTTTTTTCTTTTATCCACTTCGGATTCCGTCTGTTCAATCCAGCCCTGTCTCAAAAGCCTGGTAATAATAAGCATGCCTACAGGCTTATTATGGATATTCTTTTTAATAAGCTCCATTTTGGTCATTGCGCCGAAAGCCTTTAAATTGATCAGATAAATAAAATCTTCCTGCGTAGTAAATTCAGAATCTGAAATAGCTGATTTGGAATAAGTCCTGGCGTACCGGTTAATATGGATCAACAGTGTACTGATTGCACTTTCAGCACTTCTGCCATTTTCTTTACCTTCCCAATACGGTTCATCGAAAACTGTACCAGATTTATGGTTTTGCCGATCACATATCCACATTTTAAAACCTTCAGTATCTTTTGGATATGAATTGCTTATAGCATTATCTTTTTCAAACTGTTCCAACAACATTATGACCTCATTAATGTTTTTATAGTTCATTGATAAATTACATTTGTACACAAATATACTTTTTATTTTTTATATTAGTTTATTTATGAACTAACTTTTGAATTATTTTGATATCCTAAAATTAAAGGCACGCATCTTGTAAGGATATGGGTACACCAATAAAAAAAATATTATGAACAACGAAAAAACTGTATCAGTACTAAACGATTTGCTTAACATTACCAACGACAGAATTGAAGGATTTTCAAAAGTTGAAGACAAAGTATGGGAAAACCATTCAGCGTTAAAAAATGATTATGATCAGATGGTATCACAATCACAGACCATGAAGTCGGATCTTATAAGACTGATCAGCGAAAAAGGAGGAGAAGCGGATAACACAACCAGTACAGCAGGTGCCGTACACAGAGCATGGATTGATATTAAAAATTCTTTTACGGGAGATAAAAATGAGTCAACTCTGGAAAATGTTGTATTCGGAGAAAAAGCTGCGATTAAAGCGTATGAAGATGCCTTGGAAAGTGGAGATTTATGTCCTGAAAGTTCACAGGTCGTTTCTGATCACCTGCATCATTTAAGATCTTCTTATGCTAAATTCGAAAATTTAGAAAGACTTAACTCATAATTATCTTAATCAAGATAATTCAGATAAGAGAGCTTCGGGCTCTCTTATCTCATTTTATACAATCATATAAAAAGCACATGCTTGCCTTTACATATTACAAAACATTTCTATCTCTTTTCTGCTGAAATTATTCGCTCCCAAACTTTTTGACTCTGATCTTTTTTTCTTTCACCTTAATGATAAAAGCATCGATGGTCACTATTTTACCTGCTTCTACCTTTATTTCTGCACTGCTGCGCTCTACATAGGTGTTGGGCGGCAATGAGTTTTCGTTGATTTCAACTTTGTAATCCCCGGATTCCAGAAAAGAAATAAATTCTCCGTTATCATCCGTCACTACACGCTGTAAAAGTTGGTCTTTTTTATAAATATTGAAAATAATCCCTCCGCTTTTGGGTTCAAATTCCAGGGCCGTTTTTGAGTTGAATTCATAATCGATCTTACCCTGTAAGGTTCCGTTCTGATGTAAAGGAATCTCCAGTGCATGGTTAAAACGGTTGACCTCAATTTCAGCTTCATCATAATACCATCCTTTCTGGATGATCTGCTTTAAAGCATACTTTCCGAAAGGGAGTCCCTTATAATTCAGGTTGCCGTTGCTGTCGGTCCTGAATGAAATGGCGTTCAGCATCACCAGATAGCCCGGTGCAGCCTGGTCTCCGTCGTCATAAACTCCGTTATTGTTGTTATCATAATAGACAAAAGCGGTTACATTTCCTTTTTTACCGGGATTCAGGGTACTGGATTTTAAATTCAGGGTAACGCCTGCTTCAATGCTTAATACATTATTGCTAGAGCCTCTTGAAGAATAATGAAACCAGGAAGTATTAAGATGCAAACCATACAGCACCCCGGAATATTTCAGATTTACAAAACCCGACGGAGATTTCCCGTACAGCATATCATCCGTATAATTGATACCCGATGTCACTGTCAATTTCTGGTCGAAAAAGTTTTCATTCATAAATGCCGAAAAGGAAAACTTTTTGTACGCACTGCTTTCATTGAATATTCTGGAGAAAGCATATTCAGAAAGAAAATAACTTCCCTGCTGGTAAATAAAGTTGACATTAAGCCATTTATAGCTGTAATTTCCGATGGCTTTCATCTGATATTCCGCATGATCCGTATCCGGATATAAAGCCATCCCTGCTTCTATTCCCACCACGGAAGAATGTTTCCTGTCCGGGCTTGACCAGGTCATATAGTCTGTAATCCTTTGGGCTTTCAGCTGTTTGAAATCCTTGTTGATGGCGGTATCGAAGAAATTATTATAGGTATTGGACTTTTCATCCTGGTACTGAAGGCCCATGGTAAGCCCGAGATTTCCTTTTTTAGGAAAATTGATCCCGGTATCGAGCCTGGTTGTATTTGATATTAACTGATCATTATAAAAATAGAATTTCGGAGAAAAATTGGAAACTGAAATATTTGCATAAACATTATAATCTTTAAAAACAGCAGCGGAAATATTCTGCTGGATCTGCAGCATTCCTCTTCTGTTTCCGGGATAATAATCCGTACTGTAAAAATAGTTTCCGTTCAGGTTAAGCTTATTGACAACCCCTGAATACTTGGATTCCAGGGCCAATGACGGTTTGGTGACATTAATACGGTCATACAGGCTGAGCCCGCTGTACACTTTGACATTCATATTCCAGTCTTTGTTAAAAGCATACTGCATATCTGTTCCCAGGAGATTGTGCCTGCTGTTTTCATACGGATCATTCCTGAAGACATATGTTGCCGAAATATTGCGGGTGCCATTCTGGGCTCCAAGTGTTCCTCTGGTGAAAAAGCCATAGCCGTATTTTAAAAATGGGCTTTTTTCCACCAGGCTGAATGTCTGATCCACAAATCCCACTTCCACCCTTTTATCTTTATCAGATGAGGTTAAAGCAATTTCCGTCCCTCTTCCAAAAAGGGACATTTCCATAATCTTGCTGATATTTCCTAATGTATATTCGCTGTTTCTTCGGTGGTAAGTAATAAAGGTATTATTGGCTACAAGCTCATTCTGATTGTTAACTGTATAAATATTCCCCCTGACCGTTACATATCCTGAAGGAAGGTTAAAGCCGCCGGAACCGATCAGCTGATACATATTCAGTTCCTGACCTACCCGTCTGTATCCTGCTGTGATGCTGTTCTTTCTGTCATTAGAAAATGAATTGTCCTGGAGGTCCTGGTAGTGCTGGGTAGAAACCACATTCTGAACCGATACGGATGCATTACCGAAAATTTCTTTTTCAGGATCCCTGAATCCTGCGATACTGACGGAAAACTGAGAAGTTCTTACCAACAGGCTGGAAGGCATAAACCTGAATGTAAATACCGAATCCTTCCCTATTTCAATACTTGCTTTTTTCTCAATAAAGATAGTCCCCTGGCTGATTTCCGGAATTTTAAAAACTACGGTAACATTCTGCCGGATATTTCCAAGATTAGAAACCCTTGCCCTTACTTCGACAGAATCTCTTGTATTATTCATGTAGATCACCGGGTTTTCTGCTGTGATCCTCAATGTATTCTTCTCAGCGACATGATAGGTGATAAATTTTTCCGAAACCGCATGCTCCTGCTGATCAATAAGGTTAAAATCTATTTTTTTCTCCCCTGAAACCGCATTGTTGTTTACCAGAATCTTTACGGGTAAAAAAACACCTTCACCTGCGTCAAGGTCTACGTTGATCCCGCTAAAAGAAACGGCTTTGAATCCCTGAGGGGTGTTGACATTGATTTTTCCTTTAAATGGTATTTTACTGTTATTTTTAAGAATAACAGTCAGGTCGATAATATTATTTTCCGATGTGCCCGATTCGCTTCGGATCTCCATGCTGACATCAGGAATTTGCTGGGCATGAGCAATAATAAAAGCGAAGGGTATCAAAAAAACAAGCGTAATTTTTCTGAGCAGATCGTAGTGCATTATAGGATTTTATTGAGGGGTTATCTCAAATTGAAGAGTCGTTGAGTAATCTTCCGTTTTGGCATTCATGAATCTCTGGTCATTAGGATTCGTTGAATAATCAATATCATAATACACATTTGAATTCTGAGTATGCCCTCCTTTGGCAATAAGTTGAGAGAAAGAAGCCAGAGAAATGGGATATACCGTTGCATTGTTCCCGGAACCTGGAGTAAGGCTAAATTTTACCGCTTCAAGAGGAATAGAATTTCCCGCAGCAGAAGTAAATGTACTTTGAAGGGATTTCATCTTGATCTGGTAATTGGTATTGCTTTTTACGATAAGCGCATTGGCGTAGACCGCGCTTACCCCGTTCATATAATCATTTTTACTGCTGAACTCAAGAAGACTGTTCATGGCATTTGCTGAAAATTTCAGCGACATTTCGGGAATGTCCTGAGGCGTTCCTGAAAGCGTAGCAATCTGGATCTGAAAAACGTGATCGATCCTGCCGATAACATTATTGTAACGGTCGTATGCCGTAAACTGTATAGGAGCAGAAAAAGAAGTCCATGCAGGATAATTGCTCAGATAAGAACCGCCGGCAATGGTAAAAGAATACTTGAGCTGAAGATAATAATATGCGTTGAAGTTTGATATATTGAATATGGGTGCATTGGACTGTGGGATCAGAAACACTTCCTGGCCTTGCTGCATCATCACATTCAGCGGCATACCGATTTGTGAAACAGTGGGCACAGGGTCCGGATAAGCACTTCCGGAAGTTGAAACCGGGCTGAATGAAAGCTTATTGGCCGGCATTGTATAACTACCGTCAACTGAAGTAATAGGCTGTGTTAGTCTGGCAGACAACCTCCAGTAAGGGAAATTCAGGTTTCCATTGCCCGACAGCTGAAGGGTATAGGCGTCAGGATTGGTATTGCCACTATAGGAATTTACAGATATAAAACCATTGGTCCAAGAGGTATAATTGACCTGTGCATCACTATATAGCCAGATGAGCATTAATATTAAAACTGAAAACTTCTTATCATTATTCATAAGCAAAGTTTAATTCTCCAAGTTCAAGATTATCACGGTCTCCATAATCTATCAATACTGAAGCGGTATATTTTCCTTTTTCAAGACCGGCAGGAAGTGGAATGCTAACTTCTCTTTTGTTTCCCGGCATTGTATAAAATATAATCGCATTGAGAGACGTTTTTTTACCGTTCTGTGTATTTACAAGATCCGTAAGTATTTTACCGTCTGCCCATACATCTCCAAGGTTGTCAAAAGTTAGTTCGAGGGTTGATTTTGGTTTTCCATAGGCAAGATTAGTGATTTCCAGTTTTTTATTATTTGCTGATGGGAGCTTATGAAAAATCTTGATTCCCGACCGGATGCTTACTTTGATACTGGATCCTTTAGAATCGACATCATCTACCGGATTCATCTGGCTTACATAGAGTACTGCCGTATGGGTTAAAAGCTGATCTGACAAGGAATTGGGAACGGTAATGGTAACATCAATATCTTTTCTCTCACCCGGCGCCAGTGTAAAATAATTATCTTCTTTTTTTACGGAAACCCAGCCCGCACATGAATTGGGAAGCGTATTCGCTGCAGACATCATATTTTCTCCTTTCTCACTGTATTCCCAGTCTCCAAGGCTTACGGCAAGATCGAGGGAATTCTTGGCACTTACATTGGTGACCGTTACGGTTTGGGTATTGCTGTTTCCAAGGCCGGATTCAAAATAAAGCCTTGGTGGAGAAACGGACACTCCTGTCTGAGCATACATATTGAAACCCAAAGAATAGATAAGATAAAGAAATATATAATACAGTTTTTTCATGACGGACATTTAATACTAAAAATACATAAAAAGTGTTACAAACTATCTTGTAACACTTATATATTTTTTAATATTTCAGAAGAGATTCTATCTTATTGAGCAATAATAGTGTACGTTAACTGTGTTGTATATACGGTAGGAGTCTGTCCTGCGATATAGTTATCAAGGTAAGCGTTAGCACCTGCTCCTTTGTATTCAATGTTGATTTTTTTATCTACCCCTCCTACAGATGAAGTAACTAACGTCGTTTCATTTTCAGACAACTGTGTATTCTGTGCATAATCTGCTCCTGTTACAGGATCTGATCCTGCACTTGCATTGATCTGGATGGTATTGGCCTGGATACTTTTAGAACCATTCTGTAAAGCAGCATTGGCACTTTTCACTTTCACCTGAAATCCTCCTGTACTGTAAATATTTAAGTGATCGGCTTTAAGATTAGATACACCGTTAGCATAGTCATCCTTAGTTGCATAGGTTAAGTTAACTACTTTTTGAGCATTATTCACTACAAGGGTCTGGATAGGCTTTAATCTTACGTTTAAAGTTACTGTTTGCGCACTTAATGATGCGAATCCTACAAGAGCGAAAAAGGCAAAAATGATTTTTTTCATGACGTAAATGATGTTTTTTTTATTGTTAATTAATTAGTATTCTAATTCTGTTGCAAAGGTAAATACATCAAAATACATCTCTTTTGTAAAAAAACGCTCAAAACTTGCAAATATGGTTTTAGATAAGAATTTAGAAATTTAAATACGATTAGAAAAAAAAAGATAAAAAGTAGACTTACATAATTAATTACCAATAACAATATTACACTATAATTAACTAATCATTAATAATACATCAATTTCATAACAAGAAATAATTAAAAAAAAATATATTTCACCATCATTTATTGCATAATTAACACTGAATTCTTATAATATTTTTATTATTGAGAAATTAGAGTTAAGAATACGTAATCTGATTTTAAAGATGAAGAACTGTACATTTTTCTCATTATATTCTGCATGTCCTGATCGATGGTAAATATTTCCTGTACAGATCCCCTGCTGCTGTTGATAATATTCATTTTATCATGATCATTCATATGTTGTACATTCACCTCAAATCCGGCAGTACTGGATACGGTAACGTATTTTTCATTTTGCCGATCTGTTGATGATTGACGATAATTATCCTGCATATCACCATTTGAACCAATGGAAAGAATCTGTACAGGATACAAACGCATATTAAGGTACACGCCATCATTCTGACCAGAAAGTCTGATGAAAGCAAAAAGTAAAATACTAAATAAAAAAAGTTTGGTTCCCATATCCCTAAATTTTTCATTGTATAACTACTTAAAAGTACAATTTTTTTCTTTATTTATTTCATTTCGGAGGGTTTTTTTCCTGTATGCTTCTTAATAAAGTTACTGAAATTTCCTTCATCGTTGAAACCCAGATCATAAGAAATTTCAGAAATTGTAAAATTGGTAAAACTTAGTGCTTTTTTACATTCAATAATTACTTTTTCAATGATTAAACTCTTTGCAGTCTTGCCTAAAACATACTCTGTCATCTCCGTTAATCTTCTGGAAGTGATATTAAGCTCGCTGGCATAATAGGAAACCTTTTTTTGCGTTTTATAGTCTCTTTGCAAGAGTACCTTGAACCTGTTGACATAATGAAGATAATCAAACCTGATATTCTTTTTAATTTCCTCATTGGATATGTATAAAAACGCGTCCAAGATCAATCTTTCAATAGCATTATGAGCAGCAGAGACATATAAATTCTCATCTTTCATGCGAAAAAGTTCCATACGTTCCATAAAAACCACCCTCATCTGTTCAATGTTTTTAAAGGGAGCTACAAAAAGATCGGTATCATAATTGAAGAAAAGCTGGGAATTAAGAAAAAGGCTGTCCTTGGAAGATCTGTCATAAAAGCATGATGAAAATGTAACGATAATAATCTTGTCTCCGTTTACTTTACCAAAAACAATCTGCTTTTCAGGCCCTAAAAATGCAATATTGCCTGCCTTTATGGAATAAGGCATATTCTCTACCAGAACATCGGTGTCTTCCATAATAATATAGATACAATAGTATTGCAGTGTACTGAATTCTCTTTTATTGTTATTTCTTTTAACAATATCACTGAGACGGTTAACGCTAAAGCCTATATTCTTTAATTGATCTGTTATGACATACATAATACAATGATATAATTTTTATTAGTTCTTTGGAAACAAAAGTGTTACCAACAATAAATAAAAAAATGTTTATTGTAAAATGTGGTATACATAGGTGTTCATGCAAAGAAATCTGACCTTGATTAAGTCAGAATACAATAGCTTTGGAACAGAAGAATAGCATTTATAGGCATAAGCCTATATTGAAAATCATATTTATATAAATTGTGTTATATATGGTGTAAATATAAGGAGAAAATTCACTTTACCAGCTAATCTGAGGTATCCAAAAAAAGCCCTATCAGATATTGTTTTATTGAGAAAGTGATATGCTGTTAAATTGC
This sequence comes from Chryseobacterium sp. SSA4.19, assembly GCF_022601875.1. Taxonomy (GTDB): domain Bacteria; phylum Bacteroidota; class Bacteroidia; order Flavobacteriales; family Weeksellaceae; genus Chryseobacterium. The sequence continues at coordinate 39,769 of NZ_JAKVIP010000003.1, forward strand.
AGCTATTTCTGATGGCTATCCCGAACTGTATAATGAACAATCGGTTTTTCCTTTAATATGGCCGCACTCTGCTCAGGTGTAATGTCCCTTTGGGTTTCAGCAAGCATTTCATATCCCACCATAAACTTTTTAATTTCTGCACTGCGCAGCAGCGGCGGATAAAAATGCATATGGAAATGCCATTCGGGATGATCTTCTCCATCGGTCGGCGACTGATGGATCCCGGCAGAATAAGGAAATGAAATATTGAAAATATTATCATATTTGGTCGTCAGGTCTTTTAAAATCTCTGCCAGTGTATTTTTTTCAGCTTCTGAAAACTGTGAAATGTTTTCAGCTTTCCGCTTACTGATGATCATTGTCTCATAAGGCCATGAAGCCCAAAAAGGTACCAGTGCCACAAAATCTTCGTTTTCCAGAATAATTCTTTCCGCAGCCTCTTTTTCTTTTTCCAGATAATCCTGTAAAAGTGAGGTCCCTTTTTGATTATAGTACGTTCTTAAATGATCCTGGGTTTTCCTCACGATAGTCGGGATAGAAGACTGGGCCCAGACCTGCCCGTGTGGATGCGGATTACTGCATCCCATGATCTTCCCTTTATTTTCAAAGATCTGAACATGGTTGATAAAATCTTCAGCACCAAGTTCTTCATACTGCTGCTGCCAGACATCAACAACTTTTCTGATGTCGTTGATTTGCATTTCCGGCAAAGTCAGGCTGTGATTTTCGGAAAAACAGATCACCCGGTTAATCCCGCGCTCAGGCTGTATCGAAAAAAAATCTGTATTTTTATCTGAACAGTTTACCTCTTCCTGCATCAGAGACCCAAAATCATTATCAAAAACATATACGCCTTTATAATCAGGATTTTTTTCACCGTTAATACGTAAATTGCCTGCGCATAAATAACAGGCAGGATCATGTTGCGGAAGTATGTCATGTCCGGATTCTTCGGTCTGGCCCTGCCATGGACGATTGCCTCTTTGCGGTGAAACCAGGACCCATTCGTCCAACAGCGGATTGTATCTTCTGTGCGGATGCTTTTTACGGTCAAATGATGAATGCATTGGCGGTATATTCTTTTATTCCTTCGGAAATATTAACGTTATAAACTTTCATCTGAATGCCGAAAGCCTCTCTGTACTTTTTTTCTATTGTTTTACTGATGCGGTCTGCCTGATCTTCTCTCAGCAGATTAATGCTGCAGCCGCCAAATCCGCCACCCATCATCCTTGCACCCAAAACCCCTTCTTCTGTAAGGGTTTCTTCCACCAGGAAATCAATTTCATTACAGCTGACTTCGTATTCTTTGGAAAGCCCGGTATGCGTTTCGGTCATAAGATGCCCAAGATCTTCCGGTCTGTTTTCCGATAGTGCCTGTACAGCCTCTCCTACTCTTCTTATTTCCTTAACGAGATACAGACATCGCCTATATACCACTTCGCCCATCTCTTTTTTCAGTTCAATAAGAATTTCCTCTGTAACATCCCGGAAGTTGGTCATTTCCGGATAATGGGATCTGATGATCTGCTTTCCCTGTTCAACATCTTTTCTTCTGTCGTTGTAACCGGAAGTAAGGTGCGTATGTTTTACACAGCTGTCAAACAATACCAGGCGATATCCCTCCAGCCGGGCATCATAATAGCGATGTTCAAGAGAATTGCAGTCCAGTATCATTACTTTGTTTTCTTTTCCGAATACCGTAGCAAACTGATCCATAATCCCGCATTGGACTCCGACAAAGGTGTGTTCCGCTTTCTGCCCGATCAGCGCAATTTCTTTTTTTGATAACTGAAGATCGAACAAGGCATTCAGAATATAGGCAAAACCACATTCCAGTGCTGCAGATGAAGAGAGCCCGGAACCCATGGGAATCGTACTGCTGAATGCAACCTGAAGTCCTCCTATTGTTTTCCCGTTTTTCTGAATGGCTTCAACAACACCCAAAAGGTAATTTGCCCAAGCCTTCTCTACCGGACTTTGTTGCTCATTAATATTAAAACTGAAGGATTCCTCAATATCTATAGCCACAAGTGTGCAGGTTTCCGTATCCTGTTTTTTTTTAACTGCAAAGCAAATATATTTGTCAATTGCTGCAGGAAGCACAAAGCCATCATTATAATCCACGTGTTCTCCGAGAATATTAATTCTTCCGGGGGAAAGAAAAAAGTGTTCAGGCTCTGATTGAAAAGCTGACTGAAATGCTTTGCAGGTATGGTTGATTAATGGATTGTGCATAGATGGGTGCAATTTATTAATTTAAGTTAAGAAATAAGAATAAAAACAAATTAATAAATGTTAAAATTACACTTATATGGTTAATACGTTTTAATCATGAATTTAAAATCAAACTAAAATTTACTCTATAAGATAGTTAAATTCTTTCCTGTATTGTGACGGACTTTTCTTGGTATATTCCTTGAAGGTTTTATTAAAATAGCTGAAATTATTAAATCCGGATTCAAAACAGATTTCCGTAATGCTTAACGGCTGTTCCGAAAGAAGCTTCAGGGAATGGGTAATCCTGTACTCATTAACGAACTGTGTAAATGTCTTATTGGTTATTTTTTTAAAATAACGGCAGAAAGACGGAACTTTCATATTCGCCAGATCAGCAATTTCTTCCAAAGTCATCTGTTCCCGAAAATGATCTTTCACGTAATTAAAAATAACATTGATTCTTTCATTGTCTTCCACCTGAGTCTGGAGGTAATATTTTCCGGCATTTAAAATCCGGCAGTCCTGTGTGACCGCCAGCTCATCCAGGATACCCAGAAACCTGATCAGCCTGTCCAAGGACGATGATTCGTGCATTTCCAAAATCTTTTTTCCGATTTCATTCTTGATATCTTCTCCAAAAACAATCCCCGCCTTTGCTTTTTCCAGCAGTCCTGCTATTCTCTGCATTTCCGGAGTTTTCCAGAAAGCTTCTCCCAGAAAGTCAGGTTTAAACTGGATCACCATTTCATAATCATTATTGGTATTTTCATTCGTAAGACCGCAATGCGGAAGGTTACTGCCAATAAGTACCAGGTCACCATCCGAAAAATAGGAAATATTACTTCCGATCTGTCTTTTGCCGGAACCTTTGCATACATAGATCAGTTCAATCTCCGGATGATAATGCCAGACATGGGATTTGATATTTTCATTGGTCAGGAATTTAAGACTTGTAAAGCTGCTTCCTAGCGTTGGGTGAATGGCTTCAAAGGCAGGATGTGAATGTTTCATGACAGTAAGATGATGTTATATTGACTTATTACTATGTAAAATTAACAATAAATATTTAATTAATATATATCGCAGGTTAATATAAAACATATATATGAAAATTATATGGTAGAGTGATTTACAATACTGCTGTACATTTGTCCTATAAATTATTGATAACAAAAACATTATCATGAATACATTTTTAAAAGCCGGGATCCTTCTTGGATTCTCAATGATGTCAGCCAGCCTGATGAGTAAAGACAGAGATTTTTCTGTGTCTGTTGGAAATATAACAGCAAAGACTGTACATTTTGAAGTATCGAATGCTAAGAACATTTCATTATTCATCTACAATGATACGGAAGGTGAATTGTATTCTGAAAACCTGAACACAGAAGGCAGTATTACAAAATCTTACGACCTTCAGGCGCTTGCTCCCGGAACTTACTACCTGGTTGCAGAATCTGAAACAAAGGTAGAAAAATACAAGATAAACATCGGCAGGAATAACAATATCACTATGGAAAAGACTCCGGTGGCCTCGGTAAGTAAACCTGAGTTTACCGTTTCAGATCATATGGTAACCCTCCATATGGCTGATGTTGAAAACCCGGTACACATTTCTGTTTCTGATGCATCCAATACCGTGTATTATGCAGGTAACAAAATTGCTGTTGATGGCACTATTGACATGGCTTTTGATCTTAACCGGCAAACTTCAGATACCTATATTATCAAGATTGAACAAGCCGGAAATATTTTTAACAAAGTCATTTCTTTCAAATAAGATCCATAACTAAATTATAGATACCATTCCCGGTTCATAAAGGGAATACAATTTTACGTACAGTCAGTATTGAGGCAACCCCATCAGGAGTTGCCTCAGTTTTTTTTAATTATGGTGTCCCATATTCAGCTTGATTTTCTTCAGGTCTTCCAGCTCATTCACCGGACGTTCGATCTCATACGGAATCGGTCTTTTGGAAAAGGTCTGGAAGTACAGCAGGCAGGCATCTTTCCACCAAACGGCATCTTTTGCCTGGATTTTCAGCTTGGACTGAATCTCGGAGAAACGCTGCTCATCGATGTAAGGCTGCATCCGGTCCCAGGTTTTCTGGTATTCCCTTACCTGATGAACCCCTGAATCGTATTTGTAGCACAGCTCATCCCACAGAGTTTTGCCGTCTTTCATTTTATAATCCCACGGTACATGATGGAACCACAGGATCAGGTTTTCCGGGCAGGTTTCGATGTTTCCGTAAATTTCATTCAACGGCGGGAAATACTGGGAAACGGCATTGCTTCCGGTTTTGGTCCGGTCAAAGCCGAGTCCGTTGGCATCTGCCTGGTGGTAATATACCGGCGACCAATCCGGTCTTCCGCCTTTGTAATCGCCCCACGGCTCCGGGCCGTAGTGGTGGTTTCCGGCAAATATGTGGTGAAGGCCCAGAGGCATCATATAATCCACCACCGTTTCGCGGGAAGTCAGCATTATTTGTTTTACCGGATTCACAAACTCCGGCTTATCAGTAAACGTCATTTTAATCCATTCGTCGGCGATCTGCTCTGAAGTCAGTTCATGATTCCAAGCCAATCTTCCGAAAGCATACCAGTTGGATTGGGCAAACTGATGGCCGGTCCAGTTGGTATCTTCACCGATGTTGGCCACCGCTGAAATAGCGGTGAGTTTTCCAGGTCTTAGCGTACCGTCGGTAATTTTAGCAATGGTCGATCCTTTTCCATTGGCATAGGTATCACTTTCCAGGGTTTCCTTAAACAACGGGGCCAGATAAGCCAGATGATTGGCCTGTCCCAGATATTCCTGTGTGATCTGGAACTCTACCATCTCCGGCGTTTTTCTCAACGCTCCGAAAAGCGGATTGAAAGCTTCCCTCGGCTGGAAATCTACCGGTCCGTTCTTGATCTGGATGATCACATTATCCCTGAATTTCCCGTCCAGCGGCACAAATTCAAGGTAGGCCTGCTTGGCGCGGTCTTCTTTGCTCGGGCTGTACACAAAAGCCCTCCACATCACGATTCCGCCGTAAGGTTTCAGGACATCGGCCATCATATTGGCACCGTCGGCATGGGTTCTTCCGTAATCCTGCGGTCCCGGCTGTCCTTCGGAATTGGCTTTTACCAGGAATCCACCGAAGTCCGGGATCAGCTTGTAAATTTCGGCAGCCTTTTCTTTCCACCATTTCTGCACGTCTTTATTCAACGGATCCGAATTCTCTGTTCCGCCTAAAACTTTCGGGGAAGAGAAATTGACCGACAGATACACTTTAATGCCATAAGGCCTGAAAATATCCGCCAGCACCTTTACTTTTTTCAGGTAATCTTCGCGAAGCATATTCAGAGAAGCGTTCACGTTATTCAATACCGTTGCGTTGATTCCGATGGAAGCATTTGCTCTTGCGTATTCTTCGTACCTCGGCGAAACGGTATTGGGCAGATCTTCCCATTTCCATAACGAGTGGCCCGCATATCCGCGCTCGATGCTTCCGTCCAGGTTATCCCAGTGGTTCAGGATCCGTACATCGTAAGAGGGCTTTTCGGTAATATTCAGATTGTTAAGATTCGCGTTGGTCTGCTGCAGCCTGAGCATGTGGTACACCCCATACAGCAATCCTGATTCCTTCGGTGCTGAAACAACGATCTTTTCAGGCGATGAGGTTATCCGGTAACCGTCTTTCAGATTTTTCAGTGATTTTTCCAGCCTGAGTTCCACCGTTTGTCCCTGCCAATGGCCGGTCAGTTCTTTCCGGGCAATGTTCAGGGTCGGGCTGTTGCCTTTAGCCATGATTTTTTCAGAGGATATTCCGTTTTTTACCGGAAACCGGAGCCAGAGCTGACTTCCGTCTTCGGCAAAAACCGTTAACGGAATCATCAGGAATAACATAAGATAAGTTCGGAAATGCTGCATTGGGATTGATTTATTTTTTTATTGAATTGAAAAAAGTCTTCAATTATCAGGTTTTTTCTATGTTTGAGGTTAACGCCTTTGATCTTTTCCATAGGTTTCGCCTATGGCTATTTTTGTTGAACCCTTCGGGTTCGGATGGTAGAGACAAACTTTGTCAAAGTTTTGAACTTTGACAAAGTGGATTGCCGGAAAAATCCGGAAGACTGATCAGGTTTACTGGTTCTCTTCCAGCCCTTCGATGGTTTTTATTATACCGTCGTTATCATATTCGATTTCAACGACTTTCATGCTTCTCAGCCAAGTTCTTCCGCCGCTCGGAACGGAATCGTGGAAGAACAAGTACCATTTTCCTTCAAATTCCACAATGCTATGGTGAGTGGTCCAGCCGACAACCGGTGTCAGGATTTCCCCCTGGAAAGTAAATGGTCCGTACGGATTATCGCCGGTTGCATAACAGATCAAATGAGTATCTCCCGTAGAATAGGAAAAGTAATATTTTCCATTGTATTTGTGCATCCACGAAGCTTCAAAAAACCGGTGCTTATCACCGTGAAGCAATGGGTTTCCGTTTTCGTCAAGGATTATCACGTCTTTCGGCTCCTCACCGAATTCCAGCATATCGTCGCTTAGCATCACTACTTTTGATGGAATTGCCGGCTCGTTATCATTAGGAATCACGGCAGATTCAAGTGCTTTGTTATCGCGGTAACGCTGTAGCTGTCCGCCCCAGATGCCCCCGAAATACATATAATGTTTCCCGTTGTCCTCAAACAGGCAAGGGTCGATGCTGTAGCTTCCCATCATCGGATATTTTTCCGGAACAAACGGCCCGTATGGTTTGTCACTCACCGCCACCCCGATTCTGAAAATGTCGTTTTTATCTTTCAGCGGAAAATACATATAATATTTACCGTCTTTAAAGGCGACGTCACAATCCCACAACTGTCTTCCCGACCATGGAACATCCTTTACCGAAAGCACTACGCCGTGATCTGTAATTTCACCGTTTTCCACGTTATTAAGGGAGAAAACATGGTAATCATTCATATCGAAATGATCGCCGTTGTCATTTTCTTCGATGCCGCTTTCACGGTCATGGGACGGATAGATATAGAGCTTGCCTTCAAAAACGTGTACGGAAGGGTCCGCCATATAGTCTTTCGGGAAAAGGTATTTTGCTTTGTTCATTTTTTACAGTTTAAACTTTAGATTTTAACCGCAAAAGTCACAAAAGATTTAATTCTGCATAAAGCTTTTCAAAGTTCAAAAAAGAATAATAAATTAATATATATCACTTTTTTGTTCTTTTGAACTACTCTGATTTCAAGGATTTCTTTTGTGGCTTTTGTGGTTTATTAATTTATTTGGTTAATTCAATGATTTTCCTCACCACAGGTTTTGCCTGGTCATTGCGGTCGAACAGAAGCGGGTAATCGGTTCTGCCTTTCACCGGGAAATCATTTTTCCAGGACTGGTTGTCAGTGACGCCCCAAAGGGTTACCCTTCTGATTTTATCCTGGTGTTTCAGGAACAACCTGAAGAAATCCAGGTAGCGGGTTTCCCATTCCTGCTGAACATTTTCAGGAAGCCCTTTGGTGTAAGGGTTCATCTTCGCTTCATATTCCACTTTATCGGAAACGTTGGCAGAGGTTCCCCAAGGTGAAGGAAGGGCACTGATTTCCATTTCGGTAACGTTTACTTTTACTCCGGCTGCCGCGTAATCGGTGATGGCTTTTTCATATTCTTCCAGTTTCGGATTGTCCAATCCCACGTGGGTCTGCATGCCTACTCCATCGATACGGATCCCTCTGGATTTCATATTTTTGACGATTTTATTGACAGTTTTCACTTTTTCAGGGAACCATTCGTTGTAATCGTTGTAATACAGTTCGGCATTCGGATCCGCTTCCTGTGCGTATTGAAAAGCAAGCGGAATAAATTCTTCGCCCAGGATTTCATAAAACTTGGACTTTCTATAGGTTCCGTCTTCCATAATGGCTTCGTTCACCACATCCCAGCCTTTTACCCGGCCTTTGTATCTTCCTACTAAAGTGGAAATATGGCTTTTCATGCGCTGTTTCAGGATTTCCGGTGAAACATCTTTCCCGTCTTTGCCTACAAAAAACCATTTCGGCAGCTGGGAATGCCAAACCAGGGTATGACCGATAATGAACATTTTGTTTTTCTCTCCGAACGCTACAAATTTATCGGCATCATCAAAGAAAAATTTCCCTTCCTGCGGCTGGATGAACATGGATTTCATACAATTTTCGGCCACGATGGAACTGAACTGCTTCCTGATGATATCGTCGGACTTTACATCCGTACCGTCGATCTGCGGAAGGCTCATTGCCGTTCCGATATAGAATTTATTGTTGAATGCATCTTTCAGGGAATCGCCGGAAGACGTGGTCTGTGCTGTTTTACACGAAACCGTAAGGGCTAAAATTCCTAATACGGCAATGGCTTTCTTCATACTTATTTTTTATAATTTATCTATTAACAGGTCGCCACTACGAGGCTTGATGAATGTTTTACTATTTTTGCTATTAACAGGTCGCTACTACGGAGCTTAGAGCAAGATATGAGTATCAATCTTCTTTTTTCCTTCTTTCTTTAAGATCCTGCTCGATCTGAACCTCCATTTTCTTGTTGATCTTATAGAACATAAGGAGACCACAGGAAAGGAAGAACGGAATAGACGGGAAAATACTCACCAGCATTTTGGCTCCGGCAGCTACGGTTTCCGGCTGTATTACATTTTCGGCTCCTTCTGAAGAAATGTAACCGTAATGTCCGATAATGGAAGAAACCAGTGAACTTCCGATGCTCAATCCTACTTTTAACCCAACCATCATGGCTGAAAAGATAATCGCTGTGGCGCGTCGGTTGTTTTTCCATTCGGAATAGTCGGCTACATCGGCAATCATAGCCCAAAGGAGCGGCGTGCTGATCCCGTAAAAGAATCCGTGAAGGATCTGTGACAGGAACATCAATCCTACCGACTTCGGCGGATATAAGATGAAAGCCAGAACAAATAAAGTGGAAATAAACAGAGAAGCGATGAAAGCATCTCTTTTCCCATATTTATCGGCAAATCTTTTGGAGAAAGTAATTCCGACAATCATCATGATGATCCCGCCGGCGTTGAATAAACCGAATCCTGCCGATCTCGGGTCTTCCCCGAAGAAATTCATCCCGATGGAATTAAAAAAGTTGGTGATCGGTGAAATAAAAGAGGCTAAAGCCGGTTCATCCACGTAATTGTTGAAATAATACACGTAGGAACCTCCTTTCATCGCCAGGGTAATGAAGATCAGTGCTGTTACCGTAAGCATGATGATCCAAGGCTTATTTTTGGAAAGGTCTTTCAGGTCTTCTTTCAGGCTGGATTTCTGGTCGGATGTCGGAATGATCCTTTCTTTTGTGGTGAAAAAAGTAATCAGCAACATGACGGAGCCGATGATCGCCAGCCAGGTCATTACGGTTTCAATACCCGCTGCCTTGTCGCCATGCCCTGCGGACAGGATGATCGGCAGCATGAATACCTGCACGAAGAACTGGGCAAACATTACCGCTACAAAACGGTAGGAAGAAATGCTGTTTCGCTCTCCCATGTCTCCGGTAATTACCCCGCTCAGTGCGGCGTACGGCAGGTTGTTGGCCGCGTACAGCAGTAAAAGCAGTGAATAGGTAATCGCTGCATAAATCATTTTTCCTTTGTAGGAAAAGCCGGGTGTGCTGAATGCCAGAAGAGCAGCAATTCCCAAAGGAACGGCTGTAAATAAAATCCACGGACGGAATTTTCCCCACTTGGTTTTGGTACGGTCTGCCAAAGCACCGATCACCGGGTTGAATCCGAATCCTGCGATGAGGCCTACAATCAGGGTAATAATAGAAGCATCTTCCGGCTTCAGTCCGTAAATATCGGTATAAAAATAAGCGAGGTAGGTAACCAGGGTCTGAAAAACAAGGTTGGCCGCAAGGTCCCCTAAGCTGTAGCCTATTTTTTCGGATACTGATATTTTTTGTGGATGATTATTCATTTTTAAATATGAGGATTAAATTAATTTTTTTCTGTGGTAAAAGGTGAAGCAGGAAGCCCGGCTGTGTTTTTGAGATTGCCGTCCGGATTGTCGGCCCAGTCGTATCGTACGGCTACCGGATTTTTAACCGCGTCGTTCCAGACCACAACCTTTTTACCTTCGGTTTTGGCTTTCGCCCAAGCCCAGTTTCCGTCTGAATTCTTGATGGCAAAGCCTTTCAGTTCTGAAACGGGAGCCAGCTGAGCGGTTCCGGCTTTGAAAGAAAGGATGATTTTGTTCCCTTCGGTTTTCATGGATTCGTACACCGGTCCGTCTGCCACGATATTCTTTTTATCCGCTATTTTCAGAGCCTGGAAAGCCAGGCGGTCACCGACTGCTTTTTTATTCAGCGGATGGATGTCATTCCACTCTCCTACGTCGATGGTTACGGCCAGTCCGGTGTTCGGAACCGTCTGGGAAACCAGGCGCTGCTGATCCCTCAGCTCGGCCCAGTTGCTTTCAATCGGCTGGCTTTTGGTTTCCATAAAGTTGGCCAGCTGCACAATCAGGAACGGTGCGTTTTGCTCATTCCATTTGTTGCGCCAGTCGGTGATCATGGTCGTCAGCAGGTCGCCGTATTCTTTCGGTTTTCCGGTATTGCTTTCGCCCTGGTACCAGAGGAATCCTTTTACTTTATAATTGGTGAGCGGATTGATCATCGAATTGTACAATCCGGTCGGCTTCCAGCGGATAAAGGTCTGTCCGGGCGCCACTCTCGGCATTTTTGCACCGACTTTATATTTCCAGTTTCCGGTAAGGTCTATTTTCTGGCCTCCGATTTCCAGGTAGTACGGTTTATCGGCAATGAACTGCCCTCTCCCGCTTCCGTTGGTGATGCGGACCGTAATGATGTTCTTTCCGTCCTTCAGTACACCTGCCGGAATATCGTACCAGCGCGGCGGGTATTCATAGGTTACATTCCCGACTTTCACGCCGTTGATATAAGTAACATCAGCATCTTTGATCCTTCCTAGATTTAAAAAGGCAGTTTTCCCGGATGATCCGGCCGGTACATTGATTTCTTTTCTCAGCCAAACCGTTCCGTCAAAAGATCCTTCCTGATCTTCCCATGATCCCGGAACTTTCAGGGTTTTCCATCCGGAGTCATCGACATCCGCTTTTTCCCAATGCTGTGCCAATCCGGGATCGTTCTGGTCAAGTTCGGTATACCAGGCTCTGCTGGCTGCCTGCTCACCGGATTCGGTGGATTTAATCAGGTCATCGTTCTGCCATTTTTGGGCTTCTTCCAGGTATTCAGGATATTTTTTCAGGGAATTGGTGTCCATCCAGGCCTGAACCGGAGATCCTCCGAGGCTGGTGTGAATGATTCCCACCGGAACTTTATCTTCAGCATTGATTTCTTTGGCAAAAAAGTACGCTACCCCTGAAAAGTCAAGAATGGTCTGCGGATCGGTGGATTGCCATTTGCCGCCTTCAAGTTCCGTTTGTGGAGTTTTGAAGTTGTATTTTTGCGGTACCGTGAAGAACCGGATACTTTTATTGTTGGCATTTTTAATTTCGTTACTGTACAACGGTGTCAGCCTCCGCATCGGAAGCTCCATATTGGATTGTCCGGAAGCTACCCACACATCACCGATCAGGATGTCTTTCAGGGTAATTTCGTTGATGGTCATTACGTAAGGTCCGCCGGCTTTCAGTTCGGGAAGCATGATGTTCCAGTTCCCGCTTTTATCGGCGCTGGTGGTGTAGGTTTTATTTAAAAATTTCACGTTCACCTTTTCACCTGCGTCGGCAGAGCCCCAGATTTTCAGCGGCATATTCCGTTGCAGGATCATCCCGTCCGAAACCAGGGCAGGAAGCTTTACTTTGGCTTCCATCATGGAAAAACTGAAGAGGCTGACGATCAGAAAAGAGGTTGTTTTGGACTTATACATATTCATGGAATGAACTGTTATTTAAATTACTTGATGGGTTTTTCATAGCTTTGGGTAAGAAGGCGGACTTCAATAATCCTTGAGGTCACGGCCTGATCCTCTGCAGAAAATTTTACCGTAAGGCTTTCTTTATTTTTCTCGGAATCCGGCACCGGTAACAGCAGGTACTGCGGTGAATTCCCGGCCTTGCCTTCAAGTTTTTTAGCGATAACTTTTTTTCCGTTGATTTCTGCATTCAGCGTACGTCCGGCATTGTTGTCGAAATAAAGAATATACAGGAAGGATGCATTTTTTCCCGGGTTCTTCATGCGGTAGCTGAACCAGCCCTTGGCATCCCGGAAATGTCGGTCTTCCATATATCCCGTATTAGAGTCCTTGCTTTCGAAGAAATGATCGGATTCCGGCTGCTGTTCTCCCAGCTGAATTTTATCGGCGGTAATCAGGTCAAGTTTTCGGGTTTCGGCTTCTTCCTGTGCTCTTTGTTTTTGTACAGCCTGAATCTTATCCCGGTCTGCCTGCGGCCAGTAAAGGATATACCGTTCTTCCTGAATGGTATAAAACGGAACCAGCTGAAGCCCTCTACCGAACTTTTCGGAAGGATATAGCCCGTTGATGCTGAACGAAAGGTTGGTCCCGTTTATCGGCTGCACATGATTCAGCACTTCCGAAGCGTTGTCTTCGATGACAGGAATTTCGTTAAGAGGAATCTGCGGACCGTGGGCAATATGCCCGCCTCGGCTGTCATCGGCCAGAAGTCCCTGCTGGTTTTCTTTTCCGTAAGGTGCCGCTAAAACTACAGGACCGTATTTAAAAGCATAATAATCCGATTGGTCCGGCAGCTGCTCTGCGGTAAGGTGCATCGGCATTTTCATTTCTACGGCATCGCCTTTTTTCCATTTCCTGTTGATATTGATATAGCCGTCGGCATCAACAGGTACATGTATATTTTTTGAATTAATCGAAACGATGATCTGTGAAGCATTCGTCCATTCCGGTGCTCTCAGTTTAAGGTTGATCTCGGATTTCGGAGCTGCTTCAAAAACCAATTTGGTGGAAGGATTCTGCGGAAAGTTGTTTTCCTGTTTCAGCACCATTTTTTTCTCCGCCCACTTCAGAACGGATGGAATAAAAAGATTGACGTACAGGTCTTTATCCGTATGGGCGTAGATCATTTCCCCATACTTGGCATGATTCTCCATTCCTGAACCGACACAGCACCAGAAGCTGGTCTGCGGCTGGGAATACACCCGGTAATGTCCGGGGCGCATCGGTGTGAAATACACGAAGCCGCCTTTGTCATGATTTTCCGTGGACAGGATGTGGTTGTACAATGCCCGCTCGTAATAATCCATATAATAGGATTTGGGCAGTGTGGCAAACAGCTGTCCTGTCAGTTTCAGCATATTATACGTATTGCAGGTTTCAGGGCCTTCAATGCTTTTAATCATGCTGCTGAAATCATTGACCGGATTGAAATGCTCGCTCACACTGTTCCCACCAATGGCGGAAGACCTTTTTTCAGTGACATTATGCCAGAAAAAATCGGTTGCGGCATTCCAGGAAGCATTATGTTCAAGATCGGCAATGCGTTTATAACCGATGACTTTCGGGATTTGCGTATTGGCATGGATTCCCGTGAGCTTATCTTCACCACTCAGCAAAGGGTTCAGAATCGCCTGATGCGAAAACCGGTGCGCCAGCTGAAGGTATTTTTTATTTTTGGTGATATCGTAAACATCGGCAAAGACTTCATTCAATCCGCCGTGCTCGCTCCTGAGCATTTCCTGGATCTGTTCATCGGAAAGTCCGGATACTTCGTTTGCCATCCAGTCCGTTAAACGGATCAGCATTTCTTTTGCCTTCTCACTTCCTGCATACCAGTAGGCGTCGCGCAATCCGGAATAGGTTTTATGAATATTATACAATGGAACCCAGCGGTCGTTCAGTCCGAAGCCGGAAGCCCGGATGTTTCCTTCTGCAATCTCGTTCCATACTTTTTTTCCGTTCGGAATCCCGGAAACATAGCCGTTGCCGGAAGCTTTCTGGCAGCGTTCCAGCTCATCGATCATGTAATCGAGACGCTGCTTTACTTTGGCATCGCCCGTGGAAGCATACATCAGTGCGAGCGCTGAAAGATAGTGTCCGCCGATATGTCCGTCCAGTCCTGTATTTTCCCAGTTGGGATAATTCACCGCTTTAGCGGAAAGGCCGGCCTCTTTCAGATAAGGTGCCAGCAACCGGTCCGGTTCCATCGCCATGATATATCCTTTGTCCGCCTGCATGGCTTTGTTGAAGACACTTTCTGTCAATTGCACATCTTTTAATGGAAAATAGCTTACTTTCTGACCTGTCTGTCCGAATGTAAAAGAAGTGCAACTTAAAAATACTGCCAGTGCTATTCTGTTCATGATTTTATATAATCCTATATTTTTTAAAAATAAAAGAAAGTATTAATATACAAAAGCATTTTGATCCTGCGCTTCTTTAACAAACAACCTACAATCTAATAAAAAGTCCGTCACAACACATAAAACAGAGTATCTTATCATAAAAAATACGAATACATAATCATACTTGTTTTAAATCTTCATTCTATACAATTGACTGGTACCAAACCGTTCAGGAAATCATCCCAACATACTGGAATATTTTTACTGAATGCTTATCGTATTTTTAACAATGTCTGTGACAATTACCGCTTCCAAAAGTGATTTTAAATTATATTTAAACTTTAACGTAATTTTAACATTAAATTAATATCAATATGAATTCTTTTATAGATAAATATCATCAATTATGTTGAAAAAAAATACCTAAAAAGGCTCCTCAGCTACTCTTTATTCAATCCTTAACTATAATTCAACACCAATGAAGTGTAAATAATACATTTGTTATTTTTAAGCAATTTTATCAGTGTTAAAAATGTACATTTGCATAAATTGATTGAGATGGTAAAAGACTACGGAAGCTATTCCAGACATTTGGTAGCTGTCGACTGTATTATTTTCGGCTTTGATGGTGAAAATGTTAAGATCCTTCTTGTTAAAAGGGATTTCGAGCCTCAAAAAGGACATTGGTCGCTGATGGGCGGCTTTATTAATTCTGCGGAAACATCAGATCAGGCTGCCTCACGTGTACTGAATACTTTAACAGGGCTTGAAAACATCTATCTTGAACAGCTGAAATGTTACAGTGAAATAGAACGTGAGCCCACTGCCCGCATCATTTCCGTTTCCTATTATGCACTGATTAATATTGAGAAGAATATCCAGATTAACGAAAGGTACAATGCACAATGGTTCGACCTTCAGGATTTTCCGAGCCTGATTTTTGATCATAATGAAATGGTGGCGGATGCGGTGCTGAGGCTCAGAAGAAGAGCTTCCACGAGACCCATCGGTTTTGAACTTCTCCCGGAAAAATTTACAATGAAAGACCTTCAGAACTTATATGAAGCCATCTTCAACGAGCAATATGACAAACGTAATTTCATCAGCAAGATCAACGCTCTGGATATTCTTGTAAAAACAGAGGAAAAAGATATGACCTCCTCTAAGAAGGGATCTTACTTATACCGTTTCGATGAAGAGAAATATAATAAAAAGATTGCGGAAGGATTTATGTTTAAGATATAAGATATGCAGAGTAAAGCGATTGCCCCTAAAAATAAGCTGCTTGCGTGTTGTATTAGTTGCTGTTGATTTTTTGCTATATTCTTTCCATCATCATCTTTCTTCCCGCCATATCAATTTCCTGTTTCAGAACTTCACGGGTCATGACATCAATATAATAGGTGCTTATTACTTTCTTTTCTGAAATATCATCAGTAACGGAAATGATCCAGACGGTTTTATTATTATAAGTTCCTTTTTTGGTTCCGGTGATATAAGCTTTAATAATACCAATAGCAGACTTTGGATTGTAATCGAAAAGGGATATTTCGGTAGTATAATCTTCTTTCAGCGGCAGCCAGCGGATCAGTTGAGGATAAAAATTACTGTCAAAAAATTTTCCTCTGGTCTTTTCACTGATCTCTGTTTTTTTATTCTGAGCTTTATCCAGATAATATCCGGTCACCATATTCTGATTTCCGAAATCCAGCACCATATCTCTCTGGGTATTGAATGAACTGTGCTTTACGGCAGCCAGGTTGGGAAAAGCCAATTCTGTTTCATCTGTCCAGTCCGGCATATTTTTCATTTTAACAATGGTGGTCACGTTAATACGGGTATCGGTTTTTACAATTTTAGTATCCACTTTGGCCATTTCCATTTTTGACGTATCTTTCATGGCATACCAGATCATCGAATAGTTTTCATTTTTAATCAATGACAAATCAGCCTGATTTTTTCCGGGAATTTGCAGAGATTGCTGCGCAGAGGTATAGGAAACGGCAGACCGCAAGATGAGGATCAGAGATAAAAGTTTTAGAAATTTCATAGCTTTAATTTTTTTAATGAGTACCCTCAAAAACAAGATTGTTACATCTTAGGATATTACATTTTATTTTTAACCATGAGTTTTATTATACATTGCTCATTCACCGGTTATATTTCATAAAAAAACAGGATGTCCGAAAACATCCTGTTTACAAATTAGTTACATTTTTTCTACCAGAACCTCACATACAAAGCGGTAAGCAACAATAAAGTAACCACAATCAGCACCATGGTTCTGTAGTCTACCTTGAACATTTTGATATCGATCGCGAATGCTTTCGGATTGACTTTCGGACCGGCAAGACTGATCAGGATCATGACAACAATGGTAATGAAGAACGACCATCCCATGTTGATGAGGAACGGAATTTCGGTGATGGTGTGTACCACGCCGTTTTCCAGTTTTTCATAAGTAAACGCCGTATACAGCCACGTTTCTTTTCCAAAGATTCCGATCGCAAAGCTGTTGAAGAAGATCGCCAGTGCAAAGCCTAAAATCACCCCTACCAAAGCAGCCGTTCCTGTTGTTCTCTTCCAGAACATTCCCAGTAAGAACATCGCAAATACTCCGGGGCTGATAAATCCGGTGTATTTCTGGATGAAGGTAAATCCGCCTTCTCCTCCGATGCCTAAAACGTCCGTCCAGGTAAAGAGCAGGGCAATAGCCATTGCTGAAATAATCACCCATCTTCCTGTCCTTACCATCTGGATTTCAGTAGCATCCGTTTTCAGGTATTTTTTATAGATATCCAATGTGAAAATCGTTGAAATACTGTTTACTTTTCCGGCCAGGGAAGCGACGATCGCTGCGGTTAAAGCTGCAACGGCAAGTCCTTTCAGACCTTCAGGTAAAAATCCTAAGATCGCTGAATATGCACCGTCTTTCACCCCGTTGAATCCCGGAAGCTGTCCTTTGGTATACAGCACATACGCTGCAATTCCCGGAAGCATTACTATGATCGGCATGAAAAGCTTTAAAAATCCGGCAAACAAAATCCCGGTTCTGGCAGTTTTCAGGTCTGCTCCCAAAGCGCGCTGGGTAATGTACTGGTTACAGCCCCAATAGTTCAGGTTTACGATCCACTGTCCTGCAAAATACATCGCCAGTCCTGGCAATACCACATACTTCTGAACGTCCAGGTTCTGGGCCATCCCTAAAGTGGTTGTCGTGGTTTTCGGTTTATCAAGCATCAATTTAAAATGTCCCGGCGCTTCGTTCATCAGGGTGTTGAATCCTGCCAGAGCATTTCCTACCGCAGCACCGTTGATCCTCTGGTCAACAATCTGCAATGCCATATATACGGTGGCAAAACCTCCAATAATCAAAACAGCTACCTGGATCACATCGGTGTACCCGATTACTTTCATTCCTCCCAGACCGATCAGCAAAGCCATCAGCAGAAGGACGATCATAATAATATGAAGGTGTTCTCCACCCAATAAAGTATCAATGGCCAATGCCCCGAGATACAGAATGGAAGTCAGGTTTACGATAACATATAAAAACAGCCAGAACACGGCCATAATCAGGGAAACCGATTTGTTGTAACGGGTTTCCAGGAACTGCGGCATGGTGTAGATCTTGTTTTTCAGGTAGATCGGGATAAACCACACGGCAATAATAATCAGGGCTACAGCAGCGATCCACTCATAGGCGGCAACCGCTACCCCAACGAAGAACCCTTCACCACTCATTCCGATGAACTGTTCGGCCGAAATGTTGGACGCAATTAAGCTGGCTCCGATGGCCCACCAGGTCAGTGAACCTTCGGCAAGGAAATAATCTTTACTCCCTGTAGATTCGGATTTTTTCTTTCTGTAAATCCAGATCCCGTAGGAGGCTACCACCACAAAATAAATAAGAAAGATGATGATATCAATGGTTGCTAGTTTTCCCATACTTATTTTTTAACTGAAAATTTATAAATGGTTTTGGTCTGATACTTCTGTCCCGGCTTCAGCTCCGTGGAAGGGAAAGCAGGCTGGTTCGGAGAATCCGGATAGTGCTGGGTTTCCAGGCAGAATCCGCTCCTTTTTTCATATTTGCCACCGGTTTTGGTATCGAATTTTCCATCCAGGAAATTTCCGGAATAGAACTGAACGCCCGGCTGATCGGTCATTACTTCCATCACCCTTCCGCTGGCCGGATGGTATACGGTGGCAATGGTCCTCATCCCGTTTCCGTTCAGGATCCAGTTGTGGTCGTATCCGCCGCCCAGCTTAAGCTGCTCGTCTTCTGAATTGATGTCTTTTCCGATCGATTTGGCTGCTGTAAAATCAAACGGAGTTCCTTTAACCTCTTTCTCCTCTCCTACAGGAATAAGCGTTTTGTTCACCGGTAAAAATTTATCGGCATTGATCTGCAATTCGTGGTCCGTAATCAGATTGGAAAAGTTTCCGGAAAGATTGAAATAGGAATGCTGGGTAAGATTTACGACAGTCGCTTTATCCGTTTCCGCTTCGTAAGAAATTTCCAGGGCATTATCGTCAGTTAGTGTATACAGAACCGTTGTGGTAAGTTTTCCAGGATATCCTTCTTCACCGTCAGCACTTACGTAGGTTAATTTTAAAGTTGGTAACTTCGCATCCTTCACAGGTTCTACCGTCCAGATTTTAGTATGGAACCCTTCTTTTCCTCCGTGCAGGCTGTTCGGCCCGTCATTTTTATCAATATCATAGGTTTTACCTTCCAAAGTGAATTTAGCATTGGCAATCCGGTTTCCATATCTTCCGATCAGTGCGCCGAAATAATACGGATTTCCATTGAAGTAATCTTCAGGTTTGGTAAAACCCAGCACTACATCCTGGTATTTCCCGTCTTTATCGGGAGCCGTCAGCGAAGTGATGATCCCGCCGTAGTTGATGATCTCCACTTTCATCCCGTTTTTGTTGCTTAACGTATATTTTTTAATGGAATCCCCTTTTGCGGTAACCCCGTAATCTGAAACCTGTACATTTTCCATGGTATCTGAGTTCGTTTTATTGTTGTTTTCCTTTTTATTGCAGCCGAAAATACATAAAACTGCCAATAAAATGAATACACTGCCTCCTATTTTTTTCATAATACATGATATTTGTTGAAGAATTAACGGTAATAGATTTCATTCCAGCGAAGGGTGTTCTTAAAATCACGGATTTTCGTGTTTTTGTCAATGACCAGCGATTCGATGTTAGCCATTTCTGCAAAGTCTTCCAACTGTTCTGCGCTGATGTTTTCACTGTAGCACGTATGGTGTGCACCACCGGCCAGGATCCACGCTTCTGCTGCGGTGTACAAATCCGGAAGGGGCTTCCAGAGTACTCTTGCCACCGGAAGTTTAGGTAGTTCTTCAGTGATCTCCAACGCTTTGGTTTTGTTGATTAATAATCTGAAATGATTTCCGAAATCCATTAAAGCAGCGTTCAGGGAATCAATATTTCCCCGGGAATTGAATACCAGACGAACCGGATCTGCTTTACCACCGATTCCCAGCGGATGAATCTCACAAGACGGTTTATCGGCTGCCAAAACAGGATCCACTTCCAGCATGTGAGAACCTAACACCGAAGGATTGGATGGATTCAAATGGTAGGTATAATCTTCCATGAATGCGTTTCCGCCGTGCAACCCCTGTCCCATCGTTTTCATGGCTCTTACCAGGGCTGCTGTTTTCCAGTCGCCTTCGCCGGCAAAACCGTATCCTTTTTCCATCAGTCGCTGTACGGCAATTCCCGGAAGCTGTTCCATCCCGTGAAGGTCTTCGAAAGTATCGGAAAATCCTTTGAAATTTCCGTCTTTCAGGAATTTTTCAAGTCCGAGTTCAATTCTGGCAGCGGTTTCCAGGGATTTTCTGTTGGCACCACCGGAAAGCAGGGATTCTGCCATTCTGTAGGATGCTTCATATTCTTCGATCAAAGTTTTCACTTCACCTTCCCCGATGCCGTTGATCACGCTTACCAGATCACCGATTCCCCAGGTATTGACGGAGAATCCGAATTTGGTTTCCGCTTCCACTTTATCACCGTCGGTTACGGCAACATATCGCATATTGTCTCCGAAACGGGCGAACTTAGCGCCCTGCCAGTCGTCCCAGCCGGCAGCCACGCGGCTCCAGTCACCGATCTGTTTCTGTACCCTTTCCTCTGCCCAGTGTCCTACCACTACTTTTCTGTTTTTGCGGAGGCGGCTTACCATAAACCCGAATTCACGGTCGCCATGCGCCGCCTGGTTCAGATTCATGAAATCCATATCCATCGTTGACCACGGAATATCCTGGTTGAACTGGGTATGAAGGTGCAGCATCGGTTTCTGCAAAGCGGTCAGCCCGCGGATCCACATTTTAGCCGGTGAAAAGGTATGCATCCAGGTCACCACCCCGATACAGTCGGCGGTATGATTGGCGGCTACCAAGGTTTCGAAAATTTCTTCCGTTGTTTTTACGGTTGGCTTTAAAACCACCTTTACAGGAATCTGTGACGAAGCATTAAAAGCTTCCACGATTTTCGCCGAATGTTCAGCAACCTGCGCCAGTGTTTCAGGGCCGTATAAATGCTGGCTTCCGGTAATGAACCAGATTTCTTTCGTATTGAGAGGTGTTAACATAGTTTATAAATGATGATTGATAATTGATGATTGATGATTGATTTTTAATGCTGTTTCTTATAAACCTAACGGTTTTTTGGAAACCCGTTAGGTTTATAAGATTATTTTATGTTGAACCTTTTGGATTCGTTTTTCGTCAGACCTCATAGGTTTTAAAAACCTATGAGGTTTATATTTTAAAAGCAGTCAGAAGCTAAAAGCCAACAGCCAGCCGCTTTTTACTGTCCGTAATAAGCATCCTTCCCGTGCTTCCTTTCGTAATGTTTTTTAATTAAAGAATCCTTTAACCGAAGCGCGTCCGGATTGATCTGTCTTGTAAGGTAAGCCATTTCCGCAATGGTTTCCAGCACTTTGCTGTTATAAACCGCTTTTTCTGCATTTTTTCCCCAGGTAAACGGACCATGATTTCCGATCAGGACCATTTCCACTTCGTGCGGTAAGAGGTTTTTCTCTTTGAAACAGTCGAGGATCTGGATGCCGGTGTTGTATTCGTAGTTGCCCTCGATCAGGCTGTCGTCCATTGGAGGTGCACACGGAATATCGGATGTCAGGTGATCCGCATGGGTAGTCCCGAAAATCGGGATGTCCATCTGCGCCTGGGCCCAGGCCACAGAATAAATGGCATGGGTATGGGAAATCCCACCGATGTTTTCCCAGTTTTTATACAGGTACGCGTGGGTTTTGGTATCGGAAGACGGTCTCAGTTTGCCTTCAATGACATTCGCATCAAAATCAAGGATGACCATATCTTCCGGTTTCAGATCCGCGTACGGAACGCCGCTTGGCTTGATGGCGAAAATGCCTTCATTACGGTCGACGGCACTTACGTTTCCGAATGTATAAACCACCAGTTTTAAAGCATTGAGCTGCATATTGGCTTCGTAACATTCCCGTTGAAGTTCTTTATATTTATTCATGTTGTTTGGTTTTTAGCCCTGTTAAGGTTAAGAACCTTAACAGGGCTCTTAATTACGCTTTCCGTAAAATCGGCAAGCTGCTGGTATTGCTGCATCAGTCGGGCATACTGCTGAACCAGTTCCGGCTGCGGATGATATTCTGCCTCGAAATCGGAACCCATTTTCTGACTTGCTTCCTGAACAGTCGGGTAAATTCCCGCAGCAACGGCAGCATAGATGGCAGCCCCCAATGCCGGAGCCTGGTCTGAAGCCGCAACAATAATCGGCATATCCAGCACATTGGCCAAAGTCTGCATAATGAACGGCGATTTTCTGGCAACGCCTCCGATCCCGATCACTTTTTCGATTTTTACACCTTCTTCCTCAAAACGGTCGACGATTTTTTTCGATCCGAAGCAAATGGCGTTTACTAGGGCTTTGAAAATATGCGGGGCTTTGGTTCCCAGGGAAAAATGGCTGATAGCGGCTTTCAGTTCCTGGTTAGCATCCGGGGTTCTTCTTCCGTTAACCCAATCAAGGGCTATCGGTAAAGCTTCATCGGCCGGAATTTTTTCCGCTTCCAGGGTTAGATTTTTAATCAAATTGTTTTCAAACTCTTCTTTAAGCTGCGCTTTCTGTTGCGGGGAAATGATCTCGGAATGTTGCAGCATATTGTTCATCGGCCACATCAGAATGTCGCGGAACCATGCCAGTACGTCTCCGAAGGCAGATTGTCCCGCTTCGAGCCCGGCCATTCCCGGGATCACGGATCCGTCTACCTGGCCGCAGATTCCTTTTACGGTTTTGTCACCAATGATTTCGTTGGGAGCGACCATAATGTCGCAGGTAGAAGTTCCCATGATTCTGATCAGGGTGTTCTCCTCCACTTTGGCACCTACGGCACCGGAATGGGCATCGAAAGTTCCGACGGCAATGACGGTAGAAGTCGTTAAGCCTAAGCGCTGCGCCCATTCTTCGTTAAGGTGGCCGGCGATTTCGTTAGAAGTATACGTTTTATCATATAACCGTTCTTTCAGTTCTCCCAAAGACGGGTCGAGCCTGTTGAGGAAATCTTCGGAAGGCAGTCCGCCCCAGCTTTCATGCCACATGGCTTTGTGTCCGGCTGCGCAACGGCTTCTCTTGAATGTTTTGAGATCTGTATGATCCGACAACAGGAAGGTAATGTAATCGCAGTGTTCCATCCAGCTATGCGCTGCATTTTTCACGTCTTCATCTGCCCTGTTGATGTGCAGAATTTTGGCCCAGAACCATTCGGAGGAGTAGATGCCACCTTCAAAACGGGTGTAATCTTCCCCACCCCAGGTTTTCGCAAGCGTATTGATTTCTTCGGCCTCACGGATGGCAGTATGGTCTTTCCAGAGCACCATCATGGCATTCGGATTTTCTTCAAAGCCCGGCGTTAAGGAAAGAGCTATTCCCTCCTGAGTTACAGGCAGCGGAGATGATCCGGTGGTATCGATGCAGATGCTGACGATTTCTTCCGGCTGTACCCCGCTTTGCTGAACTACTTCGGTGATGGTTTTTTCCAACCCTTCGATATGGTCTGAAGGATGCTGCCGGAACCTGTTTTTTTCAGGACTGCAGAAAAGGCCTTCTTTCCAGCGTTGGTAATAGCTTACGGAGGAAGCCAGTTCCGCTCCGTTTTCGGTATCGATGAGGACTGCCCGGACAGAATCGGTTCCGTAGTCTAATCCTATAACATATTTTTTCATTAACGTAATGCTTGATTTTTGATAACCTTTTTAAAAAATCGGTCTGAACTTCTTTATAGCTTTTCCATTCCAGAGATTTAAACAAATATAAGATTCTTTTCAATTAAATGTAATAAATACACTTAATTTTTATTTATTATTGATTATCAGATATTTAAAATTAGTTTATTATTAAAATAACCAGAGATTGTGCAGGAATTTCCAAAACCATTTTCCCTTTTTTGAGACGTACCGTTTCTTCTCTGGGCTGAATGGGTTCATTTTCAAAGCTGTTCTCGGTAGAAAGCTGCGGGGCTGTCAGGGTAATTTTGGTCAACGTGCTACCCAGTTTTATGTTTGCCGGGTTGATGGTCACCGATTTGCTTCCGGCATCCGTATTGACTATTTTGATGATGGTTTCTTTGGTCTTTGCATCTTTTACGGCGGTAGCATACAGCTGGTTCTGCCCTGTTACCGGTTTTCCGTTACCGGTAATTTTCAGGACTTCCGTTCCTTTGTTATTGGAAAAAAGTTTCTGGACGTAATAATTAGGCGTTGCGTAAGACTTCAGGTTATTGAACCAGATCAGGTCCGGCGTCCATTGCCATCCTTCTGCGTGGGCGAAAAGCGGTGCATAAGACGTCATGGTCACCACATCTGCATTGCGTTCGAGTCCGGTCATGAAAGCGGCTTCAGAAAGTGCGGTAAGCCAATTGTTTTTATTGTCAGGCTTTACAACGCCAACCGATTGCGCTGCATATTCACCGGCAAAGACTTTAGGTCCGGAACGGTCGTATGTATCATATCTTCCGGCATTTTTCATAAACCATTCCGGGGAATTGTAGTAGTGCTCATCCACGATCTGGGCATTAAGCTTTTTCAGTTCCTTCCATCCGTAATCAAAAAATTCGCCATCGGGAGACGGTCCGCTTCCGGAGACGATTTTAATATCCGGATATTTGGAGTGAATGGCTTTTTCAAAAACTTTATAACGTTCGATATAGTCTGCTCCCCATTGTTCGTTTCCGACCCCGATGAATTTCATATTAAAAGGTTGCGGATGACCCATTTCAGCACGGATTTTCCCCCATTTCGTATGAGAATCGCCGTTGGCAAATTCTATCAGATCCAAAGCGTCCTGAACATACGGATCCAAATCTTCCATTTTTACGAGTTCGGCAGTATTAAACTGACAGGCCATTCCACAGCTTAAAATCGGAAGCGGTTCTGCACCCAGATCCTCTGCCAATTGGAAATATTCAAAAAAGCCAAGACCGAAAGACTGCCAGTAATCCGGGGTGAGACGATGCGCAAATCCGTTGCTCCATTTATTGATCAGGTTTTCCCTGTTTTCCACTTTACCAATTGTTTTTTTCCATTGGTACCGTTCTGCCAATGTTCTCCCTTCTACGATACAGCCGCCCGGAAAACGTAAAAATCCCGGCTGTAAATCATATAATTTCTGCACCAAATCTTTTCTTAATCCCCCTTTTCTTCCCTTCCAGGTATCCTGGGGAAACAATGAGATCATATCCATATTCACAATGCCCTTCCCGGTAAATGTGATTTGGAGCTTTGCTTTTTCAATGGTTTTGGAAGGATTGAAAACCGCATTGTATTTTTGCCATCCCCCACCTTTTATGATGGTGGAAACTGAAGAAACCACCATCCCTTTTTCGTCGACAAGACTTATGTTGATGGCAGAAATGTTTCCCGAAACGTTTTCCAAATTAAAACTTAAGTCATATTTTTCACCCTTATGCAGCCCGATTCCTCTGAATCCCTCATTTTCCAGCAGATAGTTTTTGTCGTTCCTAACCGTAATTCTTGCGTAATTTTTATTAGGTTTAGACTTATCGGTTATGATTGTCAAAAACCCGGAATCCAAGTTTGGAGACAATGTTTTCGTGTTGGGTTGCTTCCATCCGGTCAGCGGTTCGTCGAACTCGAAGCTGCGGTTTTTGATCAGTTCAGCATACAATCCGCCGTCTGCTGCAAAGTTGATATCCTCAAAGAAAATCCCGTACATCGTCGGCTGGATCTTAATTCCGGTAGACGCGCCGTTTAGATCCAGGGTATAGTTGGGTTTGCTTTGGGACTGCCCGGAAAAGAAAGTAACCGTCAGAAAGACAGCGGCGGTTGAGATGATATTTTTTGTTTTCATTAAAGTCTTTTTATCAAGCTAAACCTTATAGGTTTTAGAAACCTATGAGGTTTGATAAGAGTTAATCATTATTTTACTTTGAGCGGCAGGCTTTTTAATCCTGAATCAGCAGAGGTTCCGCCGTACAGGATGGTATAATCTCCTGGTTTGGAAACCAAGTCATCCGCTTTTTCGTCATAGAACATGAACGAATCCGGAGACAGGGTGAGCCGGACAGTTTTAGAGGTTTTGGACGGTATAGCTACCCTTTGGAATGCCCTGAGTGTTTTTACCGGAGCCAACGGATCATTGTTCCGTTTGATGTAGACCTCAACGACTTCTTCACCGTTTTTTCCGGACGTATTGGTTACCGGAACTGAAAGGGTTACGCTTTCATTCGTACCGATGGTATTTTTGCTCAGGGTAGCATTTCCATAAGAAAAGCTGGCATAGCTGAGCCCGTGCCCAAACGGATACAATGGTTGTTCTTTCATATAACGGTAGGTCCTTCCCTGCATGTCGTAGTTTTCGAACCCTTCATGCTTGCCGGTTTTGGACAGAGCGTTATCCAGCTGTGCGATATTTTTATAGAAAGTAATTGGAAGCTTTCCGGACGGGTTGTAATCCCCGGAAAGTACGTCTGCTACAGCTGCACCACTGGACTGGCCGCCGTACCAGGCGTTCAATAGGGCATCATAATTTTTTTCATCCTGCTCCAATCCGAGAGCACTTCCGGTACAAAGAACAAAAACAACGGGTTTTCCGGTTTTTCTTAGTTCGGCTAAAAGTTCGCGCTGCACTTTCGGAAGCTCGATATTGGTTTTGTCACCGCCTTTGAAACCTTCTGCATTCACCATCATTTCCTCTCCTTCCAGGCTTGGAGAAAGTCCGCCGGCAAAAATGATGACTTCCGCATCTTTCACTTTTTCCTTTACGGCAGTGAAATTCACAGGATCTTTTCTGTACACGTCAAATGTGATGCTCACATATTTGCCGATCTGCCTATGTTGAAGTTCAATGTTATATTCTTTTCCTTTTTCCATTTTCACAGGGAATTCCGAAGGATGCCTTGCATCGGGACCTTTCCGGGTTGCCACTTCTTTGCCATCCACAAAGAGCTTATACACATCCGAAGTGGATGCTGAAAAAATCACATCGCCCGTGTAGGTACTTTTAAAAATCCCTGAAATTTTTGCAGCGGTATTTTCCCTGCCGACATTCGGGGCAAGCTGGGTACCGCCGAAGCTGTTGTAGCTGATCCCGGTTTTATTAACAGAAATATTGGCCGGTGACCCTTTAAATTCATTGTTGTTGAAAAATTCCACCTTCATTCCTTTTTCCCCTTTTTCCTGGCTTAAAAAATTCTGATACAGTGAAGTTCTGGAAGACGGGTCCGTAACTTCACTTCCTTTTTCGTAAATGACTTCCGCATTAGGAAATTTGTTCCTGATTCCGTCTAAAATGGTTACGATAGAAGAAGGCGTTCCATTGTAATTCCCGAGCTGCATCAGTCCGTCATCGGCATTCGGTCCTAACACGGCGATTTTTTTGATGTTTTTGTTTAAAGGCAAAACATTCTTATCGTTTTTCATGAGAACTATTGATTTTTGAGCCATTTTCAGGGCCTGCTGCTTATGTTCTTCGGAATCGACTACTGTGTACGGGATGCTGTTCCAGTGAACGGAAGATTTCGGGTCGAGCATACCTAATTCAAACCAGCCTTTCAGAATTCTGCGCATAGAAGCATCGATATCTTTCTCGGTGATGAGACCGCTGGCAAGGGATTTATTAAGATTATTATAAGTATCTCCGCATTCGAGGTCGGTAGAATGTTTCAGTGCATCTGCGGCGGTCGATTTTTCGTCCGGGTGGGTTCCGTGGTATTTTTTCTGGTAGAAATCGGCGAGTGCCCAACAGTCGGACACGACCATTCCGTCGTATTTCCATTTTCCGCGCAGGATGTCGCTCACCAGGAAATCATTGGCGCAGCAGGGCTGTCCGTCGAAAGCATTATAGGCACACATCACTTCCCTTACATTTCCTTCGATCACCAAAGCCTTAAAAGCCGGAAGATAGGTTTCGTAAAGATCGCGGTGTGAAATTTCAGCGTTGTAGGAATGCCGGTTCCATTCCGGGCCGCTGTGTACGGCAAAATGTTTGGCACAGGCGTGGGTTTTGAAATAGTCGGGATCATTTCCCTGCAATCCCTTTACCGCTGCTACACCCAGGCTTGCTGTCAGGAACGGGTCTTCTCCGTAGGTTTCCTGGCCTCTTCCCCATCGCGGGTCGCGGAAAATATTGATGTTGGGTGTCCAGAACGTGAGTCCTTCGTAACGGCCCGTTTTCCCTGCTTCGTCAAAAGACCTGTTGTATTTGGCTCTGGCTTCGTCAGAAATCATTTCAAAGGTTTTCAAGTGTTCCGGAACATCCCAGCTTGCCGCCAGCCCAATAGCCTGTGGAAAAACGGTCGCCGTTCCCGCTCTTGCCACCCCATGCAGGGCCTCGTTCCACCAGCCGTATGCGGGAATACCGAGCCTTGATACAGCCTTGGAATTATCCATCATCATGCCTATTTTTTCATCTACCGTAAGCAGTCCGAGGAGGTTTTCAATCCGCTGTTCTACTGGAAGTTTGGTATTTCGGAACGGTTCCGTTTTGGTAGTTTGTGCAAACAAAACTGAGGCTGTACTTGTGAGAATACCGATGGCTGATATTATTTTTTTCATAGGGTCATTTTGAATGGTAATTTTATCTGTAAAATCATCAGAACATACACATTTGTCAAGATTAAATACTTTTTGATGAGAGAAAGACAAAGATAAGATTCTATTTTAAATAAATGTACAATTGACACTTAATTTTCATTCATCATAACAGAAATAGTGGTATTTATATTACTGCCTAATCATCTCGGTTTTCATTACATGCTTTTTATAATACGATATGTTGTAGTTCCTTTAATTCTGCCAAATCATTCTTCTACGCTCTGCGAGTCGTTACAATTTATTATCTTCGTGATACAACACAACTTTTTTTTCTGAGAAGAAGTTTTCCATCCTGTTGTGAATTGCTTTCATTTAATCGTATCTTCGTGATACAACACAACAACAAACTTCGTAGGTTTGGTTCAATTGGCGTTGTGAATTGCTTTCATTTAATCGTATCTTCGTGATACAACACAACTTAACGATGCACAGTTTACAGATGCCGTTCGTTGTGAATTGCTTTCATTTAATCGTATCTTCGTGATACAACACAACTCAGGTATGGTAGTGCTTCCTGGCCCAGCTGTTGTGAATTGCTTTCATTTAATCGTATCTTCGTGATACAACACAACTGGGATCATCAAGAGAGTTCCCATACAATCGTTGTGAATTGCTTTCATTTAATCGTATCTTCGTGATACAACACAAC
>NZ_JAKVIP010000003.1:69173-71175 GCF_022601875.1 Chryseobacterium sp. SSA4.19
CCTGGCCCTGAAGTTGGGTAACAGCAGTCGGTTGTGAATTGCTTTCATTTAATCGTATCTTCGTGATACAACACAACCCTGGCCCTGAAGTTGGGTAACAGCAGTCGGTTGTGAATTGCTTTCATTTAATCGTATCTTCGTGATACAACACAACAGCATACATCTTATATTTTGGCGTTGTTACGTTGTGAATTGCTTTCATTTAATCGTATCTTCGTGATACAACACAACTCCAGCTTTTTTGTAAGCATATCCGTCTTTGTTGTGAATTGCTTTCATTTAATCGTATCTTCGTGATACAACACAACAGAAATTGGTTGAGAAGTTTGCGCCTTTAGGTTGTGAATTGCTTTCATTTAATCGTATCTTCGTGATACAACACAACGATCATCGTAGTAAGGATACTGGAGTGGTCGTTGTGAATTGCTTTCATTTAATCGTATCTTCGTGATACAACACAACAGGCGAATACAGGACCTTTCTTAGATAGTAGTTGTGAATTGCTTTCATTTAATCGTATCTTCGTGATACAACACAACAGACTATTTGTTGATAGATAATAAGCAATGGTTGTGAATTGCTTTCATTTAATCGTATCTTCGTGATACAACACAACCCCACAGATCGAAGATTAATAACATCATTGGTTGTGAATTGCTTTCATTTATCCGTATCTTTGGGATACAACACAACATGCAGCAAATTGAAAGGGTTTGGGTTCGAGTTGTGAATTGCTTTCATTTATCCGTATCTTTGGGATACAACACAACCATTTAGGAAAATACCATCCCCATTATATTGTTGTGAATTGCTTTCATTTATCCGTATCTTTGGGATACAACACAACTTGCTATTTGTTTCTCTCTTTTGTTTTGTGGTTGTGAATTGCTTTCATTTATCCGTATCTTTGGGATACAACACAACACCTCGCACCCCAACCTCTTCAAGATCCTGGTTGTGAATTGCTTTCATTTATCCGTATCTTTGGGATACAACACAACAGAAGATTGGCTTATCCTGGAAGCGGAGCAGTTGTGAATTGCTTTCATTTATCCGTATCTTTGGGATACAACACAACCTATTTAAAAAAATATAAAACAATTGACAAGTTGTGAATTGCTTTCATTTATCCGTATCTTTGGGATACAACACAACATTCGGTCACTGGCTTCATAGATATTTACGGTTGTGAATTGCTTTCATTTATCCGTATCTTTGGGATACAACACAACTTGAACGGTTTACATTCCATTCTCCATCCTGTTGTGAATTGCTTTCATTTATCCGTATCTTTGGGATACAACACAACCAAAGAATTCATGGCACATTACGGACTGATGTTGTGAATTGCTTTCATTTATCCGTATCTTTGGGATACAACACAACCAGAGATAAAAACCTTTGCCGACCATGGCAGTTGTGAATTGCTTTCATTTATCCGTATCTTTGGGATACAACACAACAAAGAGTCTGAATATGAAGTTACAAGAGACGTTGTGAATTGCTTTCATTTATCCGTATCTTTGGGATACAACACAACTGGATTTATATCAACGTATTTATTTAATGTGTTGTGAATTGCTTTCATTTATCCGTATCTTTGGGATACAACACAACTTCTATATTAAATGAACGGTGAATCAAATTGTTGTGAATTGCTTTCATTTATCCGTATCTTTGGGATACAACACAACTACAAAATCTGATGTTACTGTTAAATTACCGTTGTGAATTGCTTTCATTTATCCGTATCTTTGGGATACAACACAACGCAGGGATCATCTGCGGAATATGTTTCTTCGTTGTGAATTGCTTTCATTTATCCGTATCTTTGGGATACAACACAACGCAGTAACCGTTAAAGTAGTTGAAGTAATTGTTGTGAATTGCTTTCATTTATCCGTATCTTTGGGATACAACACAACAGACTGGTTCCGGCTTCAACATCTTTGAGCGTTGTGAATTGCTTTCATTTATCCGTATCTTTGGGATACAACACAAC